>CAWJBE010000001.1:0-64679 GCA_963841095.1 uncultured Acidobacteriaceae bacterium
CGACTCCTGTACTGGCGAGGCTCGCAGCGGCTGCATGATGGCCGCTGCTGCGCTGGGACAGTCGGAGCGGGTAGCGGAGATCCGTTCCCGGCTCAAGAAGGGCCTGACCGGATCCGCTGATATTTTCGCGAAACGTTTCGAGCGGGAGATAAAGGCGGGCCGTCTGACTCGTACACCCTCTGCCAAGGTGCGAGGCCGTTTGCTCGTTGACTTGCTGCAGGGTTTGCAGCTTCGCGCCAAGGTTGGTATCACTCGCGAGGAATTGCTGGAAGACGCCCGAAGCTATGTGCCCCTGATTCTTGGCAAGCAAATCTAACGCACTGCTCGGGAGGATGCGTCTGGACGAGTGTCAAATCGCCGATGCACTCACCGACGACGATTACTCCTCAAAAGTCGGTTTATGCAGAGCGATCGCTGGCGATGCTGGCGGGGACGTTGCATTGATTGCAGATTGGAGTACAAGGCAAGGATTGGACGCGGCTGCGCCGCGCACTTTCTTTTTCAAAGGATGGGTGGGTTTTTGGCACGACTGAAGTCGTGCCCTGACACTTGGTACATCTTCGAAAGTGTTTTTTCGTTCGCCGCGGTGAGCCAAGCCGGGCCCGGATGTTGGCAAACTACTGCGCAAAAGTCCATTCCAGCTTCGCCGGTTTCGCCTGCATTTCTCACATATGGCGCGAATCACGAAAATTTAGGGTCTGGCGAAGTCTCCGAGGGTCAGGAGGCGCTGAGGACAGCCGTCAGGAGGCCGGCGGTACGATTTGTTGTGGTTACCGGTGAAGGATCCGGGCTAGTGTGGTGAGTCTGAAGTTCATTGAAAAACAAATGCAGATCCCCATTCGACTGCGCTCAGGGCAGGCTTTCGACTCCGTCCGCCGCAGCGGACTTCGCTCAGGATGACCACATTATTATTGAACGAATTTCTGACTCAGGAAACTATGAGGGCTGGGTGGACTGGCCCAGGGACTCTGCTGCGCGCAGCGCCAGGCCGTGAGCGACGGAGGTAAACTCGTTCCCGCCGCGAATCCGATCGGGACCGAAACGTGATTCGAAGATACGGCGCACCGCAGGCACGAATGAGCTGCCTCCGGTGAGGAACACGCGGTTGACGGAATGCGGATGGATGCCCGAGACATTGAGGAGCTTGTCGACCGAATCCTCGATGGCGTGGAGATCGTCCACTATCCAAGATTCAAATTCGTGGCGCGCAACGGGAATGCGAAGGTCCATGCTGCCGTCGCGAAAATGGAATTCGGCAGTATGGCTGCGCGACAGCTCGAACTTGAGCCGCTGCACTGCCTGGTGGAGTTGATAGCCGAGGTCTTCTTCGATGAGCGTAATCAAGGCCTGAATTTTTTCCGGCTGCAACGCTCGAATGCGGGCACTTTTCAGGATTTCCCGAACATTGTTGGTGCGCAGGAAGGAAAGATAGTGCCATCGCTCGAGGTTGGCATAGATCCAGGCTGGAACCGCGGGCAGGAGCTTATTGAGCGACCGAGCCTCTGAGTTCGAACCAAGTGCGGGCGAGACAAGTTTGCGAACAATTCGTGCGTCAAAGGCGTCTCCGGCAAGCCCGACTCCGCTGTTGCCGAGAAGATGCTGCGGCGTGCGCCCCTGTCTGCGCACGCCAGGACCGACGCGCAGCAGAGAGAAATCGCTCGTTCCGCCACCGAAGTCGCCGATGAGAATGAGCTCATCGTGATCGAGCGTAGCCTCGTAGGCGTAGGCGGCGGCAACCGGCTCCATTTCGAATTCAACGCGTTCAAAGCCTGCGGCCACAAAGGCGTCTTTGAGCCGAGCAACAGCAAATTCGTCGTCCTGCGGCGTTTCCGCGCCGACAAACCTCACGGGGCGGCCAACCATGGCATAGCGAATCGGCTTTTGGAATTGCTGAGCGGCTTGATTGCGCAAGTCGGAGAGCATGCGCGAGATCAACTCTTCAAGCTTGTAGCGGCGGCCAAAGATTTCTGTTCCGGCGAGGGAACGGCTGGAGAGATGCGACTTGAGCGACTGAATGAGGCGGCCCTTTTCCTCGGCTTGAAGATAACGTTCAATGGCGGCGGGCCCTGTGAGCGCGTGCATTTTTCGCGGCCCGTTTCCGGTTCTGAATTGTTCAAGATAGAGGACGGATCGAAATGTCTCCGTGAGAGCACCGAACGACGGAAACGAGGCATATTGCACCCCGCGCTCTGCATCCAAAAGCGCGACGGAACTGTTGGTTGTGCCGAAATCGAGCCCGACAGCAAGCGGTTGATCTTTCGTTGACTGCATCGTCTCTATTATTTCGTAGGCGACGGAATTCTGCCGAGTGTGGAAAGAACGCGACGGGCGAGAGAGCAGCTCAATTTCGAACTGAGAATCCCTTGCAACTAATTTGCATATGATGGGAGAGCACGACAAGGTGCAATCCGCCATGGGTTCAAGGACATTGTCCGCGGCCATTTCGCTCGTTGCTTTTCTTGGGTTTTCGTCTGCGCTGTGTGCACAGCGGACGAAAACGCCTACTCTGACCGAGATCCTCGATCGACTTGAGGCGAATCTGAACCATTACGACGCCGATGTCCCGAGCCTTTTTTGCGATGAGCATGCTGTCTCGTCGCTGATAGAACCGGGCGTGCCCGATCAGAACACCATCACCGACTCCGTTTTCCGTCTCAAGCGCGTCCGTGAGCCCGACCGTAGGACAACTCTTGCAGAAACACGCGAGATCAAGACCGTCGACGGTGAGCCAGCGACTTCGCAGCATATGGACGGTCCCACCCAGTTAAACGGAGTGTTTGAGGGCGGCCTAGCTGTTGTCTCCCGCAACCAGACAGCCTGCATGGACTACGCATTGCAGCGGATCAACCGGAACCGACCGACCGGGCCTTACGTGGTCCGTTTCGCCACCGTTCCCGGTCCCCAGAAATCTGCCGACTGCCTTCTGCAAGAGGAGAGCTCGGGCCGAGCCTTCATCGATCCAGCATCTATGCAGATCACGCACCTGGAGATCAGCACCCCGCGCCACACAATCGCGTCCCATCTGGTCGGCAAGCGGAAGGTCACCGTTGAATATGCTCCTGTCCTACTCGGCGGTGAGACCTACTGGATGCCTTCCGTGATCACCATGCGTAACACCAGCGGTTTTGGGTTCCACATGATTGTCTGGTCGTTTCGGGCCACCTATCGCAACTACCACAGGTTGGAGGTCACGTCGCGCATCCTTCCTGGCGGCGGGGCATCTGCGCCATGACTCTGCGCTTCGAGATCACGAGAAAGGCTCCGTTTTCCCGATTGGCGCGGCTCACACTCCCATCCTGAGACAGTCGAAATGCATCCTGGAATTGAAGCATTCAGGCAGGTTGGTTCCGCGCGGCTGCAGCGCGTACTTGATTCACGATGGTGAATGGAATGGCTCTATTCAGCGGGAGCGGATTGCCTGGGGCGAAAGCGAGGCTTCTTCATCAGGTAGCCGATGGGGATGAGGCAGACGGTGAGGATGACGAGGGTGTGGATGGTGTCGATGTATGCAAGCATGTTCGCCTGCTGGACCATCATCTGGTAGATGTGACCCATGGAGCCGCTGATGGCTCCAGTGAAGGAGTTGCCCTGGCCTTGCATGGCCCCGTTCAATCCACGATCGAGCATGCGGTAGTTGGCTGAACCGGGATAGACGTGCGCGGCGAGGTAGTTTTGATGCACCTGCGCGCGGCGCACGAGCATGGTGCTTATGAAGGAGATTCCGAGGCTGCCGCCGATGTTGCGGGCAAGCGCAGTGAGTCCGGAGACCTCGTTGTTTTTCTCCTGCGGGACGCCGACATAGGACATGACGCTGATGGGCACGAAGAGGAACGGCATGCCCAGCACCATGATGACGCGCCAACTGGCTGCGTCCCAGAAGCTGATGCTGAGGTCGAGGCTGGAGATGCGCCAGATGCCGAAGCTGACCCAGGCGAATCCGAAACAGATCATGGCGCGGGGATCGACCTTTTGCCCGATGAAGCCGACGATGGGGAGAAGAACGATGAGCACGAGTCCGCCGAGGGAGAGCACCATTCCGGCCTCGGTAGCGGAGTAGCCCATGATCTCCTGCAGGAACTGCGGGATCATGACGGTTGTGGCGTAAAGCGCGGCGCCGATGACGAGCATGACGAGCTGGGTCATGGTGAAGTTGCGGCTGCGATAGAGCGAGAGGTCGATGATGGGGTGGCGGGCGGTGAGCTCGCGCCAAAGAAAAGCGATGAAGCCGAAGCCTGCGAGGAGGGCGCAGGTGACGATGAGGTGCGAGCCGAACCAGTCTTTCTCCTGGCCCTTGTCAAGCATGATCTGGAGAGAGCCAATGGTCAGGGCGAGCAGTCCGAGGCCGATGCCGTCGACGCTGCCGAGCGTCTTGCGGACGCGCTTGAGGTAGGGCGGATCTTCAACGATGCGGCTGGTGAGAGCGATGGAGAGAATGCCAACGGGGATATTGAGGAAGAAGATCCAACGCCAGGAGTAGTTGTCGGTGATCCAGCCGCCGATGGTGGGCCCGATGGCGGGCGCCACGACGACGGCCATGCCGTAGAGGGCGAAGGCGACGCTGCGTTTGTGGGGAGCGAAGGTGTCGGCGAGGATGGCGCGCTCACTGGGCTGGAGGCCGCCGCCAGCCGCGCCCTGAAAGATGCGGAAGACGACGAGCAAGGCGAGAGAGTTGGCGAAGCCGCAACAGAATGAGAAGACAGTGAAGGCGGCGACACAACTCATGTAAAAGCGCTTGCGGCCGATGCGGTTGGCGATCCAGCCGCTGATGGGGAGAATGATGGCGTTGGAGACGAGATACGAGGTGAGAATCCAGGTGGCCTCGTCGTAACTTGCGCCGAGCGAACCGGCAATGTGCGGGAGGGCAACATTGGCGATGGAGGAATCGAGCGCTTCCATGAAGGTGGCGAGGGTGACAGTGAAGGCGACGACCCACGGATTGAACCGCGGCTTCCATGTTTCGTCGAAATGAAATTCGCTGTCGGCGTCCCGCGGTTTCGCAGAAGAGGCCGCGGTCGGCTGCGCCATGCGCACTCCCTTATGAATTTTCTCTTGCGACGCGATTCCGATGCCGGGACTGACAGAAACGAATGGTATTAAGCCGAGAGCACTCTGCTCGATGCCGGGAAAAAGCCAACGGCACCGGCGAAGAGTTGAGGGACAGGGGAAATCGCGAGCAGTCCTGCTGACAGGATAAAGCAAACAAGGAGCGGCGGGAGTACCACGGGCGATTCACAGGGCGTCGATTTTGCTGTGGTAGGTTGGAAAGTTGGGGAAGCTTCGTTGGCGCGGTAGGGATTTGGCTGCAGGGGCTGAAGCCCGCGTCTTTTCTGTTCTGCTTCGGCACCCTTCGACTGCGCTCACGGCAGGCTTTAAAGCCGTGCCCTGATACAAAGCCCGCCTTTCAAAACAGACTGCACATAATCGTGCGAGAAGGAACGTTATGGCACCGATTACTGAATTCATCAAGCATCATTACCGTCATTTCAACGCCGCGGCGCTGGTGGATGCGGCTGAGGCCTATAACAAGCTGCTGGCCGACGGCGGCAAGATGTTTGTGACGATCGCCGGCGCGATGAGCACGGCGGAGCTGGGGCTGAGCCTGGCGGAGATGATCCGGCAGGACAAGATTCACGGGATTTGCTGCACGGGCGCGAACCTGGAAGAAGATGTGTTCAACCTGGTGGCGCACGACTTTTACGAGCGCGTGCCGCACTATCGGGATTTGACTCCTGCGGACGAGGCGGCGCTGCTGAAGCGGCACATGAACCGCGTAACCGATACGTGCATTCCCGAAGAAGAGGCGATGCGGCGCATTGAGCACGAGGTGCTGAAGGAGTGGGTGCGCGCGGACAAGGCCGGGGAGCGGTGGTTTCCGCACCAGTTCATGTACAAGATTCTGCTTTCGGGCGATTTGAAGAAGAGCTACCAGATCGACGCTAAGAATAGCTGGCTGCTGGCGGCGGCCGAGAAGAATCTACCGATGTTTGTGCCGGGGTGGGAGGATGCGACGCTGGGGAATATGTATGCCGGGCACTGCATCAGCGGCGACGTGAAGAAGGTGCACACGGTGCGCACCGGCATTGAGTACATGATGGAGCTGGCGGAGTGGTACACGGCGACGACGGCGAAGACGCCGCTGGGATTTTTCCAGATTGGCGGTGGCATTGCGGGCGACTTTCCGATATGCGTGGTACCGATGCTGCACCAGGATCTGCAGCGCGATCATGTGCCGCTGTGGGCGTACTTCTGCCAGATTTCGGACTCGACGACGAGCTATGGGTCGTACTCGGGCGCGGTGCCGAACGAGAAGATCACGTGGGGCAAGCTGGGCGAGAAGACGCCGAAGTTCATTATTGAGAGCGACGCGAGCATTGTGGCGCCGCTGGTGTTTGCGTATGTATTAGGTTGGTAGCTTGTAGCCAGTAGCCGGGAGCCTGTAGCTCGTGGCTTGACGTGGCGAGTTGGCAATTGCGAATTCCCCGGCCTCAGAGGCGAGACCATTCGACAAGCTCGGGGCAGGCTCTGGAGCACCCGCACCCGCCGAAAATGCAAATGCGAGAAGTGTGGGCGCACGCCATCGCGGCGTTTGCCTGCCATGCATGGCGCGGCGATAGAATGCCTCATGTCTTCCCATCGAGTCAGAGGCGTTTCCGGCTGCGTGGTGCCGATGTTTGTTGCAGCGGCCCTCTGGCCCGCGCATGCAAATACGTCTGCTGCGGCAAGCATGCCCCTGACGCAGATTCTGGCGTTGATGGAGCATCACGATCAAATTCAGCGAGAAGGATTGAAGCGCTACCGGGCGATACGGCAATACCATGTCGAGTACCGAGGACTTGGCGACCTCGAGGCCGGGATGAAGGTGGAGATCGACTTTAACGCCACTTCGGGAAAGAGTTTTCGCATTGTGTCTGAGAGTGGCTCGAAGATTCTTGGCGAGAAAGTTCTGAAGAGAGCGATGGACAGCGAAAAGGAGGCCTCAGAGAACAGAGATGCGACGGCACTGACGCCGGCAAATTACCGGTTCCAGTTGCAGGGGAGTGAGAGCCTGGATGGACGTCCGGCCTACATTCTGAGTGTTGAACCGCGGAGGGCAAGCAAGTTTCTGTATCGAGGCAAGATCTGGGTGGATGCAACGGACTTCGCGATAGCAAAGATCGAGGCGGCGCCGGCAAAGAACCCTTCGTTCTGGATTTCACGGACGCTCATCCGATATACGAGCGCCAAGGTGGGCGACTTCTGGCTGCCGCAACGGAGCCGCAGCGAATCCAAAATCCGAATCGGTGGCACTGCCGTGCTGACTATCGACTACGGGGCCTACGAGATCAATTCGGATCAGGTGGATTTCAATGGGGCAGACTGACCCGCGGCGGTGTGCCAGAGCGGATTCGGCAAAACAGCGTCCAATCAAAGCGGCATTCAGGGTGGCCGCGCCGTGGTGGTGCGACGACTTGACTGCCCGGAATGCGGACACACAATTTCCGAAACCGTTGTGACCTGTCAGCTCTTTGAGATCACAACGAACGGGCCGCCCAAGTCTTGCCCGTCTCCGCCTTCAAACGCGGGACGACCCAATGTGGGCAATCCAATCTCCCATTCGGGCGACGGGAGCTCGGGCATGGGTTTTGCCTGGAAGAGCTTTTTGCATTGACGAGCCGTAAAGCGAGCCCAGCGTTTTGATTTTTTGCGGCGGGCGCTGTCAGTGGAGATGCCGGTGCCCGCGTACATCTGGCGGTAAAGCTTGGAGAGGAAGATGAAGCCAAGACGGGCGCGCAGGGTTGGCGTGCATGCTGACCTTTCCCAGATGGCTCCCCAGTTGTAGAAGCGGTCCCAGACTTTCTGGGTGCGCTCGCGAATTTCGTCGGAGCTCATGGTGGGATGCGGGGTGAACATTTTGGGCCGCACTTCAGTAGGAATGAGCCAGTAGCGCGTGATGGGCACGTCGCCGACCATCATGGGATCGCGACTTGCTCTTTTTCCCAGCGGCCGAAGTCGACGGTGCCGGGGAACGGCGTCATCATGACGAATTGCGCGAAGGTGACGCCGGCTTTGAGGGCCATTTGCACGGTGGCGTCAAAGGTGGCGGGGCGGTCGGTGGGCAGGCCGAAGATGAACGAGCCGAGGACGTGAACGCCGTGTTGCTTGAAGGTCTGGAGCTGCTTGGCCAGGGCCTCGCCGGAGTAGTTCCAGTCCTTGTAGACGGCCTTGAGCCCTTCGGGGGTGACAGCCTCGACGCCAACGAGCGCGCCCTTGATGTTGGCCTTGCGCATGGCGTCAAGGTAGCTGCCGTCTTCGCCCGCCTCCATGGTCATCTGCGTGAAGAAAACCATGTCTTTGGGCAGTTTGGCGAGCTCTTCCATCAGTAGCAGGCGCTCATTGCGAATGGCCGTCAGCTCTTCAAGCTTGGCAGTGTTGCCCTGCTCGCGGGCGAGGCGCAGGTCGGTGAAGGTGACGGGATAGAAGTTGTCGTCGGCCAAGGCGATAAAGCGGAAACCGAGACGGCGCAGGGCGATGATTTCATCGACCACGCTTTGGAATTTGCGCTGCCGGGGCTTTTGGCCGTCGGTGCGCCAGACGCTGCAAAAGGAGCAGTGCTTGGGGCAGCCGCGAATGGTCTGGACGGATGCCCACATATATTTACTGGGGATCCATCAGGTCCCAGCGCGCGGAGAGGAATTCGCCGCCTTCGATGCGCCCGCCCTCGTAGACTTTTTCGGGCTTGCCGGCGAGGCAATCGGTGACAACCTTGCCCCAGGCGAGATCGCCGTCGCCTTTCACCACCGCGTGTGCTTCGCCGCGCGCGAGGGCTTCCTCAGGGAACAGGGTAGCGTGAATGCCGCCGTAGACGACCCATGCGCCGCGGCTGCGCGCCATGCGCCCGACCTGATAGCCACGCAGGGCGTTACCGGTGTGGACGCTGATGCCGACAATGTCGCCGGGGTGAATGGTCTCAGGCACGATCTGCTCGAGCGACTCATCGACGAGGATGGGCTCGCCGGCAGTGGCAGGCGTGGCCGCGGCAAGAACAAATAACCACCGCGGAGTGATCACGGCCGTGCCAAAAGAATTGTCGCTTGGATTGACAAGATGAACGCGCACGACGACCAACCTTTCGCAATGCTGGTGCGGTTGGCCTCACTGCAATTCCGGGGCTACCGTAATGCGGGGGCGATGATCGATAGTGGCGCCTACGTAAAGAAGCCACGCTTAGATCGCACTACGGCAATTTGGCCCAGAAATCGACAGTGCGAACGCGAGTGTCTACGGGCTAATTGGCCGGGGGATCCGGGTCGCCCTTACGAGCGGCGCAGAGCCTCCCGGGAGAATTGTTTCCCCGGGACAGTTCTGTCAATCCTACAGGTTTTGAGCAGAATAAGGTGATCAATATTGAACACTTTTCTCCAGAATGAACAAAACTTCACAGAAAGACAGCGAAATTGATGGCCGCAGCACCCGAATTGGACAGGTGGCTTGTGGCTGGACTGGAATGGGGCTTGCCGGACGGTTGGGGCGAAGAGGAATTGGAGGCCGTGATCGATGGCGGACCGGTCCGGTTGCCGGAAGCGGGCGCGAATGTCATGCTCAGGGATATGAAGAAACAGCTACTGGCCGGCGCGGGCATGGGACTGCTGATGGCCTGCGCGCTATCGTGTGCGGCGCAAGACGGGGGATACTGGCGGGCGGCGAGCACGAATTCGTCGGCGATCACAGGCGACGTTGATATTGCCAACAACAAGGTCACGATCGACTACTTTGTCTACCCCGTTGCGCCGGTCCGCAGGCTTGGCCCGGCGGAGGTGGCCGCGGCTTTCGGCGCCGATGTGAACGCCGGCCAGAATGGCGAGCTCTATCGGCTGTTTGTGCCGGCGGCGAAGCGCTTTGAGCATCACAATACGCTTTGCGGGACGGACGACACGCAGTGGATGGCGACGTATGTGGCGGGACGGACGCTGCAGGTGGCGTTTTTTCCGGGACCGACGCGCCGGTGCTGACGATGGATGCGCTGGCGAACGCGGGCGATTTGTGCGGGACGTTCACGTATAGCCGGTGACGGGAGACAAGACGGCCTGCGGCTGCGAGCTTTCAGCTTTCTGCATGACTGATTTCGAGCCCTTTGAAGGCCGCTTCACGCAGCCGGTCAGTTCCGGTCACCCTTGGGTGCGCGCGGGCCGCTGAGGTGGCGCGACCTAATTGCGTCCCGGCTTATCCACAGGCCCCAGAAACGAGCCGCGAGAAAACCCGGTAATCCACCCATGAATGCCGAAGAAAACGGGTAACAAATTCGCCTTTACATCGCTGCGGTAATCGAACATAATGGCTCGCAGGGGGAGGGGTCGACCTATGTCAAGCGTAGTGTGCACTGCTGAGTTGCATGGTTCCCCATCTGAAGAGCAGTTGAACGAGTTCCAAAGCGGGATGGGCCGACTGGGCCTGCTTCGTACGATTAACCACCTGGGAAAGACGTTCATGCTGCCTGCCGGCGTTTACGTGGGAGGTAACATCGCCGCGCCGCTTTCGGTGCTTTCGATTCGGGTCAACTCGGTGGCGCGGAGGGCAACGGGCTCCGATTGCAAGCTGGCGCTGTCCTCGATCGACGATCTTTCGCGCGTTTATTTCTCCGGCCTTGAGGAACAGGCGAACTACGCGAACGCACCCGGAATTGCGCCGGACGCAGATGCGGCGGCACCCAGGCCAGCAGGGAGCTACGTGGCAGCGTTGCTGAACTTTGCTGCACAGCGCAAGCGCCAAGGGATGCCAGTCTCGTCGATGCTTGAGCGATGGTCGAGGGCGAGGTAGGGATCTTCGAATCCGCCGATTGAGGTGAATTGCGGCGGTTCTGCAACTTGCATGTGGAGTCTCAGACGACTTTCGAGGCGAATTTTTCCGGCCGAAAGGGCCGCTGGAAAACGGGGAAGGGCCCGGGCCTAAAGGCCACCCATATCCACCATCTTTCAGGGGGTTGAAACCCCCTGCTCCTTCCGTAAAAATTGGGGAACCACTTGGACGCCAAAGGCCGCAGAGCGTTCAATGCGCTCATCCCACGTGGGTGCACTCTTCGACGGGGATGGGGACCTGCTCGACGATCTCGAGGCCGAAGCCCTCAAGCGCGGGGATGTGCATGGGCGTGTTGGAGAGCAAACGAATGCGCTGGATGCCAAGGTCGGAGAGGATCTGGCCGCCGAGACCGATGGCGCGGAGGATGCGGCCGCTGCGGGCCTGGGAGCCCTCGCGGGAGCGCAGCTCCTGATGCAGGACGATGCGACCGGTATCCTGAGGAGCGGCGGCGGCGGAGGGAGTGGCTGCGCCTTCAGGGGTGAATGCGGCTGGAGGCGTGCGGTCGATGGCGAAGCCGCGCGATGTGTTGTGCAGGTAGAGGATGACGCCGCAGCCTTCTTCGGCAATCATGCGCATGGACTGATCGAGGATTTCGCGGCAGTGGCAGTCGGCGGCGAAGACGTCGCCGGCGGTGCAGCGGGTGTGCACACGAACGAGGACGGGATGCGGGCAGGGCGGGCCCGCGGGGGCTGAGGTTGCGGCAAGCGACTCTGAGTTCCCAGGTCCCCAAGTGCGAGGGACCTGGGGCACCCCAGCATCGGCGCCCAACGAGCCGTTCGCAGAGATTGGTTGCGCGGGGCCGGCGTGGACGGCGGGGCAATCGGGGCAGAGGTCGCCGCGGACGAGGGCGATGTGGCTTTCGCCGCCGTGGACTTCGCTTTCGTAGGCGATCATGCGGAACTCGCCGTAGCGGGTTTGGATGCGGCTCTCGCCGGCGCGGACGATGTAGCGCTCGTGGCGGAGGCGGTAGCGGATGAGCTCGGCGACTGTCAGGATTTTGAGGCCATGCTCCTGACAGAAAGGGATGAGGTCGGGGACGCGGGCCATGGTCGCCGTCGTCTTTCATGATTTCGCAGAGGACGGCGGAGGGGTTGAGGCCGGCGAGGCGCGCGAGGTCGACGGAGGCCTCGGTTTGGCCGGCGCGAACGAGAACGCCGCCGCGGCGTGCGCGGAGCGGAAAGACGTGGCCGGGACGGGCGAGATCGGCGGCGGTGGAGCGGGGATCGATGGCGGTGCGGATGGTGTGCGAGCGGTCAAAGGCCGAGATGCCGGTGGTGACGCCTTCGCGGGCTTCGATGGATTCTGTGAATGCCGTGCCGAAGCGGGAGGTGTTCTGCGCGGTCATGGGGAAGAGGCGCAGATAGTCGGCGCGTTCCTCGGTGAGGGTGAGGCAGATGAGGCCGCGGCCGTATTTGGCCATGAAGTTGATGGCCTCGGGAGTAACGTGCTCGGCAGCTAAAGTGAGATCTCCTTCGTTCTCGCGGTCCTCATCGTCGACGACAACCACCATGCGGCCAGCGCGGATATCGGCGAGGGCGCCGGGGACGTCGGTGAAGGGAGGGTCGAGGGTGCGGGAGGGTTGGGGCATGGTGCTGATTTATTTTCGCTGATCCGGAAGGGGAACGCCAGAAAGGGGGCATGGAACGACTGAGCAAACAGCGGCCATCAGTCAGGTCGTCCCGTGTAGTGCTGCACGTGATGCACCTCCGAATGATCTTCAAGAGATTCCAGATGGGTGGTGACCTCCGCAGGCATTTCCATATCCATGGTCAGCGCTCCTCAAGCATTGTTGCGAGCCTATGTGCCTCGCCGACTGCCATGGAATGAGGAAACAGGAGGTGAACCTCGATGATCTGCCGATAGCCTGTGGTGCGGAAGCGCACCCCGTGGTACTGCACTCCCAGCTCTTCGCAGATGACATCGAGCCGATTACGAATCTCATGACCAATTCCGGGATCAGAGTAATCGAGCAATCCCTTCATGGAGTGCCACATGAGCCGACCGCCCGACCAGAGAATGTTTGCGGCCACGGCATAGGCGACAAGCGGGTCGAAAGGCTTCCATCCGGTCATCATCACCAACGCGAGACCCGCGACGACGCCAAAGCTGGTCAAACTATCCGTCAGGACATGCTTTCCGTCTGCCTCAAGGATCAACGAGTGATTTCGTTCTGCCCATCCGCACGAGGTACCAGCCCAGGAAGGCGTTCAGTACTCCGGCAGCGAGGACGAGAACTACCCCATTTCCGAGGTGATCGAACGTCAAACCATGTCTCCAATTTTGCGTGGTTGTCACAATGATGCTTCCGGCGGCCAGGACGATCATTGCGCCTTCAAAACCGGCGGAGAAGAATGTGATTCGCTCGAATCCGTAGTGGAATTGCGGAACGGCGGGCCGGGTACTCAGCCACAGGCTGAATACAGCGAACGCAACAGCAACTACATGGACTACCGATTCCGCTGCATCGGAAAAGATGGCAGAAGACCCCGTAAAAATGTAGGCTGCCACTTTGCCAGCCAGCATAACAAAGCCAACAATCAATGACAGCCACATTGCAAAACGAGCGTCTCGATTCTGCAGTTCGATTTTGCTCAGCGGGGCTTTCGATGACGAAGCCATCATGTCCTACCCCTTCCATCGACGGAGTTCCCCGAGTCTTGCAGCCAGTTTACGCTTGCTTTCTACTCGTTCGCCCTGGCGCTATGGCGCTGTCTAGAATCCGAGTCATTAGGTAACGTCAGGTTGCGCGGTGCGGTGAGCCGGCCATTCGGAGACTGCTCCGCTTCCGATTTGCGGGCAGCAAAAACGCCGCCCGAAGGCGGCGTTTTTTGTTTAACTGGCGAAAATGCTACAACGTCGATTCAATCTCAAAGCCCCAGGCCTCAAGAAGGGCCTCGGGGATGTACTTGGAATTCTTGTTACGCCGCGCCCACTCACGCAGACGGGTGGAGCGGATGTACTGGTCTGGGGGCAGCTTGAACTCCTTTGTAATCTGCTCAAAGGAGGTGACAGTAGGCACAACCGGGCCAATGGGCTCTGGTTTGCCCCAGTTCGGATTTCCACGACGCTTTGCCATTGATTGTTTGTCCTTGAAAAGGAGGATTCTTTGCTTCATCCTCGGTCGGGCTGGGGGGGCTTGAAAGACCCGAGGAACGACTCTCTTATTCTAGAGCTATTTCGCTTAAAAATCAATAGTAAAGCGGGTTTTGGCGGGGTTTTGGCGGGGGTTGATATGAGGATTTGAGCCGGGCGGGGACGGCCTCATAATTCGTTTCATTTGAATACGTTATCAAACGAGGACTGGGCGGGTCTGAAAGCCGGGGTGGTGATGTGGCGCACACCAGGATAGCGACGATTAGGGCGAAAATGGCACGATAGTCTTATGAGGACATTTTGGCCGGCTGTTTTAGCGGGCATTTTGCTTGGAGGAGCAGTGGTGCCTTGCAATGGAGTGGAGTTGACGGTAAGCCGCCAGGCGCTGGAGCGGACGCTGAAGCAGCAGCTGTTTAGCGGGCCCGACGGACGCTACTACCTAAAGGGAAATGCACAGTCGGGGTGTTTCATTTCCACTGAGGATCCGCAACTTGCGTTTGAGAATGGCCGGATCGTGGTGCGGGTGAAGACGCGGGCCAGGCTGGGAAAGATGGTGGGCGGATCGTGCCTTGGGGTGACGCTGACGCTGGCGGCGGAGGTGTCGCTGGCGCCGGAGGCGGAGGGCGAGACGATCGGGTTCAAGGACGCGCGGCTCGACAAAGTGTCAGACAAGAAGGAGATCAATTTTGTGCTGGCGCCGTTTTTGCGCGGGAAGGTGCCGAAGAGCCTGACGGTGGATGCGGCCGATTTGGTGCGCAAGGCGCTGGCAGGATCGACTGCGACTACGGGATACGCGGTGAGCCTGACCCGATTGCGGATCAACTCGATTGAGGTGGTGGGCGACAAACTGGTGGTGGACGCGGACGGAGATTTGAGCGTGGAGTGAAGAAGACAGGGAGCGAGGGACCAAGGGAACGAGGGAGCGACGAGCAGGTTTCGGAGTTAGCGAGTTCTTGGTGATTCAGCGGAAGTGCTATCCCGGGTCTCAAAAGCGAGACCTGGGGCACCCCGATTTTGGATCTGTTTAGGGCGGGCACCCGGCAGCGTGACAGGAGGCGAAGAGCAACCGTAGGTCCTTCGACTCGGTCGCCGCCGCGACCTCGCTCAGGAGGACAGAGTGAAGTGGCCGCGGCATGATTGGAAGAATTGGCGGTGCTGCTTCGAGGTCTGACCACTGACGTATAATCAAGGCAAAACCAAAGAAAGCGCAGTGCTAAAATTCATCCGGAGAACTTATGCCTGACTCATCATGTGATATCGGTCTGATTGGCCTTGCAGTCATGGGACAAAATCTTGTCCTCAACATGAACGACCACGGCTTTAAGGTGGCGGTATTCAACCGCACCGTATCAAAAGTGGACGACTTTGTGGCGAACGAGGCCAAGGGGACGCAGGTGGTGGGGGCGCACTCGATTGAGGAGCTGACCAGCCTGCTGAAGCGGCCGCGCCGCGTGATGCTGATGGTGAAGGCCGGCGACACAGTAGACCAGATGATCGATCACGTGGCTGCGCACCTGGAAGCGGGCGACATTATTATCGACGGCGGGAACTCGCTGTTCAGCGATTCGAACAGGCGCACGAAGGCGTTGGCCGAGAAGGGGATTTTGTTTATCGGCACCGGCGTTTCCGGCGGCGAAGAGGGCGCGCGGCGGGGCCCGTCGATCATGCCGGGCGGCAATCCGGCGGCGTGGCCGCACGTGAAGCCGATTTTCCAGGCGATTGCGGCGAAGGTGGAAGATGGAACTCCCTGCTGCGATTGGGTGGGCGAAGACGGCGCCGGGCATTATGTGAAGATGGTGCACAACGGCATTGAGTACGGCGACATGCAACTGATTTGCGAAGCCTACGATCTGCTGAAGCACGGGCTGGGATTGACGGCCGACGAGCTGGCCAGTGTGTTTGCCGAGTGGAACAAGGGCGAGCTGGACAGCTACCTGATTGAGATTTCGAGCCAGATTTTCGCCAAGAAGGACGAGGATGGAACGCCGCTGGTGGACAAGATTCTGGACACAGCGGGACAGAAGGGCACGGGCAAGTGGACGGTAATCAGCTCGCTGGATATGGGGCAGCCGGTGACGCTGATTGGCGAGAGCGTGTTTTCGCGCTGCCTGTCGGCGCTGAAAGAGGAACGCGTGGAGGCATCGAAGGTTTTGCGCGGACCGAAGACACTGGCGAAGGTGGGCGACCGCGCGAAGTTTATTGAGGACGTGCGACGCGCGCTGTTCTGCTCGAAGATCATCAGCTATGCGCAGGGTTACATGCTGCTGCGAGCCGCGGGCAAGGAGTACGGCTGGAACCTGAACATGGGCGGCATCGCGCTGATGTGGCGCGGCGGATGCATTATTCGCAGCCAGTTTTTGGGCAAGATCAAGGACGCGTTCAAGAAGAATAAGCAGCTCGACAATCTGTTGCTCGACAAGTTCTTCTCGCGCCTGGTGAACAAGTACCAAAACTCGTGGCGCAAGGCGTTGATGCATGCCGTGAAGCTGGGCGTGCCGACACCGGCGTTTGCAACGGCGCTGGCGTTCTTCGATGGCTATCGCTCGGAACGGCTGCCGGCGAACCTGCTGCAGGCGCAACGCGACTTTTTTGGCGCGCATACGTATGAGCGCGTGGACCAGCCGCGGGGGCAGTTCTTCCACACGAATTGGACGGGGCACGGCGGAAGGGTTTCGTCGAGCACGTATACGGTGTGAAGGACAGTGGTCAGTTGTCAGTGATCAGGGATCAGTAAAGACAGGGGCGGCGATTTCCGAAAGGAGATTGCCGCCTTTGCGTTTGCTAGGAAGTTGTTATCATTGGCCGGCTAGATGCGGGGCCTACGACTCGCCCTCCGCTTCACGATAGTCAGCGTGCGCGGGTCTGGAGACGCGCGCGACAGCCTGTCTGGAGACCGGCGCTACACATGCTCCGCGTATGCGGGGTTGGTGACCGGCGCTACCCTGACGACGGCGGTTGGAAGACTACTTCGCGATCGATACGGCGGATGCGCGATCGGTGTTCATCCTGCGCACCAGCGCGGGTACGCCGAGCGCGACGCCGAGAACGATGGAGGTTGCGACCAGGTCGTTGCGATAGAAGGGAATGGCTGCGGCGTAGCAGGTGATGAGGCCTGCGAGCGTATGAGGATAGCCGTTGAAGCCGCTGGCCCAGACGCTGTAGTCGGAGATGATGAAGAAGGAGGTCGGTCCCAGAAGAGCGGCGGCGGCGCCACGCACAAAGGTGGTCTTTGCGTGCAGCAGGATTTGGCCGAGACCGATGGCGGCGGCATACCACGCCCAGGTGGTGACGTAGACCTGCCAGTGGAACGGAAAGTGGTAGACGTAGGTGGTCAGGGCGAAATCGCTCAACATGAGCAAGGCAACGGGCGCCAGCATCTCGCGCCACGAGCGCCGCGCTCCAAAATAGAGCAGCGAAGCGGTGACGGCCGTGAAGTTCAACAACGGCAGATGGCCCGCAACCAAATAACGGGTGGCCACACCGAACAACACCAGCAGATAAGCGATCATGACTACCTCTTCCTTAGGGCAACTTTCCTTGAATCTATGAGAGACCCGAACCAGACTGGCGATCCCGCACGTTGAGGGGCTCTCTTCATTCTGGGGTGTGGGCGCGCTTCGGTCAACCGCAACCGTTCCATATCACGGAAAAAATGTTGCATGGGGAGGAAATTGGAGGGGATTGCGCCCCGAGGTCTTCGGTCACGCAGATTCAAACCGGGCGACTGCGAATCCCGGGTCTCGTCCGCCGCGGCGGACGAGAGCTGGAGCACCCTTTTTTGCGCAGAAACAAGCGGTCAGAAGTCAGGGCTAGTGCTGCTCGCGGCCGCCCATGATTTCGCCGGCATCTTCCCACCCCGCGGACGAAGACCTGTCCGCGGGGGCCCCGTCTTCACGGTTGTCGACGATGTAGACCCAGCCGACGAGTTGTGAGCGGCCAGCGGTGGCTGCGCGCGTGGGCAGGAACGAGTAATCGAAGCGCAGATCGGTGAATTCGACGGTGGTCCAGGTGCGGCCCGGAGGAAGATTCGGCGGGTCGAGGCCGGCCACCGGCTCCTGGCCAACGTCGCGGACTACGGCCCAGGTTCCCCAATCGAGATAGACATGGCCGAGCGGCGTGCGCTTCGCGGCTTCAACCGCAGGCGTATCGGCCGGCTTGTAAAGCACGTCGCGGTGCGGATCGCTGTCGATAGACCCGGACCAGGTGTTGATTTCAGCGGTCTGATAGAAGCCGGGCGTTTCAAGAATGGCGTGCCAGCGGAAGGGGTTGATGGGGTACGGCTCAGCGGCATCGCGGAGTACCGGCTCGGAGGCTACGTCGGCGTTCTGGAGCATGGCAAGCGCATGAGCATGCTCAGCCCATCGCCAGCAGCCGAGGAGCAGCATTCCGGTGAGAGCGAAGATGGCCCAGCCGCGGCCGCGGAATGGCTTGCGGCGCGCGCCAATTTCGCGGTCGGCGAGGCCGAGCACCCAGGGCATGAAGAAGGCCAGGAAAAACAGCATCCAGAGAATCGGCTCGGCGATGAACATGAAGCTGCCCGCGTACCAGTGCGGATTGAGTGGGAAGAACGGACGCACGCCGTAGTTGTTGGTCCAGTCGAGGAGCAGATGGCTGAGCGCGGCAATGAATGCTGCGGCATAGAGCCAACCCCAGTGGATGGGCTGGCGGAGAGGCGGCGCAACATGCGGTTTTGCCGCAGAGGTCAAAGCACCAGGGTCTTGTTGAGTTTTATCGGCACGACTAAAGTCGTGCCCTGACACGGCTCGTTTATGGCGCGCGCGATCGATGAGCCAGACTGCGCCGACGACGACTGCGGCGACGACCGGCACTGCCCAGAAAGTATGGGTGATGCCGCGATGGTGCTTGAGCTCGTCGACTGGGCCGGCGAATCCCCAGAAAACATCGAGATCGGCGGCTTCGGCGGCGAGCGCCGCGGCGAGCGTGGCGTATGCCGTCTTGCGGTTGAAGCCCGCGCGGCCGATGCATGCGCCGGTAAGGAAATGAGTGACGGGTTCCATGAGTTTGTGCGCTTCGCTTACGCAGTGAACTGCAGGTTCATTGCACCATCAGTCTTTGGAAAAGCAGGTCCTTCGACTTCGTCCGCCACGGCGGACTTCGCTCAGGATGACCACGTTACTTGTAGTGAACCGGATGTTCAGGATACAAGGTCATTGACCGCGCGATTTCGAAGCTGTCGATTGCCAATCCCAGGTCTCAAAATCGAGACCTGGGGCACCCCTTTTGGTACATCATTGAGCGGGCAGAGATCTAGACCCATTCGCCGTGGCGCATGAGCGGTTCTGCGGCGCCGGATGCAGTGATGCCGTCGATATCGAGCTGGCCGGAGCCGATCATCCAATCGACGTGGATGAGGCTGGAGTTGGCGCCGCGTGCGGCAAGTTCATCCGGCGAGAGCTTGTCGCCATTGAGCAGGCAGGATGAGTAGGATTGGCCGAGCGCGATGTGTGAGGCGGCATTCTCGTCAAAGAGCGTATTGAGGAAGACGAGACCGCTTTGGGCGATGGGCGAGGAATGGGGAACGAGCGCGACTTCACCGAGGCGTCGCGCGCCGTCGTCGGTGTCGATGAGTTTTTGCAACACTTCCTGGCCGCGGGTAGCGCGTGCTTCAACGATGCGGCCTTGCTCGAAGCGGACGTGGATGCCTTCAATCATGGTGCCCTGGTGCGAGAGCGGCTTGGTTGCGGTGATGAAGCCGTCGGCGCGGTCTTTGTGGGGCGCGGAGAAGACTTCTTCCGTAGGCATGTTGGGGATGCAGTAGTTGCCGTTGCCCGCGGTGGTGCCGCCGCCGAGCCACTCGTGACCGTCGGCGAGGCCGAGGCGGAAGTCGGTGCCGGGACCGCGATAGTGCAGCGCGTAGAAACGCTTTTCATTCAGGAATGCGGCGCGCTTGTGCAGATCGGCGTCGTGCGTTTTCCAGGCGCTGACGGGGTCGGCGGTGTTGATGCGGGTGGTAGCAAAGATGGCCTGCCAGAGCTTAGCGAGGGCGTCGTCGGGCGAATCGTTGGGAAACACGGCCGCGGCCCAGGCGGGAGTTGCGCTGGAAACGATGGTCCAGTTGATTTCGTGGCGCGTGATGAGCTCGAGTGCGGGGCGGTAAGCATGCGAGACGGCGCGGTTAGCGCAGCCCACCTTGTCAGGATCCTCATTGGAGAGCAGCGCCGGATTGGCTCCAGCGATGGCGAGGCGCGCAGAACCGCTTTTGAAGGCCGCGGCCATTCCATCGTAGAGCCAGCCCGCCGCGTAATCGAAGCTCGCGTCGGGCGCGTGGCGATAGCGGAGGAGTGCGGACTCATCGTCGGCGAAGAGCGTGGTGACAAGCTTGGCGCCGGCGCGATAAGCGTGCTCTGTGATGCGGCGAGCGAGGGGCAACGCGTCGATGGAGGCTGTCATGACGAGCTCTTGTCCGGCCTTGAGTCCGAGGCCGACGTTTACGGCAACTGCGGCGAGCTGATCGAGGCTATCGGCGTGGGTTCGGGCTTCAGGAGCGACTGCGGTTGGAGTCATCGCTTATTGATTCTCCGGGATTTGGCTGATTCGGAGGCCACAGATTGCGCGACCGGCACATCTAAGGCCATGTGTTCTCATTTTAGGCGGTTTGGGGCAGGCGGTTTGCGGCGAGGGCTGTATTGCAGGGGCGAAGCGCTTTGCGGGCGGGCTCGACGGCCTGTTGCTGTAAGCGGGATCACCGCGGTTGCTGCTCGCTTCGCCTACAATATTCGGTGGATTCTTAGGCTTTTCGAGGAACGGATGCGTCATGATGAATTTTAAGAACCGATGGATGAAGAGGGCAATTTTGACTGCAGGAATTTCAATCGTCTTCGGCGCGACTGCGGGCGGGACTGGCGCAGCACAAGCGCAAGCGGCAGCCGCGAAGTTCGGGCCCGGCAATCCTTTTTACGCGTCGAGCACGCTGCCGTTTATGGCGCCGCCGTTCGACAAGATCAAGGACAGCGATTATCAGCCGGCGATTGACGCGGGCATGGCGGAGCAGATCAAGGAGGTCGAGGCGATCGCCAACAATCCCGCGCCCGCGACGTTTGAAAACACGCTGGTGGCCATGGAACGGTCGGGGCAACTGCTGAACCGCGCATATATGGCATTCAACTGCGTGACGGGCGCGAACATCGATGCTGAGCTGCAGAAGGTGCAGGCCTACGAAGCGCCGCGGCTGGCAGCGCACCAGGATGCGATCTATCTGAACGACAAATTATTCGCGCGCGTGAAGGCGATTTATGACGAGCGCGAATCGTTGCATCTTGATCCTGAGTCGCTGCGCCTGGTTGAGTACCAATACCAGCAGTTTGTGAAGGCGGGCGCGAACCTTTCCGATGCAGACAAAGAAAAGCTGAAGAAGATTAACGAAGAAGAGTCGACGCTTGAAAACACGTTCATGA
This sequence comes from uncultured Acidobacteriaceae bacterium, assembly GCA_963841095.1. GTDB lineage: Bacteria > Acidobacteriota > Terriglobia > Terriglobales > Acidobacteriaceae > Telmatobacter. Next base: position 21,342 of record CAWJBE010000001.1, read on the forward strand.
CGAAGCTGCTGGCGGGCACGGAGGCGGGAGCGTACACGACGACCGATGCGAAGGCGCTGGCGGGGCTGAGCGAAGCGCAGTTAGCGGCGGGTGCGGAGGACGCGAAGGCGCACAAGCAACAAGGCTGGCGGTTGCCGCTGCAAAACACCACACAGCAGCCCGATTTGACTTACCTGACGAATCGCGCCACGCGGCAGGCGATTTTTGAGAACTCCTGGAACCGCACCGAGCACGGCGGCGCGAATGACACGCGTGCTACGATTGCACGGCTGGCGCAGCTTCGCGCGGAGAAGGGCGCGCTGCTGGGTTATCCGAACTATGCGGCGTGGAATTTAACCGACCAGATGGCGAAGACGCCGCAGGCGGCGATTCATTTTATGGACGAGCTGGTGCCTGCGTCGACGGCCAATGCGGCGAGGGAGGCGAAGGATATTCAGGCGCTGATCGACTCGCAAAATGGCGGGTTCAAGCTCAAGCCGTGGGACTGGGAGTTCTACTCCGAACAGGTGCGCAAGGCGAAGTACGACCTGAACGATGCGCAGGTGAAGCCCTACTTTGAGCTGAACAATGTGCTTGAGAACGGCGTCTTCTATGCAGCGCACGAACTCTATGGCATTACGTTCAAGGAGCGCCACGACATTCCGGTATGGCACCCGGATGTGCGCGTTTTCGAGGTCTACGACGCGGACGGCAAACCGCTGGCGCTGTGGTATTGCGACTACTTCAAGCGCGATAACAAGAATGGCGGAGCTTGGATGGATGAGCTGGTGGGCCAGTCAAAGCTGCTGCACCAGTTGCCGGTGGTTTTTAACGTGGCCAACTTTGAAAAGCCGGCGCCAGGGCAGCCTGCACTGCTGAGCTTCGACGATGTGACAACGATGTTCCACGAGTTCGGCCATGCGCTGCACGGTATGTTTGCGGATACCGAGTATCCGAGCCTGTCGGGGACGCAGGTGCCGCGCGACTTTGTGGAGTTTCCTTCGCAGTTCAACGAGCACTGGGCCAGCTATCCGGCGGTGCTTGAGCACTACGCGAAGAACTACAAGACCGGCGAGCCGATGCCCGCAGAGCTGATGGCGAAAATCAAGAAGGCTGCGACGTTTAACCAGGGCTACGACCTCACGGAGATTCTTGCGGCTGCCGAGCTGGATATGCAATGGCATACGCTGCCGGCGAGCGCACCGCTGGAAAATCCCGACACGTTTGAAGTGCAGGCGCTGAAGAACAAGAACCTGTGGATCGGTTATGTGCCGCCGCGCTACCGTTCGAGCTACTTTTTGCATATCTGGGCCAATGGCTACCAGGCCGGCTACTACGCTTACCTGTGGAGCGAGATGCTGGATGACGATGCGTTCCAGTGGTTCGAGGATCACGGAGGAATGACGCGCGTCAACGGAGACCGCTTCAGGAAGATGGTGCTTTCGCGCGGCAATACCGAGGACCTGCAGAAGATGTACGACACCTGGCTGGGCTGCGAGCCGAGCATTGAGCCGATGCTGAAGTTCAGGGGACTGAAGGAGAATTAGGCGGAGTTCGCGGAGCTGGCAGATTCCCACCCTAAACGCAAAAGGCGCGTTTAGGATGGGGCACCCTGGTATCGCGGCACCCGAGTGGACCCCCAAGTACCTCTGCGCCAAGTGGGGTACCTGTCCCCCGGCGGCTCACTATAATCCTTAGCTATGACCGAGCGAGACGCGGCAAAAAAGATTGAGAAGCTGCGGGAAGAGTTGCGCCGCCACGAGCACTTGTATTACGTGCTCGACGCGCCTGAGATTTCGGACGCCAAGTACGACGCGCTGATGAATGAGCTGAAAAAGCTTGAAGCGGCGCATCCTGAGCTGGTGACTCCTGACTCGCCGACGCAGCGCGTGGGCGGCAAGCCGGCAGAGGGCTTCAAGAAGGCGCAGCACTCGCGGCCGATGCTTTCGCTGGATAATGCCTACTCGGCTGAAGAACTGGCGGACTGGGACCGGCGCGTGCATGAGCTGGCCGGGAATCTCCCTGTTGAATTTACGGCTGAGCTGAAGCTTGACGGACTGAGCGTGGCGCTGAGCTATGAGGCGGCTGGTGGCGGCGGGGCGCGGCTTTTGACGGGGCTGACGCGCGGCGACGGGCAGACGGGCGAGGACGTTACATCAAACATCCGGACTATTCGCAGCGTGCCGCTGAGCATTCCGGCAGACCGGCTGAAGAAGGCCCGGGTTCCGGCTGCGTTTGAGGTGCGCGGCGAAGTGGTGATGCCGCAAAAGGCATTTGAGAAGCTGAACGAGGAGCGCGAGGGCGAGGGACTGGCGCCGGCTGTGAATCCGCGCAATGCCGCGGCGGGAACGCTGCGCACGCTGGAGCCGAGCATTGTGGCGAATCGGCGGCTGGTGTTTTTCGCATACTTTCTGCTGGTGGATGGCGAGTATTTTGCGGCGGGGCAGACGGCAACGCTCGACGTGCTCACGGCTCTCGGCTTTCGAGTAAATCCGCATCGAGAGCGCGTGAAGTCGGTTGAGGCAATGGTCAAGTTCATTGGCGATGCCGAGAGCAAGCGCGAGTCGCTGGGCTATGAGATCGACGGAGTGGTGCTGAAGGTGGACGGGCACGCCACGCAGCAGCGGCTGGGCTATACGGGCCGCGCGCCGCGCTGGGCGATTGCGTACAAGTTCACGGCCAAAGCGGGCGTGACTCAGGTGAAGAACATTACTGTGCAGGTTGGGCGCACAGGCAAACTGACGCCGGTGGCGGAGTTGACGCCGGTGTTTATCGGCGGGACCACGGTGAGCCGTGCGACGCTGCACAACGCGGATTTTATCGAGCGGCTGGGACTGAAGCTGGAGGACTGGGTAAAGGTGGAGCGCGGCGGCGATGTGATTCCCAAGGTGGTGGAGGTGATTGAGGACGCCGATCACCCGCGCGGGAAACGGCGCTTTGCATTTCCGACGAAGTGCCCCGAGTGCGGGAGCGAAGTGGTGCGCGCGGAGGGTGAAGTGGATTACCGCTGCGTGAACGTGGATTGCCCGGCAAAACTGCGCGAGAGCCTGCTGCACTTTGGCCGGCGTGGAGTGATGAACATCGAGGGGCTGGGCGATGCGGTGGTGCAGCAGCTGCTCGACCGTGGACTGGTGAAAAGCGTGGCCGATCTCTACACACTGACTGAAGAACAACTGGTTGAGCTGGAGCGGTTCGCGGAAAAATCGGCGCGCACGCTGCTGACCGAGATTGAGAACTCAAAGAAGGCGGGGCTGGCGCGCGTGCTGATGGGGCTGGGCGTTCGCTTTGTGGGCGAGCGCACGGCGGAGCTGCTGGCGCAGGAGTTCGGCTCGATGGACGCACTGATGGCGGCTCCTGCCGAAGAGCTGGAGCGCGTGGAAGAGGTCGGGCCGCGCATTTCGCAGGCGATTCTGGAGTTTTTCGCGCAGCCGGCGAATCGGGCGCTGGTGAAGGCACTGAAAGATGCGGGCGTGAACATGACCGCGGAGAAAAAGCGGCGCACGGCGCAGCTTGGTGGGTTGACATTTGTGCTGACCGGAACGCTGCCAACGATGACGCGCGAAGATGCGAAAGAGAAGATTGAGGCGGCGGGGGGCAAGACCGCGGGGTCGGTGAGCAAGAAGACGAGTTATGTGGTGGCGGGCGAAGAGGCCGGATCGAAGCTGGACAAGGCGCGGGAACTGAAGGTTCCGGTGATTGATGAGGCGGAGCTGATGGAGTTGCTGGCGGGGACGGGGCATGGTGGAAGGGTTTAGTCGACGACGTATACGGTGTGAGAGGCGGTGGTCAGTAAAAACAGAGGCGGCGATTTCCGAAAGGAGATCGCCGCTTTTGAATTTTGCGGGAAAGGGTCGCGGCGCGGCGGCGGCCTTATCGCAGCGATTCGACAGGCGCGGGGTCCATGTCGGCGTAGTCCTGATTTTCGCCGCCCATGCCCCAGCAGAAGCTGTAGGCGCGCGTGCCTACGCCGGCGTGAATCGACCAGCCGGGTGAGATGGCGATGCCCTTGTCGGCCATGACGATGTGGCGGGTTTCAGCGGGCGGCCCCATGAAGTGCATGACGCGCGCGTCGCCAGCGACGTTGAAGTACATATAGATTTCGCTGCGGCGCATGTGCGTGTGGGGCGGCATCGTGTTCCAGTTACTGCCCGTGGCGAGATGCGTTACGCCCATGACGAGCTGGCAACTGCGCGCGCCCTGAAGATGAATGTATTTGAAGATGGTGCGCTTGTTGCAGGTTTCGAGGCTGCCGAGTTCGGTGGGGCTGGCTTCCTCTTTGCGGACGAGCGCAACGGGATAAACGGCGTGGGCGGGATAACTGAGCAGATAGAAGATCGCAGGCGCGGATTTGTCTTTCGACACGAAGCTGACTTCCTTGTTGCCGCGGCCGATGTAGAGCACATCGAGATTGTTGAGCTCGTAGCTTTTGCCTTCGACGTTAATGACGCCAGCCCCGCCGATGTTGAGGGCGCCAAGCTCGCGGCGCTCAGTGAAATAGTCTGCGCGGAGTTCGGGATAGGTGGGCAAGGTGATGGGTGCGCCGGTGGGGGAGGCGAAACCGACGACGGCGCGATCGAGATCGACGTAATCGAGATGAATTTTGCCGGACTCATAGAGAGAGTCGAGCAGAAAAGTTTCGCGCAGCTCATCGGTGTTCATGCGCGGATAGCGCACTGGGTCAGCCATCAATATGGTTTTCATGGTGAGTCTCCAATTTGCCGGCTTGAAGACCGGCGGTCGTTCGGCCCTTTTGGGCACCGCGTGAAAGCTGGCGGCGTGGACGCCGCCAGTACAGCCGGACTGGAGTCCGGCGCTACCAATGAGCGGTGCTTTCTGTGAACGCGCCGCTCTTAGCGAATCAAATTCTCAACAAATCAATTTTACTGCTCGTAACGCGGTGCTATTGCGCCGGCGGTGCGGGCAGTTGCAGCGGGTCCCAGTTATCGGCGCCGCGGAGAAAGACTTTCGGTTCGTATTGCGCGGCCTGCTCAGGAGTGAGGAAGTGCGTGTGCGGATCGCGCTGATCGTGATGCGCGCCGGGACCAGTGGAATCGAATTCAGCGTAGTACGCGGTATCAAGCGAGTGAGTTTGGCCGGGATGCCACTCGCGCCACCCGGCGGGATCGATTTTTTCGTCCATCCACGTGTGCATAAAGATGACGGTGGCGTAGGGACGCCAGGGCCGACCGAGATAGACGGGGCCGGTGACGCCGGGATCAGCGGTGATTTTGCAGTGATCGAATACAAAGCCGGAGTCTTCGGTTGGGTAGTGCCTGGATTGCGCGGTGATGAAGCCGCCGTCGTGCGGCGTGGAGTGCAACTCGCAGTTTTCGAAGACGGCCTTGCTGTCGCCGAAAATGAAATCGACGTTGCCGGCGATGTAGCAATCGGAAAAGTACTGGCGCGTGGGAGTGCAGCCCTGTGTATTCTGCGAGCAGCCGTGGCTGCCTAGATAGACCGTGTCCTGATTGGCGAGAAGATGCACGTTGTGAAAGATGGCGCGGTCGCCGGTGACGAGCAATGCGAGGGCCTGCGAGCCTTCAGGGAGCTGCGGATGCGTGCGGTTGAAGTCGTTTTCGAAGGTGATGTTTTCCGCGAAGAAGTTGTCGGCGGTGACATTGACAGTGGCTGAGTGGAGCGTGCCGCCGTTCTGGCCGGCGCTGCGATCGTCGACGACGATGGTCTTGCTGGGGTCTGGATTGGCACTGAGGATGGTGATGTTGGGCTTGTCGATGGTGATGACTTCACGATAGGTGCCGGGTGAAACGGAGAGAACGGCTCCGCCGGTTTTGGGAACCATATCGAGAGCGCGCTGGATGGAGTAGTAGTCGCCGGTGCCGTCGGCGGCAACGTAATAAGTCTTATCCTCAGGCGGAATTTTGCCGGCCATCTCGGGAGCCGTGGCGTCTGTGGGGAATGGCACGAAGCGCGCGTCACAGTCGAGAGGCTGTCCGGGCGTTGAGTTGGGCGCCTGCGTGATGGTGACGTTGTTGCCCTTTGGCTCAAGATTGCCGAGTCTGGGACCGACGGTGATGGCGGCATCTTGATCGTAGAAGAGCGAGTCTTTTTGATCGTCGGCAAAGACGTTGTCAAGCTTGATTTCGAGCTTGTGGTCCGCATCGAGACCGTAAAACGTATAGGCACCGGGCGTGAGGATGTGGACATTTTCAAGCGTGATGTCTTTGTAGATGGGCAGGCGGTCGCCGGTGAAGGTGGTGTAGTGGGGCGTGAAGACGAGCGGATTGGGAACGTTGCGGATGCAAACGTTGCGATAGAGGACTTGATGCACGAGCCCGCCGCGACTGGGATCGGACTTGATGCGAAGGCCGTTGTCGGCGCCGTCGATGGTGAGGTCGTCGACGAGGAGGTGGTCGACACCGCCGTAGGTGCCGCTGCCGATGGACATACCGTGGCCGGAATAGAAGTGATCGTGAATGACGGACATATTGGAAACGGCTCCGGCGGCGCTGGGCTTGAGGCAGACATCGTCGTCGCCGGTGTGGATGTAGCTGTAGGCGATGGTGATGTTGCGCGAGGAGCCGGGATCGATGCCGTCAGTATTGCGCGCGGTTTTGGGGGTCATGATTTTTACGCCCCACGCGGTGAAGCCGTCGGTTTGATTGACGGAGACGTGGAAGCCGGGCGAGTTGCGCAACGTGATGTTGTAGAGCGTGAAACTCTCGGCGTGGCGGATGGCGATCATCGACGGGACACTCTGCTGCTCGTCTTTCACTTTGGCTTCATGCGCGAGATCCCACCAGGTGACGTTTTGACCGAGGAGCGTTGCGCCGCCACGGGCGTCGATGGAGCCCTGGCCCATGATGCCGGCGTTCTTGATGTCAGTGCCTGTGATGAGCGGCTTGCATCCGTGGCCGCGCTGGGCGACGATGCCGCAACCGCCGGGCGAAAGATCGAAGACGCGGGGATCGCGTGAAGCGACGAGCGAGGTGTTTTTGTCGATGACAAGCGTGACGCCGTCGCGGAGGGTGAGCGGGCCGGTGAGGAAGACGTTCCTTTTGCCGTGAGCGCGCAAGATGACGGCTTGGCCTGGCGTGCAGTGGTCGAGGGCGTCTTGGATACGAGTAGTGGAGAGCTTTTGTTCGTCGGCGAGCGGGATGACGCCGTTGCTGGAGGCGACGTCGGCCTGCAGGGTGATGCAGGCGTGGGGAATTTTGGGCTCCGTGACGGTGCGGGTGTCCTGAGCGGAGAGAGACAAGGCGGCGACAAACGGAAGCGAGGCAAGGAGCGAGCATATCGAGACAGAACGCATGGGAATCTCCGATCGGAGTGGTGGGCCGCGGCGCGGCTGGTGACGCATGAAGATCGCGAGTGGACTGACCACTGGAACCCTCCAACTTTAAGGAGGAGGGCGCTGGGGAGTCAAGGAGTGAATTCGTTTTCCTGGAATGACGGTGAGCTAAGAATTGCATTAGCCCACCCTAAAGTTCCCCGCGCTGCGGGGAACTTTAGAATGGGGCACCCTCGGTTTGCTTATCTGTTCGCGCGCGGGACCTGGGCGAGAATCCAGCGGGCGAATTCCTTGCCGGCGGCGTAGTTGTCGTACATTGCCGGCAGCTTGCGCCCGTCAGTGTATTCGTTGTAGAGCCACGGGTCCGTCATCGCGACGACAGTTCCCTTCCCGTATTTCGCAGTGGCCATGAAGACATCGCCGTTCTCGTCGAGCACGGAGCGAGCGGGCTTGCTGACGGTGATGGTGCAGACATCTTTCACGTAGATGGTGTGCTGGTGATGAAAGATGGGGCCGTCGCCGTCGATGAGAATCTTGCCTTGCTCCCACTGCGTGCCGATGACGTGCTTGCGCAGCACGTCGTTGAAGTGAATGCCGAACTGATCGCTGATTTTGTTGAAGTGGTCGAGGTCGGCGAACGAGGTGTCGTTCTCCATGATGACGAGGACGCCGCCGGATTCGACGAACTCGGCAATCTCTTCAGCGTCTCCGCGCGTGGCGAAGCGAGCGTGAGGGTTTTTGTCGAGATTGTCGGGTGAGGCGATGATGAAGACCTGCGCGCCGCGAAGATTGGCGGCGGTTGGCTCGGCATCGAGCTCATTGGTTTGCGCGCCGAACTCGCGGAAGAGGTGACCGAAGAGCGAGTAACCGGGATTGTCCCACGTGTCCCATTTGTAGTGGAAATAAACCTGATGGCCGAACGCGTCCTCGCGCTGCTGGGAGTTGAACCAGCCGTCGACGACGACATTGGTGCCCCGAGCGAGCGTAGACGCCGGAGCGTATTCCATTTCGGTGCTCGCCATCAAAAATGCGCCGACACCTTTGGGATCGTTGGTGACAACTTTCTCACCGATGTAATACGCGTAGGTTCCATCGCGATAGGGCTCGCCGCCGAGGCCCGAGGCCTTGACCGTGCCTGTGAGAGAGACGTCGTTGCCGGGGCCGGTCTGAATGAAGTGCGCGAGGATGCCTTTGTAGCCGCGCTTAGCGTTGGCGAGATAGGACACAGGCAGATAGCCGCGGCGCACGCCCTTGGCGAATGCGTAAACGAACATGCAGGCGGACGAGGATTCGAAGTAGTTCCCTTTCTCGCCGGGCCTGTTCATCATGGTGTACCAAAGGCCGGTCTTTTGGTCCTGGTAGTGTGCGACGGCGTCGGCGGTTTGGCGTAGAAATCCGAGGAGGCGGGGGCGGCCGGGATCGTCTTCGGGAAGATAATCGAGCGTATCGACGAGAGCCATCATGTACCAGCCCATACCGCGCGCCCAGAATTGGGAAGAGTCGCCGGTTTCTTTGTTGGCCCAGCGCTCCTGCTTCGATGCGTCCCAACCGTGATAGAGCAAGCCGGTTTTTGGATCGCGCGCGTGCTGTTGGATGAGCTCGAATTGATGCGTGATGTCGGCGAATTCTTCGGGGTGGTGCGAGAGGACAGCGTACTGCGCACGAAACGGCTCGGCCATGTAAAGGCCGTCTAGCCACATCTGGTTGGGGTAGCGCTGCTTGTGCCAGTAGCCGCCTTCTGCGTTGCGGGGCTGCTGTGCGAGCTGGTTATAGAGGTAGGTGGCGGCGGTGAGATAGCGTTTGTTCTGCGTAACGCCGTAGAGAAGGAGCAACTGGCGGCCGAGGAGGATGTTGTCGAGCTGATGCTCTTCAGGCTTGAGGGTGGGGATGGAACCGTCGGGCGTGACAAGCTGGTCGACGGAAGCCTTGATGTAGTTGTAGTAGCGCGGATCGACGGTGTCGGTCCAAACATCGTCCATGCCCTGAAGGAGCGTTCCCAGCTCATAGTTCCAGGTCGAATGCTCGCCGGCGGGCGCGAAGCGGCCATCGGGCCAGCGAGCAATGGCGGCGTTGGCCATGCGCTGCGCGATGGGCTGATCGTCACTTTGCGCGAGGAGGTGCGCGGCGGCGGGCGTAGCTAGAAGGAGAAAACAGGCAAGAAAGCGGAAGAGTTTCATCGCGAACCAAATATATCGGTTAAGAGGCAGTGGGGACAAACGGTTGGTGCGGATTTGGAAGCCCACCCTAGCCGCAAAAACAAAGACGCGGCGAGGGTGGGGCACGGCCGGAAACATATCAGCGCGCGGCGGGGGGCGGAGGCGGGGGATACGAGATCCAGCCGTTAAGGCGGAGCCAGTTTTCGAGGAGGTGCGGCCAATCCGCAAGCTCGAAATAGGACTGGCCCAGCCCGGTTCCATGTGGCCCCTGCTCGAAGATATGCATTTCCGCGGAGACACCGGCGCGAACCAGGGCGGTATAGAACGCCACCGCGCTGAGGACGGGAACGGATTGATCGTGCGTGGTGGCGAAAAGGAAGAAGGGCGGGGTTCGCGAGGTGACGTGCAGATCGGGAGAAAGACTGTCCATAAGTTGGCGCGAGGGATGATCGCCGACGAGAGCGCCGAGGACGCCGGGCCTTGCGATGCCGGGCTGGGTAGAGATAGCGCCATATGAGCTGATAACGAAGTCGGGGCGATCGCTGACGCGGTCAATGGGATCGGCGGCCTGTGGGTTGCCGTCGTCGAATTTCGTGCCAACCATTCCCACGAGATGGCCGCCCGCAGAGAATCCCCACATGCCGATGCGATCGGGAGCGATGTGGTACTGCTCCGCGTGGCTGCGAACCCAGCGCACGGAACGGTAACCATCAAGGATGGGCTCGAAGACGTGATAGCGCGGAGCGAGCCGGTAGGTAAGCACAAAGGCAGTGATGCCGCGTAGATTGAGCCATTCGGCGATGCTCGTGCCTTCTTTTTCATAGGCCAGATGCGAGTAGCCACCGCCGGGACAAACAATGACCGCGGTGTGCGGCGCGGGTCCGAAGCCGGAAAAGATTTCGAGATGCGGCTTGTCCTGCTCCTCAGTGCCGACGGCACCGGGCGCGCCGTTGGGCCAGAGATACTGGATTTCGCCGTGAGGCATGGCAGGGTCAGGCGGGGCGGGGGCGGCCGCGGGAGTTTGAGATGCGGTCTGGCCGAGCGCGGTAGAGGACGCAGTTGCCAACAGGAGAAAAAGTGCGCAGGCTGCGGCGGCGAGTGCAAAGAAACGAGAGATTCTGGAGTTGCGGGGCATGGGAGTGATTCTCCAATCGAGACGAGGATACTGGAAATTTGCCGGCAGCGAAAGAAAAGGTGCTGCCGATTCATCGGCAGCACCTTTTCGAAGTGAATGGTTGATGGTTAGAAGTTGATGCGGAGCGAACCCTGCACGTCACGGGGAGCGTTCTGCGCGTTGAGCGAGCTGATGGTGCCGAAAGATGACCCGCCGTTGACCGTAGAGTTCGGAGATCCCCAAACTACGTGGTTGGTGATGTTGGTCATATCCACCTCAATCGCGATGTTCCATTCGCGATAGACGGGGAATGTCCGCTTGAGGGCGATGTCGTCGTCGTAGTAACCCATACCCCACATGTTCAGTGGCGCTACGCGAGGCGCATTACCTGGAACGTAAAGAGCCGGCCCGTTGCCAACGTAGGTAGCCTGTGTGGATGCCGTATTCACGGTGGTGCCGTAATTTCCTGGGGCGCTGGGAGTACCATTGCCCGCAGAGATCACAGCGAACGCGGCCACGTTGAAATATTGGACGTTGCCAATGTAGTTGGGAGAGCCCTGCGCGGCAGTTGTGTTCTTACCGTAGGCTCCGTTGGCACGCCCGGCCTGACCTGTGATGAGGGTCGGCATACATTGGTTCAGAATGCCGCCGCCGCCGCAGCCGCTGCCGGTGAGAGCAATGGGGAAGCCGGAGTGATAGGTGAAGACGCTGGATGCGGTCCAATCGCTGGCAATGGCCCGGTAGAGCAGGTTGTCACCCCACGTGTGGCCCCGGCCGATGGGCAGTTGGTAAACGACCGTGCCAACCAGATTCTGGGGCTGGTCCGCGGTCGAGACAGAGCGATCGAGACGAGTGTTGTCGCCGACGCGGAAGGTGCCCAGGTCGTCAATCGACTTGGAGTAAGTGTAGTTGAGCATGAAGTTGAGGCCATGCGATGGACGTTCGCGGATCGAGATCTCCAACGCGTTCCAGTTTTCATTGCCTACGAAACTGGTGGTATCACTGACGCCGCTGTACTGCGGGAAATTCTCGAAGTAGTTGCCGACGCTGTTCTTGTAATAGTAGGTGTTGCCAACGTAAGGATTGGGAGGCGTGAAGCCCTGCGCCGTCGCGAGAGCGACGTTGACCATGGGAGCGCTGGCTGACGTTCCCGACGCCTGGGTAAGCAAGGGCGCGGTGCACGCAAGACCGGTGCAAGCAACGGCAGCTCCGCCGCTCACGTTGTACCCGGCAAGCGCGGCAAAGGACTCAGGCAATTCATTGTTCCTTGATCCAATCGCCTTGGAGACATTGAGGAAGTGTCCCTCGCTGCCAACGTAGCTGACGGAGACGGACATGTTGTTGGTTAGCTGGCGCTCGACACCGAAGGTCCAATTGATGTATTCGGGGGTCTTGGCGCCGTAATACGGATCCCAATACTTCGGACTCTGCGCTCCGGAGTTGGTGAGAGCGGTGGTTTCGCTGGTGCCGAACTCGGCCAGGCTGGCGCCACCGGCAGGAGGAGCCGGATTCGCGACCGATCCCGTCCAGCCGCAAGCAACTCCATCAAGAGTGCCCGCCGTACAATTCGTGCCATCCCAGAAGAAGGACGGCTGGTTGACAGTTCCGGCAGGCGCCGATGCGGACGGTGAAAAGCCGGTGGTGGAAGGTGAACCCGATTGGCTGCCGCTGGTCCAGTCGCCGCGCGCAAAGTCGAGGCCATAACTGGAGCGAATGACCGTCCTCCCATTGAGGGCGTAGGCAAAACCAAGACGCGGGCCGAGAGTGCCGTAGTTGGTGGACGAAGGAACCGGCACTCCAGCGTGAAAACCGTCGGATTTGCTGCCGCCGGCGAAGGCCAGCACGCCTTTGTTACCGGTGATGGAGTTGGTGGCATTGGGGTTGAGCCACGAGAAGATATTGTGCACTTCATGAATGGCCGGCCAAATATCCCAGCGCAAGCCTGCGTTCACGGTCAACTTGGAATTGATCTTGTAGTCGTCCTGGACCCAGAAGGAGGGGTCAAGCCAGCGCGATCCTGTCCCAGGTACGCCGACAGAGACTGAACTGGAGTTGACGGCACCGATATCATAGCTTGCTACGGCGGCGCCGCTGGTGCTGGTTAGGCTGGTGCCGCTCGATGCCCAAGCTTGCGTGGAGGCATTGGAGAAGGTGTAGGCAAGGGGCGAAGAATACGTCAACGGACTGATGAGGTTGAACTGGACCTCGACCACCTGGCCGCCAATGGTGACACTATGTTTGCCGAGTTGCCACTGCAAGTCGTCAGAGGCCGTGTAGGTGTCGTTGACTTTCTGATTTTCATCATAGTCGGCTTCTGTCGCTGGATCGTCGACGCCACCGCTGAACAGGATGCCGGGGAAGTAGCTGGCTTGCCCCGCAGGCGTATTCAAGAGCCCGGTTTTGCTGGCGGCATATTGCGGCGCGGTGGCCGGCGCAAACGAAAGGCTCTTGTAACGCCCATAGGCGACCGCGGCCTGGTTCACCATGTGCGAGTTGATGGTGTAGGTGTCTTTGACAATGTCGACGTTGGTCTTGGGCGTATAAGACTGCGACGTATTGAACGGCGGCCCAAGCTGGTTGGCTGCGCCGGATGCGTTGGGGCCAGTGCTGGCCTGACGGCCGAAGGCGATGATGAGGCTCACCTGGTTCTTCGAGCTCATGTCGTAGTCGACGCGGCCGCCCTGGTACCAGTTCGACAGGCCGGAAGGATAGCCGGTGACGATATTGTTCGAGTACTGAGTCTGCAGTGTTTGCGCCTCGTAGGGCATCATGAGGCTATTGATGTACTTCGACGCAGCAGAGAGTTGCCCAGGCGGAATTACGTTTGCCACCCCGTTGTATGAGAATTGTTTGCGTGTGCAAGGGCTGGCCGAGGATCCGAGGCAGGAACTCGACTGCGATGTGGGATCGTAGATGTTATATCCGGTCGCGGATCGAATATGCAGAAAAGTCCCCGTTGAGCATGGCCATCGTGGGAATGGTTTGCAGTTTGCCCACTGGGCCATTCTGGTTGCGATATTGGCCGTAGTTGTAGAACATGAAGAGCTTGTTCTTAATGATGGGACCGCCGAACTCGATGCCCACTTCATTCATGATCTCCGCGGGCTTGATACCGCCGGGGCGCAATAGCTCGATTTAGGCGAACCGAAGATGCAGGATGAGCCAGTGGGAACGACGCCAGTGACGGTGGGCACCTTGCTGGTGAACTTCCAGGCATCGAGGACGGTATTGCGGATGTACTCATAGACTCCGCCGTGCCACGGCATTCCGACCCTGCTTGATCGAGTAGTTCTGCACGCCCTGGCCGGCATACTGGGCCGAATAGCCCGCCGTCTGCACCTGGAACTGGTCGATGGCGTCCACGCCGAATGCCGTCCACGTGAAGCGCGGATCGCCAACGCCGTCGGCCTCGGGCAGGTTGATGCCGTCGATGTAGATCTCCGAAGCGCCGCCGGCGGGATTGCCGCCATTGACAGCGCCCGAGGCGTCGGTGGCGTTGCCGCTGCCGATGTAGTTGTCCTGCACGCCGGGCATCAGGTACGCAAAGTCGGTCGCGCGGCGCTGATCCGGCGTTGCCGCCAGCGCCCATCTGAAGGGGCAGGTTGGAGTACATCTGGTTGTCCATGACGGCGCCGAGCGTTGCGTCTGTCGTTTCCAAAACGGGAGGCGCGGCGGTGACGGTGATCGTCTGTTGTGCTGTTCCAATGGTCAGCTTGACATTGAGAGGAACAGTCTGGAGGGCATCGACAACCACATTCTGCTGCACAAAAGTTTGAAATCCACTGGCGGTGACAGTCACCTTATAGACGCCAGGAGTAAGAGGCGTAATGTTGTAATCGCCGGCGCCGGTTGAGGTGCGGACTGTGTTGGTGTTCTGGTCAACCAGGGTTGCGGTGACGGTAGCGCCTCCGACAACAGCGCCCGATGAATCCGTTACAGTTCCCGAGATGGCGCCGGTGCCGGCCAACTGCGCTTTTGCGCCGAGGGGCATGAACACGGCGATGAGCAGAAGCGCTGCGCAGCTCCAAGCTGCAAATCGGGAGAAGCCGGATGATGTTGTGCCGGCCCTTGGACATTTAGACACACATGCGTCTTCTAAGGCAGGTTGCCTCATTTGTTGCCTCCAAACTAACAAGATTTGCGTGCAGCTTCGAAAACAGGGAACCTACGCGGGTTTCAAGGGGAATCCCAACACGTGGTCTGACCTCATTTTGAAGCGGGAACAGTTTCTTATAAGCGCTCTACGCCTGTCAACAGGGAAATTGCAAGCCACTTTCTGAAGATGAGTGGAATAACTTTCGCACTGTGACAATTATTGGCGAAAACATTGCCGGAGATGCCCAGGGCGGGCACTGCAATGGGGCGCAGCTTACGCCATCGCCAAGACAGACAAAGATATAGGAAAGCGGTCATGGCTCGTTGTCGGTTTTTGGGAATTTTTACTGGAGCCGGGGATTCGCTGCGGAAGACTCACCAGAACGTAACCAGGAAGATGACCTTGGAATGGAGCGTCGCGCTCAGATGATTTCTGCGCTAGACCAAGCTGCGCTGGACGAGGCCGCACGAATCGAGGCGAGCTCGCATACAGCCTTGGGCTTCAACCAAATGAGAAGAGGCCGCCGGGGTTTACCGGCAGCCTCTTGAAAGCGCTCAAACGCAAGCGGGAATCAGAACTCGATACGAGCCGAGAACTGAGCGGACTTGCGGTTAGCAACTGAACTGCTGGTCGCTTGTCCAAAGACCGAGTTGCCAACGGCCGAGTTGGCAACGCCGAAGAAGGTGCGATTTGTGATGTTGTACCATTCAGCGCGGAAGTCCAGCTTGGTGGTCTCGGTGAGGTGCAGCGGGAAGCTGCGAATCATCGCGATATCAAGCTGGTAGTTGCCGGGCCCGTAAAGGTTGTAAGGCGCGGTGCGGGGCGCGTCGCTGAAGAGGTAGTTGTAGGAGGACAGGATGCCGCTCACCGGATTCATGAACGGTCCTGCCGCTGTGCTGACCGAAGTTCCGGTGCTGGCCGCAATGTACGAGGGGTTGGTAATCGCCGTCTTCGTGCCCGGATAGGTGCTGGTGCCGAGAGTGCCTTGGCCCCACTTTCCGTTCACACGAACCGGCCCGCTGAAGTTGGGATTCATGATCGGCAGGCAGGTAACCTGCGCCGGATTGGTCTGGCAGCTGGATGCTGTGAGCGTCAGCGGCGAGCCGGTGTAGGCCTGGTAAACGCCCGACCAGGTGAAGCCGCCGAGAATTGCGCGCTCGACAGAGTTTCCGGCAAATAAGGATCTGCCGAGGGGCCAGTCCCAAACGGCCGTGGCCACGAAGTGCTGCGGCTGGTTGGAGGTGGAGACCGACCGCTCATAGCGATCCGCGGGATAGGCGGTACTAAGGTGGTTGGCCATCGTCCCCGCGGGGATTGGATAGCCGGTGCGGAAGCTGCCGCCGTCGTCAATGATCTTCGAGAACGTATAGTTGGCGTTCAAGGTGAGCCCGTGCCAACGGCGCATGCTCAACATTGCCTGGAGCGCGTGGTAGTTGCTGTTGCCCACATAGCCGAAGCTGTCGCCGACACCCTGGAACGGAAAGGGCTTGAGGAATGTGGAGAGTGCCTGCTTTGTCTTATTCATGAGCGCAGCGCTCGGGCAAGGCAGGCTGTAGGTTGTGCATATCGTCGGGAGGTTGCTGCCAGTGTCTGTGACGCTGAGCTGGCTCGCGTTGGTTCCGAGTGCGGCGATGTATTTGGGATCGAGATCGTCGGCCCAGTATCCACGCGCGTGATTGCTGTCAAGTTGCAGGAAGTGCCCCTCAGATCCGACGTAGGAAGCCGTCGCCGTGATCGTGTTTGTGATCTGGCGCTGCAATCCGAAGTTCCAGTTGATATATTCCGGCGCACGGCCACCGAGGTACGGATCGTCGTATTGCATCGACGAAGGAGCAGTGGAGTTGCCGGCGTAGCCGGTGCCATATGCCGGACCCGATGCTGCGCCGCTGGCCAGGGTGTAGGTGGGAATGGCCCCACTACCGCCCACCAGTAAACCGTTCATTGAGGTGAGCGCCTGACTCGACGAGAAGGACGGCGCGGCCGAGAAGCCGAGCGTGCCGAGGCTGGTGTTGAGGCCGCCAACAGCATCGCCATGCGAGAACATGACGCCGTAGCTGGCGCGGATCACGGTCTTGGAATCGACCTGGTAGGCGAGGCCAAGACGCGGTCCCCAATTCTTGTAGTAGTTGCTGACCGGAGTGGCGCAATTGCAGGTGCCAGTGGCGCCGTGACCCGTGAACTGCAGCGCACCGTTCAAGCCGGTGACCGGGTTGGCGAGCGATGGATTGAAGAATCCCTCGGCGTTGTGCACTTCGGTGATGGTCGGATAGAAGTCGTACCGCAGGCCGAGGTTCAGCGTCAGTTTGGAATTCAACTTCCAGTCGTCCTGAAAGTATGGCGAGACGGCCCGGAAGCGCGCGCCAAACTCATTCTGCACATACGAAGTGAAGCTGCCCTTGTCGATTTCGCCCAGCAGGAAGCTGGCATAGGTGAGGCCCGTGCTGCTCGTCGTAGTAGAGGAATTGTTCACCTGCGCTGTCTCAGAGACCGCGTTGGCGAGCGTGATGGGGGTTGAGGAGTTGGTGGCGCTCACGACGTTATAGAGCATCCAGGCCACCTGTCCGCCGAAGGTGAACGAGTGCCTTCCGTGCGTCCATTGCACGGTGTCGAGCGCGGTGTAATTCGATGCGGTGGTCCGGCCTTCGGTGGTGCCGCCCCAGTTTGTGGGGAGAACCGAACCGCCGGAGTAGGTGACGATAGGAAATACGCTCTGCGCCTGTCCTGTTGGAAGCCCGGACATGCCCATGGCTGTGGCGGCGTACTTGGAATTGTCGTTGGGGTTGAAGGTAGGCCCGTTATAACGCGCATAGCCCCACTTAAGCTGGTTGATCAGATTCGTCGAAAAGACGTGGGTCTCCTCCAATGCCCATACCGCGGTCTTCGGGGCGTAGGTCTGGCCGTAGTTGTACGGAACCGGGCCGGTATTGCGGCCTGAGGTAGTCTGGCCAACGGGGTTGGAGCTGGCCTGGCGGCCGACGCTTCCGAGAACGGTCAGCGTGTCCTTTGAACCGATAACATAGTCGATGCGCGAGGTCGTGGACCAGTTGGTGAGCCCCGTCTTGTTGGGCGAGGTATAGTTGTTTCCTGTCGTGTCACTGGAGATGTCCGGAAGAAACTTCTGCATGTTCAGCGCGATCTGCGACAGTCGATTGGTCGGGATCACGTTGGCCGTGCCGCCGGAAGTGAACTGGGTCCGGCAATTGGACGTGCCGCCGGCGCAGGTTCCGCCCGGAGTGTAGGACAAGGGGTCGTAAATGTTCACGCCATCGGCGCTGAAGTTGCCCGTCCGTTCCTTGTCGGAGGGGAAGCGCATGGGCGTGGGATTTTCGCTGGCGTAGCGGAAGCCGTCGTAGTTGGTGAAGGCGAAGAGTTTGTTCTTCAACCCACCGAAAGGTACCAGCGGGCCGCCCAACGCGATGCCGTACTCGTTCATGTGTTCGATCGGCTTCACGGGCAGCAGAGTCACGGGATCCTGCGCACGGAAGAAGCCCCAACTATCGAGTCTCGTATTGCGGAAGAACTCGTACACGGAACCGTGGTACGCCTGTCCGCCCTGCTTGACGGAGTAATTCATGACGCCCTGGCCCTCGTACATCGCCGAGTAGCCATTGGTTTGCACCTGGAACTGGTCGACTGCGTCGACCGAGATTGCGGTCCAAACATAGCGCGGGTCGCCGTTGCCGCCGGCGCGGACAAAGGGAATGCCGTCGATATAGACATCGGAAGCTGCACCGCGGCTGCCGGAGCCGTTGACAACGCCGGTGTTGGTGGTGGCGTTACCGTTGGTGTTATTGCCTTGCACGCCGGGCATCATGAAAGCGAAATCGGTAGCGCGGCGCTGGTCGGGCTGACCGTAGGCACCCATTTCGATGGGCAGCTCCGAATACTGCTGGTTCTCCATGGTCGCGCCCAGCGTGGCGTTGCTCGTCTCCAACTGCGGAGGCTCACTGGTGACCGTGATCTGCACATCGGCGCTACCCACTGCGAGCGATGGATTGTAGACCTGCGATTCAAGCGCATTGACGTGGATATTTTCCTGCACGAGCTTTTTGAAGCCCTGCGCGGTGACGGTGATCTTATAGATGCCTGGGTCGAGATTCGAGAAGAGGTAGTTTCCAGTTCCCGACGAGGTGGCGGTTGCTGTGACTCCGTTGGCAACGTCGGTCGCTGCAACCTGAGCATTCGGGATGACGGCCCCGGTAGAATCCGTCACCGTGCCAGTCACTGCGCCTTTGCCTGCCAACTGAGCATTCGCGGCGAGAGGTGACATGAGCGCCGCGATCAACAGCGCTATGCATCCCCATGCCGCAAAACGCAGGAAGCCGAAAGGCGTTCTTCCGGTTTGCGCTTGCGATTCTTTCTCAATCTTTCTCACTGTCGTGCCTCCAATAGGACGTACGTATCCCCACAACGCAGCGACTCCATGACGAACAGGAAAGACTCTCGTATCAGGTCTGACCACATTGTGAGGTTTATCTTTAGACATCATACACTGGCGTGGGTATGTCAATAGGGCAATTTTTCCGGCTTGTCAGCCGGGAACGATCGAAGTTGGGGGTTCCGTGGGCGCGCTGATGACCGAAAGGCCGCAAGAATCGCAGGGCCGAGGCGATGCCTGACCGTGCGGCGGAGTGTATGCGAAGGATTATCAGTCACTTAGAGAAAAGGTCCCGGAATGGGCTGGAAGGGTCGCAGTTGGGCCAGGTTTGGGGTCAGACCACTGCGGGAGTTCCGCCGGAGGTAACCGCAATGAGAGGGGGAGCGTTGTTCTCTTCAATTCCCCGGCGGTGAAAGGGGATCAATTGAAGCCAGAGACTTGTCAGGCAGCGGATGCAGAGCGCGCCTGCCTGGCTCTGGACGCACCGGCGGATCTTTTGCGTTCGGCGGCTGGGCGCTCCATTCCCTGCGCGATCTGAGCCATGCGCAGGTGCTGTTCCATGAGATTGTGGGCTTCCTTCGCCTTGCGGGTACGGATGGCGCGATAGATCTCGCGATGCATCTCAGCGGACTCGCGCAAATCGATGGAGCGCTCGACGGTCTTGCGGCGGCTATCGTAGAGCGCGGAGGTGATGGTCTCAATGATTGCGGCGAGGATGGGGTTGCCGGAGGCCTGCGAGATGGTGCGGTGAAAGAGCAGGTCGTGGATCAGATAGTCAGAGGGGCTGTTGAAGGCGGCGAACATCTCGGCAACTTCTTCAGCCAGGGCGGCGTGGTGCTCTTCCTTGCCACGCTCGGCGGCCAGAGCGGCGAGATGGCTCTCAAGAATGATGCGGGCCTCGAACATCTGCCAGGACTGGAATCCGTGGAGCGCGCCGATGAGGCTGAGGGAGGCTTTGCCGAACTCTGGAGGACCGTCGGCAACAAAGGTTCCCACGCCGTGACGGACCTTCATGACGCCCATGGCGGCAAGATACCCGATGCCGGTGCGCAGGCTGGCGCGGCTGATTTTGAGCGAACGGGCGAACTCGCGTTCCGGTGGAATTTTGTCGCCCGGCTGCAGGGTTCCGTTCTCAATGAGGGAGCGGATGTGGTTAACCACCTGCATAGTTCGATGTGTATTCGGCTCGTCCTCTTTCACTCTAGGCATAGGATGGGATACCTTCTTACGATTCTGTAAATCAGAGTCAACCCGAGATTATCACCGAAAACCGGGCATCGTTGCAGAAACTTGCGGCGCTCAGCAACGAGGATGGATGAAGTATGGCCGAGACCGGCGCGGTGTATACTTCCGGTCTGACCTCAATGGCCGCTGTCACAACGGGAGTTCCGACACGCGAGGTAAAATGTAAGCCATGCTGCTTGATGAAGACCGCTTGTTTCCCGCCGAATTCAGTTCACGCAAAGTCGCCCGCTCCCTATATGCACATGTAAAGGACCTGCCCATCGTGAGCCCGCACGGGCACACACAGGCCGGCTGGTTCGCCCGAAATGAGCCGTTCCCTGACCCGGCGACGCTGTTTGTGCAGCCCGATCATTATGTGTTTCGCATGCTCTACAGCCAGGGCGTCTCGATGGACGATCTGGAGATTGGGCAGCCGGTGGTGAAGGACCCGCGAAAGGTATGGCACATTTTTGCCAGCCACTATTACCTGTTCCGCGGGACGCCGACCAGGATGTGGCTGGATTATGCGTTCGAGAAACTGTTCGGGCTCAAGGAGCGATTCTCAGAGGAGACTGCGGACCTTTACTTCGACGCGATCTCGGAAAAGCTGAAGACGCCTGGGTTTCTGCCGCGGGCTCTCTATGAGCAGTTCAATATTGAAGTGCTTTCAACGACGGAGTCGCCGCTGGATCCGCTGAAGGATCATCAGGCCATACGTGACTCGGGCTGGAAGGCGCGCATTGTTCCCGCATTCCGTCCGGATTCTGTTGTGGACCCCGAGTTCAAGGGATTTGCCGGACTGGTGGCGAAACTGGGCGAGCAGAACGGCGAGGATACGTCGACGTGGAAGGGCTACCTGAACGCGCTGATGAAGGCGCGGGCGCGCTTCAAGACGCTGGGTTGCACATCGACGGACCACGGACATCCCACGGCGCAAACAGCCGACCTGCCGCCGGCCGAGGCGGCTGCACTTTTCAGCAAGGTGATTGCGGGCAAGGCCGACGCGGGAGAGCAGGAGCTGTTCCGCGCGCAGATGCTGACCGAGATGGCGCGGATGAGCGTGGAAGACGGGCTGGTGATGCAGATCCACCCAGGGTCAGTTCGCAACCACAACAAGTATGTTTACGAGCGGTATGGACGCGACATGGGCGCCGATATTCCCGGGCCGACGGACTACGTGCACGCACTGCGGCCCTTGCTGAATCGGTTTGGCAACGAGACAAAACTAACGATCATTCTGTTCATGCTGGACGAGTCGACGATCAGCCGCGAACTGGCGCCGCTGGCCGGCCATTATCCGTGCTTGCGCCTCGGACCCCCGTGGTGGTTTCATGACAGTCCTGAAGGGATGATGCGTTTCCGCGAGCAGGCCACGGAGACAGCGGGTTTCTACAACACAGTAGGATTCAACGATGACACGCGGGCATTTCTTTCGATTCCGGCGCGGCACGATGTGGCCCGGCGCGTGGATTGCGCGTTCCTGGGCAGACTGGTTGCCGAACACCGGCTGGAGGAGGACGAAGCGTTTGAATTGGCGCACGATTTGGCCTACGGGCTGGTGAAGAAGGCGTATCGGCTGTAGAGCAGTGGTCAGTGATCAGGTTCTACCCTGCGCGGATTGATTTTGGTTCGTGGTCTCCCGCCCTAGCCGCAAAAATCCGCCGCGGCGGACGGCGAGGTTGGGGCACCCAGTTCGTGGTTTTCTGCGGGAGCAGGCATGGTCCTGCAGCCTGAAGATCGAGAAAGTGAGTTTTTGGTATGAGTCTCTATTGTTCAGTGGGAAGCACCGACACCGATCTGTCACCGCAACAGTTGAAAGAATTGCTGGTGGAGAGCCTGGCGAAGCTGGGCGCGCGGAACAATGTGCTGGCTGTGCCGCCGGATCAAAGCCGCGAGCACTCGCGATCGGGCGATTTGACGCGCTATGCGTGGGAACACTACGGCGACCGGCTAAAGGCCGTGCTGCCGGCCATCGGCACGCACACACCGATGCGGCCCGACCAGATTGCGCACATGTTCGGCAACGTGCCGCAGGAGCTTTTCCGCGTGCACAACTGGCGCACGGAGATTGAGACGCTGGGCGAGTTGCCGGCGTCGTTTATCCGCGAGCAGTCAGAGGGCAAGCTGAACTACACGTGGCCGGCGCAGGTTAACAAGCTGATTTCGCAGGGCGGCTTTGACCTGATTCTCTCGATTGGCCAGGTGGTGCCGCACGAAGTGATCGGCATGGCCAATCACGCCAAGAACATTCTGATCGGCACAGGCGGGCGCGAAGGCATTAACCGCAGCCACTACCTGGGCGCAGTGTATGGCATGGAGCGGATCATGGGGCGGGCCGAGAATCCAGTACGCAACGTGCTGAACCGCGCATGCGAGCAGTTCCTGCGACACGTTCCCATTGTGTATGTGCAGACTGTTGTGGGCCGGGGAAAGAATGGCGGGCTGGCGGTGCGGGGCTTGTATGTTGGCGACGATCTCGAGTGCTTTCTGCGGGCGGCTGAACTGAGCCTGAAGGTGAACTTCGAGATGCTGGACGAGCCGATCAAGAAGGCAGTGGTTTATCTGGACCCGAAGGAGTTCCACAGCACGTGGATCGGCAACAAGGCGGTTTACCGCACGCGCATGGCGCTGGCTGATGGGGCAGAACTCATTATTCTGGCGCCGGGCGTGAAGGAGTTCGGCGAGGACAAGGGGATCGACGTGCTGATCCGCAAGTATGGATATCGGGGAACGCCGGCGACACTGAAAGCGGTGAACGAGAATGCGGATCTGGCAGCGGACCTGAGCGCGGCCGCGCACCTGATCCATGCATCGTCGGAAGGGCGCTTCAAGATTGTGTGGTGCCCTGGCGAGCTGAGCCAGAAGGAAGTGGAGAGCGTGGGATTTGCGTACGGCGATTTGAAAGCGATGACGGCGCGCTATGATCCGGAGAAGCTGCAGCACGGTTACAACAACGTTGGCGGCGAGAAGATTTTCTTTGTTGCCAATCCGGGACTAGGACTGTGGGCGAATCGCAGCCGGTTTGAGAGCGCGGCTCCGGCCGCATTGGCGGCAGGGCACGCAGGCTGAGCGGCACGCTTTGCGAAACAGCGGATGGAACATCCGAAACACAATAGAAATCGAGAAGAAACGCGGGATAGGATGCATATGGAGAATCACGGTCTTAAGCTCAACAAATATTCGGTTGGCACCGGGGACAGATTTGCGCACCAGGCAAAGGCGCAGTTGCAGGCATGTATACGGACTCTCGAACACGGGATGGAAGTTGTGCCGGTGTGGAATAAGTCGAACCGCGAGCACAACATCATCGGCTCGGAGCCGTCGTCAGTGCGCGCGGCCGCCGATGCCGCGGTAAAGGCGCTCGGCTGGAAGCTGCCGTACTACTGCGACGCCGACCACATTACCGCCGAGACGGTGGGCCGTTTTCTGGCGCCGTGCGATTTTTTTACCTTCGATGTGGCCGACTTCATCGGCCAGCCCGCGCAGGCCGGCGACATTGAGAGCTTTGTAAAGCGGCATCCTGAATTGCACGGCAGCATTGAACTGGCAGGGGTCGACGAGGCTTTTGAGATTACCAGCGGAGCTTTTGCAGCAGACGGCGCAGAAGTTTCTGGCGGCAGTGAAAAAAGCGGGCGAAGTGTATCGCCGGGTGTTGAGCGCCAAGGGTGCGGGCAACTTTATCCCGGAAGTTTCGATGGACGAGACAGATCGCGCGCAGAGCCCTGCGGAGTTGCTCATCATTCTGGCAGCGATCGCCGATGAGGGAATTCCGGTGCAGACGATTGCACCCAAGTTCACCGGACGCTTTAACAAGGGCGTGGATTACGTGGGTGATGTGGCAGGATTCGAGCGCGAGATGGCGCACGATGTGGCGGCGATCGCGTATGCAGTGAAGCAATACGGGCTTCCGGACAATTTGAAGTTGAGCGTGCACTCGGGCAGCGACAAGTTCTCAATTTATCCGGCGATTCACGCGAACATGAAGCGGTTCGACGTGGGCGTGCACCTGAAGACTGCTGGAACCACGTGGCTGGAGGAGTTGATCGGTCTGGCGGAAGCGGGCGGTGCAGGACTGGCGCTTGCCAAAGAGATTTACGCCGAAGCACTGGCGCACCGCGAAGAGCTTTGTGGGCCGTACGCCACGGTGATCGACATCAACCCGGCGAAGCTGCCTACGGCCAATGAGGTGCAGGGATGGACATCGGAGCAATACACTTCGGCCCTGCGGCATGTGGAGCGCGACCCGGCTTACAATCCCAGTGTGCGGCAGTTGCTGCACGTTGGTTTCAAGATTGCCGCGAAGATGGGACGCCGCTATCTGGATTTGTTGGAAGCGAATGAGCCTGTGATTGCGAAAAATGTGACGGAGAATCTTTACGACCGGCATATTGCTCCCGTGTTTCTGGGCCGCACATCCTGATTCCGGCGTTGATTCGGGCCGAGCATTTCTCAAATTCCCCACGGAGATCGAATGACAGCTCAACTGTTCAGCCTTGAGGGCAAACTTGCGGTCGTCACCGGAGGCACCTCCGGAATTGGCCGCGCCCTGAGCCTTGGATTAGCCGATGCCGGCGCCGATGTAATTGCCAGCGCGCGCCGCCAACAGCAGGTGGACGAGACGGCCAACGAGATTGAGGCGCGAGGACGCAAGACGCTGCGCGTGGCCTCGGACGTGGGCGATCGTGAGTCGCTGGAGAAGCTGCTGGCGGCTGCGACTGAGCGGTTTGGTAAGGTGGACATCCTGGTGAATTGCGCCGGGATCATCAAGCGGACGCCGACCCTGGACCTGGCCGAGGCAGAGTGGACAAACATTCTGAACGTGAATTTGACGGGGACGCTGCGCGCCTGCCAGGTTTTCGGGCGGAAGATGCTGGAGCGCGGCTATGGACGCATCATCAACATTGCGTCGCTGAACAGCTTTGTCGCGCTGAGCGAAGTGGCCGCTTACGCGGCAAGCAAGGCGGGTGTGGCATCGCTGACGCGGTCGCTGGCTGTGGAGTGGTCAAAGAAAGGCGTTACGGTGAATGCGGTGGCGCCGGGCGTCTTCCGCACGGACCTGAATGCGCAGTTGCTTGACAGCACGCCGCGCGGCCAGGAGCTGCTGATGCGCACGCCGATGGGCCGCTTTGGAAAGACGGAAGAGCTAGTGGGCGCCGTAGTTTATCTTGCCTCGGACAGCGCCTCGTTTGTCACCGGGCAGATCCTGGTGGTGGACGGCGGATTTTTGGCGAGCGGAGTGAATCAATAAGGCAGGGACCAGGACGCAGGGCTCTGACCATGTGATTTCGCATCTGGCTTTTGCCAGTCCCAGGTCTCAAACCCGAGACCTGGGGCACCCAATCTTGTACAAATCCAAACGGTCAGAGGCCTTGAGTGGGCCGATATCCGCCGGAATTCGGCCCTTCGTGCATCACTTGATTGTGACGTTGGCGCCGGCCATCTTGATGATGGCGTCGCCCTCTTCGGCGTGGACGGTCACGTTGGTTCCGGTCACGTTGGCGTAGCCGATGGACAGGCCGGTTTTTCCGCTGAGACTCACGTTTTTGAGAACGACGTCTTCGACAGGCGCTTCAGGCAGGCCGACGATTGCGCCGGCCATTTGGCCGCCAGTGGCCGTGACATTCTCAAACGTAATGTCGTGAAAGTGCGGCGTGAGGTGCGTGACAGGCTCCGGCGTCATAGCGCCCGGAGGCGGAAGGATGTGTGGATAGTACTCGCTGATGACCAGCGGATTCGCCACGTTCTTCATGTCGATGTCGCGGAAGACGAGGTTGCTGACATCGTTGCCGCGATCACGAGCGGCTTTAACGCGAATTCCATTATCAGTTCCGTCAAAGTGAATGCGCTCGGCGGTGATGTTTTGCGCGCCGCCGGCAATTTCACTGCCGATAGAGAGGCCATGGCCATGGAGGAAGGTGCAATCAGTAATGGTAATGTCGCGGCTCGGCGCATCGCCGCCGGGCGAGTTGATGGCGCCCGACTTGATGGCGATATCGTCGTCACCGGTATCGGCGTAGAGGTGGTCGATGTGGACGTTCGATGAGGAAAAGGGATCGACAGCGTCGGTGTTTGGCGAGGGGTACGGCGCGAGAACCCTGATGTTGTGAATGACCACGTCGTCGGAGTAATAAGGAACAATCTGCCAGAAGGGCGAATTCTGGACGGTGACTCCTTCAATGCGCACGTGCTTGCAGTGATCGAAGACAATGAGGCGCGGACGGGGATGGACACCCATGACGCCCGCATTGCGAACAGTTCGCGCCATCGCCCACCAGCTTTCGCCTTGGCCGTCGATGACGCCATCTCCGGTGATGGCGATGTTTTCGGCATTGGTCGCGCTTACCAGGGACTGCACCGCGGGCAGCCGAAACTCGGTTTTCGCGGGATAGTCGCCATGATCGGGCGAACCGAGAAGCGTGGCGCCTTTGTCGAGTTGCAGCGTGATGTTGCTCTTGAGCGCGATGGGTGCGCTCAAGTAAGTGCCTTTCGTAAGGCGGACGGTGCCGCCGCCCATTGCGGCGCAGGCGTCGATGGCGCTCTGAATGGCAACTGTATCCTTGGTCGTTCCGTTACCCTTGGCGCCGTAGTCGCGGGGGTTACACGTCTTGGCTGCGTAGGCCGCGCCGGCCGAGGCGACGACGAAGACAACAGCAAGAGCAGGGGTAAGAATCCGATGTGTGAGCGAACTCATTTTTCGAATCACGGAATTGCCTCGCGACGGGTGATTTTCATGCGCACCCATCATACGACAAAGGGAGCGCGTGGTCCTACCACGATTGGCGAAGGAGATTTAAGAGGCCGGCTGCGGTCTGCTCACTGAAAGCAAGAGGTGGTAAAATTCGGCTGAATTTGGGTTCTGAATTGGGAGAACAATGAAACTGACTATTGCTTCGGTGTTGCGCCTTCGTTCTTTTGGATACGTATTCGCGGTTTTTGCGGCCGTTCTTGCATTCACTTCTCCGAAAGCCAGCCAGGCGCAGCAGGGCCATGTGACGCACGCGCAGGCGGTGGCGCGCGCGCGGCAGATTGTTGCGAAGATGACGCTGGATGAAAAGATCACCGAGTTGCACGGGGTTCATGACGCGACGCGTTACCGCATGGTTCCCGGAGTGCCTCGGCTGGGCATCCCCGATTTTCATATGACGAATGGCCCGGCGGGGGTTGGACCTGGTGGAGCAAACCCGCAGCCCCCGGCAACCGCGATGCCCGCGCCGATTGCGCTGGCGGCGACGTGGGACCCGGAGCTGGCCCGCGAGTACGGGAAGCTGGAGGGCGAAGAAACGCGGTCGCTGGGCAGCCTGCTTTTTGAAGCGCCTGACGTGAACATTGCGCGCGTGCCACAGGGCGGGCGGGTGTTTGAGAGCTTCGGCGAAGATCCTTACCTGGATTCGCGCATTGCCGTGGCCGCCATTGAAGGCGTGCAGAGCACTCGCATTATGGCCAACGTGAAGCATTACGTGGCCAACAACCAGGAGACGGATCGTCACAGCGTGGATGAGGAGATTGGCGAGCGGGCGTTGCACGAGATCTACCTGCCAACGTTCAAGGCGGCGATCACTGAAGCGCATTCGGCGTCGCTGATGTGCGCGTATCCCAAAGTGAATGGGGCATTCAATTGCGAAAATGCGCCGCTGCTGCAAGGCGTCCTGGAGAAGGATTGGGGATTCGACGGGTTTGTGATGTCAGACTGGGGCGCCACGCACAGCACAGTGCCGAGCGCGCTGAATGGGCTCGACCTGGAGATGCCAACGGGCGTTTACTTTGGCGATGCTCTGCGCAAGGCTGTGGATGCGGGGCAGGTGCCGGTTGCGGATCTTGATGAAAAGCTGGTGCGGCGGTTTGCCAAGGAGATCGAGTTCGGCGACTTTGGACCACAACCGAAGCCGATACCTATTCCCGCCTTTGAGCATGGGGCCGAGGCGCGCAAGATCGCCGAGCAAGGCATGGTGCTGTTGAAAGACGATGGCGGGCTGCTGCCGCTCGACTCCAAAACATTGCGGACGGTGTTGCTGGTGGGGCCCTACGCGGTGCGCCCAAATACCGGAGGCGGCGGAAGTTCGCATGTGATCCCGATTTACACGATTACGCCGTACGACGGGCTGAGCGCCGCAATGGGATTACAGATCCATTTGACGGTAATGGACGGCAGCGATATTGATGCCGCAGCGGCGGCTGCCAAGCGGGCACAGGTGGCGATTGTGATGGTGGGCGACCAGGACAGCGAGGGACGCGACCAGAGCCTGACGCTGCCCGCAGCGCAGAACGAGCTGATTGCGGCGGTGGCGCAGGCGAATCCAAAAACGGTGGTTGTGGTCAAGAGCGGCTCGGCGATCCTGATGCCGTGGATCACCAGTGTTCCGGCTGTGCTGGAGGCGTGGTATCCGGGCGAGGAAGACGGGAATGCCGTGGCCGATGTTCTCTTCGGCAAGGTGAATCCTTCAGGCAAGCTTCCGCTCACATTTCCGCGCAGCGTGGAAGATACGCTGGCGAGCAATCCCGAGCAGTACCCCGGCACGAACGGCGTGGCGAAGTATAGCGAAGGACTGGATGTTGGTTATCGCGCTTATACCGCGCACGATATTCCGTCGCTGTTTCCGTTCGGATTCGGGCTTTCGTATACGCAGTTCAGCTTTGGCGGACTGAAGGTGAGCCAGCAGCCGGGCAGCGCCAATGCGACGGTGAGTTTTGAAGTAACAAACACGGGCAAGCTGCCGGGCGCGGAGGTAGCGCAGTTGTACCTGGGATTCCCGGAGATTGCGGAAGGCAACGAACCGCCGATACAGCTCAAAGGATTTCGCAAGGTGATGCTGAATGCAGGCGAATCGAAGAATGTGGAGCTGAAGCTCGATGCGAGCGCGTTCTCCTACTGGTCAGAGAAGACGCACAGCTGGCAGGTTGCGGCGGGGGAGTTCCAGGTGATGGTGGGGGACTCGTCGGCGAACACGCCACTGAAGGCAAACCTGACGGTGAAGTAGCCGAGAGCTTGCGGCGTGTGGCCTTTCATCCTTCAGTTTTTGGATTGGGGCTCATTCGCGGGGGCGTTTACAGGCAGGCGGACGGTGAAGCGGGTTTCGCCGGGCCGGGATTGTACGTCGATGGCGCCGCCGAATTTTTGCGTGACGATACGGTGGACGATTTCGAGTCCGAGGCCGGTGCCGGAGCCTTGCGGCTTGGTGGTGTAGAACGCTTCGAAGATGTGGGGAAGAACGTCGGGCGGAATGCCCGCGCCGTGATCGGTGATGCTGACGGTGAGCCACTCCGGCTCAGCCGAAGTTGCGATCTCGATGGTGGAGTTTTCCGGCGCCGCGTCAATGGCGTTATCAATGAGGTTGGTCCAAACCTGGCCGAGGGCGAAGCCACGGGTACGGATGGTTGACGGCGAGGCGTCAAATTTCTTTTCAACCTGAATTTGCTTGATGCGCACCTTGTGGCCGAGGATGGTGAGCGTGCTCTGCAGGCTGTCGTGGACGTCCAGTTCTTTTTTGGGCGACCGTTCGTCGTAGGCAAATTTCTTAACCGCCATCACCAGCTCGGAGATGCGGGAGATGCTCTCCTCAATGGCGCAAACCAGCGTGACGCTGGAGACGAGGGCTCCGAACCAGTTGAGCGCGTCAGAGAACGAAGCGACATCGAAGTGTTCCTGCGCGCAGGCGATCTCTTCGCTATCGAAACCCATCCCCACCAGCACCGGCGCGATGGTGAATGCATTTTCGACTTTAGCCTGGGCGAGCCACTCACCCATGGCCTCTTCCGCGTCGGCCTGCTCCACGCTGCTCATCGCCGGAAGGTTGCAACCGCGCATGGCGTGCTCAAGCAGGTTTCTCATGCACTCAAGCTGATCGGGAGTTTTGGGTTTGCCGCTGCTGCGCAGACTGAGCTGCTGAAGGAGAAGAAGGTTCTCGCGCAGTTGCGAGGCAGCGCGCTTGGCGGCTGAGCTTGGATTGTGCAGCTCGTGCATGAGGCCGGCCGCGAGAGTGCCCAGAGAAATGAGCTTTTCGCGATGCAGCATCTCAACCTGGTAAGCCTGCACACGTTGCGCACTGTCGGTAAGGATGTTGTTGCGCACGACCGGGCAACAGGCGAGCAGCGCCCAGAAATCCTGCACGGTGAAGCGGACAAACACAGAATCCTGGGCCGCGGAGACCCGGAACATCGACGTGGTTCGGCCGAGGAGCAAGGGAACCTCGCCGAAGCCTTCACCAGCAATAGCGGTTCCGCCCAGCGTCCAGGTTCCGTCGGGCTCGGGTCGTTCGGCGCGCGTTTCGCCCTTAAGCACCAGCCAGTAATAGCTCCAAGGGGCGCCGGGCTCGACCAGCACCGTCCCGGCCTTGGCCGTCACCCGCTCCACCCGCTCCACGCCACTGATGGCTGCAAACGGCGTGGCGGCGAAGGGGCGCGTCCGCGGCAGAGCATCAGCGAGATCGCGCAAAGGGATCGGCTCGATCTGAATCGGTTCTGCGTTTTCGGCTATCTTGCTCATCGCACTCATTGCACCGGGGACTACCCCTAGCCTCTTTCAAACGTTCGCTAAAACCCCGCCAAATACTGGTGGACGAACTGCACCGCGATGGAACCCTCACCAACCGCGGAGGCAACGCGCTTTACCGAACCAGCGCGGACGTCGCCCGCCACAAAGACACCCGGGACGCTGCTTTCAAGCAAGAACGGCTGGCGCTTCTCATGCCAAACCTCCGGCAGCTTACCGTCTTTGAGCAAATCCGGCCCCGCAAGCAAAAATCCTCGATCGTCGCGCAAGAAGCACTGCGGAAGCCAGGTCGTTACCGGAGCCGCGCCGATAAAAACGAACAGCGACGACGCCGACACCTCGGTTTCACCTGACACGCAGCGCAACCGCAATCCGATGAGATGCTCATCGCCCAAGGCCTCAAGGACCTGAGTACGAGCCTCAACCACAATATTCGATGTTCGAGAAATCTCATCGATCAAATATTTCGACATGGTTGCGGAAAGTCCCTCGCCGCGCACCAGCATAGTTACTTTAGTGGCAAACCGGGCAAAGTGGAGGGCTGCCTGACCGGCGGAGTTGGCCCCGCCCACCATATAGACTTCTTCGTCTTTACAGGACAAAGCCTCAACCAGCGCGGCTCCATAGTAGATACCACGGCCAGTGAGCTGCTCCGCGCCGGGGACATCCAGCTTGCGATACTGGACGCCGGGCGCGAGAAGAACGCAATGGCTGGATACCTCGCGGCCATCGGCGAGCTGAACGAAGCGGTATTGGCCATCGACGCGCATACCTACGGCGCGCTGGGTGACGAACTCGGCTCCGAATCGCGAGGCCTGGGCATGAGCGCGGCGGCCCAGGTCAGCGCCTGTGACGCCGGAGGGGAAGCCGAGGTAGTTCTCGATTCGGGAGCTGGATCCGGCCTGACCGCCGGGCGCTTCAGGCTCAATGACGACCGTGCGCAGACCTTCGCTGGCGCCGTAGACAGCGGCGGCAAGCCCAGCGGGACCTGCTCCGACGACCACGAGGTCATAGAAATCCTGCGCCGCCTGAACGCGCAGGCCCACTTTGCCGGCGAGAACGTCGAGTTCCGGATCGACGAGCACGGAGCCGTCAGCGAACAGCACCACGGGCAACAGCTGGGGGTCGAGCTGGCGGTCTTCCAGGAGCTTGAGAGCCTCGGTGCCGGCAGCCACGTCGAGCCAGCGGTAGGGCACATGATTGCGGGAGAGAAAGTTGCGTACGCGATGGTCGTTGAGCGACCAGCGGTGGCCGATGACGCGCAATCCCTCAAAGGGCGGCTGGTAGCCAGCCTTCCAGTCGTCGAGCAGGTCGGTGACGACGGGATAGAGCTTCTCCTCGGGCGGATCCCAGGGCTTGTTGAGGTAGTAGTGAATGCGCGCGGAGTTGATGGCGCCAATGGCCGCCTCAGTATCGGCATAGGCGGTGAGCAGGACGCGGCGGGCATCAGGGTAGATGGAGCGGGCACGGCCCAGCATCTCAACGCCGCTCATTCCGGGCATGCGCTGGTCGCTGATGAGGAGGGCTACCGGCTCGTCGCGAGTCTTTAATTGCGACAGCGTATCGAGCGCGGCCTGACCGCTGGCGGCGCGCATCACGCGATAGGTGTTGCCGTATTGGCGGCGCAGGTCCTGGACCACGGCTTCCAGCACACTCACGTCATCGTCGACTGCCAGGAGGATGGGCCTCGCCATACTAGCAGTTTAGAGCCTAGGGTGTATCGACATATACGGATGGGCAGCGTTGCGAGGGAAAATCCGGCCAGACGAAGCCTGGGTTCGCAGCGACAGGTCTTCGTCGCTGGGGTGGGAAGCCGAGCCCGAAGGCTGTGGCGGGTCCACCGTCGAGGGCGAGAATGAAGTGTGTTCGGAATTTAGCCGCAACCCAGGGCTCCCGTCGCTGCCTACCCGTATAAGCCGATACACCCCAGAGCCTTGGTCCCCGCACTCCTGCCTTGGTATACTTGTCAGGTTGTTGCAGCGAACTGTTCGTGGACTTCGCCTACCTTCGCCGGCATCGCCGGACATCCGCGCAGGAATTTGCAACTGCACGTCTCGACTGAGGCCAGGTAGCTCAGTGGTAGAGCGCGGCCCTGAAAAGGCCGGCGTCGGCGGTTCAATCCCGTCCCTGGCCACCACTCCAATGCAATCCCAATGGCCTTGAGGCCGCGCTCTCGTACTTGCGCGTAGCGCCGCGCGTCACCTTCAATTTCCGGTAGGCGGCAAGACAGGATTCACGCTGGCCGTGAAATCAGCTTCAAATCTATCTTCTTTTCTGGGATTATCGGTGCGCGGAATGTATACGAGAAAGGCGTTTCTTCCGGCTCCCGGTCTGCGGTCAGCTTCAACGCGGAATGAGAACTTTTCCCAGCGCTTGAGCGAGTCAAGCAGGTTCGCCCGGTCGCTTCGGTTGTGCCCGGAGGCCACTGCCACGGTGTGGACCAGCAACTCTGCGACATCGCTGGAGCTCACCAGGCTCCATGTGCCTTCCTCCGTTCTCACATAGTAGGTCCGGTACAGCGGGGAGCTATATGGGTTCGCGTTGTCCGGTCGCAATTCATTTCCCAGGTAGGTCCCGATCAGCAAAACGCTCGCGCGGTCTTCAGCGGGCATTTGAACAGACTGCGAAACCAGGAGCAACGCCGCGAGGGCAAGGCAGGCACGTCTCATTTGGAGGCACTCGTTTCTGCAGATCTATCAAGGGATGCAGTTGATTCTAGGGTGGGGGTATAGCGGAATCAATGAACAAGATGACGCAATGGCTTAACACGAAAGTTGGATTGGCCAAATTGAGATTGGCCACAAAGCGAATGCCGCTTCGACAGTGCAGCAAAACGCCGGCCACGCGGCGCCTTCTCGAAGGTTCGTGCGATTTGCCTGATCGCGCCTCGCCGTCACGAAATCGCGCTCACGCTCGCTCGCGTTTCTCGCGGTAAAAGACGATCAGGTCCATGGACTTCGGCGGCTTCGCGCCTAACTGGCGTAGCATGGTCGTAACCTGCCCGCGATGATAGCTGCCGTGATTCACAACATGCTGCATCATCTGCCAGAAAACATCGGATCGCGCGCTGCCTCTCATATCTCTGTACTCAATGGTCCGGTGCACGCCCTCGGGGCCGATCCGCTGCAATACCTCGCGCATCTGGGGTTCCAGTTCAGCCCACTCGCGGCACGCCGCGTCGGCATTCGGGATGCGATCGGGTTTTTGAAATCCCGTCGGCTGTTTGCCTTCCCATCGCGAGAGCCAAATCGACTCCGCGTCGCAAATGTGCGCGATGGTGTCACGCACCGATCCGAAGCTATTGCCCATATTGCGTGTGAACTGCTCTTGCGTGAGCTCAGCCACCGCCTCAAGCAGCCGGTCGCGAGCCCAGTAGTTGTAGTCCACCAGGAGGCTTAGGTCCTCGAATGTCATGGGTTGAGCTTAGCGCACAGCTTGGCGGGACCGCCATCACACTGCCCGTACCGCAGGCTGATCGCTGCAGCCCTTTTGCGCACACCTCGCGCATCGCCCTCCCGAGCTTTATCATCCAACTTCTCAGTTGGACCGAACGTGCCGGCGGCACGAAACTACCTCATTTCCCCAACGACAAGGAAAATCCATGACGCCTCGCGGTTTTGAACATCCCCTCTACGTCCTTCCCTTTGATCATCGCGGCTCATTTGAGACCGGGATGTTCGGCTGGCATGGCTCTCTCACTCCTGAACAGACGGCCCGCATCGCAGACGCGAAACAGGTGATCTACGACGGCTTCAAGTCCGCCCTCGCTTCCGGAGTGCCCCAGCAAAAGGCCGCCATTCTTGTCGATGAGCAGTTCGGCGCCGCCATTCTGCGCGACGCGTCAGCCCGCGGGTTCCATACAGCTTGTCCGGCGGAGAAAAGCGGGCAGGAGGAATTCGACTTCGAGTACGGCGAGGAATTTGCCGCGCATATTGAGGCCTTCAAACCCACATTCTGCAAAGTGCTGGTGCGCTATAACCCCGAGGCCGATCCGGCGCTCAACCTCCGCCAATCGGCCCGCCTGCGCCGGCTGTCCGACTATCTCCAGCAAGCCCAGCGAAGTCTCTTCATGTTTGAGCTGCTTGTCCCCGCAGAGCAGGCGCAGCTCGACAAGCTCAAAGGCGACAAGCAAGCCTACGATCTCGAACTCCGACCTCAGCTGATGGTGCAGGCTCTCCACGACCTGCAGGACGCGGGCGTTGAGCCCGACATCTGGAAGATCGAAGGACTCGATCGCACTGAAGATTGCCGGAAAATGGTGGCCGCCGCCAGGCGCGATGGGCGTGGTAAAGTCGGCTGCATCATCCTTGGTCGTGGCGAAAACGAAGCAAAAGTCCGCGAGTGGCTCTCAACCGCAGCCGCGGTGCCGGGATTCATCGGATTTGCCGTGGGCCGCACCGACTTTTGGGACCCGCTCGTCGACTGGCGCAGCGGAAAGCAAACGCGGGAAGCGGCTGTAGCTCGTATTGCAAACCACTACCGCGAGTTCGTCGACATCTTCGAGCAAGCTCGCGGCAAAACGGAGAGTTAAGCCGCGCCACCCTCCCGGGCCGCAACCCTGATTCGCGTACAATGGACCTGACTCCGCACCTGGAGGCTGAAGCCCTGTTCGCCGCATCTTCCATCTCTTTTTATGTTGGCGCCGGCCCGTTTGCAGGGCTGCCGCGGCAAGTTGCCGCGTATCTTGCGTTTGCGCCGGAAGGCGCGTTTCGCCACTACCTCAGAATGCAGTACGCCGACCAGACCTTCAAGGGGCTCTACCACTGGAACTTCTTTGATGCCTCCATGCTGCTGCCCTACTTTGCGGTGATGATTCTGCTGTCGCTGTACGGCATCCACCGTTACACCCTGGCATACCAGTATTTTAAGTACCGCAAGAATTACGATCCCAACCCCCCGCGGCACTTCGACGAGCTCCCACAGGTCACCATTCAACTGCCCATCTTCAACGAGCAGTTCGTCATCGACCGCCTCATTGAAGCCGTCTGCGCCATAGACTACCCGCGCCAGAAGCTTGAAATCCAGGTCCTCGACGACTCCACCGATGAAACCCAGGAGGTGGCCTCCTCCATCGTCGATCGCTACGCCGCCCTCGGCCACGACATTGTTTATATTCACCGCACCAACCGTCACGGCTTCAAGGCCGGGGCTCTTGACGCGGGGCTCAAAGTCGCCAAAGGTGATTTCATCGCGATCTTCGACGCCGACTTCGTTCCTCCGCCTGACTGGCTCATGAAGGTTATCCATCACTTCGCTGAGCCCGAGATCGGCATGGTTCAAACCCGCTGGACGCACCTCAACCGCGACTACAGCCTTCTCACGCAGGTTGAGGCCATCCTGCTCGACGGCCACTTCGTTCTCGAACATGGCGCGCGCGCCCGCTCCGGCGAGTTCTTCAACTTCAACGGCACCGCAGGCATGTGGCGGCGTCAGGCTATCTACGACGGCGGCGGGTGGCAGCACGATACCCTCACTGAAGATACCGACCTCAGCTACCGCTCCCAGATGGCCGGCTGGAAATTCAAATACCTGCCCGACGTCGAGTGCCCCTCCGAGCTGCCCATCGAGATGACCGCCTTCAAAACCCAGCAGGCCCGATGGGCAAAAGGTCTCATCCAGACCAGCATCAAGATCCTGCCTCAGGTCTTTCGTTCCAATGCCTCGCGCCGTAACAAAATCGAGTCTGTCTATCACCTCACGGCCAATCTCAGTTATCCGCTCATGATCATCATGTCGGCCCTCCTCATTCCCGCCATGATCTGCCGCTTCTACCAGGGCTGGTTCCAAATGCTGTTGATTGACGTGCCGCTCTTCACTGCTTCCAGCTTCTCCATCGCGGTCTTTTACCTGATGAGCGAGCGCGAGCTCTTTCCCAAAACCTGGAAGAAGACTTTCTACTATCTCCCGTTCCTCATGGCGCTGGGCATCGGCCTCACGGTCACAAACTCCAAGGCTGTCATGGAGGCTCTGCTCGGCATCAAGAGCGCCTTTGTACGCACGCCCAAATACCGCGTGGCGCAAAAGGGTCAGAAATCTCAGGCCGCCAAGTATCGCAAACGCCTCAAGCTCACTCCGTGGATCGAGCTGCTGCTCGGTTGCTATTTCGCCGCCGCCATCTGGTACACCTTCACCAACAACAATTTTTTCACCGCGCCGTTCCTCATCCTGTTTGTTGTCGGCTACTGGTACACCGGTCTCATGAGCCTGCTCCAGGGGCGCTTCGAGCGCTGGCGCACCGGTGCTCCAGCAACTGAAGAATCCAGCCCCAAGCCGTTTCCAGTGGGTGTGTGAGGCTCAACCCAGTGCGCGGCGCAGCGCCGTCGATCGAACGCAACGCGCGAGAGGTGCAAGCTGCATTCCGGCACAATCTTCGCTCTCTTCGATTCGCCACCAAGCGTCGCGATCTTCGTCGCGAGCCTTTGGTGCGTCTTATGCTTCCTGATCAGCTTCATGAGCGGCTGGCTCCAGTTGGCCGGGCGTTTTAGAAGGCAGTCCGATCCGCACAGAGATGCCGGGACCGTGGGGCCGTTCCCCTACACGGTCCACATGCGCTTCTGGGGCAACTACAACAGCGTGATCCGCCTCACCGCTGCCGACGACGCGCTCTACGCTTCGATCCTGTTTCTCTTTCGCCCGGGCCATCCGCCGCTGCGCATTCCGTGGAACGAGATCCGGTTCGGCAAGACGAAGTTGCTTTGGCAAACCTATATCGTTCTCACGCTCGGCAGCGAAGAACAAATCCCCATGCGCATCTCGGAGCGAATGGCGCGCAATCTCGGCGTCCTCGATCGTTGTCCCGCGGCATAATCCCAGCAATCTCTTCTTGAAAGCGGCCTCAGGTTATTCGCATGCGCCTGCAGCGCCGCTACATACTTGGTACCATCGTTTCTTCCCGGCCCAATCCCCGCGCGGTTTCAACTCTGCGCTGTGCTAAATTGACGCCATGATCTTGAAGAATCTGGGCGTCGCCGCCATGCTGCTTCCCCTGGTGCTGGTTCCCGCGGTTGGCGTTGCTCAGACCAGTAAACCTGCTGCGCCCTCACATCAATCTTCGCCGCCGGCCGCTCCGGCCGCAGCCGCGCAGCCCGCCGCAGGCGCATCCGTCCCCACCTCTGCAGCAGCAACTGCGCCATCCGATTCCAACTCCTCTGCGCTTGCCAACTGCCAGGGTGGCGCGTGCGACGCTCCAACCCCGCACATCACCATCGCCACTCCAGCGCCTGCGCCCGGCGTGTGGCCCTTGCAGGATCGCATCAGTTGGGTCGCGAATCTGGTCCTTGTTCTGATTGCTTACGTGGGAGTCATGTTAGCCATCTCCACGCTGCGCAAAATCGAGCGGCAGGGGCGCTATGCCGAAACTGCTGCGCAGGCCGCTGCTGACAGCGCCAAAGCCGCACTGCTTTATGCGCAGGGCAGATCGCTGGCTGACCGCCCATGGATCCTCGTTACCGCCGAAGCCGCGCCCAGTGCGCCCGACAGTTTCAGCATTGTGGCTACGAATCGAGGACACACTCCAGCCAAAATCGTCACAATCGTCGACGAGATCGTCAGCGCCGGCGACGAGTCTTTGCTTCCGCCCGCGCCCGTCTTCAAAAACGAGCCGCAGCCTCCGCGCGTTCCCATCATCCTGCTGCCCGGCGAATCCACCGGCATCAAGTCCTTCAGCCGCGACGAAGTGAGCTCCGTCTGCGAGACGCCGGAGCAATTGAAGCGCGTGGAAGATTGGGACGAAAAGATCTACCTCTACGGAAACGTCGCCTACTCTGAACTGCTCTCTCCCGACGAAACGCAGGTGCATGAGACCGCGTGGTGTTGCTGGTACATTCACGGCCGCCAGAAAAGTGGGATGGTCACCGCTGGCCCGCCCGTCTACAACCGGCATAGCTAGGGCCTGCTCCAGGCACAAGTTCGAGCACCGCCGTGCGTCGCGCACCGGCATAGCCGACGCTTCAATCTGCCGTGAAAAGGCAAAACTTGCGCGATATATATCGAATTGGATATAATGATCTTATGAAGCCGGTTCGGTTTCTCGGCGATTCTCGGAAGGTGCTGCGGGAGTTTCCGAAAGATGCCCGCCAGGAGGCAGGGTACCAGTTGCAGCGGATACAAACAGGGCTCCCGGCTGAGGATTTCAAACCAATGCATCCGATTGGCGCAGGCGTAGAAGAAATCCGCATATCGGAGGAGTCTGGCACGTTTCGGGTGGTGTATACGGCCCGCCTGGCCGAGGCTGTGTATGTGATTCATGCCTTCCAAAAGAAGACGAGGGCCACTTCACGGCGCGATATTGAAATTGCACGTGAGCGGTTCCGGCAATTGATGCGAGGTCGATGATGAGCAAACTTAAATTCGAAGAATTCGAAAATGTTTGGGATGCACTCGCCGACACACCGGAAGAGGCAGCAAACCTGACGTTGCGCTCCGATCTCATGATGAAGATCGAGGCAATCGTCAAGAAGAATGGCTGGACTCAGGCCGAGGCCGCGAAGCGCTGCGGGGTTTCACAGCCGCGCATCAACGACCTGTTGCGCGGGCGCATCTCCCGTTTTTCGCTCGATGCGCTGGTCAATATTGCCTCTGCCTTGGGGCGCAAAGTCAAGGTTCGGCTCGAAGCGGCTTAGTGCAGCTATCGCCCCGTTCCCCCCACCGTCATCTTGTCCAGCTTCACCGTCGGCATCCCCACGCCCACCGGCACGCTCTGGCCATCTTTGCCGCAGGTCCCGATGCCTTCGTCCAGCTTCAGGTCGTTGCCGACCATCGACACGTACTTCAGCGCCTCGGGCCCGTTGCCGATCAGCGTGGCGTCGCGCACCGGCGCAGTCACCTTGCCGTCTTCGATCAGGTACGCCTCACTCGCCGAGAAGACGAACTTCCCGTTGGTGATGTCCACCTGCCCGCCGCCAAAGTTCACCGCGTAGAGCCCGCGCTTCACGCTGCGCAAAATATCTTCCGGCTCGTCGTCCCCCGCCAGCATGTAAGTGTTCGTCATGCGCGGCATGGGAATCGATTGATAGCTCTCGCGCCGCCCCGATCCCGTATTCGCCATGCCCATCAGCCGCGCCGAAAGCTTGTCGGACAGATAGCCCTTCAGTACGCCGCCCTCGATCAGCACCGTCTCCTGCGTCGGCGATCCTTCATCGTCCACATTCAGCGAGCCGCGCCGCCCGGCCATGGTTCCGTTGTCCACCACCGTCACCTTCGGGCTGGCTACCGGCTGCCCGATCAGTCCCGTGAACGCCGACGTCTTCTTGCGGTTGAAGTCGGCTTCCAGCCCGTGCCCCACCGCCTCATGCAGCAGGATCCCCGGCCAGCCCGGACCCAGCACCACTTCCATTTCGCCCGCCGGCGCCGCCACGGCGCCCAATTGCAGAATCGCGCCTCGCGCCGCCTCGCGCGCCAGATCCCTCCGGGCTCTTCGATCCCTGTGAACTGCTCCAGCCCAGCCCGTCCGCCTCCGCCCGCCGCGCCTTTCGTCGCCGCAGCGCCGTCTTTCGCAATCACAAACACATTCAGCCTGCACAGCGGTTGTGTGTCGCTGGCAAAGCTCCCGTCCGATGCGGCGATCATGAATCCGCCGCAGCTCTTCGCTATAGCTCGCCCGCACCTGCACAATGCGCGCATCGTAGGCCCGCGCCGCGCGGTCCGCGCGCAGAATCAGCTCCAGCCGCGCCGCCAGGTCAAGGTCGTAGCCGCCCAGCGGAACCGGATAGAGATCCGCCCCGCGCGTTTCAGTAAAACCCTGCACCGGCTGCTTCGCCGGTCCTGAAGCAATCAGCGCCGCGGTCTTCGCCGCATGCAGCAGCCGCTCCGGGCTCAGGTTGTCGGTATAGGCATAGCCGGTGCGTTCGCCGCTCAACACGCGGATGCCGCACCCGGCGCTCGTTCCCTGGCTGGCCGACTTCACAATCTGCTCGTCCACGCCCAGCGCCGTCGCCGTAACCGACTCGAAGTAAAGGTCGGCGTAGTCGCCGCCGGCGCTCAGCGCCTCGCCCAGGCAGCGCTCCAGCAGCCGCTCGGTGAGGCCGAACTTCTCAAAAAAGTAGCGCCGATGGCTCGGATCTGGGGAAGTTTCAACGCGTATGTCATCGTAACCTCAGTGTACGCTTGCCGCGTCTCTCTTACTAAATCGCGCACAGGCGCGGCGGCCTGCCCTTCCTCGTCACACTTTCGTTGTACTTCGGATAACGGGGGCGTCAACTTGGCGCGCCGGAAATGGAAACCATGTTAGGATTCGTCCCATGAAGAAAATTCTTGCGGCAGCTCTGCTCTTGATGGTGTTTGCAAGCCCGGCGTTCGCTGCCAGTCACATCATCATCACCACCACATGCCCATCATCATCATCACCACCACCATCACTGACGTCTGAGAGAATCGAGTCCCCGCACGCTCTTGCGGCCCAAGCAACGGGCAAAGCCGGTCATCGCGCTCATTCCGCAAACGCTTTCTCCAATGCGCGCGGCCAGGCACCATGGTAAGTTTTTGCCATGACCGATCTGGACGATCTGCGTTACCCGATCGGGCGATTTCGCCCGCCCGCCACGAGCATGCCCGGCATTCGCGCCGCGCAAATCGAAACTCTGCGCCTGCTCCCCGAGCACCTGCGCGCCGCCGTGGCCGGCCTCAACGAGGCCCAGCTCGATACACCCTACCGCGACGGCGGCTGGACCGTGCGCCAGGTTGTGCATCACATCGCCGACAGCCACGCCAACTCCTACGTTCGCTTCAAGCTCGCGCTTACTGAGGATTGGCCCACCATCAAGCCCTACGACGAAGCCGCGTGGGCGCGTCTGCCCGACTACCGCCAGGCTATCGAGCCTTCGCTCGTCTTTATCGACGGCCTGCACCAGCGCCTGGTCGCGCTCCTGGAATCGATGTCGGAAGAGGATTTTCAGAAGGGCTTCAACCATCCCGAGCGGGACGCATAGCGCTCGCTACCAATCTCGCTATCTACGACTGGCACTCCCGCCACCACACGGCCCACATCACCAGCCTGCGCACCCGCAGGGGCTGGTAAAGAGCGTCATGGCCGCTGGCGGTCACCCCTTCGACCCCGGCTCTCTGAGCCACCCGCTGCCGGGGGGCCCGGCTCTCCACCCCATCGACAAAAATCAATCGATGGGGCCCCGGCGCTGAATCCGCCTCACCAGAGCGCTGGCGCAAATCATCGAAGCATATCTCGCCGACCACCCCGCAGCCGCGCTGCTTGAGGACGGCCGCGTGCTCTTCGACATGCGCACCGCACGCTACTCGGTCACCGAGTCGCACGGCCGCTGCCTGCTCCAGCTCTGGAGCGAAGAGCGCAACCTGGTGCGCACCGTTGTCGAAGTGCAGCAGCGCGCGCAATGCCTGCGCCTCGTCACGCGGCGCATGGGCGCGGCCAAGCCGCAGGCGCTAGAACTCGTGCCCACCAGCGACCGGCGCACGCCCTCAGCGCGCGACACCGCCCGCCGCAACTACCAGCGCCTGCTCGAGCGCGTGCTGACCCGCCATTTCATCGGCGCCAAGGTCGACGGACTTCGCTCGGCCATGGATCTGGAGCACAGCTTCGGCCCTGCCTACGTTCGCGGCCGTCTGCTTAAGGGAACCGCCGCCGATGCGGTCATCGGCGTCAGCGCCGCAGAGTCGGCATCCATGATCGACGGCGTTCTCACCCTGGGAATCCTCTGGCTCGACTACTGCCGCCAGCACGGCGATGGCGCGGCGCCACTTCGGCGGACTCAAGGTCGTCGTTCCCGCCGGAGCGTGGCGCACCACCGCCGAGCGCATGGCTTGGCTCAATCACGCCGCGGCCGACTTTGCAGCTTTTCACGCTCGACGAGCGCAGCGAAGAGCTCGCGCCCGTCGACTTCCGCGACACCGGCAATCTTGAGTCGCGCCTCGTCCACGCCTTTTCCCCGGCTGCCGCCCTCGAGCGCTGCCAAGCCAGGCATCGACCGCTTGCTCGCGCTCGTCCCCGACGCCGCCCGCGATCGCGTCGAAGTCCGGCCCCGCTCCGCCACCGAAGTCGGCCTGCTCCTGCACGGCCTTGAGTTTGCGCGCGTGCGCCAGGGCGCCTCGGCCCACTCCTTTGCGCGCGAGAACGAAATCACCTTCGGCGCGGGCGCCAACGAAACTCCGCTCACCGCGGAAAACGAGACCTCTGCCGCGATCTCTTCCGCGCCTCTTCCTCAGCCGCCACGCCGACGGCGCGCACACCGATCCGCTCTTCCGCATGCAGCCGGAGCGCTGGCTCGAGGCGCGCCTGCGCGCCAGATTGCCGAGCTGCTGCCCGGGCTGCGCGGCGATCTGCTCTACTCGCAGGTGCCGGCGCTCTCCACCGGCGACCGCGGCATGCTTGACCTGCTCACGCTCGACCGCAACGGCCGCCTCGTGGTGATCGAACTGAAGGCCGACGAAGACCTGCATCTGCCCTTGCAGGCGCTGGACTACTGGATTCGCGTGCGGGCGCTCAACGCCGACCGGCAGCCTGCGCCATGCCGCGACCGCGCCGCTCTCGGCCTTCGAGCGCAAGGCTACTTTGCAGGCGCTGAGGTTTCGCCGCTCCCGCCGCGCCTGCTGCTCGCCGCCCCGGCGCTGCGCATTCACCCAGCCAACGAGCCGGTGCTGCGCTACCTCTCCCCGGAGATCGAGTCAGCAAGACCAACCGTCAACAACAG
>CAWJBE010000002.1:0-69153 GCA_963841095.1 uncultured Acidobacteriaceae bacterium
TCGCTCGGGATAATCTGTTCCAGCGAGCAACGCAAGAGCTCATTGGTGATGCCGCGCCGGCCATTTTCGAGTTGAGGGCCTTCGTCTTTGACCACAAGGCTGACAGTTTCGGCCAATTCCGGACTGCGTCGAAGAATATAGACGAGTTTCTCCGGCGCCAAGACGATCACTCGCCGCGATAGTGCGAATTCCAAACCCAACTCGGCCGAGCTCTCGCCCAGAAGATCCGCAATAAGAGCGGAGCAATCCACAAGCAGCGCGTCCGATAAACGGAATTGATGAACGGTCAATGTTGTCCTTTGAGCTAGCGATTTCAGCTCTACCCCTCGCGTGCCTCTCCTGATGGCCTC
Organism: uncultured Acidobacteriaceae bacterium; assembly: GCA_963841095.1. Taxonomy (GTDB): domain Bacteria; phylum Acidobacteriota; class Terriglobia; order Terriglobales; family Acidobacteriaceae; genus Telmatobacter. The sequence goes on from CAWJBE010000002.1 coordinate 351, forward strand.
TGAGCGCCTGCGTGGGCTGCCTGTATAACCGATGGCAAAGATCACCCAACTCTCAATCTGGCGACCGATTTTCGGATTTTGGAGATACGGAAATTTCACGACGCTACGGTCTAGGCGGATAGGGGTCAAATATTTTTGACCCCCCTATCCCCCGGCGCTGGTTGCGGCCCGGCGTTCGCGCTCGGAATCGGGCCTTGATCGTTTTGGGCATTCCCAAGCCCATCACGAATTACCGGAGTTTGACTGTGCGGCCGTAAAAGCCGCATAGAGCTTGTGAGATCACAGTTTCGTGCTTTGCAATTCCCATCTCCGCTTTCTCTGGTGCGGGGCTGCGCAAAGCCAGATGGACAATGCCAGCACTATCTTCATCAGCCGACACCACAGTCACATCACGGAAACGATATTTCTTGAATTCATCGGCACCGTAGGCAGAGCGCACTTTTTCAATTGCCGAGTTCCAAGCTGTTCGGGCGAGACCCAAATCGGCGATTGACGTTCTTTCTCTATTAGAAATGGTCATTTCGGGATTTCGCCGGTTGAAAGTTCGTGGCGCGGATGGGCGCTGCTGGCGCTTCCGATGGAGAATCAGATTGCAAATCATTAGAACAGTCCCCTAAAGACTCTATGGGTGGACGCCCGTGTCCGGGTTCCCCGGTCGCATTTGTCCGGGCCGGTCGGACGGATGTGTCTGCCGCTGCCGGACGCGTTCGTCCGCGCCTCCCGGTCATCGGCGTCATCGGGGTCCGCGAGACTTTCTGTATTTCCAAGCGGCGCGCTTTTGCCTCTGGCGTCTGAGATGGCCTTCCAAGCGCAGGGAAGAAATAGTCATTGGAGGATTGCCCTCCCAGGTCGGCGCGGCGCATGTGAACCCGCTGGATGACTTCCTTTTCGTTCGAGACTCACGATGGTTCGTTGGCAATGCCGCTCAGAAATGCAAGCGTCTCTTGGCGAGTGTCTCTCATGCCGGGCCAGGCGACGCCCAAGTCCGGATTGAATGCCAGAGCAAGATGCAGTAGCACATTCTTTTCAGTAGAGGTGATTCTTGAGCCGTCCGGCGCTATCCGTAAGTTTTCGCGCGTAGTCAATTGCTGCGAACCGCGCAGCCGATTGCGCGCTGCGAATCCGGGACCAGGCTTTGCCTGCCCTGAGTTTGATCCTTTGGCGCTGGCAAAGCGATTTGATGGGGACGAGTTCCGCCATTTACTTGATCGCCGGGGTTGTGCCTTCTTCCATAAGCCGCTCAATTTCCGAGAGCGGAACGCGCACAGCCCGGCCCAGCCTCACTACTCCGATGCGGCGCTCGCCTATCCATTGCCAAACGGTTTTCTGTGAAAGGGCGAGCATTTCCGCCACCTCCGGCACTTTGAGTCAGCCTTGCTGCTGGCATCTTCCCTCCAATTGTGCTAACTTTGGCTCGTGACTATTTTCAAGCCTATACCGATTCAAAACAGCGGAATAGATGTTGAAACAGATTCATCAGTTCTGTCTGCGGAAAACCGGCAGTCAGATACGCCCCAGCGGGCCGCCGCGGAGTTGGGGATTCTAAGGGACACCGTGGACGCCCTGAAAAGTCCACCACCAGAGAAATCGCTGTCAGCGATGCAGATAATCGTCGATTACCGGATTGCGCCGGTGAACGTAACACATACAGCGCGCGGCGAAGATCACACCTTCGACTTGGAAGTCCCGTTCGCCGACGATTTCGAAAAGAAGCCCATCAATGCGTTTGCGCTTAGGGATAAGTTTCTCTGTGCGAAAGGCTGGAACGGGGCTTTCGACTTCCTCAGAGTCATGGGACCTTTTTCGCCTGTAAGCGACAGGATCACCCTCAAGGAATTCGAGCGCTGGCAAGAATTCGCCAAACTCATATTGGTGAAGGAAGAGCGAGAGGCGTTATCCTCCGCGCTTCGGAATGGCAACTGGAGCGGAGACTTCGCGGAAGTCTTGAAGGCTCTCACGGGACTTTACCCCAGCTCATTCTTCGATGGGGTCGGAATAACAGAAGGGCAGGAAGCAGCGACTTCTACGTGGGAGCCAAACAACCTGACCCAAAAGCAAGTCGCGCTGTTCAAGCAGGGCGAAATTAATTATGAGGAACGGCGAGTAGAGCGACTCAAGGCGCTGTGTGCATGGTTCCGGAGGCCGCCAGAGAAGGCTTGTTCAATTCGATGGGTTCCCAAAGGCCCAACGGAGTTGAAAGAGGCTCTGGAGCTTCTCAAAGCGGGTCGCGTGCTTCTAGACGCGGATGCTAGACCGGGATTTGAATTCTCACTTCCCCGAACGGCGTTGATGCCAGTTTTGGTGATTGAGGCGCGGTATTCTCTCCAAGCCATTGCCGCTTCTATCTATGCGGACTACTGGAACGGTGTTGACTACAAGATGTGTCCTGAGTGCGGAACAGTTTTTCGCTTAGGGGCTGGAAAGCGGGTTGGACGATGGCAAGCAAGGGAGCATTGCTCAGACAAATGCAAGCAGGCCGGTGTGAATCGGAACAGGCCAAAGGGAAAGGGCGAGAAATCTCCTAGGCGCGCTCTTGGATTGAAGCCGGGTCATGGATCAGCGGCCGCGCGAAACGGCAGAAAGGTGTCGCAATGAGTCTTTTCAAGCGCGGTGGTAGATGGTTTTACGAATTCAGTTTTCAGGGCCAGCGCATACGGGAGGCTGCACACACCAGCAGCAAGACGGCCGCAATCCAAATCGAGCGGGAGCGCCGCCGCATGTTGGAGCTTTCGGCTGGCGGAGTTCGCCGGCAGAGAGCCTTGCTTTTCAATGTGGCTGCAAAGGCCTGGCTTGAAGAGAGCGCTCATTGGAGCGATTCGACGCGGGAGATCTACGAGACAAAACTTGAGCATCTAAAACCCACCTTCGGAAAACTGCTCCTGAGTGACATCTCAGCATCCGACATTTCAAAGTTCCAGCGTGCCAGGCAGAAGCGCGGCGCATCCGGGCGAGAGATCAATATGGAAACCACAGTTCTGCGAATGATCCTTCGCAAGCATCGGCTTTGGTATTTGGTGGAACCGGATTACCGGCCGCTGCGCGAACGGCAAGAGGTCGGACGCGCGCTAACCACGACAGAGTTTCAGAAGCTGCTCTCAGCGGCAAAAAGAACCCGAAGCCGCTCTCTCTATCCCGCTCTCGTGCTTCTGCTCAATACCGGAATGCGCGTGACAGAGCTGCGCATGCTGCAATGGCGGCAGGTGGACCTGCTGGAGCGCTACCTTACGGTGGGACGATCGAAGACTCCGGGCGGCGAGGGGCGCACGATTCCACTCAATCAAGACGCATTCAATGCGCTGGTGGATTGGCACGCGCAGTTCAACAATCCTTTGCCGGACCACTTCGTCTTCCCCTCGGAACGATACGGCCTTGACGGCGAAGAGGGCTACAAGAACGGTAAGGTTGCGGTGTGGAACCTTGACCCCGACAAGCCGATTGGAAGCTGGAAGGTGGCATGGACCGCATGCCGGAGAATTGCCGGGGTCAAATGCCGCCTTCACGATCTTCGCCACACATTCGTGTCCAGGCTGGGGGAGGCAAAAGTGGCCGACGCAACGCTGACCGCCCTCTCGGGGTGGATGAGCCGGAAGATGCTGGAGCGGTACTCGCACACCCGGAACGAGGCCAAGCGCCGCGCGGTGGAGCTGCTGAGTGAGGGCAAGGACAATATTGAAGGAGACTCCCCCCAAAATCACCCCCAGTCAGAATTTCTGAAAAATGAAAATGTTCAGTAAACTACTGATTCTAAAGTGGTAGGCGAGGCGGGAATCGAACCCACAACCCCCGGCTTAGAAGGCCGGTGCTCTATCCGATTGAGCTACTCGCCCACGTCCTTCATTGTAGCTTTGAGGTGGCAATATGGCGCCGCACCCCGTCCGGCTTTGTATCCTCAACGGCAGCCTGAAGGTAGCGGACGATCGTGGCCTCCGCCCAGTGCACACCATCCGTTGAGCAGTGGCAGAGAAACGCGCAGTGGCCTCCGTAGCGAGCCTCCACAAAGTCGATATGGGGATTGGCGAGGAGCCGCGCGCGCGTCTCCGGGAACAGCCGAATAAACGGATCGTCCTTCGCCACCAGAATCAGCGTCGGAACTGCGATCTGGTCAACAACGCGAGCGCTGGCGGCGCGGTAGTAGTAGTCGTCCGCATCGCTGAACCCGCAGTAACGGGCGACGATCTTCTGGTCGAACTCTCGGATCGACCGCACTGGGCCGATTCCGTCAATTTGATAGACGCCGGGGAAGAGCTCCGCTTTACGCCGTAGCCGCCGCATCAATCCGCGCAGAAAATTCCATTCGTAAATGCGATTGGCCGGTTCATGCAGGGCATCTGCACCCGCCGCTAAATCGATCGCCGGGCAAACCGTAGCCACCGCCACAAGCGGCGCGCGCGCTCCCCACTCGCCGGCAAGTTTCAGCACCAGGTTGCCGCCCATCGAGTAGCCAACCAGCGCCACTCGCTCCAACGCGAATCGCTCTGTAAAGTGCAGCACCACCGCGCCCACATCCGCGGAGCGGCCGGAGTGATAGAGCGTCGGTGTCAGCGCATCCGTGTCGCCGCAGTTGCGCATATTCATGCGGACAACGTTCATTCCGGCAGCCCACGCGCGCATGGCGATCCCCTTCATGTAGCGGGAATCCGACGAGCCTTCAAGGCCGTGCACCTGCACCACGGTCAACCGCGCAGCACGCACTGGTTCCCGCTGCCAATGGCAATGGCACAGGACGCGGCTACCGTCGGCGGGATCCACTTCGACGGTCTCAGCATGAGTGGGCAGATGAAACGCGGGACGGGGAAGGTAGTTGCCGGCGATGGTTTGAAGATGGCCGTTCGTAAGCCAGGGATGGGGTTCAAATGGGGTGAGCCATGCCGCAAGTTCCTTTGCTGTATGCATAGTTAGGCCCGCCGGCGCCGCGCCGTTCGGCCCGTCCGGTACGGAGGTTAAGCCCTCTCGTTCCATATGCTTAGCAGGGGACATTGGGGCGGCTCGTGACGATTGAAGGAGAGCCACATTTTGACGCCTCGTAAGTTACAGAATACACGTTGCTGTAGATGCCATCAACGCCTGGGTTGCTAGTGCCCATCGGCCCATGTTGGCCTACAAACCTGGGTCATCCGCTCTGCGGAAAACGACTCGACGTTCGAACCCGCGACGTCTTCCGTGACGGCAACGCGAAAACGCTCAACTCACTGAAACGAGGCGCAACGGATGGCTCCTTAGAGTTCCCGTCGTTTGGAAAAATCTTGGCGGCTCACGTCCCCTGGTCGATTTCAATCTCAGCATCGGCCGATCACAGCTCCTGATTGTTAACGCTACCGAGGGCAAGCTCTCTCGCTTCCTTCTCCAGTCTCATGACGGCCTGAACTTCATCGAAACGCCACCGGCGAAAATCGTGCGTGTACACACCGATGTCAATCGACATGAACACCTTTCTTCCCCAACAATCGCAATTCGCATTCTCCATCCGCCGAAAATTGCGTCCCATTCGCCTGTCTCAGGTTTGAAGTCCACTCCATTGCGGCACCGGGATTCCGGTCGCTCCTCGGAGAAACGCCCGCTACATATGGTCCCTATTGCTCAGACAGCCGCGATGCCCGCAGATAGATTCAAGAGTGTAAGGGTAAATAAACGATCGCCCCGATCAAGGAATGGGAATTCATTTACTGACTCAACCCCTTATGTAGGCTGCTGCTGCCGTGTTGATGTTAGCGGCGTCAAAGCATCCCACCCTAACCAGGGAACCGCAGACACCTTAAGGGGGTCTTACATGCGTGGAATCAAAATTCTGATTGGTACAGCAGCGTTGGTGGCCGGTATGACGTTGGCGCCGGCAGCTCAAGCGCAACTTGTGATTGACATCGGCGTACAACCAAGCTGTGCATATGGCTATTACGGCTATGCGCCATACGCTTGTGCGCCCTATGGCTATTATGGGCCGGGGTATTTCTACAACGGCGTCTTCCTGGGCATGGGCCCATGGGGCGGCTGGGGCTACAGCCACGGCTGGGGCAGCCATCGCTTTGTGAGCGAAGGCGGAGGGAGCTATCACGGCGGACCTGGGCGTGTGTCCTATCGCAGCAGCGGCCCAGCCCGCGGCGGCGGTGCGGCTCAAAGCAGGCCTGCAGTTTCTCGTTCTAACGGGGCGCGTCCCAACGCAGGTCATGCCACAGTTGCTCGCGCCAGCGCATCGCGCCCAGCCCATGCCGCGGCTCCCCGTGCCACGGCTTCGCACGCAACAGCATCGCACGCACCGGCTTCGCATTCTGCTCCAAGCGGCGGCGGATCTCGCGGCGGTGGCGGACATGAAGGCGGCGGCGACCGGCACTAAACTGTAGTTGCTGAATACGACAGCAGTTGCACAACAAGCGGCGGAGCATACCTGCTCCGCCGCTTTGCATTTGCTGACACGTTTCCGAGCGCGCCGTGCTCAGGTGGGCGCAAGGGCGAATTAAATCGCGGCATGTACGAGATGTGCGAATGCTAGAAGACCTGGCCGCTTTTCTCCCGGTGCAGAATCTCGCCAGATCTGGCGGGCTGCCTGGCTGAATCGATTGCCTGCGATAGCTTTTGCGTCATCACCTGAAAGTGATAACCCATGACCGCCAAAGTCATCGCGGCGCCGAAGCAGCGGCGATATCGCGTCGCCGCCGCGGCAAGAAACTTCCAGTAGCTCCATTGGTGCCGGCCGAAGACTCCCTGGCGAATGATTGAGTGAACCAGCGCACGCAGGTTGGCCCGCGTCATCCAGGGTTCCGACTGCCGCGGGTGTTTCGTCACCCGCACTCCAGCCGCCGGCTTCGGGTGGGCCCGGTTCAAATAGAGCTTCACGCGCTCATAGTAGGCCTCGCAGTCGTAAATCCTTTTCATCACCTCGCGGTAGCCTTCGACCAGCCGCGCAGAGTCCATGCGCGGCATAAAGTTCAGCCGGTCGCAAAAGGTGTTGTTGCCGCCGCCCGCGTCCACAATTCTGCCTTCCCGCCGTAAGCGCCGGAAGAGCTGCGTGCCCGGCATCGCCTGCAGCAGCCCCACCATCGCAATCGGAATCCCGCTCTTCTCGATGAACTCGACCATGCGGTCGAAGATATCTTCCTTATCGGTGTCGAATCCCAGAATGAAGCCGCCCATTACCTCTATTCCATAGCTCTGGATCCTGGCCACGCTCTCCAGCAAGCTGCGTCGCGTATTCTGCAGCTTGTTGCTGGCAATTAGGCCCGACTCATCCGGAGTCTCAATCCCCAGGAAGACGGATTTGAAGCCCGCGTCCTTCATCAATTGCATCAATTCGGTATCGTCGGCCAGGTTCAGCGAGGCTTCTGTAATAAAGTCGAAGCCGGCTGCCATCCGCGTGCGCCACTCAACGAGCGCTCGCAGCAGTTCCTTTGCCCGCGCCTTGTTGCCGATGAAATTGTCGTCCACGATAAACACCGACGCGTGCCAGCCCGCCACACGCAACTGCTCCAGCTCTGCTAACACCTGGGCTACATCCTTGGTGCGCGGCCGCCGCCCGTAGATCTCGATAATGTCGCAAAATTCGCAGTTGAAGGGGCAGCCGCGCGAGTATTGCACGGTCATCGTCGAGTATCGGTTCATCTTGATCAGGCTCAAATCCGGCAGCGGGCTGGTTGCCATCTCCGGCCGTTCTGTCGCCTGGTAGACGTGCCGCGCCGTCTTCTTTTCCAGATCCCGCGCCAGATCGGCAATCAGGCTCTCCGCCTCGCCAATCACCACGTGATCCGCCTTTAGTTCAGCCGCGGGCACGCTGCTGGTGATGGGCCCGCCCACCACAGTGCGAAGGCTGCGCGCGCGGCAACGCTTCACAATGGCCAGCAGGGACTCGCTTTGAATGTGCATCCCGCTCAACAGAACTATGTCAGCCCATGCGAGGTCGCGGTCGCGAAGCCGCTCCACGTTTGTGTCTACGAGCCGCTTCTTCCAGGTGCCAGGCAGCAGCGCCGCTACCGTCATCAGACCGAGCGGAGGCTGTGCAGCACGTTTGCCCACGAACTTGAGCGCATGCTTAAAGCTCCAATAAGTCTCTGGGAATTCGGGGTAGATCAATAAGGCGTTCATCGGACGCTTCTCCAGGAAGGAGGGCGCCGCGCACACGAATCCGCAGATGGGCTCTGCAGTTGGTTCCAGCGCATCGCAAACTAGCGCGGCTGCGCTCCGGCGCACTCCCTCGGAGATAGGATCTCCCGCCTGGCTGGCGGAAAACTGTTCAAAAGGGATCACTTCCCGGGGAAGGATTGGATTTTCAAGATTGAGGCCTTCTTGAGTGCCAGGGCCCGTCGACACTCTCGAGGCTCAGGCTTATTCACAAAGCGCTGCGTCGTCCGGAGACCAGGTTGACAACCAGGACGATTAACGCGACCACCAACAGAATGTGGATCAGGCTACCGGCTATGTGAAGGCTGAAGCCCAGAAGCCACAGGACCAGGAGAACAACGAAGATTGTCCAAAGCATATACACACCTTCTTTGCATCGCGGAGCGCCTGAGGCCGGAAACCCGGCTCAGACGCACCCAACGCATTCACAATGAGCGGTTAATTCGAAGCAACGGCTTGCGCCTTTGCGCCTCTGACTGCATCGATAAAGCGATCTGCCGATGCTGGCGTCGCCACTTCGCCGCGCAGAACGCGGTGTGTCGAGACGTCATGCCCGTAAAAGGCATCCATGGAATCGTCGTCCCGGCGAAGATTTGCCCCCGTCAGGGTAACTCCGGCAAACAGGCCCTTGGCCCGCGAGTAAGTGAGGACCTCGGTATTCAGCTTCCAGTCGGTATTGGCGGAAGCATGGCGCCCCACTGGTCCGGCTGCCGCAGAAGCGTCCGCTCCAAGTTGGAAGTTGCTGGAGATCATCCGCTGCATCCCTTTATCGCCCTGAAAAACCATAACCAGGTCCACGCCTTCGACGCCGATCTGCAATCCCCAGTTGCCGCCGGTAATGGCAAAGAACGCCGGCGCGCTCCATCCATCTGCAGTCCGGCATGTGGCTACGCCCCTGCCGTTCTCCGCACCAAACACCAAACCGCCCTTGATCATGTGCGGCACTACGGCAATGCACCTCGCGTGCTCCAGCACCTCTTGCGGGATACCCCTATCCGGCGCGGCCATGATCTGGTGTAGCACCAGCGTTGCGTTGTCGAGCCGGTTCTGCACATCTTCGCGAGTCTCCGCGCAGGCAGTGCTTGCTACTCCTAAACCAATCAATGCCACTAACGTCATAAACCTTTTCATTTATTTCACCCTTTTTCTACCCATGCGCAGCGTCACTTGCTTCCGCGCACTGAGGCGCACAAGGTATCCTCACTTTAGAGACATTGACCTGCAGTGTCTGAGCAATAGGGCTCTCTCGATAGAGGCGGCCGATCAATCGATGCCGCGCGAGACGCCCTTGACGCGGACTGCACAATTTCGCAAGGTCGCGGCGCTCCGGCGAACTCTCCCCAACTCCCTTTTGCGCCAGCCATCGCAGAAAGTTCCTTTGCCCAAAGCTGGAGCTCGTCTTGAGTTCTGCCTGCAAGGTGCTTTAGTATCAGTGCATCTGGAAAGAGGGCTGAATGGCGGTTGCGCGTGCAATGCCAGCGTTTGACACGGCTGCTTTCCTAGCGAGCGCCGGCTTGGGGCGAAGAATCGTCCGATTGACGCCCAAGCAGACCTTCTTTACGCAGGGAGAACCGGCCGATTCAGTCTTCTATCTTCAAAAGGGCCGCGCAAAGATTACGGTCGTGTCGCAGGCCGGCAAAGAAGCCACAATCACGCTCCTCTCCGCGGGTGAATTTGTGGGAGAAGGGTCGCTGGCAGCGATTCCTGGGCTGCGACTTTCGACGGCCACGGCTCTTACCGGCTGCATCGCGCTCAAGATTACGCGGGAAGAGATGATACGCATAATGCACGAGGAGCCTGATTTCTCTGACTTGTTTATGAAGTTTCTGCTGGCTCGCAGCATGCGCATCCAGGCCGATCTTGTCGATCAGCTCTTCAACTCCAGCGAAAAACGGCTTGCGCGGATTCTCCTTCTGATGGCGGAGTTTGGCCAGCCAGGCAGCCCGGAAACGGCGATTCCCAAAATATCCCAGGAGACCCTGGCGGAGATGGTCGGCACTACCCGCTCCCGGGTAAGCTTCTTTATGAACCGCTTTCGTAAACTCGGCTTTATTGAATACGACGGCCGCATCCGCGTTCATAAGTCGCTGCTCAATGTGGTTCTTCACGATTGAGCCCTGCGTAAGTGCCTTCTCCTCAGCTCAACAATTGGTTATGTCGGCCAGTCATTCCACCGGGGACTCCGCGCCCGAGGAGTTCGGCGTGAACCCGTCGGAAAACTCTCCATTAGAAATCTCTGAGTCGTGTTCAAATCTGCTCATTATCACGGCCAATACATAGGCATACTCACTTTAGACCCTGCAGCAACGATGCAGGTTGGAGGTGAGGTACGCCTGAAGCCAAAGCAAGCCTTGCCGATGCTAAAAGCAGCGCTGATTCAACCCAAGAGTAAATTGGGGAGGGCGCAATGACGATACTGCAAATGGTACTGATCCTGTGCATTTTTTACTGGGCCTTGCGTATTCCGCGAGAGCCGGTTCGTGAACGCGAACGCACGCACCGGTCACGGCGATAGAGCTGGCTCCTGAGCAAAATCAGTCAGGATGTGTACGCCGCGCCATGCCCATTCTGCCGAGACCGGTGTGCTTTCGGCCGCGGCGCACGGCAGCAGTGTGATTCTTGCTTATGATGCGTATATTACGTCTACCTTTTGCGCGCGCGGCGTCTGTACTTGCGGTCATGCTGGCGTCCAGCGGAGCTCTATTTGCTTATTCCGTTCTTACGCATGAAGAAATTGTCGACTTGGCATGGACGTCCGAGATTCGCCCGCTCCTGTTGCAACGATTTCCAAATCTGACCGACGATCAGATCAAGGACGCCCACGCTTACGCCTATGGCGGCTCGGTGATTCAGGACTTGGGCTACTATCCCTTCGGCAGCAAAGACTTCAGCGACCTGGTTCATTACGTTCGCAGTGGGGATTTTGTTATCGAGTTGCTTCGCCAAAGCCAGAATGCCAACGAGTATGCCTTCGCCTTGGGAGCGTTATCGCACTATACGGCGGACATTGACGGTCACCCCGCAGTCAATCAAGCTGTCGCGCTCCGCTATCCAAAGCTGCGAGCCAAATATGGCAATTCGGTTCGCTATGCGCAGGACACCACGGCTCATCTGAAGACCGAGTTCGGATTCGACACGCTGCAGGTTGCGAAGAATCGATATGCGTCGGACCAGTACCACGATTTCATCGGCTTCAAAGTCGCGCAACCGCTGCTGGAGCGGACCTTTCCAATCGTATACGGACTGCAACTAAAAGACGTACTCGCGCACGAGGACCTGGCGATCGGATCGTATCGCTTTTCAGTCAGCCGGCTGATTCCGCAAATGACCAAGGTCGCGCTCCAGACGCACAAGAAGGACCTGATGCGAGAGACGCCCGACTTCGCAAAGCGGAAGTTTCTGTATCGGCTATCGCGCTCCGACTACGAGCGGGAGTGGGGAAAGACCTATACGAAGCCGGACTTCGGCACGCGGGTACTATCCGCACTGTTGTGGTTCATTCCCAAGGTCGGCCCTTTCAAAGGTTTGGGGTTCAATAACCCAACACCGAAGACGGAAGACTTATATATCAAGAGCATCAATGCTACCGTCGACCAGTACCGCGTCTATCTTGAGGAGGTGCGTGCAGGCACATTGGCCCTGCCCAACTGCGACCTTGATGACGGCAAAGCAACCAAAGCAGCGGAATACACGCTCGCGGACGCGACTTACGCCGGCTTGCTGGCCAAATTGAAGGCGCAGAAGTTCGATGGCACTTCGCCGCAACTGCGCGATAACATTCTCGATTTCTATTCCGACCTCTCCCTGCCAATCGAGACCAGGAAAGACCCGGCTCGCTGGCAAAGTGTCTTGACGGATCTTGACGAATTGAAAGCGACGGCCTCTTTGCCGGCTAAGTGAGGATGGCGTCTCCCTTGAACCCCGGACAGCTTCAGCGCGAACACCGCGCCTGATCCAAACTGCTCAGACTCCCATGAGTTAAGCCGTTACGCTCAAAAAAGGTTGAACCAGGCAAATGACTATCCAACCACGGTGAGGAAAATTCATGAATAGCATCAAGTTTCTTGCTTTAGCGGCGGTTGCCGCATTCGCCATAGCAGCTGGCGCTCCCAAGGCAGCGGCACAGGTCACAATCGAAATCGGAGCCGCCCCCGACTGCCCCTATGGTTACTATGACTACGTCCCTTATAACTGCGTTCCTGACGGCTACTATGGTCCGGAATGGTTTAACGCTGGAGTCTTCATCGGCACCGGCCCGTGGTTTCATGGGCACGACGACTTTCAGGGCAAGGTCGACAACACCTTCGACCCACAGAACGGATATAGCGGCCCGTTGCCCAAAGCCGGCGATAAGCCCGCAGCGCAGCGGAGATCTCCTGAGCAATTCAAGGGAAATGAAGTGCGCGATGGGCGCGGCAACAAAAAGTGAAGAAAACCAGGGCAACATAGCGCAAAACAAACCAATCCCAACCCGTGCAAACGGACCAGCGACCGAGTTGTCCAGATGAGCATTAGAGGCGCCGATTCTCAATCTTACGTCGATCTATTGACGCCTCGTTGAACAGGCAAGAAACCGTATTCTCTTTGATCAAGGCGCCGAAGATGCATTTCGGAGCTTTTATCAAAGCCTCACAAGTTGAACCCACGGAGGTGGACCGGTGAATCGAGATCGAGTGAAGGGTACTATCGACGAAATGGTGGGAAGCGCCAAGCGAAAGGCGGGCCAGTTGACTGGCGATACGCCGCTTCAGGTCAAGGGAATCGCACAGCAGGTTAAGGGAAAACTTGAAAATACCCTCGGTAAGACCAAAGATGCAGTTCGCGGAGCCAACCAGGGAACTAAGTCACGAAATGGCGCGCGCGCCTAACTTGAGTTACTCTGAGTCGAAGGTCGAGTCAAGTTAGCGCGCCTAATTCGTATCGCTGCGTCAAGATGAATTCGGCATGAACGGGAGTCGATGGCTTGTGCAGAGATTAGGCGGCTTTGCTTTCTTGACCGACCGGGTGCTCGAGCGATCACAAACCTGGGCGGACATGCCGCGATAAGCAGTGGGTGCATACTCTAATCTTCTTTGCCGACATCCGCCCCATCTCGATGGATTCGATCGCTCCTTAAGGCGCTCGGGCCCGGAATCATCACCGGTGCTGCGGATGATGATCCATCGGGTATCGCAACATACTCCATTGCCGGCGCACAGCTTGGAACCACGCTACTCTGGACGGCATTGCTGACGTGGCCGCTGATGGCCGCGGTGCAAATGATGTGCGCCCGCATTGGCAAGGTGACGGGAAAGGGTTTGGCTGGGAATCTCAAGCAACGATTCCCCAGGTGGCTATTGCTCGCGGTCATCACAGCCCTTTTAATCGCCAACACAATCAATATTGCCGCGGACCTGGCAGGCATGGCGGACGCAGCATCCATGCTATCGGGAATCAATTCCGTCTGGTATGTCGTGGCCTTCGCGATTCTCATCTCGTGGGCGACCATTCGGCTCCAGTATCTGCAGATCGCAAACGTGCTCAAGTGGCTGGTGCTTGTGCTCTTCGCATACCCCATTACTGCGTTTGTAGTGGGAGTCGACTGGACCCAGGTGTTGCGCGAGACCCTGATACCTTCAATGCCTCATACCAGAAATGGATGGGCAACGCTGGTGGCGATACTTGGCACCACCATCAGTCCGTATCTTTTTTTCTGGCAAGCGAGTGAAGAAGTTGAAGAGGAGAAGTCAGCAGGCCAAAGTTCGCTAGCTCAGCGCAAAGGAGCCACGCAAAAAGAGCTTGGGCTGAGAAATATCGACGTCGGTGTCGGCGCGTTTTTCTCGAATATGGTCATGTTCTTTATCATCCTGACCACTGCCATCACCCTCAACCGGCACGGCATTACGAATATCGAAACATCCCGGCAAGCGGCCGAAGCACTGCGCCCGTTCGCCGGAAAATTCGCAACAACTGTGTTTACACTCGGTATTGTCGGAGTTGGCTTTCTTGCGATCCCAACTCTTGCGGGATCGACCTCATACGCGTTCGCTGAGACTCTAGGGTGGCGCCAGGGCTTGAACAAGAAATTAACGGGCGCGCGTTGGTTTTATGCACTGATTCTTGTCTCTACTGCAGCGGGTGTTGCGCTAAACCTTCTTGGCATTAACCCTGTAAAGGCGCTCTACTGGACAGCAGTCATCAATGGATTGCTGGCGCCCTTTCTTCTTATTGCAATCCTCATCGTCGCTGCGGACAAGAAACTGATGCAGGGCCAGCCGAGCTCCCGCCTCGGATGGATTGTGGTGGCGTTTACGACGATAGCCATGTTCGCAGCCGGCATTGCGATGTTTGCCGTGTAAGCTCGCAGGGTTAGGCGACCTCGCGACTTCTGCCTGCCCGATTTGCCGCTTTACGCAGCGCAAATTTGTCAGCAGCATCGATCTTGCGCAGGCCGCTCACTTTCCAGATTCCAAAGCAAGCGCCCGCCACCAGCAGGCCCGCGAACATACAAACCAGGGGAGTCGACCACTTCTGGAGCGTCCCTGCCCAGAGGTGAATAGCGTGGCGCCCATAAACTACGCCAAGCCACGCAATGAGGGAGTAACGGAGGGTTCGAGCCGCACCGTAGACCGCGAGGAAGCGCAGTCGCGAAACGCCAAGCGCGCCAGCGGCGAGCGCGAACGGCAAAAGTGGAATCGGCGGGGGAAGCACAGCCGGAAGAAACACGGCGAGGACGCGGTGATGCTCTACCCATCCGGTAACTCGCCCAAGAAGACGTGCCGGCACATAGCGGCGCAATGCCTCTTCGCCCCCTCTGCGCCCAAGGTCCCATGTGGCATATCCGCCAAGAAGGCTACCCGCGATCGCGAATGCGGCAAGCAACCATGGATTTCCGCCGTATGCCACCAACCAGAGAAGCAGCAGGTCAGTGCTACCAGGCAGAGGCAGCGGAATAGGAGAGGAGTCGACGACGGCAACGAAGAAAAGCCCCAGAACTCCCAGGTGCGTGAGCCAACGCGGCATCAGCGAGTGATGTGTAGGGGACAAAAGGAGCAGTGCCTGTTGCCGAAGAGGAATACTCATAGAAATGTGGACCAGGTGTTCCGTCTCTGTGCCATTAGATGCGTGCGCTCATCGGATCTTCCTGAAAGCTCGCACTGTATAGGTAGACGATGGTCTCCTCATTATTTCCCGTTTAAATTGCATTTTCTCAAAATCAGTTCAACGAGGCCTGACTTTGAATCTGGCGGGCCTGGACGGTAACTCTGGCAATGTGGAAGCCCGCAAAACTCGTAACGTGTACTGAATCCAACTCGGCCGCATTGAACCGCCCCCTCACATCAGGAAGAGTCCGAGCCAATGCCCGATGGATCGCGGTTTCTGCGGTTCTACCGAGAGCTTGCGACGAGTATGAATCCGCTAGCCACATAAAGTGCCAGCCAACTCCGCGAATTGCGGCATCCAGATCCATTGCTGCGGTGTCCTTTGCCTCCGCCCATCCCTTGGAAAACGGCTCGTGTCGCAGATCGAATCGTTCCGGGAGGACGCATCCATTGCGCAGGAATACCGTGTGCAGCTTCAAGGTTGCCGGCTTGACGGTGGTTTGAGCAACCGGTTCCGTCCAGAGTCGGATGTAATCGGAAGTGCGGGGCGAGGGGACGCTCGGAAAAGAATGTACCAGGGCGACATCATCGGCAGAGACTGGAATTACATTCCTCCTAGCGGCGGACTTGATCCGGGCGGCGCCGGGCTGGCTCGCCGGTCCTGTCCTACCCAGCCTCATGGCTCGCCGCGCTGCGAAATGCTTTTCAACATCGATTTTCTTGATAAGGCTCATGGTGCTCCAGTTGTTCTATTAAGATCCTCTGCGGCCTCCAGCGAGTCCGCAGAGGATCGAAGGTCGTGCTTAGCGCAGGCTTCCAGTGGTTGGGTTGAGCGGGCTTCCGATTGCTTCGCCCGATACGACCAATTCCACTCTCCGGTTTTGCTGGCCGTCCGGCGGAGTCATCGTTCGAGGCTACCGGCGAACTGTTGCCGAAGCCCGTTGCGCTGACTGAGTTCGCTACTACGCCTTCTTGCACGAGGTATTCGCGAACCGAGCCCGCGCGGTTTTCCGAGAGCTTCTGATTCATCTCATCGCCACCCACATTGTCGGTATATCCGCCGACTGCAATGTTGAGTCCTGGGTATGCAGATCAGAATTCCGGCAACCTTTGCCAGCTTCTCCCGCGCGCCGGCCTTCAACGAGTATTGCCCGGTGTCGAAAAGAACGTCGGACATGCTGACAATCAGTCCCCGGGCGCTGTCGCGCGTCTCGAGAATCTCATTGAGTCGCACTTCCAATTGCGCACGCATCGCCGCCTTTTCGCTGTCCGCCTGCTGCTGTCCCTGCTGTGCTTGCGAGGCGATCAAGCGAGCCTGGTCGGCATCGGCTTGAGCCGCGTTGATCGCGGCGGCCGATGAGGCCTGGTTGTTAAGCATGTCCGTCTGCGCCTTGGCTGTGGCGGCCTGGGCATTTGCAGCATCCGCTTGGGCGTTTGCCGCATCGGCTTGGGCCTGATCTTTCTCGGCGAGTAGCGTTATCGGCCTGCGCCTGCGACTGTGCCTGCGCGTCCGCGGAAGCCTGGCGTTCGCTCGCGATGCGATCTTCCTCAATTCTCTTGACGGCGATCTCACGCGCATCTTCCGCAGTCTGTACGGTCTCGCGCGATTTCGCGATCAGCTGCTTCTTATCCGAATGACCTTCCGTGGCGTACGCGTCGGCATTGTTCATCAACTGGACAGCATGTTCATAGCTTTCGCCGGCGTACTTCTCCGCGCCCTCAGACTTCGCAATGCGAACCGCATTGCGCGCTTCAAGAAACTCCAATGGCAGCTTGGCATCTAGAACCACCGGGTCGAATTTGTATCCGGTCGGAATATAACCGCCCCGCTCCATCAGTTCATATTTTGCGTTCATTGCTTCAGGTGTGCCCTTGGTGTCCGCTCGAACAACATTCTCGAGCACAACAACATTGCTTGGCTGACGAACAGCAAAATAGGGCTCAGCGGTGACGATCAGTGCGAATGCCTGGAGATCGGTGGTGGCAGTCAGCTTGCTCCGATCGTCGCCGCCGATCAACACTTCTCCAAGATTCACTGCGTGGCCGTCAGGCGAGATCGCCCACAGCACATAGGTCAGATATTCTGTGCCAAAGGTCGTGGGGCTTTGCAAATTCCCAAAGTCCGCTTCGACTTCCATGGTGCCGCGCTTGCTGCGCACTTTGGCTTTTCCGTCGGCTGATGGCAGCAGAGCAGTTCCAGACATATCCACGTCAGAGGCCCCGCTGCGATGCTGGTAGTCAACTGCTTCAACTGTGCGACTGGTCTCGTTCACAACATAAGCGGGCATTGTGCCGGAAGGCACGAGAGCGATCGACTCTTGCGGGCCGGCTTGAGCAAACGCGCTCACGCTGAGGAAACTTCCGATCACGAACAATAGTGTGTGTTTCACAATATCTCCTGCAGTCAAAGGGCTGCTGTCTTGCATTGTTGTCCTGGGTTGGCGGGCGAAGCTATGCAGACTTCGATTTTGTGGCTTGTCATCGCCCGACGCGGAATTGATTCAGGTGTTGAAACACCCCGTATAGATTCGCGATCCACAAGACTAAGACGATGACAACCAGGCCGTTCAGGATCGATTTGATTTGCCCCTGCATCGGGATGAACCTGTTCACAAGCCACAACAGAAGTCCTGCTGCAACAATCGTGATGATGACTGTGGTAAGTGGCATTTCGTGTTCTCCAATCTTTTTCCCGGATGCGATGCCGTCTTAGAACATCGCCGAGAAGTTGCGAGCGTTCGGCTCAGTCAGTGGGGGAGCCATCAGAAAGGGGAGAACGATTACTCCGCTTCATTCCTATTCTTCCAAGGGGATTCAAAAATAGCTGAGCTACAATGCTCACTCGGATGAATTAGGAGTCGATATTTGAAGAGATGCGATCCGAGCCCCTACAACGGCAAGTCGAGCGGCTCTAATGCAGGCACCGATTAATGGAATGAAGCTGGAGGCAAATTTCGCTGAGAACATGCGATGATGCGGATGCGCCGCCCGGGCTTGGGTTGCGCCAACCGGCGTCTGCCGCGATCAGCGCTTCAGCCTCTTTCGGCGCAGCCGCTCCAGGCACCATTCGGAATGGCAACGCCGATCCCTGGAACCCTGACTGCACCGCGCTTCACCATTGCACTGAGTACGGGGGACGATCATTTTGCGTGCCAGATCGCCGGTGATACCGATGACAACCAGATCGACCGATTGCGGCTCGGCCATCAGGCGCCTTCTTACTGGCCGGTTTTCTCCTGGTGGCCGCCGAACTGGAATCGCAACGCAGACAAAAGCTTGTCGGCGAAACTGTCTTCGCCGCGCGAACTAAAGCGCTCGTACAGCGCGGCACTCAGCACGGGAGCCGGAACCGACTCATCGATCGCAGCGGTAATCGTCCAGCGCCCCTCCCCGGAGTCCGACACGCGGCCCGCAAATTTTGCCAGATCCGGGCTGTCGAGCAGAGAGATAGCGGCGAGATCCAGAAGCCACGAAGAGATCACGCTCCCTCGGCGCCAGACTTCGGCAATGTCGGCAAGGTTCAGGTCGTATTGGTATTCCTCCGGGTTGCGCAGCGGCGTGGTCTCAGCGTCCACAGCTTCCTTCTGCTTGCCGATGTTCGCATGGTGGAGAATGTTCAACCCCTCCGCATACGAAGCCATGATTCCGTACTCGATCCCGTTGTGCACCATCTTCACAAAATGGCCGGCGCCGTTGGGGCCGCAATGCAGATAGCCATGCTCGGCGGTGCCGCCCACTTTTTCCCGGCCCGGCGTGCGCGGCGCTGAATCGATGCTTGGCGCCAGGGCGGAAAAAATGGGGTCGATTCGCTGAACCACATCCTTTTCGCCGCCGATCATCAGGCAATAGCCGCGTTCGGCTCCCCATACTCCGCCGCTGGTCCCCGCATCCACATAATGAATGCCCTTGGGCTTCAGTTCGGCGGCGCGGCGAATGTCGTCGTGATAATAAGAGTTCCCGCCATCGATCACCACATCGCCCGATTCGAGCAGCGGGGTCAGGCCCTTAAGCGTCGCATCCACCACACCCGCCGGCACCATCATCCAGACGGTGCGAGGCGTTTTCAATTTCTTCACGAAATCTTCAAGTGAATTCGCGCCGACCGCGCCTTCCTTGGCAAGCAATTGCACGGCATCCGGATGAATATCGTACACAAAGCATTGGTGGCCGGCCTGCATAAGGCGCCGCACCATATTCATTCCCATCCTGCCCAAACCGATCATGCCCAGTTCCATTTGAACCTCCCGATACGATATTTGATGCAAGCGCGGGAACAATTGCGCCCTATGACAAGATACTGCCGTGCACTCCGCACCAGATGCAGGCAGAGCACAGGCAGTCTCAGGGAATGCGTAGCATTGTTGTGAGGCAGTACTTCTGCAGAGGCCGCCGAGGCCGGTACAGAAATCATAACTGGTGGGCCGATTACGGTTTCAGGGCTTTCCCCTGGCAGTCCGAGTGCTGGCATTGGCATACGAGTTCGGTCATGCCTTTTGCGTCGCGGCAGACGTCGCTACAGAACTCATTCCCCTCCGCGGGAACGCAGTTGCAGGCGGCATGGGCACATTTTGACGTGGTGTTCATAGAATCTCCTTTGATCAGTTGTGTGGTTTGTTAGAGCCTCATGAGGCGATTACGACGGATGACGGTCAGATCAGGGACAGTGAGGCCGATAATCACCGTATCCCCTCACTGCGTCGTGGGTGATGACTTTTGAGTTGCCGCGGCACTGACCTGTACTGGCCGCTCCGCGTGGGTTGTGGATGAGCTGACTGCCTGCGCCGGTTTGTCTTCCGGGATCTCTGTCCCGGCCGGATAGATGAGAATCTGGATTGAGCCCCAATCTGCTTCGAGGCTCGCACCCGCCTGCTTGCCCATTCCGAGCGTTTTGAGCTGGCTGTCGTCAAAGCCAAAGTTCTCGACCAGATACTCACGGATAATCATCGCCCTGGCCTGGGTGAGCACGAGATCCTTCTGGGTATCGCCATCCATGCCAGTTGAGACCACGACAACCGCAACTCCGAATTGAGTCTGTGCCAGGAAATCTCCGGCCGACTTGAGGGTCTTCTGGTCTTTCATTTTGGCCGAATCGCGTCCATCGAAAAGCTGCTTGGCTGCGTAGGTGAATGCCTTCTCAGGCGTAGCCTGCGGCAGCCCGCTGATGCTGTTTGCCGCCAAATCGGAGGAGTCTTCGTATCCCCGCTTCTTGAAATATCCACTCAAGAAGAAGTTGTGTTTCAATGCTTCCATATTCTCCTGGAAGTCCGTTACGCCGGTCTGCGCCTGCAGCATCGTGTCATGGAGCGTGGCCGTCGTCTTTTCCAGGTTGTTATAGAGTTGCTTGTCGTTTATGAGTGATCCCACGGTTCCTTGACCCGAATCGATCTTGGCACTCACCGAATTCAGGTGCGCCGTGGCCAGTGTTGCGTTTTGGATAGCCTGTTGACTGCTATCCAAAATTCCGCTCGTCTTCTTGAGCAAATCCGCCATCAGCAGCGGCGCCTCGCTTTGGATGGTTTCGCCATTGATCACTGCGGCTTGTCCTGCGGACCCGAACGAAATAGCAACAAACTGATTGCCCAAAACTCCCTCGGTTTCAATTGAAGCTACAGAGTCACGCTTGATGATCTCCTTTGTCGATTTGTTGAGATCCATGACGACGATGATCTTATCGCCTGGTTTGTGAGGCAGCGTGATGCTATGCACAGTTCCGCTGTGAACCCCGCCCACTTGCACGTCGGCGCCCACACTCAGCCCCGCAACATTGTCGAATTGCGTCTTGAGTTGGTAGGTAGACCGAAACAAATACTCCTTGCTCCCGATCACGAAGACGCCGGCGGCTAGAACTGCCAGCGTCGCGACGATGAATGCTCCCAATCTTGCCAATCTCGACATGAGTTCTCCTAGAACTGCTTCAAAAACTCGTTCACAAACCCGATGCCGCTTTCTTGCAGGTCTTCAAACGTGCCCTCGATCACTACGTCGCCCTCATTCAGGAGGGCGAGTCGCCCGGCAATCGTCTTGGCGCTATGCAGGTCGTGCGTCACTACGATGGATGCCATGCGGCGTTCCCGCTGGAGCTTGAGAATTAACTCGTCAATTTCGCCGGAACTGATCGGGTCGAGACCGGCTGTGGGCTCGTCGAGCAGCAGAATCTCCGGCTCCAGTGCCAAGGCGCGCGCAAGGCCAACGCGCTTTTGCATCCCACCCGAAATATCGGAAGGCATCTTTTCGAGATCGGCCTCCATTCCCACCTCGTCCAGCAATTGCCTCACACGGTCTGATCGCTCGGATCTGGAAATGTCTCTGCGATGGTGCTCGAGGGGAAACGCCACATTTCCGGCTACAGTGAGCGAATCGTAGAGCGCCGCTTGCTGAAACAGGAAACCCATTTTCTTTCGGATCGCTCCCATGCGGTCGAGAGCCAGGCCGGCGATATCCTGGCCATGAATGCAGACCGATCCGGAGTCAGGTGTATCGAGTCCAATGATCAGTCTCAACAAGACGCTTTTCCCTGTGCCGCTGCGCCCGAGCACCGCCAGCGTTTCTCCCTGGTTCACGCGCAGGCTGATCCCGTTTAGAACTTTGTGGCCCGCGAAGGACTTATACACGTTCTCGACTGTAACGACGGGCACAAGGCCGTCTTGCCTGCGTCCCGCTTGCTTTGCCGCCATGTCATAAGCTGTGGCCATATTTGCGTTACGAGCGCTTCAAACAATCGTTAAGGAAAGAAAACGAGAATGAATTTCACGAGAACGACGTCGGCCAGGATAAGAAAAAGCGAGGCCAGCACGACCGAGTTGGTGGCCGCACGGCCCACACCCGCAGCCCCACCGCGCGTGCGCATTCCCTGGAAACACGCGATGAGCCCGATGATCAGCCCATACACGGCGGTTTTGAATGTCTGTGGTAGGAATGCACTGAAGGTGGCGCCATTAAAGCCGCTTGCAATGTACTGATGGAACGAGAGCGGCTCAACAAGAGCCTGCGCAAACCAGCCAGTCAGCATGGCGCATGCGTCGGTGGCAAGAGTTAGCAGCGGCAGCATCAGGATGCAGGCTAGTATGCGTGTCGCGGCCAGAAGCCTGTAGGGGTTGATCGCGGATGCCTCAATGGCGTCGATCTGCTCGGTTACTTTCATCGATGCCAGCTCCGCGCCCATGCCGGCGCCCACGCGCCCGCTTACGACCAGGCCGGTAATGACCGGGCCCATGACTTGGACAACGGAGTACACGAGCGTCGCAGGAAACATCGATTTGGCGCCGAATCGCGTGAGACTGTAGCGGGCTTCCAGCGAAATGACAACGCCAATTGCGGCGCCTGCCATGGCGACCAGCGGCAGCGACTTCGACCCAACTTCGTCCAGCTGCCGAATCAGCTCACGCCATTCATATGGCGGCGTAGCCGCTGCCCGCAGGACTCGCCAGGAAAAGATTCCCAATTCCCGAACCACTCGAAAAAACCGTTGAAAAGCTCCATGGCAGAGTTCGCAATTGCGGACGTGGGTGCGCTCCGCCGTACCTGAAGTGGAGGGCTTATGTCCGCAACAGATGTAAATCCGCGTTCGCTCATTGATTTGGGCCTGGGTCCGGTGCGCCGTGCCCGTTGTTCAGGTGCATGCGTGAAATCAAGGCATGGGGTCCGCTATAGAAAAATTCAAGAGCAATGTTGCCGCCCACATAACTCAACAGGCTGTAATTGCCCATGCGGAACGCGTCCTTTGCGCCGAAGCGGTCCGGATACCACCCGTAAACCGCAATCATGGAGCCCGCATACGGCGCCGCAAGCGCGGGAAATGAGAAGACGCGATGGCCATCTTGCCCGCGGCGCGCTGTCAAAGTGGAGATCACGGCATGGCGCAACCGTGGAAATGTGCCACTGCATTCGCAGCGGTAGTACAAAGTATCTTCCCTAAAGGCTTCCGCAAGCCCGTAGCGCGTGGTTGTTCCAATCGTCGCAATGGCGAAGTCGGAACCGAACCTCTTACCGAAACCCTCGACGCCCTGACCCCACTCAGGCGGAGAATTGGTCCACTGGTTGATTCCAGCCGCGAACGCGGCGCCGATGAGTGGATACGGACCGAATGCGTCGAAAGCATAGTTGTTCACCTTCATTTTTTCGGTCGGCCGAACGTAGGTCAGGTCAAGCTTTCCAGGATTCGTGATTCCTGTAGTTGCCGACGGATCTTCAGAAGAGGCCAGCGCTTGCGATCGCGCCAGTCCTGGCATCGCGGCCATGGTCGCCGTGACCAACACCAGGAGTTTTGCCAAGTGAACCACCGTGTCTAGAGCCTTTTTGCCCGTTTGGACGACGCGTCCTCCCGCCAGACGGTTCTGGCAAGCCAACAGGACATGCGACTCCGAGATCCACTCCGATGACCTCATCGTCGCTCCTTTGATTGGCATCGCCCATGTCAGTCACAGCATGCGTCAAGATTGAACTGCCACATCGTTGGCTACGCCCATAGAGATAGTTGCAGAGTGGAAGCCTCAAAGGATGGTCACATTTGCACGCAATCGCACGTCGTGTGCTTCCGCACCGACCTCGCCGGTCAATCAAGGCGGAATCGACCCCCTCGGACCAAGTGGTCTTCGGGCCTGTGTCCAAAAGAGCACAGTTTTGCTCTGGATTTCAGAGGATAATTGAAGAAGCCAGTTGTTTTTACTGTTCGCTGAGGAGCCTGCCATGCCTGAAGTTCATGCTTTCCCTTCCATCCCGACAAAGATCCTGTTGCCCATCGACTTTAGCTCATCTTCTCAAGCGGCTTTGGAGATAGCTGCTGATCTTGCGAAGCACTTTCATGCGGAACTCTTTCTTCTGAATGTTCTCCCTATGTTTCCCGCCACGACGCTCCCTGACTTTGTTCCCGAAGGCGAATTCCTGCAGAAGGGCAGATCGCTCGCGGAGCGACATTTGGCCAAGTGCCATACAGCTCTTGCGGCCAGGGGGGTGAAGTCAACTTCCAGTGTCGAGGTTGGAAACGATATCGCCGGGAACATCATGGAAGTTGTGGAGCGAGAGCATATTGATATGGTGGTGATCTCCACACACGGCATCTCCGGCTGGCATCCGCTGGTCTTCGGATCAATTGCCGAAAAGGTGACAAAACTCGTGCGATGCCCTCTGTTGCTTCTGCGTTCTGCCAAGCCCGGCGAAAATGCAAAGACCCAGTCTGAGCATTCTGGAAGATGGTGGTAGGGAAGACTTGTATCCCCTCCTCGTGGCGTTCAAACGTGCCGGAGTTCCAGCGCATTTCTCAGAGTGAGCAATATAGTACAGACAGCCTTTCTGGAACCGGGCGATGATGGACAGAGATTGATCGTAGTCGCGGTTGATAGTGGGCCAAACTTCCCCCATTTTTTTGCGCCTGCTTCACGAGTAGCCACCTCGAGATTGCCTTGCCGGCGCGAGCCGGCATGAAATGCCGTTCACTCGACCAATTCGCTTGTGGGTTTTGATTCATTTGCCAATCACTGCAAACGCGGCACACCGCGGCGACGCGTGACTGGATACGAAAAAGCCAACCAGGCAAATAGTCCGCAACGAGGTAGCGTTTTGACAAGTAAAAGAGTCACTGGATTCGATTCTGCAACCTTTCTTGCAAACGCAGGGCTCGGCAGAACTATTATCGAGCTCAAGCCAAAGCAGACATTTTTTGGCCAGGGAGACAAAGCAGATTCTGTTTTCTTTTTACAGAAGGGCCGCGCAAGAGTCACTGTCGTCTCGCAGAGGGGCAAAGAAGCCACGATCACCCTTCTATCCGCCGGCGACTTTGTCGGAGAGGAATCTCTCGCGGCGATCATCGGACTGCGTTTGGCGACCGCGACCGCCTTGAATACCTGCACAGCCCTCAAGATTAGCAGAAACGAAATGATCCGAGTGATGCATGACGAGCCTGCATTTGCCGACATATTCCTTAAGTTTCTGCTGACCCGCAGCATGCGAACGCAGGCTGATCTTGTCGATCAACTGTTTAACTCAAGTGAAAAGCGTCTGGCGCGGATTCTCCTGTTAATGGCGGAATTTGGCAAGCCAGGTCAGCCAGAAACCTTCATCCCGCCGATTACTCAGGAAACTCTCGCCGATATGATCGGCACCACACGGTCTCGCGTCAGCTTCTTTATGAATCGTTTTCGCAAGCTCGGCTTTATCAGCTATAACGGCCGCATCCAGGTGCATAAGTCACTCTTGAACGTGGTCCTGCTCGATCAATTGCCTGAACGCAACGCGCAGAAACCCGCCATTCATCCGATCCCATAAGCAACTTCAATTCGAAGAGCAAAAGAACATCGCGGTCTGAATCCGAATCTCGTCATCAGTGCGAGTGCCCTTCCGCACGTGCCGCGGTCTCTTCCTCGGTGACGACGAAAAAACTGCGCAAGTCAGCCTGTCCAAACGAAGTGGTCATCGCCACATCGGCGGCATCGCGTCCCGTCGCCATCAGCACACGGCCAATCCGCGGTTCATTGTTGCGCGCATCGAAGGTCCACCAGCGCCCGCCTAAATAAGCCTCGAACCATGCGCTGAAGTCCATGGGAAGCCGCGCGGGCACGCCGATGTCACCCAGATACCCAGTCGCATAGCGCGCCGGAATATTCAGCGCGCGGCAGAAAGTGATCGCAAGATGTTGAAAGTCGCGGCATACGCCGACGCGTTCAGTAAACACATCCAGAGCAGTCTTTGTGGGCCGGGCCTGCTGGTAGTTGAACGCCACTTTAGTGTGCACCCAGTTGCAAATGGCTTGCACGCGGCCCCAGCCGGGTGCGATCTGTCCAAAGAGTTCCAGCGCAATGGTGGAAAAACGATCCACTTCGCAGTAGCGGCTGTTGAGCAGGAAGCTGAGCATTTCGTGTGGCAGATCGCCCACAGCCGATTCGCGCGCTGACCAATTGATCTCATCGAGCAATCCGGTGTCGCGAATGAGCGTGGAATTGAAAAGCCGCAGTTGCCCCTGAGGAGCGACAAACCGCGCACAGCGGTTCCCGAAGCCGTCAACGTAATGGGTGATATCCAGTCGCGGTTCGGTTTGCACCTCGTCCGGCTCCAGCAGGTCATGCGCGCGCGAAGGATGCACATTGAGAAGCGCCACCATTGCCACGGTGGCCGGAATATCGAATTGAATGTCGTATGCCAGCCGGATCAACATGTAGACACCCCAAAATTGAGAACCAGCGTTGACGGTCTTCGCGGTCGCTGAGTTTCAGAAATCGCAATCACTTGAGCCTTTCAGCCATTAGGTGGTCCGCTACTCGAATCGCATTCGCGATGATGGTGAGAGAAGGATTGACCGCACTCGCTGAGACGAAACATGAAGCATCGACAACATAAAGATTGTCGAGTTCGTGCGCCTTGCACTGTGGATCAAGCACGCTGGTTTTCGGATCTGTTCCCATTCGGCAGGTGCCGTTTTGATGGCCGACGCCTTCAAGGGGAATGCGCTTCTTGAAGTATGCATGAAGCGGAACAGATGTGCTGGCGTGGCCGGCCTTCTTGAGGATGTCGACCCAGCGGTCTTTGAGGCGCTCGAAGGATTCGACATTGTTTGACGTGTAAGAGAGCTGAATCCTCCCAGGTGGAGTATTTGTCACGGGCTCGGACTCGTTGCTGCGGCCAGTATCTCCCGAAGGATGGGCTCCGACAAGACCTGGTTGATACGCTTCGACCGAGAGCGGAGTAGTGTTGTGCAGGGTGACGCGATTCTCAGGGTCGGGAAGATCTTCCGTGGTGAGCCACCAGGGAACAGCGTGGTGTTTCATTCCTTCCAGGACAAGTTCCGGAGTGAATGGTGGAGCGTTGCCCTTCATCATCTCAAAGTGAAAGCTGCCAACCGGTTGCACCTGTCCTAGCGGAAACGGATAAGCTGGGTCGGTATCTTTGAGGTAGAAATCGTTGGTGCCCCAGGTCTTGGTGTAGCTGTCCTCGTTGCGGTCAGTGCTGATTGCGAGCAGTGCGTCGGCTTGATGATACATGAAGTTGCGTCCCACCTGATCGGAGCGGTTGGCGAGACCTTTAGGATGCTTATCGTTGGCTGATGCCAGAAGAATCACTGCTGAGTTTATTGCCCCCGCGCACACAGCGAAAAGATCGGCCGCGTAGATGGCAGCGTTGCCGTCCTTTGATGCCGGCGGAGCATTCGCCACGGCTGGTTCGAGAGCAGACCCATAAGGCACGCCCGCGCCGGAGTGGATCACCTCGACTGAAGTCACAGCGGTGCCGCTGCTGTTCGTGAGGAGGCGTATCACGCGCG
Source organism: uncultured Acidobacteriaceae bacterium (assembly GCA_963841095.1). Lineage (GTDB taxonomy): Bacteria > Acidobacteriota > Terriglobia > Terriglobales > Acidobacteriaceae > Telmatobacter. The sequence goes on from CAWJBE010000002.1 coordinate 27,786, forward strand.
AATTCGTCATTAAGGTGACATTGGGTAAGTGCATGATCTGCCGAATGCAGTTGATATCCGCATCGGATTTTGCGTGGACCAGACATGGGTAGCCGTCGCACGTATCGCAGCGTACGCATTTTGAGGCAAGAGGATTTGCCTCGTCGCGCTTGAGACCGAGCGGAATCGGGAAGGTGTTAATCCCAAGCTTCCGAACATCGTCCTCGATGGACTGCATGCGCGGTTCGTTAGCGAAGGCGGGATAAGGATACTTCTTGGAATGGAACGGCTCGGTGGGATCGAAAGAAGAGCCAAATCCGCCTGGAACGGATGGGGCGGCGCCAAGATCGCCGTGAACGTGAAAAAGCTCTTCCGCGCGTGTGTAATAGGGTTCCAGATCGGAGTAGGAGATGGGCCACGCCGGAGAAATGCCGCCCTTATGGTGGATGACTCCGAAGTCTGCGGCACGCATGCGAAACAGGGCCGCGCCGTACACTTTTGTTTGTCCACCTACATAATAGGACTGCTGCGGGTGCAGGTCTTTGCCGTCTTTATCCTGCCAGGTTTCCTTGGTGTGATATCGATTATCGAGGAAAACAGCGGAGGTGTCCCAGTTCAGCTTTTCCTGAGGCATGAACGGGCCCCGCTCCAGGATGAGAATGTTTTTGCCGGCTTGAGCCAGGTGGAAAGCCAGGGTTCCACCGCCCGCGCCGGTTCCGATAATGATTGCGTCGTATTGAGTCGCCATATGAATTGAGATGCGAAAAGCAGATTACCTTTTGCTAAGGCCGCCGCCAGATAAGGCATCAATTTTCGCTTCACTCCTTTCTTGGGGAGATTAAGGGAGATCTGTTTCGACCGAGAGGCCGGCCTGGTGCGAGTGGCGATGCAATGGGAAGTGACAGAGAAAAGGACACGGATAGTTCGGATCGGGGTGCAGCTTGGCGCAGAGGACATTCTCTTTGCCGTAGACGCGGATATAAATCTCTGCCGAGGTCATCATGCCGAGGAGCGGCGCCGCAAAGTAGAGCCAGATCGCGGTCCAAACGTTGGCGAACACCGCCGATCCGGTCGTTCTCGCGGGGTTAATGCTAAAGCCTGAAACGGGCGCGAAGACTAATACGTAGAACATAATCAGAATGCCAACCAGGTAGCTCGTGTATCGAGCGAGCGGCGGTCGATTCGAGAACCAAAGCACGACCAGCATGAGGAGAGCGGCCATAAAATACTCCGCGCAAAACGCAGCGGCTGTTCCGCCCCATCGAGGAACCGTAACCGCAGGCACCGTAACCGCGTAGTCCACCGCAGGAACGGCTAGGCTGCCGCGCAGGCAAAGCGCCGAAAGCCCTACACCGCAGATCCCCCCGATGAATTGCGATAGAACATAGAAACCTGCATCCCATTTGTTGATTTTGCCGAGCCGGAAATAGGTCAACGTGATGGCAGGGTTGAAGTGAGCGCCGGATCGCCTTCCCATAGGCGAACGAATAATAAGAATAGCTGTCGCGCCCATGGACATTCCCATCAATAGTCTTCGCAATGCGCTGCTGGGCAGAAGATGCGGCGCGGGCAGTTTCGGATCAAAAAGCCAAACAGTGAAGAAGCAGGCCGAGATCATGAAGATCGCGAGCTCGACACCTTCATCGACATACAGGCGCCAATGGCGCTTAAATGCGGCCCTTAATGGGTGCATCGCAGCCGATGAAGTGAAACTGTTTTGCTTTCCGGCCAGACAACTCCCCTTCCCTGTCACTGACGAGCGTAACTCTCCTGCGAAACTCAATCGTCCAAACTCCCGCCAGCTAGCAAACAGTAACTTCGTAGTTCTGACCCTCGCAGCGAAGGTCTTCCGTCCAAAAAAACGGGAGACGAGGACACTTCCCAGTCTAAGACGTTGATCTCAACAGGAATGACCAGTATTGCTCTATCGATCTACGCATCCCGGATGAGTACCTGCACTCAATGGGACAGTGCGTTCTCCGTCGATGAGTTAGCATAACGACTTGAGGTGAAGTATGCGTTTGCAGGGGAAAACCGCCGTTGTAACGGGCGCAGGAACAGGAATCGGCCAGGCAATTGCAATCGCGTTCGCTCGGGAGGGCGCAGCCGTGGTCGTAGATTATGTTGGCGACGCGTCCGTCCCGAATGACACAATCACAAAAATCGACGCGATAGGCGGGAAGTCGCTCGCCGTCGATGCGGATATCTCGATTACAAATCAGGTGAACGCCTTGATTCAGCAGACGGTTGCCGCTTTTGGCAAGCTTGATATTTTTGTGAACAATGCCGGCATCGAGAAGAAGTTTCCCTTCGTCGACTACCCACTGGAAGAATGGCAGAAGATTATGGCAGTCAATCTGACTGGGCCGTTTCTATGCTCTCAAGCTGCGGCGAAGCAGATGATAGCGCAAGGCGGCGGCGGCCGCATCATCAATATTTCTTCAATTCATGAAGATCTTCCCATGCCGACGAACGCTCCTTATTGCGCTTCCAAAGGCGGCCTTCGCATGTTGATGCGCACCATCGCTGTCGAACTGGCGCCACATCAAATTACCGTGAACAATATTGGCCCTGGCGCTATCTACACGCCAATTGACAAAGATGTTGAAAGCAATGCGAAGCTCAACGATCAGATACTGGCGGAAATTCCTCTGGGGCGATGGGGAAAGCCTGAAGAAGTAGCGCAACTGGCGGTTTATCTTGCATCGGATGACGCCGCTTATATTACGGGCAGCACTCACTTCATCGATGGCGGCATGTTGAGAAACTCTGGCAGCTTATAGGGAGCTACACCCTCTCGCTTGATCTGGGGCTATCCTACCGCACCATGCGAGCCAGCGGTTTCAGGCTCGAAGCGGAATGCTGCACAGGTGTCATTGGGCAGAATGAGATACCTCGTTGGATGCAAGGATAATTGCGATTATGATGCTCGCGCCAAGCTCCTCGCCAACCCACGCGTCAGGCTGGTCGAGCCTCGGCACGGCGGCCACTGCGCTTTTCTGTCGTTCGAGCCCGGCGACGCAGGCTTCTGGGCGGAGAGAACACTACTCGACTTTCTCGTCGCGACAGTAGAAGGCTAACCGTGGCGGCCGACTGGTTGGCTTAGATCAGTTCAGACTCAGATTGTCGATGACCAGATGGATGGTATCGGCCTCCGGGTAGCTGCCCACCTTTACAGCCTTGACCGTGGCGTCTGTATCAGGCGAGATGCACGGCAAGATTTATACCTTGCTTGACCCATATTGGCAGATCGCCAAATCCAAAATTTGCCAAATCTAACTAATATAAAGAGATAGAGATATAGCTTGGGGCGGCTAGTGGGGATCGAACCCACGACATCCTGAGCCACAGTCAGGCGTTCTGCCGCTGAACTATAGCCGCCGTTTACCGTATCGATTGTAGCATCGAAGCAGATCTCCCAAGACCTTCCGGAGAGGAGCGAAACTGCCGCAGCGCGAACCAGATGCGACCTCTCCAAGCGCCTCCCCACCTGCCGGCGCCGCAACGGTTGACCGTTGGAATCGCGGCGCCTGGCTCTTTCGCGATGAGACGTTGCGCAAGCTCGAAGTTTTGCTCGATGAAGCGTTTCGCATTCCAGGCACGCGTATTCGCTTTGGCCTCGATGGAATCATCGGCCTCGTTCCTGGCCTGGGCGATGCGCTGGCGGGGCTGCTTTCGCTCATCATTCCGCTGGCCGCGTGGATTCGCGGCGTGCCCTACATCGCCCTCGTTCGCATGGCAGCGAACCTCGGCATCGGCGTGCTCGTCGGCACCATCCCACTGTTCGGCGATGTCTTCGACATTCTATTTAAGGCCAACCGCCGCAACTATCGCCTGCTCTGCCGCCACCTGGGCGAGCCGCGCCGCCACACCTGGCGCGACTGGTGTTTTCTGCTGTTGCTGGGCGCTGTCATGGCGCTCATCTTAGCGTTGCCGGTAGTGCTCGTATTGTGGATACTCGCGTGGCTCCTGCGCCAATAACTGCACTCAGCCAGGGCCCGCAATAAACGGGTTACAATCGAAACAGGTTATCGGGGCGTAGCGCAGTCTGGTAGCGCATCTGCTTTGGGAGCAGAGGGTCGGGGGTTCGAATCCCTCCGCCCCGACCATTCATCAGCGGGTCTGACCCGGAGACATGGCTTACAGAACGTACCAGTGACATGGGTGACAGTTTTGGGCCGAACGGATTGTCGAGCGGTTCAAGCACTCTGTTCTCCAGCCCGAACTCTCCCATTGGCCGGGATTTGATCCAGCCTATCCCACTACCGTAGCTCCCTGCGCGGTCTCAATCATGGCAAGAATGTTTTCGAGCGGCGTGCCCGCCTGAACGTTGTGGCAGGAGCAGCAGATATATCCCGTTCCATCGCCGCCCAAAGTGTCAAGGCAATTGCGAACCTCGCGGCGAACATCCTCCGCCGTTCCTCGCGGCAGCGCAAACTGATTGTCGACTCCACCGTGAAATGTGACGCGATGACCAAATTCGCGCTTCAGCTCCCCCATATCCATTCCTGGGCACGCGTGCTGAATCGGATTGAGCACGTCTACGCCGCACTCCAGAATCGGCTCGATCAGGCGGCGCGCTGCTCCGTCAGTGTGATAGAAAACCCGCAAGCCATGCGCGTGGATCAAATCGCACCATCGCTTGAGCCTTGGCTGCAGATACCGCTTCCACATGGCAGGCGACATCAGGAGCGATCTTTGTCCCGCAATATCGTCGCTGATGAACACCAGGTCGAGTGCCTTGCCGGCGCGCGCAAAAAAGCGCAGCATCATCTCGGTTTGAATCTGCTCTACGCGATCCAGAATCGCATCAACAAGTTCCGGAGCCTGCGCAAGATCCATCAGCGACTGCTCCAGGCCGCGCAACTGGCAATAAATTTCGAAGTGCGAAACCCACGGCCCGATCACGGCAAAGTGCTGCGCCGCCTCCCGCGCCTTCGCCACTGCGGAGTCGTAATCGAAATACTCCACTCTGGGCCACCACGGATAATCGGCGAGCGATTCCGGTGTGTCATACCCGGCTAGTGGTGCTGAATCGAATTCAGCGTAATGAGCATCCCCAGCTTGAATCTGCTTCAGCGGCACGCCCCACATCGTGCGTTCGCCGCCCGTCTCGGCGCCGGCGCCGCTTTGTGCGCCTGCACGGCCGCCGGCAGCAGTCTTGTAATCCATGAACACCCAGACGATCTTGTCCAGGTTGAGCGCTCGGTACATCGCAAGATCATCAGCAACGCCGCAATGTTTCCGCAGAACTTCCCCAACTTCGGGCGTGTACCAGAGATCGATCGGCAACCGGCCAACAGGCTCTCGGTTCAAGACAGCCAGGATGCGTTCTCGCGGAGTCATCGTGCCAGACAATCTGCGCACCGCTTTCTCATTTCAGTGCCCGATCCTGAAGCACCACCCTGCCGCTGCTCGATCCCGTTGCTTTGGTTCACGCTTCCATCACAACAGCAGCGCATCGCGCCGGAATCGTCAGCGCACCATCAGTCGGCGCTGCATCAGGCTGATCCGGAGTCGCCACAACCAGTCTGCCCGCATTGGGCAACTTCACCTTCGCAGTGATTGATGCCTCTGAGCTCGGGTTGACCACGACCACTGCCCGCTTGCCGCTTTCTGCCAGGAACACTGAGTACGGAACTCCCGAATCAGCGCTTACGTCCGCTCCAAGCGTATCCCGGAACGCACCCGCCCAAAGAAATTCTTTGTATTTGCGGCGGAGATCGTCGATCTTCTTCCCGTACGCCATGGTCATCGGAAAATCGTGCAGGTGCCCTTTGTAGAGAAACGGCTCGTATTGGATCACGCATCGCTTCAGCAAAATCATGTTCAACTGTTCGCGATCGTCAAAGCCGCTCACTCCCGCGATCATCAGAGTATTCCTGGTGTCAAGGAACTGGCAGATCGGCGTCGCGCTCACGCCCGCTTCCGATACCGGAAAATACTGCATCAGCCAATCCTCCGGCCCTTCCCCGGCGAAGAGGAATTCCGGGCTCACCTTGTCGGCGTCGGCGCGCAACTGCGCAGACAGCGGCAGGTCACCGCCATAAATGTATCCCGGCGGAACGTATCCGTGCCCCGGCGCAAAGTTGTAAAGCGCGTTCGAGTGATGACAAATCTCGTCCCACAACCAGCCCGTAGAGCCTAGCGCCAGAATTTTTTGAAATTCCTTCGCTGCAATCTCGCGATACGTCGGATCCTGAAAATCCATCACCGCGCGCCGGCGCGTGTTAATGCCCGCCAATTGCGTCGGTGTCTCATAGTTGTAGCCACCCTGTTCATAGCGGATGCCATAAGGATCCTTGGCTTCGTATTTGTACAGTTCGTCCTTGTACCACTGCGAAGTCAAATCGGCCCAGTTCAATTTGCCAAACAAAATGACGTTCACGCCCAGCGACTGCACCTTGGCGATCGAGTCATGAAACTCCTGCCACGTTCCCAGGTTCGGATCGGTGTCCTGCGAAGGATCGTCGCGATCCTGCCCGCCAATATTCCATCCGATCAGTTGCACCGCCTTCACTCCGTACTTGGCATACTCCTCTCCGTACTCAACAAACTTCTTGTACGAAATCGTGTAGTCTTCTTCCGGTGTGTTCATCCGCAGCATCGTCCAGGAGTGAACTTCCTTCGCCCATTCCGGCAACTGCGGAGTCTTGAACCACGTATTGCGCCATTCTTTGTAAACATCGGCGCCGGCATGCCAGTCGCCCTGGTAACCACGCATCACAATGGGTGCCAGCTTCTTTGTCGAATTGGGCTCGGCAAAAACAAAATGGCAGGTGCGGAACTCCAGATGCACCGGCCATCCCGAAATCTCATCGGTCTTCGGAACAACGGCTCCGTGAACCACGCCGGGATGCTGCTCAAATGTGAATTCCAAATAATACGGCAGCGAGGGATCCGACATTTCAACATAGAGACCCTCACTCGGCGCCTGGATCAGGCAAAACATGCTCCGATTGGTTCCGAATGTCTTGATGGGAAAATCAACGCCCCAGTAGCCCTTTTCATTTCCAAAATTTGGGTGGATCTCGTCATTACCGAGGTTGCCGTACCACATAGTCCTTGCGGCCATCGACGCGTTCGGCAACGGTGGATTGAGATCGCCGAAGTAGGGATAGTCGATGGTCTCCACCGGCAACGCAGACTTGTTGTCGAGCACGCCGTCGAAAGTCAGCTTGCCGTTCGTCAAGGTCACAGTCCCGGTAAAGGTGATGGGCAGCACTCCACCGTGCTCGCTGAGCAGGTCCTTCCACACAATCCGCACCTGGTTGTCTCTGATCTTTTCAACGCTCGCTGCCTTTTGCTTTTGTCCCAGCACAAAGTTGGTCCTGCGTTTCGGCATTGGCGCGAGCATGCGGAACGACGCTCCAAGCGCAGGCCGCCGCTCAACAATCCAATGCGTTGGCTTGTGCTCCATCCGCGTGAGCGCGCCACTCGCGCGATCGAATGCGACCAGGAAATCGTTATCCTGCAGGACAACCTCTCCCGCCATCTCCGCCGCTTGCGCCGAGCTCAATTCCACGTCCGCGGTCAATGCGCCCATCGCGGCAAGTCCCGCCAGTTTATTGAATGTTCTCCGATTCATCGCTCTCTCGATTCTCCTCGTTCGATGCGTCCAAACAATTCCTGCACATCGCGGCTGCCGTCGTGGAAGGCTCTGCTCCGAGCCATCAAATTATTTCTTCGCCGCGCGAATTCTCACCACCGCCGCCGTCGTGCTTTGAACGTTCACCGCAATCGCGCCGGCTTTCACGTGGCCCACTGGCGTCCATTTGCCGCTCCACGGCGCATCATTTGTAATGCCGGCCCCGCCCAGGGTCCCCCTCATCAGCGCCGCATTTCCCGGCTCGCCATCCGTCAGCACCATCTGATCCACGATCGCCTTGTCGAAACCAGGCGCCTCAATCACAACGTGCGCATCCGTCGCATCGTGCGTTGACGAGTGCGTTTTGTTGATGATCGTCACGAACAATTCCTTATCCGTGCCCACCGCGTAAGCCGTCAGGTTGATCTTCTTCGCGCCGGCAACCGTCACCGGTTTCATATCGCCGTCGCTGCCCAGCGAGAACGCCTTCATCCCAAGCGCTTTCGCTGTCGCCTGATAGTTTCCGCAGCCTGAATCGCCGCACGGATTTGGATCGGGCACAATCGTGTCGGTTGGGATCCACGGGTTGTTGTGAAAATTCACACCGGCCATATGGTGCGCGGCCCACCAATGCATGTAGTCCAGCGCCCACAGCGCCGACGCAAACCCATTGCTTGCCCCCGGAACCCCGTGCAGGCAATCGTTCGCTTCGGTCATGCGATAGGGCACACCCATCGATACCAGCGGCGCGAGAACTGTGTTGTACACATATGGGTACGGGTGAAACTTTGCTGTCCCGCCGTTGAACGCGGCCTGTGTGCCGATCGTCATATCGTCGTCCCATGCGCTCGAAAGCATGTCGTCGATGGCTTCTTGCGCGGTCGTGTCCCCCGGCCCTCCCCATACATAATGATGCTGAAGCACCTCGGCCAGCATTCCCGTGCCTTCCAGGTCCCGAGCAAACTGGACCGTCCAGGAAACACCGTCCTGCGGATTCGGCGTAAAGCTGCTCGTTGAGGAAACCGCCGTGTCGGGACCTGAAAACTTCGCGTCCGGCACAGCCTTGCGAATCACCTCCGCAAAGCGCCGCCAGTCGGCGAAGTAAGAAGGATACGCCGATCCCGGAACCCCAGGTGTCGTCTCATAGATCGCCGGGTCCAGCGTTGCGCCCGGGCGGGAGTGGTATTGGCTCACGTCGGGCTCATTGCCGATGGAAAAGCTGTCCAGGTTCGCCCGGTACTTGCTCCATATATATTGAACAATCTTGGCATCGTCCTCGGCGAGATTTGGATTTGCGCAGGAGCCCAGGTTCTCCAGCCGAACAGAATAAATCACCTTGATGTCGGCGGCACGCGCGAATTCGAATAGATTGTCGATATCTTTGAACGTCGGCGTTGGCGTAACGCAGTGTTCGCTGCGCCCGGAGCCATCAACCGTGCCGCCGCCCACTCGAATTTCCTTGATCCCGATATTGCGAAACAGCGTGATGAGCTGCGTATTCTCCGGGGAGAAGAAATTGCCCCGCACTCCGTAGGCATTCGCCACTGCACTCTTGGTTTCAAAGCCCAGCCCAACATAATCGGCCGGAATCGCATACCCGCGTGCCGAAGTATCGACGGCTACCTTCACGGGAACTTGCGCGAGTGCGCCCCCCATCAAAGAAAAACAAAAAACAATCGCACCTACTGCCCTTGGGAACACCATTGCCGCCTTTCAATACTTGCCATCTCCAATTTACGCCCGCGCCGCGGTCGACCGCTTCCTTGCGATTTTGCTGAAATGGCGCTTCAATCGATCGCCGTAAACTCTCGCTTGTTAATTGCCACGCTTATTCGCGTGGATTCAGCACCCATTTAGGCACAAAACCACTTGTTGCAGCTTGCTCCGCGATTACCCTGCGAGCCTCCTCCACATGCCGGCGCGCAAGCTTCTCGGCCTTATCCGGCAAGTTCTTCTGGATGGCCTCCACGATCTGCAGGTGCTCTTCGTGAACAGTGCGCGGATCGCGTGAAGCTCGTACAGCCATGCCGAGCACGCGATAGCCCTCGGCCAGACGGATCAAAATCTCGTTGCCCGACAAACTCACAATTCGGAGATGAAATGCCCGATCCGCGGCGCCCATCTCTTCAACCTTGTCTTGGTTTGAAAGCTCCAGGATCTCGTTCGCAATGCTCTTGAGCTCGTTCACATCGGCCTGTGATGCGTGGCCGCAGGCGCGGCGCGCGGCCAGCCCCTCAAGAAACTCCCGCACCTCGTATGCTTCGCAAAGACGCGCGGCGTCGATATTGCCTACAAACACGCCCAGGCGATCTACCGTGTCGACCAGGCCCAGAAATTGCAGCTCAACCAGAGCTTCTCGTACGCTTCCCTGCCCCACTCCCAGCTCTTTGGCCAAACTCTGCTGCGCCACGCGTTCGCCCGGCCGGCTCTCGCCAGATAAGATTCGGCGCTGAATCTCTTCTCGAACGTAGCGCCTAACAGTGGGCGACTGAATCCCTGGCTGTCGCATAGGCGTGCGCTCACCCACCTTGTCTCTCCCATCGAATCTCTGAGTCTGAATGCGGTAGCGGCGCTGGCCCGCGCGCCATGAAACGATCGGAGTCTCTAAACTTTGAAGCCGCTTTAGGATTCCGCAGCGGTGAAGACCGTCTCCGATCTTCACCGCTGCGTCTGTGTTCAATTCGAGCTTCAGCACCTGCCGTGAGAGTTCTTAGAAGAAGAACTTCCCGGCAAACTGGAGGATGCGCCCCGAACCGTTATTCGACGTATCCCCGGTGATGGTGCCGAAGCCGCCAGTAAGCGTCTCGGCGGGTTTGGTGTAGCTGCTCGTTCCCGGATTGTTGAGGTGCACATGGTTGAAGGCGTTTGTCGCCGTCGCTTCAATCTCAAGCTTCGTAGCCTCGGTAACCTTGAACTCCTTGTGCAGCGCAAGGTCCACGTCGTACCAGCCGGGGCCGTAAATCTGGTTTCCTCTCACGCCCCACGGTGTGAAGTCCTGCTGGCCAACCGATGCCACACCAACCGCAGGCGCGGTAAATGCCGCCGAGTTCCAGTAGCCGTTGACCTTGCTGCGTGGGAGGTCCGCCGGACCCGCTTTGTACGGATTTACGCCCGAAACAAGGGGCGCATTGCAGGACCACGCCGTACCGCTGGTTTGGAACCATGGACCGGTGAAACCGGCATTGGTTGCGTTTCCTCCGATGGTGCCCTGGCAGCTGATGTTGGACAGGACGCCGCTGGAGGAAATCCAGATGGGATCGAGCTTCCAGCCACCGATAATGGCATCCTCCAAAGCATTGGCATTGCCCCCTACAAGTGTCCCTTTGCCAAACGGCAAGCTATATTCGCCCGATAGTTTGAAGACGTGCGCTGCGAGGTTGCTGCACCGGTCGTAGTCTGCACGGTATCCGCCGAAACCTACAATCCAGGGTGCGCGGCCGTTGCCCGGCCCGCCTTCGTTCTGCTGGCCGGCTTGCGAGTCTGCCCAGCAACGGGCAAACACGTAGTTAGCGTCCATGTTGAAGCCGCCGGCGAACTGGTGTTGATACTCCACCTCGCCCGACTCGTAGTTGCTCACCTGTTCCGTGTTCTCCATCGGTCCCTCATTTGCCGCCAGGTTCGGGAACGGGATGGTTGTCGTGCCGTCCGGCATGAACGGAGAGTTTTCACAATAGGGATTGGCGGCAAGTTGCGTTGCAGTGCATGGCGTGACAATGGCTGTGCTTGTTGGCAGCGCTTGTCTTGGAGAGTTGTGATATGGGTTGGCGCTTTCCAGTTGCCTGCCCAGGTTGCCCACATACCGAGCCTCGATCGAGTCGTGGTTGGTGAACTGCCATTGCACCGCGGTGTCGAGTGTTTCCGTATACGGTATATGGAAGTTATACGGCTTGCCGTAAAGAACCACTGAGCCAAGCGGCTGGTATGCGTTCAGCGCGCTGGTCATGTCGACGATACCAAAGGTGTTTTCCATCGTCGCCGTCGTCGCACCGGTCGTGCTGTTGCTCACCAGTTGCGGCCTGTAGGAGTATTGTGGCCCTTGCTGAACCGAGACGCGGAAGGGATAGTTAGTGCCCAGCGTGCCACCGTACCCGACCGAGTCGAACGCTCCATATTGAACGCCGGCACCCGCGCGTACCACAATCCTGGGCGTGACGCGATAAGCAAAGCTGAGCCGCGGCGCCCAGTTGAATTGAGGTGTCTTGTTCACTGCGTTGTTTGATTGGCAGATGATCGGGATGTTGTCATAGGCCAACAGCGACTTAAAGGAAGCGGACATCGTAGTGGCGCACCCGGCATGGTTAATGTAATAAGCGCTGCCGCTCGCCTGGTTGCCGTCGCCGCCCATCCAGAAGTTGCCCTCGCCTTCCGTGCCTCCGGCTGAGTAGTACGGGCCAAAATAGTCGTCCCGGATTCCCAGCGTCACTGTCAGTGCGGGCGTTACTTTCCAGGAGTCCACAGCATAGATGGCAATGTACGGTGCGTGATAGACAGACTTGTTCCAGTTGTCGCCGTTATAGCCGTTCACGCCGCCTAGCGGAGCGGCCGCGGTGCTCACGCCGCCTGCAGCCAGGTAGGTGCTGTTTCCGGCAGTAGGCGTCAATAGAAAGTCTGCCATGCTCGGACCGCCATCGCCCGAGGCCGGCACGTTCGAGTACTGGCCCCAGCTGAAATTGCCTCTCGAATACGGCAGTTGCGCAATGTTGCCGTATGTCCACCAATACTCGGCCCCGAACTTCCATTCATGCTTCCCGGAAATCTTGGTCAGGTTGTCGGAGAACTGCCAGGCGCCAACCTTCTGCCAGGTGACATTGACGCGGGAGCCGAAAGCGGAAATGCTGCTGCCGATGCCAAAGACTGGCAAGCCGCCGTTATTCTTGGTTTGCGGAATGCCTTGAATCCCATATTGCGCGGGAATCCCGAAGGTATTGTCGATGTTGCCGGCGTCCATGCGCGTATTCCAGTTGTGCTCGTCCGACATTCTGTATTCGTTGATCAGGTTGGGATTGAAGACGTGAGTCTCGGTCACAACCACCATGTAGGTCGGGTTGGTCGACCAGAACGGGGCGCTGCCGCCGCCCTCGAGAGGGCCGGCGAATGGAGGGGCTTGCTGGTTAATGTTGTTGTATTTGCTCCACGTTCCGAACATGGAATCCTTGTCGCTGAACGTGTGGTCAATTCGCACATCGTATTGCTTGGTGTTGATGGGCTGAGCCAAAAGCTCGTAGAAGTTGCTGCCGTAACTGTGCGTTCCAGCGGTATTCAATCCAGTGTTCGGATCGATTCCGACGTTGTTGTACGGATACGGCTTGAAGAGTTGAAGCAGCTTCACGGCATTTGGATCGAGACGTCCGGCCGGAAGCTTGTTGAAACACGCGGCAGGAACCGGTCCGCCATTGTAACTCGTATTCCAATTCGTAGTTCCCGCCAGGCTCGGGCACCCCGCGGGCTGTCCCAGTTCCTGGAAGTATGGATCGCGAACAATCGCGCTCTTCGCACCGCTGTTGATCAGAGAGTCTGTAATCACTCCGACTGTACCGGATGCGCAGCTCGCCAAAAGTCCGGTAATGGGATCGTATGATCCGCAGGGAATCGCGCGTGTCGTGGCCGGGTCCAGCATCGTGCCCTGCTGAAACGTGCGGCCAAGCCCGTCGATCTTCGTTGTGTTGCTTAAGGTAAGCGTGTCCACCAGGTTCGTAAAATTGCTGCTCTGCATGGTGGCCGTCGGCAACGTCCCGGTATAACTCGGCGAGGCAGTGTAATAGGTGTACTGGAAGTCTGCTGTAAAGAAAGTCTTGTTGTGGCCGTTATATCCCGGCAGGATCACCGGCCCGCCGAAGATGCCTCCAAACGAGTTCTCCTTGAACCGTCCCGGCCGGTTCGGCAACGGTGTCGGGGTGTGCAGCAGTTCGTTCCGCTTGTTGAAGTAGTCGTTGGCGTTGAACATATCGTTCTCGTTGTATTCCCACACTTCGCCCTGGAACTTGTTCGTACCCTGCTTGGTGACAACGTTCACCACCGCGCCGTAAGAATGCCCGAGTTCCGTGGGGTCGTTGCCAGTCTGCAGCTTCATCTCCTGGATGGTGTCGGGAATCGGCGGAATAGTGATGCCGCCGAAAACCTCGGCGTTATCGTCCGCGCCGTTCACACGCACGTCGACTGCGCCGCTCTGCGTCCCGTGAACAAGAAAGGTTCCCGTGCTCGAGTTGCTGCCCGTAAACTGGACACCGGCCGCAGTGGTGATCAGGGTCATAAAGCTCCGGCCGCCGCTGCCGCCAAAGATCGGCAGTTGCGTCGCCGCCGTGCTGTCGATCGTCGTGCCCAGTGAAGCGTCCTGCGCCTGCAGAAGTGGCGCCGCTGAGGTCACCGTCACCGAGACACTCGCCGAGCCTACCTGCAACAGAACATCTTGCGTCACAGTGTTCCCCAGGTGCACAACGATGCCGCTCACGTCATAATCCTTGAATCCGGACGCCACGACTTTCATGGAATAGGTTCCTACCGCAACGATAGGAAAGGAGTAGTCGCCGCTCGATGTGGATACGGCTATCTGGGTGACACCCGTATTCATATTGGTGAGCGTGCACTTTGCCTTCGGCACCAGGGCGCCGGTTGGGTCCTTCACCGTACCGGTAATGCTGCCCATGTCGATTCCTGCCTGGGCGAACACCTGGCCGCAGAATATGAGCATGACTGCTGCGCAGATCGCTGTCACCAGGGTTCCCAATTTCGGAAATGCCGATTCCTTGTGGTTCATCACGTATGCCTCCTAAAAGCACCATTTCAATGGTTCGGTCTCAGTTGTGAAGCTCCCATGTGAAGGTGAAACTGTGGAAGTCGCTGACGATTGGCAACTTGGGCTGAAGTGCGACGCTCTCCTTGAATGCCTCACAGCGCAAACAGTTCGGCCCAGCCATAGCGCTGTGCTCGTTCTACTCGCTACTCCTGGTCCAGACAAAACCAATACAAATCTCCTGTGCATTGTCCGCCGACAAGACTCGTCCCTGCGACCAGTGTTTGTGAAGTGAACTAACGGTAAATTAAAAGATTGCAGTCGCTCAATCGGCAATTCCGCCCGCTCAGCGAATTCCAGAGACCGCTCTCCAGAGTCAAAACTCCATTCCAAAAAGTGTAGTAATCGCCTCTGCTTTCTATAGTTAACGGTATGCCAGACCTTCGGCAGCGTTGGAGCGGTCTTCACCACTGATGATCGATATCGCCCAGTTCGAGGTACTGGTTGCTGACAGGATGGCTCGTAACCCTCATTTCAAACGAGAATCCGCTCAAATCGGTCTTTCCCCGGGTGCCCGTCAGCGCGGCCAAAGACTGGCCTCGCTGAGCGACTCGTCAAAGGCGAACCCGGCTCCAGGAAGCGTGGAAGAGTACCATAGTACTCGTAAAGACATATTCCATTCGAAGATTCCGCTCTCGGCAGACACGCTGCCGGCAATCCCGCATCAATAGGCTTTGCAAGCGTTAAGACTTTACCGTAAAATGGCTCTCCGTGCAGGAAATTGCTCCACTTCCGGTTGTTCGAGGGCAGGAGAAGGCCCCTTCCATCTCCGCCGACCAGAAGCGTGCCCTGGTCCAAAGAGTCGTCTCCAGCCAGGGGTTTTGTCGCGCTCCGGCCATGTGCGCCTTCCTTCTCTACATCACGGACCACGCCATCTCGGGTCAGGCCGAGAAGCTCAAGGAGCAGGCGATCGGCGCGGAGGTGCTGGGACGCAAGCCTAATTACGATCCCGCTGACGACAACATTGTCCGCGTTCGCGCTCATGAGCTCAGAGGCCGGCTCGAGAAATACTTCTCCACTGAAGGCATTGAAGAGCCGGTCATCATCACCATCCCGCGGGGTGCCTATGCTCCCGAGTTCGTGTTCCGGGAAACCGTTCCCTCTGGCGCCCCGGTTGCTTCCAGAGTCGCAGAAATCGCGCCCAAAGCAGCAGTTGAGGAGCGGCCAAAACTGTCGCGCTGGTTCGTCTACGCCGCAATTCTCCTCGTCGCTGTTGCGGCGTCAATCTTTCTCACCAGGGTTGTCGTATTAAGAAGCGAAAACCGAGCCGTCGCTGCCGGGCCCGGCGGCGCAGTTCAAGACTTCTGGGGACAGTTCTTCGCCAGGCCGAATGAAGAGCTCAAAGTAATCTATTCTGATCCGAGTTTTGCTTTGTGGCAGGACCTCAGCGGCAAGAGCCTGAACCTCGGCGAGTATCTCAATCACAAATATCTGAACGTCAGCAACGACAAGTTCTTCAACGTTGCGGCGCGCCTTGTTACCGCCCCTGCCGATCTTGCAATCAGCACGCACATCGGAACGTTGGCGGGAGAATTCGGCGGTCAGGTCAGCCCGCGCTTTGCTCGAAATACCAGCGCCGAGGTTCTCCGATATGGCGATGCTGTCCTTATCGGCAGCCACCGCTCCAATCCCTGGGTGGAGATCTATGAGCCGGGTTTGAACTTCGAATTGGCGCAGGACCCGCACTCCGGAGCTCCCGCCTTCCAGAACCGCTCCCCGCGCCCGGGCGAGGCCAAAATTTACAGCATTCCCGCCATGTTCGATACCCAGCGCACCGAGGAAAAAGAATTCACGAGCTATGGGGTCATCGCGCTCCTCAAGGGTTGCGGTGACCGCGGCCTCACCGTGATTTTGGAAGGGTTGAACATGCAGGCCACCCAGGCAGTCGGGGATCTGGTCACCGATCCGCAGCGCCTTGATACCCTTCTCAAGAGCATCGGTCATAAACCCGGCACTACCGTGGCGCCATTTGAGGCTCTTATTCAAATCAATTCTTTGCCCGCCGAGTATGACAACCCCAGGGTCGTAGCCTATCGTCTTCGCGATTCCGAACCCTGCGTCGGCAATTGACGCCGATCTCTGCCCGCGCCTTCGATACACTCCACTCTTCGCCGAAATTTCCGTGCCACTCTGAAAATGAGGGTCTATCATCACCTCCAGCGGAGAAATCCGCTCTAATTCCTTTTCTAAATGAGGCAATAGCCCGCCCGCATGAAGCAGAATCGTAGAACCTTCCTTCGCAATACAGCCTTGGCCGGAGGAGCAGTCACCCTCCGGAATGTCGCCGCTAGCACACCGCTTCCCTCACCATCCGGATTCGCTTCGGCAACCGCGCAAGCCCCAAGCGCCACCGGCTCCTCGGTTCGCGAGCAATTTCAATCGCCGCCGAAGAAGTACCGGCCCATCGCGCGGTGGTGGTGGCCTGGCAACGACGTCACTGACGCAGAACTGCGTCGCGAAGTCGACGTGCTCGACAAAGCGGGCTTTGGCGGCGCCGAAATCCAGGCCTTCAACAAGGGACTGCCGGCTAAATACGTTTCTCCGGCGGAGCTCCAGCGGATCAATAGTTTCGCTACTCCATCTTTTTTCCGCCACGTTGCGGTCGCGGTGGAAGAGGCCCGTAATCGCGGCTTGTTCATCGACTACACCTTTGGCTCCGGTTGGCCCTTCGGAGGTGGCGACGCCATTACGCCGGAACTCACTACGATCGAATTGCGCTCAACGCATCTCTCCGTTGCCGGCCCCGCCACGCTCCATCAGAAGCTGCAAATCCCCTCAGTTACCGACGGCGACCCGCTCACTGGCTCTGACATCCTGAAGGGATTGCCCGATGGCTGGGCAGACCGCGTCAAGCAGCGCACGAAAGTCGTTGCTGTAGTGGCAGTGCGCGGCGAAGATGCGGAGTGGGACTTCCACGCCCTAGGTGGACCGAGACAAACCGTCGTCAAGCCAGGCCAATTGCAAAGAGATTCATCGGTCGATCTCACTGCGCGCCTTCAGCCTGACGGCATATTGCAATGGGACGTTCCCGACGGAACCTGGCAGCTCTTCGTCTTTTGCTCCGTACCGAGGATGCAGAGAGTAAACGGAGCCGCAGGTGAAGGTCCCCAGCTTGTAATGGACCATCTGAGCACCGCGGCCTTCGCAGCCCACGCCAAACGCGTTGGCGACGACGCGGTTCCGTACATCGGCAAATTCTTCGGCAACGGATTGCGTGCAATCTTCTGTGACAGCCTTGAAGTGGCCGCGAATCTCTTCTGGAGTGATGATTTTCTTGCTGAATTCCGGCGCCGCCGCGGTTATTCTCTGCTCCCCTATCTTCCCATCATCCAGATGCAGGGCCACGCGGAGCCCTTCGGAAAATTTGCCGATCTCCCCGTCTTCGAAATCGCGGAGGTAGGCGATCAGGTCCGCCACGACTATCGTCAAACCGTCTCTGACCTGATGATCGAGCGGTTTTACAGTCAGTTCAACAAATGGGCCCACGATCACAACCTGCTCTCCCGCACTCAGGCACACGGTTCTCCTGCCGACGTACTGCGAGTCTACGGAGAGGCCGACATCCCCGAAACCGAAGACCTCTACGACAATGGCTGCTACGACTTTCTCAAGATGGCCGCTTCGTCCGCGCACGTCTACGGCCGCGCCATCGTTGGCAGCGAATCATTTGTCTGGCCAACCGGCGCCTATCAAACAACGCCCGAGAAAGTGAAGCTCGCGGCCGACGAACTGCTGACCGCCGGCGTCAACGCCATCGTCTATCACGGCTTTCCCTACATCGTTCCTGAGGTTCCTCCGCCCGGCTGGCACCCGTTCAACGGGATATGGCGAGGGCAACTACTCCTCGCAGTTCAATGAGCTCAATCCCTTCTGGCCCTACTTTGCCGCAGCTCAACAGCTACATCACGCGAGTGCAGTACATCTCGCAAGTTGGAACAAATGTCGCCGCGGTCGCGCTCTATCGGAACGACCTCTCCACGGCGCTGACCGATGTGCCGCCTTCGCCAAAGTTGAACCAGGCCATCATGGATGCCGGTTACAACTACGATCACATCAATGCCGATTCACTCCTGCACTGTACCGTCCGCGAACAGATGTTGGTCACAACCGGCGGAGCGCACTACCGCGCTTTTGTTTTGCCTCCACTCGACGCCATCGGCGCGGCAGTGGCTGAAAAGCTTCAGGGCTTCGCCGCCGCCGGGCTTCCCGATTCTCTTTGCCGGCCAGGCCCCATCGCAAACCGACAGCCTCTCCGGAGAACTCCGACGCAACGCAAAGCGTGCAGACTGCGATGCGCAACCTTCACGACCACCGCAACGTCTGCTTCTGCACCAGCACCAGCGATGCAATCTCGAAACTCGGTGGCCTGGCGAATCCGAATATCAGGTTCCACAGCGAAACCTCTTTCCTTCATCCAGAAACAGATTGGCCGCTTGACCATGTACTTCCTCCGCAACGATTCGGATGCATCGCAACACCTCAATGCCGAGTTCGAAGCGGAGGGCATGCCTGAGCTTTGGGATCCGTGGACCGGCGAGATCGCATCCATCGCCGCCTCCCGCCGCAACGGCAATTGGGTTAAGCTCGAGCTCGATCTCCAGCCGCTTGCTTCCGCCTTGATCGTCTTCGATCCCGATAGCAGCGCCGCTTCTGCGCCGGCCATCCAACCCATCCGAAAGTTAAAACGCGCGGAGCCCATCGGCACCGGCGGCTGGAGACTCACTGCTACCGGCCTCGTACCGACCGGAAAAACGGCCACGATCCAGTCGTGATTTGCCGGTGTTGATTGACTGGTCGCTCGACAGCGAACTCCGCGGTTTGTCAGGATGCGGCACTTACACAACCACATTTACAGCTTCCGCAGCGGATGCCGGAAGTCGGCTCGTTCTCGATCTCGGCAACGTGAAAGATGTTGCCGAGGTTACGGTTAATGGCAAGCACGCCGCCTCGCTGCTCCTGCGCCCATACCAGGCCGACATCACCGATTTCGTTCGTCCGGGAGAAAATCAGTTGGAGGTCGCAGTCACAAACTGCCTCTTCAACAGCCTGGTCCTTCGCGATCCGCAGCCCTTTCACCCCGGTCCGACGGAGAATCCTTCCGGATTCACGTCCGCCGGCCTCATCGGTCCGGTCCAGATCAAGGAGATGGTCTGAATTGCCGTTGCTGAACCGCCGGCCGCGCTCGAGCATGCGCGGACGCCTACCATTTTCAAGGCTTTATTCTTGTCCTCTCGTGCCGCAGCCGTTGAACTTATCTCGGAACAGGATTATAATGTTAACTGCATGATTCCCAGCAACTTACAGGCTCTTTTCTGGGACACGAACCTCGACGCCTTCGCGCCGGAGGCCCATCCCGACTACACCATCTTCCGGGTGCTGGAGTTGGGCGACGAGGCAGCGGTGAGCTGGCTGCGGCAGACATTTGCCGAGTCGGAGATATGCCGCGTGCTCAAGAGCGAACGCCGCCTTTCCGAGAAATCTGCCAATTTCTGGGCACTCGTGTACAAGGTTCCGCCACGCGAAGTTGCGGCCCTGAGCCGCATCTGCTAACCGCGCAGCCGAAGGAAACCGCCATGACCGATCATGAGAATGGGGCGTGGCACCACGAGGTAATTCCTGCCTCAACCGAAACAACCCTGTTTGCTCTGCGGGATGCAAACCTGTTGAACAACGCCTACCTCGCCGGCGGGACGGGGCTTGCGCTCCGGTTTGGACACCGGCTTTCCCTGGATCTGGACTTCTTTTTGCCCGAACAATTCGATGAAGATGCGCTGCTCCAACAGCTGCATAAGCTCAAAACGTTCTCCCTACTTGCAAAGGCCCCGTACACTCTCCACGCGACTATCGAGAATACAAAAGTGAGTTTTCTCGGCTATACCTATCCGGTTCTCTACCCATCAACGCCGCTTCTCGGTGTCGCAATCGCTGATCCGCGCGATATTGCTTGCATGAAAATCAGCGCCATTGCGAGCCGTGGCACCAGGCGCGATTTCGTTGACCTCTACGTTTGCGCAAATCGATTTGGCCTTAATGAAATTCTCAGAATGTTTGAAATCAAGTACGCTCAGATGCAATTCAGCAAACCTCACATCCTCAAGTCCCTTTCCTTCTTTGCAGACGCGGAAAAAGACCCCATGCCTCATATGCTTGAAGAAATCGGTTGGGACAAGGTGAAGCAGTTCTTCCTCTACGAAGTTCCGCGACTCATCTGATCGGAACACTCCGGATCGAAAGGCGGATTTTCGGAATGCCCCGACCCGGCTCCGCTCAGGCAGGATCCATGCGCGGCCCTGCGTGATTTGAGCGCCGCGATCTGAATCGAGCAACCTTACTTCACCGTCAGCTGCGCCGTTACCGAATGAGTCAGCGATCCCGAAGCCGCCGTCACGGTGAACGAAAAGTTCTGCGATCCAAATCCCGCCTTGCCGCAGCCCGTGAATCCCACTGCCAATGCCGCGCTGATTGCTGCCAGCACCACCAGTTTCGTCAGGCGAGCGCGTCCTTTGCGCAGCCTGCCAGCAAACGGCAGCAGGATCAGCCCCAACGCCACCGGCAGCGCACCTCCGCCAAACGGGCTGCGCGGCCGTTCCAGCGTCGCGCTGGCCGGCAACTTCATCTGCAGCGTCACTGTGGTCGTTCCGGAACTTGCCGCGATCGTCGCCGGTGAAAAACTCGCCGTCGATCCCAGCGGAGTCGCCGTCGCGCTCAGATTTACGCTTGCCGGCAGCGTCGTCCCGCCCACCGGAGTAATCACCAGCGTATAGGCCGCTTGTCCGCCGGCCGCCACGGTTGCCGAGCTCGACGCTGCACTTGCAAATGCCAGCGTAAAGTCCTGCACCGTCTCCGTCATCGCGCCGCTCGTCCCCGGCCCATAATTGCTGTCGCCGGAGTAGGCCGCTGTAATCGAGTGAATTCCCGCCGCCAGCGCCGTCGTGGTGAATGTGCCCGACCCGCCCGCAA
The DNA here is from genome assembly GCA_963841095.1 of uncultured Acidobacteriaceae bacterium. Lineage (GTDB taxonomy): Bacteria > Acidobacteriota > Terriglobia > Terriglobales > Acidobacteriaceae > Telmatobacter. The sequence goes on from CAWJBE010000002.1 coordinate 49,103, forward strand.
CCGTAGCCGTACCGATCTGCGTTGTTCCGTCGTAGAAAGTCATGGTGCCCGTTTGGGTCGAAGCATAAGAAGGCAGGCTCGCCGTGAACGACACCGCGTAGGTCATGAATACAGGATTGGCAGAAGTTGTCAGCGTCACCACCGGAGTGCCGGGAATCACTTGCAGGGTTACGGTCGCTGTCGACGTTGTGTAATCGGTGCTATCGGTCGGTGTGAACGTCGCCTGCAGCGTTTGTGGTCCCACGTTCAGAACGGTTCCCGCTGCCGGCGAATATGTGAAGCTTCCCGCCACCGGCGAGCTGGCGTCCAGTTGGATCGCACTCAACGCAGTCCCGTACACGATCGGCAGCGGCGTCGCCCATGTAATGACAGGCGCCTGCTGGTAGACCACGTTATCCGATGCCGTTACGTTCGTTGAAAACGACACGCTGGAAACCGTTGCAGTCAGTTTTCCGGCATAACTCGCCAAAGTTGTGTAGGTCCCCACGCTCAGCGTCAGCGTTACGGAATCGGTAGTGCTCGACGGCAGGCTGCTGTTGCGCGTGCACGTTGCAGTGCTCGCCGTGCAAACCCATCCGCCGGTCGAGTCGTTCATCGCTGTCACCGTCACGAGCGGCGGCAGCGTGAAGGTCAAAATCGCGGAGCTGTCCGTCTGAGTCGTCGTGCTGGTGTTGGTTACACTCACCGTCACCTGGTCGGTCGTGTCGCCCGACTTCACAACCAGCGGGCTCGGATTCAACGCGATCGAAAGTGTCGGTACCACCACCGGCTGCACAAACGTCGACAGATCGAAGAGCGCGTATTCCAGCATCTTCTCCTGCGCGCTCATCGCATACGAGGGAGCGGTGTAGCTGGGGCACTCCTTGGGGTAAATGTTATTGGTATTGTTCACGCTGACGTTGATCACGTGATAGTCGTTGAACATCACGCGTCCGCACTGGTTAGCCGCCGGAGCACCCACTGGCGTGTTGAAGGTCATCTGCATTACGGGGTTGCCCGTTTGGCCGTTGTACGCGCCGCTGTTCAGTGTCACCCAGGACTGCGTCGGCGGAATGACCGTGCCCACGTCGGTACGCAGCGTACCGATGTTAATCTGGTTCGCTGTACCCGCCACGGTTGCGCCAGAGTTCTCTAGCCATTGCGCCAGCGTCGCCCCGTCGCTGAAGTTTGTGGCCACCGTTCCGACCCCTGTGTTGCTCTGCGCCTCCGCAGTTGTCGTCCAATTCGCCACCGCTGGAAACTGTGCATTCATCGGCGCGTTGGGATCGATATACACATAGCTGTAGTGCGTCGTGAAGAGGCGTCCACCCGCGTTCGCGTAATTCAGAATGTCCTGCAAAGCCGTGCTCGATTGATCATATTGCCCGCCCTGGCATGGGAACATCACCATGTCGTAACCGCTCATGGCCGTTGCATTATTTGTCAGCGTCGACTCCAACGGAGTCGACGTACTGATCTCCGCTCCTCCCGATCCTGCACTTCCGTCGCCCCTGTAAAGATGGATATGCCCCGCGGGATTGACCGAGCCGGTATCGTCGGTAAATTCCGTATCGGCGATCCCCATATCGCGCAGCACGCACTCCACGCCATCCACTGATCCCGTCACAATCGCGATCATCGGAATGTCGCCCTCCGTGTGGTCCGCAGGCATGTTCAGCGAAAGCCCCGTCAGCGGCGTTGTCGCCACCGCCTGATTCGGAAACTGTCTCCGCCACTTGCCCGCCTGGATCACGATCGTGTAGCTCGCATTCTCAGGAATATTGGCCAGCGTGAACGTGCCGTCGGTTGCCGTATAGGCATAACTCACCACTCCGGTCGGCGCCTGGTACGTCAGGCATTGCACTTGGTTTGGGACCGGGAACGGCGCCACCGGCGCAGTCGTCGCATACACCAACACATTCGGCAGCGGCAGCCCGCTGGTCCCGCGCGGATCGTAGACTGTGCCGCTGATTGTGGTCGTTGCAGGAGTCTGCGCAATTGCAATACCGCACACGGCCGGCAGCAGCCACACCAGCGCCGCAATCGCGCTTATGCTTTGTTTCAAAAGGTTGCTGGTGGAGTCGGAATGCGATGCAGTAATGCGGAACCATGAAGTCATGGCGGTGGACCTTTTCCACACACTTCTGTCTCATCCCTTGAAGGCTAACTCCGGCGCTGCCATTTTCCCCAGGTGCCGGTCGCAACGCAAGACCCCAAGGCGGCCAATCCTCAATCAGGCAATCTCAAAATCGCCCTTTGTCGAAGCAGAGACGTAAAAATGCGCTTCACAAATCTGGTACTCATCATACACATCAAAACGTGCCCGCAGTCGAAATAACCCGGCTTCTTCCAGCCTCGCTTTTCCGGCCCGCTACGCCTCTCCCATCCGTCCCATTGCACTCATTCCGGTGCATCCGCTACCCACTTGGGAGCGAACTCATGCTTCGCTGCTTGTTCCTCGATCATCCGCCTCGCTTCTGCAACGTGGCGGCGCATCAGCTTCTCCGCCTCGTCGGGTGTGTTCTGGTCAATCGCCTCAATAATCCGCAGATGTTCGTCATGCACATCGCGCGGGTCGCGCGACGCTCTCACCGCCATCCCCAGCACGCGATACCCTTCCGCAAGCCGCAGCAGGACCTTGTTCCGCGAGAGATTCATAATCTTCAAATGAAACGCACGGTCGGCAGCGCCCATCTCTTCTTCTTTCTTCTCCTTCGACAGCTCCCAGATATGATCCGCTATCTTCCGCAGCGAAGCGACATCGGCGCGCGAAGCGTGTTCGCACGCAAGCCGCGCGGCCAGGCCCTCGAGAAACTCCCGCACCTGGTACGCCTCTGAAAGATGAGCCGCGTCCAGCTTCTGCACAAACACGCCCAGCCGGTCCACTGACTCCACCAGCCCAAGCCACTGCAACTCCAGCAGGGACTCCCTCACCGTTCCCTGGGCGACTCCCAGTTCCTTCGCCAGACTTTGTTGCGTAAGCCGTTCACCCGGCTGGCTCTCGCCACTTAGAATGCGGCGTTGAATCTCTTCTCGAACCTGGTGCCTTCCAACAGGCGCCTGCATCACCATAGCTTGCCAACCCTCCAGCGCATGGCACAGCTTCTTTCTATGCGCTCCACCTTTAACCTAGAATCTATCAGAATAGATTGTCGGCGAGAATCTTGCCAGTCAGATGCATCACTTCCGCCTGTGTTCGCCCCACGCAAATGCGTTTTCAAAATGCGTGAACTCGTTCCGTTCACCGGGCACAAGATACACGCTGATCACGTCAAAACGCGACTGGGGAACGCCATCATGGCTTAGTTGGCGCACGTACTGGCGGGCCAGCCGGCGCAGAATGCTGCGCTTGTGCGCATCAACCGCGGTTTCGGCCGGTGTCAAATCGTGCGCGGTCCGCGTCTTCACCTCGATGAAGCACAGCACTGGTCCCTGCCACGCAATCAGGTCCACGTCGCCGGGAACATTGCCGGCCGACCACCGCCGCGCCACCACCGTGTAGCCCTTGCGCAGCAGGTAGAAGTAAACGGCTTCCTCGCCTTCAATGCCTGTGGCTAAATGCGGCGGCAGTTTCTGAGCTCGGCCGCGTCGCGCCGCCACCACGTCCAGCCCTTTCACCACGCGTTCCAGCATTCCAACCCGCGTCCCCGCCGCAAATTTCATCGCCCACCATTGTCGGCCCTTCTGCGCGATCAACGCAAATGCCGCGCCCACTCGAACGAATCTCGATGTCGTCCCAAAATGGTTCGCGCATGTCCCATTCTGAAACCGCATCTCGCCCTGCCTTCGCGCGGCCCTGATGTCCGCAGCCCCGTTGCCCGAAACTGAAACCATACCGTGAAGGAGAATCCAGCCATGTCTCATGGTCTGTTCTCGGGTCTTTTTGCCTCGCGCGGCCCCGCTGCGCCGCTTGCCGTGCCCGCGCCTGCTAATGGACAAGACCCCTTCGCCGAGCCGGACGCGTTCGCGTCCTTTGCATCTGCCGGCCGGCAGCCAGCGGACCGCAGCTTCGAGTTTGCCCTTGATGCCCTGCCCTGTAACGCAATGTTCTGCGACCGAGAGCTCATTTTGCGTTACATCAATCGCTCGTCGCGCAAAACTCTGCTCACTCTCCAGCAATATCTGCCCATGCCTGTAGACCAGATCGTTGGCAACTCGATCCACATCTTCCATCGCTCGCCCGAGCATGTCGATCGCCTTCTCGGCGCAAAGCAGCATCACGGCAGCCATCGTCTTCCGCACAAGGCTGTCATCGAATTGGGGCCGGTGAAACTCGACCAGGAAATCGCCCCCATGATCGACGAGCATGGCGAATATATCGGCGCGGTCGTGCTTTGGGGCGTCAGCACCCAGAAGACGGTCGACGCGCTCAGAAAAGCTCAGGAAACACAGCGCAGCGACATCGAGCACTTGAACGGTAATTTGCAGATGGTGGCCACGGCCACGCATGAAATCGAATCCAGCATCGCGGAGTTTGCCAAAAACGCCTCTGACCTGGCTCAGGCAGCCGAAAAATCGCGCTCCGCGAGCGACGAAAGCAAGACTTCGATCCTGAGCCTGCAAACCTCCTCGAGCGGCGTCGCCAAGGTTGCGGAACTCATCGCTTCCATCGCCACGCAAACCAGCGTCCTGGCCCTGAACGCAAACATCGAGGCCGCGCGCGCGGGCGTGCATGGCAAGGGATTTGCCGTTGTGGCCAGCGAAGTGCGCAAGTTGGCCGAGCAAACTGCCGCTGCCACGGCGGAAATTCAGGCCAAGGTCACCGCCATCGGCGCAGACATCTCCACCGCCATCGCTGCAATCAATCGCATCGCCGGACAAACCGACGATCTATCCGGGCTTTCGCATCAAATGGCCGCCGCCGCAGAGGAGCAGCACCTCGCCACGCAGGAGATGGCCCATAACCTGGAGCGCGCCGCGCAACGTACTGAAGAAATCGCCAGCATGCGCATCGAAGAGCAGTGAAACCGAACCTGCTAGCGTCAGCCGCGAGCCCTCACTCTCGTCAACCATCCGCCACGGTTCCCGAAAGAAAAGGCTGGTAGCTGGTAGCTGGAACTGGTTGCATAAATCCGGCTTTGAAAGGGCACGGCTTCAGCCGTGCCGTGAAAAGCCCATATACAGTGGGCTTCAGTCCCTGAGGGACGCTCCTCAACCGGTTTCGAGCATTTATGCAACCAGTACTAGTCGCTGCCTCCTACGCCGTCGCCGTCGCTACCGCGCTCGCTTCGTGTTCCTTCTCGGCCGCCGTCAGCGCCTCTTCCAGAATGTCGAGCGCAACGGTGGCTTCTTCCTTGCTCACAATCAGCGGCGGCGACAGCCGCAGCGAAGTTTCGCCACAGCCCAGCACAATCAGCCCGCGCTCAAAGGCCAGCGTCTCCACGCGGTTGCGCAGGTCCACCGCAGGCTCGCGCGTGGCCTTGTCCTTCACCAGCTCGATGCCGATCATCAGACCACGCCCGCGCACGTCGCCCACCGCGGCGTGGGTCTGCTTCCATCCGCGCACGCGCTCCAGCATAAACTCGCCCACTTCCGCGGCGTTCCCAATTCCCTCGCGCTGCAATATGTCCATGGTCGCCAGCGCCGCTGCAATTGACACCGGGTTTCCGCCGAATGTCGATGCGTGCGAGCCTGGCGCCCAGTCCATAATTGCCGCGCGTGTCATGCAGATGCCCAGCGGCATGCCGCTTGCAATCCCCTTTGCCATGCAAACAATATCCGGCTCCACGCCTGAGTGTTCGATGGCCCACCACTTGCCCGTGCGCCCGCATCCGCACTGCACCTCATCCACTACCAGCAAAATGCCGTGCCGGTCGCAAATACGCCGCAGTTCGCGCAGAAAATTGTTCGGCGCTACAACAAACCCGCCCTCGCCCTGGATCGGCTCAACGAAGATCGCCGCCACTTCTTCAGGCGGAAGAATCGTCTTGAAAAGTTTCTCCTCGATGTACCGCGCGCAGCCCAGGCTGAATGCCTCTTCCTCTTGCGGCCCGCCCGTGCATCCGCGATAGACGTAGGGATAGCGCACATGCGTCACGCCCGGCACCAGTGGCGAAAAGCGCCGCTTCTGCTGCGGTTTTGAGCCGGTCAGTGACAGCGCGCCCATGGTGCGACCGTGGAATGCGCCGAAAAACGAGATGATCTGCTGGCGTCCGGTGTGGTACCGCGCCACCTTCAGCGCGCACTCAATAGCCTCGGCGCCGGAGTTGCCATAGAAGAACCGGTGCGGGCCGGGCATCGGCGCTACGGCCGAGAGCTTCTCCGCCAGATCGGTCAGCCCTTCGTAATAGAAATCCGTACCCGATATATGGATCAGTTCCGCCGCCTGCTTCTGAATCGCGGCTACAACCTCAGGATGGCAATGGCCGGTTGAAACCACCGCGATGCCCGCAGCGAAATCGAGGAACTCGTTGCCGTCCGGATCTTCTACGCGCACGCCGCGTCCGCGCTTGGCCACCAGTGGATACGAGCGCGTGTAGCTCGGCGAAATCAGTCGCCTGTCGGCCTCAACGGCGGCTTTGGCCTTTTGCCCCGGAAGCTTGCTAACCAGTTTCGGTCCGTACTGTGCATGCAACTCTTGCTTTGTCATCGAATATTCTCCTCGGCAATCTTGTTTCAAGTGGCGCAGCGCAAAACCGCTCCGTGTACGGATGGGTAGATGGAACGCGGCCACCGATCCCGGCGCGCGGGATCATTCACTTCTGCGGACCCATGCAGAGTCCATCAAAAGCAGCTTCGGAAACGTTGCGCTTGCAGGCGATTCAAGCCTCAGCGGATCACAGGGATCGAAAACCCTGGCGAGCGCTTTGACTTTGCGGTGTTTCCGGAACTGCTCGAAAGGCGAGGATCTTCGGCGGTGTGATGCTAGTCGCCGCCGAAGAGGCTAGGTCGTGTGCGGGTGGGGAGCACGCGCAGGTGCCGCCGCAAGCAAATGCCACGCGCGCGCGGCCGCGACCAGCGTTTGGTGGCTGGCGCAAGCTGCAATCTCCAAATGGCGCGCGTATGCATCAAAATCCTCTTCACTTCGAGCATAGCACGCGGCCTGGCCGCCTCGCCACGCTGACACTAGAAGCGCCTTGTCACTTCCGCTTCCAGCGCACGCCGTCCTTCGAGTCCTCCAGCACCACGCCCTTCTCCGCCAGCTCGTTGCGAATCTGGTCGGCGCGCGCAAAATTGCGCTGCTTCTTGGCCTGCGTGCGCTCCGCCACCAGCGCCTCTATCGCCGCATCCGTCAATGACTGCCGGGCAATCAACTCGGGAGCCACCTCGTCCATGCGGCCCGCCTGCTCCGCCCACTTCAGCGCGCGGCGTGTCGGCTCTGCGTCGCGATCTTCCAGCACGTCAAACACAGCATCGAAATCCTTCAGCACCGGCAGAATCGCATCGCGGTCGGCAGCGAAAAACTGCCCCTGGTCGATAGCCGTGTTCGCAGCGCGCACCAGCTCAAAAATCGGCGCGCGCGCTTCAGCGGTATTCAAATCGTTCGCCAGCGCCTCCATGTACTCAGCCTGCGCCTTCTTCGCGGCCTCCTGCAGCGCGGAGTTTTCGCCCGCCGCAAAAGTCCCCGTCGTCAGCCGCTCATAAAACGTGCGCAGCCGCTCAATGGCGCTCGTCGCCTCCGTCAGCCCGTCGAAAGTGAAGTTGAACTGATGCCTGTACGGCACTGAAACCAGCGCCAGCCGGATCGCCGAAGCCTTGTACCCCTTCAGCAGCAGATCGCGAAGAGTATAGAAATTGCCTTCGCTCTTTGACATCTTGCGCCCGTCCACCAGCAGAAACCGCACGTGCATCCAATGCCGCGCAAACTGCTTGTGCGTCGCTGTCTCGCTCTGCGCAATTTCATTCTCGTGATGCGGAAACATCAGGTCTTCGCCGCCCGCATGCAAATCGAAGCTCTCGCCCAGGTACTCCATCGCCATCGCCGAACACTCGATGTGCCATCCCGGCCGCCCGCGTCCAATCGCCGTCTCCCACGAAGTCTCGCCGGGTTTGGCAGCCTTCCACAAGCGCAAAGTCGCGCGCCGAATCCTTCTCGTACTCGTCCACGTCCACGCGCGCGCCGTCTTCCATGCCGCTCAAATCCTTCTTGCTCAGTTTCCCGTACTCTGGAAATGCCGCCAGCCTGAAGTACCACGAACCATCCTCGGTCTTGTACGCCGCTCCTTCCGCGGCCAGCTTCTCCACCAGCGTCACCATCTGCTTGATGTGCTCCGTGGCACGCGCAATCTGCTCCGGCCGCTCGATGCGCAGCGCCTCCAGATCCTCAAAGAACGCCTCGACATACGGCTCCGTGTATTCGCCGATGGCAACGCCCTTCTCCGCCGCGTTGCGAATAATCTTGTCGTCCACGTCCGTAATGTTCATCACATGGCGCACCGGCGTACCGGCCAGCCGCAAGGCGCGCCGCAAAATATCGATCTGCAGAAATGTGCGGAAGTTGCCGATGTGCCCGTAGTCGTAGACCGTCGGCCCGCACGCATACATGCGCAGCGCCTTGCCATCGGCAGGCACCAGCGCATCCAGTTGTCCCGTGAGGGTATTAAACAAACGGAGGGTCATCGCTCAAGCGGCTCGTGCATCGCCCGGCTTCTGTCATGCCCGGCCCGCTCATCGCGCCAGTGCAATTTGCCGGTTCGTGGCCTACTCGATTGTAGCAGCGCAGATCCACTCCTGCGGCTTGGCGCCTTCCCAGCTGTGATTGCCTATTCGTCCAATCGACAGATCCAGACAGGTCACCAGATAGGATAAAAAATATCCTATCTGTGCTATGCTCAATTCATGGCCGGGTCGAGAAAGGCAGCCGGTAAGCTGGTCAAGGTGACAGACGAAGCCACCGTCATTCGCTGCGCCGCTGGGGAAGGGTTGATTCGCGAAGAAGTGTCGACGGACGCGTCTGGCAAAGTTATCCGTTGGAACCTCGCACTCATCAATTTCGGTTTGTTCTCGAAAGACAATGGACGGGTTCTTGGTTACGACACAGCGCACAGACGACTGCATCGCCATTTCGCAGGAGCCGTCACAACTATCGAAGCAGCGCCTTACAACGAGGCATTTGACCGATTCATCGCAGAAGTGGATGAACTAAAAAAACGGGAGGAGTTATGAAGACAACGATCTACACTGACGGCTTTGAAGGCTGGGCGAAGCGGGCCAGGACGCGCGCCAAGGCCATCACCGAAGGCCGTGATTTCCCTCCCTCGCGAGGCATCACCTTTGAGAGCGCGGCGGATATGGTCCGTCTCCTCACCCCTTCGCGCCTTGACCTGGTCGAGACAATCAAAAAGAAGAAACGGACCGTCTCGATTCAGCAGCTCGCAGCCGCGTTGGGCCGTGACGTGAGCGCGGTGCGCCGCGACGTCACGGCGCTGGAAAAATTCGGCATCGTCTCATCCCGGCACGTCGTCAACCCGGGGCACGGACGCGTGCGCGTGATCTCGGCACCAGCAAGGATCTCCATCTCGGCCGAACTGTAGCCGTTCAACACCGGTCTCACCCCATCGCCGCGGCCCAGCCCACGCCGATCAGCACGAACAGCGCCCACCAGCCAAACACGGCCATGTAACCCGAGCTCCGTTTCGTCCCCGCCACAATCGCCGTTCCCATTCCAATAAGCACCAGCGACCAGATGGTGAGTACGTCCACCGAGGTCGCAAGCGTATACAGCCAGGGGGTGGTATCCGGCGGGAGAAACGCGCCAATATTTGTTGGCGCAAAATTCTTGATGTTGAACGACTCCGGTGCCATCCCCGCAAAAATCACAACCGTCCCCAGCAGCGCCTTGATCGACATCGGCAGCCACGCATAATAGAAAACCGCAAAAATGCTCCCGTACTTTGCCTTGCCGCCAAAAATAAAGTTGATGGTGCCCATAAGCCCCAATGCGAGGATCAGCACAGACACAATCCCAATCACCGGCCCGGCCAGAAACGCTCCTTCCGTAATCCCGACCGCGATCTTCTCGCCAACCGCGCGCTGCTCCGGCGTCGCATTCGCCATCCGCTCCTGCGATTTGGGATTGAGCCGAATCTGGTTGTCCACCACCTGCTGGATCCCGATCTTCTGCATCACAACGCCAAACAGCATGTAGGAAAATAGCGCGCCAATGATCAGCGGCAGCCACCAGCTCCGGTTGCCGCGCTTGATGTCTTCAAACGTCTTCGACGGCGCGGTGAACGTGTCCGCTACGCGCTGCCACTGGGAAAGCCCGGCGCCTCCAGGTGCTGCATCGGCCATCGGCTGAACTCCCATATCGCTCATGGTTTCGCCTTTCAAGGTGCGGTTACTGGATTCGCGCACAGCGTCCCAATATCCCATGCAGGCGCATTTGCGGGTATCCACTGCCAACTCGCAAATCCGCCTGGCACAGAAAATCTGTTTCGCCTGCGCCCTGCACTTTGCATTTGCCCGCGATTGTACTCTCGCTGAGCCCTTGAAATCGAATGAATTTTCCGGATGTGAAGGCGCCGGCTTCGCGCCCGCGTCTACAGCCCGTCCGCCGCAACCTGGGCGCCCGCATCGGGAGCGGAGTGGCTCCCGGGACCGCGCGTCGACCGCCGTGTTGGTGACGTAGCCGGCGACGCCCGGCGCGTCCTTCTCGGCGGCGCATAAGTTTCGTACACGGTAATGTGGAAGCAGGCCTGCTGGAACTCTTCCTCCACATCGATCTTTCCCTCATCTTGCAGCGCCAGCAGCCGCCGCCGCATCCATGCAATCTCCGCCCGGCTCAGCCCCTGCTTGGCAATGTCCACCGTGGCTCCGGTCACGTGCGGACTCACAATGTCACCTTCGGCCGGCGCCGCATTCCCATTGATCTCCATCAGTCGCTTCTGGTACTCCACGGTCCTCACCGCGGAGTTCACCTGTAGCGGTCGATGAAACAACGCCGCATGGGCCCGCGCCAGGTCTGCAAGAAAACGCGCCGTCCACGGCCGGCAATATCGGTGGTTCACCGGCAAATTCGCATTCACCGTCAGCGCGCTCGATGCCGGCACAGGCACCAGCAGCTTATCGGCGATGCGCGACTGCAGATCGTCTTCATCCTCAATTCGCTCCAGGCCCTCTGCATCCAGCCGCTCGTTCTGCCGCTCCAGCGACGCAAGCGATCCGCGCAGCGGCGCCGGCATCCCTCCACGTAAAATCTGCAGTGAAGCTTCTTCGGTCGGCGCATCCGGGCTCGCCGTCCGGCCCGCGCGCGGCAAATCGTCTGTTTGGCTTGTGCCGTCGTCCGCTGTGTCACTTCCCTTCAATGAAGCCCAATCGTCATCCGGCTCACGCGCGTCGTCCGTAGCCGCCGGCTGCACATCTTTCGCTGTCGCTTCCGCGGGGCTTTCTTCCGCCTCCGCCATTCGCGGTGTCGCTTGCCCACGCGTTCGTACCGGATCCGTGTCAGCCCGCGCCGGTTGCGCCTCGCGCTGCGGCTCCGCAATCCGCGATTCGGCGTTCACCGCTTCCGCAGTCTCTGGCGGCCGGGCTATCGGAACGCGAGCAGCCGTTCTCACCTCAACGCGATCTGCAGTTCGGATATGCTCGGAACTTTGGGAATCAGGGGGAGGGCTGTATCGAGTGGCTTCAGCGCGAAGGCGCGCGCGAGATCTCTCTGCGCGAAGCGCCGTATCACGGCGCGAAGCTTCTCGTTGATCGAGCCGCTGCCGGATCGCAAGTCCCGCCGCGCGCCCTACCTCGTCCGGAGTCGGCTTATCGCCTTCGCGCGCCTTGACCCGCGCGGCCGCTGCGGTCGTTCTTGTGCGCGTCGCGGCAATGTGATGCGCTCTGTAAGTGATCGCCCGGCGATGCCTCGCGTGCGAGCCGGCCGCTACCGGAGTTCTCCGATGCCTCTTCGCCGCCGAATCTTGCGCAGCGTGGGCGTCGGCAAATGTCAGAGCCGCCAGCGCAACCAGTAGAATCGCAGCACGGCGCATGGGGGAGTGTGCGGACAATCGAGAGCATCTCCAGTCTACGTCGATCCGCCACGTCCTCAAAGTGCCTTTGCGGATGCGGTCTTGTCTGATAATTGGACGCGCGTTACCGAGATTCGGTTTTGTCCAGTCATCGAGCTGAGCCTAGCTCGTCGTCGCTGGCGCAGCGTCCGCCCCAGCCGCCGGAACCACCGGCCTTGCCGGCGGCGTCAAAACAAAGCCCTTGCGGACAAGCGCAAACCCCGCCTGCGGCAACTCCGCCTGCAGCAGCTGATTTTCCGGCCCGGAAAATAAATCTGTATTCGCGCCGGCAATCGTGGCCACCAGGTGATGAACCGTGATCGGCTTGCCGTCGAGCGTCCCCGCCTGATCGGGATATGTGGCCAGTTGCACCGGCTCAATCGAGCCCGCATTCTTAGGCAAAATGGCCCAAAGATCGCGGTTATTCTGCTGAACCGCCAGCGCAAGCAATGTCTCCAGCGCGCCAGGATCGAAGTCCGGCATAAACACTGCTCCGGGGTGAGCAGTCAGGCGCGTAGTCGAGCTTTTTCCGTTCGCTGAAATGTTCAGCAGCAACTGCGCCGAGTCCGGCTCCGCGATTACATTCACCGCCTCGCCGTTTACCGTCGCGCTCAGCAGCACGTGTTGCAGTTGGTTGGCTTGCGAAAGCCGCTCCGTCTTCGACAGCGCATAGTCCAACCCCTGCATCGCGACCTTCACCAGCGAACTCGAATCGTAGCCCTCGGGCTTGGCCGTAAATTCAAAGCTGGCCGTGCCCACGGCATGGCCATTCTCTGCGATCTCAAAACTGCCGGCCTGCGCGCGCACGGCAACCGGCATAGCCGTCGCAATCAAGGCAAAAAATCCCGCAACCGGGAAATGGCGCAAACTACGCATAGGGTTCTCGAAACCCCTCTACCCATTTAGACACCAATCGCAGCAAAGGGTTGCGGCACTGCAGAGAGTAAGCACTTGGGAGTAGGGAGTAGTCGATTCCGCGCGTTTACTTAGCCCTTCGATTCCGGCATATGAGTGGCCAATCCATCAACCGCGGTCTCAAAAGATCTCCCACGTAAATCCGCCTGTTCCCTGTTCTCTGTTCTCTCTTTTCTCTGTTCTCTGTTCTCTAAGTCCCTAGTCCCTAGCTCTTCTTCACTCCATGCCCGCCGAACTCATTGCGCATAATGGCCAGCATGCGGTCGGTAAAGTTGTTCTCTTCGCGCGATCGGATGCGGCGAATCACCGACTCTGTGATCACCGGCGCGGACACATTCAAATCAATCGCCTCGAAGACAGTCCACCGCCCCTCGCCAGAATCCACAACATACGCCTGCAATCCATCCAGCGTGGGATTGCCGGCCAGTGCGTCGGCAGTCAAGTCCAAAAGCCAGCTTCGAATCACGCTGCCATAGCGCCATATCTGCGCGATCTGCGGCAGGTTCAGGTGCATCTCCTGCTTCTTTTCCAGCACGGTGAATCCTTCGGCATAGGCCTGCATAATTCCGTATTCAATTCCGTTGTGCACCATCTTCACAAAGTGCCCTGCACCCGCCGGACCCACGTGCCCCCATCCTTTATCGGCCGCCGGCGCAAGCGCCTCGAAGATCGGCCGCAGATACTCCACCGGGTCGGCGTCGCCGCCCACCATCATGCTGTAGCCTTCCTTCAAGCCCCACACGCCGCCCGAAGTCCCCACATCCACAAACTGAAATCCTTTTGCGGTCACCTCCTTGTAGTGCCGCATCGAATCCTTGTACATCGAGTTGCCGCCATCGATCAGAATGTCGCCAGGGTTCAGCAGCGGCTCCAGTTTCGCAATCGTCTCATCCACCGCCTTGCCCTGCGGCACCATGATCCATATCGCCTTGCGCCCCTTCAGGTTCTTTGCCAGGTCCTCGAGCGACGAAACACCCACACTCCCCGCCTTCGTCAGCTTCGCCACGGCATCGGCATTAAAGTCGAAGCCCACCACCTGGTGCCCCGCCAGCTTCAGCCGTTCCGCCATGTTCCCGCCCATCTTGCCCAGGCCAATCATTCCTAGTTGCATAATTCCTCCATCACTGGTTGCCCCAGTTCCCGTCCACCGCGGCGGATGAGCCCCTGCGCTTAACTCCGCTGACCGTCTGGGTGCCCCACCCTCGCCGCGTCTTTGTCTTTGCGGCCAGGGTGGGTTTTCTCGCTGACTCACCCACTTTTTTGGGTGCCCCATTCTAGCCGCGCTCTTTGCGGCTAGGGTGGGTTTTCTCGCTGACTCGCTCACTTTTTTGGGTGCCCCATTCTAGCCGCGCTCTTTGCGGCCAGGGTGGGTTTTCTCGCTGACTCACCCACTTTTTTGGGTGCCCCATTCTAGCCGCGCTCTTTGCGGCTAGGGTGGGGTATCTCGCCGACTCACTAACTTTCTGGGTGCCCCACCCTCGCCGCGTCTTTGTCTTTGCGGCCAGGGTGGGGGCCGGGCTAACAGCCAAAAGCTGTCTTCCTAAAGAACTCCCACGCTCTCCAGTTCCCTCCGCAGCGACTCGGCTCCCGTAAACCGGATCGCCCTGATCCCCACAGCCAACGCGCCGGCCACATTCTCTTCCCGGTCGTCGATAAACAGCGTCCGGTACGGCTTGCTGCCTAGAATGTCCAGCGCCCGCCGGTACATCGCCGGCTCCGGCTTGCGCAAACCTACATAACACGAGCTCAACGCGACCCTTAAATAGCGCCGCAGTTCAAACTTGCCAAGGCGAAAATCGTTTGTCTCCCGCGCCTCGTTGTTCAGCGCGCCCAGCATATAGTGCTTCGATGCCGAAAGCGTCGCAACAATTTTGAGTGCTCCATCCGGCAGCACTTGCGACTGAGCCAGCATGAAGTCAAAGAATTCGTCGCGCGTAAAACTGCGTGGTTCATAAAACACGGCTGCCTGCAGGTACTGGTCGCGATCGATCTCTCCTCGTTCCCATGCCTCCATCACTGCCGCGTGCCTGGTCTCGAGCTCCTGCGCGTCCAGTTGAAAGTGCTCCGCTGCAGCCGCTCGCTCCAGGCGGTCCCATCCGTTCGTCAACAGGACTCCGCCTACATCAAACAGGATCACGTCGAAGGGGGACATCGGCGTCTCTTTCCCGCGCAGTGCGCGTTCGGTCTCAAAGAATCAACAGGGATAACCAATGGCAGCACGGCACGTGCGGGGGTTCGGAGATTCGCCGGCTCAGAAACGTCGAAAATTCAATTCACACTTCACGGAAATGCATCTGGATTTCAAGCTGATGAAAACGCAAAATCATCGGGCCGGAGCCGTCCTGCTACGCCGGTTTCGCTCCGCCATCTCCGCCCATATACCTGGCTTCGATCGCCCGCACCTTTTTGAACCGCCGCTCAAACCGGCCCTCTTGCGCCTGAAACTTCGCCCCGATAAACGCATGCGCCAGCTCGAAGGCCAGCGCCGAGCCGATGATCCGCGCCCCCAGCACCAGAACGTTCATGTCGTCGTGCTCCACGCCCTGGTGTGCCGAGTAGGTATCGTGGCAGATCCCCGCGCGAATTCCGGGGATCTTGTTTGCCGCCACGCATACGCCAACGCCAGAGCCGCAAATTAGAATTCCGCGCGGCGCAACGCCCGCCTTGATGGCCTCGCCCACCTTTTCGGCGAAGTCGGGATAGTCGTCCTCAGGTTCGTACGTGCACGCCCCCAGATCGACGACCTCATGACCCGCCGCAGCCAGGTTCGCGCGCATCTCTTCCTTCAGCGCAAACCCCGCATGATCCGAACTGATAACGAGCTTCAACGACGTGTTCCTTTCAGAACAGTGGTCCGTGATCAGATGTCAGTGGTCAATTTCCATAGCGAGTGAGCTTTGGGGCCCAAGACTCCAGCTCACTAAAAAACTGATCACTGAGCACTGCCCACTGATCACTGCTTCATCAGCTTCTTCGCCCTTCCCGCCACATTCTCAGCCGTAAATCCCAGCTCCGACATCGCGATCTTTCCCGGAGCCGACGCACCAAATCGATCCAGCCCGATCACATCGCCGCCCGTGCCCACATACTTCCACCAGCCCAGCGTCGCCCCCGCTTCAACCGCCAGCTTGGGAACCCCTGCCGGCAGCACGCTCGTCTTATACTCGGCCGATTGCTCCTCAAACAGCTTCCAGCTCGGCATGCTCACCACGCGCGCGCGAATTCCCTCGCCGGCCAGCAGCTTCGCCGCATCACGGATCAGCGGAACCTCCGATCCCGTCCCGATCAGCACCACCTGCGGATTCGCCGCGTCGTCCAGCACGTACGCGCCCTTGCCCACGCTCGCATAAAAGTCGCGCGAGTTCGGGTCGATCACCGGCACATCCTGCCGCGTCAGCGCGAAAAAGCACGGACCCTTGCGCTCCAGCGCCAGCCGCCACGCCGCCGCCGTTTCGTTCGCATCCGCCGGACGGAAATCCGTCATATGCGGAACTGCGCGCAGCGCCATCAGATGCTCAATTGGCTCGTGCGTCGGTCCATCCTCGCCAACGCCAATCGAGTCGTGCGTAAAAACAAATGTAGACGGCGATTCCATCAGCGCCGCAATGCGCAGCGCCGGCTTCGCGTAGTCCGAAAACACAAAGAACGTTGACCCGAATGGCCTCAATCCTCCGTGCACCGCCATTCCGTTTACCGCGGCACACATTCCCAGCTCGCGCACGCCAAAGAAAACATTGCGTCCCGCGGGATCGTCCGCAAAATGCGCGCTCGCCTTGAAGATCGTCTTCGTCGACGCCGTCAAATCCGCTGCGCCGCCAAAAAGCTCCGGCACAGCGTCGTAGATCGCGTTCATCACCGTCTGCCCTGCATTGCGCGTGGCCACCGGCTTTTCCATCGGGAAACTGGGAATCGCCTTCTCCCATCCCGCCTTCAAGTTGCCCGCCTGCGTGCGCTCAAACTCCGCCGCCAGCTCGGGAAACGCCGCCTTGTATCCCGCGAACAGCTTGTTCCAATCCGCTTCCTGGCCTGCGCCGAGCTTCACCGCCTCGCGCCAGTTCGCCAGTGCATCCTCCGGCACATAAAAGCTCTGGTCCTCCGGGAATCCAAAGAACTTCTTCGTCGCCGCCGTATTTTCTGCACTCATCGCCTCGCCGTGCACCTTATTGGTGCCGGCAAGCGGGCTGCCGTATCCAATCACTGTGCGCACCGCGATCAGCGACGGCTTGTCCGTCACTTTTTGCGCATTCGCAATGGCCGCTTCAATCCCGTCCAGGTCGTTGCCGTCCATCACCCGCTGCACATGCCAGTGGTAGGCTTCAAAGCGCTCGTACACATTCTCCGTAAAGCTCCACTTTGTCGGCCCGTCCAGCGAAATCAAATTGTCGTCGTAAAGAACAATCAGCTTACCCAGTCCCAGTGTCCCCGCCAGCGAAGCCGCTTCGTGCGAAAGCCCCTCCATCAAATCGCCGTCGCCGCACAGCACATAAGTATGGTGGTCCACCACATTAAATCCGGGGCGATTGTATGTCGCGGCCAGGTGTTTCTCCGCCATGGCCATGCCCACACCCATCCCGATTCCCTGGCCCAGCGGCCCGGTTGTCGCCTCCACGCCGTCGGTCAAACCATACTCCGGGTGCCCCGGCGTCTTCGATCCCCATCGCCGAAAGCTCTTCAAATCGTCCAGCGTCACTTTGTAGCCGGTGAGAAACAGCGTCCCATACAGCAGCATCGACGCGTGCCCATTCGACAGCACAAACCGGTCGCGGTCGGCCCACTTCGAGTGCCCCGGATTGTGCTTCATCACCTTGTGAAATAGCGCATACGCAATCGGCGCGCAACCCAGCGGCGCTCCGGGATGGCCGCTATTCGCCTTCTCCACCCCATCCAGGGCGAGCATGCGCAAAGTATCGATCGATAACTGGTCGAGTGAAACTGAAGCAGTGCCTGGTGTCATCTTGGCTTTAGAGTTTCCTTTCGCTGAACTGCGAAACAAGCCGCCTCATGCGGCCCTATGGGGTATCAATCCTGACCTTCACATTGTATCCAAGCCAGGCGTCCGGTCCTGCCTCCGCATCCGTCCACTGCAGCGTCCATTCCACCTCCCCGCTTCCCGCCGCCGGCTTCAAATCCGCGCTGAAGCCCGCGCTCCCCAGGCCGCGGCTGGCCGCCTTGTTCACCGTCTTCCACCCGTCATCGGTCCAAACCGCCTCAAATCGCCGCCCGTCCAGGATCCGCAGCGTGCTCCCCGCATCCATCTGCTCTATCGGCCGCCTCCGGCTGTAAATCTCCACGCCGCGCCTGCACTTCTTGCGCCCTTCCGGCAGGCAGTAGCGCTCATACACGGGATCGATGCGATCGAACACCTTCCCATCCACCGCCGAGCGCAGCAGCTTCAGATACTCCGCATGCGTCCACACCAGCGGCATCGCCGACCCATCCGGCTGCCCCAGCTTCAAACTGCGCTCCGGCATGTCGGGCTCATCCCACACCTGCTCCGGCAGCAACTGCCCGCAACTCGCAAACTTCTCATACGTTTCGATCAGCGGAATCACGCCGTTGCCCGCCGCCAGTTCGTAGTGCGCGCGCTCGCCAGTCAGCAGTGGCCAAACCCGGCCCTGGCCCCACCCCTCGAAGGGTCCGCCGTCAGGCCGTTGTCCGTAGCCGTCCCAGTTGTAGCGCAGCCAGCCCGGCCCCTGCGGCAACTCGCGCTTCAGCACCGCGTCCACCACCTTCAGCGAATCCACAATCAGCGGATCGTCGGCCCGCCGCACCCCGTAGCGCACCAGCTCAAGAAATCCCGCATCGATAATCTCGCGCGCTTCAAACTCCGTCCGCGTCCCCGGTGGCCGATTCTGAATTCGGATCAGTTCCTTTCCGCAGCCCTCTTGCGCATACGCCTCGCCGCACTCCGGAGGCCTGAATCCGCATGTAGTGCCGCTTCACCTCCGGCAGCAGCACCCCGTTATTCGTCACCGTCCAATCTTCCAGGTGCCCTTCAATCCAGTCGGCAAACTCCTCCAGAAACTCGCCCACCTCCGCCGACTCGTGCGCCCGCGCAATCTCCGCCGCGCAAATCAGTCCGCCAATCGCCGCCGCCAGCGTCGACGGCGCGTAGCCTGGATTCTCCTCCCAGCGCTCCTGAAACGTAATCGGCGCATGTCGTACCAGGAATCCCGCCGCCCGCTCCACAAACGGAAAAATCTCCAGCTCGCCCAAACCGTTCGCCTTCCACAATCTCCACGCCAGAATCAGCGGAAACGCCACCTCATCCAACTGGATTCCGCTCCAATACGGCGTCCCGTCAATCCAGAAGTTCTGCGCAAATCCTCCATCGGGATGCTGCGTGCACGCCAGATACACCAGCGCCCGCCGCGCCGTCTCAGCCCGCCCGCAAGCCAGCAGCGCCGTCGCCGTCTGCACCATGTCGCGCGTCCACACCAGGTGGTACCCGCCCAGATCGTCGTCGCTCTTCGCCTGCCCCCACGGAATCGATGCCGACGCCACAAACGCGCCGGAATACGTCTTGTCCTCGTGCGCCAGCAACACGTTATGGCTCGCCCGCATCAGCTTGCCGCCGTCCTGCGCCTTTGCCGCAAGCCACTCAGGATTCGCCGCGCGGTGCCATTGTTCAATGAACCGCTTCCGCTGCTCCGCATACGGCGTCGACAGCGCTCCCATCGTCTTCTGTGCCGCCGTGTGGTCCCCCTCGCCGATCCCGATCGCCAGCGTGAACTCCCGCGCTGCCATCCCATCGGCTCCTTCTGCGTATGTCTCGGGGATGCTTCCATTCGGGGCGTTGCCCAGCCGGTCGTTGCATTCCAGGTCGATCTCGCCCATCACCGCCACGTTCCCATTCATCGCCGAGCCAAACTCCCAATCCATCCTGAAGTTTTGCGTCAGGTCCTGCCAGCCGTCGCTCGCACCCACAAAGCCGCAGCTCACGCGCGAGAACCCGCAGCTCGCTCCCATCGCCAGAGACCACTCGTCCTTCCACGCCAGCACTGCTTTGTATCCGGCAAAATCCACCGCGCGCGCCGAGTTCCCCTCCCCACCGCCGTCCAGGTGCGGCGCCAGCAGCGCATAGACCTTCAGCCGCGGCACCAGGTCCTCGCGTCCCTCCAGCCGCACGCGATTCAGCACCACTCCGTGATGCGGATCGCAGATGATCTCCTTTGTCAGGCTGTACCGCCCATCGGGATCGCGGTTCACATACCGCACCCC
>CAWJBE010000003.1:0-105320 GCA_963841095.1 uncultured Acidobacteriaceae bacterium
TAAGCGTGCGTCGATGGTGTTGGTCTGGTTGGCCCCGGTCCCGGTAAGCGCGACCGAGTTGGCGCCAATATTCGTACTGGTGTTGCCGGGGTTGCCGAAGCTCGGATGGTTCAGGATGTTGAAGGCGTCGGCACGGAACTCCAGGTACTGCTCGCGGAATGTCTTGAAGTCCTTGAACAGCGACGCGTTCAGTCTCCAGTTGCCCGGCCCGGAAGCATCGTTCCTGACGCTGCCGAAGAATTGCGACACGGTTGACGTAGGGTCCGCTGACGTACGGCACACCCTGCGGGTAGAAGGCGTTTGTCGTTCCGTTGCTGTTATATCCTCCGTCGGCAAGCGCGTTATCTGCGCCGACTGCGGGCGAATAGTAGTTGAAGTAGCCGGTTGCGTAAGGCGCCAGGTCAGCGATAGCAGTCGCGTTGGTCGTATTCACGACGCCCAGCGGGTCGGCAAAGGCGCACGGGTTGAACCAGCGCGACCTTGTGCTGGGTGTGCGCCGCGCAAACATTCGCGGCTGTATTCGACGGCGTCCCTGTGGTCATGCCGCTGCTGGTGAGCAGGCCGTTGTAATTGGCCGGCAGGCTGCAGGTTGCTTGACCACGGATTGGCGACCTTGACGGCGCTGTTGGCCAGGCCGCCGTTAGCGTTCTGCCAGCCTGAGATTCTGCTGATTCCGACGGTAAACGGCTGGCCGCCCTGAACCCACCACTCCATGTCGGTCTTCCATCCGCCAACGATCTCGTCGAGAACACCGGGGTGGTTGACAAACTGCCTGCCCACGCCGAACGGCAGGTCGTAATCGACATTGATCACGGCGCGGTGCCGGATATCGTAGCCGGATTGTGTCAACTCTTTAATGGGGGGGATGAGCGCGGCCTGCTTGTAAGTGTTGTCGCCGCCCAGCAGATCGGTGGTGTCATCGAACGCATGAGCCCAGGTATAGGTGCCCAGTAAGCTCAGCCGTTGCTATAGTGCTTCTGCACCACGATCTGCATCGAGTTGTACGAGCTTGCGCCCGTCCACGACATCCAGAAATAGCCAGTGAAATGCGGCGCACGGCGTGAGACCGTTGAGCTGCTGGCCGCCGATGGTAATCGCCAGCGGCATGGCAGGGTTGTTGATGCCCGTAACCAGGTGGCGTCCGACGCTGCCCACGTAGCTCACCGTTGCAGTGGTATCCCTGAAGACAGCGCGCTGCACGCTCAGCGTTGTATTGGACGGTGTACGGCATGTGCATCACCGGGTCTTCTTCTCCGATCTCGGGGAAGGTGGCGTAGTGCTGGATTCCGCCCACGCCCTGGAAGGATCCGAGGCCGCCCTCGAGGGTGTTGTTGAAGGTATATTGCGAACCATAATAAGTTCCCGCGACAGGACTCGGCAGGACCGGTGTGCTTGCGAGCATATCCTGGGGAGGATTCAGCAGATTGGCGGCGCCGCCACCTGGCTCAAAGCCGCCAAAGAAGACGCCGCCGGCAGCGCGCACGACGGTACTGGTTGTCGATCTGGTACGCAGCGCCAAGCCGCGGCGACCAGTTAATCTTCGGATACGCCGCCAGGTACGGGTTCGATGGTGTATACCGGAACCACGTGATCCGCGTTCATCATCGCCAGGAGGTTCGGGTCGATAAACTGGTTCTGCAACTGCCGCGGATACACCAACTCCGATGATCCGACTGCGCCGTTCGAGTGTGACCTGGCCAGTCAACCTACGAAGTTCCCCAATTGGTTGGACTGCTCCCGCTTGGGCGTGAAGTACTCGTAGCGCAGCCCAAGGTTGAGGGTCAGCTTCGGCGTCACCTTCCAGTCGTCCTGCAGGTAGGCGCCCATGTACTGGCTCACGAAGTGCTGATACCCGAAGGTGCTGAGTTGGCCGCTGGCCATATTATCCGTGCCGGTCAGCGCGCCGCCCGGGGTATAGCCCTGGGCAATGAAGTCCGCGCCACCATTTCCGGAGGGGCCGCCCAATCCCGCAACTGATGTAAATGCGCCGCTGTAGCTGTAGCTACCGAGCGGTTGCGAGGCGACGGTGGCGTACCAGCGAATGGGCATGGCTTCGAAGCCCATCTTCAGCGAATGGTTGCCAACGATCTTGGTGACATTGTCCATGATCTGGTAGGTGTTCTGGCCTTCGTGGGCCGGGTCGTTGCCGTGAGTTCCAAAGGTGGTGAAGCCGGGGTTTACTGACGGCAGTCCGCCCAGCTGAAGACCAGTGTTGATCGGCACACCGTTCAACCCGAGGGTTCCCGCTATATTCGTGTTGAAGTTGGGCTGCAGGTTCGCATAAGTGCCATAGTTGAACCCGAAGGTGAACACGTTGATCAGATTAGGCGAGAAAGTGTGCGTCTCGCTGACCATGTAGTTCTCGCTCAGGTAAGTCTGGCTGATGCCCGCGTAGCTCTGAGTTCCGTCGAGAATCGGGCCCAGAGGTGGAGTGTTCTTGTTGATGATGTGTTGGTAGTCAATGCGGAAAGTAGCCAGGTCGCGGCTGCTGAGGTTCCAATCGAGCTTGCCGTCCCATTGGATCGGGTCAGAGTAGGTGTTCAGGTCCGCCTGGTAGTTGTTGGAGGTATTTCCGGTATCAAGGGTGGTCTCGGTGTTGCAATTGCCGGTCTGCCAACCGCCATTGGGCTTGCCGAAGTTGGGCGAACCGGCTGGTGAGTAGTTGGGGCAGGGGTAGAGCTGAAGGAGCTTCTGGCCAACGGTATCGAGTTGCGCCGGGGAAAACACGTTCTGACCGGGTGCAAAGGTATAACCATCCGCCGTCACCTGGCTGTTGCCATACTGCTGAAGGGTACCGGTCGGTCCCGCTGATACTACGTTGCTGCTGCACTTGTACGTGCCGGTGTTGGAGTTGGGCTTGTAGAGAACCGTCGGACAGGAACCGCCGGTCCAGGTTGGATTCAGAAGTTCGCTGAAGTCCCCTTGGCGCTCGCGCGGCGTAGGCACGGAAAAAGTGCTGGGATTCGCTCCATTCACGTAGCGCGACTCCTGAATGTCGGCGAAGAAGAACAGGTGGTTCTTGATGATGGGCCCGCCAAGGGTTGCGCCAAACTGATTCAGGTGGAAGATTGCAAGCTTCGAACCTTTGGCCTGGGTCCAAACCAGCGCGTCAAGGGCCGTGTTTCTGTTGTACTCCCACAGATCGCCATGAAATGCATTGGTGCCCGATTTGGTGGTGGCGTTGATCACTGCGGCGTGGCCGCGGCCGATCTCCGCACTGTAGTTGCTGGTCTCCATCTTGAACTCGGAGATGGCATCCGGCGGAGGCGCCAAGTTGTACTCCGACCCCTGGATGAAGTCGCTGTTGTTGACGTTGTCGTCCACGCCGTCGAGCTCGTAATTGTTCTGCTCCGCGTGCTGGCCGTTCGAGGAGAAATCGCCGTTGCCGGCGCCGCGTCCCACAAAAGGCGTCACGCCCGGGGCTTCCTGGGCGATAAACACCCAGTTGCGGTTCGCAAGTGGTGCATCGTTCAGGAATCGCGAATCGACATCGACAGCCGTTTCCGCGGTTTGCGTCTGCATGATCGGCGCCGCGGACGTGACGGTAACGGTCTCAGTTGCCGCGCCGGGCTTCAGAGCCAGAGGAATGTTCAGGCGGTCCGTCACATGCACCACGATGTTGTCCTGCTCCGTGGTTTCGAAGTTCGGTGCCGATGCTTTCACGGTGTAATTTCCGGTTTTGATCGGCGAGAAGAAGTAGTTGCCGCTGACGTTGGTCTTCGTGGTCAGCACCAGGCCGGTCAGTGTGTCCGTCAGCGTTACCTGGGCGCCGGGAATGGCGGCGCCCGTGCTGTCAGTGACTACCCCGACAATCGCGCCCTCATCCGTCTGCGCAAAAGAGGAGTTCGCACCAAGGATAGTTAGGAACAGCCCGATCAGGCAGAGATTGAACAGAATGTGCGAGAGCCTTGACGCCCCTCGATTCTGAGTTTGATGTTTCATGTCACTTGCCTCCTCGCTTAAAGTTGATTCTCAATTCTGACGTGAGTTTTGGTCGTTATCCAATTCAGCGGCCACATGCCACAGGGCCTCCCCGATGGCTCCCTGATGGTTGCGACCTTATGACGCTGCGTTCGACCTCGATTCCGTGATCCAAATCCGCCGATTATCGTCAATGAAAGCCAGGTTGAAGGGATTGATCGGGAACACGGTCTCTGGGATTCCCAAGGATCATAGGCTCGCGCAGAGCGGATTCGTCAACGTTAAGAGCGAAATTAACCTCTGCGCATCCTACTGAAAATAAAATAATTTATATGACTTCGCCGAACTAACGGTAGCTACGTCCCTTGGGGCTCGGCGGTAATATGGAGCAACTGCGGTGCTAAAATTGGCCTGCGGCAATGGGGCAATGGAACGCGTGTCCATGAATCCAATTGAGGAACGCGAAGCGGCAATCACGCACATGGCCAAGTCAGAAGAGTGGATTTGTGCGCTTCGAGAACACGTTCACGAGATTGTAGAAGGAGAAGCGTTCAGGGGCAGCAGCCGTTGCGCACGTTTTCTCACCTTTATTGTTGATCAAGCTATTGCTGGACACTTTGAGTCGCTGAAGGAACGTGTCATTGGCCTGGAGCTCTTTGAGCGGTCCCCTGCTTACGATACGAGCGAAGACGCCATTGTTCGCGTGACAGCCAGCGATGTTAGAAAGCGCCTGTTGCAGCACTACGGCAAGTACGGAGGCACATCGGAATTCCGCGTTAACCTCCCCCTCGGATCCTACATTCCGGAAATCATTCACGAACCAAAAAGCAAGCTAAGTCAGCATGTTACCGCAAAGGCGCACCCGGAATCGGCACCTGCACATGCGAGTTCGCAAACGGTGCATCAGGACGTTGGAACTGGAGGACTCACCAGCCCTTCCACTCCCGGATTGGGAACCGATCTCTCAAACCATGGCACCGGACGTCGATGGGTTATTTTCGCGGCGGTGATGGTCGGACTCAACCTGTCCCTGTGGGGACTGGTGTGGATGCATTTCTCCCGACCGGAGGCTGGAAGCGCGTCAACCCAGGTCGCCGTACTTCCATGGTCTGTACTATTCAGCTCCGCGCATCCGACGCACGTAATCACGAGCGATCCTGATATCTTCTCTATTCAAATTCTGACGCACAGGCTGATCACAGTATCTGATTACGCCAATCGCCATTTTCTTCCTGATGACAATTCGGTTTCGCCGGAACTCAAAGTGATTTGCGAACAAATTCTGTCAGGAGATAAGGCATCGAACGTGGATGCACAGATCGCCGCGGAAGTAGCAGTGGTGGCGAGAAGGTACTCGCGAACGATTGAAGTGCAAGGCGCACGCAGTCTTGAATTTGCAAACCTGAAGACGGATGACAACTTCATTTTTCTCGGAAGCCCGTCTTCTGACCCGTGGTTTTCTGTGTTCCAGGATGTATTGGACTTTCAATTCGTTTCAGCCGCAGTTCCAGGCGGGGGTCTGATTCGCAATGTTCACCCTCGTGCGAACGAGCAGGCGACCTACGTGCCGACAGCCAAAGGCGGTGCTACCGGAGAGTCATTCGCCGTGCTCGCATTTGTTGGCAATCCCGACCAGAGTGGGCAGGTTGTTCTTCTCGCGGGATTGAACCGCGAAGGAACGCAAGCGGTAGGGAATTTTGCTACCGATCCCGTACGGCTTACGGCTGCGCTGCGAAACTGCGGCATCTCGCCGACGGGTCCGCTGCGGCATTTCGAAATCCTGTTGCGCGTAAATACGATGGCGGGCTATCCGAGCCAATTCGACGTAGTAGCATGCCACATCCTGCCTGGCGCTTCGAGTTGAGGCGAACTGTAAAACCCTGTCGCCCTGATCCGCCATCACCGCTTGTTTCGCCGGACGATTCCGACGCTCGAGGCGTAGTTGTGCCTTTGCTTGTTGGCGGCTTCTACACGATGCAGTTCAGGCCGCGTCGGCGCGGGAAGTAGCCTGCTCGTCGAGGGATGGCGATTTTTGTGCTGCTATACTGCTTGTTTCCGGCGGGGATGGGTTGTGCCGAAGCGGGTGCGCGGGACGGTGAGGCAGCCGGTCTATAGCAGGGAAACAGGGGATGCAGGAAGCCCGGGTGTGGGGCGGGCGGTTCGGGCGTTGGATGGAATGAGGGAAGCGAGTGAATATTCGAGAGATCGCACG
The DNA here is from genome assembly GCA_963841095.1 of uncultured Acidobacteriaceae bacterium. Taxonomy (GTDB): domain Bacteria; phylum Acidobacteriota; class Terriglobia; order Terriglobales; family Acidobacteriaceae; genus Telmatobacter. The sequence continues at coordinate 6,134 of CAWJBE010000003.1, forward strand.
GCGGGCCAAGGTTTCTCATTCGACGGTATCGCGGGTGATCAACCAGGTTGAAACGGTGGACCCGAAGCTGGTGCGGCGGGTGCAGGCGATTATCCAGGAGGTGGGCTACCGGCCGAACTTCCAGGCGCGGGCATTGGCGCGGGGTAGAAGCCATACGGTGGGGCTGATTGTTTCCGAGATCACCGGCGGGAATCCGTTTTTCTCGGAGATCATTTTGTACTTTGAGCGGGCGGCGGTGGAGCAGGGCTACGAGGTGCTGATCAGCTTTGCCGACACGGAGACGCGCCCGGATCATATCGCGGTGTGCGCGGCGCGGATGCAGGAGCGTCAGGTGGAAGGGATTGCGGCGCTGACGTTCGGGATGGAAGAGCAGCTGGCCAACGTGGGGATCGATGTGCCGGTGGTGTATGCGGGAGCGGACCACGATCTGCGCGGGGTGCGCAATGTGCGGATCAACTATCTGCCGGGGTTCCGGGACGCGGTGAAGCACCTGGTGGATTTTGGGCACCAGCGGATTGGCTATCTTGGCGGGCGGATGAGCTGGAGCAGCATGCGGACGCGCTTCGAGGCATTTCGCAAGGCGATGAAGCTGGCCGGAGCGGCGTTCGATAAGGACCTGGTGGCGGAGTGCGATCACACGTGGGAGGGCGGCGCGCAGGGGATGGGTTCGCTGCTGAGTTTGCCCAAGCCTCCGACGGCGGTGCTGAGCTGCAACGACGTGGCGGCGGTGGGCGCACTGAAGACGCTGGCGGCGCGGGGGATGCAGGCGGGCAGGGACCTGGCGCTGATCGGGTTTGACGACCTGATGATTTGCCAGTTTACGCAGCCGCCGCTGACCAGCATCCAGTTTTCACCACGCGAGCTGGCGGGGCTGGCGTTCAAGGCGCTGATTGAAGAGATACAGCACGTGGAGAAGAAGACCAGCTTCGAGTACAAGACGCGCTTTGTGCTGCGCGAATCGACTGGGGCGCCGAGGGGGTAGGGGCGGGGCTGAAGGCCGGATTTGTTGTGCCGGTCCTTAACCGCCCCCTTTACGTGCCCGGCCGGGTGACGTGCGAAATTAGAATTCTGAGATTCTTCCGAACATTTTCCCTATAACTTGCATCTATTCACTTCGTGCACGTGTTGCACATGCATTGCGTCCTTGCAGAGGTGAATATGCGTCTACTTAAATCGCTTCCCTTGCTCTGTCTCCTATCCCTCTTGAGTGGGATCAGTTCAAGCGCGGCGGCTCAGGTGAGCATCGGCGTCAACATTGGACCGGAGCCGGTGTGCCCGTATGGGTATTTCGAATACCCGCCATACGATTGCGCACCCTACGGCTACTATGGGCCGGATTGGTTCATCAACGGGTTATTCATTGGCGCCGGGCCTTGGTTTCACGGTCCTCACGGTTTTTGGGGCCATGTGGATAACCGTTGGGACCCGCATCACGGGTATAGAGGGCCGCTGCCGGAGCGTGGAGGGCGGGCGTTCTATGGATTCCATGCGAACGAAGCGCGCGACGGGAGAGGCCACATCGGCACCGCGAATCACAGCGGAGCCGGCGAGCACAGCGGGGGATACGTCAGAGGCGGCCACGGCGGCGGTCGCCGGTGAAGGCCTGATTGTTTGGGAATCGGCGGCTCATTCACGTAATGAGGAGACCGATCGAAAATAAAGGGATTTGCCTCAAGATTGGCATAGCGGGTGGAAGAAACCCGCCTTAAGCGCCTTATCTTCAAATATTGGTGCCGAAGAAGGGACTCGAACCCCCACACCCTTGCGAGTACGTGGACCTGAACCACGCGCGTCTGCCAATTCCGCCACTTCGGCACGGGAGACCGCTCATGCGCGATGCGCTGAGCAGGCAGCAACTCTGAGTCTCGCAAATGCGGGAACCTGTGTCAAATAAGGCGCATAACACGCAAATGGCGAAGAGAAATTCCGGGGGTCAGCCCGGCGTCTTCACGCCTTTTTGCAGCATCGTGATCGCCTTCTCGATGCGACTTCGGCGCGTCTCTTCCTTTTTTGCGTCGGTGATCCACCGGCAATACTCTTTGCGATGCGTGTAGCTGAGCTTCTCGAAACCGGCAAGCAGACCTTCTTTTTTGAGCAACGTTTTGAATGAGGAGGGAATCTCGACGGTACGAATTTCTTCGTCCTTCCAAACCACGACATCGATGGTGTCGCCTGGAGCTTTGCCGATTTGCTCACGAATGGCCTTGAGCATTGGAAGCATGTGCTGCGGGCGACCGTATTTGACCATCGTGCCGGTGTACGGCGCGTTGTTGAAGGTCACCTTCACGGGAATCTGGCCCCGCGTACCGAATTCCTGTTCGACGTCGAAAGGGAAAAGAACGCACGCGCCGCCGCCGTTGGCGGATTCGATCTTCGCTTTGAATTTGTATTTCTTCATGGAAGCGTCGCTCCCGAATTATTCATGATCCTGGCGGGGATGCAAACAATGTTACATACGCTGCCGGACCGCGCAAGAAAAATAACTGCTTCCCAGATCCGACGCAAAAGCATACATCCCACCCTTCACGCACCGACGGTGCGCAGGGAGGTGGGATGTGATGTGTCCTCGATTCGCTGCGCCGCGCTATACGAGCTTGGCGTCGAGCGTGATCTCGGTGTTGTTGGCGAAGAGCTTCGAGATGGGGCAGCCGGCCTTGGCATCGGCGGCGGCCTTGTCAAAAGCTTCCTTTGATGCTCCAGGAACGCTGGCCGTGGTGGTGAGAGCGATGCGGGTAACGGCGAAGCCTCCATCCACTTTGGCCAGCGTGACCGCAGCCTCGGTTTCAATCTTGTTGGGTGTGAGGCCAGCGCCGCCAAGCTGCGCTCCGAGGGCCATGGAGAAGCAGCTGGCGTGAGCCGCCGCGATCATTTCTTCTGGGGTTGTGCCGCTGGCTGCACCTTCAAACCGCGTGGCGAACGAGTAGTTGGCATTGTGAAGCACGCCTGTTGCCGTGGAGATTGTGCCCTTGCCTTCCTTCAGTGAACCTGTCCAAACCGCACTTGCCTTGCTTGCCATAGTCCCTCCTTGGGGATACGAGATGCATTGTTTGTCTTGTGGGTTGACGGCGCAGTGCCATTGGGAAGAATCTTTGCGCCGGCCTGCTGCCGAAGCTTCAAGCACCTGCGGGAATACAGTCGCGCAGACTGCCTCAATTCCATGCTAATCTGTCGGGCATGTTGCCGGAGCTTCCCCGCGCCCTGAATTCCGACTTCCGAGCCAATTCCGCTTCCGAAATCTCACAAAGTGGTGCGGCGGAACCTGCTGCCGAGGCGCAGGCAGTGAAGCATCACTCCCAAGTATGCCCCACCTGCGGCCATCGGCTGAGCGGGCATCGCTGCAAGCTGATTTGCGGCGAGTGCGGATACTACATGAGCTGCGCGGACTATTACTGAGCTGTTACTGAGCTGTGGTTAGGCGCGCGGCAAGTGTGAGAGCAATCAGAGCCCCAAACACGCTCCAGGCAGATATGCCGGTAGTCGACTCAGGGAGCAGCGAAGCGTTCGCGAGGTGCAATTGCGTCGAGTGGCGCAGAAGGCAGCAAGTGAGCGCGCATCAGCACCTTGCGCGTAAGGCCCGTGAGGGCCATGGAAGAGGTGTCGCGCAACGGAACCCAGCGGCGTTTGCCCCCCGCCGCCGTCATCGCTTCCACATCACCCTCAAGCACGGTTCGGATTCGCACGTAGTAGTTGACCTGCATGATGGCGTGGCGCAAGGTCATGCGCAACTCCGCTGGCGGCACGTCGGGGCGGAGGAGTGTGGGCAGTTCCCACATTCCCGGCATCACCGTTATTTTTGCGGGGCGTTGCTCCAGCAGCACTTCGCGAGCGCTGGAGCCCCGGCTTCTGGTCTTTGCGGGGCTGGTGCGCACCGAAAGAGCGTATCCCACCACGCGGCTGGTCATCGGGGCACGCTTCGGCGTCTTGTGTTCGCCGCGCGTCTTGCAGTCTGCGACTAATGGGCACATCAGGCATTGCGGATTTCGCGGCGTGCAAGCAGTCGCTCCGAGCTCCATGATGGCCTGGTTGAAATCGCCGGGCCGCGCAGGATCCAGAAGACGCTGGGCAAGATCCTCAACCTTGTGGCGTAGCGCTGCACCGCCCCCGTTGCGGCTGCCGGTTCCCCAGCCCGCAACCCGGCAGAGGACGCGCTCCACATTTCCATCGATGACCGCGATTGGCTCGCCATGAGCGATGCTGGCAATCGCCGCGGCAGTATAAGCTCCGATCCCCGGCAGGACGCGAAGCTCTTCAGCCCGCGTTGGGAGATTGCCGGCAAGATGCTCGGCAACAAATTTCGCCGCCTTGTGCAGCATGCGAGCCCGGCGATAGTAGCCCAATCCGCTCCACAGCGCGAGCACCTCTTGCTCGGGCGCGAGGGCAAGGGAAACAAGCGTGGGAAAGCGCGCGAGAAAGGTCTTGTACCGGTCCACGACGACGGCCACACGCGTTTGCTGCAACATGATTTCCGAGACCCAGATTGCGTAGGGATCGGCACTGCGCCGCCACGGCAGGTCACGGCGGTTGTGCGCATACCACTCAAGGAGTCGAATCCGCATTGCGGTCAGTTTTCCGGGGTGATCGTGAAGCCTTGGCACTGGCTCAGATTACGGCATTACGGCATTTTCTGCGCGATCGGGTTCCTACACACAGGGCCTCAGGCAATTGTTACTGAAGTCATCCAATCCCCCTTACTGTGTATTGTGCCTAAAGTAACGCATTGGTAATTTGAACTCTAGATTTCACCTTTGGGGATCGTGCGCCGACACGCCTGCAGTTGAGTTGCCTTGGGCAATCCGCCTCATCCCCGGCAAGTAATGGCCGATTCAGTAAACGGCCAGATTTGCCAACTTTATCGGAGGCACCTTGAAACGAACTGCGCTTCTCTTCGCGATAGCTCTGTCGGCCGCAGCTGCGAGCCTGCTTGCCCAATCCACACCTTATGTATCCGACGCGCCGGCATCGGCCGGTCCTGACGCTAACGGAGGATATACCAGCCCGCGCGCAATTTCAGCGAAAAAGACACCCGGCGCGACGCCTGCGCCGTTTTCGCGGATCGCGTTCGGCGGCGGCATTTCAGCCATGGGAATCAACATGCAGGCTGCGGTGAATGCCAACCGCTACATGAACCTGCGCGGCACCGGCAACTTCTACAACTACACGGTCAATAATCTGTCAGTGAACGGCCTCAATTTGAATGGCAAGCTGAACATGGCATCAGCGGGCGCCTCGGTAGATTTTTACCCGTTTCCCTATCATGGTTTCCGGATCAGTCCTGGCGTGCTGTTTTACAACCAGAACCAGGTGACCGCGTCCGTGGTGGCGCCGGGCGGCACTTCGTTCACTCTCGACGGATATACGTATTACTCGTCGCAGGCGAATCCCGTGACCGGCGCTGGAAGCGTGTTGCTGAATAAACAGAACCCGGCCTTCACCATCACCACCGGATGGGGCAACATGATTTCGCGCCGCGGCGGACACTTCTCGGTCCCGTTCGAAATTGGCGCAGCGATGATCGGATCGCCCACAGTGAATATGGCGCTCACTTCGGGACAGGTCTGCGCTAATCCGCAAGGCACTGTGGGATGCCAGAATGTGGTGGGCAATTCGCAGATCAACTCAAACCTGGCGGCACAGGTGGCCAAGTACCAGAACGACCTGAATCCGTTCCGGTTCTACCCGATCGTCTCGGTGGGCGTTGCGTATAACTTCAGCATCCGCGGTGGAGCTACCCGAGTAGCTGCGCGATGATCTCCGGCGCGGCCTTCAAAGCTGCGTCGATCTGCTCCTGGTCTTTGCCTCCGGCTTCGGCGATCTCGGGCTTTCCACCGCCCGAGCCGCCGACCAGCCTGGCTACCGCGCCAACAAGCTTGCCCGCTTGAATTCGCTTGACCAGTCCCGGCGTGACGCCTGCGATGAGCGCGACCTTGCCTTCAGGTTGCGCTGAGGCAAGCACGACTACACCCTCACCTAATTTCTGCTTGAGATTGTCGACGAGCGTGCGCAACTGGCCGCGCTCGAGCGAGTCCGCACGGTGGGTGAGGATTTTCACACCCTTCACTTCGACGGCGCGGGCGACAGCGTCATCAAGGCCACCGGCGGCGGACTTCATGCGGGCTTCGTCGAGCTCGCGGCGCAAGTGCTTCAGTTCGTCTTCCTGCGCAGTCAATTTCGCACGAAGCGCCTCAGAGAGGTCGCCGTCAGGCGATGAGGCTACCGATGAAGCGAACTGCGCAACGGCAAAGTCGCGGCGGAAGGTCGAAAGCGAGCCCATGCCGCTGATGGCTTCGATACGCCGCACGCCGGAGGAAACCGACTCCTCGCTGGTGAGCTTGAGCAGACCGATTTCGCCGGTGGCGGAGGTGTGCGTGCCGCCGCAAAGCTCGGTGGAGAAACCATCTGACAGCTTGACCACGCGGACTTTGTCGCCATACTTTTCGCCGAAAAGGGCCATAGCAAGGTACTCGTTCACGGCCACATCTATGGGCACGTCTTCGAGCGTCTCAACGCGCGCGTTGGCCAGCACTTCGCGGTTAACGATGTCTTCGACCTCCTGCAACTCTTCATCGGCGACCTGTGCGAAGTGAGAAAAATCGAAGCGCAGGCGGTCGGGGTGCACTGCCGAGCCAGCCTGCTTTACGTGGGTGCCGAGAACCTGGCGCAGCGCAGCATGCAGCAGGTGCGTGCCGGTGTGGTTGCGGCGGATGGAATTGCGGCGCTCGCCGTCAACGATGGTGTTCACGCGATCGCCGACTGCAAGCGGTTGCTTCAGGACGGCTTTGTGTGCGCGCACTCCTTGCACGGGGAGAACGCAGCCGGTGATTTCGGCGATGGCGGCGTTTCCGTCGGTTGAAGTGAACCAGCCGGTGTCGCCGACCTGGCCGCCGGAGTCGCCGTAGAAGCTGGTGTGGTCGAGGACGATTTCGACTTCGTCGCCGGCAGCGGCGGCGGGAACGCCGAGTCCGTTCTTGATGATGGCGAGGACTTCGCAGTTGGTGGAGTTGAGCTGACGGTAGCCTTCGAAGATTGTCTTCGGCAGATCGCGAAAGGCGGGGCTGGCGGATTTCTGGCTGCCGCCTTTCCAGGAGGCCCGGGCGCGAGCCTGCTCTTCGGCGCGGGCGCGTTCGAAGCCTTCGTGGTCGAACTTAACGCCGGCGTCGCGTGCGGCATCGACCATGAAGTCGAGAGGCAGGCCGAAGGTCTCGTAGAGGTGGAAGGCGGTTTCGCCTGGGAAGATCTGGGTCTTCGGCCGATCCACAAATGCCGCCGGAATCATCATCTCGAGCACATTGCCGCCTAAGTTCATTCCGGCGAAGGCATCGTGAAGCATCTGCCGTCTCGTTTGATCCGTTGATTTTGCGAAAAGCGGACTGGATATTACGGGAACAACAATTTCGAATGCCAGCTTTGCCTTCTCCTCGTCCAGTTTTCCTTCCTCGTGAAACCGCCGGTAGAACTCAGATCGTAACGGGTCGTGACGGTGTATCTCCAAGATGATCGCATCCAATCTCTTCGATCCAATCTCTAGGACGCGATCAAACTGCGTTTCCTCTGCTTCAACGACGCGCGCGACGCGGGCGGCGGAGTCGAGGAGATCGGGATAGGCGCCCTTCATCTCGTCGCGGACAGCGTAGACCATCTCGTAGAGAAATGGCTTCTCCTGACCGAGAAGGCGTCCGTGGCGGATTGCGCGGCGAAGAATTTTTCTGAGCACGTATCCGCGGCCTTCGTTCGAGGGCAGCACGCCGTCGTTGATGAGGAAGGTGGCAGCGCGAGCGTGGTCGGCGATGATGCGCAGGCTGGCGTTGCCGGTGAGTGCGTCGATTACCTCAGGGGCTAAAGCCCCCTCTTTTTTTCCGGTCTTTTCGGCACGACTAAAGTCGTGCCCCTTCAAAGCCTCAGAGCCGGCCTCATTGGATTGAGAGAGCTCAGTCAAAGACAACCGCAGATCCTTCGACTCCCCCTTCGCTTCGCTCAGTGTCCGCTCAGGATGACTGCTTTGTGGTGATGCAATCGGATTGGACTGAGGCGCAAGGCCGGTCAACTCGGCGGCGCGAGCGATCAGAGGGGTAAAGAGATCCGTTTCGAAATTGCTGACTTTGTTTTGCAGCACCGCAGCGACGCGCTCGAGACCCATGCCGGTATCGATGGAGGGCTTGGGAAGCGGGGTTAGCTTGTAGGTGGTGGTTTTGGTGACGGGGTCTACGACGGCCGAGCGGTCGAACTGCATGAAGACGAGGTTCCAGATTTCGACGTAGCGGGCGTCATCTTTTCCAAAAGACAGATCGACTCCCGGAGTTTCGGCGGCTTCGATGCCCATATCGTAGAAGATCTCGGAGCAAGGGCCGCAGGGGCCGGTCTCGCCCATCTGCCAGAAGTTATCTTTGACACCGTACTCTCCGATGCGCTCATGTGGGACGCCGACTTCGAGCCAGTACTTCTCGGCTTCCTCGTCGCGCGGGACATCGGCCGTGCCCTCAAAGATGGTTACATAAAGTCGGTCCTTGGGGATGCCGAACCACTCCGGACTGGTGACCAGCTCCCAGGCAAACTGGATCGCGTCGCGCTTAAAGTAGTCGCCGAAGCTGAAGTTACCCAGCATCTCAAAGAAGGTGTGATGGCGACGCGTAAAGCCCACGTTTTCGAGGTCGTTGTGCTTGCCGCCGGCGCGGACGCACTTCTGTGAGGTGGTAGCGCGGGAGTAGTCGCGCTTCTCCGCGCCAAGAAACAGGTCTTTGAACTGGTTCATTCCGGCATTCGTAAACAGGAGCGTGGGGTCGTTCGCGGGCACTAACGAGGAGGAATGCACACGACGGTGCCCCTTCGACTCAAAGAAGCGCAGAAACAGCTCGCGTATTTCATTTCCCGAGCGTAATTGCATGACTCTCTTAGTGTAATTGGGAGTGGGCACCGGGACACGGCGTTTCTGATACCGGGACGCATGGTCTAATTCGTTTCGTCGGCGCGACTTGAGAGACTCGGTGAGTGTGGGGAAATAAGGTAACCATCGAGCCCGCGGAACCATCCTATCTCTGAGAGTTCGACGGAGGATGAGATGGATACGCGCGCGATTCTGGCCTTGTTGGAGGCCAAGCCGGGAAAAGAGAAGGAGCTGGAAGCATTTTTGAAGTCGGCCCAGCCGTTGGCGGTTGCCGAGCCCGCCACCACAACGTGGTACGCGGTTAAGCTGGGGCCGGCCAGGTTTGGCATCTTCGACACGTTTCCCAACGAGGCGGGGCGCCAAGCCCACTTATCGGGACCGATCGCCAAAGCGCTCATGGCCAAGGCCGACGAGTTGCTGGCCAAACCGCCGCAATTGGAAATGCTGGATATCCTCGCCTCGAAGGCCTGATCGTCCGTCCAACCTGAATGAGGGTGGAATGGCCGGTCAGCTTCGCTTGCTTCTCTTTGTCTCGTTTCTTACTTGTGTATGGGTCGTTGCGGCGCCGCAGGTTGCTGCCGGCGTATCGCAGCAGGAGAGGACCGCGCACTCACAAGAGCTGGCGGATTCCTTCCGCGTTGAGTCTACCGGGGCCCAGCTGCCCACGCCGCCGCCCCAGGCGCAACGGCAAGGCTGGCGCAACCTCATGATTGCCGAAACTGATTTCATCAAGGTAGGCGCTTCGACGCTCGAGGTGGACTTTGCCGAGGGCTCGCTCGACTTGCCGAAAGCCGCCGTTCTCAACCACGTGGCGGCGGCCGCAAGTGCGGTGGCCACCTACTATGGGCGCTTTCCGGTGGCCAGGGCCCGTGTCCTTATCATTCCAGTGGCCGGCCGGCACGGCATTCTGCAGGGCACCACCTGGGGCGATATGCGCGGGTTTCCCGGCTTCACGCGCATCCGCATTGGCGAACACACTACCGCGGCGGACCTGGCCGATGATTGGATGATGACGCATGAGCTGGTGCACATGGCATTTCCTTCGCTGCCTGACGACCAGCACTGGATGGAGGAAGGCCTGGCAACGTACGTCGAGCCGATTGCGCGCGTGATGACCGGGGAACTCACGGCAAAGAAAATCTGGAGCGACATGGTGCGCGATATGCATCAAGGCGAACCGGGCCCCGGCGATGAAGGCCTCGACCACACGCACACCTGGGGCAGGACGTATTGGGGCGGCGCCATGTTTTGCCTCATTGCTGATGTGCAGATTCGGCGCGAGACGAAAAACCGCAAAGGCCTGCAAGATGCGCTGCGCGCGATTGTCGAGCAGGGCGGGACGATTGACCATGATTGGCCGATCGAGAAGGCGCTGGAGATCGGCGACAAGGCGACGGGCACGAACGTGCTGATGGACCAGTATGCGAAGTGGAAGGACGCGCCGGTGACGGTGGATTTGCCGAAGCTGTGGAACGAGCTGGGCATTGAGCCAGGGCCAGATGGGATCGAGTTTGAAAAAGTTGCGCCGTTAGCGAAGGTGCGCGAGGCGATTACGAAACCGACTGGGAATCTGGTGGCCGCGAGGGTGGTGCAACCGCAGGATCGCTGAAGATCAATCTTCGTGTGAGCCACCAGCCGCGTCTTCGGTGTCGAGATTGTCGAGGGCGGCAAGGGATTCGTCGGGGACGTTCCACTGGCGGAGGATTTTGTAGATAACTCCGGTAGAGAAGCCCGCGGCCACGAGGCGGCGCATGACGCGCGCGGTTTCCTTTTCATTTTCCGGTTTGCGAATGCGCTTGCGTTCGAGGTGCTGACGGGCGAGCGCCTCCTCATTCGTTGCGCCGTAGCGGGCTTCAAGCGTTTCGTTGATAAGATCGGAGCAAATCCCCTTCTGCTGCAAGTCCTGGCGCACGCGGCGCACACCCAGTTTCTCGTTTTCCTGACGCAGGCGAGCGTAGGTTTCGGCAAAGGCGGCGTCGTTGAGGTAGCCATGCTCCTTGAGGCGGGCGATGACGGCGGAGATGGCGGATGCAGCACTGGGGCCCGGCTCAGCACGCGAAGCCATGAGGCGGCGCAACTCAACTTCAGTGCGCATGTGGCGGCCGAGAGCCTTCAGGGCGTAGCTGTAGAGGGCGGCCTCGGTGAGGGGGGCGCGCGGCGTGGCGGGTTTGCGTGGGAAAGGCAGCTTGTAGCTCCTAGCCTGTAGCGAGACCGATGCGGTTTCCCAGGTCTCAAAATCGGGACCTGGGGCACCCAATATTGTTGCACCGACGGTCAAGCTGGAAGTTAATGGCTAGCGGCTGTCTTCGTCCATTGGTCGACCCAGTCGTTCACGGTCTTCCACCAGAGCTGGGAGTTCTGCGGCTTGAGCACCCAGTGGCCCTCGTCAGGAAAATAAAGCATTTTGCTGGGGACACCGAGCATTTGCAGGGTGTCGAAGAGCTGGAAGCCCTCGCTGACGTCGAGGCGGTAGTCGAGCTGCGAATGAATGACGAGCGTGGGGGTTTTGAAGTTTTTGGCGTAGAGTGAGGGCGACCATTTACGGAATGGGTTTTGGTCGTCGGGTTTACCGTAGTAGTCCCACGGATGGCCCTTGAACTCCCAGATGTTGAACCAGTCTTCTTCCGTGGAACCGAAGGCGGATTCGGCGTTGAACATGCCGTCGTGCGAGACGATACATTTAAAGCGGTTGGTGTGGCCAAGGATCCAGTCGGCCATGTAGCCGCCATAGCTCGCGCCGAGGGCGCACTCGCGGTTCTTGTCGATGAAAGGATAATGCTGCTCGGCGTAGTCGAGGCCGGTCATGAGGTCGGTAAAAGGTTTGCCGCCCCAGTCGCCGTTGACGCCGTCGACGATGGCCTGGCCGTAGCCGGTTGAGCCGCGGGGATTGATCATCACGACGACGTAGCCGTTGGCAGCGAAGAGCTCGGCATTCCAGCGATAGCTCCAGTCATCGCCCCAGTTGCCCTGCGGACCGCCGTGAATGAGGAATTTGAGCGGATATTTTTTGGCGGGATCGAAGCCGGGCGGGCGGATGAGGAAGCCCTGGAGTTTGGTGCCGTCGGCGAGGGTGAACCAGAAGGATTCCATCCTGTGCAGATCAAGTTGCGAGAGGAGGGCGTCGTTGAGATGAGTGACGGCTCCAACCGGCGAGTCATCGTAAGAATCGATCCCAGGCTGATCAGTTACGGCTTCCCGAGTATCGCCAATGCAAACAACAGCGACCTCTGGCGGTTGGTCAACTCTCATCATCGTCGCAATGACAGCGGCGATGCCCCCTTTTTCAACCATCCCAGGACGATCAGGACGGGCCAGCAGGTGCAGTCCGCTAAACGATCCCGCGCGTGTGATCTGAGATGCCGTGTCGCTTCCCCGACCGATCAAATAGATGTTCTCATCGCCACGAATACCGCTCACGAATGCAATCTGTTTGGAGCTCGCTCCCCACGCGAACTCATCTATCCAGTTGTCGAACTTCGGCAGCAAGTCCTTGATCGTCTTAGCTGCGCGGTCGTACACCACGAGCCGGAACTTGTCGCTTTCGTAGCCGGCGCGCGCTTGCGAGCGCCAGGCGAGATATTTGCCGTCCGGCGAGTAGGCAGGCGAGAAGTCGCCACCAGGCGACGTGCTCACCTTCACTGGCTTCGCCTTGGGATTGGTTAAATCCAGCGTGAAAATATCTGCATTGGTGCTGACGGCCGGATCGGGCACATCTTTCTCAGTAAATGCCAGCTCCTTGGAGTCGGGCGAAAAGTCGCAGCCGCAGCCACCGCCCTCGAGCGAGAATGGCGGAACATCGTGCGTGTCGCCGGGATTCAGGTCGCGTATGGCGCCATTGTCGACCGAGACGAGAAAAAGATGCGAGCGCGTGTCGCCGGTGTAGTGGTTCCAGTGACGGTAGAGCAGATGGGTGAAGATTTGCGCTTTCACCTTACTGTCAGCGGCTGCCGCGGCACGATTGTAGTTACACTCTGCGCCGACGCCGTTGTCGTTGGGCGCAATGGCGGGGCAGTCGGGATAGACCGGCGCGGTGAAGACGATGGAGCGGCCGTCGGGCGACCACTTGGCATTGTCGATGCCGAGGTCGAGGTTGGTGAGCTTGTGCAGATGCGTGGCTGCGCCGGTTGTCGAGTCAAAATCGGCAAGCCAGATCTGCGGCGCTCCCGTACGGCTGCTGATGAAGAGGATTTGCTTGCCGTCGGGACCGAACTGCGGATCGCTGTCGCCGGACTGAGCGACGGCGAGCTTGATGGGCTCGCCGCTTTTCTCGGAAGACGGGGCGATTGCTTGCAGCCAGAGCTCGGGCGTCTTGGTGTTTTGAGCGAGATCGACGGTGGTGACGGAGTAGGCAAGCCACTTGCCGTCGGGCGAGACGGCGGTTTCGCCGAGGCGCTTCATTTGCATCATGTCTTCAAACGTCATGGGGCGCTTGGGTGGAGTTGACTGCGCCAAGCTCATCAGCGGAAGAACGAAGGTAAGTGAAAGCAAAAGTGCAAGCATTTTTGTTATTACGGGCCTCAAAATCGGGACCTGGGGCATCCGAAATCGCTGGGAGAGTCTACGCATGAAAGTCCTCATTGCACGGAGCCACGTACCGATCCGCGCGAAGAAAAAGTGTACACCGGAGAGACAGGAAACGAGGGAACAAGAGAACGAGAGAGCAGTGTACGTCCGCCCGCAGGCGCGGTGGGGCGCGCTGACCCGGAGCCGAAACGTAGCCGCTCAGATCGCGTACTACTTGGATTCGTAGCCAGTGAGGCGGAAGGTGATGGTGCCCCAAAACAATCGAGCGCGCATCTGCACCGGCAGATGGCGATCATCGTCGGTATACCAGATCCAGATGTCGCCACGATTCTTGACGACGCCCGCGTCGGCAGTGGGCTGTACGCGGATGGTTTTGAAGGTACCCAGAGAAGTCTTGATCTCTTCGCGGCTTTCTACCTTCATGGTGACCAGAACGGTGCGCTGGGCATCGGCCACGGGCATGACAAAGTTATGCCCGAGTTCTAACGACTGCGAAGAAGGGTAGAAGATGCCGGTGAGGAGATCGGTAAGGCAGCCACGCACGGGCGAAACCACGTGCTTGGTTTGGCCATTGACCTGGTTCTTCTCATCGAGGATGGATTGGGAGTTGGCGTAGTCCAGACGGAGGGTGGAGTTGACCTGTCGGCGGCCCTCGACGGTTTGCTTGTCGAAGTCGTAGGAGCATCCCTTTTCGCGGTCGAAGTCGGACTGGAAGTTATCTGCGACATGAAAGATGAGGTTGATTGCGCCGCTGGTGTAGGCGGAGGCGGCAATGCGCTCGCGGTCGCCAGCCTGTTCGAAGTGGATGACGGCAGTGCCGGCGGGAAAGACACGCCAATCCACGGCATAGGTAAGTGTTTGCCGCTGGGGGAAGGTGAAGCCGGGGCGCGGCGGAGGAAGGAGGACCGGATCCTGGCCGAGCGAAGAGGCAGCTAGGGCTAGAGCACAGAAGAGGGTGACTGCGTGCGCGCGTATCTTCAAGGTTCGGCGCGGCTCCTTATGGATTGACCTGACCCATTTTGTTGGACTACATAAAGTCGGAAAACGCTCATCGGACACTGTGCAGGAGGCCCTCCAGCACAGGCCGCAGGAAGAGCAGGCTCAGGTAAAGCAGTACGGCCCCTATTGCAGCATTGTACTCGCGGTGCTTGAGATAAAGCGCGAGACTGAAGCCGCCGGACGAGTCGCGCGTATCTGTATGGGAAACGGGAGGCGCCTCGCTGCCAGTTTGGAACCTGGCGGGAGTGAGGCGCGGGATAAACCTTGGCACGTTGCGGCAATAGGAGTCGAACGCGGGAAAGGTGGCGCGGAGAAACTGCTCCTCTGAAGCGATGACCGGAATGTAGATGATGGCGAAACCAAGTGCCAGCAGAAGCGCCACCGGCCAACTGAGCAGCGCCACTGCAAAGCCGGCAGCAATGAGCGTGGAGCCAAGATAAAGCGGGTTGCGCGTGAAAGCGTACGGACCAGTGACAGTGAGCTCGCGGTTCTTCTTCACCGTGCCGGAAGCGGCGGCGCGCAGCAGGAGGCCGGGAAGCACGAGCGCAAAGCTCCATGCGATGGCGACTGGATGGGGAGCGCGCCGTACAACTTCGACAAGGTAGACAGCAGCAGTGAGAAAGCCAAGCGGCACGCGGATGCGCCGCGCAATTTTTTGCCACCACTGCGTGGGGCGGACTTTTGGAGGAGTGTTGTGCAGGGTCATCCGAATTTCTCCTCGGCGAGCAATTTGTCGGCGGCGCGCAGCACATCGTCGGGCGCGATCGTGAGGAGGCCGGGGTCGGGCGTCTCGCGGCGTGTATGGTCGCGGCGGCTGGTGGGGCTGCGGAGAACTGCTGCATGGGTGCCATAGGGTCCGTTGCGGCTGGGATCGGTGGGGCCATAGATCCCGACGACGGGACGGCCGAGAGCGCAGGCGAGGTGCAGCGGACCTGTGTCTCCACCGATGCACAGGGCGATGCGGCGAGTGAGGGCGATCAACCGGGGCAGAGTAACGGACAGGGGAACGGCCGCGCCAGTGGCGACGATGGGCGCGGCGAGAGTCTCCTCGCCGGGGCCGGCGTTGACCAGGACGCGCATGCCGCGGGCAGCGAGGCCGCGAGCGACCTGAGCGTAACGCTCGGGCGGCCAGCGCTTTGCGCCCCAGCCAGCGCCGGGAGCGATGAGCGCGACGGGCTGCGATTCGCCAGGGAAAGTGGCGGCGAGCCATTCGTCGCGCCAATTTTCGGCTTCGGGATCGAGGGGGAGCATGGGGTCAGCGGGTGCGAGCGCGTCGCCGGCAACGGCCGAGGCCAGCTCCACATCCTGATCGATGACGTGAGCGCCATGCGTAACCACGCGTTCAGTGAAGAACACCTGAGCGGGCCATTCGCGCGGACTGGCTTCGCCAATGCGGCGGGTGCATCCGGTGATGCGGGCGATGGCGGCGGAGCGGATCGCGCCCTGCAGATCGAGGACTGCGGTGTAGCCAGCAGCTCGCAGCTCACGGCGGAGGGCTTTGATTTCGCTGAAGGTTTTGCCGCTGAGCGGGTGGCACTTCCAGTCGCGCGCCGCGGCAAAATGGAGGCGGTCGACGACTGGCATTGCGGGGCCGCGGGCAGGCGACGCAGAGGCGCGGGCGGCGCTAAGCCCTGGTGATTCATTCGCGTGCGCCGCGGCGAGCAGCGGCTGCCAGCGCGGGTCCACAACCCAGCCGATTTGCCATGAGGGGTGCGCAAGGCGCAGCGCTGTGACTGCGGGAAGCGCGTGGAGAATATCGCCCATGGCGCCAAGGCGCACCACGAGCAGGCGGAAGTTGGACTGCGTGTGCAAAGTTTGATTTTCGCACAGGGGCGGACGAGGCAGTTCTTAGTTCGTGGTTCGTGGTCCGTGGTCCGTGGTTCGTGGTTCGTGGTTCGATGTCCGTAACTTGGGGTTCGTAGTTGTTGACACCGCGTACTGCCCCGGCAAGGTTTTCAAGGCGGGGTGTTTACTCTTCGGTACCCCTATCCCTCCACCCCGGGGATTTTTCGAGTTAAGCACTTTCCTTTCCATGGTTTGCGGGTTCGGCCCTTCACTCTAACTCGCTGATAACAAAGGGGTTGCATCGTACAATATTCCATTAAAAGGAGTTATGGGGCGGCTTTTGTCGCGTTCTACTCCGGAAAGACAGTTAACAGTGGTCGGTGGTCAGTGGTTCGCTGCGTTTGGTTATGCCAATTACATTGTGCGCCGGAAGGGGGGAATGGCATGCAAGTGGAAGTTGAATGGATGGAATGACTTGGAAGGATGAGGGGTTGACAGCGCGGTATCCCGCCCACGCAAAGCTTGAATGGGGACCAAGGGTTGTTGGAGGAGCGGCAGCGAAAAAGCAGGTTCTTCGACTCCCTGCGTCCGCAGCGGCGGAAGGCGAAGCTGAGGAGTCCGTTGTGGTTGCGGCTATTGCCTGATGTGACCGTACTGATCGAGGCGGCCACCGCGAAAGAACCGGTGATGCACCATGCCCAGACCGAGGAAATAGACGGTCACAACAAAGACGATCAGGAGCAGAACTTCGCCCACTCGAATCCACGATGATCTTTGTTTTTCGTTGCCCGCCGTATCGAGATTGGTTGTCATCTCAGCAACTCCCCACAAGGCGATGCCAGCGGCCTGGCACAAACATAATATACGATGCGTGATTCTACCGAAGTGGGAAATCGCGTGCCGTTGGCAAAGCTGGTGGCCGGTAGCCAGTAACTGGTAGCCGGTAGCGCGGACGCTTCCATGTTGCGTGGCGTGAGATTGAACTCCTATTCTGAAGCGGCGGCCAAGAGCGGGTTCCCCTGTTAGCGCGGGCTGCGATGAGGTTGAAAAGGAATGAACAAGCGGGAGTTTTTGAGGACGACCGGCGCGCTGGTGGCCGGGACGATGCTGGATCGCGTGGCGCACGGCGCACGGGCGGATGGACAGGATGCGAGCACGGCCGGGGCGCGGACGAACTGGTCGGGCAACCTGACGTATGGCACCAGCAATCTGCAGACGCCGGAGACGGTGGACGAGGTGCGCGCGGCGGTGAAGAGCGCGAGCAAGTTGAGGGCGCTGGGAGCGCGGCACTCGTTCAACGCGATTGCGGACAGCACGCATGAGCAGATTTCGCTGGAGCACCTTACCGAGATGACGCTCGATGAGAAGGCCCGCACGGTGACGGTGGGCGGTGGAGTGACGTATAGCCTGCTGGCTCCGTGGCTGGACGCGAAGGGCTATGCGCTGCACAACCTGGCGTCGCTGCCGGGGATTACGGTGGCGGGAGCATGCGCCACGGCGACGCATGGGAGCGGGGTGCACAACGGGAACCTGGCGACGGTTGTAGCAGCGGTGGAACTGGTGACGGCCGACGGCGGAATACTGGAGCTGAAGCGCGAGAGAGATGGCGAGCGATTTCTGGGAGCGGTGGTGGGACTGGGCACGATGGGCGTTGTGACGCGCACGACACTGGAGGTGCAGCCCACGTACAAGGTTGCGCAATCGGTGTACGAGAATCTTTCGTTCCACGAGTTGGAGAAGCACTTTGACGAGATTTTCTCGAGCGGCTACAGCGTGAGCGTGTTTACGGACTGGCAACGCGGCAGGGCCGAGCAGTTGTGGGTGAAGCGTCGACTGAAAGAAGGCGATGAGAACAAGTGGGAGCCGGAGCTGTTTGGCGCCAAGCTGGCGACGGAAAAGCTGCACCCGCTGAAAGGGCACCCGACGGAGAGCGTGACGGATCAAATGGGTATACCCGGGCCATGGTACGACCGGCTGCCGCATTTCCGCATCGGGCAGACGCCATCGAGCGGACAGGAGTTGCAGACCGAATATTTTGTGCCGTATGCGAGCGGGTGGGACGCTGTGAAGGCGGTGGAGAAGCTGCACGATAAAATCGGGCCGCACCTGTTTATTACGGAGCTGAGGACGATCGCGCCGGACCGCCTGTGGATGAGCATGGCGTACGAGCGGCCGTCGCTTTCGATCCACTTTACGTGGAAGCCGGAGTGGCCGGAGGTGCGACAGGTGCTGCCGCTGATTGAGGCGCAGTTGAGGCCATTCCAGCCGCGGCCGCACTGGGGTAAGCTGTTCACGCTGCCGGCAGCAGAACTGGAGCCGTGCTATGCGCGGCTGCCGATGTTCCGGGCGCTAGCGGGGCACTACGATCCGAAAGGGAAGTTTCGCAACAAGTTTGTGAACGCGAATGTGTATGTGACGTAAGGGCAGAGTGAAGAGAACAGAGATCAGAGAGCAGGGGTCTTAGGCTAGCCTTTGCGGCGGTAGTGGATTTGGAACTCATAGCCGGAGTTGGCGGGGAAGAGGCCGGCGACCTGACGAAGGCGCTCAGCGAGCGCGGGTGCGGCGAGAAGCGGATACTCGCGCTCGCGGAGGTCGTGGTAGTCGAAGTCAACTGCGAGCGAGAGCATGTAGATGGCGAGAGCGTCAGAGAATGACGACTCGAAGAAGGCGTTGCGAGCGCGCTCGTCTATAGTTTTTGCGCCGGCGTGGGGCTCCTGGGCGCGACGACGTGTTTCCCATGCATCCTGGCTGGTTTCGCCGCGGACCTGCGCTTCAGCCTGCGACCAGACGAGCTGCGAGAAGCAATCGGGGACGCCTGCGGATTCAACAAAGTTGTGGGCGACGTTGATGAAGAACTCGAAGGCGAGGCCGAAGAGGTCTTCAATGAGCCGGGTGGAGAGAAAGACGGCTTCAGTGGCGCCGAATACGGCGTTGCGATGGCAGACGGCGCGGTCACCGAACTCAACGGTGTAGGCGGGAGCGACTAGGCTCTCGCCGGTATCGGCAATGGCGAGGGGAACGAAGTAGTAGGCGCGCTGGCGGAGAGCGGAGGAGAGCGCCGCAGGCACTGCGCCGACGAGATGCTCGATATCGGTCTCGGGGATGCGGGTCTCTCCCCAGGCAGCGTAGCGGATACCGTTGGGGGCGTCGAGCACGGTGACCTGCGTGGCCACTTTCTCTGCGGGCCAAAGCTCGACTTGTGCGGTAGCGGCCATGAATCTGTATTCTAGATGAAAGGGATGGAGATGATGATGCAAACGGCCGAAAGCGGACGTGGAGGCGGAAGGGTTTTGGGATTCCCGCTGGAGGGATTCAGTCTTTTCCAGAGCGTATTGCTGTCAGTGGCGGCGGCATTTTTTACGTTTTTCCTGACCACGTTCATTGCGATTTTCTCGCTGCTGGCGTGGAATGTGGTGGGCGGGCACACGGTGAATTACGCGGACACGTACCGGGATGTTGGGTTTCCGGCGGGGGTGGTGGTCCTTCTGCTGGCGCTGCCGTACTTCGGCTTTCTGTGGGTGCGCGCGAAGCTGCGGAAATAGCGGGGCGGTCAGGTCAAGAAAAGCAAACGGCCTTCCCGGAGCGGGAAGGCCGAATGTTTTTGCAGCAGAGTCTGGATCCGCCGCAGGTTCGAATCGATATCACATCCCGGCGGGTTTGGGGTCGTCGCGGTCGAACTTGGCGACCTGGACTTTGCGAGCGAGGCCGAGTTTGGAGAGGATCCAGATACCCCAGAAGTTGGGATCGATCTCATACCAGGTAAGTCCATGACGCGCGGAGACGGGGTGAGCGTGATGGTTGTTGTGCCATCCCTCGCCGCCAGTGAGCAGAGCAACCCACCAACTGTTGCGCGAGTCGTCGTGGGTGTCAAAGCGGCGTTTGCCCCACATGTGGGTTGCGGAGTTGACGAGCCAGGTGGCGTGGAGGCCAAGCGTTACGCGGAGCAGCGCGCCCCAGAGGAACATGGCGAGACCGTTGACGAAGCCGCCCCAGTACCAACCGAGCGAGAACAGCAGGACGGCGCTGAGCGTGATGGGAATCCAGTGGTACTTGCTGAGCCACACGTGGAAGCGGTCGCGGCTGAGGTCGGGTGAGTAGCGCGAGAGCGCCTCAATCTGCAGGTGCAATGACTGGCCAAAGAGGATCCATCCGGCGTGCGCCCACCAGCCGCCTTCGCGCGGAGTGTGCGGGTCGCCTTCTTTGTCGCTGAGCTGGTGATGGACGCGATGCGTAGATACCCAGAAGATTGGGCCGCCCTCAAGCGAGAGCGTGGCAAAAACCGTCATCGTGTATTCAAGCCACTTGGGCACTTTGTAGCCGCGATGCGTGAGCAGGCGGTGATAGCACATGCCAATGCCCACGTTGATGGCCAGGATATAGAGGATGGCCATGACCAGGAGCCGCTGCCAACTGAAGAGGAAGAGTGCAGCCACCGCGCCCAGGTGAAAGACCGCAATGACAAAGACCATGGGCCAGCTCAGGCCATCGCTGACAGCTTTGGCGCGACCCATGCGAATCTGCCGCCAATAGGGAAGGGATTTCGCCTGGGCGGATGCGTTCGATTCGGGAACTACTGATGTGGCTAGGGTTGAATCAGCAACGACGGTGTCGGGCGGCGGGACAGCTGTGACGGATGCCATTCGATGGGGAATCCTTGGGAAGTGTCGATGTGCACACTTGTATGTCGTTATTGTATAGGAGATATCGTGCAAAGTCCCGACGAACAATAACTCTTTTGAGGGAGTGAAAACGACATTTAATTACTGGCCGTGGTTGCGATTGGTTCGGTGCTGCTGAGGAAGATGCGCGATGCATCGCCGCGAAGGACGCGATAGAGGGCAAACTGGCGCTGGGTGGCACCGCGGAGCTCGAAGAGGAGCTCGCCGCGATTGTCGGCCATGGCGTCAACGGCGTCGACGAGGCGCATGCGCGGCGTTGAGTCAAGACGCGAAGCATCCGTGACATTTTTGAGGAGTATGGCGACATTGCCGTAGAGATCAGGCTGTCCGATAAGGGTGACGAACTTCTCCTGCTCGCCTGCGACGGCGGTGTGAGCGGAAAGAACCATGGTGGCTCCCGAACCGTAGGCTAACTCGAAGACGTGGAATTGCTCATCGGCGAGCGGCGCGGGAGGCGGAGGAGGAGCAGGCTTTGCGGTTCTGCGGGCGGTAGTGCTTCGCCTGGACGCGGGCTTGGCGGGAGCCGGTGGCGGGTTGAGACCGAGCGCGGTGCGGGCGATGTCTTCCATGTCGGCCTTCATTTTGGCCTCATCACCTGGGTTGGCCCAGGAGTAGTTCCAGATGTGGATGGGGCGACTGGTTACGTCAGAGACGGCGACCTGCTGATGCATGTCGGCCGGGAGGCCGACGAAGGTGGGCAGAACAGGCGCGCCATATCCCTCGGCTTTCCCGCGAAACAGATGCGGACGGTCGGGATCGGTGAGGGTGGCGACATCCGAGACATAGCCTCCATCGTCGTTATCGCTCTTCTTTTTCAGCTTGGGTCGGCCGGAGTCGGTAGAGGATGCGCTGCCTGCGGAGGAACTGTCGGTGTCCGGACGAAGGATGGGCCGGTTTGGATCGGGCGGGGGGGCGTTGGAGTCGGTGGTGGTGGTGCTGCTGTCGCCGGAGTTGCCGCTTGAGGCGTCGGGGCCTTTGTGCAGTGTGGGGCGGTCGGGATCGGGGGCCGGTTCGCTGGAGCCGGAACTGCTGCCGGAGCCGGAGTCTGAAGCGTGATGTTTGCGGTGCAGGACGGGCTCGTCGCTTTGCGCATCATCTTCGTCGACCTTTGCCAGCTGAACGCGCGCGGGCTTGGGGCGAGGCAGCGCCTTCCACTTGCCTAGGCCGATCCATGAGCCTTGTTGCTGGGCGGCGCTCGAAATGTCAAAGAAGCCGACGGGCTTGCCGTCCTGGAGGAGCTGGTATTCGACTTCGCTTTGGAGGGCCAGCGGCTCGGGCTGTGACAGGTAAATACTTGCGTCCTGAAGATCCTGGCCATCGTAGACACAGATGGGAATGAGGCGGCTGGTCTTGGGATGGTCTTCGTCGCCGGTCCACTCGAGGACGCCGACAGCGCGGAGCTGGGGGGTATTTTTGTTGGTGCTGACCTGGCCCTGATACTGGGCGGCGGCGGGAAGGGCGAGAGCGGACGTGATCGAGAGGATGGTCGCTCCCCACCCCAGCCGTGAGGACAAAGACGCGGCGAGGGTGGGGTGCCCGGGCGCCGATGATATCCACAAGCGAGATGTAGGCCGCGATGACACCTTACGCATCCCTCGACAATAATTGAACGCGAACATCAAAGTTTGACGGGCGCCGACTGGCCCGAATCATCTATAGCGAGGATATTCCCCATGGAACTGAACCAGAAAGTGACCGATTTCACGCTGCAAACGGACGAGGACAAAACAGTAAGCCTCTCGGACTTTGCGGGGAAGCCGGTCATTCTATTCTTTTACCCTAAGGCCGATACCCCCGGCTGCACCATCGAGGCCTGCGGGTTTCGCGACACCTTCAAGAAACTTCAAGCGTCGGGCGCAGTGGTTTTGGGCATCAGCCGCGACACGCCGCGCGATCAGGCCAAGTTTCGCGCGAAGTACGACTTGCCGTACACGCTCCTTGCTGATGTAGACGAGAAAGTATGCAAACAGTTTGGCGTGTTGAAGGAAAAGAACATGTACGGGAAGAAAGTGATGGGTATCGAGCGGACGACGTTTGTGATCGGTCCGGACCGGACGCTGCTGCACATTTACCCGAAGGTGACACCGCAGGGGCATGCGGAAGAGGTTCTGGCGCTGATTGAGGAGTGGAACAAATCGCACAAAAAGGCTCAGAAATAGCGCACGGCGGGCGGCCGGTGAAGCGGGCGGCCCGAAGCGAGAAGGTGCGGACGCCGGGATGGCTGCTCGGACGCGCGTTCTTTGAGGCGCAACCGGAGAAGGTGGCGCCACGGCTGCTTGGCAAGTTGCTGGTGCACCGGACGCGAAACGGGGTGCTCGCCGGCAGGATTGTTGAAGTAGAGGCATATCTGGGCCCGCACAATGAGATTGCCGACCCGGCGGCGCATTCGCATCGCGGGCCGACGCCGCGGACCGAGGTGCTGTTTGGCCCCGCAGGACATGCGTATGTTTACGCGATTTATGGGCGCTACTACTGCATGAACATCAGCTGCGAGAGGAAAGGCTGGGCAGGGAGCGTGCTGTTGCGGGCGCTGGAGCCGGTGGAGGGGATGAAGCTGATGGCGCAGAATCGCGGGCTGGCCTCCGGCGTAGCGGAATCTAAATTGACCTGCGGGCCGGGCCGGCTTTGCCAGGCGATGGAGTTGACGCGGGAGAGGCACAACGGGCTGGATTTGCTGGACCCGGACTCGCCGCTGCAGGTGCGCGACGACGGGATGCGCGTGAAGCAGGTACTTGTGACGCGGCGGATCGGCATTCGGCATGCCGTGGAATTGCCACTGCGGTTTGCGCTGCCGGGACACCCATGCGTCTCAGGCGCAAAGAACATTTCCGGGGAGTGCATCTTTCCAAGGTCCGGCTCCGTCCGTAAAATAAAGCATTCCTCAATTCGGTCGACTCAACGCAATCAATCCCAAACCTGAAAGGATCCCCGCCCAGTGAAGCTCACTTCCCTGCTCCCATCGACCACCGCGATCGTCGCCGTGGTCGCAATGCTCTCCTCGGCCGTGTTTGCCGCCGCACCCGCAGCGCAAACACCGCAAGACCAACCGGCGCCACCAGCCGCAGCGGGGGCGCCACAGCAGGGCATGGGCCGGATGCGCAACTTTCCAGCACCGACCAACCTGAAGGTGCTGCCGAAAGACCTGACAGGCGCACAGGTGCGCGACATCATGGAAACCTGGGCGGGATCGCTGGGCGTGCATTGCGACTTTTGCCATGCGCCCGACCCGAATAACGTAGGCCCGAACGGCCGGCCGCGGCTGAACTTCGCTGACGACTCCAAGCCGAACAAGCAGATCGCGCGCATCATGTACACGATGACGGAGCAGGTCAACGGGGACTACATCACCAAGTCGTCGGCGCTCGATGCGGATGCGATGGGCAAGAAGGTGACGTGCGGGACATGCCATCGCGGGCACGAGATGCCGGAAGAGTTTGTGATTCCGAAAGAACAGCCACGGGGCGGCGGTGGCATGGCGCCGGGAATGGCGATGCCTCCGGCCGGAGCGCCACCGTCAAATTAGATTTCAGAACACATCAATATCTAACTGAACTTGACTGAGGCGCCGCGATGTCCCAGGTTTCATCCGCCGTGGCGGACGAGACCTGGGACATCTGCACTCGGCGCGTGAAGCGAGGGACGGCACTACACTATCCCCGTGGGTGGCCAGGTATGCGGCTATTCGTGGGAATTCCTATAGCGGACGCGGTGGTGGGCGAACTTGCGGCGGTAGCGGCGCGGTTGAGAGCCGATGAGACCCGCGGAGGGGCTAGTGCTGGCGGGTTGCGATGGACCGCGCCCGAATCGTGGCACATCACTCTGCAATTCTTGGGCAACACCTCGCAGGAACAGTGTGAGTGCCTGACGGCGCGGCTGAGGGAAGTGCGAACGGCGACGTTCGAGGTGCAGCTTGGCGAGATGGGTTACTTTGACCGGGCGGGGGTCTTGTTCGCAGAAGTGCCAGTGACGCCCAAGCTGGCGGGTTTGCAGCAGCGCATTGTGACGGCGACCAGCCAGTGTGGATTCGTTGGGGAGGCGCGGGCCTTTCATCCGCACATAACGCTGGCGCGGGGAACGGGCAACAAGGGACGAAGCCGCCGAGGGGACAAGAAACCAGACCCGGCCGCGCGGGGGCAGAGCGTGGAGCGCGATCGGAGATTAGGGGAATTGATGGCCCGCGTGGGGACCAGGCCGGCGTTCACGCGATTCACGGCGAGAGAGTTTGTGCTCTACGAGAGCCATCTGGGGCCGGCGGGTTCGCGGTACGAGGCGAGGGCTCGGTTCAAGTTGCAGTGAGCGTTGGACTGATCCCGGTTGCCGGGTGCGCTTCCGGAACTGCCGTCCGTCAGCAGCAAGCGCACCGATTTCGCTCCGGGTCTGTTTGGCCGGTTGGACCGGCTGCAGGTATACTGAAGATTCGGCAAGGTGATGGCGCGTGGCGTTGTGCGCGCAGGCCGCTTGAGCGGCACCCGAAAACATAAGACGAAATTGGAGTTGGACGATGGCACAAGTTTGCGACATTTGCGGTAAAGGGCCGCGCTTCGGCAATAACATTTCTCACGCGCACAATGTGACGCGTCGCCGCTGGAACGTGAATCTGCAAGTGGTGAAGGCGATGGTAAACGGCGCGCCCAAGCGGATGCGCGTATGCGCGAGCTGCATCAAGAGCGGAAAAGTCGCCAAGGCGTAACGACCTGGTTGGCCGCACGCTGAAGCGCGCGGCTCGATTGGGGCACGCAAATCTAAAGGACAACGGACCCCGTCCCACGCGGACGGGGTTTTGTTGTGCCTGCGAGCGATTGGGACCGGGTATTTAACCGCATGATTTCGAACCTGGCGATTGCCAATCCCAGGTCTCAAAATCGAGACCTGGGGCACCCATTTTTGGTACAAAATTAAGCGGTCACAGGCCTAGGGTGTGTCGTCTGGGCGGGTGAAGGTGAGCGACGCAGAGTTGATGCAGTAGCGCAGGCCGGTGGGACGAGGGCCGTCAGGGAACACGTGGCCGAGATGTCCACCGCAGCGGGCGCAAGTGACTTCGATACGGCGCATTCCGAAGCTACTGTCCTCGTGCTCCACGACAGCTTTTGAATCGGCAGGCAGCATGAAGCTGGGCCAACCGCAGCCGGAGTCGAATTTAGCTCCGCTTAGGAAGAGCAGAGCGCCGCACCCGGCACAATGGTAATTTCCGGTTTCGTGATTCTCAGTGAGGGCGCCGGTGAAGGGGCGTTCAGTTCCCTTCTCGCGCAGCACGTGATATTGCTGCGGGCTAAGAGCGGCTCGCCATTCCGCGTCGGTACGCTCGATTTTTTCTTCGGGTTCGCTCAATGTAACCTCCTGAAACGGGTAGCCGAGGTCAGTTTGAAAATCCTTTCCTCAGGGGCTAAAGCCCGCGATTGTCTTGATCTATTCATGTACGGGCTGAAGCCCGTACCCTTCAAACCGAGCCGCTACCTAACTCGCCGCTCGTTCGATGCAGCGATGGCGCGTGGAGACGCGGAGACTGACTTTTCAGGAGCACCGCGGCCCGAGTTCACTCTTTCAGTTCATTCTTTCATTGAGACAGATGAGAGTGCTGGACGGATCAAACTTCAGCAATCATTTCAATTTCAATGAGCACATTCCTGGGAAGGCGCGAGACCTCGACGGTGGTGCGCGCAGGGGCCTGGCCGTCTGCCATGAGGTATTCCGCGTAGACGGTATTCATGGTGGAGAAGTCGCCGAGATCTTTGAGGAAGACGGTGGTTTTGACGACGCGGTCGAGACTGCTGCCCGCTTCTTCGAGAATAGCTTTGAGGTTTTCGAGCACGCGCTTTGTCTGCTCGGCGATGCCGCCGGCAACCACCTGCTGCGTGACCGGGTCGATGGGGATTTGGCCGGCGGTGAAGATAAGGCTTCCCGCGCGCACGCCCTGGGCGTAAGGACCGATGGCGGCTGGCGCTCCGTTAGTAGAGATGACCGATCGTGGCATAGGCTGATTTTACGGTCTGCACGCCAAGTTCTTGACGAGCAACGGATGTGAATTTTTGTGGGAACCGGCGAAACGAGGAATTGGACAATTGGTGAGGGCTGAGTTGGAAGAGGGCATTGCGGCCTGAATGCGAGAATCGAAAACTGCGCGGCACGCTGATTGTGTCTTGCGGTGGGCTTTGGGCCCAATTTCCGGAAGCGCAGGGGGCAAATCCACGAGGAATTTGCCCCTTGTACGCCGCGAGTCCAACTGGTGGAAGCCGGACAATCTTTCTAGTGGAAAGCCGCCAGAATAGCGCCGCCAACGGCCATGGCCAGCAGCCAGTAGCCCGCGTTGATGGCAAAGAGATTGGCGCGCCGGTTTTCATAGATGTGCTGCGCGAAGAGCGGCGGCGCCATAAAGCCTACCCAGCACACGATGCCGAGTTTTGCGCCTCCGGTGAAATTGATGGCGCCTGCCCACGCGATGACATGGGCAAGAACAAAGGACAGGAGAAAGCAGGCGATGAGCGAGGCGATGGCACCGAAGCCAGCATTTTTCGGCTTTTCGCCTTCTGCGAAGCCAACGAACTTCCTCCAGGACTTTTTGAAGATAACGCCGTACCAAAGAGCTCCGAACAACCACTGAACTACAGCGGAAACCGAAACCCAAACCAAAAGGTGATGAAGTTGTAAACCTTGCATTCGTGAATCCTCCGCAACGGGATTTTTGTCCGGCTCCCACGCACATTTGCTCCAGGGCATGGGAAATTACCGCTGGCCGGTATGTCAGGAGTCGTCGCAACCACTCTGATGGAAGTAAGGATGCAGTGTCAAGGAATTTAAGGGGTTATGACGCCGAAGTGGTAACTGGCGCAGAAGTGGTAGAGATGCCCAATTCGTTGCAGATGGAGGCGATGCGGGGCTCAGCGCGGTGCTGGCCGGATGGGCTACAGAACCGAGGCGTGGAGCGGGGATCAGCGGCGTTTGAGCGCTTCAAGTTCGTCGAGTGTGCGGGGCCAATCGGAGCCGAGGAGGCGCGAGAGGCTGCGGTCGGCGAGGACCTTGCCGCCGGTTTGGCAGGTGGGGCAGTAATTGGTCTCGTTGTCAGCGTAGCGGATGCGCTGGATCGGTGACGCGCAGCGCGGGCAGGGCTGGCCGAAGCGGCCGTGGACGGCCATCTCCGGGCGGAATGCGGTGACGTTCTCAGGGAATTTCTTTTGGGCTTCGGAGGAGAGGCGGTCGATCCAGAGAGTGAGCGTGGAGCGGGTCGCGGCGAAGAGGCGCTCCCACTCTTCGGGCTTGAGTTTGTGGGTGAGCGCGATGGGCGAGAGACGGGCGGCGTGGAGGATCTCGTCGGAGTAGGCGTTGCCGACGCCGCTGATGAGGCGCGGATCGGTGAGAGCGCGCTTGAGGGTGCGGTTTTCGAGGGTGAGAGCGACGCGGAAGACGTCGAGGGAGGTTCCGGCGCGAAGATTTCAATGCCGCCGGGATCGATGTCGTGGAGGGCCTGCGGGCCGCGCAGGAGGTGAAGCGAGGCGCGGCGTTTGGAGCCGGCCTCAGTGAGGGCGAGGGAGCCGGCGGGGAAGTCGAGAGCGAGGAGCGATTGGCGGCCGGCGAGCTTGGCCTGCGGCGGACGCCAGTGGAGACGGCCGGCGATCATGAGATGAAGGACGAGCCAGAGGTCGCCGGAGTGAGGGGAGGAATCGAGGCCAATAGCGATGCGCTTGCCGATGCGGCGGAGGGCAGTGACGGCGCGGCCTTCGACTGATGCAATGGGAGGGTCGACGGTGCGGAGGAGGAAGACGCTGGCGAGGCGGACGTGCTGGAGGGGTTGGCCGAGGATACGCGGTTCGAGCGCGGCGATGTAGGCGGAGATGTCGGGGAGTTCCGGCATTGCTTCAAGATTGTAGTTGGGGTACGTGGTTGCGCAAGGGCGTCAATCAATACGACGCCTCCGGAAGACGCGGTAGTCTTCAGGTCCAGGCCTCATTCTTTGTGGTTTGTTGTGCCGTTCCGAAGGTCTGGGCGAGGAGCCAAACAAGCTCAAGGGCCATGGGCCAGACGATCACGACGGCTACAAACCAGCCTGATCTTGACCCAATGCTTCCTGGCGCTCCGGCGTAAACGACGAGACACAGAGCCATGTTGGCGAGATAAGCGGTGTTGAGACCAGCAAGGCATGCTCGGGTAGGGGATATGTGACGACGGCGCAGGAACAGAATTACAGCACCGGCGACTACGATGCCGAAGCCCAGGCTCAGGACCATGAGCCGTTGCCACTCGCTCGTTCCAGCCAGATGCAATAGAAATGGCGCCTCCACCGCAATTGAGCCGGCAACAGAAAGGCTAACGACGCCCCAGATCAACCGTCGTCCCGTCGCCGTGGAAAGTTCGGCTGAAAAGAATGGCCGGAGCCTGAGCCAAATCATCGGATACGCGAGGAAGATCGGAGCGCCGACAAGAAAGTGCCACCAATTTCCCTGATTGCCTGGGA
This sequence comes from uncultured Acidobacteriaceae bacterium, assembly GCA_963841095.1. GTDB lineage: Bacteria > Acidobacteriota > Terriglobia > Terriglobales > Acidobacteriaceae > Telmatobacter. Next base: position 35,445 of record CAWJBE010000003.1, read on the forward strand.
CCCTCAGCGTCACAGCGTCCCAAGCCGACGTGTTAAACGCAAAGGGAAGGAAAGCTACGGCCCCTGCCGCGATCCAAACGAGGAGTGCGATAGCACTGACCCATGTTGGATCCTTTCTTTCTCTCGATCTGGCCGCCCCGCAGTTATCCTCAGCTTTTGAATATTTGTCCAAAATGACCTCACGCTCAGTCAACGGATGGGGGCATGCAATGGTTAACGGGCTTCATGAATCAATCTTCAATTTCGGTGTCTTGACACCTGTTTCAGGAGAGGGGATCCCGCAATTCCGCTGGCGATGACAGCCCAAACCGTTTATTGGCAAGGCGGCGGTTCACCCCTGCACATCCATTGATGATGGTGTTGTCGATGAGGCGGGTTTCGCCGATCCACGCGGCGACGGCGAAGAGGGTGCCGGGCGCGGCGGTTGCGACTGGCAGAAGCGTGGACCAGTCGACGAGGGTGATGTAGTCAATGCGGATGGCGGGGTCGCCAGCAAAGATATTGTGAGCGGCGGCGACGAGGGCTGCGGCATCGCGAACGCCTTCGGCGACGAGCGACTCGATGTGGCGAATGGTGCGGCTGAGCGCGAGGGCCTGGGCGCGCCGGGGCGGCGTCAGATAGGCGTTGCGCGAGCTGAGGGCGAGACCGTCGGCATCGCGAACGATGGGGCAGACGACGATTTCGGTCGCGAGGCGCAAGTCGGCGGCCATGCGGCGCAGCACGGCGACCTGGGCAGCATCTTTCTGACCGAAGAAAGCGAGATCGGGTTCGGCGGCGACGAACAGCTTGGCGACAACAGTGGCGACTCCGCGAAAGTGGCCGGGGCGGGATGCGCCGTCGAGGCGATCACTAAGCTCGGGGACTTCGACGAAGGTGGAATCGGACCCGTTCGGGTAGAGCTCATCGACGGAAGGAGCGAAGAGGACTTCGGCACCTTCGGACGCGGCGAGTGCGCAGTCGGCATCGAAGGAGCGGGGATAGCGGGTGTAGTCCTCGTGCGGGCCGAACTGCGTGGGATTGACGAAGATGCTGACGGCGACGTGGGCGACCGCTGCGTGGGCGGCGCGGATGAGCGAGGCGTGACCGGCGTGGAGAGCGCCCATGGTGGGCACGAGGCCGACGCGGCTTACAGAATCGCGGCGAGCGGAGCGGGACCAATGGCGGAGTTCGGCGACGGTGCGAAGGATTTGCATTTCGTTTTAAGCCCGGAGTGTGGCCGTGCTCTGAGCGGCAGTTTTCATTTTTGCGGCGCCCCGAACCGCATTTCCTTCGACTCCCCTTCGTCCGCTGATGCGGACTACGGTCGCTCAGGATGACAGCAATGAGCAAGCATGCGCCAAACAGAGGACGTTCGTGCTAGGCCGACTCCTGATTCAACTCGTCCCAGGCGTCGCGATTCACAATTTCGTCACTGCTGTCTAACTCGATGGGGACTGCGGCGAGTTCGGTCCTGGGCAGATGGTAGCTCTCGGCGTCGGATGGAAACGCGTGGTGCTCGACGTCTTCGCGATAGTGCTCGATGGCGGAACGGAAGAGCGCGGAGGCATCGCCGTAGCGGCGAACGAATTTTGCCGGGGGCGCAAAGGTGAGATTGACGAGATCGTGGAAGACGAGAATCTGGCCGTCGCAATCCGGTCCGGCACCTATGCCGATTGTTGGAATGGTCAGCGCGGCGGTGATTTGTGCGGCGGCCTCGCGGGGAATGCCTTCAAGAACGATTGCACCGGCGCCGGCATGAGCGAGCGCAAGAGCGTCGGCGTGAAGCTGGCGCATGGATTCCGCTGTGCGAGCCTGCACGCGGTAGCCGCCCATGCGGTGCACGCTTTGCGGTGTGAGGCCGAGATGGGCGATGACGGGAATTTCGGATTGAACGAGCTCGCGGACAAGCTCGATGCGCCTGCCCTCGATTTTGACGGCTTCGGCGCCAGCCTCTTTTACGAAGCGGACGGCGTTGGCGAGGCCTTCAGAGACGGGGCCGTGATAGCTGCCGTAGGGCATGTCGGCGACGATGAGGGCGCGATGGACAGCACGGCGCACGGCGCGCGTGTGGTGAAGCATTTCATCGACGGTGACGGCGAGGGTATTTTCATGGCCGAGAACGACCATGGCCAGCGAGTCGCCGACGAGGATGAGATCGATGCCGGCCTCGTCGACCAGGCGCGCGGTGGAAAAGTCGTAGGCGGTGAGAGCAGAGATGGGCTTCCCCTGGCGCTTCATCTCGCTGAGGGCGGGCACGGTTACTTTGGGAAGGGGAACGCCGGACGACGTGAGGCGCGCGCCCGCGGGAAACTCGGTGAGGCTCATAATTATCTCCAGTGCCGCTCCGGAAACTCCGGATGCGACCCGAACAAGGCAAGTATACGCTTGGTTCGGGTTGAGTGAAACTGGAGGCGAAGGCGATGGAATCGGATTGGAGATTCTCTTAAAATGCGATGAGGCTTGAGATAAAAAGCGGGATTCGACTGCAGGGCGAAGCGCCTTGACATGCAATTGCGCCGCGGAGGAATAAATGGCCTACGATCTGGCGATCGTGCTGCCCACATTTAACGAGAGCGGAAATGTGGGCCCGCTGGTCGATCGCCTGGAAAAGACGTTGGCGGGCGCTCACTACGAAGTGATTTTTGTGGATGACGACTCGCCCGACGGCACCGCAGACGTTGTGCGGCGCGTGGCGCAGCGCCACGACAACCTGCGCGTGCTGCACCGGATAGGGCGACGGGGGCTGGCATCGGCGTGCATCGAAGGGATTCTGGCGGCGTCCGCGCCCTTTGTGGCTGTGATGGATGCGGACATGCAGCACGACGAAAGCGTGTTGCCCGAGATGCTGCGCCGGATGCAGGAAGAAAATCTCGACCTGGTTGTGGGCTCGCGCAACATTGCCGGGGGCAGCATGGGCGAGTTTGCCAGTTGGCGGGTGAGGCTGAGCCAACTGGGCAAGCGCCTGAGCATGATGGGCACCGAACATGCGCTGAGCGATCCGATGAGCGGATTTTTTATGGTGCGCGTGGCAACCTTCGAGCGATTTGCGCATAGACTTTCGGGGATCGGCTTCAAGATTCTGCTCGACATAGTGCTTTCGGCAGGACCGGGGCTGCGGATCGGCGAAGTTCCATACCGCTTTCGCCAGCGCGAGCACGGCGAAAGCAAGCTGGATGTGATGGTGGGCCTGGAGTACTTTGAGCTGCTGGTGGACAAGCACCTGGGCGACGTGGTGAACGTGCGCTTTGTGCTGTTCGCCATGGTGGGCGCGCTGGGTGTGGGCGTGCACTTGCTGATTTTGAGCGCGCTGCTGAAGCTGGGCGGACTGAGCTTCGCGGCGGGACAGACGATTACGACATTCGCGGTGATGAGTCTGAATTTTGTTTTGAACAACTCCGTGACCTACCGCGACCGGCGGCTGCGGGGATGGAGGTTCTGGGGCGGGCTGCTGACATTTTGCCTAGCGTGCGGACTGGGCGTTGCAGCGAATGTGACGATTGCGAACGAGGCGTACCATCGCGGCGTGCCCTGGGTGCTGGCGGCGGTGACTGGGCTCCTGTTTTCTGCAGTGTGGAATTACGGCATTACGTCAATGACGACTTGGCGGCAGGCGCGGCGCTCAAGCGAACAGCGCGCCAGGCGGCGCATGCAGGCGAAACAGCGAAGCGACGAAAAGATGCCGGCGAAGATGGTGTGAAGGGCAGAGAGGTAGGGACTCGATACGCAGGGGCTGGGAACGTAGGGGCCAAGGAATTGAGTCCTGAGACCAGCGGAGCCGACGGCGAGGGCGCGGACTGCGCTTTGGACAAGTTGCCTGCGCTCACTTTGCCGACGCATACTTGCAAACAGAATGATTTCTAATTCAGCGACCGATATCTATATCGGGTTGGGCGCGGTTGCGAGCGCAGGCCTGGCGGTGGGCGCTTATGCATATGCTTCGCGGTGGCCGGAGTCGCGAATCTTCGGCATGGCGCTGATTGCGCCAGCGCGGCCGGGCGAGCTGGCGCTGACTTTTGACGACGGGCCCAACGCGAGATGGACGCCGCGGCTGCTGGACGTGTTGGCAAAACATGAGGTGCGCGCGACGTTTTTCCTGCTGGGCGGCCGGGCGGAGGCGGAGCCGGAGTTGGTGCGGCGGATTGCGGCGGCCGGGCACGTGATCGGAAATCACTCGTGGGACCATCCGAACCTGGCACAAAGCGCGAATAGCCGCATTCGCGAGGAGCTTAAGCGGACCAACGATGCGCTGGAGCAGATAACAGGCGCGGCGGTACGGTTTTTTCGGCCGCCGTTTGGAGCGCGGCGGCCCGCGGTGTTTCACATCGCACGCAAGATGGGTTTGAAGCCGGTGCTATGGAACGCGATGACAGCCGATTGGAGCGAGCCCTCCGCAGAGCGGATTGCGGAAGATCTGACAAAGACGATCGATGGGCTGCGACGGCGGGGGCGTGCTGCGAACATTGTGCTCCACGACGGCGGGCATGAGGACGCGAAAGCGAATCGGGAGCCTTCAGTGATTGCTGCGGAGATGCTGATAGAGCGGCACAGAGACACATGCCGATTTGTGACGGTGGAAGCGTGGGCAGGCGATATAGCAGCCGCACCCACGCGTGGTTGATTTGATCGTGTCGATGCCAAGCAAAGAATTCTTACAATCTTTCTGTAGAAAGCGCTTTGTCAACCTGCACCGAGAGCCGCTCCAGACTCTGTGTCCAGCCCATCTCCATACCCTTGAGATACTGGGGCGCGTTCGGCGTCGAAGTGATAACGCGTGCGGTTAGCGTGAGGATCGTTTTGCCCCCGCTTTCAGCAAAGGTGACGGTGTTGAGAACCTCGAACATGGGTTTTCCCGATTCGTCCAACGCGGCGCTGTCAAAAACAAGCCGCTCCGGCTCAACGATCTCCCGGAACCTCCCGGACATCGGGTAGATGTGGCCGTCGGGGCCTCGCATGTCGATGTGAATTTCGCCGCCGGGACGCGCATCCCACTCGCAGCGTGGATTCGTGAATCCATCCGGACCCCACCATTCGGCCAGATGCCTGGGATCGGTCCAGACTTTAAAGACGAGGCGGCGAGGGGCGGCGAAGGTGCGCGTGAATGCTACCTCCATTCCGAGCCCATACACCGCAGTGCTAGCGCTTACGCTGTTTTGAACCATGTTGCTTCTCCTTTTTTAGTGTGCGAAGGTATTCGTCCAATCGATCGAAACTCTCTTCCCAGAAGCGGCGATAATCCTCCAGCCAGCCGGCTACATCCTTGAGGGGGGCGGCTTGCAAGCGGCACGGCCTCCATTGCGCTTCGCGCCCACGCGCGATCAGCCCGGCGCGCTCCAATACCTTCAAGTGCTTGGACACTGCGGGCATGCTCATTCTGAATGGCTCAGCCAGTTCGGTGACCGAGGCCTCGTGCAAAGTCAGACGTGCGAGGATGGCGCGCCTTGTGGGATCAGCAAGGGCTGCAAAGGTGGTGCTAAGGGAATCGTGTGTCATCTCGTATTTAACCATCCGATTAAGTAACCTGATAGTTAAATACAACAGATGTGAAGATCTGTCAAGTGGTCCCTTGCGCTCTTGCCAAAAGCTGTGAGCAGGCGAGGGCCCATGACCGAGCGGACGATTAGCTCACCTGATTTTGACGCTGGATGCGTGGAGCGCCTGATGTGTGGGCCTGAGCTCAATGGGTGTGCAGGTTTTCGAGGGCCGCGCGGGCGGCGGCAATTGTAGCCTGCACCTCGGCGTCGCCGTGGGCTGCGGAGACGAATGCAGCTTCAAACTGTGAGGGCGGGAGCCAAACGCCACGGTCGAGGATGGCGCGGTGGAAGCGGCCGTAGGCGGCGGTGTCAGCGTGCGCGGCCTGCTCGTAGTTCCTGACAGGGCCGGACGTGAAGAACCATGTCCACATGGAGCCGATGCGATTGGTGGTGAGCGGGACGTGGGCACGAGCGGCTTCCGCGGCGACGCCCTCGGCGACGGCTTTGGTGGTGGCTTCAAGGTGCGGGTAGACTTCAGCGGCGTGTTGCTGGAGATAGCTGACCGTGGCGAGGCCGGCGGCCATGGCGAGGGGATTGCCGCTGAGCGTTCCAGCCTGGTAGACGGGGCCGAGCGGAGCAAGCTGATCCATAAATTTGCGTTTACCGCCGAAGACGCCGACGGGAAGTCCGCCGCCGACAATTTTGCCGAGGGTCACGAGGTCGGGATCGAGCGAATAGAGCTGGCAGGCGCCGCCAAGAGAGACACGAAAGCCGGTCATGACTTCGTCAACGATGAGTAGTGCGTGGTGATGCGCTGTGAGAGCGCGAAGACCGGCGAGGTAGCCGTGTGCGGGCGGGATGCAGCCCGCGTTGCCGACAATGGGCTCAACGATGACGGCCGCAATGGAGTTGGGGTGCGCCGCGAAGGCTGCTTCAACGGCGTCGAGGTTGTTGTAAGGCAGTGCCACGGTGAGGCGAGCAATCTCCTCGGGAACACCGGCAGAGCCTGGAATGCCGAAGGTGGCCACACCGGAGCCTGCTTTGACGAGAAGGCCGTCGGAATGGCCGTGATAGCAGCCCTCGAATTTGATGATGACGTCGCGGCCCGTGGCGGCGCGGGCCAGGCGGATGGCGGACATGGTGGCTTCAGTGCCGGAGCTGACGAAACGCATTTTCTCGATGGCCGGATAACAGGCGACGACGCGCTCGGCGAGATCGGCCTCGGCGGCGGTTGAGGCGCCAAAACTGGCGGAGTTGTGCGCGGCCCGCTCGATGGCTTCAACGACGGGCGGGAAGGCGTGACCGAGGATCATGGGACCCCACGAGCCGAAGTAGTCAATGTAGCGATTGCCATCGGCGTCGAAGAGGTAAGCGCCTTGAGCGCGATCGATGAAGGGGGGATTGCCGCCGACGGCACGAAATGCGCGGACAGGCGAGTTGACGCCGCCGGGAAAGAGGCGTTCTGCGCGCTCCTGAAGTGCCTGGGAACGGGTGTGCACTAGCGGGGCCACCGTATCAGTGTATTGGAGGTCAAAGCTATCGCTTCATCTCTCGGTTGAGCATCGCGGCAAAAGCTCCCCACCCCTTCCTGAACCTATTCACGCTGTTTCCCTCCGGGCGCCATTCCACACTACCTCTTCCCAAAGCCAGGGTCCCGAGTAATGTCTTCCCTTTTCGCACATAAATCTCAAGCGAATTCTTACTGCCACGTTTCGTCAACTCGACCGTTGATGCTTGGTAAACGAAGACTCTTGTTCTTGTCGGTACTTGGGTCTTAGCAGCCATAATGTTCGATCTCACCTCCCCGCTGGGATAATACTGGTTACGCTGGCCGGGGGCCAGTCGCAAATTGGAAGTTGGGTTTATTCCCCTTCACTCTTTTCGATCTTGCGCTCGGGTGAGGCCCGACCAAACAGGTCACCAGCGCGACCGTACCAAACCTCTAACGCGGAAGAGGCATCTGACGGAGTTGACAGCTGTGTTAGGATTCTGCCCATGGATTCAACTGCTCAGGATCGGACCACTCTATCTTGGAAAAATTCCAAGCAAGCGATCCTGAAACTGATTGGCTGGACAATGAATTTGATTCACCGCCCAGCCAAGATTAAAGAGTTTGAGTACGTTGACCCAATCTCAGATCAAACAGTTTATCTGTCCACGGGCTCACGCTATTCCGTGCTCCACATTGGCAGCCTAAAGCTATTCTTTGATCGGGCGACTGGCGGTTTTGATGGAACCTGCCGGTCACTTGAGGAGCGTGTTGAGAACGGGCTTGAACTCGTTGATTAGCTCTTCTTCTCGAGCAATCATCTGAGCTTCAGTCCCGAGCGCTTCAGCGTAAAAGTGGGTAAGTCCTCTTCCAGGGGGATTGTTGAACCAATTGTTCAAACGACCCCGCAAGGTAGTGGACCTGCCCACATACGCAATATGGGCCTGACTCGTACTTCGAGACAGCCCATACACGCAGAAACCATCGTCGCGTCGCGTAGCGATGGTCGCTTTGTCGAAGACAAAAGGTCCCTCTTTGAGTGGCATGTGTTTAGCCTCCTTTCTCCAGAAATGACCCCAAATCCCGAATAGGGGAAGTCGGGTATCTACCCCGGACGCACCGAGGCGATCTCTCGCGCTTGACATTTTCTGATAGGAGGCTATGATGGAAGGGTACCTGCGACGGTCCCACAATATCTAGCATCTCTATCGGCGCTCCTACTATTTGGAGCGCCATTTTTACGTCTTGCGCTGATACATTCTCCGTCTAATCGCCCCGCACGTCAATCCCCATAAACAGTGCAGTTCTAAGAAATTTCTGCGGATTGGGTTTGTGAAGGGCATAATGTCGAGCTAACCTTCCATTTTTTGTTATGCCAGCCCGGTTGCTGGGAAGAGTACGGCGTGTCGGTGGCTGAAAGGTGGGGCCTGTCGATTTGTGGGAAATGCACTGCTCAAATGCTGCTAGAATTCTGCTTTCCGGCTCATCCGCGCCGAAGCATCACGCTCAAAAGAAAGCCCCGGCCGTGCCTCAAGAGATCAAGCCTAAATCCGTGACCTACGCCGACGCCGGGGTTGACCTGCGCAGCGGCGAACGCGCCAAGGAGCGCATCAAGTTCCTGGCGCAGAAGACCTTTAATCGCAATGTGCTGGGCGGGATCGGCGGCTTTGGGGCGCTGTTCCGGCTGGACATGCAGCGGTGGAAGAACCCGATCCTGGTGAGCTCGGCGGACGGGGTGGGCACCAAGCTGAAGGTTGCGTTTGAGCTGGGGCTGCACCAGACGGTGGGCGCGGACCTGGTGAACCACTGCGTGAACGATATTGCGGTGCAGGGCGCGACGCCGCTGTTTTTTCTGGATTACTTGGCGAGCGGCAAGCTGGACGCCGAGGTGACCGAGAGCGTGGTGACGGGGCTGGCCGACGCGTGCAGGGCCAACGGGTGCGCGCTGATTGGCGGCGAGACGGCGCAGATGCCGGGGTTTTATGCCGATGGCGAGTACGACCTGGCGGGGTTTATTGTGGGCGCGGTGGATCGCGACAAGATGGTGACGGGCGTGGGGATCAAGGCGGGGGATGTGCTGATCGGGCTGCCCTCGACGGGGCTGCATACCAACGGCTATTCGCTGGCGCGGAAGCTGCTGTTTGAGGTGGGCGGATACAAGGCGACGCAGTACGTGACGGCGATCAAGGAGAAGGCCGGCGCGGCGCTGATGAAGACGCACCGCAGCTATCTGCACGTGATTCAGAAGCTGGTGGCGGCGCGGGTGACCGCTGGGCATGGCGCACATTACGGGCGGCGGAATTACGGAGAACCTGCCGCGCATTTTGCCGAAGGGCGTGACGGCGCAGGTGGAGATTGGCTCGTGGCCGGTGCTGCCGATCTTTGAGCATCTGCGCGAGCTGGGCAAGGTGCCGCAGGAAGAGATGATGCGCACGTTCAACATGGGCATCGGGCTGATCGCGGCGATTCCGGCGGCGAAGTTTACGCGGGCCAAGAAGCTGCTGGACCGGGCGGAAGAGAAGTTTTATGTGATTGGCCGCGTGGTGAAGGGCGAGCGCCGGGTGCAGTACACGTAGTTAGCGGAGCTAGCGGAGTTGGCGAGTGCTTTAGGCCCGTCGTCTGGCTCGCTGACTTGCTTGAGGGGGCCGTTCGTTGGGCAGTTCGCACACCGATCCATCGCCAAACAAGTCTTTTCACCTCGGGATTCTGCTTTCGGGCCGGGGATCGAATTTTCTGGCGATTGCCGAATCGATTCGCGCGGGACGGCTGCAGGGCGCAGAGATCGCTGTGGTGATCTCGAATGTGGCCGGGGCTGCGGGGCTGGCTGCGGCGCGCGAGATGGGGCTGCCGACGGCGGTCTTTGTGTCCAAGGGACGCAAGCGCGCGGAGCACGACGCCGATGTGGTTGCGTGCCTGAAGGCGCACGGCGTGGAGCTGGTTTGCCTGGCGGGCTACATGCGGCTGCTGTCGAAGGAGTTTGTGGCTGCGTTTTCGAATCGCATTCTCAACATTCATCCCTCGCTGCTGCCGGCGTTTCCTGGGCTGGACGCGCAGGAGCAGGCGTTCAACTATGGCGTGAAGGTGGCGGGGTGCACGGTGCATTTTGTGGATGAGGAGCTGGACCACGGGGCGATCGTGGTGCAGCGGGCGGTTGCGGTGTTGGAGACGGACGATGCGCATTCTCTGGCGGAGCGGATTCTGGTGGAGGAGCATGATGCGTATACCGAGGCGATTGCGCGCGTGGTGAGCGGGGAGTACGAGGTGCGTGGGCGAAGGTACGTGAGAAGCAGGGAGTGGGGTCAGGGGTCAGGGGTCAGGGGTCAGGGGTCAGGCGGAAATTATTGCCGATGCAATCTTCATGTCAATAGGGTGAACCAGCAATTTGTTGCAACTAGATTATTTTCAGTGACTCACGCGGGGCGCAGATTTGCAGGGAATTTGCGCCAATTGCGTAACCTTATACATAACCAGACAAACGACGGAAGTTCAGCGCCGGGCGAATGAGTACGCGGTCCCGATGCGGTGCACCTATCCACCCGACCCGATGAAGGGCAGCCAGGCGCGTGGGCGAAGGGCGATGGATGCGCTGCGGAAGCGGACCGTTCCCGGGCGCGGGGCCGTTGTGTGTCTGCGCGAAGCAGCCCCTGAGTGAATGCCGGGCCGGAACCACGGAGGCATTTCGACTCAAGGGCTGCTTTATGGCGGTTCTCCAATTTCTTAGTGGCGCATCCTGCAGCGTTCAAGATGGCTTCTTCCTGATAGAGAAGCCAGCGGGCGGTGGTGACTTCGCGCTGCATCGGTTGGGAAACCGCTAAGGAATCTTGCGCAAGGCCTGCGGTCGTTTGACTGACAGAATCGGGCCGGCCGTGCGTGGGAAAAATTCGAGAAGCAATCGCAACCAACCAAATGAATGGCGCTCGCCGCACGAGAAGCTGCGGCGGGAAGGAGCATTTTCAAAAAATGAATTTCATCACGAATATCTGGAATCATCCGAAGACGTCGGCGGCAGGATTGCTGATAGCGGTGGTCAGCGTTGCCGGAGTTTTGTCGCAGCAGGGCTTGACCCTGGGCAAAGTTGGAAACGGCACCGTTGTGACCCTGGCAAGCGCGCTGGCGACGGCGCTACTGGGGCTGCTGGCGAAAGATCCGGAGACAGGGAACAAGACGACAGCGGAACAAGAAAGCACGGCAAAACTGGGTGCGTGGATGCTGATTGCGCTGCTGATTCCGCTGCCTTGGATGCAGGGCTGCACCGCGACCGGAGTGGCGCAGGACATTGTGAACTGGACACCGGCCTTGCAGAGCGCCGTGACGACGGTGGACTCGACAGCGTCACTGCTGGCTCCGGCGGATGCGCCGATTTTTGCGGTGGCAACGGTGGGGTTCGATGCAGCGACGAACCTGCTGGTGTCACAGGCGAAGGCGTATCTTGCCAATCCTTCAGCGAGTTTGCTGGCGCAACTGCAAAACCAGATTGTGACGCTGCAACAAGATGTGAACGGAGCGCTGCTGAATGCGGCGAGGATTGTGGATGCAAAGAGCCAGCAACATGCGCTGGCGGCGATCGAAGCCGTGGGGACGATTGTGACCGCGATTCTGTCGCTGGTGCAATCGATTTCAAGCAGAGCTGCGGTTGAACAGATGGCGGCTGGGTCGGGGATCAAACTGGCGATGGTGCGTCCGTATATGAATGAGGGGCGCGCAGTGGGAGTTGTGGCGGCGCACTACGGCGAGCCGGTCACGATGGCGCGAGTGCAGGTGGCGCTGGCAGAGCAGGCGGAGGTGCAGGCGGGGTTTTAAGAGCAGGGGTCAGATCCGTGATGTTTGAGAAACAATCGGACGTGTGGGCCCAGGTTTCGAATTCGAGACCTGGGCGCCCTGGCGCCTTCGCAGAGACTATTATGCTGCTACATATGAAATCCACGGTCGGCGAGAGCTTGATCGCATTCTTGATTTCGGCTGTTGCTGCCGTTTTCGCGGCTATAGCGGGTTTCTTCGTTGGAGTCATTCTTCCCGAGGTATTCCTAAGCGGAGAAGCAACTGAATCAGCGCTTATCCTTGCTCCCGCGATCGCCTTGATATTTGGCACTGCTGTCTTCGTTTTCGCTTATCGGAAAATCAGCTCCTATGGCGAGAGTCCGGACAACCTTCTATGAGCAACTCTGCCAAACGGAAGATCGTCTGCAGTTGAATTTCAAGCTGTTCTTGCGCTGTCTCCGTCTAGGTATTCTCGTCCTGGGCTTCGCCGAGGATTAGTTTGAAGGTCATCTGTTTTCTGCCGCGGAGAATCGTTACGCTGACGGTGTCTCCGGCCTGGTGCTTGTCCATGATGACGCTGATGTCCTGCGGGTCGGTGACCTGCTGGCCGTCGATGGCGACGATCAAGTCTCCGCCAAGCATGATGGGCGTGTTGCCGACGTAGGCCTGCTGGTCGCCGCCGCGGAGGCCGGCGCGCTCAGCCGCTCCGCCGGGGAGGACGCGCTGGATGAGGACGCCGGAATCTGCTGCGAGACCCATTTGCGAGGCGAGATCGGGACCGATGGCGTAGGAGACGATGCCGAGCGTGGGACGCTTGACGCGGCCATAGCGCAGAAGGTCGGCGAGCACGGCCTTGGCGGTGTCAATGGGGATGGCGAAGCCGATGCCGGAGCTTTGATCGGCGCCGTTGGAAGCGATCATGGTGTTGATGCCGATGACTTCCCCGCTGGAGTTGAGCAACGGGCCGCCGGAGTTGCCGGGATTGATGGCGGCGTCGGTCTGAATCGCGTCTTCAATGGGTGCGCCGCTTTCACTGCGAATAGGTCGAATGGCGCTGATGATGCCGCGGGTCATGGTGCCGCTGAGGCCGAAGGGGTTGCCGATTGCGTAGACCTTCTGGCCGACATTGAGCTGTGAAGAATCAGCCAGCGTAACAGGCTGCAGGTCGGGCGCATCGATTTTGAGGAGCGCCAGGTCGTGGACCTTGTCAACGCCGACGACCGTTGCCGAATAGCGGCGCTTGTTGGAGAGCTGCACCTCAACGCCGTTACTGCGGTTGGCGCCCGCAACCACGTGATAGTTGGTGAGAATGTGGCCGGCTTTGTCGAGAATGAATCCCGAGCCCTGGCCCTGCTGCGGGACGGTTCCGTAAAAGAAGTCGAACACCAGGGTGGTGGAGGTGACGTTAACGACCGAGGGTGACACCTTTTTGTAGACAGCAATGTTGTTCTGCTCTTCAGCGTCGTAGGCGGGCGCGGCGTGAGCCTCAGTGAGCTCGAGCGGCGCGCCGGAGCCATCGGACCCGAACAGCGCAGGGTGACCCAAGGTAAAACCGTGCTGCAGATGGGTGGTGATGAACCAAAAGCCACACAGCAAAACCAACATGATGATGAGAATGCGGGTGAATTTCATGGTGCGCAAATCTCAAAAACCTCTCTTTTTGTTTACGTTGACGGCGGCGCAAAGTTCCACCGTGTGAGGCGCGACGGCCTCCTCTTATTGTAGAGACAAGTTGCCGGAAGATTTGTTGCTCTCGGCCTGAAGACGCGGCCAGAGCACCTGCACCTGGGCGCGCAGAGCGGCGATATCGCCTGAGTTATCAAGGACATAGTCTGCCTGGGCGGCTTTTTCAGCGTCGGGGACCTGGTGCGAGAGGCGATTGCGCGCGTCGACTTCGAAGACGGCGCGGTCTGTTGCATTTGGGGCGACGCGGGCAACGTAGCGCGCAATCTTGATTGCGTCGGGCGCGGTGACGACGATGATGCGGTCGATGCGGCGGCGCCAGTCGGCGAGGACACTTTCCTTTTCGCCGCGGGCGCGGGCATCGCGGACAACCTCAAAGATGAGCGCGGACTCGACGACAGCGATGGCCGAGGGATCGCGGGAAACGATCTCGTCCATCCAGCGGCGCTGGGCTTCGATCACAGGGGGATGGACGATGGCGTTCAGCTCCTGGAGGCGGCCCTCGCGAAAAGCCAGCTCGGCGAGGCGTATGCGGTTGAGGCGGCCGTCGGGGTTCACGACTTTCGCGCCGAAGTGCGCGACGATTTCGTTGTAGACGCTTTGGCCCGGCTCCATGAGCGCACGGCCAAGGGCATCGGACTCAGTGACCTGAGCGCCCAGGTCGCGCAGCATGGCGGCAACGGTGCTTTTGCCGCTGCCGAGGCCGCCGGTGAGGCCTACGCGTAGCATTCATCCAACCCCGTGTTGTTCACTGACAATGCTAATCGGCGGTATCCAAGCATTCCGCATGAGAAGCTGCACTGTCCGTTTGGTGTCCGGTAGATAGAACCCGGCGGGGTATGCTGGATGAAAAATCGGAGCACAAAGCGCGTAAGATTTTGAGCTGGTTGGATACCAGTACGCGAATTGATCTGAAGGGTGAAGCCCGCGTGAAAACCTTTCGCCCCGCAAGGGAAACAACGGCTCTTTTTGCGGCACCGACTTCGGGTAGTGCTCATTGCCCGGAAGGTTCTGCCACGTGCCTTTGCCAAGGACGAGGATCCGCTCGGGCTTGTGAACCTGACAGACTTCCTTGAAACCGTTCACAGTCGCGTTGCTTTCCCACATCGATTCATCCGGACGATGGCGCGCCCCAACGGGAACGAGTTCCTGAACGAAGTTATAAAAGATTACATCGTCCCAGAAGTTTTGCCCCTGATCGAATAGATTTGAGATCGCTTTCCGAAACCGGTATGAGGGCTTGAACGCTGCGATTGTTGTGAGATGTATTGGTGGCATGCCCTCCCAGGGGTAATGAGATTCGCCAAGGATAAGCAGCCTCAATCCTAATCTAGGCTGGCTTGTCAACGGCGACCGACCACTGGCCAAAATTGCGCGGACTTGTATGAAAAAGCCATCCTTTACATGATAATCACTGATTCGTGCGCCCACGATCTCATGGAATCAAATGAGATGGGCCTAGAGCCCTCGGCGCAGTTTTGCCGCGCGTACGGTGTTGGACATGAGCATGGCGATGGTGAGGAGGCCTACGCCGCCGGGCACGGGCGTGTAAGCGCCGGCTAGCTCGAAGGCCTTGGGATCGATATCGCCAACGATGGTGGAGCCGCGCTTTGCAAATGCTGCCTCGCGTTTGGCGTCGTCTTTGAAGAAGCGGTCGAATTCTTCGCGGGTGGTGAGGCGGTTGATGCCAACGTCAATGAGCGTGGCGCCGGGCTTGACCATCTGGGGCGTGACGAAGCCGGGGCGGCCGATGGCGGCGACGAGAATATCGGCCTGGCGGGTTATCGCGGGCAGGTCGCGTGTTTTGGAATGGCAAATCGTCACGGTCGCGTTCTGGTGGAGCAAAAGAAGGGCGACGGGCTTGCCGACGATGTCACTGCGGCCGACAACGACGGCGTGCTGGCCTGCGATGGGGATCTGGCTGCGCTGAAGGATTTCGATGATGCCAGCGGGGGTACAGGGTGCGAGCGCAGGGCGGCCGGCGAGCAGACGGCCAGCATTTATGGGATGAAAGCCGTCGACGTCTTTGTCGGGGGCGATGGCGTCGAGAAGCGCCTTGGAATCGACCTGAGGGGGGAGCGGAAGCTGAATGAGGATGCCGTCGACGTCGTCTCGCGCGTTGAGTTGGGCGACAAGCGAGAGCAAGGCTTCAGTGCTGATGTCAGCGGGCGGCTTGATGAGGTCACTGTAGATGCCGAGCTCGGCGCAGGCCTGAACCTTGTTGCGGACGTAGATCTCCGACGCGGCCACATTGCCGACGAGAACAGCAGCGAGGCCGGGATGCACGCCCTGAGTGGCGAGGGCGCGGACTTCTTCGGCCACTTCCTGCTTGATGGCGGCGGCGATGGCGGCACCGTCGAGGACCTTTGGCATCATTCGCTCCAAAGAAACATGGTATCGCCTGAGGCGGGTTGCTCTTCTGGCACGTGAACCGCATCACACCGGATTGTGAGCAGGCTCACATACAACCCCGTGCGACAAGGCTGACTTTAGAGAGGTTGGAAGTGTCCCAGATCACTTGATTCATCACAGGGAGGCTTTCCGGCGGGAGCTGTACGGAGACAGCGCTTGATGAGCGGTCTGAAGGATGCAGGACATTTATTCCGGTTTGCGGGGCTCTTCGTTGTCGCGTTCCTGGTGTTCTTGATCGTGCGCGGGTTCGTGGTCCCAAAGAGCTTTGGGCAATATGGGCACTATCGTGCGGCGGCGATTGGCGAGATTGCGGCGCACCCGATGAAGTTTGCGGGGCACCAGACGTGCGAAACCTGCCATACGGATATTGCCGATACAAAGACAAAAGGCGCACATGCGCACGTGAATTGCGAAGCGTGCCACGGGGCACTGGCGATTCATGCCAATGATCCAACGGCGATGACCCCGGTGAAGCCGGACACGGCGGTGCTATGCGCGCGGTGCCACACGGCAAGCGCGGCCAAGCCGAAGAATTTTCCGCAGGTGGATCCGGCGGATCACTCGGGCGGCGTGCCGTGCCAGACCTGTCATAACCCGCACAGCCCGGCCATCGGTGCAGACACGAGCGCGAGTGCGGCCAAGGGAGGCACGAAGTGAACATCGACCGGCGTCATTTTCTGGTCCTTTTGCCTGCGGCGGCCGTGGCGTGGAAGCACGTGCTTGCCGGAACACCTGAAGACTCGCCGAACTACCAGCTGAGCGAGCACTGGTGGGGCATGCTGATCGATATTCCCAAATGCATTGGCTGCGGCAACTGCGTACGCGCCTGCCAGACAGAGAACGACGTGCCGGATGGATTCTTCCGGACCTGGGTGGAGCGATATCACCGGACAGACATCCATTTGGAGAATCCCGAGGTAATTTCGCCGGACGGCGGCAAGGAGGGATTTCCGGCGGTGAAGGACGGTGGGGATGGGGAGTATTTCTTTGTTCCCAAGATGTGCAACCACTGCTCGGATTCGCCGTGCACGCAGGTGTGCCCGGTGGGCGCGACGTTCATCACCCCGGATGGCGTGGTGCTGGTGGATCAGAAGTATTGCCTGGGCTGCGCGTATTGCGTGCAGGCATGCCCGTATGGCTGCCGGTACATTCATCCCGAGAAAAAAGTCGCGGACAAATGCACGCTGTGCTACCACCGGATCACCAAGGGATTGACGACCGCGTGCTGCGAGGCCTGCCCGACAGGAGCGCGGCAGTTGGCCGACCTGAAGAATCCCAACGATCCGATTCACGCGTTTTTGAAGACGCACGCGGTGCAGGTGTTGAAGCCGCAGATGTCTACCGGTGCGAAGGCATTTTATAACGGGCTGGATGGATCGGTGCGATAGTGCGAGGGACCAGGGACGTAGGGATCAGGGACCAAAAGTCAGCGATGTGCGAGGCATTATGAGCGGTGTTGAAGGCTATATGTATCCGAACGAGGTGACGCTTTACTGGAGCGTGCTGATCGTCTTGTACCCCTACATTACGGGTCTGGTGGCGGGCGCGTTTATTCTGGCGTCGCTGGAGCGCGTATTTCGCGTGGAGGCGGTGAAGCCTACGTACAGACTCGCGTTGCTGACGGCGCTGGCATTTCTGCTGGATGCGCCCCTGCCGCTGCAGTTGCACCTGGGGCACCCGGAGCGCTCACCGGAGATGTATTTCACGCCGCACAGCACTTCGGCGATGGCGATGTTTGGCTATGTGTATTTGTGGTACCTGATGGCGGTGCTGGTGTTCGAGATCTGGCTCGACTACCGGCGCGACATCGTGCTGTTGTCGCAGCGGTCGACGGGCCTGTTGCGCGTGATCTACAAAGTGATGACGCTGGGCTCGAACAACATCAGCGAGCGCTCATTGCACATCGATGAAAAGGTGGGCTGGATTGTGACGCTCGTGGGAATTCCATCGGCGTTCCTTCTGCACGGGTATGTGGGATTCATCTTCGGCTCGATCAAGGCAAATCCATGGTGGTCGTCGCCGCTGATGCCTGTGGTGTTCATTTTCTCGGCCATGGTGTCTGGAATCGCCGCAGTGATGCTGCTCTACATGGCGGTGACCAAGCTGCGCAAGCAGAAGATCGACATGCGCTGCGTGGATACGATCGCAATGTACATGTTCTACATCTTCATCATCGACTTCAGCCTGGAGATGCTCGACCTGATTCACCGCATCTACGAGGCGGACGAGTCGTTCCGCAGCCTGAACTTTATGGTGCACACGAAGCTCTTCTTCTCGCAGATTGTGCTTCAGATGGTTCTGGGCACGCTGGTGCCGCTGGTCCTGCTGTTCCTAACCCAGGTGATGAAGTTCTCAGAGACTGTACGCAAGCGCATCTTCGTGTTTTGCGGCAGCCTGATTCTCATCAGCGTTTTTGCCATGCGCTGGAATGTAGTGATCGGCGGGCAACTCTTTTCGAAGAGTTTCCTGGGCTACACGACCTACAAGATGGACCTGGTGACGCGCGAAGGCTTGCTGGCGGCGATTGGGTTAACGATCCTGCCGCTGCTCTTTTTGTGGGCGCTGGTAAAGCTGCTGCCTCCGTGGCCTGAGAAGAGCCTTCCCGAAGCCGCGGCCGGCGACTGAGGAGAGCATCGTCTCGACAAGATCGGGTGGGAACCATGAACGAACTTCCCGATGCAATCGACCGGCTGGTTGAGCGGGTAGAAGGCCTAGAGCGGCGTGTGGATGCGTTGGAGCACCCGCTGGCGGCGCGATGGCCTCATACTGCGCCGGAGGCGGGCGCGGCACCGATTGCGGCGGCATTGCCGATTGCGCCGGCAGGCAGCTTATTCCCTGTGCTGGGCCGGGCGCTGCTGGGCATTGCGGGCGCCTACCTGCTGAGAGCCGTGGAGGAAGCAAGCTCACTTCCTAAATTGGTTGTTGCTTTTGCCGGAATTGCGTACGCCTTTGTGTGGCTGGTGTGGGCAGCGCGGACGCGCGGCGGGACGCGGTTTACGTGCACCATCTATGCCTGCACTTCGGCTCTGATCCTTGCTCCCATGCTCTGGGAGCTCACGTTACGCTTCAGGATTCTACCGGCGGCCATCGCCGCGGGCGTGCTGTGCGCGTTTGCGCTGGCGGCAATTGGACTTGCGTGGAAGCGGGATCTGAAGCCGGTGCTGCGCGTGGCCTGCACGGTGGCGGCCGGATTGGCGCTGGGGTTGGCGATTGCTTCGCACGAGATGATGCCGTTCATTGTGGCGTTGCTGATGGTGACGGCGGCGTGCGAGTTCGCGCCGGAGTTCGATTGTGTGCCGGAGGTTGGCGCGCTGGTTGCGCTCATTGCGGATGCGGCGATCTGGATTTTGATCTTTGTCTACTTCAGCCCGCAGAAAGCGCACGAGGATTACCCGGCACTTGGCAGAGCGGCGCTGCTCGCGCCGGGTGTGGCGATGTTCGTGCTCTTCACGGCCAGCGTGATTGCAAAGACGGTGCTGTGCGGGCAGAAGATTGGGATTTTTGAGACGGTCCAGACCACCATTGCGTTCCTGCTGGCCGCGGTGAGCCTGGCGGATTTCGGGCCGGCGAACAGCACGATCATTCTTGGGGCCGTTTGCCTGGTTTTGTCAGCGGCAAGTTATGCGGCGACGTTCATGGTTTTTGCAAGGCGCGAGGAGCGGCGGAACGCTGCGGTATTTGCGGCATGGAGCGCGACGTTCTGGCTGGCCGGGAGCTGGCTTTGCCTGCCACCGTTGGCGATGATCGTATCGTTGGGCGCGGGCGCTGTTGCGGCTACGTTCGTTGGCCGCAGGAGGAGTTGGCCAGCTTTTGAATTCTACGGAATGATATTTCTGGCGGCTGCCGCGGCGGCGTCGGGACTGTTGAGCTTTCTTGTCGGCGTATTGATCGGGACTCCTCCGGGCTTGCCCGCGCTGAGCATCTGGCTTGCCGCATTCTGCGCGATTCTGTGCTATGCGGCTGCAGAGCCGCGCGAAGGCGACGGATGGGCAGCTCAAGCGCTCCACCTTGGCTTTGCCGCGCTGGCGGCCGGTTCCGTGGTAGCACTGCTGGTGCAGGGGCTAGTAGCGCTGATCGCGCTGAAGGTGATTCCGGGCGCGCATCATCTGGCGTTTGTCCGCACGCTGACGTTGTGCGCGGCGGCGCTCGCGCTGGTGTTTAGCGGAGCGCGCTGGCGGCGACTGGAGTTGACGCGGCTGGGTTACGCCGCGCTGGCACTTGTCGCGGTGAAGCTCGTGGTTGAAGACCTGCGCCATGGACACTTGGCCTATATTGCCGGTTCGATCTTTCTGGTTGCACTTACGCTGATTGCCGCGCCGCGTGTGGCACGGGTGAGGCAGAAGGCGTGAGACCTGCGCGGTTAGGGCCGTGTTCTCCCATGTTTCAAAATCGAGTGAGACCTGGGAACCGAGGATTCCTGATATTCCGAGAGGGCCGTGTGCCGTTTCTGCTCAGTGGTAAATCGGCGGCTCGAATCGCGGTAGTAAGTCAGGTCTAGGTCTGGCCGAGCGCCGTTGCTCGTTGCGCAGCTTCATCTTGCTAATGTGCACGTCGTAACCGGTTCCGGGCAGGAGCGACTCCAGCACGAAGGTCTCCGTGTCTCCGCCAGTGAGTTGGGAATAGCGATAGATGCCGACTTCTCCCTGACTATTTTCAGTAGAGCCCGAGGGTGTATCGAGAAAGTGCTGGGCATCAGCGACGCTGGGAGACGGATGATCCTCGTCTTCGGTAAGGCTTTCGGCTGCATAGGAGCGGACCAGCTTGGTCCAATAGCGCGAGAGCAGATCGGTGTTGGCGAAGAGGTCTGCCCAGACAAGTTCGCCCCGAACGGCGACCACCACACCGACCGCGTGTTCGTCGCGCAGCTTCGCCAGCACCTGCTCGCGTGCTCTCATGACTGGAGCCGCAGCCTCGTCAACCTTTTCGCTGACGGCGCTATTCTGCATGACCTTGGCATAGCTTGTGGTGGGAAGGGCGCGCGGCATTATTGGTCTTCCGGACGTTGGGCTCGAAGCTGGCGGCGCAGCGGCAACCTCCATCTGCGCGATGGCCCCATGCACCGAATTCCACACCTGCTGCTGGTCCTGGTCGACCATGGCTTTCTCGCGTATCTGCGGCTGCACCATGAAGCTGCCGACGGCAGAGTTGGCCGACGCGCCGAAGGTGGCCGAGCTTTCAGTCCAGCGGCCGGGCTCAATGCAGAAGACGGAAAGATCGATTGGGTCTGCATCGGCGGGAACGATACGGTCCTTGGCGATGATGCGGTCCTGCTTGCCGCCGGTGACGATTTCGCCTGCGAGCAAAAGCAGCGGCCGTTTGGAGTGATTGACCAGGACGAGCGTGTTGACCTGATCGCCGCCGGACGGATAGACGGGGTAATTCCCACCGTTTCTGGGCCGCACCAGCCCGCGGGCACGGCCCGCCTCGGTGACTTCGACTTCGCCGCTTTTGAGGCCCTCATCGAGGGTGATGAACGGCGTTTCGCCGTTTGATTTGCCGTCGGCGCGGACGACCGGAAACAACAAGAGATTGCCGCTCTTTATGGGAGCGAGCACGCGGTAGGAACCGCCCCCGGTTTGCGCCGGTCCGCCGGCCGCTTTAACGCCGTTACCATGCAAAAACAGCGCGAGCGCAAAGAACAGCGCTGCCAGAACCCCAAACTTCCCCAGGATCTTCATGAAACTCCTCCGCCGGATTTTGATCGATTGAATTGGCTTTCGACCGGAGAACGCGCGGCGGAAAGTATCTTGCAAAGATTATTTGCGCCTAAGGATCGGCAGGAACTTTCGCTTCGGCTCCGTGTTCGTCGAATAGGAGAGCACTGGCTTCAAGCGTATTGTGAGGGCGTGGGGATGGCGCCAACAGAATCGATTGCGAGCGCGGCCGGCACAGAGATTGCGGCACTGCCGGCGGCGGTAGACCGCGCCCTGATGGACGAGCTTTGGCGCGCGTGCGACGCGGACAGCTGGGGGCTCGCGCAGGATGAGTTCGATCGGATTCTGCTGGAAGCGGGGACGAAGTGGAACCACGGGCTGGCGGAGGGCGCAGTTGCAACGGAGAAGCAGCAAGAGGCCTTCTACAGAGGATTGCGTCTGACTGACCTCGTCCTTGCGCATGCCTGCGCGCGGGGGAACGAGCCCGCATGGGAACACTTTGTTGCGAGCTATCGGCAACCGCTGATCCGCGCTGCCATTGCGATCACCGGAAGCGAGACGCTGGGCCTGGAGTTGGCCGATCAGCTGTATGGCGAACTCTACGGTCTGACCGAGCTGGATGGCGAACGGCGGTGCCCGCTGCTCTCGTACCGCGGCCGTGGATCGCTGATGGGCTGGCTGCGGACGACGCTTGCCCAACGGCACGTGGATCACTTTCGCCGCAGGCGCCGCGAGGAGCCTCTGGAGGAAGTTGATGCGCCAGCGCCGGAAGCTGCAACAGAGACGCCGGAGCAGGAGATTTCGCTGTTGGAGCGAGCGATTGAAGAAGCGATAGCGAAGCAGGAGGCGGAAGAGCGCTATTTGCTTGCGGCCTACCATCTCGACGGGCAGACGCTCAAGCAGATTGCGCTGGTGCTGGGAGTACACGAAGCCACAGTGAGCCGCAAGCTGCAGCGAACGACAGCAGAGATCCGGAAGCAGATCGTGAAGAATCTTGAACACGATGGGCTGAGCAGGCGCGCGGCTGCAGAGGCGCTGGGGACGGATCCGCGCGACCTGGATGTGAACCTGAAAAAACTGCTGCAAAATTCACAGAGGGAGACGTTCAAAGAACAGGCTGCACAATGAATGCGCAATTAAAGATGATGGAAACGAATCGCCAACACGAGTTTCATCCCGCTGCGGAGAGCCTGAGCGCGTTTGCCGAGCAGGCGCTTGAAGAGCGGGAGCGCGGCGAGGTGCTGAAGCATCTTGCGGTGTGCGGCCATTGCAGGCAGGTAGTGGCGCTGGCGCGGGAGGCTGCGGAGGTTGAGGCGGCGGAGAAAGTCGCACCACCGGAAATCCGGCGCGCGACTCTTGCGACAAACGCGTGGTGGAAGAGCTGGCGGCTTGTCTTGGTTCCAACTGCAGTCGTTGCTGCTATGGCGGTGGCGGCGATCTCTTTATATGTCAGGCAAGCTGAGCAGAATGATGGAAACGTCAGGATTGCAGAGCAGGTTCCCGCGCAGGGTATAGGGCCAGCTTCAGTTCCGGCGCAAGAGAAGGAAGCGGAAGCCGCTCAGCCCGCTTCGCCGGTTGCAGTTGCACCCGCTTCGCCAGCCGCAGTCGCGCCAAAAAAGAAAACGCTGAATTCAGAGCGGCCGGGCGAGGATGCGCGTTCAGGCAAGCGCATGTACAAGGGGCCCTTGATAACCAACGCGCTTGAGTCGCTCAATCGACCGCCTCCGCCTCCGACGCCGGCTCCAGTCAACGCGGCGCAGGGGCTGGTGGGTGAGAGCTTCGCGGCCCAAGGAGTTCCACCCGCTTTCGCGTTGCCGGCTTCGGCGGAGCTTGAGACGGCAAAGAGAGCCAAATCTCAGGAACTCGTGAAGGCGCAGGCCGCATCGAGCGCGTCGAAGGACCGGTTATTCACGGCCAAGGCAGCGGCGCCAGCTAGCGAGTACGGGGCGGAGAACGGAGCTCGGCCAAGCGGTACACAGGTTGTCGTCTTAAATAGTGAAGCTAAGCTACAGGCGGCGCCGATTGCGAGTTTTGGAGGATTCGAGAGGAGCAGACCTTCGGCGATTGCCGCGAAGTCGATGCATCTGCCAAGCGGGCTCACTGCCACCTCGATCGCATCCGACGGCAATCGGATGCTGGCGATCGACGCGGGAGGCACGCTGTTCGTCAGCCAGGACGCGGGAATCACCTGGGTGCGCGTAGCCCTGCAGTGGAGCGGGCGTGCCGCGGCGGTACGCAGGCAAGCGACAGGAACTTCAAGCGCTGAAGAAACGCATGCTGCTGAAGGAGTGAAGATTGCCTCAGCCGATGCAGTCGGGGCGCCGTCGCCGGCCGTAGTCTTCGAGCTCACTAATGACAAAGGACAGGTGTGGTTAAGCACCGACGGAATGACCTGGACCGCGAAATGAGCCGCAATGCGGGTCGTTTTTGGCACGGCGTGAGTTTTCTCCTCTAGAAAAGCCCTTCATTGCCGAAAGAGCATGTATAGAGATGAGCGCGGGTCCAGCGGCGCGCCGGCGGCATTGTGCGCGTGCAATGGGACTGCCTGCGCAGATTTCCGAAAGATACCGGGGAAAGTGATTACGGCTTCGGTGAGGGCGATTGCGATGCGCGAGCAAATCGGAGTAGCGGCCAATCTGCCCTGGGCTTATCTGCACCTTCCGCCGTTTCCACAGGTTGCGGTGAGGGTTCTGCAACTGGCCAATAACGAGAACGTGCAGTTGCACGAGTTGTGCGATTTGATTTCGTCTGATCCGGCGTTTGCCAGCGAAGTGCTGACGGTGGCGAACTCGCTGCTTTATGCACCGCGTTATCCCTCGACAAGCATTCTGCAGGCTGTAGCAGTGCTGGGCGCAAACACTCTGCAGGGGATGTGCGTGACGGTGGGCGTGCGGGCTTATCTTGGCAAGGCGATGAGTTACCCTGCGATGCGGAGTTTGTGGCGGCACAACCTGGCTTGCGCCATGATTGCGCAGCGGCTCGCGGAGGTGGGGTTTATCGACAAAGACATGGCGTACACCTCAGGGATTCTGCACGACATTGGTCGGATGGCGCTGGCGGTGATTCAGCCCAAGGGATATGCGGCACTGCTGGAGACGCACCACGGCGGAGCCGGGACCATGCTCGACGCGGAGCGTGAGCTGTTTGGCTGGGATCACTGCGAGACGGGTCGGCAACTGATCGGGAACTGGAAGCTGCCGGATAGTTTTGAGTCCGTGGTGGCAGAGCACCATTTAGCGCGGCGCACAGATGGCGCATGGGATGTGACTGAGTTGGTGAAGGTGAGTTGCGCGATGGCCGGCGCGGTTGGCTACGGGGCGTTTCCGGGCTGTGACTCGGCCACCTTCGACGTATTGCTTGATGAGCTGCCCGCGCGGGAACGCAGGCGATTCCAGGCCGATCCAGAAACGCTCAGGCAGCAGATCGCAGAGAGCATCCACGCAATTGAGAGCGTCTGATCGCGCAGCTCAAACCCGCGCCGCTCAAAAGCGGCCCAAAGGCAAGCTTGTCCGGCAGTAGTGTGGCAGTAGTATGCTAGAGGCTTCCAGAGGTAACCAATGCAAAATACATTTCTCGCGGTGTGCCTAACGATCGTTGCCGGAACGCTGAACGGAAGCTTTGCCGCACCGACCAAATATGCCAAGAAATGGAAGTGGGAAAACATCTGGTCGGTATGGAGCGTGTGGGGAATGCTGATTCTTCCCTGGGCGCTGGTTTTTGCTACTGTTCCCCACGCCATCGCCTTCTTCGAAAATACGCCGGCAGATCAATGGTTGCTGCTCATTCTGTTTGGAATCGGTTTCGGTCTGGCCCAGATTTTCTTTGGGTTGGGCATTGCGGCCGTGGGCATCGCCTTAAACTTTGCGATTGCAATTGGCATTTCCACGGCTTTCGGATCGATTGTGCCGTTCCTATCCCAGCACGGCGAGAAGGTCTTCACGCGGGAAGGATTTTTCTTCTTCGCCGGCATTCTTTTTATGCTGGCGGGCATTGTGGTCTCAGCCGCTGCAGGACTGGCAAAGGAGCGACAGCTTCGAATAGGGATTGCCGCTGCAGCGGAGCCGGCGGGAAAAAGGATGAGCTTTGCGGCGGGACTGATTCTCTGCATTCTGGCGGGACTGGGCTCGCCCTTGAACAACTTCGGCGCTGCCTTCTGTACGCCCACAGTTCAGCGGGCAGTCGCCATGGGCGCCAGCCCAACCAACGAATACAACGTGGTTTGGGCGCCGCTTCTCACAGCCTCGCTGATACCCTATCTGATTTACTGCGTCTATCTTTGGCGCAAGAACCGCAGTTTTCATCTTTTTGCGGCTTCAGGATCGGGAATCAATTGGGCGTACGGATTCGTTATGGCAGCCCTATGGATGGGCAGCAACGCGATCTACGGGGTCGCTATGTCCAAAATTGGAAGTATGGGCCCCGTTGTAGGTTGGCCGTTGTTCATGTCCGTTATCATCGTGGCCTCCAGCGCATGGGGATTCCTCACGGGAGAGTGGAAAGGGGCCGGCCCAAAGGCGGCGAAAATCATGATCGGCGCGATTGTGCTGCTCATTTTCGGCTTTTGCACGCTGGCTTATAGCAACACTCTTACCTAGAACCCATCTCGCTCATGAATCGAGAGAATCAACGCTGGAGCGGGATGCGGTTGGGCGCAGATAGAAGGCATGGCCGATCGGAGAAGCCGCGACCGTGAGGCCAACGCTGGTTGGGCTGAGGCCATAGAGCCTCGTCACCGAATCGATGATTCCGGAGATGACGACAGTATCGAATCCATAGAGCGGCCGCCGAGAGCGCCTGTCAGCGTGGCTTTCATTAGCCTGGAGTCAGGTCGCATCGATCTTCTTCCTGAAAGTTCCAAACCATAGTTGAGCCTCGGGCCCGCGGCCACTACCTTTCAGTTCCGGGGATACCTTGTGATCGGCGCAGACAGTGATAATTTTGAAGAGGCGGCGCGTAGCAGGCGCCCCCGGCGTTACCGAAAATAAAAAGAAAGGCAGTGATTGCGATGAATACCCCCCCCATTCGCATATCCAATCTTCTGATCCGTCGAGGCATTCCCTTCGCGATGCTCGCAGTCGCGTTGTGCGCGATGCCGATTTGCGCAGCGCAGGGCAAGGCGGCAGCGCCGAACCCCGCGCCTGACGTGCTGGTGCTCAGCAATGGCGATACGCTCCACGGCAAGTTTGTGAGCGAGACGGCAGGTAAGGTCATATTCCACAGCGATTCGCTCGGAGACGTGTCTATTTCATGGGACAAGATCAAGGAAATGCACGTGAACGAGAAATTCGGCGTGCTGAATTCGACCGTGAAGCTACGCGGCAAGAAGAGCCAACAGCAAGTTCCGGTGGGCACGCTGGAAGTGTCCAACGGGACTGTGATCGTGCATCCAGGGAACGCGGCGCCGGCCCCGCCGGTCCAGGTGAAGGATGCGCAATTCATCATGGACGAGGCCACGCTGAACAATGAGATCTATCACCAGCCGAGCTTTTTTGCGGGATGGAACGGCCCGGTGACTGCCGGCGCGACGCTGGTGACGGCGACGCAGAACCAATACACGGTGGCGGGAGCGATCGCACTGGTGCGCGTAGTGCCGACGGTGAGCTGGCTGAATCCGCACGATCGCACGTCTCTGGGCTTCAGTGGATCGTTTGGAAAGATTACGCAGCCGGCATACACCAACCCTGGGCCGCCGCCAACGCCGGTTGCAGCCGTGACAACCAAGACAGCCATTTATCACGCTGAAGCGGAGCGCGATGAGTATTTCTCGCCGCGCTTTTTTGCGCTGGGGCAGACCGCGTTCGACCATAACTTTGGGCAGGATCTCGACCTGCAGCAGATTTACGGCGGCGGGATAGGCTGGACGGCGATCAAAACGCCGAAACAGGGGCTGGACCTTAAAGCGACCATGCAGTATGAGAAGCAGCAATTCATCACCGGCGCCGCGGGCACCAATCAAAACCTGGTGGGCTCGACGTTTTCGGCGAACTATGGGCTGCATTTGAAACTGGTGACGTTGGCACAGGGGCTGGCGTTTATTCCCGCATACAACAACTCGGCGGCGTACTCAGTGAACGAGACGAATACGTTTGCG
Source organism: uncultured Acidobacteriaceae bacterium (assembly GCA_963841095.1). GTDB lineage: Bacteria > Acidobacteriota > Terriglobia > Terriglobales > Acidobacteriaceae > Telmatobacter. The sequence continues at coordinate 62,982 of CAWJBE010000003.1, forward strand.
TTTCCTGCGTACAAGGCTCTGAGCTTCTCAGTGGGGACGCTGGACAGCTACCTGAACGATCCGCCGGCATCATTGCCGCCGACAAAGCGGAATTCGTTTCAGTTCACGATGGGGCTGACGTACGGGATCAAATCGAAGTACTGAAATACAAGCTGCTAGCTCCTAGCTTCTAGCTGCTAGCTAAAGGCTAACGGCTGAAGGCTGCTTTTCACTTCACCAGCACCGGCTGCAGCCATGCGCCATCACCTGCTGAGTCCCAAACGTCGAAGCGCACCCACTTCTTGCCGCGCGCGTCGAAGGGGATGCGAAAAGTCTTTGTGCCGAAGGGCTCGGTATCGGTGAGCTTGATGATCTGGCGATCGACTTTCGAGCCATCGCTCCACACCAGTTCGGCAAAGTCGAGCGGGAAGGTGTATTCGATGCTGGCGGTATAGACGCTCTTTGCGCCCGACCCCTCGATGCCCCACTTGTGAAAGAGGATTTCCCCGGTGGTGCCGAAGAAATTGCCCGCGCGAATGCCCTCCACGACAGGCGCCCAGCTTTCGTTGTAAGCGGGAACCTGGTCGAGCTTGAGGTAATTGATGGCCAGCAACGGATAGGTTTCGTCGCTGGGAACTTTCATGTAGGTATCGCCCTCGGCGAGCATGAATTTGGGCTTGGGCGCCCAGTTGCTCATGTCGTCGTTGACGCCGAAGCAGCGCACTTCACAGAGGCGCGGCTGCGAGAGATCAACGGGCAGCGACTCCCACGAACCGCCAATGAATCGGTCACTCAGGAAGAAGTCCTTATCCTTGTACTCATCGGGATACATGGCGGAGCTTTTGGTGCGCGGGTGCGCTACCCAGATGATTCCCTGCTCGCGATTGATGAAGTTCTCGACATCCTGGACCGAGCCGAGATGGTAAACGTGGCCGTAAGTCGGGTCGTTTTCTTCAAAAGTCTGGCCGGCCGGGCGCGGCACCGCGTGGGAGAAATAGACCGGCTTGGGCAGCATCATGTACCAGTGGCCGCCGAGATAGACGTTCGCCTCTTCGGCAGGAATGACGAGGAAGTTTTTGTCGCTCATTTTGCGCGCGCCCTCAAAGTAGAGCTTCTGCTCGTAAAAGCGCTTGGGGCCGGGATCGGCGAGGTCGGAGTCGTCGTGAAAGTCGCCGAGATAAACGATGTTGATGCCGAGGCCGCGAAAGACGGGAACCCAAGTGGGCATGAAGTCGGACGTGCCACGATCGCGGATCATCTCATTAAAGTCGAGATGGAAGTGGCCAGTGACGGTTTTGAATCCGGGCACAGGCTTGTAGGTATCGTCATGCGTATAGGCCATCACCTGTTGCTGCGTGGCGTGGGAGCCGGCGGCGCTGAGGTAGTAGTAGACGGCTATGCGCTGCACGGTTCCGGGAGGAGCGTTGTAGAGCGCGTAGTTGTAAATCTGAGATCGGGCCACGTGCACGCGGCGGTTCCACACTTCGTCAGAGACACCCCACGGTGCGTATCCGCGGCCGCGCTCGGGTTGCATGACGCCTAACGAGAAGGACGTGCCGGTGTCTTTGCGGTAGTAGACATAGCCGAGGTTTACCTCGTTTTCGCGCGCGAAGAAGAACTTGTGCGGCGGTGGAAAGATGGCGAGCGATCCCGCACCGGCATCGAGGACTTCAAGGCGATTGCGGGCTTCGAGATCGACGGGCTGCTCGTTGATGTCGCCGCCGAACTCATACTGCTGCCACACCTGGGCATCGTCGCGCCACTCGAGTTTCGTATCCGGCTTAATGGAGAAGCCTTTGAGGCCGGCCTTGTAGATGTAGGCCACGTCGGGCGCATCGGTTTTGGCCATCGCTTCCTGGCGCAAAAGGTTGGAGCCTTTGTACGCCGTGAATTGCAGGTCGCCCGCAAATAGACCGAGTGTGAGACCGTCGAAGACGACGCTTACGCTGTCGCCATCGCTTTTGACGCTGCAGGTATCGGAGTTGTAGCTGACGGTGGCGCGCTTGACTTCATCGGGCGAGCGGCCCGGGCCGACGAGATGCGAATCGTGGCCGGGAATCTCGAGTGGCGCATCCCAGAATACGTTCCACTTGTACTCGTTCTCGGCCTCGGGCGTGTCGTTGTGCAGGCGCTTCAGGATGTCGAGCTCGGTGGTGGAGATGCGGCGGCGGCCAGTGGTTACCTGAAAATCGGGCGTGAGGTCGGCGCCGAGGACAACCCACGCGGCGCCAGCTTTCTTTGCGGCAAGCTCGGCCACGACCGGCTGGCCGTTAAGCAGCGCGAACCGCGCGCGATTTTGCTGGCCCTGTTCGCCGGGCCACGACAGCTCGACAGAGTCGCGGCTCGCCGTGACAGTTACGCCGGGGATGGGCTTCAAGCCCTGCAGGTTGCAGCTCGTTGTCTGCGCAGCAGCCGCACTGCCGCAGAGGATCAATGCCCATGCCAAATGGACCATTCTCATGTGTGTCCCCTTATTTGATCTTGCGGGTGGTCTTCCGCATTGCGATTGTCTTCCGCACCAATGCGCGGACGAATTCGCGCGCGGGCAAATTATACCTTTAAGAAGATTTTCTTGCGGTAGAGAACCCAGACCGGGATAAAACAGACGATCGTATACGAGAGGGAATAGGCAAAGGCTCGCCAGCCCGGATCGGCGATGAGGGTGAAGAAGTGATGGTTTGCATAGAAGAGCGGGTTCTCAATGCGCCCATCGGCTGTGAATCGAATCGGCTCCATAACGCCAACCAGAAGCTCGCTGATCATGTAGGCAGTAATGGCATTTGAACCGAAGACGAGCCAGGGCCACACTAAACCTTTGCTCCATCCCTTCTTGCACCAGCCGTGCTGCTCGATGGCCCAGTAGGCGAGCGCAAAGATGGCAAGCGACCACCCCGCAGCTACGAGCACATACGAGCTAGTCCACATTTTTTTGTTGAGCGGAAACCAGATGGACCAGAGATAGCCGAGAGCCAGGCACGCCGCCGCGCCGGTGGCCAGACCCAGTGTTTTCGTCTTCAGGGATCGCTGCCTGCGGAGCCAGAGCGCGGTCAGGAGTCCAAGCAGCGTAGTTCCAATGGCCGGAATGTCGCTGAGCAGTCCTTCAGGGTCACGCGCGTCGTGCGCGGGAGAATCTTCATAGAGATGGCCGGGCATGAGCTGGCGATCGACCCAGGCGACGATATTCTGGTTTTTGTCGAGAAGCGGAACGTCGCGGACTGGCATGCCTGCACCCGGCACCGGGACCCATCGCACCAGGACCCAATAGCCGATGAGCACGAAAATGAGCAGTGCAACCTTCGTGGAAACTCGGCGATCCCAGAGATAGAAGAGGCCGACGATCAGGTAGCAGACTGCGATGCGTTGCAGGACGCCATAGAAGCGCATGTGTTGAAGATGAAAATAGGGGAAGTTATTGACAACGATGCCGAACAGGAAGAGGATGCCCGCCCGACTCGCCGTGTGCCACGCGAGCTGTTTGCGCGTGGCGCCTTTTGCCAGGCGCGCTTCACAGGCAAAGACGATTGAGACACCCACTACGAAAAGGAAAGTGGGAAACACAAGGTCGGTGGCTGTGAACCCGTCCCACGCGGCGTGGTGCATTTCCGCCCACGCGCCGCGGCCGCCGTTGTTGTTCACCATGATCATGAAGGCGATGGTGAGGCCGCGCAACACGTCAAGGGAGAGCAGGCGTTTGGGTGCGGAAATGGATTCCGGATTGAGTGTAATGCCTGGTGTGTTTGCCATTTCGTACGATGCCCAATACCCTACGCGCTCGGGGCCCGTTTCGCCAAGTGCTGAATCGGCCTGCTTATTTGCCCGGTAAGGGCGGGGTAAGGTGGCGGACCAAAATTCCGGCAAATCCGGGCACATTTCTCCGCGGAAATGTGTGTGCGCGTTGACCTGCTCCCACTGTTTCAGGTAGCCGCTGTCGCCGCCGCCAGGTATTTGAACGGGCATTCTGCAATCCGCTCTCTGTGACGCCATGGCGTCTTCGCTGCTAAACTCGCCATTTCAGGGATTTTGTCGATTTGCCTGGAATCAGCAGGAGGCAGCCTGTGCCCGAGTTTCAGCCTTTCGTTCCGGCCGATCAGAAGCCGCCGGAGTTCACGCTTCGCGCCATTCTTCTCGGCTGCTTCTTCGGACTCGTGTTCGGCGCCGTGACCGTGTATGTGGGCCTGCGCGCGGGGCTTACGGTTGCCGCTTCGATCCCCATCGCGGTGCTGTCAATCAGCATTCTCAGGGCCTTCGGCCGGGCTTCGATTCTGGAAAACAACATCGTTCAGACCACCGGGAACGCCGGGCAGTCAATTGCATCCGGAGTCATTTTCACATTGCCGGCCCTGGTGTTTCTGGGCTTCGATCTCGAGTACTCCCGGATCTTCATCCTTGCACTGATCGGCGGATGGCTTGGCGTACTCTTTATGATTCCGCTGCGCCGCCAGCTCATTGTCCAGGAACACGGCGTGCTCCCTTACCCCGAAGGCACGGCCTGCGCCGACGTGCTGATCGCCGGCGAAAAAGGCGGTTCGCTTGCAAGCCGAGTCTTTCTCGGGCTCGGACTTGGCGGCGTTTACACACTGTTCCAGAACCAGAACCTGTTCGGAGCGTGGCCAAGCGAACCCGAGTACCGGCCGGACTTCGGTTCGCAGCACGTACTGAAGGGGGCCTCGATCAACGCCGATGCTACATCGGAGTATCTCGGCGTGGGCTACATCATCGGTCCGCGCGTGGCGGGGATCATCTTCTCGGGCGGCGTCCTTTCCTGGCTCGTGATCATGCCGCTGATCTACTTCTTCGGCAAAGATCTCAGTCATCCCATTTACCCAGGGCTGGTTCCCATTGGCCAGATGGCGCCGAGCGACCTTTGGGCAACCTACATCAAACCCATGGGCGCGGGCGCAGTAGCAGCCGCGGGACTGATCACGCTGCTCAAAACGGTGCCCACCATCTGGAGCGCGCTCACCGCGGGATTGAGAACCATGCGCCCCGGCACCGCAGTGCAGGCCAAGCCGGTTCGCACGGAGAACGATCTTTCCATGCGCGTGGTAATTGTCGGCTCGCTACTCATCGTTGCCTGCATGTTCCTCTTTCTCGAGTTCAAGCCTGTGCCCGGAGCTTTTGTGGGCTGGGCTGCGAATCTGGCCGCTTCGCTGCTGGTCGTAGTCTTCGGATTTCTCTTTGTCACCGTCAGCTCGCGCATTGTGGGCCTTGTGGGAAGTTCGGCGAGCCCTGTTTCCGGAATGACCATCGCGACACTAATGGCGACCGCAGCGATCTTTCTGGTGCAGGGCTGGACCGCGCCTGCATTCGGCGCACTCGCTATCACAATCGGCGGCGTGGTGTGCATTGCGGCCTCCAACTCTGGTGATACATCGCAGGACCTGAAGACCGGCTACATCGTGGGATCGACACCGCGCCTGCAGCAGATTGCGCTGATGATCGGCGTTGTCGTGTCCACGATCGTGATTGGATTCACGCTCAACCTGATGAATACCGGGCTGCAGGAGTTCAACGCCGCTTCTCAGCCGTGGGACCTCAGCGCCTCGCACCCAGGCGTCACGATCCAATCGGACATGCAGCACCTGCCAAACCAGTTCCGCGTAATCAACGCCGACAACTCCGTGACCGTTCGCCAGAAATCGGACTACATTTTGCTCAATGCGATCGGATCGACCGAGTTGCAGGATGGCAAGTATCTCTATTCGCCCGCCACGGGGCGCATTGAGGTGCATTGGATTCAGGGAATCGGCAGCGCAAATGCACCTGCACCGCAAGCGCGGTTGATGGCCACGGTGATCAACGGAATCTTAAGCAGAAAACTTCCCTGGGGCCTCGTGCTGCTGGGAGTTTCGCTGGTGATTGCCGTTGAATTGCTGGGCGTCCGTTCCCTGCCATTCGCAGTGGGCGCGTATTTGCCGATTGCCACCACTTTGCCGATTTTTGCCGGCGGCGTGGTGCGCTGGCTGGTCGATCAAGCCGCGAAGCGAAGGGGCGAAGGCTCGGAAGCGGAAAGCGAAATCTCGCCTGGTTCGCTCTTCGCGTCAGGACTGATCGCGGCCGGCGGTATCGTGGGGCTCATTGGCGTCGGGCTCAAAGCCTACGAGGCCACTGCGGGGAAAGGCGACATCCTCAATTTCCCACAGACGTTTCTGAGTCACGACTGGGTCTCGGTTTTGGCCTTTGGCGCGCTGGCGTATTCGCTCTATTACCTTGCGATGAAGCCACTGAAAAAGTGAGCCCCAGTTCTCATTGGGCCTGCAGAATCACGGCGGAATAAGCGTCGATTGCAGCGACTGCGGATGGATCGGGCTGGGGCGCGCGAGCGAATTGCACCCCCGTTTTTGCGGACAGGGACGGCCCGCGGAGATGCCAGCGCTGGAGATGCTGCGCCCTGGCGAAGCGATCGGGAAGCGCGAGGCGAACGGCGACGTCGCCCTTGTTCACGAAGGCCAACATGGTCTTTTCGGACTTGCTTGCCTGATATGCCGTGATATTGGCGCTTGTATCGAGCACGATGGGTGCGATCTGCCAGCCGGAAAACATCTGGGCAAACTGCATTCCGTAATAAACCGGGCGGGGCAAGGCCGGTGAGGCCGCTGAGCTCTCGATGGGAGTGTAGACTCCGACGCCACCGCCATGCAGGTTGACGCCCACGAATCCGGCACAGGCTGCCTTGAGGATGTAGTCCGCTGCCCAGAGGGCAGAGGCGTAGGCATCGCTCACATCTTTTCTGCCGCCGCCAAAGCAGGAGTTGCCTTCGTCCATGCGATAAGGAGTGCCGCCTGCCGCCTGGCGGGCAGCGGACACAGCGGCGATCTGAGATTCTAGCTCGGGGTTGGTCTTGCGCAGCAGGCGTTCCGCGGTCATGGCGGGATCACTGGCCGGGCCCATTCCGTAGTAGTGGCTAGTCAACAGGAAAGCATCGCCTTTGGTGCGCCGGGCGTAGCCGAGGACCCAGGTATCCACTTTGCCGTCGGTATCGGGGCCTGCGAACTGAGCGCGCGGAACTTTCTCGCGTATCGCTTTGACCCAGGTCTCATACTCGGCAATGTATTGGTCGAATCCGTAGCCGGCGGCGCGGAAGTAGGGATCTTCGCCGAAGCCGTCCGCTTCATTGCCGATGACGAATGCAATCAGGCGCTCGCCCATGATGTCGGAGACGGCCGCAGCTTCGTCGGCAGCTCTGGCAGCGCTTCCACAGGCGAAGTTGAGGCCGTAGATGAGACGCCAACCTACGGCACCGAGGAAACCGCGAAGATTCTCGATGGCATGCCGCGTGAGAATGCCGTGCTTATTTTGCTGGACGACTGGATCGACGAGAGGCCACTCCCAGTAGTCCTGAATGCCGTGGCGAACGCCGGCGATTTGTTTCGGGTCGTCCTGGCCGACACCCTGCCATGGCGTGATGTTGCTGAGGTGGCCGCCGAGGCGCAGGACGCCGTTTGTGTTAAGGGCGCGGAAGGCTTGAATCAACGGCTTGTTTTCGGTGGAGAAGAAGCGAGGGTTGTAAAGCTGGCCCATTTCGTAACTAAGGCCAATGAAATCTACCGGCACGAAAGGCCATTTTTCGCCGGGGGCCGCGAGATGGACGGCAACTTCAGTGACGCTGTTGCTTCGGCCCAAGGGAGCGATGGCCGCCGACGCTGCTCCCAGGACAAACTCGCGCCTATCCATGCTGATTCCTTTCACTTCGCACTCGTTCTGTGAGTGCCCAGTATATCGAGCGGCTAAGCGAGATGCAGGGCGTCAGGGCTCCGCTACAATAGGGGGAACCCGCCCGCCAGTAAGATTCCTTGTTACGCCGGGCGCGCCCTACTAATATGCTTGCTGAAAACCTATCCGAAGCCCTTACGTTCGACGACGTGCTGCTGGTGCCCGCCTACAGCGATGTGGTGCCAGTGCAGGTGAGCACGCAGACGCAACTGACCCGCGAGATTACGCTGAATACGCCTCTGCTTTCTTCGGCCATGGACACGGTGACCGAGTCGCGCATGGCCATCGCCATGGCGCAGCAGGGCGGCATTGGGATTGTGCATCGCAATCTTTCGATTGCGGACCAGGCCGGCGAGATCGACAAGGTGAAGCGCTCAGAGAGCGGGATGATCGTGGACCCGGTGACGATTGGCCCGGAGAAGATGATTGGCGACGCGCTCGATGTGATGCGCCGTTACCGCATCTCAGGCGTGCCGGTGACGCAGGGCAAGCGACTGGTGGGTATCCTGACGAATCGCGACCTGCGCTTTGAGACGCGGACCGATATTCCTGTGGGCGACGTGATGACCAAGGATGACTTGATCACCGTGCCTGTGGGCACCACGCTGGAAGAGGCCGAGCTGATTCTGCACAAGCATCGCGTGGAGAAACTGCTGGTGGTGAACGACCAGTATGAGTTGAAGGGCCTTATCACGGTTAAAGACATCCAGAAGAAGCTGAAGTATCCCAACGCCAGCAAAGACGACCAGGGCCGGCTGCGCGTGGGGGGAGCGATTGGAGCGACGGGAGATTTTCTGGAGCGGGCGGCGGAGATGGTGCGAAACCGCGCAGACGTTTTAGCCATCGACTCGGCGCACGGGCACTCGTCGCGGGTACTGGAGGCGGTGCGCGAGGTGAAGAAGCGCTTCCCCGGAGTGGCTCTGCTGGCGGGCAACGTGGCTACCTATGAGGGAGCGCTGGCGCTGATTGAATCAGGAGCGGATGCGATCAAGGTGGGCATCGGACCGGGCTCCATCTGCACCACGCGCATGGTAACCGGGGCCGGAATGCCGCAGATCACGGCGATTGCCGAGGCCTACCGCGCAGCCCGCAAGCATGGGATTCCGGTGATCGCAGACGGCGGCATAAAATACTCCGGCGAAATTACCAAGGCCATTGCGGCAGGCGCCAGCTCGGTGATGATCGGCTCACTTTTCGCGGGCGTGGATGAAAGCCCCGGCGAAACCATCCTGTACCAGGGGCGCAGCTTCAAGAGCTATCGCGGAATGGGATCGCTGACCGCCATGAGCCAGGGATCGGGAGAGCGCTACTTTCAGGGATCGGAGGATTTGGCGCCAGAACAGTCCACTGAGGGCGTGGTGCAGCGCGAGCGCACGAATGAAAACCGGCTGGCCAAGTTTGTTCCCGAGGGCATCGAAGGCCGGGTGCCGTATCGCGGGCCGCTGGAGGCGATGGTCTTTCAACTGGTGGGCGGATTGCGCTCAGGCATGGGCTACTTGGGATGCGCCAATATCTCGGAGTTGCAGGAGAAGGCGAAGTTTGTGCGCATCTCCGGCGCAGGATTGCGTGAGAGTCACGTGCACGATGTGATCATCACGCGCGAGGCGCCGAACTACCATGTCGAATAGCCGGCGCGATCTGAAGTTCTGGATCAGCGCGTGGTTGCCGGTGGCAGTAGGCGTGGCGATGATTGTGTTGGAGTCGACGCCTGCATTCGGCGCCGACCACACGACTGGCCCACTGAGGTGGCTCTATCAGTCGCTCTTTGGGCCGATCAGTGATACCCGCTGGGACGAAGTCCACCTATTCATTCGCAAGTCCGGCCATTTTCTTGGCTACGGATCGCTCGGGCTTCTATGGCTCCGCGCGTGGTGGATGACCCTTCCCTCTGCCGGATTCCTGCTCGATGCCGCGTTGGCGCTGACGGGAACGGCGCTTGTGGCCAGTTGCGACGAATGGCACCAGACGTATCTTCCCAACCGCAAAGGCTCACCATGGGACGTGCTGCTTGACTGCGGCGGCGCCATTCTAATGCAATGGATCGTCTACATTTATGCGAGGTCTTTTCGGCCCAGGATCCTGACTCGTCGAGACTGAACGGCGCCGCTGGGTCGTATGGAACGATTGAAGTGAAGCAACCTCAGTAAATACCGGGTACGCCCTCACCGATCTCGCCGTTTTACCGGCGCCAATCAGAAAGCGGAGACTTGCTCGACACCTGCCGGTCGAGGCGTGGGAGCCGGCATGGGTCTGCGAGCGCTGGTACGCGACGCTTCAGACAATCTGGGCGAAGCCAAATCGTTTCCGAAATCAAGCGCCGCGGCAATCATAATGCTCTCCAAGGCTGTATTATCCCAGCGGCGCAGGACGCTGTTGACGAGAAGGCGGAGATCAGAGAGGAATGTGGCCTGGGCCATGTAGTCGGCATCAAATTGCCGCTTAGCCGGCAAAACCACGGTGTGATAGTAGGCGTCCAAGCGATTCCTGGGCACGCGAGCAAGAACTGCCTCTTCACAGGCGAAGATGCTGGTGGCCATGCCGGTGATGCCCGGGCGGCAAGGAAGATCGAAGATGACGTGTTCCCTAAGTTTAGGGCGCGGACCGACCAGGCTCATGTGACCGACTAGCACGTTAGCCAACTGCGGCAGCTCATCCAATTTCCAACGGCGCAGGAATGGACCTATCGGAGTAAAGCGCTGGTTATCTGCCGTGGTGATGGGATGATGCGCCTCATCAGCGATGTGAACCATGGTACGAAACTTGAGAATGGTGAAGGGCTGGCCGTGACGGCCCATACGCTCCTGCAGGAACAGGACGGGACCGTGCGAGGTGAGGCGCACCGCAACAGCAACGACAAAAACAACGGGGACGAGCACTGGAAGCGCCAACATGACACAAACGCAGTCGAAGATGCGTTTGGCTAATGAGCTCGACCATGAACTCAGCCCCTTTGAGAACGGGTCAAATGTCAAGGCAGCCTGCGGGACCAGATTCCGGAATTCCGAATCGGCGTCTTCTTTCAAGTAAAGCTCGGATGAGCGTTGATCGGCACGCGGCCGCAGCCTTAGAGCGCCATTCAACCGATCTTTCTTTTCGTAAACGATATGCGGCAAAAGCGAAGAAGCATCCGCGGGATCTAGGATATGCTGGCCAAACGGCTCGGTGCTCAAGCTCACCCTCCCAAGTACACCAGTGTTTGAAGTCGTAGCAGGCTGAAGAATAATGAGAACACCAAACTAACTTCAGAGTTGCGGTGGATGATTTGAATTCACCGTCTTTTCAAGGTGCCCGGATTGATCATGAAGTCCTGTCTCGTCCTTCAACTCAGAGGTTCGGTTCATTGCGGCGGTTCGTGCGCCGACAACTGAACAACCAAGTTCCTAGAAACATGGCAACAAGATAGCACAGGTTCTTCGTCGTGATCTGACTACTTTGATTCTCTCATGCCGAGCTAGGTGCTCCAGATCACATAAGTAATGTGACAGCGAAGCCAGCCACACTCAACACAATTGAGATCATCTCGATTACAAGTCTATTTTCTCACATTCGATAGTGTGCTCCAAATCACAACTGGGGAGTGGAATCAACACAATACCGATATGGGAGACAGATGGTTGCTCCGATTCTTTATCGGCACAAAATCGGGGAGTTGCATTACGTAGGTCATTCTTCTGTTAATGAATCAGTTATCGGCTTTCGAGTGTCCACTTCGTGCGGGACTCCTGATTTGTTCGTGACAATCTGTTCATAGCGTTGCCAACAGGGCTATTGCCGTCCTGCGGCGCAGACGCTGGAGGCACTCGCAAACGGGACGAGCTCTCCTCAAGTGGCCCCGGGCACGCGATCTGAACAACCCCGATGCAAACTCGTCTATTCGACGCTGAAAAACTGATTCGGAAAGCTAGGTTCCGGCAGGAAGGAACTGTTGCAGCGGCTGTTGACCTGATTGTGTTTACTGTCATGGGTCCGCATGGCGGCACCTTTGGAAATGCTATAGACTCGTGATATATGTATGCTCCAAATCGCGGAGGAGGGGACGGAAGCCACAGGAGTTGCCCTGTCTGCTTTCGACGCGGAAAACGCGCTTCAATCCTCTGGCGACTCGGCTTTCTGGTTCTGTCCTGTTCGCTCGCCAGCGCGGTCAAGGCGCAAAGCACGAACTCCCTGGAGTGCTCCGACCCTCTGATGGCAACAACTCCGGAATGCTCCGGCCAAACGCAGCCCGAGACACAGCCGCAGACAGGATCCGGGGAGCAAGGGGGATACAATCCGTTATCGGGGAATCCATCATCCAGTTATCCCGGAAACCCCAATTACAGCGGGAATCTCCCCTCAAGCTATTCGGACATTGAAAGGCTTTCGCGGACGGCTGCCGCACCGCCGACGCAGCTTCGACCCGAGCCGCTAACGGAATTCCAGAGGTTCGTGGCTTCGACGACTGGCATGGTTCTGCCGATTTATGGCGCGAACCTGTTCCGCAATATCCCATCGACATTTTCACCGTTACAAATGTCGCCTGTGCCGCCCGATTATGTCGTGGGCCCGGGTGATGAGTTGCGGATTCGAATCTGGGGGCAGGTGAGCTTTCAGGTGAACCTAAGCGTTGATAGGTCGGGGGAGATCTACCTTCCGCAGATTGGCCAGGTGCACGTGGCTGGCCTGACCTTCTCGGAACTGGACGCGCATTTGCGCGATGCAGTTGGCCGCGTGTACCGCAACTTCGATCTGACCGTTGACATGGGTCAGATCCGCTCCATTCAGATTTACGTGGCTGGGCAGGCTCGGCGCCCGGGAGTCTATACAGTGAGCTCATTGAGCACTTTGGTGGACGCCGTGTTTGCGAGCGGCGGACCCTCAGTGGAGGGTTCGATGCGGTCCATCGAGCTGCGCCGCGGGGGAGCGGTGATAACGCGCTTTGACCTATACGATTTGCTCATCAGGGGCGACAAGACAAAAGACGCCAAGCTGTTGCCGGGAGACGTCATCTTTATCCCTTCGGTGGGGCCTGAAGCGGCGGTATTGGGCAGTGTGCGTAATCCCGCCATCTACGAGCTCTTACCCAAGGAATCGCTGGCTAACGCACTGGCCGACGCGGGAGGCGTTTCCGCAGTAGCTGCAGAGGCGCGTGTCTCGATCGAGCGCATCGACGAACATCGCGACCGGCAGGCGATGGAAGTTGCCTACGACGCGGCAGGTCTGGCAACGCCAATGGCCGACGGGGACACGATTCGCGTGTACTCGATCGTGCCCAAATATCAGAAGACTGTGATCCTTAGAGGAAACACGGCCAACCCGGGCCGCTTTGCCTGGCACGAAGGTATGCGCGTCAGCGATCTGATTCCCGACAAGGAATCACTGCTCACGCGGAACTACTGGTGGCGGCGCGCGCAGATGGGACTTCCTGCACCGGAGTTCGAACCAGTACCGGGGTTCGCGAATGCGCGCCAACCGATAGATAACCACCCCATCACACTCCCGAGATCCCCGCAGCAGGAAGTGAACGGATTGAATCAGACTGGTCAGCAATCGGGTGAACCCGGCTTTGGGCAGGACCAATACGATTTGCAACAGGGTCAATATGGCGAGCAACAGGGCCAAAACACCACGCAACAGGGCCAGTACAATTCGCTGCAAGGCCAAACAGGATCCGGACAGGCCCCGCAACTGAACGCCCAACAGCGCGCAGGAAGCGCTCCGCTGGCATCTCAGGAGATGGGCGGCTCCAGTCAGGCAACTCCACCTTCGCAGCGGACTCAAGTGCAGTTGCCGGCTCCGGAGATCGATTGGGATTATGCGGTGATAGAGCGACAGGATCCGGAGACCCTCAAGACCGTGCTGGTTCCATTCGATCTGGGCAAACTGGTGCTGCAACACGACGCGGCCCAAGATCTCGAACTTCAGCCGGGCGACGTCGTTTCCATTTTCTCGGCGGCCGACATTCGCGTTCCCGTGGCGGAACAGACCAAGCTTATCCGGCTGGAGGGCGAATTCGTGCACGCCGGCGTATATTCCACCCAACCAGGAGAGAGCTTGCGCCATTTGGTGGAACGCGCCGGTGGGTTGACGCCGAATGCGTATCTCTACGGGTCGGAGTTTACACGCGTGGCGACGCGCGCTGTGCAGCAAGCCCGAATTGATGAATATGTTCAAAGCCTCACCTTGGGAATACAACGGAGCGCCATCATGCTCGCGGCATCGCCGGCGGCGGCTACGTCGCAGGGCTTAGCGAGCGCCACCGCTGCGCAGGGCGGCGAACAAGGACTGCTAGCCAGCTTGCGGCAGATCCGCGCTACCGGGCGAATCGTGCTGGCGATGCAACCGAACAGTACCGGCTTAGCCAGTCTCCCCAACATCACATTGGAGGACGGAGACCGTTTTGTCGTCCCGCATATTCCTGCGACGGTCAACGTGGTGGGCGCGGTCTACGATCAGAACTCCTTCTTGTTCGCGGAAAACACGCGGGCAGAAACGTACTTGCGTTTGGCCGGAGGCCCTAACAAGGACGCCGACCGCAAGCGCGAATTCATCATCCGCGCCGACGGCGAAGTAGTGAGCCACGATACGAGTAACGGGCTTTGGGGCAATGAGTTCAACAACCTTCATGTCTACCCAGGAGATACGATCGTCGTTCCGGAAAAGCTACCGAAACAGTCTGCGCTCTACGGCCTGATGAACTGGTCGTCGGTTTTCTCTCAATTAGCCCTTGGCGCAGCATCGGTGAACGTCATTCAGTAACGGCGTAACTGTATGCCTCCTGTAAAATAAGGGAGTTAGCGCTCTAATTCGATCATCCGGCAGGGACCGATGACCACGGAAACTACAGATTCACATGTCGAGAGGGACGATGCGACCCTGCCCACACCTCCCGCCGCCATTGTAGACCCAAATGAGGCGAACGAAATCTCGCTGCTCGACGTCCTGATCGTGCTCGCTGAGCGCAAGCGGACGATTTTTTGGTTTACGGTGGGCTTCGCGATCATCGCAATTGCCGTTTCCCTAATTCTGCCGGTTCGTTACACGGCAACGGTGACCCTTCTGCCGCCGCAGCAAAACTCCTCATTGAGCGCCCAAATGGCGTCGCAACTTGGTTCCATGAGCGGCGTGGCTGAGCTGGCTGCCGGTGGTGCCGGTCTGCTCAAGAACCCGAATGATATGTATGTCGCGATGATTAAAAGCCGCACCGTTGAGGATGCGATGGTGCAGCAATTCGGGCTCATTCAGGAGTACAACAAACGCTACCTCTCCGATGCGCGCAAACAGTTTGAGAACTATGCCACCGTAGACGGTAGTGGTAAAGACGGCCTGATTCACATATCGGTCGAAGATCACGACCCGCGTCGCGCTGTCGAATTAGCCAACGGATACGTAGGTCAGTTCCGTGATCTGTCTGAGCATCTTGCCATCACCGAGGCTGGACAGCGCGCTCTCTTTTTCAAAGACCAGCTTGAAAAGGCTAAGAATAATCTCGCCGACGCCGAAGTGGCTCTCGAACAAACGGAGCAGAAGACGGGATTGATTTCCGTCGACAGCCAGGCGCGCGCACTCATCGAATCGGCCGCTTCGCTGAATGCGCAGATCGCGGCCAAGGAAGTGCAGATCCAGGCCATGCAGACGTATGCCACCGGCCAGAATGCGCAGCTGATTCAGGCTGAGCGGGAGCTTGCCAGCCTTCGCGCGCAGCTGGCTAAACTAGGTGGCAGTGAAGACATCTCAGGTGGCATCATCGTCCCCAAGGGCCAGGTTCCCGCTGCCAGCCTCGACTACATTCGCCGTCTCCGCGACGTAAAGTATTACGAGACCATCTTTGATATCCTCGCCCGGCAGTATGAGTTGGCAAAACTCGACGAAGCGAAGGAAGGCGCACTGATCCAAGTCGTGGATCCGGCGATTCTGCCCGACAGAAAATCTTCTCCAAAGCGCGGGCTGATCGTGATGATCGCTACAGCGACCGGATTTATCTTCGGAATTTTCGCCGCATTCATACTCGCTGGCATCCAGAGGATCAAGCGCAACCCTGAAGCGGCACTTAAGTTCCGGCATCTTTGCAGTGCCCTCTACTCTGTTCGATGGGGAACCCTGCATGGATGAATCCATTTGGTATTGGAGCGGGACGGGCAAATTATACAGTTCTGCTATGTCGTGTCAGATTTCATTGATTACGCCCGATTCAGAGGAGTTCCGGGGTCCTTTTAGAAATCCATAAATCCCAACATATCCATGGGCGACGACGTAACAGAAGCTGGAAGCAAGCGTGAACAAGACCGCTTGTTGGGTTGTGCGAACTCCGATAACGACAATATAAGTGACCTGCACAATGAGCAATAGAGCAATTTCCAATATTGTCCCGCTCCAGAAAACCCACTTTCTGGAGCGATTCATGACCCACATCAATCCAGCGAGTTGGTTGATGCAGCCGGCCATCACAACCCATCCCACTAAATTTCCCAGGCTTGCGTATTTCTTGCCAAGGACCCAAAGAAAAGCCGTTGGGAATGCAAACGCGAAAATCACCAGTGGAACGCAAAGCACAGCATTTGCTGCAATAAAACCCAGATAAGTTGGCAGAAGACGCTCCCGACTCAATCTCGCCACATACGGTTCGATGATCACCACATTGAAGGTCATGAACACGGCAAAGATCTGCGCGAGTTTATTGAGCGCCGCAACCTGGGCGATACTTGTGGTTTGCCCGAAGATGCTGATGAGAAGGAGCGAGATTTGAGAATAGAATGCTCCCAAAATGACGGCAGGTATGGCAGGGAGAATGTATTGAAAGAGCTCTCGATCTGTGGCTGGATCGTCATACTCAGGCCACACAAATAACCTGCGGGCTTCCTTCTCAAGGAAGACGCCATTCAGGGTCACATTCAGAGCACTGAGCGCAGCCGCAATCCAGGAACTCAGTATACCCGCGATGCTACAAGCCACATAAGCGATCAGGCGTCCGACCGCACTGATCGTTTGTGGAACGTAAAATTCCCGCAGACGACCAAAAACGAAGAGCGGCGCAGAGAAATACGCGACCTTTCCGCTTGAATAAAGGCTCACAAGCACAGACACCACGAGCGCTATCTGCACGCCCCAGCCCCAGTGGTGCTTGTACATGATGGTTAAAAAGGCAATTGTTGCAAATGGGGCGAGAGTCCAGAAGCTACGATCTCTCCAGTGTTTCGCGGAGCGCACGTAACGGCCGACGAGTTGGCGATCTTCGCGGCGTCCTCCAATGAGCGGCACAATCGTGCTGGTGAACCCGAAGTTCATCAGACTATCCATTGTCAGCTGGAACCCGTAGGCTAAACCAAATTGCGCATACGCTTCAATGGATAGTTCGCGAACGAGGAACAGGCCGACAAGAATCTGAATCCCCTGAAGCGCTCCTTGTCCCAGGAAAAAGGCTATGAAAATCCGAATCGCGCGGCGACCAAGGGCAAGCGGCCCGCGCACCACTGCGGAATTTTGCGCCGACAGCGAGGGTTGAATCCTCTCCTCTCTCATCGGATTCAAATGCTCGGGCATTTCCAGATGTTATTTGACTGAGAGTCAAGCACGAATATGAATTCTCGCGTCGATGAATTCGCGAAAGGAAGATGACCAGCCAGGATGCCGGGCTCATCTCTGGGGGCGCAATTGCAAGAAGCGCCTGTTGCGCACGCTGACAAGACCAAAGTCACTTAATTCTGCCTACTCAGCGCAAATATTTGCCGATAATATGGCGGCTTGTCGGCACGGCGCAACAATGCTTCAAGCAAACCAGGCGCAAACTTCCGAAAGGCGTTCGAGACGCGCACAAACGGTCCGTGCATCTCCTGGCGCATCATCCAGGAGTGAAATGCGATGTTTTCATTTCCCAATTGCTCCACCTTCCAGTTTGGCAGATCCATGAAAAGTGATGGGTCTGGAAAATACTCAAGCATATGCTCCTTCAGCCATACCGGAACTTCGATCTTCTTACCGGCGTACATATCACGCAATGCGATATCGGCCTCATATGCCGGATTGCCACATGGAAAACCGAAGATGACCAATTCCCTAGCCACGCGGAGAGCCTCCGATATTACCATTGCTCGCAGATTTCCGGGAATATGCTCCAGGACGTCTGAAGCAACCACAGCATCAAAGGAGCCGTCCTCGAAAGGGAGTTCTGTCGCGGAGGCAACAACAGGAGTCATTGGCCATTTTGGGAGCCCGGACGGGAATGAGAGGTCGCAACCGACAAACGGAACCTTGCGAAACGTACCCAGTCCCAAAGGTCCCGAGCCGATTTCCAGTACAGATCCGGCGGAAAGAAATCCATGCTGCTTCAGAACCCGGAGGATTGGATAGTAACGAGCCGACCAATTCAGCAAACCGCCTCCAGGTTACGTTGGGATTTGAGAAACTATATCTACGCATAGTATTCTCAAGAGACAGCTTAGCAGTCAGGCCCATCGTGCAGCAATCCTGAAAGAGTGAGGAAGCCGAAAGAGCCTGGGACTGAGATTCAGCCGGAACTCGTTGCATTGATTTTGCCAGGCTGAGGCTCCTGCACTGGCTGCAGACCAGGAAAGACATCTATCCTTCTCGACGACGAGTGGCAAATCTCCGCATGCTGAAACAGAATAGTCCCTCATCAACGCCGCCATATCCGATCGGGGTCATCATTCCGACCTACAACCGAAGCGATGTGATCGTGTCGTGCCTTCAGCACCTGGAGCGGCAGAGCCGGCAGGACTTCGAAGTGGTTATCATCGATGACGGTTCTACGGATTCCACGCCAAAGCTTCTGGAAGAATATCAGCGCAGCACGCCCCTTCATCTTCGCATTATCCGTCAGAATAATAGCGGTCCTGCACGGGCCCGCAACCTAGCTGCATCCGTGCTTCTTGCCCCCATTTGCCTCATGATCGGGGACGATATTCTTGCATCGCCGCAGTTTGTTTCCACGCATCTGGAATTGCATCGTCAGAAACCTGCACAGCATGTGGTCGGACTTGGACTCACGCGTTGGTGCGATTCTGGACAAACCATCACTTCATTTATGCATTGGCTTGAAGATAGCGGAGTTCAATTCGCTTACGGAGAATTGCTGAATGGCGCTCGTCCGAACTGGAAACACTTTTATACAAGCAATCTCTCGATGAAAACACAGTTCCTCCTTGATAATCCTTTTAATATCTTGTTCACCAAAGCAGCCGCGGAAGACATCGAGCTTGGATTTCGTCTAGAACGTCAGCGCGGACTTGAAGTCGTGTTTATTCCCGGTGCGCTGGCCCATCACTTGCACCCCACCAGCTTTCGTCAAGCCTGCAAACGAAATATTACAGTAGGTAAATCAATGAGATTGTTACACGGTATTTGGCCGGGTGCTGCGCCACCGATAAAGAGTTCGCGGCTGCGGCGGGGGATCCGAGATTGCATAGTAAAAATCCCGTGGATTCTCCCGCCTCTCACCGTTCTTGCCGAAATCGCAACCAGCATATCGTGCCCTAACCCCTTAATGTTGAGTACACTCAGCTGTTACTATGCGCTGGGATACCAACAAACTGGGATATCTGGTCACGAACGGACTACTGTCCCCCTTTAGGTAGCGGCGCTATATTCTTCTCTCAGAATCGAAGAATCAGCGTCAGTTCGGTGGTGCAGCTGTAGACGCCCAGCAGAGGCAGATTGGCCGTTCGTCAGTTTTGCAGTCTGCAATGACCCAATTAATCGGACGCAGCTCTCGGATAATCCAAAGGCAATCGCTATGATGGCGAATACCTGCTTCCTTAGAGAGGTGCTGGATACCAGTGGCCAATTCTGGATGGCGTGAAGGCCGGATAACAAGGACGATGCAGGCATCTATCTTGATCACGCAGTTTGACGTTGCGGGCTCGTCCTGACTGAATCAGAGGAGAGATCGCCCTGGACGGGGTATTCATTTTCAAAGCCGCGGCGTCGGACGGCAGATTGACTGCGGTGCATGTGTCTCGCCCATTTCACTGATATTCTCGATAGGGAGTGGGATCCCTCAGGTTGCCTAAGAATGATCCTTAATCAGGAAAATGTACCCCCCGAAACACCTCAGGGACGTACCTGTCCATCGATCTTGGCGGTCATTGTGCTTTATCGAATGTCCCCATTCCAGTCTCCTGGATTTCGCTCGCTTCTGGAATCCTCAAAGGCACTCGCTCCGGGCGATTTGCGCCTGAAAATTCTGGTGTACGACAACGCGCCCGAAAGAACGCCGACCTTTACTCTTCCCGATCACGTCGATTACTTTCCAGCGCCGCAGAATGACGGGATTGCGGGCGCATACAACTACGCGCTTAGAATCGCGGAAGTTGAAGCCTTTGGCTGGCTACTCACGTTAGATCAAGATACCACTCTTCCGCCCCAGATACTGGCCAGACTAGCTGCACTCACAAAGACGCTAGAGAAGAACGAGCGGGTAGCCGCAATTGTTCCCCAGCTTGTGGAAGGAGCCAAGCCGATTTCGCCGGCCTATGTTGGCCATTGGCGACCTTCGAATCTCCCGTTGGGATTCACCGGAATCCCTGACCGTGAAATAACTGCCTTCAACTCTGCCACTACGTGGCGTGTCCAGCATCTGCTTGAGATCGGTGGATTCGATAAGCGATTCTGGCTCGATTGCCTTGACCACGTGTTGCATAATCGAACTTTCCGGGCAGGCAAGCAGATTTACATCGCTGGAGATATCAAGGCGGAACATGAGCTTTCGCTCCGTCGCATTAGCAAAGGAATGACTCCTGCGCGACTAGAGAACATACTTCTGGCGGAGTCTGCATTTATGGATCTCTACAAGAGCCCCGTTGAACGCGCCCTATTTACTTTGCGACTGGTGAAGCAATGCTGCGGTCGACTACTCCGGCGAGAAGATTTGCGTCTTGTACAGAAGACTTTGATGGTTGCTGTGAGGCAGCTATTGCGCACCAGGCGACGACGGCTAAAACAATGGGAAGAGTCGCTGAACGATCAGCATTGAGGCTACAGACGACGTTCGACTTGCAAAGGCTCGTGACCATTCGGCCGGTTACCACGCCATTTCGAACCTTGAAATCCGCTCTGTTAAACCATATGGGATCGCTACCAGCACAGCCATATATTCCAGCGCACTCACCATTCACATCTCTGGAGGTGGCTGTCTCCCCATAGCTCAATGTTCAGTACTTATTCCTTCGGAAGTATCAGTTGCTGAGCATGATTGATTCTCATGCGGAAGCTTCACCACGCTGATTTTCGCGTGCCCTGGCGCCCCTTACTATGTGAAAATGTGTGAGACGCCACGACTATTTCACCTCAAGAGACTTTCCTGGGTTGAGGCATTGAATAATGTACCTCTGCGGTCGCTGGCCGCTCACAAGAAGCGCGCTTCTGCGGCTCTTTGGTTTGAATGGCGGAAGGAGTTCGGAAGTGCTCGAATTCCTTCCGTCGGGGAATTTGCTTAGGCATCCGCGAAGAATGCATAAAATCTACATCATTATCGTGAACTGGAACGATTGGCAGAGCACGATCGAGTGTTTAGAGTCAGTTTTTCGACTGGACTACGATCATGCCCGGATAATTGTTTGCGACAATGCCTCGTCGGATGGCTCTTTAGAGAGAATTGCGGACTGGGCCAGAGGAAGCCTCGCTGCAGGCTGCGCCAATCCCGAGCTAAGCCATCTGACTTCACCGCCGTGCCCCAAGCCAATTCCCTTTCTAAGGATTGATCCAGATGGGCAGATTCCGCCAACGTCCGGCGAGAGACTATTTCTGGTGCAAACGGGCGGCAACTTGTTCTACGCGGGCGGTAACAATGTGGGCCTGCGCCTTGCTCTAACCGTGGGCGATTTGGAATTTGCCTGGCTGCTGAACAACGATACAGTCGTCGATCCCGAAGCGCTCTCTCCGCTCATTGAGAGGATGGAACAGCGAAAGGACGCTGGAATATGCGGTTCGACACTACTGTACTACCATCAACCCAAACTCGTTCAGGCCATGGGAGGTTCCATCTACAATCGATGGACGGCGCGAGGCGGCCACATCGGGGTAGGCAATGAATGGAATAACCGACCTGACCAAATTTCTGTCGAAGCGCAGACGAAATATGTCGTGGGAGCGTCAATGTTCGTGCGGAGAAACTTCCTGGAGGAGATTGGCCTGATCAACGAGGCGTACTCTATCTACTTCGAGGAGATCGATTGGGCGATGCGGGCGCAAGGCCGGTATTCTCTCGTATACGCCCCAAAATCTATCGTCTACCACAAGGAGGGCGGAATCATCGGCTCGTCGGTAGATCGCTCCAAGCGAAGTGCCAAATCCGATTACTATGCGGCAAAAAGCAGTATGAAATTCACGAGAAAATACTTCCCGGTCGCGTGCCCTTCTGTGGCTGCTGTGCTCTTGGTTCGAAGCCTCTTTCGTCTGTGGTCGAGAAACCTGCCCGCGATGAAAGCCATACTCTGCGGACTAAGGGACTCTTTGAGACAGGTATGAAGCGAACGAAACGGTTACGGATGCGAAGTACCATGGTTTGTGCATCTTCCCGGCTGATGAGTCACCCATTCCGCCATTGCTCAATGCGTTGTGGGGATAACGGCGAGCATCCACTCGGAGCCTCCTGCACCAGCCCGATAGAGTTCTCGAACCGTACGAGGGAATCATGACGGTTTTGGGAGCGATCTTATTGGTGACCGGCCTCCTGGCGCTGCTAATCTCCCGGAGATGGCTTTACATCATGCTCTTGTTCTCTGTTCCCTTCTCGGGGACCTCCGTCTTCAACTTCGGCAGCGGCGAGAACGCGTCGTCTGTTCAGGCATGGATGTATTTCGGGGTGCTCTGGCTGCTGGGCGAGACGGTCCGCTGGCTGCTAGTCCCGGATACGCGCGTGGCCGTATCCATTGTCAAACGCAGCGCACTTCTGGCCGGATTTGTCCTGATCCTCACGGCCTCTCTTGTAATGCCTCTTTACATCCAGGGAAGGCTTCTGATCGTTTCGCCTGATCTACTTGATTTTTCAACCACGCCACTTGTCTTTCACGCAAAGAATGTAACGTCACTCTTGTATGTTGTATTTGGCACTCTCATTGCTTTGTCCATCGGGCGAATGAATCTGGATGAGAAAACGGCCATTTCAACCGAGAAGATCTGGTTGGCCGCGGGCATGGTGACATGTACGTTGGGCACATTGGAGTTCCTAGCCCATATCCTCCACTTTCCGTCGCCGACACTTCTTTTCAGGAACAGCGCCTCTCCAGGTGCGTTGGGTTATCTCGGCCATCTTGAAGGAAACATAACACGGGTTTCCTCTGTTGCTGTCGAACCCTCTATCCTTTCGCAGTATCTATTTACAGTAATACCGCTGACAATGCCCGCGCTGCTTGGGAAGGGGCATGTATTTTCAAGACGAACAGACCGGATCGGTTTAGCTCTCCTGCTCGTAATCCTGTTTCTAACCACTTCATCCGTAGCCTATGCGACCCTTATCGTATCCCCAATTCTTGCGTTACCAATAATCCTGCGCCTTGGAATTAAAATCGGGAAAGTGTTCTCTTACACAATGCTCGCCTACTTCGCCATCGGCTTCAGTGTCGTATCTCTCTACCTTGCTTCTCCTGCGATCCGTGAGCTACTGACGGCTGCCCTTTTCGCCAAGTCTGAGTCGTACTCAGCACTCGAACGTCTCAAGTCAATTTCATTGGGATGGGAGTACTTTAAGGCTTACCCTGTCCTCGGAGTGGGCTGGGGTAGCGTAACTTCGCACGACGTTGTGGTCATGATTCTGGCGAGTTCAGGGATTCTCGGCTTACTTGCCTTCACTTTAGCCATGGCGGGCATTGCGCGCCCACTGTTTCTCGCAATTGATAAGAGCCTAAGTGCGACCACCTTATCAAGAGCCTCGTGGCTTCTTGCTGGAGTTCTGCTCATTTTTGCGAGCATAATCTCGGAATTTCCCTTTGTTTTCGGATATCTATGGGTGGTTTTTGGGATGGCTATCGCGGCAAGCACCAAAGAATACCGAACGACAGACATTAAGTCCGGAGATGTACTTCACGATGCCCGGGTGACGCCGGAATGAACGTACTGATGATCTGCGGAACATACCCGCCTGAAGTATGCGGTATTGGTGACTATACAGCTCGGCTGTCTGAATCTTTGGTCCGCATAGGGCTCAGGGTGATGCCTCTCCCGACACTGTGGAATATGAGATCTGTTGCCAGGATCGTCGAGTCCGCATCTGACCCACAATATGACATCGTTCATATCCAGTACCCAGGCGTCGGCTACGGACACTCTCTTGTTCCGCAAATCCTAAGCGTAAAGGTACCGGCAGTCGTAACTCTCCACGAATTCTCGCATGTCAAGCTGCTGCGGCGAATCGCCTGCTTGCCATTTCTTTTCTCCGCGCGCCAGATGGTCTTTACTTCGGAATACGAGTTAGCCAACGTCATGCGATTCTTTCCCTGGATCGCCAACAAGAGCGTTGCGATTCCGATTGGAACAAACATCATTCCGGTACAAACAAGAAGGCCGCGGAATTTTAATGAAGTGATCTATTTCGGCCTGATCGCCCCACGCAAAGGCATTGAACAGGTACTCCAATTCGCCGCCTACCTGGAGCAGGAGAAGGCCGGTTTCAAGATCCGGTTGATTGGACAGGTACCCTCCATGTTTCGAGACTATGCGGACAGTTTGATAGAAAAGGCGCAGGGATTACCCGTGACGTGGACTTTGGGAAAATCGGACCATGAGGTTGCGGAATTGCTCTCCAGGGCATCCGTCGCTTACTTACCCTTTCCTGATGGCGCTTCTGAACGCCGCGGAACCCTGAAAGCTGCTCTTTCGTCCGGGGTAG
Organism: uncultured Acidobacteriaceae bacterium; assembly: GCA_963841095.1. Classification (GTDB taxonomy): domain Bacteria; phylum Acidobacteriota; class Terriglobia; order Terriglobales; family Acidobacteriaceae; genus Telmatobacter. The sequence continues at coordinate 87,490 of CAWJBE010000003.1, forward strand.
TCTGCGTTTCAACTGAAGGCGAACAAACCTCTGATACGCTCCGCGGGGCGCTCACCATTGCCTCGGACGGTCGAGAAGCTTTGACAAAAATCCGGACCCTCCTTGGTGACCGCGTTGCGTGGGAAAGGGCCTCGGCGGCCAGTATGATGTATTCTGAATCTTTCCACTGGGATCACATTGCGCGCAGCCATCTGCAGGTCTATGCAAAGCTCCTCGAGCGAAATGGCTAGCCTTTGGGTTGAGTGGGAAAGGTTGAATGTAACAGCCAATCTCAGAGCTCCCGGAATGACCTCGAAGGCGACTGTACTGCATTTGGGCAAGTATTATCCGCCGCACATGGGCGGCATGGAGACATACCTGCAGCAGTTGATACGCGAGCAATCTGCAGCAATTAGTGTGTCGGCGGTCGTCGCTAATGATAAGCGGCATACTAAGATCGAGGCACTGGATGGAGCGGAGATCACGAGGGTGGGATCGTTTGGGGCAATTGCTTCGATGCCTGTCTGCCCCGGATTGGCTTCATCGATACGGCGTCGTCCTGCGGATATTGTTCATATTCAGATGCCTAATCCCGGCGCGGCGCTGGCGTTTCTGCTGAGCGGGCATAATGGGAAGCTTGTGGTTACGCATCATGCGGATATTATCGGGCGAAAGTTACTGCGCCGTCTGGCCGATCCGATTGTTACTCGCTTGATGGAGCGTGCAAGTCGCATTATTGCAACAACGTCTCGCTATTGCGACTCCTCGCCCGAGCTTTTGCCGTATCGTGAGAAGTGCCGAATTGTTCCCTTGGGCATTGACGTTCAGCAAGCTGCGTCTGCGGACCCTTTGGTGACCAGCAGCCTGCGCCGTCAGTTTGGCGACCGATTCATTCTCGCGGTCGGCAGGCTCGTTCCCTACAAGGGCTTTGACGTTCTTATCCGCGCGATGAAGCTAGTTGATGCGAAGCTAATGATTATCGGAGCCGGCCCTCTGCATGATACCTTAACGAAACTTGCGGCAAGTGAAGGAGTGGAAGCAAAGGTCATCGTCCAGGGACATGTCGACGACGTCAGGCCGTACTTTTCCGCTGCATCGATTTTCGTGCTTCCCTCAGTCACTCGCGCCGAAGCGTTTGGCATTGTTCAGTTAGAGGCAATGGCCGCGGGGATTCCTGTCATTAACACGAGGATCAACTCAGGCGTTGAGGATATTTCACTCGACGGTGAAACCGGTATTACCGTGCCACCTGGAGATGTAAGAGCGCTCGCCGAGGCCGTGCGGCTGCTTCTGGACCAGAAAGATCTCCGGCGCCAGTACGGCGAGGCTGCCCGGGCCAGGGTCAACGCTGAATTCACTACTCACCTGATGTGCTTGAGAACGATGAAGGTCTATGACGAAGTATTGAAGACCTAAGCCTTACCGAAATCGATTTAACCCAATCCGGAAATGCAAAAAATGGCCGTTCGACACGGCGCAAGAGGTGCTTCTGCGCTTTCGGCATAATCTCGGCTACGTCGACGCCACCCTCCCTTCCTTGACCTGAGGCCCCGGACGCAGATGGGTCTCGCTCAACTGCTCAAGCGAAGCTGGACCCCTTCGCACCGGTATAATGGTGGGTGAAACATTGGCGGCTGATGCAGAGGGAAGGGATTGAGTCATCATTGTTCGTATTTTGCCGGCCGGGAGCGCACTAATGCCCTTACAGTTTGAAAGTTCACATATCAATGGCGACGTGGTGGTAGTCAAGCCACTTGTTCTGGGCGACGACCGCGGCTTTTTTATGGAGACGTATCGCGAAGATAACTTCCGCGATTTGGGATTGCCAACGAACTGGGTTCAGGACAATCACTCTCGCTCTGCAAAAGGCGTTCTGCGAGGCTTGCATTTCCAGTGGGAGCCGCCCATGAGCAAGCTCATGCGCGTCACTCATGGTGCGGCATTTCTCGTTGCGGTCGACATTCGCAAGGGGTCCCTGACTCTTGGCCAGTGGTTTGGCCTCGAGGTTACGGCAGACAACAAAAAGCAGGTGTACGCTCCATACGGTTTCGCCCGGGGCTTTTGCTCGTTGACGGACGAATGTGAGGTTCAGTACAAATGCACTGGCATCTACAATTCCGGGGCGGAATCCGTGATTTATTACAAGGATCCTGAGATCGGCATCCAGTGGCCGATTGAAGACGTACAGGTTTCCGCGAAAGATGCCAAAGCTCAGTCCTTGAAGCAATGGCTGGCTTCGCCACTTTCCGATAGCATTGTTTACAGGCCCAAGTAGTTTTTTGCCAGGAGTGAAGCATTATGCGCATTCTGATTGCCGGCGGCGCCGGATATGTCGGCTCGGCTCTGATACCACAGCTTTTGGGACGCGGCTATAACGTAGACGTTGTTGACCTCTTCTGGTTTGGGAACCGCCTGCCGGGCGAAGTCGGGATCGTTGAAAAAGATCTCTTCCACCTCGAGGTCTCTGATCTCGATGGATACGACCAGGTAATTTTTCTTGCCGGGCTTTCGAACGACCCAATGGCCGACTTTTCGCCCGCCAAGAACTTCGTCTCGAATGCTGCTGCGCCCGCCTATCTCGCCTACATTGCAAAGAGAGCAAAGGTAAGGCGGTATATCTACGCGAGTTCCTGCTCTGTCTACGGATACACCGAAAACCAGCTGTTCGACGAAGACAGCCCAGTCAGTTCGTCTTATCCGTACGGCATTTCCAAACTGCAGGGCGAACGCGCGGTCATGCAGATGGTTGATTCGGAATTCTCTGTCATCTCTTTGCGCAAGGGGACCGTTTCTGGCTACAGCCCACGCATGCGCTTTGATCTTCTGGTGAACACAATGTTCAAGACGGCGATGCAGGAAGGCGTGATTCGCGTGACGAATCCCGCGATCTGGCGGCCTTTCCTGAGCATCGAAGACGCAACCATGGCGTACACGCGTGCCATCGAAGCCAATGAGTCGGTAAGTGGCATCTTCAACATTGCCTCGGGGAATCATACTGTTGGCGAAGTTGCCGATTTAGTAAAGCTCGCTCTGGATGAAGAAATGGGAAAGAAGATTTCGCTTGAAATCAAGCACATCAAGGATATGCGCAACTACAAAGTGTCTATCGAGCGCGCCAAGACCATCCTTAGTTTTCACCCTCATCAAACAGTCAAATCCATCGTGCACCAACTCATCACGAACCTCGACAAATGCGGCGACTTTGACAACCCTTCGTATTACAACATCCGCGTTTTCAAGCAGCTTGAAGAGCTGAGTATCAAAGCGGACTCTCACTCTGTGGCGGCATCGCGATGAGAGTCGCAGTATTTGGCGCCAACGGACAGCTCGGCTCCGATGTCTGCGCTGCGTTTCATCGTAACGGTGATACCGTTCTGGAATTTACTCATGCAGATGTTGAGCTAAGTTCATCCGACTCGGTGGAATCTGCGCTTTCAGCGCAAGCGCCTGAATTTATCGTGAACACTGCCGCAATGCATCATGTGGAAAAGTGCGAAGCGGACGCCTTCACCGCTTTCTCGGTAAATGCAGTTGGGGCAAAGAACGTAGCGATGTGGGCAAACAAAGCCGGGGCGAAAGTCGCATACGTGAGTACAGATTACGTATTCGATGGGAAAAAGAACTCTCCGTATCTGGAGACGGATGTGGCTGAGCCTTTAAACGCCTACGGTATCACTAAGCTCGCTGGTGAGCATTTCACAGCCGCCGCTGCCGAAAAGCACTTTGTCATTCGCGTTTCTGCGATTTACGGCCTTCGGCCCTGCAGGGCAAAGGGCGGCCTGAATTTCGTCGAATTGATGCTCAAGCTTTCGAGGGAACGTGACCGCCTGCGCGTTGTGGACGATGAATTCGTCACGCCGACTCCGACGTTCAAAATCGCTGAACAGCTCGTGGCGCTCAGCAGATCTGATGCGTACGGACGTTACCATGCGACTGCAGAAGGGAGTTGTTCATGGTATGAATTCGCGCAAGAAATTTTCCGCGCGTGTGACATACATGTGAACCTGCAGAAAGCTGATCCTGGCGAGTTTCCGGCAAAGGTTCAAAGACCGAAGTACTCCGTGCTGGAGAATCGGGCATTGAAGGCTGCTGGATTGAACGTCTTTACCGATTGGCGAGAAGGCCTGCAGACATATCTCGCGGCGCGTGCGGCCCAAGCAGAGGCAGTTTTGTAGTACGGCTTGATCTTGACCGATGGTCGTTCATCTCCGCCGATCGGTATTCTCGCCGGCCAATTGCGGGCAGGGCTGCGGACAGAATACTTTTGGCGCCAACAAGCGGTACCTGGCCGCAGAAACTGGTCAGCCATTGAAATTGCAAAGGCTCCCTTGGATTCACTGGATGGGTCGGTGGTCGCTGAATTGCCTGTTCTTTGATCCCGCGATCGAAATTCGTGCTTCGCATGAACCGTGTTGGTGCGCATCAGCATGTTGACATGAGTTTGTGCGTTCGTCGAGACTGAAGCTTTCGGAGCTGATTTTCTCAGGCTGGATTCGGAAGTCTGCAACTGCCAGAAGCCGAGGTGCAGGTGAAAAATCGTGTGTTGCTCCTCGCTGCCTTCCTGTTCTGGTCGACAGCCTTTTGCGACGCCCGTGGGCAAAATGCCGCTCCCGCTTCCGCCAATATGCAACTGGATCCGTCAATGGCTGAGACGGATACGCAGGGCTCCGTATATGTGCCGATGGACTACTGGATCTATCCGGCCCTCGACCGCCTGCACGCGCTCGGATACGTTGACACGGCATTTCTTGGGCTGCGCCCATGGACCCGTGCGAGCATCGCGCACATGCTTGAGCGGAGCGCAGACCGCATCGAGTCCGACAGGAACAACGAAGAGGCACGCACGATTTATGCGGCCCTTGTGCGAGAATTCAAGCCCGATATCGATTGGGGCGTTAATGGGGCGTCCCCGCGGGTCGAGCTAGAGAGCATTTACACCCAGATGCGCGGGATCAGTGGAACGCCCCTGCGCGACAGCTTTCACCTGGGCCAGACGATCGTAAACGACTATGGGCGACCGTATGAAGGCGGATTCAACAACTACACGGGTCTCAGCTCACGCGCCGAGGCAGGAAGGTTCTCGCTCTACTTTCGCGGCGAAACACAGCACGCGCCTTCTGCGGCCGGTTATTCTGCCACACTCGCGGCCTATCTTTCCAACACGATCGACCTCATCCCATTCAATTCCAACCCCATACAGGACACGATCCCCGAAGGCCCGATTGCAGTGACAAACAATGTTCGGGTGATGGAGGCCACGCTTTCCTATCATCTTTTGGGGCATGAAGTTTCATTCGGCAAGAATGATCACTGGCTCGGCCCGGACAAGGGCGCATCTATGCTGTGGGGCAACAATGCCGAAAATATCTACGATTTCGAGATCAACAGGATTGAGCCATTCCGTATTCCCGGACTCTCAAAGCTGACTGGGCCTTTTCGCTACGACTTTTTCGTGGGCAGCCTGAAGGGGCATACCTATCCCAACGATCCCTGGGTCCACATGGAGAAGATCAGCTTCAAGCCTACACGCGATCTGGAGTTTGGCTTCGATCGTCTGACGATCTGGGGCGGCCAGGGACACGCGCCGATTACAATCCATTCGTTTCTGCACAGTTTCTTCAGCTTGCAGAACGTTTCGGTCGCCGAAAAAAATTCGCGAGACGACCCAGGCGCACGCTTCGGCACGTTCGATTTTAGTTACCGGCTTCCCTTCCTGAGTCACTGGGTGACGCTCTATACTGACTCGCTCGTGCATGACGATGTAAGCCCAGTTAGCGCTCCGCGGCGTTCGGGCTTACGTCCCGGGATCTATCTTGCGCGCTTTCCCGGCGTCGCGCATCTCGACCTGCGATTGGAGGGAGCAAGCACGGATGCACCGAATGCGTCGGTGCAGAGCGGCCAGTTCCTCTATTGGGAGAACGTTCAGCGGCAGGGGCCTACAAACAAGGGTTTCCTGGTGGGCGACTGGATTGGGCGACAGGGCAAGGGTGGGCAGGCGTGGCTTACTTATCACCTTTCTCCGCAGGAGGAAGTGCAGTTCCAATACAGGCATGCTAAGGCCGCAAGTGCGTTCATTCCTGGCGGCACCACACAGAATGATTTTGACGTACAGGTTGTGAAGCGCGTGCGGAAGGATTTTGAACTGCGCGGCTGGCTGCAGTTCGAGCGGTGGAAGGCCCCGATCTATGAACCGGGCCTGCAGAGCGATACGACGGCCACTTTCCAGGTGACGTGGTTCGCGCCGGAAGGAAAGAAGTAGGCGAGACGGCGACGTAACCGCAGCCGACTGAAAACAGAAATGCGGACACACCTCAATTCGAGATATGCCCGCACAAACTTCAGAGCGGAGTAAAGGTTCCCCGGGAAAGAGGCCTGATTATGCGGCCTGTTCGCCGCCTTCGGATTCTTTCTCGCCTTCCTTTTTCTGCTCTTCAAGCTGCTTTTCGAGTTCGGCGCGCTTTTTGGCCTTGAGATCAGCGCGCTTCTGGCGCTTCACTTCGAGCTGCTTTTCGGCACCAAGCAGTTCGATGAACGCCTTCTCGGCGCCATCGCCCTGTTGAAAGCCGGTGCGAACGATCCTGAGATAGCCCCCATTGCGGTCGCCGTAGCGTGGCGCCACGACATCGAACAACCGCTTGACGGCTTCGTCAGTTTGAAGGAAACTAAGCGCCTGCCGCCGGGAATGCAGGTCGCCTTTTTTCCCAAGGGTGATCATTTTTTCTACGTGCGGACGGACAGCCTTGGCCTTCGCCACGGTGGTCTCGACGCGGTCTTCTTCGATGACGGATGTGGTCAGATTGCGCAGGAGCGCGCGGCGATGGCTGGTGTTGCGTCCGAGCTTAAATGTTGAGTTGCGATGGCGCATGATGAAATCTCTCTTCGTAGTTCGTGAATCGTGTTTCGTGAATCGCGGTTCGTGATCAGGCCTTCGATCGTCGGCTCTTACGAATCACGAGCCACGAAACACGAGTTACGGTATTTAGAAATTCTCGGTCTCAGTGGGCAACTGCAAGTCCACTGAATCGAGCGGTTCGTCTTCCTCGTCAAAGCGGCCATAACTTGCGGCCAGCGCCGTTTGCGGCGGAATGCTGGTGGGGCCGGGCACAGCGTTACCCTGCTCGTCGATCTTCATACCGAGCGAGAGACCCATCTGCGCGAGGATTTCCTTGATCTCGTTCAGGCTCTTGCGGCCAAAGTTCTTGGTCTTCAGCATTTCAGCTTCAGTCTTCTGCACGAGCTCGCCGATAGTTTGAATGTTCGCGTTCTTAAGGCAGTTGTAGCTGCGGACTGAAAGCTCCAACTCTTCAACGCTCCGGTTGAGGTTATCGTTGCGCAGAAGAATGCGGCCTTCTTCGCCGCGCGCCTCGGCTTCGATTTCCTCCTCGAAGTTGATGAAGATGTTCATGTGGTCCTTGAGCAGCTTGGCGGCCAGGCCCACAGCATCGGCAGGCAGCACGGCGCCGTTAGTCCACACTTCCAGCGTGAGCTTGTCGTAGTCGGTAATCTGTCCCAGGCGGGCGGCATCGACGACGTAGTTTACGCGGCGTACCGGCGAGTGGACCGAATCCACGGGAATGAAGCCGAGGCCGAGGTCGGCGTCGAAGTTCTTGTCGGCAGAGATATAACCGCGGCCGCGCTTGAGGCGCATTTCCATATCGAGCTTGCCACCCTCAGAGAGTGTGGCGAGATAGACATTCTTGTCGAGAATCTCGACATCGCTATCGGCTTCGATCATGCCGCTGGTGACCACGCCTGGCTGGTCGGCACGCAAATAGAGCGCCTTGGGACCTTCGCCCGCGAGCTTAAAAGGAACCTGCTTGAGGTTGAGAAGAATGTCGGTGGCATCTTCGACGACGCCGGTGATGGACTGGAACTCGTGCAGCACACCCTCAATGCGAACCGCAGTAACGGCCGCTCCCTCGATCGAGCTGAGCAGCGTGCGCCGCAAGGCATTGCCGATAGTGGTGCCAAAGCCGCGTTCGAAGGGCTGTGCGCTGAACTTGCCGTAAGTGTCAGTAAGCGTCTCGGCATCGACCGCAAGGCGCTTCGGTTTCTGGAATCCTCTCCACAACATATATGTCTCTTTTCCCGCGCGGCATGTACGTCGCGATGCATTTTGCGGCGGCCGCGCAAGTTCTCCTTAGTTTGAGGTGCAGCCTGCAGCCCGAAGCCTGTGGCCAATAGCTGAAATCGCGAGCTATAGGCTGCCGGCAACGAGCAACTGGCTGTTACTTCGAGTACAGCTCGACGATCAACTGTTCGTTAATCGGCAGGTTAACATCTGTGCGCCTGGGCAGATGCAAAATGCGCCCAGACATGTTTTCAAAGTTTGCTTCAAGCCAGGCGGGAACGGGATTTTGCGCAGCATACTGCGTGGCCTGCTCCACGATGATCAGTTTCTTGGCGCTGTCGCGAATGGCGATCTCGTCGCCAACGTTGACCTGGAACGAAGGAATGTTGACCTTGCGGCCGTTGACTGTGACATGTCCGTGACGGACGACCTGACGAGCCTGACGGCGCGAGATGGCAAAGCCAAGGCGGAAAGCCACGTTGTCAAGGCGGCGTTCCAGTTGCTGGATAAGCAATTCACCCGTCACGCCCGGTGCGCGGTTGGCTTTCTCGTAGTATTCGCGGAATTGACCCTCGAGCGCGAAGTACATGCGCTTGGCCTTCTGCTTCTCGTGCAACTGCAGGCCGTAGCCAACGATCTTCGCCTTGCGGTCTTTGCCGTGCTGTCCGGGAGGAAAGTTGCGCTTCTCGAGCGGGCAACGGTCGGAAGTGCACTTGGTGCCCTTCAAAAATAACTTGGTGCCTTCACGACGGCAAAGGCGGCAAACTGCTCCTGTATAACGTGCCATTTCTTCTCCTGACTTCGGATGACGGCCGGTTTACGTCCGCCTCAGCGGACTTCGTCCCGGCCCTGTTTAGTTCTCGCTGCCAGTTCCAGCTTCCAGCTAAATCCCGCTCAATCAAAACCAGGCCAACCCTGCACGATCGAGCTAATGGCTAAAAGCCAAGAGCTAATAGCTGCTTCTTATACTCTGCGCCGCTTAGGCGGACGGCAGCCGTTATGCGGCACCGGCGTGACGTCGCGGATGGACTTGACTTCAATTCCCGCAGCAGCCAGGGCGCGGATGGCCGACTCGCGGCCCGAACCTGGACCCGCAACCCGAACATCTACCGAGCGAACGCCGTGATCGCGGGCCATGCCTGCGGCATTCGACGCCGCCTGCTGCGCCGCGAAGGGAGTTCCCTTGCGCGATCCACGAAATCCCAATGAACCTGAACTCTTCCAGCTCAGGGTGTTGCCCATTGGATCGGTGATGGTGACGATGGTGTTGTTGAACGAGGCCTGAATGTGAGCAACACCAAACGGCACATTCTTGCGCTCGCGCTTCTTGAACTTTTTGGTCTTGCCCTTCTTGGCGGTTTCGCCCTTCTGCTCTGGTTTCGCCATTAGGTCTTCGCCGTCGCTTTCTTCTTGCCGGCAATCGTGCCCTTACGCGGGCCCTTGCGAGTGCGGGCGTTGGTGTGGGTGCGCTGGCCGCGCACCGGAAGGGACTTCCGGTGACGAGTGCCGCGATAGCTCTGAATGTCAATCAGGCGCTTGATGTGCATCGAGACGTCCTTACGGAGGTCGCCCTCGACGTCACCTTCGTCTTCAATCACCTGGCGGATGCGGTTGACCTCTTCCTCGCCCAGATCCTGGATCTTCTTGAAGGCGTCAACATTCGCCTTATCCAGAATCTTGCGGGCGCGGGGTTGGCCGATCCCGAAGATGTACGTAAGCGCGATCCTTGCCTGCTTGTTGCGGGGCAGATCGACGCCAGCAATACGTGCCATTTGGATTCCTTTGCTGCTTTAGGTTATGTGCCCCCGGCCTCAACCGGTTCGCACGGGTTATGCGGAGCGCTTCCAGAGGTTCATCGCAAGCCTTGAATCAAGCTAACTAGCCTCTTGCCAGTGGAAAGTGATCAGCGGTCAGTTGTCAGTTGATTTGTGTTGCAATGTGCTGCTTTCAACCGGTTCCTGGTCCCTATGACCCTTTGTCCCTCGCTTGGAAGTCTCCCTATCTTGCCAGGGCAAACTATCCCTGACGCTGCTTGTGCTTTGCGTTTTCGCAGATCACCCGCACCACTCCGCGGCGCGTAATGACCTTGCACTTGACGCAAATCTTCTTTACCGATGCCCGAACCTTCATTGCTGCTGCCCTTCTCCGCGCATGAAACCGGCCGCGCGGATTTTCAAAATCATTTGTACCGGTACACAATCCGCCCGCGATTCAAGTCGTATGGACTCAGTTCCACGGCTACGCGGTCGCCTGGCAAAATGCGGATGAAATTCTTACGCATCCTTCCCGAGACATGTGCCAGCACCTCATGATTCGTCTCGAGCTTGACCTTAAACATGGCGTTGGGCAACGTCTCAACGACGGTTGCCATTACCTCAATCGCATCTTCCTTCGACAATCGATGTCCACTTCTGGCGCTCACGCGCCGTTGCGTTTTGGACCTGAGTATTTCTACTCGGTCAGAATTCTCGCTCCGGTCGCAGTTACCGCAACCGTATGTTCAAAATGAGCGCTCATGCTTCCATCGCTGGCTACGGCCGTCCAGCCATCGTCCAATACCTTTACGTCGGGCTTGCCGGCATTCACCATCGGCTCAATGGCAATCACCATTCCGACCTTCAGCTTCATGCCCTGACCCGCTTCGCCAAAGTTCGGCACTTGCGGATCTTCGTGCATGTGGACCCCAATTCCATGGCCCACAAAATCCCGCACCACCGAAAACCCCTGGCCCTCGACCACGCCCTGCACCGCAGCGCCCACGTCGCCCAGGGTCGCTCCCGGCCGTACCGCTGCAATGCCCGCCTTGAGCGATTCTTCAGTGGCCTTGAGCAACCGCGCGGCGTTTGCGTCAATCGCGCCCACCGGAACCGTAATTGCAGCATCCCCGTAATAGCCGTCGATCACCACCCCGAAGTCGACCGAAACAATGTCCCCTTCCTTGAGGACTCGTTTTGGAGACGGAATGCCGTGCACCACCTCGCTGTTGACTGAGGTACACAGGACGCAGGGATAGCCGTGGTAACCCTTGAAGGCCGCCTTCACGCCCAATTCAGACAGGCGCGTCTCAGCGGCTTTCTCAAGATCGAAGGTTGTGGCGCCCGGCTTGACCATGCTGCGCACAAGTTCCAGCACCTCGCGGACAACCTGTCCCGCGTGGCGCATCTTTTCGATCTCCTGCGTCGATTTGAGTACAACAGCCATCAATCAGCCTTCTGTGATCAGTGGTCAGTAGCCAGTTCGATCGTGCCATAGCGGCGGCTTGAACCGATTCCAATTTTCCGATCGTCAAGTCGTCGTTGTAGTGTTGCTGAACAGCCGGTTCCGTCGCTCTGACGCTCGCCCGCTGTTCTATGACCACTGATCACCGACAACTGCCTTGCACAACACACAAACCCGCCGCTCGGCTACGCTCGCTGGCGTAACCGCTCAACGGCGGCAACAATCCCGGCCGCGATTGCAGCAATCGGCCGGTCTCCATCCACTTCCGCAAATCGTCCCATTGCCCGGTAGTGCTCGACGACAGGCGCGGTAAGGGCCGTGTAAGCGCGCATGCGCTCCTTGAAAACCTCTTCCGTGTCATCGGCTCGCTGGACCAGCGCAGCGCCTTCTATATCGCAGAATCCATCCCGCTTGGGCGGATTCATATAGACGTTGTAGATGGTCTGGCAGACAGGACAAATCCGGCGCCCGGTAATGCGGCGCAATAACTGATTATAGTTCACTTGAATGCTGACTGCAACTACCGGCAAAGACTCGATTTGCGACGCGAGCCTGCCGTCGAGCCAGGTGGCCTGCCCCAGCGTGCGCGGGAAGCCATCGAGAATGTAGCCCCGTGCGGTGTCGGGCTCCATCAGCCGGATGGCCACCATCTCGTTGACCAGGGAATCCGGAACCAGTTCTCCCCGGCCCATGATCTCTTTGGCCACTTTTCCAAGGGGCGTGCCCTGGGTGACATTGGCGCGCAACAGGTCGCCGGTGGAGATTTGCGGAATACCCCAAATCTTGACCAGCTCCTTGGCCTGGGTTCCCTTGCCCACGCCCGGCGCCCCCATCAAAAGAATCGGGCCGGGAACGGTGGCTGATTCCGTATCCCGGCCATTTTCCACTGAAGTACCAGATGATGCAGATGAAGACATTACCAGGTTTTCCTTCCGCGAATGCGACCGGAGCGCGGGGAAAAGCCGTCATAGTGACGCATGATCAGCTGCGATTCGATCTGGTTGACCGTATCCATGGCCACACCTACGACGATAAGCAGTGAGGTGCCGCCAAAGTAGAAGTTCACATTCATGCCGTGAATCGCCCAGTTAGGCAGATTCTCAAAGAACCTCCCGATAAGCCAAATCTTGTCGAACCGGATGCCCGAGATGAGGAAGGTAGGCACCATTTGCACCAGGATGAGGTAAAGTGCGCCAACGAGCGTGATGCGCGTGAGAATGTCGTTGATAAAGTCGGAGGTCCGCTTGCCGGGCCGGATGCCGGGAATGAATGAGCCCGATTTGCGGAAGTTGTCGGCAATATCATCAGGCCGCATCACGATTGAGACGTAGAAATATGCAAAGAAAATGATGAACAGGACGTTCAGCAGTTCGTACCACGGATATCCGGGTGAGAGCGCCTGCAGGATGGGCTGCAGAATACGGCTGTTTTGCACCCACTCCACCTGGCCGAAGAGCAGCGGCGCCGACAAGATGGAGCTGGCGAAGATGATCGGCATCACGCCGCCGGAGTTTACCTTCAAAGGCAGATGGCTGGAGCTGCCACCCATCATGCGCCGGCCCACGATGCGCCGCGCGCTCTGAATGGGGATGCGCCGTTCGGCGCGCTCGACAAAAACGATGAATGCCACGACAGCGGCCATGCCTGCGACGAGCAAAAGGACCACCAGGAAGGTCATCGGTCCCCAGGCGTCGGTCTGGACCTTCTGGACCAGATCGCCGATGCCGCGCGGCAGCCCGGCCACGATGCCGGCGAAGATAAGGAGGCTCATGCCGTTGCCGATGCCGCGGTCGGTGATCTGCTCGCCGAGCCACATGATGAATGCGGTGCCGGTAGTGAGGGTCAAAACGGTCAAGAGGATGAAGCCGGGACCAGGATGAAGCACCAGGCCCTGCTTGGTGAGAATGGCAGCGATGCCGAGGGACTGCAGCGCACCGAGAACAACCGTAACGTAGCGGGTCCACTGCGTGATCTTGCGCCGACCCAGCTCGCCTTCTTTCTGGATGCGCGCCAGCGGCTCATACACGACGGTGAGGAGCTGGAAGATGATCGACGCGGTGATGTAGGGCATGATGCCCAGCGCGAAGATGGTCATGCGGCGCAGCGTGCCGCCGCTGAACAGGTCCATGAGGCCGAGAGCCGACCCGCCCTGCGAGTTGAAGAGCAGTTCCAACTGGTGGTAATTCACGCCCGGCGTAGGAATCCACGCGCCGAGGCGGTACACGGCCAGTATGCCCAAGGTGAAGAGCACCCGCTTGCGCAGGTCGGGAATCCGGAAGATATTGAGAAATTTCTCCAACATATCGGCTTATCCGCCTCAGGCGCCCAGGGCGCCAGTCGAATCGTGCAATGTACCTATCTTACGGCGTCCCTCAGTTCCACCAGCCTACTGAAATCTACGGCAGGTGGGCCGTGAGTTACATCACGTGTAAAGCGGCGAAAGAGCCAACCGGACTCCCAAAACCGCTACGCCCGAGTAGACGACAAATGCTAGAAAACAGAACTCCTACGCTGCCGCCGGAGCCGGCTCGCCGCCGACGACAAGGGCCTTGCCGCCTGCCTTCTGGATCTTTTCTGCCGCCGATTTGGAAAACTTGTGGGCGTGAATCGTGATGGCTTTGCTGAGCTCACCCGAGCCCAGAATCTTGATCAGCGCCTTCTTGCTCGACGCGAGACCGAGCTTGAGGTAGTCATCCAAACCTATCTCGGCAATACCAAGAGCCGCAATACGATCGAGATTCACGATCGTATATTCGGTACGGAAGATGTTGGTGAAGCCTCGCTTTGGCAGCCGGCGGTGCAGCGGCATCTGGCCGCCCTCAAAACCGCGCATCATGTGGGAACCCGAGCGTGAACGCTGGCCCTTGTGGCCGCGAGTCGAGGTTTTGCCCATGCCGGATCCCATACCCCGGCCTACACGCTTGCGCCCGACATTGGCCTTCCGCGGCGCGCGCAAATTCGAAAGATTCTTTGCCATATTCTCCTCGCTATAACGCCGGCAGGATTAGGTCCTGCCGACTCGCGTTGTAACAGTCCGTAGCTTATAGCCGGTAGCTCACTGCAGAAAGCCAAAGGCTACTGGCTACGAGCTAGTTCTCCAAAATCCTCACCAGGTGCGGAACAGCCTTCACCATTCCCCGCACCGACTCGGTGTCCTCGCGCTCGACAATCTGATTGAGCCGCGTAAAGCCCAGCCCCTTGACCACGGCCTTGTGCTTGAAAGGCGTGGAGTTCTTGGAGCGGTAGTACTGAATGCGAATCTTCTTCGTCGCCGCCATGGCTTACATCTCCTCCACGGTCTTGCCGCGCATGGTGGCCACTTCGGCCCTATCGCGCAACTGCGTCAGAGCGTCGAACGTGGCTTTGATGACATTGTGCGGATTGGGCGAGCCGAGGCTTTTGGTCAGGACATTCTGCACGCCAACAGACGTCATGACCGCGCGCACCGCACCGCCGGCGATCACGCCCGTGCCTTCAGGCGCCGGCTTAAGCAACACCTGGCCCGAGCCGTACCGGCCAAGGACCTGGTGCGGAATTGTCGTCTCGGTCAGGTTCACCTTGAAGAGGTTCTTCTTGGCCGACTCGATTCCCTTGCGAATTGCCTGGGGAACCTCCTTGGCCTTGCCGGAGCCGTAGCCAACTACACCGGAGGCAGCGTCGCCCACCACGACCAGTGCGGCAAACGACATATTCTTACCGCCCTTTACCACCTTGGTGACGCGATTGATGGCCACCACCTGATCTTTCAGGTTGTATTGGTTGGCATCGAGTTTCTTTGTCAACATCGTCATTGCCTTTGTCTCTTCTCTGAGCCTTTAGCTGTTAGCTCTTAGCTTTTCCTTGCCGAATTGAACGCCATCAACTTCGCACGATGAAGCTAATAGCTAATGGCTAAAAGCTAATAGCTGACTTTAGAATTCCAACCCCGCTTCGCGCGCAGCGTCGGCCAGCGCCTTTACGCGGCCGTGATACAAGTAGCCTCCACGATCGAAGACCACCTGCTTAATGCCCTTGGCCACAGCTTTTTCTGCCACAGCTTTGCCAATTTCTTTTGCTGCCGCCACGTTGCCGCCGCTTTTCAGCTTGAGGCCGAGTGACGAAGCCGAGACCAGCGTCTCGCCCTTCTGGTCGTCGACAACTTGCACGTAGATGTGATTGAGCGAACGGTAGACGTTGAGCCGCGGCCGCTCCGCCGTTCCGGCGAGCTTTGCGCGGATGCGCGCGTGAATGCGCTGCCGAATTCCATTTCTCTTGTTCTGCGTAATCATGTCTTCTCTCACCTATCAGCGGAACCGCCATGCGACTCCGTTCGGATTCTGATCCTTCACTGCGTTCAGGATGATCGCGCAAGGCTCAGACGCCTTGCAAACGCGGTCACTTTGCTCCCGTCTTACCAGCCTTCTTCTTGAGCCGCTCGTCGCTGTAGCGCACGCCCTTATTCTTGTACGGATCCGGCTTGCGCAGCGAACGCATATCGGCCGCCACCTGGCCCACCTTCTGCCGGTCGACGCCGCTGACGATCACGTGCGTCTGCTTGGGATCGATGGCCACCTCCACACCCGCAGGAAGCGGAAACTCGATGGGATGCGAGTAGCCCAGCGTGAATACTACCGTGCCTTTGCCCTTCAACTCGGCGCGGTAGCCGATACCTACAATGTCCAATTCCCTGGTCCATCCCTTGGTAACGCCTTGCACAGCGTTCTGCACCAGTGCGCGAGTGAGGCCATGAAGAGCAGCCTTGTCGTCGCTCGCGCGCTCAACCTGCAGATGACCGTCGGACGTCTTCAGCGAGATGCCTTCCGCAATCAACGCCGAAACCTTACCCTTGGGGCCTTCGACAAGTACCGTGTTGCCTTCGACCCTGTACTTCACGCCCGCCGGCAGCGGGATCGGTTTCTTTCCAATACGCG
This sequence comes from uncultured Acidobacteriaceae bacterium, assembly GCA_963841095.1. GTDB lineage: Bacteria > Acidobacteriota > Terriglobia > Terriglobales > Acidobacteriaceae > Telmatobacter. The sequence goes on from CAWJBE010000003.1 coordinate 103,669, forward strand.
ACATTTCAAACGTCCTTCTTGGCTTGCGAGTCCCGAAAAAGCAGTTGTCAGTGATCAGCTTTCAGTGATCAGTTTCAACATGCCTTCGTTCCACTGCAGCCGGAAAAGCAGTGATCAGTGTTCAGTGGACAGTGATCAGCAAAAATTTTCCATCTCGCCTCAGCCGTCAGAGTCAGCAAGAAAAACTGACCACTGATCACTGACAACTGTCTTTACCACACTTCGCAAAGCAGTTCGCCGCCTACGCCTTCGCGGCGCGCCTGGCGGCCCGTCATTACGCCTTTGGGCGTAGTCAAAATGGAGATGCCCAGCCCACCCTGGACGCGCTTGATCTCGTCGCGGCCCACATATACGCGGCAGCCGGGACGCGAAACGCGCGCCAGGTCGCGGATGGCTGCTTCAGTGCCGCCGTACTTCAAGTACACGCGCAGCAGCAGCTTGCCGTCCTCTTCCTGGAGCTTGTAGTTCGAGATGTAGCCCTCCTCCTTGAGGATGCGGGCGATCTCGGCCTTCAACTTCGAAGCGGGAACATCCAGCTTCTGATGACGTGCCCGGATTGCGTTCCGGATGCGCGCCAGAAAATCTGCTACTGGATCTGTCAGACTCATTCCTTCTCCTTCATCCCCCGTTCGCCCGCCGTTTTCTGGTGGGAACCTGCGGGGATGGTTAAAAACAGCTTCTAGCTGCTAGCTTCTAGCCCACCTTCCTGAATCCCTGCTCATCGACTTAGCACGACGAGCCGGAAGCTAGTGGCTAGAAGTTAGTAGCTGATTCTCTACCAGCTCGACTTGTTGACGCCGGGAATTTCGCCCTTGAGGGCGAGCGCCCGGAAACACAAACGGCAAATACCGAACTTGCGCAGGAAACCCCGCGGGCGCCCGCACAGCTGGCAGCGATTATGCTTGCGGCTGCTGAACTTCGGCTTCCGCGCGTCCTTCACTCTTTTTGCAGTAGTTGCCATAAAATCCTTTTGAACTGCAGCTAGAAGCCAGTAGCTTGTAGCCTGTAGCCTGTAGCTTTCTAGCTCTTCTACGTTCTCCGCTGTCTTGCGTTGCGGAGTTAATCTCGTTCAGCAATCGCCGCCCAATCACCGGAGGCGAAGCTACTGGCTACCGGCTACGAGCTACCGGCTGCTTTTACGCCCCTTGCCGGAACGGCATTCCAAAGTGCTTCAGCAGCGCGCGCGCCTGAGTTGTCGTCTCTCGCGGTGGTCACGATGGTGATGTTCATGCCCTTCAGCTTCTCCACCTTCGCGTAGTCGATTTCGGGAAAGATCAGCTGGTCGCGCAGGCCGAGCGTGTAGTTGCCGCGCCCGTCAAAGCTCTTGGTCGATACGCCGCGGAAGTCGCGCACGCGCGGCAGAGCCGTCGAAATCAGCCGGTCAAGAAACTCGTACGCCTTGTCGGAGCGCAGCGTGACCATGGCGCCGATCGACATGCCGGCCCGCACCTTGAAGGCCGCAATCGACTTCTTCGCCTTGGTGGTCACCGGCTTCTGCCCGGCAATCTGAGGTCAGGTCGGCAACCAGCGGATCCAGCAGCTTGGTGTTCTGCGTGGCTTCGCCCAGACCCATGTTGATCACGATCTTGTCGAGCGCGCGGAACCGCCATCGGGTTCTCAAGCCCGAGCTCTTTTTGGAGCGCCTGCTTGAT
>CAWJBE010000004.1:0-42689 GCA_963841095.1 uncultured Acidobacteriaceae bacterium
CGATGAGATGCGGGAGAAGATCTTCGATCTGTATTTCACAACCAAGAGCGGCGGCAGCGGTATCGGCCTGGCAATGACTTACCGCATCATGCAGTTGCATCATGGGAGCGTAGACGTAGAATCGAGGGTAGGCCGTGGCACGGAATTCCGGCTGCGAATTCCACTCACCGCTACGGATCGGGGTCGCCGGTATCTGCAACCGGCGAATGTTGAAATTGAAAAGGGGACGGGGGAATGAAGTCGCCTCTCAGGTGCGCTTCGTGGCTGCTGCCGTTTTTACTAACGGGCTGTATCCATCTGCCTTTTCACCGGACTCCTCCAGCGCAGCCGGCAACGCTCGCGCCGCCCATCGAGCCTTCACTGCCTGTTGAACTTGCAATGGTCGAGTTGCCGCCATCGGAAATCGTGCTGATCGCCGAGCCTATTTACAACCTGAGAGAACGGCCGCAACCGATCAAGCCGCCAGCAAGGCGTCGCAGGGCTGAAAACAAGGATGCGGTCAATGCGGAAGTCGCCGCCAATGTGAATCCTGAGGTCAGCGCCATCGGGCAGCTTTCCTCGGGCGACCCAGCCAACTTTCAGCGCCAGACAGCAGAGTCGATCGCCACAATCGAGCGGGGACTGAACAGCATCAACCGCAAGCTGAACAGCGACGAGCAGAAGACCGCCGACCAGATTCGGGAGTTTATCAAGCAAGCCAAGGCAGCCCTTGCCTCAGGCGACGTGGAAGGCGCACGTACGCTGGCCGGCAAGGCACAGGTATTGCTCGCCGGACTGACACAGTAGGGCCACGCCGAGTCTTCTCCGTACTTTGCCGGCCGACGGCCGGAGCCCATTTGCGCATTCAACTTTCAACGGCAATTCCTGAGCTGCCGTGGCGTTCCTGGCTTTTACGCACGGTCGCCGATCTTGCGGATCGCGTCGACTTGAGTGGACGCGCTTCGGGATCCAGCGACTCAGGAATTGCGACAGCCCACTTTATGAAGTTGGAGCGGGAGTTATGCACACATAGGTGGCGGACTCATCCGTCCGGATCGCGCGGCATCCAGTTGACAGTAAACGGGTCAGGTGAATACAATGAATATGTTGAATACATGTATCTAAGAAGGATTTTTATGGCAACTTCAATTCGTCTTGAACCTGCAATGGAGCGGCGCCTGGACCAGCTTGCTGCGCGCACGGGCCGCACCAAGGCATATTACCTGCGCGAGTTGATCAAGAACGGCCTGGAAGACCTGGAGGACTACTACCTTGCAGGCGCGACCATGGAACGGGTTCGAAAAGGCGAGGAGAGAGTCTTTTCCGCAGAGGAAGTGAGAAGAGACCTTGGCCTGGACAATTAGGTATGCCGATACGGCCAGGAAACAGTTGCGCAAGCTCGACAAGCAGGCGGCCCGGCGCATCCTGGACTTCCTGGATGGGCGCATCGCGGGCCAACATAACCCGCGCGATACCGGTAAGGCACTGACTGGCAACGCGCTCGGTGTCTACTGGCGCTACCGGGTTGGAGATTTTCGAATTATCTGCGACATTCGGGATGGCGAGCTTTGCGTCCTCGTAATTCAGATCGGCAACAGGCGAGAGGTGTATCGCTAGAGATGGCGCCCACTCGACTATGAATTTCTACCGCTCTCCCCAGCTCAGCTTGCTGCGCAGCGCCTCAAAGAATCCGCTACTCGCCGAGGCGAACCAGTTTGACGGTGTGAGCTGGAGCGGCGGCAGCGCACCTCGTCGCCGCGTCGCAGCTCGACTGCCTGCTGGCCGTCCACGGTCAGCAGCGCGACGTTCGGAATGCCTTCGACGCGCACGGTAAGCGATGCGTCGCCGCGCACCACGATGGGCCGCAGCGTGAGCAGATGGGGACAGATGGGCGTCACCACCATGGCATCTACATCGGGCGTGAGGATGGGGCCGTTGGCGGCCAGCGTGTAGGCCGTGGAACCGGTGGGAGTGGAAACGATGACGCCGTCGGCGCGGAAGCGCGCCACGCTCTTGCCGTCCAGCTCGACGGCGAAGTCGCCCATGCGCGCGATGTCGCCCTTGGAGACGACAACTTCGTTCAGTGCCTCAAAGCTGGCCACTTCCGCGTCCTGCCGCCAAAGCTCGGCATGGAGCATGGCGCGCTCGTCGAGGCTGTGGCAGCCGGAGCACCAGCTTTCTAGAGTGGCGTATAGGTCGGCTAGGCGCACTTCGGTAAGGAAGCCGAGAAAGCCAAGATTCACGCTGAGGATGGGCGTGCCGACGGTAGCGAAGATGCGCGCAGCGGCCAGCAGCGTGCCGTCTCCGCCGAGAACGATGACGAGCTCCGGGCACCGCGTGGGCAATTCCGCGCGATCGACGGAGGGCGCAGCCGTTGTGTAGCCTGCGCCTTCCTGGTCGAGCAGCGGCTCGTAGCCGTGCTGGCGCAGCCACGCGATCAGCTCCGGCAAAAGCCGCGTCAGCTCTTCCCGGTGCGGTTTGCAGACGATTGCGACGCGGGTCATGCGGTCCTAGTGTAGCGCATGGCTATGGCGACAATGTTTGCTGCCGTCATTCCGAATTCCACTTTGCATGCATCAGGAATTCATGGTTGCCTTCGGCGCCGGTGATGGGCGAAGGCATGGTCGCGGCGACCTGCCACTTGAATGAACGCACGCATTCGGCAATTTTGTCGATGGCAAGCTGGTGCGCTGCGGGATCGCGCACAATTCCGCCCTTGCCCACATGCTGGCGGCCAGCCTCAAATTGCGGCTTTACAAGGATTACGGCTTCGGCAAGCGAGGGCGCAGCAGCCAGCACCGGCCCAAGCAGCAGCGTTGCCGAGATGAAGGAAACATCCATGACCAGAAGAGTGGGTGCGGGACCGACGGAGAGCGAACCGGGCTCAAGCAGGCGCGCGTTGGTGCGCTCGATGAGGCGCACGCGCGGATCGTTGCGGAGCTTCATGGCGATCTGGCCGAAGCCGGTGTCGACTGCAGTGACGTGCGCAGCGCCGTGCTGCAGCAGGCAGTCGGTAAATCCGCCGGTTGAGGCGCCTATATCAAGGCACGGCCTGCCGGCGACGGGAATGTGCCAATGATCGAGCGCAGCTGCGAGTTTGAGTCCGCCGCGGCTTACATAGGGAATGTCGTCGCCCAGCATGCGAATCGGAGAATCGAGCGGGACTGCTGCGCCGGGCTTGTCGACCTTCTGCTCGCGAACCAAAACGCGACCGGCGAGGATGAGCGCTCGGGCGCGCTCACGACTGGGAGCAAAACCACGATCAACGAGGATGACGTCGAGACGCGCTTTTGCAACGCGGGACTTTGCGGGAGGCGTACTGGCGGGATCCGCCATTGCCGTTGCGATCTCCTTCAAAAAAACTTAAAGGGTCATTTCCTTGTGGAAGATGACCCTTGGGCAGTTCTCAAAGCACGCTTTCGTACGCCGCTTATGGTTGCGTCTGACAGGCAGCGAGAGAAACGAGCGACGCACTGCCGGGCAAATTGCACGGCTGACCGTAGCCCGGAACTCGGCTGGTAAAGTTGGCGTTGCCGCTGGAGCCGTTCTGCGTGGTCACGCGCATATCCACCACGTTGCCCTCCACCAGAGACCGTGGTGTCGATCAGATCGGTGTCCGTCGGGCTGGACTCGATGATGGTGATATAGGGGCTGTCGGGCGAGGCGACGTAGATCTTGCTGAACTCGGAGTTCTGCGTCGAGGCGACATGCGCGGATGGCCAACGACCGTCAGCGTTTTCTCCACCGTATGGGTGGACAGATTCACGACCGTCACTGTGCCGTCCTGCGTGCCATCGTTCTGATTGGCGGTATAGGCCTTGTGCCGTCGAAAAGAACCGTCACGCTGGCCGGATTAGGAGTCGCGGTATTGCCACCGGAATGGTGTAGGTGGTTCCAAAGGTGGGGCTGTCGTTGCCGTATTCATCCAGGCTGACATCGATCACGCTGATGGTGCCGCCATCGTAGTTGGCCACGACGAGCTGTTGCGTGGCCGCGTTGTATTCGGCATAAACCGGACCGGCGATCGCGCCCATGCCGCAGGTTGGTTGGCGGTATGTTGCAGTTTGGCGGCGCGTTGGCGGCCGTGAGCGCGGCGGTGGAAAGCGGCAGGGTGGGATGGCACGTGACCGTCTGGCCGTTCTGGTTCATGAAGGGCGTGCAGGGATCCAGCGTGTTGTTTTTGGCGTTGATGACGGTGACGGTGTCGTCTCCCCGGTTCAGACACGAACAAGCGCTGCAGGTCGGTGCTCTGTACGGCGTAGACAGGGCACTTGCCGACCGGGATAGCCCGGATCCGTGGTGTTGCTGCGATTTCAATGGGGACAGCGACACCGGTGGGCGCCGTGGTGGGCGAAAGGTTGCAGGTGATCGCCGCGTTGGGCGTCGGGGACGTTCTGGCTGAGAACGTATTCGCGCTGGCCGGGAAGGGTTGGAGCCCCTGCGATAAATACGGGCATGGTTGCCGGACTGCCCGACGTGGCCACGGGAATAGCGAGCTTGAACGCCTCGGGCGATCCCGGAAGAGGTCGACGAAGTCGCCGTTCAGGTCGGCAGCCCAGAAACCGAGGATGGCGCCATGAAGTTGACCGGTTCCGCTGCGGACGGCAGCGTGGAGTCGAAGACGTTCTTGGCCTGCAAGGAGGTGGTGATGCCGAAGTTGGAGAGGGTGCCGTCACTGTTGACGGTGTAGCCGGTGCCGCCAAGCTCGTCCAATGTGAAAACCCTGGGCCCCGGACCAATGGGCGCCTCGGTCATCACCGAGTCGCCGGAGTAATCGATGATGGTGACGATTCCGGGTGTGTTGGCGACGGGGCCGAGACCACAACTGCGTACGAGGTAGGCTGCGCGGCCGGGCCATTGGTGTCGATTGGCATGACCACCGGCCTGTAGTTATCGCCGCAACCGCTCATCAGGACAGCTACTGCAAGGGCCGCGCCCGCCTGCGCGAAGAGCACGCGCGCCTGGCCCGAAATTCCTGGGAAAAAGCTTCATTCCGAATTTGTCCTGCTTCCTTGGTGATTGTAAATCAGGCGGGCGGGGGGAAGCCGCGCCCAAGACTTCAGCAGTGTGCGATGCAGGGGACAAGGAATTGTCATGGCTCGAGCCGTGGCCGACCGCACTTTCTGCCGGGGCAGGCAGCAAAGTTACGATGAAGCGTGGCTCAAGAAAATCTGGCATGGCAATCGAAGCTGGTGTTGCTTGGGTGCTGCCATTCGCGGGCACTGACGTGGTGCTTGCCTGTTATGGGTGGGCCGCCCGATCGGCGGCCGTGGCGATCTGGACCGCAGGGCTGAGCGGGTTGCTGGGGCTGGTGACGTGGAAGCTGCGGGCGGCCACGCCTGCAGGGGCTGCTACGGGCGCCTTGATCACTGCCAGCCTCATGTTTTCCACGGTCTATATTCCCCTACGAGCCATGGCATACAGCCCTGGTTCCCACGCTGGCGGTTTCCTTGCTGGCCTTTGCCGCCACGCGCGTGGGCCGCAGAAAAAGGAGCGGCTGGGCACAGCGGAGGCGCGGCGGGGACGATCGGCCTCGCAGGTGGCGGCGAATCTGGGCATGGCAGCGCTGGTTGCCAGTGGGCCAGTGCAGTTCTGGCTGATCGATAGCGGGTGGTTTGCGCGCGCAGCCCGCACGTCGGGCTGCGGTTTTTCTGGCGCTCGCGGCGCTGGCTGAAGCGGCGGCAGACACGGTTTCGTCGGAGATCGGGCAGGTTCTTGGGCGGCCGGCCGCGCATGATTACTACGCTGCGCGCGGTCGAGCCGGGAAGGGACGGCGCAGTGAGCGTGGCCGGGCACGCTGGCCGGAGTGGTTGCAGCGGCAGTCGTCGCAGGCGCCGGGAGCTGGGCGCTGCGGGGCGACTGGAACCTGTTCGCGCTGAGCTGCGCGGGCGCTGTCTTCGGGCTGTTCTTCGACAGCCTGCTGGGCGCAACGCTGGAGGAGCACGGCTGGCTGAACAACGACGCGGTGAACTTTCTTTCGACAGCGAGCGCATCGGGGTTCGTGCTGGCCATCGATGGTGGCTGTTTCTGCTAGCAACGACTAGCGGCAATGGCCGGCTGAGCCGGCTTGCCGCTGCTCAGTGCAGATGCAGCCGCCAGAAGGTGTAGCTGAGAATCTCGTGGACGATGCGCTCGGCCTCAAGCGTCCGGTCTTCGACGGCCGGCCGTGGTCGCGGCGAAGTCAGCACGTCAAGACCTTCGGCGGCGCAGATGGCATGAATGCGGAACATGTGGGTGTCGTCGCTGACGATCACCAGGCGGTGCAGTCCGTTGGCGCGGGCAATCACGGCAATGCGGCGGGCCGATTCCTCGGTGTTGCGGCTCTCGGTCTCGGCGATGATGTCCTGCTTCGGGAACGCCCTTGCTCATCAGGTACGCGGCGCCCACGGAGCCTTCGTTGTACTGATCCCCGCCGGATCCTCCCAGCGTGATGATCAGCGGAGCGATGCCGCGATGATAGAGCTCGAGCGCATGGTCGAGGCGGGCGCGGTAGACGGGCGAGGGCCGTGCCGTCGTACTCCGCCGCGCCCAGAACGCCGATGGCATCGGCGGGCGCGGCCTGATCCTGGTGGGCGTAGGTCTCGATCTGCGCGTAGACCCAGCGGCACCATGCCATAGCCGCCAACTGCAAGGAGACAAACCAGCAGAACCGCGACGTGCCAAACCAGTTTCGGCGGTTGCTTTGTGGCATCGCGCGTCATGCGCATTATCTTACCGCTGCAAAACCATCACAATTTCGTGCGTCGGGATGGCGCCCTCGCGCAGAATCTCCCAGCGCCCGGCCCCGAGGCGAGAGATCGACGATGGTGGTGGGCTAGCGCGCGGCCGGTGGGCCCGCCGTCAATGATCAGCGGAATGCGGTCGCCGATCTGGTCGCGGACGCAGGCGGCGTTGGTACACTCCGACGCGCCCTGCAGGTTGGCCGAGGTGGCCGTGATGGGCAGGCCGAAGCGCTCCACCACCGCGCGCGGAATGGCGGCATCGGGCACGCGCAGCGCCACGTTGCCGGTGTTGGCGGTAGAGCGCAGCGGCAGTTTTGTCCCGGCGCGCACGATAATCGTCAGCGGTCCGGGCCAGAAGCGATCGGCCAGCTTGTCGAGCAGCGGATCGGTGTCGCGCGCCAGCTCGTAGGCCTGGGACAGGCTGGAGATCAGCAGCGAGAGCGGCTTGTGCTTCTGGCGGGTCTTGATCTGGTAGATCTGCTCCACGGCGTAAAGGTTCACCGGGTCCACGGCCAGGCCGTAGAACGTATCGGTCGGCAGGGCGATGACACCGCCTTTGCGCAGGCAGGAGACGATGTAGTCGATCCGGTCTGGTTGGGGTTCATCGGGATGGACGCGCAATATCTCCGCGGACAAGAAGGCTTACCTCGGTTCCCGAATAGAAAGAAGAGGCTACAAAATCGGAAACTATCACAGCACTAGCCGTGGTGCAAGTTGAGGACCGATCCTCCAGCCGCCAGCTACTAGCTTCCAGGTCCCGGAATTCGGCGGTTTCGTGCCGCAAATTACGGCTGAATTCATGACAAATGCCGCACAAGGTCGTCTATCTTGGAACTGCATTCTTCTGAACTGCATGCAGCCGATCGTAACGCTGCGGATTCAGTTCTTCCTCTCGTCGATTGGGGTGAAGACGGTGATTCGAAAGCTCGCAGGAACAATTCTGCTTGCGCTGCTCGCCATCCCCTCGTTCGCTCAGTCTGCCAGCGTTAAGGCATCAAACGATCTCCACAGCCAATCGCCATCCTCGCCAGTTCCCATGTTTCTTGCGGCCGACGTGCGGCGCGGTCCCCACATGTCGGAACCTTGGATGGACGGGCCGCATCTTGAAGGCGACCGTTACGTGGTTTATGAAGCCACGTTGGCCGACCTGATTGCCAATGCCTACGGCATCGACGAGGGAAACGTGGTCGGCGGCCCAAGCTGGCTCGAATACGACAGGTACGACATTACGGCGAAGACAGCGGCGACGACGTCCGGCGCCGACCAGAAACTAATGCTGCGGGCGTTGCTGACCGAGCGATTCAAGCTGGCGGTACACAATGGAACCGCACCGATGCCGGCTTACGTGCTGAAAGTGGAGAACGGTCAGCCGAAGCTGAAACCGTCTGAGAGTGAGGGAAATGCCGGATGCGTGCCGCAGCCACAAACTCCCGGCGCTCCGCCGCAGCTCGCGTTTACCTGTCATAACCAGATGATGGCTGGGCTCGCGCAATTATTGCGCAACACGCGTGGCGGCGGCTATCTCGATCAGCCAGTGGTGGATGGCACCGGACTGAAAGGCTCGTACGATTTCGAATTGAAGTGGACGCCAAGCGGCGGCCGCGATCGCGCCGGAGTTGCGTCGGTTTCCATCTTCGACGCGCTTGAATCGCAGCTCGGGCTCAAGCTCACGCTGGAAACGGCGCCAAGGCCGGTGCTTCTGGTCGACAGCGCCAACGAGACGCCGACGCCCGACCCTCCGGGCACCGACAAGGTGATTCCTCCGCCGCCTCCGCCGGAGTTTGAGGTAGCGGTGATTACGCCCGCTAAGCCAGGTGGGCCGCATCAAGGCGGCATCGGCCGCGGCCGCATGGATATCCACGGACTATCACTGGAGACGCTCATCCAGGTTGCCTGGGATTTGAACGACAGCAACAAGGATGCCATCGCGAATTCGCCTCCGTGGCTCGGCAAGGATCGTTGGGATATGGAGGCGAAGATGTCGAGCGACGATGCATCCGAAGCTGCAAAGCGGCCTCCGGAGGCTGACTTCAAGCAGTTGCAGCTCATGCTGCGGACGTTGCTGGCCGATCGCTTTCACCTGAAGGCGCACATGGAAGAGCGCATGGGCACCGCCTACAACCTGGTTGCGGTGAGCCCCAGGCTGACTCCGGCTGATCCGAAGAGCCGTACGCGGTGCAAAGAGGGCGCCGGCCCGGACGGCAAGGATCCGCGCATGACGAACCCGGTGATGAACCGGCTCGTGACCTGCCAGAATATGACGATGGCGGAACTCGGTGACCAGCTGCAGTCGCTTGCCGATGGCTACATCTACAGCACCGTGCAGGACAAAACCGGGCTGAAGGGCGGCTACAACTTTACGCTGAGCTTCAGCTCGGTGAATAACATCCTGAACAGCGGCGGTCCATCGCCATCCGCACAAAATGCGGCGGACGGATCTGGAGAACCCCTGGCGGCGGATCCGAACGGCGCTGTCTCGTTGTTTGACGCGGTGCGGCGGCAGCTTGGTTTGAAACTCGAGCCGGAGAAACGCCCGGTGCCCGTGCTCGTCATCGACCATATTGATGAAACTCCGACGCCGAATTGACTGCAGGTTGTTTCACGCGGCACCATCCAGGCAACGCAACACGAGCGCCGTCGTATCCGCATCGTGATCGGATGCACCCAGACGCCGTAGAATCGCCTCAGCACACTGAGGTCTGCTGCCGATGCCGGTTCGCGTGGTTGAGAGCAAGCAAAATGCGCGCCTCAAGGAGTTGCGGCGGGCGCTTGCTGCATCAGGACGCGACGCTCGGGGCCGTGTGGGCCTGGAAGGATCCAACCTGCTGGAAGAGGCTCTGCGCGCAGGCGTACGCGTCGCCACCATTTTTGTGGCGCAAGGATCGGAAGGACTGCTTGGCGCGCTGACGGTGCCGCCGGAGATTGACATTCTGCTGGTGCCGAGGGAATTGCTCGACTCCGCACTGGCCACGGAGACGCCGCAGCCGATTGCAGCACTGGTTGAGCCGCCCGACTGGACCTGGGCGCACCTGTTGAGCACTCCTCGCGACAGCGCGGCGCTGGTCGTGGTGCTGGCCGGCATTCAGGATCCGGGAAATCTGGGTACGATGGTGCGCTCAGCCGAGGCCTTCGGCGCAACGGGCATTGTGAGCCTGCCAGGAACCGTGAGCGCATGGAACCCGAAGGCGGTGCGCGCGTCGGCCGGCAGCATCTTCAGAGTACCGCTGCTCTGCGCAAGCGAGAGGGAGTGCTTTGAGGAACTTCGCGAGGCCGGTGTGAAGGTTTTTGCTACCACTGTGCAAGCCGCCCAGCCGGCTGACCTGGCAGACCTGGCTGGACCGGTGGCTCTGATCATCGGCAACGAGGGCAACGGCGTGCCGCGCAAGCTTGCCAGCCACGCCGACGGCGCACTTACAATTCCCTGCCCCGGTCCGGTGGAGAGCCTGAATGCGGCGGTCGCCGCCAGTGTGCTGCTGTACGAAGCGGCGCGGCAGCGATCGGCGCTCAGCGGAGGCCCTCTGGATCATCGAGGAGCGCGGCGATGAGCTTGTTCGATGAGCTGCCCGCTAACTCTTTACTTCACTCTTCCAGAAGTCCGCTCAACGCAGGTGCGCCGCTGGCGGAGAGGATGCGGCCGCGGAGCCTGGACGAGTTAGTTGGGCAGGAGCATCTGGTTGGCCCCGGCAAGCCGCTACGCGTGCAGATCGAGCGCGACGATGCGAGCTCGATGATCTTCTGGGGTCCGCCGGGCGTGGGCAAGACCACGCTGGCCAAAATTGTTGCGGAGACGACGAAGGCCAGCTTTATTGAGTTCTCCGCCGTGACGAGCGGCATCAAGGAGATCAAGCAGGTGATGGTTGAGGCGGCCAAGGCTGCCCAGCTGCACTCGCGGACGATTCTCTTTGTCGATGAGATTCATCGCTTCAACAAGGCACAGCAGGATGCATTTCTGCCGTACGTGGAGCGCGGAACGATTCGGCTGATCGGCGCGACGACGGAGAATCCTTCGTTCGAGATCATCTCTGCGCTGCTGTCGCGCTGCCGCGTCTATGTGCTGGAGCCGCTGAAGGACGAGCAGATTGTGACGTTGCTGCGGCGAGCGCTGGCGGATCGGGCACGCGGGCTGGGCGCGCTGGAGTTAACCGCGGATGACGATGCGCTGGAGTTGATCGCAGGCTACTCCAGCGGCGATTGCCGCAACGCGTACAACACTCTGGAAGTGGCGGCGCAGCTTGCCCAGGCCGACGGAAGCAAGCACATTAGTAAGGGCATCTCGACTGAAGCCGCGCAGAAGCGCGTGCTGATGTATGACAAGGCAGGCGAAGAGCACTACAACCTGATCTCCGCGCTGCACAAGAGCGTGCGCAACTCCGATCCCGATGCCGCGCTGTATTGGCTGGGCCGCATGTTCGCCGGCGGCGAAGATCCGCTGTATCTTGCGCGGCGCATCGTGCGCATGGCGGTTGAGGATATAGGGCTGGCCGCGCCGGAAGCGCTGAATCTTTGCTTGTCGGCGAAAGAGACGATCGATTTTCTCGGCTCGCCCGAGGGCGATTTGGCTCTGGCGGAAGCGGTAGTGTATCTGGCGCTGGCGCCGAAATCGAATTCGGTCTATACCGCCTATGGCGCCGTGCAGGAAGATATCGAGAACACGCGCCAGGAGCCGGTGCCGCTGCACCTGCGCAATGCGCCCACGCGATTGATGAAGGAACTCGATTACGGCAAGGGCTACCGCTATGCGCACGACGAAGAGGGCAAAGTGGCGGATATGGATTGCCTGCCGGAGTCGCTGAGAGGGCGGAGGTACTACGAGCCGACGCAGGAGGGACGGGAGAAGCAACTCGCCGCGCGGCTGGAGGAGATACGCAAAATCAGGGCCGGGAAGCGGGGGGTTGGATCCTGATACCGTTTCAGATCTAGTGCTCCCAAGGGTTCACAACCGACTTGGCGATGTCGTCAAAGTGCTTTGTGTTGCGCGTGGCGAGCGTGGCGTGGGAAGCAAGGACGATGCCGGCGATCAAAGTATCGCGCGGGTCGCGCGGACGTCCCCTTCTCTGGCTTAATGCCTCCAACTCAGCCGCACGTTGAGCCGCAGCCATGTCAAACACGGCAATCCGTCCCTGAATCGTGTTGTTCAGCAGGCGCTCGAATGCCAATGAGAGCGCGGCTTGACGCCTTCCAACCGGCATAGCAAGTAGGCCTGATCGAATCTCGTAGACGTTGATTGCGGTTGTCCAGACAGACGTCCGAGGCTGGGAATTCAGCCAACGAATCACGCAAGGATCCGGAGCGTGGATCATGAACTCCGAAATTACGTTCGTGTCGAGCAGAATTATCACTTGTAATCCGGAATTTCCATGCGCATTCCGCGAATCTCTTTGATTGGCTCGTCGAGATAGATGCCGCTTCCACTAAAAAGAGCCACCATCTCCGACCCCAATCCGCCTGACGGAGCCTCTTCGCCTAGTGACGCGTTATGAATAATTTCGCGCACCTCGGCCTCCATGCTGCGGCCGTTGCGTTTGGCGCGGCGCTGCAATCGGGTTTTGACCCGTTCATCGACATTGCGAACCAGAATCTGAGCCACATTGCCCTCCACTGCTATCATGATAGCACAAGTTGGAATGCGAGCATTCGCCGGTCTTCAATCTCGCTCGTCACCTGTTTTTCAGTCCGCGTACTTCACCGAGCAGCCGTAAGAGCGCGTGTAGGACTTCTCGACGGGTTTGCCCGCCATGGCTTCGGTGAGTGCGTCGTTCAGGTAGTTGTCCGCGCCTTTGATGTCGCTGATGTCGGGCGTGGGCCGGTTGTCGATGGCGCCCTCGTAAATCAGCTTGCCCTCGGGATTGATCACGTACATCTCCGGCGTGGTTTTGGCATCGTAGAGCCGGCCGAGCTTGCCTTCAGGATCCATGAGCACCGCAGTGGGATCGGCGTGCATTTTTTCGAGATACGCGTTTTCTTCAGAGTCCGTGACGTAACCTTGCTGGCCCTGTGCCGAGGAGATGACGGTGAACCAGACTACGCCTTTCGCGGTCCAGTCCCTCTGGAGGGCCTCCATGTTGCCGGAGACGTAATGCTTTCTGGTGTAGGGGCAGTCGCGGTTGTGCCACTCCAGGACGACATATTTGCCGAGGTATTCGCTAAGCGTGTGAGATTGGCCGTGCGAGTCGGTGGCGGTGAACTGCGGCGCGGGAGAGCCCACAACGGCCTGCGCAGCGGTGGAGGCGGGCAGCACGGCTAGCGCGAAAGCCGCGACAGCAGCGAGGATGGGAAGTGCTTTCATGAGAGTCAACCTCCGAGGGGGAATTCAGACGGGCGACGAATTGGATCGAAAGCGAACAGATTTCGCGCTTACTTTTGCTTGGACGCACTGAAAGCGGACTGGGTTCCAGCGGAGTTGGGCAGCTTGCTGAGCGCGTCGATAACAATGCCGGGCGTGAGCACCTGCGGCAAAAGCTGCGGGGTGCTTTGCCCCGGCGTATAGAGCGCGTACACGGGGACACCACTGCGGCCCAGTGCTGCGAGGGCCTGGGTGATATCTGCATCCTGGCGGGTCCAGTCTGCCTTGAACAACTCCACATTTCGGGCCCCAAATGCCTGCATCACTTCGGGTTTGTCGAGCGCGACACGCTCGTTCACCTGGCAACTGAGGCACCAGCTCGCGGTAAAGTCCACAAAGGCAGGCTGCCCCGCGGCGATGGAACGCTGCACCGCGTCGGCCGACCAGGGTTGCCATGCGCCGCGAGCAGTTGCCTCACCTGGAGATGGGCCAGTGTGCGGGGAAGATGAACTCGCCAACTCTTTCGGCGCCGCGACGCTGACAGCCACCACGGCGAGCACGATGATTGCTGCGATCGATGTGGCCCAGCGCTTTGCCGGCCAACGGCCGAGGAACCAGCCGGCAATAGCCAGGAGCAGAAGACTCGTCAGAAGCGCGAGTAACAAGTTGGCCCCATAGGCTTGCGCAACGACCCAGGTGAGCCAGATAACCGTGCCAAACATGAAGAGCGAGACGGCCTGCTTGAGAACGTCCATCCACGCGCCGGGTTTGGGCAGCAGGCGGGTCCATGATGGATTCAATGTGAGAGCGACATAGGGCGAAGCGAGGCCGAGGGCCAGCGCGGTAAAGATCGCGAAGGTGACGGCTACGGGTTGGGCAAGCGCATAGCCGATGGCTGCTCCCATGAAAGGCGCGGTGCAAGGCGTGGCGACGATGACCGCGAGGACGCCGGTGAAGAAGCTGCCGGCGTAGCCTTGTTTGGCGGCCAGCGAGCCGCCGGCGCTGGTGAGGGTGAGGCCGATTTCGAACTGGCCGGCGAGCGAAAGGCCGAGGAAGAAGAACAGTCCGGCTAAAAGCAACAGAAAGACGGGAGACTGGAACTGGAATCCCCAGCCGAGGGTGGCCCCTGCAGCGCGCAGACCGAGCAGCGCTGCGACGAGCGCCCAAAACGAGACGAGAATGCCGATGGCATAGACGAAGCCGTGAGCGCGCAGCTTGTGCCGCTCCTCGCTACCGGATTGCACGAGCGCCAGGCCCTTGAGGAAGAGCACAGGAAAGACGCAGGGCATGAGGTTGAGCAGCAAGCCGCCGAGAAAGGCGAAGCCGGCAATGCGGACGAGCGCCAGCACAGAGAACGCGGGCGCCGGAGCGGGCGTTGTAATGGTTCCGGGCAATGCCGCAATCTCGTAGTTCCTGCCGCCAGAAAGTTCGAGCACACCTTTCAACTGCGTGGGGCTCGTGGTAAGGTTCGGATCCTTTTTGAGATCGAGGATCAGCCCGGTAGCCGTGGGGGTGACCGTTTGCGGCGCAGGATTGCTGAGGATGCTTTCATCTTCAGGAAAAAACGCGGCTTGCGTTTCGCGCTGTCCGGTGGTGACGGCGAGACGAAAGCCTGTGGGCGTGGGCTGAAAGACGGCGCTATCGGATGCCGGAAACGGCCGCGGAAGCGCATTGGCGAGACGATCCCACAGGGCCTGGTCGGGACCGGAGACAGCCGCTGCCATGGGCGCGGCGCGCAGCAATTCAACATTCTGGTCAAGCTCGGCCTTGCCGGGAATGCAGACCGCGCGGCAGACGAGCCAGTCGACCTTTGCATGCAGGACCGCGGGACCGGGCTTCACGCTATCCGCTACTTGAAAAGTGAAAGGAAAAAGGACTTCGTTTTCGTAGCCGAAGTCCATCAAGGGGCCAAGAGGCAAACGTGCAGGCGCGGGAAACTGCATGGGGCCCGCCGTCACGGCGTCGGGCAGCGTCCAGTGAATATGCGGCGGCTCGCCGGAGTCGCCGGCATTCTGCCAGTAAACGTGCCAGCCGGGCTCCAGCTTGAAATACAAGCCGGCCTGGTTGCTGCCGCCGGAATAGAGCTGGTCGTGAGGAAAGACCAACTCAACATGCAGGTGCGCGACGTCAGCCGAGTTGGCGGCGAAGGCAGGCAGGCCCATGGCGAGCACGGCAACGAGCGCGATGATCGATGGGAAACGGCGCATGGCTGGGAAAAACGAACCCCCGTCGGTTGAACCCAGTGTAATGGAGCGGGGATGCACCGTAATTAGATGAACCCCGGCCTCAGGCGGATTCGTTGGAGAAGTCGCGCGCGCAAAGCCGCTCGTTGATTGAAGAATTGCCGGATATACACACGCATTTCTTCGGCAACATCTCCCATCTGTGCTAGGTTTGGGGGAGTCCCCTCCCCCTTTCCCGACAACAGGTCCGTTGCCAACAACCGGTAGTTCCCAAGGAGATCATTTCAATGAAGATTCCCACAATTCTGGCTGCATTGGCATTGCTTTGCGCACCGATGGCACCCGTGACGCTCGGCCAAAATGCTCCAGCAGCACCCGCGATGCCGGCCTGCGACGGCTTATACAACATCCTTCGCGTCTCTGAAATCACTCCCGGCGTAAGCGTGGACAAGTTTATGGCTGCGGTCGCCGCACAACAGGAATGGTACAAGAGCCATGGATTCGCCGATGTCATCTTCGCCGGGCGGGTTATCGTTCGTGACCCGACGACCCACGCCGAGTCGTATTCCGACAACGAGATGGTCACGTATCACTACATCAAGCCGGGTGGCGCACCCCCAACGCACGACGCCGCGTGGGATGCGTTTGTGAAGATGTTCAGTGATACCTCGACGATTAAGGAAACCTATGCCCAGTGCGTTCCCATGGAGGGTGCGCCGGCTTCGATGAAGTAATAAGAACTACAGGGAAGAATCGGCCTGTTTTGTTGGTTGCTGCATTTTTGTGAGCGTATCGCGCCTTGATCTTACGGGGCTCGATCTTGAGAGGCGGGGCGCGTTCGCTCGCAGAACAGTCGCGGATGTTCTTCTATTCGCTGTTTGCATGCCGCTTGGCGTGCTCGCGATAGATGCAGTCGTTCTGCACGCACTTGACTCCGGCGGCGCGTGCGCGGGCAATGGCTTCGTCGTGAATCACCTCGTCCTGTAGCCAGAGGTAGGGAATCCGCAAGCGGATCACGTCGTCAACGATGGGCGGCACGTTCTCTGAGGCGCGGAAGACGTCGACCAGATCGATTCCCTTTCCCGTAATTGCCTGGGCGGCTGCCTGCGCGGCATCGAGGCCTGCATAGCAGGGTTCGTCGAGGATCTGGGTGAGAACCGGATTGACCGGAAAGACTCGATAGCCCTGCGCGGCAAGGTAGCGGCCGATGTTGTAGCTGGCGCGATGCGGCTTATCGCTCATGCCGAGAACGGCGATGTTCCTGGCCGTGCGTAGCATTTCGTCGATGACTGCGGGGTCGTTGTTCATGGCTCTCCCAATCAGATGCTCTAGACGTCCAGATCGTCGCCGGCCTCGGCCGCTACCGCGGTTCCGCGGCGCTTGGCCAGCAGATAGCCGCGCAGAAATGGCTCAAGATAGCCGTCGAGCACCTTGTCGACGTCGCCGACCTCAACTTTGGTGCGATGGTCCTTGGCCATTCGATAGGGCTGCAGGACATACGACCGGATCTGCGAGCCGAAGTTGATTTCGAGCTTCGAGTCTTCCAGCTTCTTGCTCACGGCGCGCTTTTTCTCCAGCTCATATTCGTAGAGGCGCGAACGCAACATCTTCATCGCCTTGTCGCGATTCTTGTGCTGACTGCGCTCGTTCTGGCACTGGACGACAATTCCCGTAGGCAGGTGCGTCATGCGCACGGCGGAATCGGTGGTGTTCACGTGCTGCCCGCCCTTGCCGCCGGAGCGATAGGTATCGATGCGCAGGTCTTCGAGCTTGAGATCGACGTGGATGGTTTCGTCGATTTCAGGCGAAACGTAGACCGAGGCGAACGACGTATGCCGACGCTTGGCGGAGTCGAAGGGCGAGATACGCACGAGGCGATGCACGCCGCTTTCGCCGGCAAGCATGCCGAAGGCGTAATCGCCGATGATCGTGAAGGTGGCGGACTTGATGCCGGCCTCTTCGCCGTCCTGGTAGTCGTTCATTTCGGTCTTGAAGCCCTGTTGCTCGGCCCAGCGCAGATACATGCGGAGGAGCATCTCGGCCCAGTCCTGGCTCTCGGTGCCGCCCGCGCCGGGATGCACGGTGACGATGGCATTGAGCGCGTCGGCCTCGCCAGAGAGCATGGTGCGTGCTTCGAGCTCTTCGGCAAATGTGCCGAGTGTCTTGATCTCGCGCTCCAGATCGGCGAGCACATCTTCGCCTTCGCGGCCCAGCTCGAAGTAGGCTTCAATGTCGCCGGTGCGGCGAACGAGCTCATCGTCATCGCGCACGAGCGCTTCGAGGCGCTTGCGGTCGCGCATCAAAGGTTGACTGGCGGCCGGATCGGACCACAATGCCGGATCGGCGAGTTTCTTTTCTATTTCGGAGAGTTCCCTGCGGATGCGGGCAGGGTCAAAGATACTCCCGCAGGTCGCGCACTTGATTGCGCACGGGAGCGTAGGCGAATTCGAGATCGTTCAACGACATTTTGCTCTTATGACCTGACTTTGGAATAGCAAGTTAGCGAGCGGGCAAGTCAGTAAGTTACCGTGCAGGAGCCGAGGTTTTTGCTTTCGGAGCCTGCAAGCCCCTCTCCAATGACCAGCCGACAACGCCTAAAGATAGTATGGCACACAGCCACGCGAACACATCGCCGTGCGCGGTGTAGAAGGTGATGTCGTCGCGGAAGCCGAACTCGGCGGGCAGCGCGTCGACCTGGTGGCGGGGAATGCTCTGGCGCACGCGGCCGTATGGATCGATGGCCGCGGTGACGCCGTTGTTGGTGTCGCGCAGAAGCCAGCGGCGGTTTTCGATGGCCCTCATGCGCGCCATGTTCAGGTGCTGCCAGGGCGCGCTGGTGTCGCCGTACCATCCGTCGTCGCTGATGTTCACGAGGACCTCGGCGCCGTTGCGCGCGAACTGCCGCACCTCGTCGGCAAACACAGCTTCGTAGCAGATGAAGACGCCGTAGCGATGGGCTCCGCCGGACTGCGTGTCGAGGAGAAAGACATTGTGGTCGGTGCCGCGCGTAAACCGAGGAAACGCCGCCCGTAAGCTTGTGGGCGAAGTTGAGGAGATTCTGAAACGGGGTGTACTCGCCGAAGGGAACGAGATGAATCTTGTCGTAGCGGCCGGCGAGTTGCCCATCCTCGCCGACGATGATCGCCGAATTGTAGTAGCGCCACCTGCTGCGCGGGCGCATCGTAGCTCCAGCCAATGCCGCCCACTACGAGCGGAGCTTTGACAGCGTGCGCGATGCCGGCGCAAGCCTGCTGGAGCTGCGGATCCGATTCATCGAAGGGCGCGGGCGACTCCGGCCAGACGACAAGGTCGGGATGAGTGGGATACGGCGGGCAGACGATTTCGCCGCCTGGCGCGCCGGTTTGCGGGATTCCGGCAATGTAGGTCTTGCACTGCTCGTCGGCCAGGCGAGTGAATTCGGCGATATGGCGGTCCCACACCGGGCCCTGCCAGTTGTTATTGTACACCGACATCGAGATTGGGCTGGATGAGGACGGCGGTGGCAGTGGGATCGGGCTTCGGCGGCGGGACAAAGATGTCCGCATCGCCCGGAGACGAGAAGGAGCGCTCCGCAAGCGGTCCAGGCCCAACGGCCGGAGAACTTGTTCTTGGAACCGCTGCCGAGCAGCAAGCCGCCGGCAAGCAGCGCGTTCACAGCGACCAGAACGAAACTGATGCCATAGACGCCCGTCCATGGCGCGAGCTGGTTGATAAGGGTGTTGTCGACCTGCGAGTAGCCGAGCTGATCCCACGGAACGCTGGTGATGCGGGCGGCGGCGAGCTCAAGGCCGGTCCAGAGGAAAGGCGCGAAGGCAAGTGCCAGCCGCGTGGAGCCGGTGGCGCGGCGCACGAGTGCAATCCCCAGGCCGAAGAGACCGAAGTAAAGCCCAAGCACCAGGCTGAAGCCAATCAGCAGCAGCGTAGGCGCGAACGGCGGCATGTCGCCGTAGTGAAGCATGGTGTCGCGAACCCAGTAGCAGTTGCCCATGTACCAGAGGAAGCCGCAGAGATAAGCGAGAAAAAAGCGCGCGCGAAGCGGAATGGGTGCCAGCTGGAAGCAGTTGAACGGACAGGACATGCCCAGAGCAGCGGCACCAGCGCAAACCACGCGAAGACCGAGCGCCAGGCGGGAGCGGCCCGGCGAGCGGAAACGGCAACTCGAGCAAGCCCGCGGAAAGGCCCGCGGCGGCCCATGATTTCCAGGACGACTGCATACAGGGCCGAGTGTAAAGCATTGGGCTGCGGTAGAATCGACAAGCATGATGCTGGCCGTTGTCGCAATTCGAGTGCTGGAAGCTGATGTTTTTCGTCGGCCTCGCGGGATCGGCGGTGGTGGTCCTGATCAGCTTCATCGAGGATGGGAAAGAGCTTTTCGGCAAGGACTAGAGATTCTCATCAGGGCTCACCGCATTTACCCGGCGCTCGCCTCACGGATGAATTCCTGATCTGGCGCCAAATCCCATTGTGCTTTCGCCATGTCGTCGCCTGCGTGCTCGCGCTCCAATTGTTCAAGCACTTGAACGATTTGCGGGTTGTTCCCTGCTGAGGCGGAGGCCTTCGTTTTCCAGGCGTGCGTACGCGCCTCCGGACGGGCGACAACCATGAGGAAATTTCATTTCTCGTTGACACTGCCTATTGATTCAACAATAGACTCATCGCAGAGCGGTGGTTTCGCTCATACGATTTACGACCACCGGCTCGCCTCGCCGGCATCCCTCGCGATGGCCTCTACCCGAACGACCGTAGCTCCCTCCAAATGACCGCGTCCGGCTGATTGTGGCATCCTCGGTGATGCTCACGTTCATCTCCTTCTGGCGCGCCGCAGCCATCGTTCTCAATGACCTGGGCTCTTCAGCCTTCTATGCCGGCGGCATCGCCGAGCAGGCCATCGGCGCGGCCGCGCCCTGGTTCATCCTCGGCATCATGCTGTTCAGCTTCGCGGTGCGCGCGGTTTACGTCGAGAGCTGCTCGATGTTCACGCGCGGCGGCGTGTACCGCGTGGTGAAGGAGGCGCTGGGCGGCGGCTTCGCCAAGCTCAGCGTTTCGGCGCTGATGTTCGACTACATCCTCACCGGGCCGATCTCGGGCGTGTCGGCCGGCCAGTACATCACCGGCCTGATGAACGAGATGATGAACGTGGCCAACCAGGCCACTGGCTGCCTCCCGCGCTGATGGACGCGCAGCGGCCAATCCATCCAGTTCAACATGGACTACACCTCGGCGCTGCTCGCCGCGCTGGTGACGATCTACTACTGGTGGCAGAACATCAAGGGCATCGAGGAGTCGAGCGACAAGGCATTGCGGGTTATGCAGATCACCACGGTCATGGTGGTGATTCTGTTTATCTGGGGCACTTATACGGTCTGGCTTCGCGGCGCGCATCTGCCGCCGTCGCCCATTCCGGCTCACCTGCAGTTCAGTAATGATGCGCTTGGATTCCTGCAAGGAAAGGGCTTGCCGATCTTCGGCTTCTTCGGCATCCTGATGGCCTTCGGGCACTCCATTCTGGCCATGAGCGGCGAAGAGAGCCTGGCGCAGGTCAATCGCGAGATCGAGCATCCCAAGCTCAAGAACCTGAAGCGGGCGGCGATCGTCATCGCCATTTACAGCCTGATCTTCACGGGCGGCGCCACGCTGCTGGCTTCGATGCTGATTCCCGACGGCCCGCGGACGCAGATCTACCAGGACAACCTGATCGCCGGTCTGGCCATGTTCATGGTGGGGCCGCTGTTGTGGCGCATTGCCTTCCGCATCTTCGTTGTGCTGGTCGGGTTCCTGATTCTCTCGGGCGCCATCAACACGTCGATCATCGGCTCGACCGGCGTGCTGATGCGGGTTGCAGAAGACGGCGTGCTCACCGACTGGTTCCGCAAGCCGCACCCGCGATTCGGCACCAGCTACCGCATCGTCAACCTGGTCTTCGTTCTGCAGATGTTCACGATCATCGTGAGCCGCGGCAACATCATCATGCTGGGCGAGGCATACGCCTTCGGCGTGATCTGGTCGTTCACTTTCAACGGCCTGTCCATGCTGGTGCTGCGCTGGAAGTATCACGGCGAGCGCGGCTGGAAGGTTCCTCCCAACATCCGTATCGGGAAGTTCGAGATTCCGCTGGGCCTGCTTTCGGTCTTCATGGTGCTGCTGGCGGTGGCCACGGTAAACCTGTTCACCAAGTCGGTTGCCACCGTTAGCGGCATGGTCTTTTCCGCGGCGTTTTTCATCATCTTCACCATTTCGGAACGCGTGAATCTGCGCAGGCATGAGCAGACGGCACGGCAGATGAAGGACCACTTCCAGCTTGAGCACCAGGAAACGGTGAGCCGCGAGTCGGTGGCCATCCGCCCCGGCGGCATCATTGTGACCATGCGCGACGCGGCCAACCCGCTGGCCTTGAAGTGGACCCTGGCGCGTACGGCCACGGATGACCGCGATGTGGTGGTGATCAGTGTGCGATTGATGGGCGTGGGCGGCCCGGAGTACCTGAGCGCCGAGCAGCAGAGCTTTAGCGAACACGAGCAGATGGTTTTTACCAAGGCAGTGTCGGTGGCCGAGAGCTTCGGCAAGAAGGTGTCACTGCTTGTGGTTCCGGCGGGCGATGTTTTTGCGGCGCTGGCGCAGACTGCGAATTCGCTCGAGGTTGAATCGGTGGTCTCGGGCGTTTCGAGTTCGCTCACTCCGGAGGAACAGGCGTTTTATATGGGGCAGGCCTGGGAGGCGTTGCCCGAACCCAAGCGGCAGTTCAATTTTTGCGTCGTCTCTCCCAACGGAGACGTGAAAGTGTTTTATATCGGGCCGCACGCGCCTGCGCTCAGCCCCGACGATGTGCAACTCGTGCACCGGCTGTGGCTGAATATGCGCCGCGACCCGACTGCGGGGGACCTGCACCACAGCGACATTATCACCTACGCTCTGACGCGCCTTGCGGGCCAGTATGCGCGCGAGAAGCAAGAGATTCTGCGCGACCTGCGCACCTTCCGCGCTGCTCAAGCGCCCGGCGCTCCGCGCCTTGGCGGACAGGACTCGCCCAGCGACAGCGGGATTCGCACATCGCCGCGCGCGATTAAACAGACGCGGGACCAGTAAGACTGGGACCGAGGCAACAAGGGACGAGGGAACAAGCAGTGCCACCCTCCCGCGCGCTCGCCGGCGCCTTTACGCCACGTACTCATCTCCTGGCTTCCAGTGCACAACCTTCACGCCGGGCTCAACGAGGGCGGCGAGTTCTTCGGGAGTTCCTGTAAGCGGCGGAAATGTGCCCCAGTGGATGGGTAGAACCGTCTCCGGAGCCAGAAGGCGGCAGGCGATAGCGGCTTCGCGCGGTCCCATGGTGTAGTGGCCGCCGATGGGCAGCATGACGATGCGCGGATTGTAGATCTCATGAATCAACTGCATGTCGCCAAAGACCGCTGTATCTCCCGCGTGATAGAGCACGGGGCCGCTCGCAGGTTCCAGCACGAAACCCGTGGCGACGCCCACGTAGTGCGTACCCGACTCGTCGGCTGCTGCGGCTGAGTGTTTGGCATCGACCATCGTGGCCGTGAGACCGTCCAATTCCACCGCGCCTCCCAGATTGATTCCGATTGTTTCTGTCACACCCTTTTTCGCGATGTATTCGGCCAACTCATAAATTGCAACCACTGTGGAACCGTGCTTCTTCGCGACCGGCAGGGCGTCGGAGATATGGTCCCCGTGGCCGTGGGTGAGCAGAATGTAGTGAATCTTTGAAGGCAGCGGAAAATTCTGCGGATATTTCGGGTTGTGCGCCATGAACGGATCGATAAGGACGTTGATTCCCTGCGCGGTCTGGATCAACACGGTGGCGTGCCCGAGCCAGGTGATCCGCGTTCGCTGTGCTGTGCTCATGATTTCTCCTTTGGTCCTGCTGCAAATGGGGATAACGGTCGACGATAGCAATGCTGCAACGATTGATAGCTTGATTCGTAAGGCCGGTATTGTGCAAGCCCGACCCGATTTTCGCATGTGAACTTGCAGCCGCCTTGGAGCGCTGGACGAATCACTCTGCACTTTTTATGAAATCGCCTCTTGACGCGTTTCGGCGACGGGCGTAGCCTCTGAAAAAGGCGAATATATGGCGAAAACAGAATCTCTCTTCCCCATTCTCCAGGATTCCCCATTGGTGGGCCTGGCCCGCACCGCAGCCGAGGCTCCTTTGGAATCAAGCGGATGCCTTACCGAGTACCGACCACTGGCGTCGCGGTCGATTTTGAACAAAACCACGTCGAATCGCGGGTTGCCCTTCACTCACGCCATTAATCCCTATCGCGGCTGCGAATTTGGATGCCGGTACTGCTATGCGCGCTACACGCATGAGTTCCTAGAGCTTGCGCCGGGCGAGTTCGAGCGCAAAATCTATTTCAAGCAGAATGCAGCCTGGCTGCTGGCGCAGGAGCTGAAGCACCTGAAGCCGGGGACGGAGATTTCGCTGGGGACGGCGACCGATCCCTACCAACCACTGGAGCGCAAGCTGCGCATCACTCGCTCGCTGCTGGAGGTATTCGCCAGCCACAGCGGATTCCGGCTGGGAATTGTGACGAAGTCGGCACTCGTAGAACGCGACGCCGACGTGCTGAAGCAGATCGCTGCAAACAACAGCCTGACGGTCCACCTGACCGTGACCACGATGAACGCTAAGCTGGCGCGCGTGCTGGAGCCGCGAGCACCGAGGCCTGACCTGCGCATCCGCACAGTGGCGCAGTTGCGCGAGGCGGGGTTGCGCGCCGGTGTGATGTGCTCGCCGCTGATGCCGGGAATCACGGACAGCCGCAGATCGCTGAGCGCCGTGGCCAAGGCTGCTGCGTCGGCCGGGGCAAGCTTCTTCACCGCCGGAGCGCTTTTCCTGAAGCCGTGCTCGCTGCCCACCTTCCTCGCATTTGTGCGCGAGCATTTTCCCGATCAACTGGCGGCCTACGAGCGGCGTTATGCAAAGAGCGCCTTTGTCTCCGCGGAGTACAGGCGCCGGGTGAGCGAGCTGGTGGAATCCGTTCGGCGGGAGCACAACTTGGGGAAGCGGCTTACCTACGAAGACCCGGAAAGACAGTCAGCGAACCGCGGCCTGGCGGTTGCGCTGCAGCCATGGCTGCCGTTTGTTAAGAGTCTGGACTCACAAACGCGCGTCTAGCGCGTGATGAGGACCTCAGAGACACCGTCTTTGGCCAGGAACTGGCGATGGCCCGACCAGCCGGCAAACAACCGCTCAATGCTGCGGTTGGTGAATGCGCGCTGGATGGGATACTGCTGCGTCATCTGCATATCCACATCGTCGCCAGCAGTTACGTGATAGCGCAGGCGCATCACCTCTTCGCCTTTCATCCGCGTGTGAAAAAACGCCAGCACATGGCCGCCGGAATTCATGGCTGCGTAGAGATGCGCAACCACGGGCGCGACGAAGGGCTCGGGAAGAAAGTCGAGCGAAGTCCACATCAAGACCACGTCGAAGGTGCGCCCGGAGAAATTGAGGACCTGGCTGAGATAGCCCTCGACATTCCAGATCGGGTTTCCCTCGTCGTCAGCGCCGGAGCGCCAGTCCTGCGTGCAGGCGTCGTGAACCAGGTCCGCAAGAAAGACGCTATGCCCGAGGCTGGTGAGGTAGTTGATATTGCTGGGCGAGGTGTAGCCGGTGTCGATGATACGCAGGCCCGGCTCGGCCTGAAGGCGCTTGCGCAGCACGGCCCACGCGCCTGAGTGGCGCGGCACGCGAGGACCGCTAAGACCGGGAGCCGATGCGGCCGACCCGCTGTCCTGTTTCTTGTCGAACCAAAGGCGCAACACCTTGAATCCCTCTTATCGCCGGGCAGATGGTTGGGGCCCGGCAGGCGTCGTCCTACTCCCCGAAGATCGTGGCAGCGTGTGGCGCGCCAGGGGCATCTGGGCTCTTTGAAACCGCCTGCGTCAGGTCCACCTTGCCGTGGAAGACGGCGTTTTCTTCGACGGCCAGGCGCAGGGCGCGGATATCGCCCTGTAGGTTGCACCCGGCGCGCAGTTCCACACGGCCGCTGGCCACCACATTGCCCTGTACCCGGCCCATGATCAGCACGTCTTTGGCGGTCAGGTCCGCCGCAACATCTGCATTGGGACCGACGGTCAACCGGCTCTCGCCGAGGCTTACGGTTCCCTCGACGCGCCCATCCAGGACCAGGTCTTCACTGCCTTTTACTTCACCGCAGATCACAATTGTTTTGCCAATTCGCGCGGACGCATTTTCCTGTGCCATGGTTTTGATCCTTCCGTTGGTCCTCTTCGCAGCGTTCCGAGGGATAGTAAGTTTTGCCTTGCCCGGTCTGGTCTCAACCGCTTCTCGCCTGCTCTTGCGCCGATTGGAGCGATTCGGCACAGAGACGCGCTATAGCTTGAAGCACAAGAGGCCCTGCCCGCACTATACGCAAATCGGCCACGTTGCTTCAATTCGCTCGCGTAATCGGCTGAAATTTCAGCACCCGGTAAGATACTGCTGTCCCGGACCGGCCAGCCGCTTTACGAGTGGGGGCCCGTGAGCCGCACCAGATAAACTAGACCCTGTGCAGAGATTTTTGCCACTCCTCCTCTGGGTCGCCTGGGCTGTTTCAATCCGCGCACAGCCCGTTCCCGAAATTGGCGGCAATTTAACGTCCGCCGAGGGGCAGGCGCTGGTCCAAAGAGCCCTTGCGAACGAACTGCGAGCGGCCCAGGACACGAGCCACCCGATGCGCTACCAGTTGCGCAAAACCAGCCCGCGCCTCACCACAACCAAAGAAATCTATGAGACCAGAGATGGCGGTGTGGCCCGGCTCATCTCAATTAATGACAAGTCATTGAGCCAGGCTGACGAGCAGAATGAAGTGGCGCGGCTGAATGAGCTGCTGGGCGACCCCGGCAGAGAGCGGCGCCGCAAGCAATCGGAGGACGCTGACGCCGGGCGCGCGCTGCAAGTGCTTCGCATGCTTCCCAGTGCGTTCGATTATCAATATGCGGGCCCTGGTGAGGGACCCACGGGAAAGGTGGAGCGATTCACCTTCAGGCCCAACCCCAATTTCTCCCCTCCTGACCTGGAGACGCAGGCTTTGACAGCCGTAGCCGGTGAAATCTGGATCGATGCCTCTCACGAAAGAGTGACCCGGCTGGAAGGCCGCCTGGAGAAGGACGTGAATTTTGGCTGGGGGATTCTGGGGCGGCTGAACCGCGGCGGCTGGATCGTGATTGAGCAGGCGGAAGTTGGGAACGGCCAGTGGCGCACGGTGCGTTTTCAGATGGCGATGAGCGGCCGGGTAGTCTTCAAGTCCAGAACCTTCGACACCATGGAGGACGAAACCCGGTTTACTTCGCTGCCCGTGGGAATGGGTTACCGGAAGGCGATTCAAGAGCTGCTTGCGGAGCCATGAAGAGGCAGGGAACGGTTAATAGCGGTAGAGAACCCGCAGTTGCGGCGAGGCAGAACGGCCCCACCCTTTTGAGGTGAGGCCGCTGATTCGAATTTGAACTCTTCACCTACTACATCTTGATGATGATCATGGCAAAGGTGAAAAGGGTGAGCGATTCAATGAACGCCAGACCGATGATCATGAAGGTCATCAGGCCGGCGCGGGTTCCGGGGTTGCGCGCCAGGGCTTCAGTGGTTGAGCCGACGGCTCTCCCCTGACCCAATCCGCAAAGGCCGGCGGCCAGGCCCATGCCAAGACCAACGCCAACCGGCACCAAATTGACAGCGGCAGAGCCGCCATCCGCGAAGGCCGGAATGGCGAAGCAAAGCGCCGCCAGGGCCATAAACACATTTTGAAGTTTACGCATCGTTCTCCAGCTTCCTTAAGATTGGCCACCAGTGGGTGGTTGAGGCTCACCGTGCCGGCGAGAAACCAGCCTTTAGCTCTTAGCCTCTAGCCGTTAGCTCTGTCTTGGGAAGCCATTGAACCTGGCCTGCCCATGCAAAAGCTAAAAGCTAAGAGCTAATGGTTAGAAGCTCTTCGCGCCTTTGGCCCCCTCACGCTTGTGGCCGTCCGTTTATCCAGAGAGGAAGCATTCTCCGGCGGAATCCTTTCAGTGGTCAGTCGTCAGCGATCAGTTTTTCTTTGCCGGCGCTAGCCAAAATCGATCGCAGGCCACTGCGCATTCTGACCACTGATCACTGTTCACTGCGCTTAATGCTCATGCGAGACTGCCATACCCAGGTAGATGATCGTCAGGAGCATGAAGACATAAGCCTGAATGACTGCGACGATAGCGTGCAAGCCCAAAAATGCGACCGGGGCAATGAACGGCACCATCGAAAAACAAATCAGCGTCAGCAGATCGCTGGCCAGCATGTTGGCGTAAAGACGGATGGTGAGGGACATCATGCGCGCCAGGTGCGAGATGATCTCAACCGGAAACAGCAGCCAGGCCATCCACCACACCGGCCCTGCGAGATGCTTGAGGTAGCCGACTGGCCCCTGCACGCGTAAGCCGTGAAAGTTGTAGTAGAGAAACGTAAGCACGGCGACGCCCAGCGGAACCCAGGGTTGGCTTGTGGGCGTGGTGATGCCGGGAATGAGCCCGAGCAGATTGTTCAGGACAATGAACAGGCCGACACAGGTAACGAAGGCCTGAAATCGCTCATAGCCATGCCCAATCACCTGCTCAGCCTGGCCGCCGGCAAATTCGTGGACCATTTCCGCAATCTGCTGCGCCGGATTGGGATTCTCGACCGAAAGAGTGAGACGCACGAGAATGAAGAATGCAATGAGCCCCCCCGCCACCAGCAGCTCATAGCCGAGTGTTTCGTTTACGGCGGCTGCCGCTTTCGTCGCCTCGGCGGAGCCGATGCCGATCGATCGATAGAGACCTGCTTCGATCCCTCCCAAAAGGACGTTTAGTAAGTGCGCCAACGCGAAATTCTCCGCAAATTGAATTGATATCGTTCTATTTCAGGTGGCAATGAGGGTGGAATGGCCGCTCGGGCTTTCACTCCCGCAGCAGGCGAACCGCCTCCCAGACAATGGCCAGGACCGCAAGGGCCAAGCCACAAAGTAAAGCCACACCAGATCCCCGGAAACATTTAAGGCTAACATAAATGGCCGCGGCGAACACGATGAGCCGGAGCAGGAAAAAGACCACCGCCACTGCAGTGCCGCGAGGCACCTGTTTTTTGTCGAGCTTTGCCGTGATAAACCGGGCCAGCCGGCGCCACTCGTAGATGCTGGCGGCTGAAATCGCTGCTCCCGTGGCAAGCGTGGCGGCATCGCGCCAGCCAGCGGCCTTCCACAGCACAAGCGAGCCAAGCAGCCCCAGAATCAACACGATCCGCAAGGCGCGCTTGAGCATGCGCTCAAGGTCCGCATCGGTCATGTCGGCAAAGGGATGGATTTCCTCGGTCATGATTGCGGGTCTGAATTTCCCTTTTTGGTCCCGTCCTGCTTCTCGCTTCCCGAGTCAGACCCTGGACCGTAAACCATCGCCATCCGGACGGCTCCGACCAGTCCGGAGACGATGCCAAGGACCACTCCCGCCATCGCGATCCAGGTCTGGTGCAGAAGATGGTCGAGCCCGACGCCGGCCGCCCATCCGATGAAGGCGGCACAGGGCAGCATGAGCGCGACCTGAATCATCTTCTCGGCCTGCACCCACGCGCCGAGCATTCCCGACATGCCGGACTGCGGCTTCTTCTGCGGATTGGGAGGTTGGAAAGGCACCATCGTGGTTATACACGAGGAGCGCGCACCCGCGCGATGCCGCTGGTCACGTCTGGCGCAGCCGCATGCCCTGGGCGCGGCCGGCTGAGTTTTTCGCTCCTCGAAGCCGCTACTTCGCTGCTGGCGCGTCTTCAATCTCGAAGACGGCATAGAGCGTGGTTCTGAACTCCACTCGTCGCGAGTTGATGGCAAGCTGCTGGTTCATTCCTGGAACGGCCCCCGCCATCATCACTGCGTCACCCATGCCAAAGATGCTGCCGCTTACGGCGCCTCCGAAACCGTTATAGAGCATCGGCCCCTGATTCTCGTTCACGCTTACCAGATGGCCGAGATGAACGCCGGACCTTGCCGCGATGTCCTCAGCAATCTTGCGGGCATTGGCGACCGCGTCGGAAGCGGCCCTTGCCTGCAGTGTGCTGGGATCCTCGACGATCCACTGAATCCATCCGCTCTCGTTGGCGCCGGCGTCGACTGCTGTGTTGAGGGCGGCGCTCGCCTGGTCTGGCTTGACGCGGATGATCCAACTCTGCGAGACGGTGAACTGGCGGCGCTGCCTCTCGTCGTCTTTCATCGGGAACGGCTGCAGCTCATAACCGGGCGTGTGCTGGAGAACCTGGCTCGTGCTCTCGATTGCGCTTTTGGGAATGCCGGAGCCGGTCAACGCCTGCATGACGGCGTTCGATGTGTCGAGCGCGCTGGCGTAAGCGGTCTTGGCGTCCGGCGCAAAGAGCTTGTAACCGACGTGTACAACGGCGAGGTCAGCATCGGCAGTTACCTGGCCCGTGCCGGAGACCGAAATGGTCCGCCGCTCCGGGCAGTTCTGATTACAGCAATTCACATTGCACTGGCCCCACGCGATGGAACCGAGGCCGGCCAATGTAACCAACGAGACAATCCAGCGTGACGTGCTACGCATAGTTCGCTCCAATCTCAAGGATTTTTTGCTGCCTACCCTTATAGACCTGTTGGGAGGTGCTGGCGCAACTTATTGCACAGATTTTTGCGACATCGACGTTTTGGCGGTGGTCCTACTTTTTTCGCGTCGCGGTGCTGAGGGCCGAGATCTTGACCAGGTATTTGCCCTCGTCCTCGTTCAGCGGCGCGAAAGTAAAATCGTTGAAGTATTCGCTCGCGACAGGTTTGACCAGGAAGTAGTAGGTCCCTCCACGCTCGGCGTTTAGGGCATAGAGACCCACCAGCCGGTCCCAGTAGCTTTTCGACGACTGCCAGCTCGCACAGAGATGGTGCAAACCAGGCGTTACGTCGAGTGTGAAGTACGTCGAATCGCCCTTGTCGGCGCCCACCCATTGCCCATCCATCCCGATGCGGACTGTGACAGCCAAACCGTAAGTGAGCTCGACAAAAACAATCTGCGCCTTACCGGCTTCTGGTGGCGCAGGCGCGGACTGGCCTTTTTGCGTGGTCACGTCGAATTGGACCTGGTCGTTACCGCAAGCGTCGGGCAGCGTGGCGCAGCGGGCCTGATTGCCCAAGGCAAGGCAAACACAAAAGAGGATTGCAACCACAACATCTTTCATGGGACCTCCTGATTTACATTGTGATTCCAGCAGTGACGATTTGGTTGGGCTTGTCACGCCCTTTCGTGACAGCGGTCACCAACGACGCCGGCATCGCCCACCAGACACCAGCCGCTATACTGGCGGTTGGCACCTGAAACAATTTTCAGCGAAGGAATTTGACGTGTTCGACTCGGAATTTGAGCAGAATCTCTTTGAACTGCGCAAAGAAAAACTGAAAGAGATTGAGAAGCTGGGCCAGGCGGCGTATCCCAGCCGGTTTGTGGCTACGCATACGCTGGCCGCGGTGCGCGCGCAGTGGGGCGAGTCGCAGGCGCCGGAGCTTGAAGCAACCCGGGTGACCGTGGTTGTGGCCGGGCGCATCATGGCGATTCGCCAGCAGGGCAAGGCGGGCTTCGCCACTCTGCAGCAGGAGGGCGCGCGGCTGCAGATCTACGTACGGCTCGACGCGGTAGGCGAGCAGGGATTTGCGCTCTACAAACTGCTTGACCTCGGCGACCACATCGGCGTGACGGGATACTTGTTCCGCACGCGCACGGGCGAGCTGACGGTGCACGTGGAGACGATCACGTTTCTCGCGAAAGCCATGCTGGCCATGCCGGAGAAATTTCACGGGCTGGCGGATGTGGAGTTGCGTTATCGGCAACGCTATGTGGATCTCTTTGCCAACCTCGACGCACGCGAAGTGTTTGTGAAGCGGGCCAAGGTGCTGCGGGCGCTGCGGCAGTTCTTTGACGAGCGCGGCTATCCTTGAAGTGGAAACGCCGATGATGCAGCAGATCGCCGGAGGCGCGGCGGCACGGCCTTTCAAGACGCATCACAACGCGCTGGATATGGATTTGTTTTTGCGCATCGCGCCGGAGCTGTATCTGAAGCGGCTGGTGGTGGGCGGGCTGGACCGCGTCTATGAGATCAACCGCAACTTCCGCAACGAGGGCGTGAGCACGCAGCACAACCCCGAGTTCACCATGCTGGAGTTTTACCAGGCGTACGCGAACTACCACGACCTGATGGACTTGACCGAAGAGCTGATCAAGTTTGTGGCGATGGAAGTGAACGGGACGACGATTCTGCCGTCGGGCGGGCTCGACGAGATTGGGAAGCCGATTCCGAGGCTCGATCCAGACGGCAAGGTGATTGATCTCGCGAAGGAGAATTGGCGGCGGCTGACAATGCGAGAAGCTGTGGTTGCATACTGGAAGAATTTTGCTCTTGGACGACCGCTGATCGCTGGCTTTGCGCCCACAATTGAAGAGCTCTGCATCCCAACCTCAACCTTGGCGTGGATCGAACGCGTGAATCAGGAATACGACGAATTTGAGCTGCAAAGTGAGCGGCAAGCGGCGCAACAGCCATTCGTGCCTTTCGGGAATTCGCCTGGACCCCGGATGTTTATGGAGATATTCCTGTCAATTCTCAAGCGGCTTAAAGACCATCTCCAAAATAACGAATCGACAGGAAGAGATTTTTACGAGCTGTTCGAGTTTACGACCGAAGAGCACCTCATCCAGCCGACGATCATTTACGACTACCCAACCGTAGTCTCTCCGCTCTCGAAGCAAAAGCCCGACGACCCGGATCACGTGGAGCGGTTCGAAATTTTTGCCGGCGGGTTCGAGCTGGGCAACGCCTTCAGCGAGCTCAACGATCCGGTGGAACAGAAGAAGCGTTTCGAAGATCAACTGGCGCAGCGCGCCGCGGCGACGAAGAAGCGCATCAGATGGACGAGGATTATGTGCGGGCGCTGGCCTACGGCTTGCCTCCCACGGGCGGCGAGGGCATCGGCATCGACCGCCTGGTGATGCTGCTGACAGGATCGAAGTCGATTCGCGACGTGATTCTGTTCCCGCTGATGAGAAAGACAGGGAACGAGGGAACAAGGGAACAGGGGAACGAGGAGAAATAGGGCTAGGATGGGTTCGTGCTTTCCCACATCTCAGAATCGAGATGTGGGGCGCCCGATTTCGTGGTCGAGATGGAAGCCCTGGCTTCTAGCTGGAAGCTAGAGGCCAGAGGCTAGTAGCCAGGAGCTGCTTTTGAACATTCTTTTCATCGGCGACATCTTCGGCAGCGCGGGGCGCAGGATCGTGCAAGAGCACATCGGCCACGTGCGCGAAGCGCATAAGGTAGATCTCACGATCGTCAACGTGGAAAATGCCGCCGGCGGTTTCGGCGTGACGCAGCAGATCGCCGAAGAGATCTTCGACCTTGGGGCCGATGTGCTCACCACCGGTAATCACGTGTGGGACAAGAAAGAGCTTGTCGACTACCTGAACTCGGCGGCGCCCTACACCCAGGTGCGCCCGCGACGCGTGCTGCGGCCTGCCAACTTCCCGCCCGGCGTGCCGGGTTACGGCATCTATGAGGGCAAAACGGCGACCGGCGTGGACTACGCGGTGCTGCAACTGCAGGGGCGCGTCTTCATGACGCCGATCGACGATCCATTTCGCACCGCCGATGGCCTGCTGGTCTCGGTGCGGGCCAAAGTCATCGTGGTGGATTTTCACGCCGAAGCCACAAGCGAGAAGGTTGCCATGGGGTGGTATCTGAATGGCCGCGTGACGGCGGTTCTGGGCACGCATACACATATTCCCACGGCCGACGAGCGCATTCTCCCAACGGAACCGCCTTCCAGACCGATGTGGGCATGAGCGGGCCCTACGACAGTATCATCGGCGTGGAGAAAGACCTGGTGCTGCACAAATTTCTTACCGCCATGCCGGGCAAATTCGAGGCAGCCAAGGGAAACCCGAAGATGTGCGGAGCGGTGGTGACGTGCGATCCCGAGACCGGGCGCGCTTCAGCCATCCAGCGCATCATGCTCGGGGAATAACTATCTCGTGCAGCAGTCGCTGCGTGGAGCAGCCCTTTGGAACAGTCTCGCGCGCGCCACAAACTCGTCTGACGAAACAAAAAGGGCAGCCTGCCGAAGCGGACTGCCCTTCTTAATCCCAGAAGCGTGATGCTTGATTCTATGTGGAGGTTCGCCGGGTTCGCCCCGGCGAACGTCCTTCGTGATTACATCCCAGGGTGATGCGCAGGCGAAGGCTTGGCCGTGTGGTGCACCGGTCCGCCCTTCTTCACCTCGGGTTGAATGAATGCACCGCTCAACACGATCTGAGCCGATGCGGGCGTTTGGCCGCTGCCAGGAATCGCCGTGTAGGTGTCGTACGTGCCATCAAGCTCCATCGCCGGTTGCAGTCCGAGCGCCGCACCAGCATCCGGAGCGTCTTTGCACGGCGCTGGCGCCTTCAGGTTGACGGTGAAATCCGCCTTGTGGGCGTCTTTGGCGTCCTGGGTCACCGCAACGTTCACTGCCGTAATCGAGGGCTCGATCACGATTTTGCGGAAGTGCGCTGGCGTTTCGGTCAGGTCTTCTCCCATGGCATCGGTATCGGCCTTCACGCCATTCGCGAGAATGTAATCCTGCGCTTCCTTGATCTTGAGGTCGGAGGGCGGCTCAGGAACTGCGCTGCAAGCCACCGGGTTGGTGAGCTTGACGTCGTACTCCTTGGGCTTGACCTCGCGAACTGTGGTCACGGTAACCTTCAACTCCGTAGCGGGATCGGAGATCACGATGCCCGGAACCGGAGTCTGTTGGCCTTTGAGCAGAGCCCATAGTCCCTGGGCGTCGGCCTGTGAGCCATTGGCCAGGATGAACTCCTTGTCTTCAAGGTTCAGCTTGGTCGGGTCGCCAGTGGTATAGGCGTGGTGCGCAAGGTCCGCAGGGGTTGGGGCAGGAGCGATTGTGAAGGTTGCAGGCGGAAAGAGCGTGGCCTGAGCCTGGGTTTCGACTCCGGCGATCTGCTGCTTGACAGCGGCGTCGCCGTCGAGCGTGCCGTGGTAGCGCTTGTACCAATAATCGAGCTGCGGTTCGATCTGGGCCTTGTAGGCCGCAGGCGCAAAGTCATAAGCGCGGGCGAAGAACCAGACAGCCTTCACCTCATCCTTTGCCGGACCGGGCTTGGCATACGCCTGCGCCAGTTGCAGTGTATCCGCGAGGCAGGGCCCAGGCTTGGCGCATGCATCGGGCGGATAGAGCATCAATCCCGCGCTATATTCCTTGATGGCGCTGGCGAAATCCTTCTTCGACACAGCGTCGTCAAACGCAATCGCGGAGTGGAACACCGGGTATGTGCCTGACGTCAACTTCTTCCAGTCGTCGTCCGACATGCCCGCCGGCTTTTGCGCCGTGAGTCCCTTTTGAGCAAGCGCCGCGGAATCGTCGCAGGATTGCGGATCGGTAGATGCCCCCGAGGCGTCAAGGCTCTTGCCGCAAGCGGCCTTCTTCAAGACGACGGAGATGTAGATAGCCTTCATGTTGTCGGGATCGACCTGCAGCAGGCGGCTGGCCGCACTGATCACTTTGTCAGGCTGGTTCGACTGCTCATAGCAGTCGATCATCTGATCGAGAACGGCTTTCTTCACAACACTCTGTGGGTATGCCTGCAGAAAACTCTCGAGCGCGGCGCACTTCTGCGCCGGATCGGTCTGCGTTGTGGCGTTTTGATAAGCGTTGAATTCGGCCGGATCCTGAATCGTGATCTGGCCTGAATCCTGAGCTCGTAGCGCGGGCGTGGAAACAAGGCTCATGCCTGCCAATGCCATCGCAGATGCAAAGACTAACCTCTTCATGCAATGCTCCTGGGAATTGCCGAAATGGGAACTACGAATCGATCCCTTGCCCGCAAAAGGTGTACCATGCGGGACGGCGCTTGAGCGCCGCGGTGACGGATATTACGATACCACGGCTACCAATGCTGCGTAGGAGGATTATAAAAAGCCACGCCGCCCCTGACAAGCGCGGCCTTATGAGAAATTTAGATGCTTGAAGACCGCGAAGCGTTTGTGGGCAGAAATCGGCCTCGCCCGGCCGACGGAATCGGGCGGTTTGAAAGTCTGTTTGCAGCGCGGGCGGATGAACGATAACAGCCCTGCATCACTGCAGCAGCCGCACCAGTTCCACCTGTTCGGCCAGAAACGCATCATGCCCGTGGTCGCTCTTCATCTCGCGATAGTCAGCGTGCGCGCCCGCTTGCCGGATGGTTTCGGCGAAGCGGCGAACCTCCTCGGCGGGAAAAAGCCAATCGGTGCTGATACCGATGAAACTCAGCCGGGCGCGAATGCGTCCGAATGCCTCTTGCGGCGAACCGTAGCCGCGCAGAGGGTCCCAGGTATCCATGGCGCGCAGAATCGCGAGGTAGGCGTTGGCGTCAAATCGCTCGACGAAGCGCTTTCCCTGGTAGTCCAGGTAGCCGGCAATATCGAAGCGCCCTCCGGCCAGGCCGCCGCATTTTCCGTCCGCCGCCCACGGATCTTCTCCGCTGCGGTTGGGATTGCGGCCGAATCGCTCGTCAAACAGCGGCGCGGATTTGTAGCTGATCATGGCGATCTGGCGGGCAAGAGCCAGTCCGCGGCCGGGTGGCCGTTGCGGCAGATAGCGTCCGCCTGCCCACTCAGGATCGTGCTGGATGGCCTGGCGTTGCAGGTGGTTGAGGGCCAGCCCCATGGCCGAGAGCGGCGTGACGCCGATAATCAGGGCACGCTCCACGCGATCGGGATGAAGGATGGTCCAATCCAGTGCCTGCATGCCGCCGATGGACCCGCCCAGCACCAGCCGCAGGCGGCGAATGCCGAGTGAATCGAGCAGCCGCGCCTGTGCCCGGACGTTGTCGCGAACGCCGACCAGCGGAAAATCAGGCCCGTAGCTTTCGCCTGTTTCGGGATTTACGGAACCAGGCCCCGTGGAGCCGTAACAGGAGCCCAGCATGTTGATGCAGATGACAAAGTCATGCTCCAGCGAAAGAACTGCGCCGGGAGCAAAGATCTCTGGCCACCAGGAACCCACCAGCGCCGATCCGGAGAGTGCGTGGCAAACCAGTACGGCATTATCCCGCGCCGCATTCAGCCGGCCGTAGACGGCATAATGCAGCGTAGGACAGTCCAATGTGCGGCCACACTCCAGAGGCAGAGGTTCGTCCAGTACGAAGTCGCCTTCATACGTGGGCTCCACGGTTCTGGACCCTGGCGGCGAGGCGCCGCTCCGGCTGTATGTGTCGCTCATTCGTCTTAACTTGCCTTACCTAGTTTGCCCTATCGGGCTGCCAGCGCCGGGGTTTTGCCGCTGAAAGTTGTGCCATTGGCAACCTCAATCGCCTGATCAAGGTCGGCCAGTATATCGCGAATGTCCTCGATGCCGACAGAGAGCCGCACCATCTCCGGAGTAACGCCGGTAGCTGCCTGCTCTTCTCCCGACAGTTGCTGATGCGTGGTCGATGCCGGGTGAATGACCAGCGACTTGGCATCGCCGATGTTGGCCAGCAGCGAGAACAGCTTGAGCGTGTCGATGAGCTTTTTGCCGGCTTCGTAACCGCCCTTGATGCCGAAGGTGACCAGCGCGCCAGCGCCCATCAGGCAGGTACTTCTTCGCCCGCTCATGGTAGCGGCTGGAATCAAGCCCGGGATAGTTGACCCAATCCACGCCCGGATGCTGCGCCAGATGCTTGGCCACGGCCAGCGCGTTTTGCGAGTGGCGCTCCATGCGCAGGTGCAGCGTCTCAATGCCCTGCAGCAGCAGGAAGGCGTTGAACGGCGAGAGCGCCGCGCCGGTGTCGCGCAAGCCCCTGCATGCGCGCCTTGAGGATGAACGACAACGGCCCGAAGGCCTGCCGTGTAGGAGAGCCCGTGATACGACGGGATCCGGCTCGGTAAAATCCCTGAACCGCCCCGAAGCTGCCCAGTCGAACTTGCCCGCGTCCACAATTACGCCGCCGATGGCAGTGCCGTGGCCGCCGAGAAACTTGGTGGCGGAGTTCACCACGATGTCTGCGCCCCACTCGATGGGCCGCAGCAGCGCCGGCGACGCGGACGTGTTGTCGATAACCAGCGGCAGCTTGTGCTCATGCGCGATCGCGGCCAGCTGCTCGAATATCGGCAATATCGAGCTTGGGATTGCCCAGCGTCTCGGTATAAATGGCGCGGGTTTTGTCGTTGATGGCGCGCGCAGGCCGTCGAAGTCGTCGGCATCGACAAACTTGACCACGATGCCCAGCCGGGGCAGCGTGTAGTGGAACAGGTTGTAGGTGCCGCCGTAGAGCGAAGTGGTGGAGATGATCTCCTCGCCGCGCCTTGGCCAGCGTGGTGATCGTTAGCGTTTCCGCCGCCTGGCCCGAAGCGGTTGCCAGCGCCGCCGCGCCGCCCTCGAGCGCCGCCACGCGCTTTTCAAACACGTCGGTCGTCGGGTTCATGATGCGCGTGTAGATGTTGCCGAACTCCTGCAGCGCAAACAGCCGCGCCGCATGGTCGGCATCGTGGAAGACGTATGACGTGGTCTGGTAGATGGGCACCGCACGGGAGCCGGTGGTGGGGTCGGCCACTTGGCCGGCGTGCACGGCAAGCGTGGCAAGCTGCTGCTTGGTTTCTTCAGACATCGTGATCTCCTTCAAGTTCGTATGGTTTGGCTTTGGCTGGCGGCGGGGAAGACGCGCGGACCTTACCAACCGGGGTCCCCCACGATTCGTCCTTTGTCGTTGGGGTGGATAGCACAATGAAAACGGCCCGTATCCTGTTCGGGACCGGGCCGTTCGACTTCAAACTCTGTTGACCGGTTGCGTTTTAACGCATACGCCGCTCAAGAGCCGGACGGACGGGCCCGTAGGCCATACACATCCACATGGCCATGACCGCAAATCCGAACTCCCATAAAGTCGGCATAGTTGGCAGTATCTACGGCGGTGGCGCAGGTGTCAAGCGAGGGTAGAGACGCACCCATTCAGGCGCGGAATCGGACGTCGCGCTGCCGCCATCAAATAGGTATGGTCTTGGGGAAGCTTTTATTGAATTCGTGCACGAGAATTGCAGCGACGATGCCGATGGCCGCCCCTGCAATGGCAACGATAATGATGACCTTGGTCCCGGTCCCCATTTTGTCGCTGTACACGCCTTTCACTTGCGCGAATTGAATCTCCTGCGGCTGAGCGATGCCCTTGGGCTTAACCTCGAAGCTCTGGTCGCCGATGCTTATGATTACACCTTTGGTCTCGGTATTATCGGCCATGGTTACGCGAACACCTCGGCCCACGCCGCGCGCTTGCACCTTCGCCTTCATGACTGCAGGATCGATGGGCCTTTTCGCCGCGAAGGCGAAGTTGCTGCTCAATAGTGCCGGAATCAGCAGCGTTGCTGTCAGGCGAACCAGCCTTGAAGGATTCACGATCGTTTGACCTCCTTGGATTCGCGATGACGCGCAATTCTCCGGCATCTACCGCAAGATGGGGAAAGTCATCTTATGTTTGTCCGGCTCGGGGAGCCCGGCTGCAATTATATGTTGAATTCTGTATGCCAGCGCACCGTCCGAAAGAATTTACGGGTTTGCACCCCAATTCAGGAAAGACGGGCTCCTGCAGCCGCGCGGCCGCGAGATCCCGCTGCGCCGAAGCCGCCGCGGCCATCAGCGGCGCCTCGGCGGTGAGGTCGAGATTGCCCGCCGCGGTCGCGCGCTGCACCTCCTCGAGCTCGTGCGACAGCAGCGCGTCCTCGCGCGCCCGCAGCCGGATCTCGCGCTCGTCCTCGTTGAGCCCGATCGCCAGCAGCTTGGCCTTTTGCGCGACCTGCCACGCCTGCCACAGCGCGTCCGCGCCGACCTGGCCATAGCGGGCCTCGGCCGCCGCCACCCGCGGCCGGTAGGTCACGATCGACTGGATGTCCTGGGACAGCGACGCCGTGATCGCATCGGCGGTCGCCGGCCCCGACACCAGCGCCGCATAGCCAAAGCCGAGCGACGGGTTCGGCAGCAGCCTGGCCGCGAGCCGGTCCGCGTCCGCCACCGCGATCTTCCCGCGCGCCGCCGCAAGGTCGGGATCGTTCACCATCGCCAGCAGCCCGACCTGGTCAGGGCTCAGCGCCCGCCCCGGATCGAGCGAAGCCGGCGCCTCACCCGACGCCGCCGGCGGCAGCACCAGATCGAGCTGCGACAGCCCCGAAGCGAGATTGTGATGCGCCGGCAGCGCCAGCGGCTCGTACCCCGCACACCCCGCCAGCCCCAGCGCCACCCCAGCCGCACCGGCCCGCAGCCAGCCGCGTGACCGCCCCGCCGCGAGC
Source organism: uncultured Acidobacteriaceae bacterium (assembly GCA_963841095.1). Lineage (GTDB taxonomy): Bacteria > Acidobacteriota > Terriglobia > Terriglobales > Acidobacteriaceae > Telmatobacter. The sequence goes on from CAWJBE010000004.1 coordinate 39,463, forward strand.
TCCCCACAGCGTCGCCCGAGGCGCTCAATCCGCCACGTCATCGCCCTCTACCCTCCCTGTGCCGGTCGAGCCAGCCCCTTATGAAGTTCGACATATACGAGTACCACGCCCATTCCAACCGCCGGATCGCTTTGGGACTCTCGTGGCCCATGACTGAGCGGCGGCCCGAATCCTTGTCGGTGTTTGCCCGTCAATGGCACCATATCGCGCTGGCGCCGTGCCCGCACCGATCTGGCAGCGTGGGCGCTCGATGAAAGCACAATGCAGTCGCGCCGCGCGATCGTCAATCTGCCGCCGGTTGAAAACGGCGAGTTCGTCAACGTCGCGACTGCAAAAGGGTGAGACGCTGCACTGAGATTGAGTTTCGCGCCCCACCCCTTTGAACCACCGCGCCGACAGCGCTCATGCGATCGACGAACCCCACCCGTCGCGGCACTGCCCCGACGGACTCCGAAACTCGCCGACGCCGAACGGCGAAACGCCTTTCGTCGAGACGCGAACGTTACGCCGCACGACGTCACGCCACTACTTGGCCGGTGCGAACACCGCGATACAGCCCGCAGCCGCCGTCGGTGCGCCTTCCGGCACAAGACGCCTTACCCGTGACTTCGCTGGCCGCGACCGAGTGGGCCCGATCGCCGACGGTGATCTTCTGACCAGCTTGTTGGTTCGGACATCGATCACGAAGACGGCATGGAGGCCCGCCGAACCGGGTAGACTGACCATTCTCTGCTGTAGGCGACCTCGTCCGCGCCGCCCGCGTCCGCGATCGTCGCCACTACCTTGCCCGACTTCGCGTTCATGACGACGAAGATCGGCGGCATGCCCTCCTTGCCATTCGCCGAGCATCCGAGCAGGAAATTCTGGTTTGGCCCGAAGACGAGGCCGTTGGGATGGCAGCCCTCGACCGGCAGCGTCTTGACCAGTTTGCCCTTGGGGCTGATCACGGCGACGCCGTTCTTCTTGGCGTCATGGTCGAATTCCGGCACGGAGAAGTAGAAATTGCCATCGGCCGGGTTCCAGTCGGTTGTTCGAGCCAGCCCGTCGCCGTCGGGAAAGGAACCTTGGCAATGACCTTGTGTGTCTTGGTCGAAATGAGCGTGGCGAACGGCGGGTCATCGTCGCCATTCCCGCCGGCGAGGACATGATCCCGCGGATCATAGGCGATCTCGTCGAAGCGGGACTTGCGCCCGTCGAAATCGTCGCGACGATCTTCATGGCCTTGAGGTCGACCAACTTCGCGGCGCTGTCGCCGTCGCCGACCCAGGCTTCGTTGCCGACGACGAGAACGCCGGCCGGTCCGGGAGACGCCGAAATTAGACCTTACCGTTCACCTGCTTCGGACCGACGAATCCGGGAACGCTGCCCGATAAACTTGTCGGTCCTGGCGTCGAAGATGTCGAGCTCGGCGTTGTCGCGATCCGCGAGGAAATAGCGTTGCGTCCGTTGATCGACCCGAGCTAATATCGAATCCGTTGATGGTCTTGCCGGGGATGGTCATCTCGCCGATCTGCTTGAGCTGTCCGGCGGCATGCGCGGTGCCGGGCTACCGCCGCTACCGCGAACGCCGTCGATACCCGAGGATGGTTCTGAAACTGTAGCGCCAGGATGATTATCCCTCCCTATTTCAGAAAGTGCCGAGTGCATCCCTATACTAACAGTCACCATTGCGCAACCATGTCACGCATGGATCTCTGCGGTTGGACCAGTGGCTTGCCAGCGAAGCTGGAAGAGGCGCATCTTTCCGTGTCGATGCGCGTGATCTGATCGATATCGGATGGAACGGATGAACCGTCGCGAACGCCGCATGGCGAAGAGCGAGGATCGTGCCCCACGGCGTGGCGCTTCGCCATCCGTTCAGGGGCTGTTCGGCGAGGCCGTCCGCCACCACCACGCGTCGCGGCTGGCGGAGGCCGAACGGGTTTGCCGGCAAATCCTGGCGATCGATCCCGGCCACGCCGACAGCCTGCATCTGCTGGGTGTCCTGGCCCACTTGGCCGGTCGTCACGAGACGGCTGCAGAGCTGATCGAGCAGGCGATTTGGCTCCAGGAGCGACGTTCCGGTCTACCACAACAACCTCGGTCTGGCCCTGCAGGCCCGGGGCCAGGCTCGATCAGGCCGTCGTTTGTTTCGAGCGCGCGATCGCCATCAAGCCGGACTTCGTCAAGGCCCACAACAACCTCGGTGTCGTCCTCCTGGCCCAGGGCAAGCTCGCCGCAGCAGTCGCATATTTTGAGCGAGCCCTCGCGCTCGAGCCGAACCATGGCGCGGCCCGCGTCAACATGGGCAACGCCCTCACGGCGCTGGGCAAACTCGACGCCGCGGTGGCCCACTTCGAGCGTGCGCTCGCCTTCGAACCGAACCTGGCCGAAGCCCACCACAATTTGGGAGTTGCGCTGATGCGACTGGGCCGCATCGACGCGGCGTTTGCCGCCTACCGCCGGCACGCCGCCCTGCGCGCCGGCAAGGCCGGTCCCGCCGGCGGCCAGGCGAGAAACGGTGGGCCTCCGGTGCCGCCGCACAAGGCGACGCACGATCGCGAGCAGCTCGATTACCTCATCGGCGCTCGACCGGAGCGGGCCGACTTCCGCCAGGCGCGGGAAACAGCGGCCGAAGCGCCGGAGCGTTTCGCCGCGACTTTCGACAAGCTCGTCGACCTCGAGGGCGGCGGGCCCTGCGCGCCTCGGCAGCGGTCAATCCCGCGATCGACGCCGCCCGGATCGAGGCGGAGTGGGAGCGGAGCCGCCCGAATATCGTCGTCGTCGATGATTTTCTTGCGCCCTCCGCGCTCGAAGAGCTGCGCCGCTTCTGCTGGGGGTCGACGGTGTGGCGGGATTTTATGCGAACGGCTATTCGGCGCTTTTCCTGGCGACCGGCTTCGCCTGCCCCTGCTCGGCCAAATCGCGTCCGGATTGGCCGCGAAACGGCTGCGCATCGTCCGCCATCGGCCGCCACACAATTATGGGCCTTCAAATACGACAGCGAACGCGCGGATCACCGTTCATGCCGACGCGGCGGCCGTGAACGTCAATTTCTGGATCACGGCGGACGACGCCAATCTCGACCCGGAACAGCGGCGGCCTCGTGATCTGGGATGCGCCGGCGCCGTCGATTGGGCGTTCGACCGCTACCAGAACAATGACCCGGCGGGACATCCGCAAGTTTCTCGGACGACCGCCACGCGACCGCCGTCGTCGTGCCCTATCGCTGCAACCGCGCCTCGTCG
>CAWJBE010000005.1:0-74226 GCA_963841095.1 uncultured Acidobacteriaceae bacterium
CGCCCCGGGTGATACCACCGAGCCTAGCGAGATTCGCTAAGCGACTGCAGTGTTTGTAGCATCAGACGACGAAATGCCCCGGGCCCCGGTCATATCAGTTGTCATGGTCATTTCTTCAGTGAATTGTTTCCGATAACCCGTCAGACGCGCCGCGCGGTGCCCTGAAGAGCACCGGTCGCGGTCGAGTGCTTCGTCGGGGATAAAGCCTTTCGGGCGTCCCACGGTCGCGCTTTTCAGTGTTAGTTACCATTGCGTACGAAAATCCTTTCATTGCCGCTTTGATTATCGTACTATCGCGTCTGTAATACTGTGAGACAGATAAACACAGGAGTCAACATGGATAGTTTCAAAGGAAGAACAGCGCTCATCACAGGCTGAACCCGGTAAACGGAGGGACTAGGAAATTGCACAATTTAGTAGCGAGCTTTTTGGCGGTCGCTTATCTCGCAGCGAATGTATACGCCATCGTGAAGGTAGGAGTGTTTGAGTTAGCCCGTTCACGCAAGCATCTCCTACTCTATGGCGTTCCCTTCATATTGTGGGGCTCTGTCATCCTGTTGGGATGTTGGCTCATGGAGATCATGCGCCGATTCGATGAATGGGCCGCCTAATGGCCCATTGAGATGACTTATTTTGCGGACAAAGCTCCGAACAAGTCATCCGAGAACCGGAGTGCATTGTCAACTTCGGATACGAGCAGCGTGGCCAAGTGTTCTCGACTGACGACTTCAGGCCAAAGCGCTCATCAACGGCAGGATGCACGCAATTTTCACGATTACTCCCCGCAAACGCCCATTTCGAAAGATGCAACCAGGCCGTCCTGCCGCCCGCCACCCACTAGCCCCGCCAACTCCGCCGCGCATCCGTTCAGGCCTCACTGCCTTTCTGACCCCTGACCCCTGACCCCTGACCCCGTTTTTCCGTTGTCAAGCCCCGCGCCTCCTCCCCACAATCGCCAATCTCACCTTAAGTCCTTGTTTTTCTGATGCCTGCCCGTTGCACCACAGCCGCTCTTTTCTTTGCAGGGTATATCCGCCATTTCGCTAAACTTGTTTCTAGTAGCGAATAGAGCGTTCCCGAAAGGGCTGGTGGCGGCTCCGGGATCGCCGGTCGGGCATGGCCGGCGCTCCCTGAGCCGCCGCCGTTTTTTGCGCTGATTCAACCGCTCAGACGACGGAATGCACCATGATTGGTGCAACCGTCGTGCAGGGCGCAGCCGTAAGCCTCTATTTTTGAAAGTTTTGAAGTTTAATCCTTTTGTTATCAGCAGGTTAGGACAAGGGATCGAGTACGCAAACGCTTGAAAGGAAAGCCCTTAACCCCCAAAATGCCGGGGCCAGGGGGGTAGGGGAGAATATCTCAATGTGCCCACTATGCCGCCATATCAAACCCAACGGCCTCAAGTGCCAGTCGCCCGCACTCCGCGGTCACGTCTTCTGCTACTTCCACGCCAGGCGTCACTCCGCGTCCAGGCTCTCCAGTCGGGACGACCTCAGGCTTCCCATCCCCACCGATGGCGCCGCCATTCAGCAATCGCTCTCGCAGATCGCCGCGGCGATAGTCTCCTCGCGCATCAGCTCCAGGCGCGCCGGCCAGCTCCTCTGGGGTCTGCAGATCGCCTCGCAGACCCTCCCGCGCAACCAGACATCGCCCTCCGCATCCGTCAAATCCATCACCCAAACCCGATCCGGCCGCGAAGGAAATAATGATGACGACTAAGTCCCTGACCCCTGACCCCTGACCCCTGTCCACTGTCAACGATCTCCTCGGACGAGGAGATCGTTGACCTTCGCCATCACCTCAAACGCATCCGCCACATACACCACATCGGCCTTGCCCCGTGTCCATCCGCAGTTTGGGTCGAGCGAGACCGCGCGCCGCTCGCCGATAAACCGCCAGCCGACCACGTGCGGCTCCTCGCCATGGCAGCAGGTGGAGAGCCCCTTGGCATGGCGCGGCGTCGAGCCCGTCTGGCCCACCTGGTTCAGATGCGTGAGGAAGGGAAGCACCGGCTGCCCCTCTCCGCCCTGGTCCACCAGTGATTTTGAACTGCCCAGCGACGCTCCCGAGAGCGCGCAGAAAATTCAGAATCAGCTCGCCCGCTTCTTGCCACATGAATCTGCCCGTCCGGCTGCTTCTTCGTCCAGCCCGCGCCCGCAACAAAAAGCAGCTTCGCGTCCGGCCGAATCGTCTGCTCGCCCTGCTTCGGCGCGCGAAATCCAGTTACCTGCGTGCGCATCTCCGGCAACTCGGCTGTGATCGCAATCTCGTCCGGTTGCGCTTGCTGGCCCATCGCCCGCATAAGCCGCGTGCGTGCCCGCATCCAGCAGCAGGAACCACGGCCGCTTTTCGCGGTTAATGACCGCCTCAATGCGCTGCCGGTAAAACCACCGCGTCGCTTCAATCGTTTCCGCTCCGCCGATCGCCGTAATGTGTGTGCGAGCGTAGCGATATGAGTGTCGATCACGCCGCTCACGCGATGCGCCACCGCAGCCATCACGCGCGCAAACCGCGAGCTCTCGGGTGCAATCACGAGGGTCGCCTGCGCCGCGCGGCAAAGCGCCTCGCACGCCGCCGCATCGCTCGCAAATCGTGCCTGCGCGAACGCCTCGCCCTGAACGGCCAGCAGCCGCTTTGCCGCGCCTGCCACCTGTGCTGCCGGCTTCGTTGCGTGCTTCGCCACGATGCCAATCGTCAGCTCTGCGCCCAGCCGCGCCGCCAGCTCCATGCCAGCGGTCACGGCTTCAAGCGAGCCTTTACTCAGCGCCGCGCCGCTTTCATCTGCATGGGTCAGGACCAGAATCGATTCCATCACTCTGCTCCCATCCACTCGACGATCTCGCGTGCAATCTCGTCCGCGCTCATGTTCTTTCACCACGCGCGTTGTCCGCTGCTGTTTCGGCAGGCTCACTGAAACATACCGCAAACCGTTCGCCTCCAGTGCGACCGTCTTCGCCTTCTGCAGCGCCGGCATGATCGTGCGCATGTTCGCCATGCCAATCTGCGGATTGTTGCGCGGCTCCGCCAGATTGCCCGTCGCCCAGCCCAGCACCGCCGGCGCACCCGCGCAAACCGATACCTGGTGCTTGCCGCCTTCCACGCGCTCCAGCACCTCGAACGAGCCATCGTCGCGCAGCGTCGATCTGGTCCACGCCCTGAAACTGGTCCATGATGCCCAGCCGCTCGCCCACAAGCTGCAGCGTCACGCCCGCGCCCCGCGTCGCCGACTCCCATCCACCGAAGAGCAGCAGCCGCCCGCGGTCCAGCCCCGGAATCGCAGCAATGGCGTCCGCCAGTGCCGCCGCCGTCGCATGTGCATCCGGAAAACCGCCGATGGGCCCATCAATCGGAACCAGCTCGAATGCGACCTTCTGCGCCACGGTCATCATCACCTGCTGCAGCTTGGCCTTCGGTCCCAGCCAGACCAGCCATACCTTGCTGCCGGGATTCTTCGCGGCAAGATTCGCCGCTTCGTACAGCGCGCTCGCGGCCCATGGGTCGAGCACCGCAGGCAGCACCATCTCGTTCTTCAGCCCTGGCCCGTTCGGCCCCGTTGTTGGTTCCAGTGTTTGCAGCGGATCAGGGACAATCCCCGCGCAAACGACAATGTGCAATGCGTTGGCCATGATTCTCCTGTTCAAGCTATTAGCTGAAGGCGAAGGGCTAAAAGCTGCCCTTCAGTTCTCCACCGAGTGCAGCCCACCCGCTCCCGCCAGAAACTCAATATTCCCGCACTCGCCGTCGGGCGACTGTGCGCAGTTCCACAGGCACGCGCCACAGTGCACGCACTTCTCGCGCTCGAACGCGGGCGCGCCATCTGCTCCCAGCGTAATGGCCTGGCCGGAACACATGGCAATGCATGTCTTCTCCAGGCAGGTGATACAACGCCGCCTGTCCAGAAACACCACATGATCCGCGAAGCCGGGCATGGCCTGCACTTTGCCGCCCATCAGCAGAGCATCCTGATGCGTAACCAGCAGCTTATCGTCAAACGGGATTTCGGGCCAGCCGCGCGCTGTCATCAATGCATCGTGCAGCGGTCGGCCGCTGTCTAGGGAGAGCGCGGCCGCCTGTTTCAGCGAGAGACCGCCAACAACGTAGGTGTCGAATGGGCGAATCTGCCTTGGCGCCGGCGGAATCCGCGCGGGCAGTGAGAGACGGCCGCCAGTAAGCCCGGCAAGCGCCATGCCAATCAGGCCGCGAACAAATCCGCCATGAAAGCCGTTGCGCGCGTTCTCCGCTTCGCGCGCTCCGCGCTCGACCATGCTTGCGCGGCGGCGCTCTTCGTAAGTCGCCGCAAGGTTCTGTTGCGTGAAGGGCTTTCCCGCGCGCAGCAGCTCCAGCACGGCTTCGCCGAGCTGCACGCCGGTAGTCCATGCCTCATCCACGCCAGAGCCGGTGAGCATGTTGGTCGAGCCGGAGCCCTCGCCGATGCGTGCAAATCCATCGCCGGTGAGAAACGGCTCGCCGTGCTTGCCCGACTCCTCGAGCGACTTTGCGCCCCACGAGCGCAGCGTGCCGCCCTTCAGGTGGCTCCAAAGCAGCGGGTGCTGGATGTAGTGCTGCAGATAGCGATAGGCCGTGCGCTCCGGGTCGCCCAGCCACGACGGGACGAAGATGCCCACCGAGGCCAGCCGGTCAGGGTGCACATAGAGAAATCCGAAGATCTCTGGCTCGGGAAATCCAAAGGTGTGCCACACCGTTCCCGGCTCGAGCGTAGAATCCTCGGGCAGCTCGATCACCAACTTCATGCCCAGCGCCCACTCGCGCTTTGCGTGGCCTGCTGGCAAGCCAAATCGCTCGTCGAGCTTTTGGCCCACTGCGCCAACAGGTCCATCGCCCACGACGGTCAGCCTTGCGCGCACATCCATGCCTGGCATAAAGCCCTCGGCCGGCACGCCATGCTTGTCCACGCCCTGATCGGCAAGGCGGAGCCCGGCGACTTCTCTTTTGGTTTGGCCGAATTCCGAAGTGAAGATGGGCGAAGCTACCGGCGTTCCGGGCCAAATCTGCACTAGGCCGCTGGCCATGAGCTGCGAGCCGACCCATTGGTTGAACTGGCCGATGGAGAGCACGAGGCCACCGCGTTTGTGGAGAAACGCGGGCGTCCACGGCAACTCGACGGCTTCTTCGTTGAGCCACCATCTTCGACCGAGACGAAGGAAATAGTCTCCAAAGCGCAAAAGAGCTGAGCGCCGGCTGGCCCCGATAGGATCGAGCAAGTAGAAGATGCGCTCATCTTTGACCGGCGCTGCCATGGGGATTTCTGCGGGGTTAAGCGCGGGAAAGCTCGCGCGGATACATTCGGCGCGTGTGACAACGCCGCTAACTCCTGCGGCAAGGTCGTCTGCGCGTTCGTAGCAGAGCACCTGCAGCGGCATGCTCGGGGCGACGCGGCTCTCGAAAGCTGGATCAGTGGGATTCTCGCTCCATGCTTGCGTGAGCGACGTAAGGAATCCGCCCATCGCTGGGCCAAAACCGGCGCATGCGATGTCGACATCCATAGTCCGCCGGTCAGGTTCGATTGCCTTTGCTGCCGAACTCATGCGGGCCCTGCCGCGGGATAATCGAGTGCTTCGGGAATCATCACTTTGCTTACGGTGTCGGCCGCACGATCCTTGGCGAGTCGCGCGCCGGTGAGGCATGTGGTGAGCTTCTGCTGCAAGCCGAAGAAACTCGGCGGAGCCGGCACAGCCCGCGCACGGGCCGGCCTTGAGCGGATGGCTGCCGTCGGCGCCAAGCACATCGATTGCCATGGCCATGATTCCCGGCATTGTCTCTTCGAACTCTTCGAGTTCGCTCGAAAGGAAGCAGCTTCTGTGCTCTTCCTCGTCCCAAGAAGGATGGCGGTTGTAGCCGAAGACAAGCTCGGCGCAGATGCGCGAAACTTCGCCCGCCGCCTGCGCCGCTTGCGTGTGGCACAGGTCGCTGAAGAATTGCACGGTTCCTGCCAGGCCTTCGGCCGCGACTGGATCGCTTGCGCCGCGCGTCTCGAGCTCGAGCACGTCGAGAATCTGGCACCGCGAAGCCATGAGCCAGCTCAGCGCGTCGGCCAGTGCAAACGTAACGCCCTGGCGCTGTCCGTGATAAAGCTTTGCGCCTGACGGGTCTGTCGATCGTTGCAGATAGTTGAGCGACCACGCCCACAAGTTCATTGCCGAGGCCAGCGTACACGCGCCGGTGCCGGGACGCGACGACGCAATCCGCCGCATCTCCGCAGTCCAGACAGCAAACTGCGCCAGGAACACTTCGCTGGTCATCGTGACGGTGAGCTGCCGGCGCTGCACCGCTTCAGGGCCTTCATAGGTCGCTTCGAGTTGCGCATCCATCCATTTGTTGGCCAGGAAGCCGGGGCAATCTTCGGTGATCCCGTAGCCGCCCATCAGGCTGACAGCCTCGCGCATCATATTTGCGCCGTGGCCGGTGTTCCAGAGCTTGGTGGCCGGGCAAAGCACGTTCGCCTCGGCATCTTTCAGCACGTACTGCACCAGCGGATCGGATTCAATCTCGGCGCGGCGCGGACTCTCCGCTTTGAGCCGCAGCAATTCGATAGCGCGTTGCTCGCTTTCCTTGAGCGCCTTCATTTCCGCGCGCCCGCCGTTGATGCCGCGTTCTTTCAGAATCGCTGTCTTCTGCTTTTCCAGTGGATCGAGTTCGTCAAACAGCCTCGCCGCGGCAAAGCCCAGCGATGAAGCCGCTTCGCCCGTGGCCCACACATCCACAAGGCGATGCAGCGCATCCTCGCGCTGCTGAATCCCCTGCTCGTAGCGGACCGAGCCGGGCTTTGCGCCCTCAGCGCCGCGGAAGCGCTGACGTTGATAGCGAATAACCGGCTCGACCGCCGACAGGAGCTTGGCCGCGGTCATCAGACCTACCGGAACGCGCGTGCGGCGGAAGACTGCGTCGATGATCTCGGTGTGGTTGAAGTTGGGTACAATCACGCCGTCCTTCACCGTGTATCCGCCAACGATGCGGCAGGCCGGCACCTTGAGATTGAATACGGGATCGCCTGTAGACGAAAGCTGATGCACCAGTTTTTTGGTCGGGGTTCCTCGGTCGAAGGTGCCTTCGTCGTCCTCTTCGAGAATCACCACGCAGCTGCTCTTCACGCGCTCATCGTCTGAGTTCACGGCTGCGGTCACAAAGTTGGCGAACGCAATGCCGGTGATAAACCGGCCGCGCTTTTCTACTTGCAGCCACGGCTCCTCGCCGTCCTTCCACTCGGTCACGCGCACTTTGCCGCTCATCATGCCGGTATCCACCCCCACATACGGGATCGGCTCAGTGAGCGCAAATGCTCCGCGCCATGGCCTGCGGTCTTCACCCGGTCGCGCCGGAGCGGCAAGCTTCTTGTAGTGCGAGATCTGTTCCGGCGTGCCGCGTTCGTGAATCGGCGAGAGCGCCAGAAATCCTGCGAGGCTGGCCGTAGCCGCGCCTCCATCCACCCATGCCAACTCGAATGCGGCCAGTCCCAGCGCCAGGTTCTTCGGTCCGGCAATGAATCCGCCCTCCTCCGGCTCCATAAATGCCGCCGTAATTCCGGCACGGTCAAAGGAGTTGAGCATCTCGTCTTTGGCAGCGGTCCACTCGTGCGTGTTGCGCTCGCCGGCAGCCACCAGCCGCGCCACTGTTCCCCGCGCCACGCCGCGCGCCGACTGCACCAGCATCTGCAGGTCAAACCGATCGGCAAACCGCCATTGAATCTGCCGCACCGCATCACCGGGAAGGGTAAGCATTGTCTTTGTTTCGGGTATCGCAACTGTGCCCATCGCGAGGCTCCTCAAGCAGCGCCCCCATTGTCCTTGACACGGCACTTCGCGGCATGTGACCCCTATCACCTCGGCAGACGGTCTGCAGCTTCTCCGTGATGGAAAATCGCCAAGAGGTTCTGCTCGATGCTGTTGGTTTGTCCGCCAGCTCCCCCGCCGCCAAACCTCCTCCAAAATCGTCGCCCCGAGTGTGTTTCATCACCGCCCGCATTGTGATCTACCAGCTTCCACTCCGACGCAATGTGATCTGAATCGCCTCGCTTGTGATACCTGTCACTGCCAGAGACCCCCGAAAAAAGGTCATCTCAAAGAAGCGGCCTTTCATCAACAGCTACTCACTCATCGCAAATGGCTGCGTTCAAGCAAGACCGGCAAATGTGCACAAACTTCTTTTGCCTGGGGAAGGAAGACGGCAGAATGAGCAATGCCGCAACTGGAAGAGCTCGTTTCATCGTTCGCTGCGCAGTAATCGCGGCTGGCCTCGCGGTTCTCGCATTAGCGCCTGGCGCCCTTCGCGCACAAACCGACTGTCTTGCGTGCCACGGCGACGCATCCATGACCGACGCGGCCGGACACAGCATTGCCGTCGATGGACAAAAGTTCAGCTCCAGCATTCACGGCAGTTTGCAGTGCGCCAACTGCCACGCCGACATCAAAGGCTATCCGCATCCTGACAAAATCGCTCCAGTCGATTGCAAGACCTGCCACGCCGATCAGGCGGACCAGCTCAAAGGCAGTGTGCATGCCGACAGCAAGGATCACCCTTGCACGAGCTGCCATGGCAACGCGCATGAAATATATCCCAAGACCGACGCGCGTTCCGCGGTCTATCCCCTCAACGTGCCCAAGACCTGCGGCCAGTGCCACAGCAACGATGGCATGGCCGGCAAGCACGGATTGGCCAGCGTTTATCCCAACTACATCGACTCCATTCACGGCTTTGCGCTGAGCAAGGAAGGCCTGCTGGTTGCTGCCAACTGCCAAAGTTGCCATGGCTCGCACGGCATCCTCAGCCACACCAATCCGCAGAGCCCAACCTACAAAGCGAACATTCCAAAAACCTGCGGCACTTGCCACGCAAAAATCAACGACGACTATCAGCACGGCGTTCACGGCAAGGCCATCGCCGCCGGCAAAATGGCCGCGCCGGTCTGCACTGACTGCCATACGGCGCACGCCATTCTGCAGCCCACTGAAGCGGCCTTCCGCATGCAGTCCACACCCATCTGCGGCAACTGCCACAAGGACAAATTCTCAACTTACCGCGACACCTTCCACTCGCAGTTGGGTTCGCTCGGCGGCTATGTTGAAACGGCTCGCTGCTGGGACTGCCACGGCGCGCACGACGTCCTGCCCGCCAGCGATCCAAACTCGCCCATCAACAAGGCCAACCTGGTCAAGACCTGCGGACGCTGCCATGCCGGCGCCAATCTGAGCTTCGTCCAGTACCAGCCTCATGCCAACGCGCGCGACCGCAAGCTCAGCCCTGGGCTCTACTTCGTGCGGCTCTTCATGAATCTGCTGCTGGCGAGCGTGCTCACCTTCTTCATGATTCACACGATTTTGTGGTTGATCCGCTCGCGCTATAACCAGGTGAAGAATAAAGCGGCAAATGGAGGAAAGAATGCCTGAGTTGGAAGTGGCAGACCAAAAAACTGAAACTGGCGTCAATCAGCGCTTCTTCACGCGCTTTACCCGCGAGCAGCGTTACATGCACGCCGTGCTGTTCTCCACCTTTCTCGGCTTGGCAGCTACTGGGCTGCCCATGCGCTTCAGTGAGAGCTTCTGGGCGCGCAAGTTCGCGGCTGGCGTAGGCGGATTCGGTTCCATTCTTTTCTTTCATAAGCTGTGCGCCATCGTTCTCACCATTGCTTTCCTCATCCACGTCAAAGAAGTCTTCCAGCGCGGCATCATGCATCGCGAAAAGGGAATCTTCTGGGGACCGACCTCGATGGTCGCCAACTGGAAGGACGCGAAAGATCTCTTCGGCCACATGCGCTGGTTCCTCGGCCTCGGCCCCAAGCCGCAGTTTGAGCGCTACGCTTATTGGGAAAAGTTCGATTACTGGGCGGTGTTTTGGGGCATGGTCGTCATCGGCTTCTCCGGTTACGCCATGTGGTTCGCTCCGTTTTTTGCCCACTTTCTGCCCGGCTGGGCGCTCAACGCTGTGCTGGTCATTCACAGTGAAGAAGGGCTCCTGGCCATCTTGTTCATCTTCTCCATCCATTTCGTCAACACGCACCTGCGCCCCGACACCTTTCCCATGGACATGGTGATCTTCACCGGCGTTGAAAGCGAAGACGAGTTCAAGCACAAGCGGCCGCAGGAGTACCAGCGAATGGTAAAAGAAGGAAAGCTCGAATCGCGCCTGGGAATTGCGCCGCCGCTCTGGCTGCTCAACTTCTCCAAGGTCGTAGGAACCATCGCCATCTTCATCGGCCTCACGCTCCTGGTGCTCACGTTGACCGCGTATTTCAGTTGAAGACACCTATCAGTTCTCAGCTTGTGTATTCCGGACAGCAAGCGCATCGCATCTACCGGTGTAGCGCTGGTCTCCAGACCAGCTGTCTTGCGGGCCTCCTCGCCCGCATCCGATTGCTCAGAAACACACCCGATCATCCTGAGCGAAGACGGCCGCGCTCTGTCGCGACGGCCGTGTCGAAAGAGACGCTCGACCAATGGAAGTCAGGTTGCGTGTGAATGGCCCGTCGTAAGGAACGCGAGTTCCCTCTTCAGGAGGGCCGCATCCTGCTCTGATCTTTGCGCAATGGCGGCAGGTCGGAGCAACCATGGAACAAATCAAATGGCCAGGAAGCGTATAAGCATTCCTAACCCGGCAGAATCTTCAGCCTCGGCGCCGATCCAATGCTGGGACCTGCTGCAATCTCATTCCGATGGGGCAACGATCTTTGGCGGCAACAGCCAGAGCACCGCGACAATCCCGATCAGCGCAAGTGAAGCAGCAGGCCGCACGTAGGCCACAGGAATCGCTCCGAGATAGAGCAAAACCGACGCGATCTGCTTACCCCAGCTTGCATGCGCGGGTGCTGAGCTCTGTGACCGTATCCGTGCCCACAGCACCATATATCCAATCCCCGGTAGAATACTCACCGCGGCATAGAGCGCCGTGTTGAACGACGTCAGTCCCTTCACGCCGATCCAGTCCGTGGCGAAGGGAAACAGTGAAAGACAGAAGAGAAACATCAGGTTGGCCCACAGAATCCCATGGGTGACCGTCTCCGCCTCATCCACCAGATAGTGATGGTTCACCCAGTAAATCCCAATCTGCACAAATGTCAGCAGATAGAGAAAAATCGTAGGCATCACCGCGCGCAAACCGGCTAGCCCATCTGGCCCCGGCACCTTCAGTTCCAGCACCATGATAGTAATGATGACTGCGATGACGCCGTCTGAGATCGCCTCCAGGCGCGCCGGACTTAGGCCGTTTCTGCTCACTCTGATACCACCCTAGCACGCAGTTTGGTTTTCGCGGCCGTGAGCTTTCGCGAATGGAAGCGTTGCTCTCATCTCCCTGCGTCGAGGGTAACTCCGAGCCACATTTCAAGGGTGATTCCAGCAAGACTGCGGCCTTGTCACACTTGCTTGTGACAAGAGGCACTGCGAGCATTTCCGCGTCGGCTTCTCCTCAATATGTGAATGCCGCACGCAGGTTTTCCACTGGTTCGCTTCTTGTCTTCTTTCTTGTCTGGGCCTCAACCGCGCTCCCCGCGCAAAAGCTCAAGGACGCGGACTGCCTCACCTGCCACTCCGACCCGACCCTCACCCAGGATGTCAACGGCTCGGTGGAGAGTCTCCACGTCGATCAAAACAAGTTAAAACATTCCGTTCACGGCAGCATGTTCCACTGCGTCGACTGCCACACCGACGTCAAGAGCCTTGCCGCACGACACTACCGCCAGCCAAAATCACCTGCGCCCAATGCCACGCCGACGCCCAGGCCGCGCTACGCGCACAGCGTCCACGCCCGCAAAACCGGCCCCGGTCAGGCGCCGGCAGCCACTTGTGTTAACTGCCACGGCGACGCGCATGAAATCGTTGGCCCGCGGCGGCCCCAAGTCGCCCGTCTACCACGCCAACATTCCCGCGACCTGCGGCCAGCTGCCACGGCCAAAAGTTCCTTATGGAGTCGAACGGCGAAAGCGCGCAGCCGTTCATCAGCTATCAGGACAGCGTGCACGGCCGCGCCGTTGCCAACGGCTCGCAAAAGGCCGCGGTCTGCACCGACTGCCACGGCGCGCACGAGATCCTGCCCGCCAACGACGCCAAATCGCCGATTTCAAAAGTTCAACGTTCCGGCCACCTGCGGCAAATGCCATGCCGATGTGGCCAATACCTTCATGCAGAGCATCCACGGCCAGGCCATCGCGCGCGGCAACGGGCTGGCTCCGGTCTGCACCGACTGCCACGGCATCCACACCATCAAGGCGCCCGCCAATCCCAATTCGCCTGTCGCGGAGCAGAACCTTTCGCGCGACATCTGCGCCCGCTGCCACGAGGGCGTGCGGCTGTCGCAGGAGTTCGGCGTTCCCGGCAACCGCGTCACCAGCTACTTCGACAGCTATCACGGCCTGGCCGCGGAAGGCGGCTCGGTCGTCGCCGCCAACTGCTCCAGTTGCCATGGCGTGCACAACATTCTGCCGTCAAGCGATCCCCGCTCCACCATCAACCGCGCCAACCTCGACGCCACCTGCGGCCAGTGTCACAAAGGCGTCACGCAGAAGTTCACCCGCACTCCGGTGCATCTCCAGGACGGCGTCCGTTCCGGAGACATCGACTCCATCGCCGTGCGCTGGGTGCGGTGGATTTACGTTCCCCTCATCCTGCTCGTCATCGGCGCCATGTTTCTGCACAACGCCATCATCTGGCGCTCGCAAGGCCGTTGCCCGCCGCCGCAGCTGAATCCATATCATGACGCGCATGACCGTGAATCAGCGCTGGCAGCACCTGATTCTGCCTCAGCAGTTTCATCGTTCTGGTCATCACCGGCTTCGCGCTCAAGTTCCCTGACTACTTGGTTCGCCCATACCCTGGGCATGGGCGAGACACCTGCGTGGCATCATCCATCGCATCGCCGGCGTCATCCTCATCGCCGCCGGCATCTACCACGTCTTCTATCTCGCCGCAGCGCGCGAAGGCCGCCGCCTGCTGCGCGACTTCGATGCCCAGCCCGAAAGACGCTTTCGATGCTATGGCGACCATGCGCTATTACCTGGGCCTCAGCAGTGAGAAGCCGAAGTTCGGCCGCTTCAACTACGCGGAGAAGGCCGAGTACTGGGCGCTGGTCTGGGGCACCGCGCTCATGGGCCTCACCGGCATCATGCTCTGGGCCAAGGTCTGGGTCGGCAATCTGCTCGCGCGCTGGTGGGTCGACGTGGCCACCGCCGTCCACTTCTACGAGGCGATTCTGGCCACGCTTGCCATCCTCGTCTGGCACTTCTACCAGGTCTTCTTCGATCCCGATGTCTATCCCATGAACTGGGCCTGGTGGGACGGCAAGATGCCCGTCGAGCACTACCGCCACGAACACGAGCTCGACCCCAATCTCGACGCGGCGCTCGCCTCCGAGCCCAGCGACAAACCAAAGTCAACCGCTCACGGAACACCGCCGGGGCAATGACCATCAACCGGAGCGTGTTTCGAGAATCAGCCTTGTAATACGGGCACGGTTCCACAGCTTGGTGAAAAACTCAAGATTTCGGCCGCCGGAGGGAGCGGGAGGCTTTAGCCTCCCGAATAAGGCCTCACAATTCAATGGGGCTTTAGCCACGGATCGTTCTTTCGAGCTGCCCAATAGGCTTTTTCACAAAGCTGTTGAGCCAGGCCGCAAAGGGGAGCGAGAATTTGGGGTTTTAACCCCTGAGGGATGACAACCGGATCTTACAAAGCCGCAGGGGGCGCACCCCAACTCGTTGTCAACCCCTGGCACCCATAACCTGTTCAATCCAGGCCTCTTCCATTTGCAGGTTATCTCCCCCTTCTGGCGCACAATGTACCTGGCATCACCAAAAGCGGCAGATCACTGACCACTGCCCCTGATCTCTGCTTTGAAACGCCGTAACTCATTGAAAAAAAGGATCCTGCAGAGTACTTCAATCGTTGAACGAATTTGCGGTGCAGCTAGTTCCTCAACCCAATGAAAACGAAGGGCTTGCCCTCAGAATTCCTGCGGGTGGGGGTGGGGATAGGTGGGGTATATCCGCATGTCGCAAGGTCGCGTCAGGATTCACACGCGCCAGTTGTCGGACCGCCAATCCCTGATCCGCTCCTTGATCTGCTTGCGGTTCAGGTTGTGTTCAAGCGCCTGCTTGGCCAACTCCACCACCTCATCATCGGCGGCAAAACGCAGGCCGATCAGCTGGTCTTCAGTAAGCCGGTAGATCTGCGAATGCCATTCCGCCGGAGCCAGCGCCTGCAGACGCAGCCGCTCTTCAAGCCGGATCACGCGGTCCTGCACCTTGAGAGGATATGAGCGCACTTTGAAAACCAGCAGAAACGCCGCGATCGAGAGCACGACAAGCCACACCGAGTAAAAGCTCAGATGGCCTGTAGCATAGACAGTGGCGATAATGACGTTGGCAAGGAAGATCCATGCCAGGAAAAAATGGTACAGAGGGTCGAACCGTCCATGGCTCTTTAGATTTTGCGTCTTTGACTCACTCATTGGTTGACTTGCTCCCTCCAAGACCCGAGTCCTCTCCTCCGGCTGTCTCCGATTCCACACTGCCGTCGGGACTTGCGACTGGGACTTGCGCACCCGCGCTCGACCGATTCTCATTTAGCCTGGCGGGCGCTGTCAACGCCGATAAATTTTCCGGCTGCAAAACCACTGGATCTTTGGGGATCAGGTGATAGCGGCCTCGGATCAGGTAATCGACAAACATTCCGCCTGCCAGATACGGATTCGCGATGGCGAGGGGAATGGCATAGACCGTCGTCACAAAAGACTCGTCGATGCCTTTAATGGAGTGGCTGCTGCGCCGATAGCCAGGAATCTGCGGAATCTCGAAGACGGTCAGTTGCGTCTCGGGATGCTTGCGCGCAAACCGTACTAGCTTGTAGGTGATCTGCTTTGGCGTAGTCATGCCAGCGTCGGGAAAGATGCTGCGCCTGAAGGTGCGCGGGAAGTAGCCATTGAGGACCACGCGTGCGAAATCGGCGCAATTGCTGAAAAGCAAATTGAACTTCGACTCGTTCGGACCCGCATTCAACCGCTCGATCAGAGCATTGTCCTGCTCAGGGGTGGTCTGGAAGCGAAAAGCGTAGATGCGGCGCTCGTAGGCCGCGCCCACCAGTTGCGTCCAGCCGCCGCGCACGATGCTGCCCGCCTGAAGGTCCGGCCCCAGGTTTTGCAGACGCGCTTCGCGGTAGTGGTCGCGCAGCCGCGTTACTGTGTCGTGGTCAACATGCGACGGAACCTCGGCCGCGTTCTCAACTGAGTACAGGTAAGGAATCAGAGGGATGGCTACCCAGTCGTAGCCCGCGATTCCTTGATAGCGCGCAATCACGGTGCCTAACTCACCCGGATGGCACCGCCGCAGCCTCACCGGGGTCTCTGCGCAGATCCGCTCGAAATAAATGGCATTATGCCCGGTTGGGTTCAGGGTCCCAAAGAACCCATACGGCTCTTCCATCAGCAAGGCCGCCTGCGCGTGCCCTTGCAAGCCGCAAAAAAAACCAGGTGCGATCAGTGCAGCGATATAAATGAATGCTTGGCGAATCGAGAGCATCGGTTCCCCTTAATGCAAAGTTGCCTGACCCTCTCCCCTCCAGTATGCCCGAATCCCCGTGAGAGAAAGATGAAAACTCAAAATCCAGTCCCTCTTATAAACGATGCATTCTCCTGTAGTTGGTTGACTGTGGAATTCGCATTTCCGGTGGCCAGGCTCACATTTTTACAACCCGAACCGCAGCAGAATGTTCCGTTTCCAAGCTCTTTGCGGCGCGAAGTAAATCCGAAATTCCAAGTTGCATCGGCGGCCCTCTGCGATTGTGCCGGTGCCGCTTGGGAAAGGTGCACTTCCGGGCTTTGTTGCAGAGTGAGGCCGCAAGGATTTGGATGGTCCAGTGAACCAAAGATCGAAGACGTCCCAGCCGGAAACAGATAGTTTGGGAATGGGAATCGTGAGTGATTCACACCTTCAAGTGACAAACCACCGCCGCGCGTGCAACAAAACCATTGCGTCTCGGACAGCAGTGACAGCCGGGCATGTGCCGATTTCGAACTCAGCAGCCACCGTGCCTCGGCGCCTTGCTCTCGCCGGCTTCAGTTAATGCAGTGCGCGTAGAACGAGCAGCACCGGCCACGGCCAGCAAGAGGCTCTGCATCTGCGGAGTGAATTCCCGGCGCGCCGCCTCTTTCTGCGCGAAACTGAAGGTCCAATAGAGCAGGGTGCATAGAAAACCCAGCACGACGAACTGGATCAGGTGAGTATATTGCGGGCCGGTATTCTGGTGGGCCTCAAATATTGAGACCGCGACACTGACGAGAGAATAGAACCCGAGCCCAGTGGCCACTTGCAGTTCACGATCGCGCCAACCGATCGACAAGAATTGGCTGCCACCGGCGAGCAGAAGGAAGAAGAGAATGCGGAGTATTGCCATTGTCTGCTGAAGTTGGGCCACGAGCAGCGCCGACCTGGTGACGTGGACGATGCCAGTAAGTGCGGCGAACGGCCAGATCGCTGCGCCTGCCACCAGGATCAGAGCGGCCACCACCAGCAGGGTGCTGCGCGAGAGAGAGGCGCGAAGCGGCCGAAGCAAAGACCACGTGAGCTCAACCAAGACAGAGAACTGCAGGACAGAATCAATGATGGTTTCTGCGATGTAGGCATGAAAATAGCTGGATGGATAAAAGCGGTTGATGAGGAAGGCGCCGATATTGCTCGATAGATCCCAGATGCAATACCCGCAAAAAACAGGCAAAGTCCGCCAGATACGCCTATAAAAGAGCAAGCCTATGACCACTGCCTCGATCAACATATAGGCGAGCCATATCGCTTTGTCTAAACTGATCGACATCCGGCCTGCTTTGCCAAATGAAACGCCCTCAGCCCAGGAGCGATTTCACCGTGGTCGACGACGGCAGTAGACACAGTCTACGGCTGTCGCCGTAGGTGTGAAAAGTGTGCGGATGTACTGGAAAGGTACCTTTGAACTGGAGGCTTCTAGACCACCGAGGGAGGCATCGGCATCGGGCCCGCCGGAATCGCGAACGCATCCGAAGGTGGCATCGGCATTGGACCCGCTGGGATGGCGCTAGGCGGCATCGGCATCGGACCTGCCGGAATGGCCAAAGCAACAGAAGGCGGCATTGGCATCGGACCCGCAGGAATAGCGCTAGGCGGCATCGGCATTGGACCTGCCGGAATGGCCAAAGCAACAGAAGGCGGCATTGGCATCGGACCCGCAGGAATAGCGCTAGGCGGCATCGGCATTGGACCCGCAGGAATCGCATTTGCGGTGCAGGCGAATACGAGAAGCAAAGCAACAAAGGCGACTTTAAAAATATTTAACGTGCTCGAATTCATTTGAAATTCTCCCTGGCGGCAGGCAACCCGCCACAAATCTCTTGCTTGATAACAGTAACCGAAATTGTGTAGAGGTGCTACCCTAAAAGTGCAATTGCTAAAATTTTCTATCGGTGGTACCCACTCGCATATATCTATCGTAACAATCTAGAGATTACTTTCGATAAACTTTGATTTATCTTCGCCTTATCAGGCCATCAAGGCCGCATTTTAGTTCGGCCGACGGCCCCTCTATGCTCCAGAAGCGTGTCGCCGGGAGGGCGGACTGCTGCTCGCGTAGTAGTTCCGTTCCGGAATGCGTTGCCTTTGCGGGGCTATTCAGTGATTGGATCGCGCAATGACAACTTGAGAACTCGACAGACGGTCCAAGTGCAAAAATGCAGGAGGGATACGTCATCCTTGATTTCAATAACGATGTGCGCTGTGCCTGCTTCAGGCTCCGTCGCGAAAACACCAGGATGCTTGCTGGCCGTTCTTCACGCGGCTGGATCTGCCAAGTCGGGGCGCATTCGAACGCTGATCGTAGCGATGACTGCATCGATGAGCAAATTATTTTGCGAATGCGCAAGACTAGGCCGGAGATTACAACCAGCTCGGAGTTGGCAAAAACCCGAATCGAGGCACAGTGATTGAATGAGGTTTGGCGCAGTTTGGCGCATCATGTCTCCCTGCGTCAGGGATGTTGATGATGTCGGACTGCACCTCGGATCGACGATCGCAGCGTGCGAACATTCTGCCTGTCTTACTTTGCATCTGGATACCCAAACGGAGGAGCGAATAGCAAACGGCGGTTGGGCGCGAGATCAGCAAACCTCGCGCACCGCGACCGAAATCCGCAATTCAGAGCAGATAGTCGTCGAGCGCGATATGAAGCGATATTCGGAATTTTCTAAGAGTGCCCTCGAAGCCATACTTCCTGGTTACCAGTCACCAAACTTTGGTGCCGTGGGCCAAAGAGATAAAAGTGATTACAGTGACATGAGGGTTCAGTTCCAACTGGTCAAAAGCCATGACTTCTCTCAACCCAGATTCGCCGGCGTCGCCTGATGTTCCGGCTCCTGCGCACGGACGGCAAGAGGTTCGCTGCGCCGTGCGATTTCCACTCACTTTACCGGTGACGCTGGAGGCTGACGAGCGTGAGGTCGCCGCACTCACCCGGAACGTGTCAGCGAGCGGGGTATTGTTGGCATTGGACAGGGACTTACGCGTCGGGTTGGACATTCGTTTTTCGATGCGAATGCCCCATACGGTGCTGGGCTCCCCCAATGATGTTATGGTCCATTGCAAGGGACGTGTGGTACGCTGCTCCTCAAGCCATAATGAGCATCTTGCTGCTGCCACCATTGACGATTATCGATTCGCGGAGCAGTAAGGGCACAGTTGGCTTGACGGCAGCCGACTATGGAAATTCTGGACGAGAACCCTGAAGGCGAAAGCATAGATACTCCGATAAAGCCGGGGACTATCCGCGTGATTCTCGCGGATTCTCAGGCTATATACCGGGTCGGCATTCGCAAAGTCTTCGCTTTGGAGGATGACATCCGCGTGGTTGCGCAGGCGGACTCCCTCGATAATCTGCGCGCAGCGATCGAACGCTATCCGACGGATATTGTTCTCTTAGAGGGGAGCATGCTGGCAGGTACGGCCAATGTGATTCCCGAACTCTTGCGCTTGGCGCCCGACGTAAAACTGATTGTGCAGGCAGTGGCGGCCGACGAAAACCACACCGTGGAGCTCTACCGGCGCGGCGTTCGCGGAATTGTCTCACGCTCGATATCGCCCGATCTGCTGGTGCGCTGCGTGCGCCGCATCGCCGCAGGCGAAACTTGGATCGACAATCAATCGGTGAACTGGGTCATCGACGCCTATCGCTCCCAGGCTGCCTCCCTCGTGAGCCCGCGGAATCAGCCGCGTCTATCCCCAAAGGAGATGTCGATTATCACGTGCATCACGCAGGGCAAGCGGAACAAGGAGATTGCTTTCCAGTTGGGCACCACCGAGCAGGTGATCAAGAATTATCTTCGCAAGATTTATGACAAGCTAGGCGTTTCAGACCGTCTGGAGCTTGCGCTCTATTGTCTGCACAACAAGATCATTCAATCCGAGCTGGACGAAGAAACAGTTGCGCAGAAGATCGTTACGCAGTAGCGCGCTTCATCGCAGCGACACTCAGGTACCTGCCTCCATCCGGCTTCCGCTTGAGATTCCCTTTCGAGATCTTACAGGTGCGCCTCAGCGCACGTGCAGGACTGGCGCGCGAGTTCCAAAAGCCTGATCATCTTTGATAATTCCGCGGCACTCATGTGGCCAAGAAGGCCAATGGGAATGCGCTGGATTACCGGATCCATCGTACGAAGCAGATCCAGGCCGGCATCCGTAATTTGCGTCCAGACTACGCGGCGATCCTGCCGGTCGCGGTGCTGGCGGATGAGCTTGAGCCCTTTCAGTCGGGCGAGCAGGCGCGTGATGTCGGGTTCCGCGGTGATCATGCGGTCGCCGATGGCCGCGCACGGCAAACCCTCAGGCAAGGCGCCCCGCAGGATCCGCAGGACGTTGTATTGCGTTGAGGAGAGGCCCCAGCGGCGGGTTTTGTGCTGAAAAGCTCTTTGCAGGCAATCCGAAGTGCGCATCACGTTGAGAATCGCCTCTTCTTCCACACTCGAGAAGGGAGAAGCCTGGCTAATCTCAGATTTCAGGTCCGCCATAGGATGTCCTCCAGCCGCCTCGACGCGTTGCTCCACGGAAAGACCGCGAACCCAAAATCAGGCACATTCAAGTTGCTCTTCACTGCTTTATAGCGTCAACCTCGATCGTGAGTTGGACCTCATCGCCAAGCATCGCTGCAGGCGCGCTGGGGGCGATGCCAAAGGCTGTCCGGCTAATGGTTGTCGTGGCTGAGAAGCCGCGATGCACTCTATTGCGACTGTCGGTTATTGGCGGTGTCGGGCCTTCTACATTCAGAACGACGGGCTTGGTTACGCCATGAAGGGTCAGGTTGCCGGTTACGCTGAGGTCGCTGCCACTTTTCGTGACGTTGGTGCTGGTGAAAGTAGCTTTGGGAAAGTCGGTTACATCGAAATAGTGGGCACTCTTGAGGTCTGCGTCTCTGGATTGGACGCCGGTGTCGACGGTGGTGACGTCGATGGTGACCTGCACGCTGGACTTGGCAATATCCGATGAATCGTATTGGATTGCGGCGGCTACACCGCCAAACCGGCCATGAACTTTAGAGATGCTCATGTGAGTAATCGCGAAGTCAACTTCGCTATGGTTTGGGTCGGAGACCCAAGTGGATGTCTGAGCGAAGGCGAATGGCGCAGCGAGCGCCAGCGCGCCAATCGCAGTGGCCAATCGTTGGATATCGGGAACGTTCAGGATCGCTGCGACAGATCGGCGGACAAGGGGAAGAAGCAATCTGGGCCTCCTTTGGATGTGCGACGGATGAAAGATGGGTCTTGGAGCCTAATGCGCTACACGATACGATGCTGCGATGTAGATATTCGTTGCAACAAATATTCTGGGCAAGCACCTTGAATTCCTGGTGACCCGGAAGAACGAGGATGCTCGTCTGCTATTCTCCCGCGTATGCCAGCATTGGGACCGTTTGCCAGGCTTACGCCCCCGCAGCGCCATGCATTTCTGGCGGCGTTCCTCGGCTGGACACTCGACAGTCTGGACTTTTTCCTTCTAATTTTCTGCGTCAAGGCCATCGCGACCGAATTTAGAACCGAGCCCTCTGCGGTACTCGGAGCGGTTTTCTTAACGCAGGCCTTCCGGCCCGTAGGCGCGCTGCTTTTCGGCATGTTGGCCGATCGCTATGGACGGCGCCCCATCCTGATGGCGAACATATTGGGCTTTTCGGTCATCGAATGCGCCTGCGGCTTCGCGCCTTCGTTGAATGCTCTGTTGTTTCTGAGGGCTCTTTTTGGAATTGCGATGGGCGGGGAGTGGGGAGTGGGCGCAGCGCTCGCCTTTGAGACATTGCCGAAGGAAGGCCGTGGCACGTTCTCCGGCATTCTGCAGCAAGGCTACGCCATGGGTTCGATTCTGGCTTCGGCAGCTTTCGGACTGCTTTTTGCCGGATTCCAATGGCATGGGCTGTCGATGCCCGGAATCGGCTGGCGAGGATTATTCATTCTCGGTTCCACGCCCGCGCTGCTGGCGTTTTATGTGCAGACTCGTGTTGCCGAATCGCCGGTTTGGCTGGCGGGGGCGAAAAAGCGCTTGGCGCGAGCCGCCGTTCATTCACGTTCCGCGTGGCCCGAGCAGTTGCGGCAGTTTCCTGCCCACATTTCTTTTTCTGGTGTTGCTCATGACGGCCTTCATGAGCTTTTCGCATGGCACACAGGATGTTTATCCGACGTTTCTTGCCGTGCAAATCAAGCTCTCGCCGGCGACAATCGGCCTCATTGGCGTGCTATACGGCCTCGGATCCGATCGCGGGCGGAGTTGTTTTTGGCACATTATCAGAGGCATGGGGCCGAAAGCGAGCGATTATCACCGCGGCGCTGCTGGCAATTCCCGTGATTCCGCTGTATGCCTATGGGCACTCGGCTTTGACTCTCGGGGTTGGCGCTGTGCTGATGCAGTTCATGGTGCAGGGGGCATGGGGTGTTGTTCCGGCGTATCTCACTGAGCTCTCGCCGGCGCCAGTGCGCGCTACGGCTCCAGGGCTGGCTTACCAGCTGGGCGCGCTCATCACCTCGTGGAATGGGAAAGGGCAGGCACTGGTAGCGGAACGTTGGGGCAATTATCGAACGGTGCTCGCTCTCACAGTAGTCGTGATTGCGCTGGTTTTGGCAGGACTGGCATCGATGGGGCGCGAAGCCAAAGGCAGGGATATGTCGGCTGAATGAGGCAGACCGAATCGCGCCGCTCAGATCCAGTCATTTTCGAGACAGCAGGGTAGGGGATTGCGAGCGGCTTGAGACCGGCCGCCCCTACCCCCACCCGCCCGGATTCTGACGGCAAAACCTATCGTTTTCCTCAAGTTACGGGATGGGTTGCGCCGCAAGATCATGCATCGATTTGAGTTATATGCAGATTATTTCTAATCAATGGCTTACGGCGTTCTGAAACAGAGAAAAGAGAGATAGAGAACAGAGATAGACGGGCAGGTGAGACCCAAGTGCCAGGGCACGCTGCCTTTGGTCATGCTACGTAAATTATGCGCCGACACGGGAAATATCCAGCAAAGAAAAAAGGAACCAGCGAAGCGAGTTAAACCGCCAGAATAAACAACAACTTAGGGCGTAATCCACAGGCTCACTCATGTGGCCGGGGTCTTGACATGGCGGAGCGAGCAGCGCCGAAGTGTGCCGGGAAAACAAGAATGCGGCAGAGTCGAACCGGACAAGAGGGCGCCTGCGGGATTGCGCGATTGCTGGCTGCGACGAAGCTGGGATTTGCATCGCGGGAGCGCACGGCAACGCTCAAGGTTGCAACACGCAGGTTGGATCATTCTGCAACGACCATCTCTGACGAATCCACCCGCGAAGCACTCTCAGCCGCCAGATTTTCAGTCCGTGCGGATTGAGCGAGACCTACCGTCCCGGCGAATCGCGCGCACTCTTCTCGCGCTTGCCCAAGACCTTGCCGCAGAAGATCGCGATTGTTGAAAGAAATGAGAATCACGGAATCTGCGCAATCGAGTAATGAGAGCTACGCGAGCACAACTTTTCTTCCGGAAGGGCGCGGTGCGCAGCAATTCAAAAGTAATCACGAGCGGTTACTTGCTTGTCGAAATTCGATGTATCTAATGGCCCATTCTCAGGCTCTTCCTCTTCCACCTTTGCGGAATTGTTCTCGATGGTTCACGGGCATAGCTTGAAGTTGATCGAGTCGCGTGTGTGGATGCGAGCAAGAACTGACGGCAAAAGCGACAAATGGAGCATCTCACCGCCAAAGCGGAAGAGTTGTGAAAAGAAACAGCGATTCACCGGGACACTCGGTTGTGGTTGCAGCTCAGATTCTGCTGTGCGAAAGCTCACGTGAGGCCATGACGGGACTTCAGATCGGCAACCACCTGCATCTTCGGATTGTGGATGTATCCAGCGATAAGCTACGAGTTCTTTCACTTAAAGACGCTTTCGATGCGACGCCAACACGAGAGCTCACCTGTCAGAAGAGCAATATCGTTTTTCCGCCGAAGATCGGCTTTCCCAGAGCCACTTATGTTCTGCAACGTCTGAGTCCGGCTTTCTCGCTCAGCACAACGGCTTGCATCGGAGCTTTTTTATGAAGCGGATTTTGGGCCAATCATCTTTTTCCGATTCAGGCTTGCCCTCCGATGGAAGTTCCGGTTCGCCCGCAAAGGGATCAAAGAGCGCAAAGCAGGCCCGGTTCCGTCTCGACCTGCGCCGCAGCCTGCAAATGCATCGCAACCTCGCGCTGGGATTCGCGATAGCCGGTCTTGTTCTCTCGGTAGCCTATCTGATGATGTTGCAGGAGGCAGATACCGGGGAGATTCGCAATGCGCTGCTCCTGGCTATCGCCTTCATCGCGATTGGAGTGCTGGCCGCAATTGCCGCACACAACCGGGACCGGAGAATCCACATCGCCGCAGACGTCGAGCACCTACTCGGATTTGCGCCGATGGCGACGTTACCCGACTTCGCGGATGTCTCGGACGCTGTCGCCGGCAAATGCCTGCTGCGCCTGGCTTCGGCGATCGATTCAGCCTGCAGGGACGGCAGTTTCAAGAACTGCATCTTCGTGGGGACCGGGTCCGGTGCTGGCGTGACGACAATCGCCGGCCGGGTGAGAGAGGCGCTGGGAGTGCGAGACGCGGGTACGCATCCTGGCGAAGAAACCAGTTCGCCGGCGGCGGCGGAAGTCGCGGGTCGCGACGGGGAGGGGCCATCCGGGGCGAGCGAGCGGTCGATGGCGGTGCTGCAGAGGGTTGTGGAGGAGGCCGGAAGGCGGCACGAGGGACTGGTCGTTGGTGAGGCAGCGCCGCTCGGGGTTTGGGCGGAGGCGGATTCACTGGCGAGCTTTGCCGGTTGCACCATTGTGGTGATCGAATCCGGCGTGACCACATGGACGCAGCTTCGTGAGGCGGCGCGAAGCCTTGAGCGGGTCGAAACGGGCGCAGTGGGATTCGTGCTCAACCGCGTGAGGCTCACGAAGGGAGATGCGGCTTTCCGCCGCTCGATCGAGAAGATGGAGCGCGAGGTAAAGCGCGGGAGCCGGAAGGAAGAGCGCGCGGAGCCGCAAGCTGGGAGCGTCAGGGTTGAGCCACAGCGTGCGGAAGCCGCGCCAAAACTGGAGGCGGTGGCTGCGAGCCAGCGCGCGGAGGCGCCAGAGCCATTGCCGCGGATCGATCCGTATCTACAGGAGATGGAGCGCGAGGTTTCGGCTGCGGAGAGGAACGCAGCATGGGAGTCAAATGGGAGTCCAAAGTGGCTCGCGGAGAGGGCTGCCAAAACGGATCGGGCGCTGACGCAGGCGAGGCGTGAGAATGGCGGCGATCGGGAGGCGGTTGCAAGCCATGCGAATGGAGATGAAAGAGCGCAGGAACCAGAGCCGCAGGCACAGGGGAACGATACGCACTTCCAACTGCCCAGACTGAGCGGACTGCGAGGGGGCCTGTTCTGGACCGGGATCAAGGAACTGGATGCGGTAAAGCACGGCACACGGCATCACGCCGAAGCCGATGAGCTGATGAGACACATTGCGCCGCTCGCGTCTCTGTTCGAGGGCTCGAATCCAGCCGGGATTTTTGCTCGAGGGGCTATGGCACATGCGGAACCTGAGCACCAGGCGGCGATGCGCAGTAATGATCCCAGCGCGGAAACCAAAGCATCGGCGCAGGCAACGAACGAAACAGGCGCACCCAGTAACGGATCGCCGACGGGCACTTCGAAGCCGGAGATTCTGCATGCAAAGGGCGGCAAGCCAGGCAATGACGGGACACAGGGAGATGGGCGCGTACCTCTTGACGAAGTGCAACTTCTGCCGTCAAAGAGGGGTCAGTACCGGAGGCGCGATTAAGAGCCAAGGAGCGGGATTTTAACCGAGCTTATTATCCATATCTTATTTCACTTATTCGGCGAAATGACCCAGCCTTCTGCCCCCGATTGAGCAATTCGGGGGTGGGAGACTGGGCTTGTTTTGTTTGGAGCGGCAGTTGGGAGCCGGTAGCTGGGAGCCAGTAGCTGGTAACAAGGGACCGTTCTTCCTGGGCTCTGGGCAGCGGCTGGATTGTCGCCTGGTTTTTACTTTTCGGTGTCCCCTACCCCCTACCCCCAGGTTTTGGCAGCTAAGCGGTTTTGATTCAGCAGTTTGCCTCTTGGACCCAGTGCCACAACCGTCTGAAAACAAACGAGTTACCTGATAAAATATTGCAGCCAAAGCGGTTGGGTGCGCACTTTTGCACCCCTTTGCGCCGATTTGTGTGCAATCTCGAGAAAATTACTGCGGACGGAGCCGGGAGCCGGGGTGTGCCCGGCCCCCGTGTCGCTTCTAGTCATATCGCAAAGATGCCACCTGGAACCAATATAGCGATTTGGGGGAAATAACCAGCAAAGAAAATAGGGATCAGGGAACAGGGGTCAGGGGTCAGAAAAACAACGACTTAGAGGTGGGTTGGCGGCAGCGGTGAGGCGGCCTGGGGCTTGACAACGGAAAATGCAACGGACCGGTCGGAATTGGCCGGCAAATGGAGGTGGCGCGGATGGAATGAGCTGGGAGAAAGAGGGGTTGACAGCGCAATACCGCGCCCGAGCGGAGCTTGAACGGGGCCTGTGAACTTTCAAGGGGTTGTCCATTCGATTTGAACCGGGAATAAAACGGCTGACGCACATGTAAAGGGAACGTGAGGTGTTTCCGTGTGGATCCTTTTTGTTGCCGGCCTAATCAACTGTGGCGTTTATCAAATCAAAGGACTCAATCTCCCTATAGGAGTCCGGCCTGAGAACCTTCCCCATTGGGACTGTGATCGTAACTGCTTGTTTTTTAAACCGAGCGAGATAGAGATACCCGCTGTGGTGAATTACTCCTCCAGTTTGAGGCTGATAGCCAATACATCCGACTACCCAAATCTGATGTGTCCACGCACTGTGGATGGGCATTCTCTCATAAAACTTCTGCGGATGCGTTGGCTGCTGATGCGGGAAAACGACATAGGACGGTTCAGTAGGGTTATCAGCCATTCGGTCAACATCTCCGCAAAGCGTATTATTCGCCCATTCTTTTGGTGCGCCTGCGCTGTTATCAACGACAAACATCTCGAAATGAGGGATGACTTTTATTGCTGGAGAAGAGCCGTAATTCTGCATAGAGACGGAGAAGGTGAAGAAAATGTCATCTGGCCGAATATTCGACGCCGTAGGCTGAACCTGATTATCTCCTATGATGATGGGCTCAGAAACACCGACCCAAGGGCGCGACTGTACTTCAAGGGCCTGCTGAGCAAATCTATTAGCGGAATTCGATGCATTAGCCTGAGCAGTGGTGGCATTGGCGACGTCGCTTGTGGCTTGGGCTTGCGCGTTAAGTTTGTTAATCGCATTTTGCAAGTCCTGATTGATTTTTTCTTCCGTCGCGGCGAAACTTTGAGCGGCGAGAACGTTATCTTTGGCAGCTTGTGCGCTAATCTTAGCAGCGCTGATAAGTTGATTAGTTTGATGCGTCGTGTTTGTGCTGTTGCTAATTAACGTGCACAACTGAATCGCTGCAAAAACCGAGATAGCAGCGGTCAGCATCAGCTCGATTCTTCGATCATAGGCTACGTCACCCCACCACTTTCGATAGGCGGTTCTATGCCGTTCTTTCCCACCTACTTTTTGCTGATGCTTTCGTTTATAGGCGTCGTTGCGTTGCCCAAAAATATCGAAGACGCCGGGAGGGAAGAGTTCTTGCTCCATGGGTTCATCATCGTCGCTTCTCTGCTCGGGTCCGTTTGGATCATTCATATCGAAGTATCGTGGATGATATAAGGTGTGGGGGATGAAACACGAATACCGCGATGGACCGAAGGCTGGCGAGAACTTTGAGGGTTGAATAAGGGGGACATGATACCTATTCACCGCGGCGGTTGGCCTACGCTAGCATGCCGGTTCGCTCCCATGAGTGGGGATATGGACTCTGGCCTCTGAGCAATCTCCAACAGTTCTCGACGGCGGATGCGGCTCGCATTCCATCGTGACCGAAAGAGGATACTCCCGTCTTTCGCCCGCTCCGCGGGCTATGCGATCAAATCTTGTTTGGTCCCCAGGCTTGCGAGGTTGTTACGAAACTCGGGAATTGAGTCTTGCATCCGTTGCAGGGGCTGAAGCCCGCATTGATTTTGCTGGCCTTAATCGGCACGACTAAAGTCATGCCCTGTTACAAAGCGCGTGAATGTCGAGTTTCGTAACAGACACTTGCGCCGTGGGGCTAAATTCTGGCGCCCGCTGAAGCGGGCTTTGCGATTTGGGGCGGCTTTGCCGCAGACGTCATTTTTCAAACAGGTGGTGAGGGATTGCGGCAGTCAGGGCTGAAGCCCTGACCTACCAGCCAGGCCCTGATACAAAGCGAGGAGCAACCGCAGGTCTTTCGACTTCGGTCGTCGCGGCGACCGCAGCTTAGGATGACAGTTTCAATAGATTTGGCGCGGCATCGCCGTGCCGATTGCCATCTTCCCCGGTCCCCAAGGGCGAGGGACCGGGGGCACCCGGCTTCGGTCGTCCGCTGAGCGGACGACCTTTGCTCAAGATGACAATAAAGCTGAGACGTGGGGCCGACGATGCCGCAAAAACAAAGACGCAGTGAGGGCGGGGAACCCACCGGTCGCCAATCCCAGGTCCCAGAAGCGGGACCTGGGGCACCCAGTCTTAGTGGTTTAACTCACGCGCCCGCGACCTGGTCCGCCCGCCATTTGGGATGAAGCGGTGAGCGGGCGTTGCAAGTTGACGGCGCGACACCCTGCCCAAGCGGAGCTTGAACGGGGCGCGCCGATTTTGGATTTGGTTAGGGCAGGGCGTCCGCCGACGGAACTGCGCCATGAATGGGCCGCCGAGGGTTTGTTGGAGGGCCGAGGGATTCGATTCGGGCGGTGGTGGCGCGCATTCTCCAGATGACGGGGAATGCGTCTATCAGGACTTACGTATGAAAGAACTGAAATCGGCAGTTTAAAATTCCTCATGCTTCCACGTCGCCGCTTCCTCCTCAGTTCGCTTGCTCTCGCCGCCTTTGAGAGCCTTCCCGCAGAGCTTCTCCGCGCTGCTGCACCTGTTTTCAAAGCCCTCCCCGCATGGGAGCCAGGAATACTTGAAATCCACCAGCTCGCCACCAATCGCGGCAACAGTACGTTATTGATCCTGCCCGACGGCACCACCATGATGGTGGATGCCGGCGCCATTTATGGAGCCACGCCCTATCTCAGCGATCCGCTTCCTTCAGGCCAGCATCGTCCCGGCGAGTGGATCGGCCGCTATGCAAAGCGGCGTTTCGACTCTAGTGGACTTACAACCATTGACACCTTCCTGCTCACGCATTTGCACGGCGATCACGTCGGCTATGTCCCGCCGGACGGTCCACTCTCATCTGACGGCACCTACCGTCTTACAGGCGTTTCCGACGTGGCCGCAATCGTCCCGATCCAGAGGTTCGTTGATCGCGCATGGCCGGACTACACATATCCAGTGCCTGCAGCTATCGATTTCCAGAGGAACTATCGCGCGTTCCTTGAAGCGCAAGTCAAGACCGGCAAAAGGGTCGAGCGTTTTCGCCCCGGCTCGAGGGACCAGTTTGCCCTGCAGCACAAATCGGCCGACTACCCCAGCTTTGAGATACGCAACCTGATTGCCAACGGCGAGGTCTGGACCGGCAAGGGCGAGCAGACAAGAAAACTCTTCCCGGAGTTATCGACTCTCAAGCCTGCCGACTACCCGGCGGAGAATCCCTGCTCCTGCGCCATTCGTCTCCGCTATGGAAAGTTTGGCTACTACACCGGCGGCGATCTCACAAGCGACACCAACTATGGCCGCGATCCCTGGCGCGACTCCGAATCTGCCGCCGCCGAAGCGTGCGGCCCGGTGAGTGCCGCCGTGGTTAACCATCATGGCTACTTCAATGCCAATGGCGGCCGGTATGTTCGCGCGCTGCAGCCGCAGGTCTTTGTTATCCCAGCGTGGGACTCCGCGCACCCGACGGTGAATGTGCTGGATGCGCTCTACTCCAAAGCCATCTACCCCGGGAACCGCGACGTTTTCGCAACCTTGGTCAAGCAGGAGAATCGCATTGCCAATAAGAAGACCGACGAGCTCAAGTCGCGCGCCGGACACATCGTTATCCGCGTAGAACCCGGCGGAGAGACCTTTGCCGTGCACATCGTCTCAAATGCAGATGAAAGCGACACAGTGACGGCCAGCTTCGGCCCCTACACTTCCTAAGGAACAAGGGGAACAAGGGGAACATGATACCTATTCACCGCGGCGGTTGGCCTACGCTAGCTTGCCGGTTCGCTCCCATGAGTGGGGGAGGGGTATGGACTCTGGCCTCTGAGCAATCTGCAACTGTTGTCGAGGGCGGATGCGGCTCGGACTGCGTCGTGACCGAATCAGGATACTCCCGTCTTTCGCCCGTTCCGCGGGCTATGCGATCCAATCTTGTCTGGTCCCCAGGCTTGCGCCTTGGGGCTAAATTCTGGCGCCCGCTGAAGCGGGCTTTGCGATTTGGGGCGGCTTTGCCGCGCAATTCTTCAAAAATCACGGGCGCATCGGGCGAACGGGGCGATTTGGTTCTTGACAGCGGGGGCGCGCTGCGTTACTTTGCAATACAAAGTGAGGCCCGCATGCACGACCTGAACAAAGCGCTGGGCGACATCAGCAGCATACGGATGCAGGTGGCGCGCAGCACGGATTTTCATGGTTATGGTCCGGCGACCCTGGCGGCGACGGGCGTTTTGGCGCTGGCGGCAGCAACGGCGCAGTGGCTGTGGCTGCCCGATCCGGAGCAGCACACAGCGATTTACCTGGCGACCTGGATTGCGACGGCGGCAGTGAGCGCGGCGGTGATTGGCGCGGAGATGTTTGCGCGCACGCGGCGGATGCACTCTGGAATGGCCGACGAGATGATCAAGATGGCTGTGGAGCAGTTTCTGCCGTCGGTGGCCGCGGGCCTGCTGATGACACTCGCACTGGTGCGTTATGTGCCGGCGGCCGCATGGATGCTGCCCGGAGTGTGGCAGGTGATTTTCAGCCTGGGCGTGTTTTCGTCCTGCCGTTTTTTGCCGAGGCCGATGATTGCGGCGGGGGTGTGGTACCTGATGACCGGCGTGTTCTGTGTTTCGCTGGGGGATGCGCGCGCGTTTTCTCCATGGGCGATGGGCGTTCCGTATGGGGTGGGGCAGTTGCTGGTGGCGGGAGTGCTGCTGCGCGAATCGCGTGAAGGGGCGCGGGAGGCGAAAGATGAGTGCTAAAGCACGACGGAGCGAGGGGCGTTTTGCGTACGAAGGGCTGGACAGGGTGATTCACGAGCGCGCTCGGCTGAGCGTGCTGACGAGCCTGATGACGAATGCGAAGGGACTGACGTTCAACGATCTGAAGGAGCTTTGCTCGCTGACGGACGGCAACCTGAGCCGGCACTTGAGAGTGCTGGAGCGGGCGAAGATGGTGGAGATTGTGAAGGGACACGACCGCAACCGGCCGCTGACGATATGCCGGATTACCGCGTCGGGGCGGAGGAGCTACCTGGAGTACCTGACGACGCTGGAACAGGTGATACAGGATGCAGCGAGCGGAGCGAAGGCGGAGGCGGGACCGGCGATAGCGCGCGGATGGGCGGCGCAGCGAATGTAGATTTTTTTGTAAATTAACTTTGCACTGCAAAGTAAACAGAAACGAGGAGAGAGACAATGAGCGGATTTTCGATGCGGCAGGCGATTTCGCAACCGGGAGTGAAGACGTGGTCTGCAGGAGCGAAGTTGATTGTGGTGTGCGTGCTGGCCCTGATGATGAATATCCCAGGGCTTTTTGTCCAGGGACTTGTGAACGACAGGATGACGCGTGCGGCCGAAGCGGCGGCGAGGATTGGCGGGCCGGCAACATCGGTGACGGTGGATTCGTATCAGTCAGTGAACCGCTCGCTCAAGTATGTGCTTCTGTTTGAGGGGCTGGTGTTCCTGACTTACTTCACATTCGAAGTGACGAGCGGCAGGCGGATGCACCCGGCGCAATACGTGCTGGTGGGCGTGGCGCAGATTATTTTTTATCTGCTGCTGTTGTCACTGACGGAAAAGGTGGGGTTTGACGTGGGTTTTTTGATTGCGGGAGCGGCGACGGTGGGGCTGCTCTCAGTGAACACGGAATGGATTTTTGCAAGCCGAAGGCTGGGGTTGAGAGCGCTGGCGGTATTTTGCCCGCTGTACGGGCTTATTTATGTTCTGCTGCGGCTGAAGGACTACGCACTGCTTGTGGGGGCGGTGGCGAGTTTTGTAGCGGTGGCGGCAGCGATGTACCTGACGCGCGGGATCGACTGGTATGGCTTGCCGACGATGAAAGGGGCGGCGCATGAGGGAATGGCTCCGGAGCGGCCGGCTTAGGGCGGGGACTGGCGGGTTGCGCAGGGGCGGCGATGAAGCGGGAGCGTTGAGCGAGTTCCGGAGTTTTGAGATGGCGGAGAGAAGCGACAAGGGATTGCATGTGGCAATCATCATGGACGGCAACGGCCGGTGGGCGACGCGGCGCGGGCTGCCGCGGCTGGCGGGCCACCGAGCGGGGATCAATGCGGCGCGGCGGGTGGTGGAGCACGCGGACGAGATCGGCGTGCGCTGCCTGACGCTTTACGCGTTTTCATCGGACAACTGGCGGCGGCCGGCTGCGGAAGTGGAGAGCATCTTCTGGCTGCTGAGGGCATTTTTGCGCATGGAAACGGAGCGGCTGCGGGAACGCGGAGCACGGTTTGAGGCGATTGGGCGGCGCGACCGGTTGCCGGCGGCGGCGCTGCGCGCGATTGAGAAGGCCGAAGCGGCGACGGGCGGCGGGCGCGGGCTGCATTTGCGCGTGGCGATCGACTACTCTTCGCGGGAGTCGATTGCGCGCGCGGCGTGCGAGGCTGCGGCGCTGGGCGGCGAAGCATTGCGGCAGCCGGACGAGTTGCGGCCGTCGCTGATGCGCTCACTTACTGGAGAGAGCGGCGACGTGGACCTGCTGATTCGCACCGGAGGCGAGAAGCGGTTGTCGGATTTTTTGTTATGGGAGAGCGCGTATGCGGAGCTGGTGTTCATAGAGCGCATGTGGCCGGAGTTCCGCGAGGCCGATCTCGATGCAGCGGTTGAGGAGTTCAGCAGCAGGGAGAGACGATTCGGCGCCGTGGCGCAGGTGGCAACGGTTGTGGCTCCGGCGGTCGGGCGGCTGTGAGGTTGTGGTCTGGCTGCGATGATGATGCGGATGGGGGATTTTAATCCTTTGCGACGGATTCGGTTCTGGCTCGCTGTATTCATGGCAGGGCTGGTGTTGAGCGGCGTGACGGCGTTCCCTTTGCAGAGTGAAATGGGTTGGCTCGCGGCCGTGCTGCATATGAGCTGGCTACGGCCGCTTGCGGGTATGACCGGGGTGCTGGCGTGGATCGACCGCGTGAGCGGCGCGCTGAATTCGACCAATGCCCGCTATCCATTCCTGGCTTACGGAACGGATTGGCTAGCTTTTGCGCACATCGTTATTGCGATTGCATTCATCGGACCGTATGTCGATCCGGTGCGCAACAAATGGGTGATTACGTTCGGGCTGATTGCTTGCGTGGGCGTGATCCCGCTGGCGCTTCTTGCGGGCCAGGTTCGGGGCATTCCGGTGGCGTGGCGGCTGATCGATTGCAGCTTTGGTGTGTTCGGGAGTATTCCGCTGTTGATTTGCCGGCGATTGATCCGGGGTCTGGAGCGGCGGGGCGATGCAGGGCCAGCCGCTGATTGAAATCAGTTGCGGCGGAGTGCGGCCTCACGGGACGGCAAGGAATGTGGGTCGAGGAGAGCGGCGGTGCGATACTGGGCAAACCGCGCAGGCTGTTGTTGCGGCGGAGGAGGCTGGCGATGGGCGTGATCCGCGGGGCGCTCGAATATGCCGACTGGAGTTTGCTCTTTTTGCGCGTGGTGGTGGCACTGGTGTTTGGGACCAGCGGATTCAACCACCTGAAGCGGCCACGCGAGCGGGCGGAGAGCCTGGGTTTGAGCGTGGGGTTCACGGTCTTTCTGGGCGCGGCGGAGCTGGCGGGGGCGATTGCGCTGGTGGTGGGATGGCTGACCCAGTGGGCGGCGCTGGGGCTGATTGCGGTGATGCTGGGCGCTATCTACATGAAGGCGGTGAAGTGGAAGACGGGCTTCTGGGGCGAGAAGTCGATGGGATGGCACTACGAGGTGATGCTGATCGCAATGAACCTGGTGATTGTGTGCACGGGTGGCGGGCGGATTGGGGTGTAAGGCAGAGAAAAGAGATCAGGGAACAGAGAACAGAGAACGGGGGACAGGGACCAGAGAACAGGGAACAGGGAACAGAGATCTGGGACTAGATTCCTGTATTTGGGATTGGGTTTGGGCCGGGTGGCGTGGCCGGGGTGGAAATTGAGAGGCAAGATTAAGGTGGAAAAAGAGTTCCGGCACCGGGGAGGGGCCCTGGCGGAGCAGGGGCGCGGCCGGTCGCGGTTGACACGAGCAAAGGGATTGAATTGGCGTTAAAGCCAACCCTCCCTGCCCGGCTTTGCAAGAGGGATGGTACGGAGCTAAGATAGCGGCAAGCGTCGCGTGATCCCAGCAAGCGCGGCAGAGTGACCCCCGCAACCAAAGAGCGATGCTGTCCTAAGGCGTTCCGGAAACCGGAACGACCCTGAAACCGGAGAGACTGCCATGCCGGAGATGGAAGATCCCAAGACGACCGAAAGCCAATCGAAAACGATTACGAGACGCCGATTCATTCTGGGCGTGATTGCCGGCGGCGCCGTAGTGGGCGCGGCGAGCTACAGATTCTTGCGCCCGGCGGGCGTCGCAGTTTCGGCGGCGAGCGGCTGATCACGCTGAACGTGAACGGCCAGATGCGCCGCGTGGAAGTGATGAAGCAGGAGACGCTGGCGTGGACGCTGCGCTACAAGCTGGGGCTGACGGGAACCAAGCTGGGCTGCGACCGCGCGGAATGCGGAGCCTGCACGGTGCTGATTGACGACGTGCCGCACTATAGCTGCTCGGTGCTGACGAACACGGTGCGCGGCCGCAAGGTGACGACGATCGAAGGACTGGCGGCCGCCGACGGCACGCTGCACCCGGTGCAGCAGGCAGTGGTGGACGGCGCAGGGCTTCCAGTGCGCGTTCTGCATGTCGGGGTTCGTCATGGCGACGGTGGGGTATCTGAAGACGCATCCCAACTCCCACGCGCGCGGAGATGGCGCACGGCATCAGCGGCAATCTGTGCCGATGCCAGGACTACACCAAGATTCTGGACGCGATGATGCTCGGCGCGGAAAACATGCGGACCGGCGCGCCTGCTGCGCAGAAAGCGAGGGCCTGAGCCATGGCGGACACTCCGCAAGAGAGTGCGATGAAAGCCGAGAGCGAGAAGCCGCGCCCGTTCGGCACCGGGATACAAGCTGATTGGCAAGGATTACCCGACCAACGACCTGGTGGCGAAGGTGACGGGACAGTCGAAGTATGCCGAAGATTTTCGCGCGGAGGGGATGCTGTTTTGCCGGCTGGTGCTGAGCCCCATGCCGCACGCGCGGGTGAAGAGCATCAACGCGGAAAAGGCGCTGGCGATGCCGGGCGTGAAGGCGATTCTTACCGCCGACGGATGTTCCCGGCCACGCCGATTATATGAACGACAACGGGACCATGATCAAGGCCGGACAAATGGGGCGAGCTGGCGCTGGCGGACGAGCCGATGTACCAGGGCGAGCCGATTCTGGCCGTGGCGGCCGTGGATGAGCTGACCTGCGCGGAAGCGATCGAGAAGATCGAGATCGACATGGAGCCGCTGCCTTTTGCAACCGACCCGTTGGAAAGCCTGCGGCCCGGAAGCTCGAATGCCCGCGAGGACGGCAACGTTTGGGTGAGGCCGGAGTCGGGTCGCGGACCGCTGACGCTGACCGAATTGAAGTGGACGGACGAAGACTTTGCCGCGGAAAAAGAAGGCCGCTTGCCCATGGGCCATGCGCCCGACGAGTGGTCTTACGGCGATGTGGATGCCGGCTTCAAGAACGCCGCGCTGGTGCTGGACGAGACGTTTCTGACGCCGGATGTGAGCCACCAGTGCCTGGAGCCGCGCACCACGATGGCTTATTGGCAGAACGGCAAGCTCTTCCTTTATACGGGCACGCAGAGCACCTTTCAGACCGTGGCAGCCATCGCGCGCTGGATGCACATGGACGAGGACAAGGTCGTCTTCATCAGCGAATATACGGGCGGCGGATTTGGCAGCAAGATCACCGGCGCGCTGACCCTGGTGATTCCGGCGCTGCTCTCGAAGAAGCTGAATGCTCCGGTGATGATGCGCATCAGCCGCGAGGAGGAGCATTTTATCGGGCGCGCGCGGCCGGGCATCCGGGCGCGCACGAAGGTGGGCTTTGCCAAGGACGGCCGCATCACGGCGGTGGACATGTTTCTGGTGTCGGACGCCGGCTCCTATGGC
Source organism: uncultured Acidobacteriaceae bacterium (assembly GCA_963841095.1). Lineage (GTDB taxonomy): Bacteria > Acidobacteriota > Terriglobia > Terriglobales > Acidobacteriaceae > Telmatobacter. The sequence goes on from CAWJBE010000005.1 coordinate 35,905, forward strand.
TCGAGCGGAGACGGCGGCTCGTGCGCCAGCATCGCTTCGTTGCAATACCAGCCGCCGGCCATGCGCTACCGGAATGTGACGGTGGCGACCAACACGCCGCCGCGCAGCGCACAGAGCGCGCCGGGGGGCATGCAGGCCATCGCGATCATGGAGCCGATTCTGGCGAAGGCCGCGCGGCAGCTCGGCGTGGATCAGGTGGCATTGCGGCGCGTGAATTGCCCGGAGGGCAAGGCGGAGTACGGACCGCCGAATCATGAGGGCAAGCGCGCGCACGTGACGAGCTGCTTCCAGAAGCAGGCGCTGGACCTGGGCGCCGAGCAGTTCAAGTGGAGCGAGCGCGTAGCGCGGCAGCCCAAGCGGATTGGCACCAAGGTGCGCGGCGTGGGCGTGGCGCTCACAAACTTCCACGGCGGCAGCATCGGCTTCGACGGGCTGATCGTGATCACTCCGCAGGGCCGCGTGCAGATCCAATCGGGCATCGGCAACCTTGGAACCGAAGCGGTGATCGATGTGCATCGCGCGGCGGCGGAGATTCTGGACGTGCCCTGGGATGCCTGCGACATCGTCTGGGGCGACACGTCGAAACATTTTCCTTACACCTGCGATTCCGGCGGCAGCCAGACCGTGCACGCCATGACGCGCGCGGCGCACGCGACGGGCCTGGAGTGCGTGCAGAGGCTGAAGGAAGTGGCGGCAAAGACACTGGGCGGGCAGCCGGAGGATTATGAGGTGGCCAACCTGCGCGTGACCCGCAAGGGCGGCGGCGCGGGGATGAGCTTTGCGGAGGCGGCGCAGCACGCCATTCAACTGGGCGGCATCTACGACGGCCACGATGTGAATCCCGACGTGCACAAAGCAACCAAGCAGGCGGTAGCCGCTTTGGCCGGCCAGGGCCTGGTGGCTTCGGCGAAAGACAAGTATCCGCACGATGGCGATTCGTATTCCTATCTGGCCTGCTTTGCCGAGGTGGAAGTCGACGTGGAGACCGGGCAAGTACTTCATCATCGATTATCTGGCCTATGCCGACGTGGGCACAGTGCTGCATCCGGCCGCGCTGGGCGGGCAGATCCTGGGCCGTTCGACGCTGGGCATCGCCCATGCCATCGGGCAGAAGTGGGTGATCGACCCGCAGTATGGCGTCACCGTCGCCGAGCGCTTTTATCAGAACAGGCCGCCGACGATTCTGGATGTGCCGGTGGATATGCAGTGGAACGCGCTGAACATTCCCGATCCGGAGACGCCGGTGGGCGCGCGCGGTTGCGGCGAGCCGCCGGTGGGCGGGGGATGCGCGGCGATTCTGAACGCGCTTGCCGACGCGCTTGGAGACAACATCTTCCAGCGCGCGCCGGTGAATGCCGACACGATTCTGACGTCCTTTGAAGCCGGACGTCCGATGCAAAATCCTTTGATGGCCCACATCTGAAAAAGACAGGGACCAAGGGAACGAGGGAACAAGGGAACAGAAAGACTAGCGACATAGGGACTCGTGACCAGGACCAGGGATCACGGATGATTGATCAACGAACTGGATGACTGGAGTGTCATGGCGGTAATACGAGACGTAATGCCGGCTTTTGACCTGCTGCAGCCGGGCACTGCCGCGGAGGCGCAAAAGCTGCTGGAGCAGAACGGCGAAGATGCGTGGGTGATGGCCGGCGGGCTGGACAGCTTTGACTGGCTGAAGGACCGCATCAAGAAGCCGAAGGTGCTGGTGGACCTGAGCGGCGTTGAGGAGCTGAAGGGGATTCGCGCGACGAGCGACGGCGTGGAGATCGGCGCCATGACCACGCTGACGGAGATTGCGAACCATGCCGGCGATCCAGAAGGATTACGGCGTGCTGGCGCAGGCGGTGTCGCTGGTTGCCTCGCCGCAGATTCGCAACCAGGGAACGCTGGGCGGCAACGTTTCGCAGGATGTGCGCTGCTGGTACTACCGCGGCGGATGGCCGTGCTATCGCGCGGGCGGCAATATTTGTTATGCCGATACGCCGGTGGGACGCAACCGCGAGCACGCGATTTTTGGCGCGAACCGCTGCGTGGCGGTGCATCCGTCGGATTCGGCTCCGGCGCTGATTGTGCTGGACGCGAAGTTCGTGATGCAGACGCCGAAGGGCGAACGCGTGGTGGATGCGGAGGATTATTTTGTCGGGCCGGAGACGGACATTACGCGGCTGAATATTCTGCGGCCGGGCGATCTGCTGACGGCGATTCGCATTCCCGCGACGTGGGCGGGCGCAAAGTTCTATTTCGAGAAGGTGCGCGACCGCAATGTGTGGGATTTCCCGCTGATGAATGTGGCATCGGCGATGAAGCTGAGCGGGAACAATATCGAGCGACATCAGCATCGCGGTGAATGCGGCGGCGCCGCGGCCCATGCGGCTGAAGGCCGTGGAAGATGCGGTGCGCGGCAAGCCGGCCAATGCGGCGACGGGCGAGATGGCGGGCAAGATCGCGATTGAGGGCGCGGTGCCGCTGCAGTTCAACGCGTACAAGATTCCGCTGATGAGGAACCTGGTGAAGCGCGCGATCGGCGGTAGTGCAGGAGGCGACATGGAGCTGATCCAGTGGGCGACAAGTCCGTGGGGACAATCGGTTCCGATCTCATATTGCGTGGGGCCTGATCTGGGTCGCGGTCATCGCGGGATTGTTCTTCATGATCGTGCACGCGCTTTACCTGATCATGGTGAAGCCGCCGAAGCGATTTGCGGAGCGCAAGGCCGAGGCGAGCGCGGCGGCGATTCCGGAGCGCGTTCCGAGGCACACGCTGGCGGCGCGGCTGTTTCACTGGATCATGGCGGCGTCGATGTTCACGCTGCTGATTCACGGCGTTTCTGCCCAAGGTGGGGGTGCAGTTCAACTGGGTGCTGTACCACTGGATCGCGGGCGTGGTGCTGACGGTTTCGATTCTCTTTCACATCGTGCACGCCACGTTCTTTCTGGATTTCTGGTCGATCTGGCCGGACAAGACGGATCTGCGCGACGCGATGAGCCGGACGAAGCGGTTTTTCGGCAAGGATGCGCCGCTGCCCAAGCAAGTTTGCGAAGTATCCGCTGGAGAACAAGCTCTACCACGGCGTGGTGATGCTTGCCGGGCTGGCGGTGATCGTCACCGGCCTGTTTATGATGAAGCGCGTGCAGACGGGGATCTTCACGCGCAATCCCTATCTGTTCAGCGACATGACGTGGGGCCTGATGTATGTGCTGCACGGGCTGGCCGGCGTGGGGTTTATTGCGCTGGTGATGATGCACGTCTACATGGGAGTGCGGCCGGAGAAGTTCCCGATTACGAAGTCGATGATCTTCGGCTGGATGAGCCGCGATTTCTATCTTGAAGAACACGACACCGGGCGATGGGCCGTGAAAGGGCCGACGGCCTCTGAAGCGAAACGGGGCTTAGCCGCAAGCGATGGCGACTGAAATTCAGCAACATTGCGAGACGATTGAGGAGTGCTACGAGTTCACGCTCTCCTATGCTGCGCGCGGGGTTTCCGGCGAGGACGCCGGAGACGCGGGCAGCAACTGCGCGAGCACTTGACACGCGCGGCGGAGGCGATGCGCGGGCTTGCGCGGAGTTGCGCGGAAGCGATTGAGCAGGAGCAACTGGCGCCGGCGGAGAAGTATGAGGCGTTCTTCGCGGTGCTGAAGCGCGATGCGGAGAGCGCCGTTGCGGCCGTGGAATGGTGCTGGCGCAGCCTGCGATCAGTTCGCAGTTGATCGACAATCTGAATGCGTCAATCCATTTGCGCGCACTGCTGGCGGACCTGTTCCTGGTGACGGAGATTCTGGATGCGCGGCAGACGCAAGCCAGGGTGCAGGCAGGGAATGGGTCGGTTGGCCCGCGCTGAGCGGCATGGGTCTCTGACTGAGCGGATCGGTATTCTAAGCCTTAGTTGTCCCACGTCTCAAAATCGAGACATGGGGCACCCCTTTTCGGTGTAGCAATCAGCTTTGACAATCGTGGAAGCCCAGGCACGGCGCATGTACTCGCCACAAGTTCTCGATCATTTTGAGCACCCGCGCAACGCGGGAGCGGTTGCCGATCCGGACGCGTCGGTGCGGATTGAGAATCCTGCGTGCGGCGATGTTCTGGAACTTACGGCGAAGGTCGCGGGCGGGCGGATTGCGGAGATTCGATTTCGGGCGAAGGGCTGCGTCGCGGCGATGGCGTGCGGCTCGGCGCTGACTGAACTGGTGAGCGGGAAGACCGTGGACGAAGCGCGCAAGCTGACCAGAGACGAGCTGGTGCGGGCGGTTGGCGGGCTGCCGCAGGCATCCACGCATGCGAGCCACCTGGCGATGGATGCGCTGAAGGCGGTGGTGGGGAAGCTGGCTCTGTGAGTTTGTCCGCGTGATCTCATAATTGGTTGGACTGATATGGCGCTATCCCACCCTAGGCGCAAAAACAAAGACGCGCCGAGGGTGGGGCACCCAGTTTTGGTGCGACAACGAGCGGCCGGAAAATCAGCGCGACGGCTGAGATTTCGGGGCTAGTGCGGCGTAGTCGGCTGGAGTATTCAGGCCTGCTTTTGCGAGCGAGTCGGGGACGGGGATGTACTGGATGCGCTGCGCATGAACGTGGAGAACTTCGCGCGCATTGCCTGTGACCGGGGCCGCGAGGAAGGCGTCAATTAATTCACGATTCACAAGGAGCGGGTGGCCATGCTTGCCGTTGTTTTCAGGAGCGACGGCCCAGAGGCCGCGCGAGAGCGCGTGTGCGAACGACGCGGAGAGAAGTTGGAGTGACTGGGCAGTCAGGGGCGGGCAATCGACGGGCGTGATCATGGCGGCGGTAAATCCGCGATTGAGAAGCTCGCGCAGGCCAACTTGCAGAGAACTGAATTGGCCGCGCTCGGGGTTTGGGTTGTGGGCGAGGAATGCGCTGTTTGATTCGATGATGTGTTTAAGAGCGGCGGCGTTTTTGCCGGCGACGACGATTACGGCCTGGGTGAGCGGTTTAAGCGCGAGGATGGCCGCGGAGAGAAGAGTCTGAGCGGGCGGAGCGGGTGTGCCGGGTGAAGCCGGAGGCCAGGGAAGCAGCGCCTTGTCTCGTCCCATGCGGGAGGATTCGCCGGCCGCGAGGATGAGGCCGCAGAGATGAGGGGTGTCGGCCATAGAGAGACGATAGTGCTTCAGGGGACAAGGGAACAAGGGAACAGGGGAACAAGGGAACGTGGGAACGAGGGAACGCGGGAACAAGGGAACGAGGGAGCTTTGGACTGGAGCTGGAGACGCTGGTGGTCTGCCCCGGCGATTGAAAAGCAACCGCAGATCCTTCGACTCAGGACTCTTTGCGTCCCTCGCTCAGGATGACAGCCCTCAAGTTGTGGCGCGGGATTACATTTCGGCTTGTGCGGTGAGAGGATCGTCCGGCAATGTGGCGGGTTCTGCGGAGGCGGCGGTGTGGCGACCGCTATGGAACCAGCTCATGTGTGGCAGGGCGCGCTCGGCGTTGCGGCGCATGGCGATGAGCTCCGCCACGATGGAGACGGCGATCTCTTCGGGAGTGACGGCGCCGATATCGAGGCCGACGGGAGAGTGTACGCGGTCGAATAGCTCAGGGTTGAGGCCTTCGCGCGTAAGTTCGCGAAAGACGGTGATGGCCTTGCGCTTTGAGCCCACCATGCCGATATAGCGCGCCTGGGTCTGCACGGCCCAGCGGAGAACGCGCATGTCGTCGCGGTGACCGCGGGTGACGATGACGATGTACGAGGACTCATTGGGCGCGAGATCGGCGAGGGCCTGGTCAAAGTCTTTGGCAATGACCTGAAGCGCGTTGGGGAAACGCTCGGTGTTGGCGTAGGTTTCGCGGTCGTCGGTGACGATGCAGTCGAAGCCGGCATTGCCGGCAGTTTTGAAAAGCTCGACGGCAACGTGGCCGGCGCCGAAGATGTAAAGCAAAGGCACGGGCAAAACAGGCTCGATGAAGATTTCCAAGTTGCCTCCGCAGACGAGGCCGGTATCGTATTTGGGGTCCTGGTTGAGATCGAAGGAGAGAGTGCGCGGCTTTTCCTGGGCGATGACTTCGCGCGCAGCCTGCCAGACTTCGGCTTCGACGCAGCCGCCGCCAATGGTGCCGGCGATTGAGCCGTCGTCGCGGACGAGCATTTTGGCGCTCTGGAAGGAGGGGATGGAGCCGCGCGAGTTGACGATGGTGGCCACAGCTCCCCTGTGGCCCTCGCGCTGCAGCTTCACGATCTCCTCGTAGATGTTCATCTGCTTTGATTATTCGATTTGGCGAGGAGCAAGTCAAACCGAGGAGTATTTGCGGCAGAGTTCGCGGACTTTAGTCACCAGCTTGGGCACGCCGACGCTGGCAGGGTCGCCATGCGGGCCAGCCTCATACTCGAGGGACATGTAGCCTTTGTGGCCGGCATCGGCATACATCTTCCAAACACGGTCCATGTCGATGGGCGATTCGTCGTCGAAACGGTCGCGAATGTGCGAGACAGTGGCGTAGGGAATGCAGGCGGCGATCTGCGCGTATGAGTCCTGGGTTGCGGAGGGGATGAAGTGGGTGATATCGAGATTGATGCCGGCGTAGGGCGAGTTGACGCGATGCATGATCTCAAGGCAGACGTCGGCGGTTTGCGAGACGCCGGAGTGATCTTCGAGGCCGAGCATGATGCCCTTGGATGCTGAGTAGTCGCAGGCGGCTTTCATGGTCCATCGACGACCCAGTCGGTGGCCTGCTGGATAGTTGCGCCGTGGGGCAGCTTGCCGGCGAAGACACGGAGGTGCGATGCGCCGAGACGGTCAGTGACGTCGATCCAGCTGTTTGATCTGCTGCAGGACGTCTGCGCGTTTGCTTGCGTCGGCCTGCACCATGCTGGAGCCGCAGGCCGCGCCGGAGAAGCGACGGCATTCTTGTAGGCGAGATAGCGAAGGCTTTCAAGATAGCCGGGATCGGTGGACTTGAGGTAGTAGACGGTCATATCGACGGCGTCAAGTTTGAGCTCGACGGCCTTCAGGATGAGGTCTTCAAGGGTCATGTGGCCGTGGGTAAGCTCTTCGCGATAGGAGTAGGCGCAGCAGCCGACAAGGAGCCGCGGGATTTTTGCGACGCCGGCATCTGTGTCGGCGGATTGTGCGGGAGATTGGGCTGGCGCCAGCGGCGCAGCGATGAGTCCAGCGCCCGCGAGCGCTCCTGCTCCGGCGACCTTGAGGAATTCGCGACGCTCGAATGTGTCTCTGCATGTTTGTGCTCCGTTGGTGAGAATGGATTTTGGCTGCCTGAGAACCGGTGGAAAATCAGCGCAACCAGTCTACTCCGCGCGGCGGCGAGAGCGGATTGGGTTTCGCCGGCTGCTCCAGGAGACGGAAGAGGAGGTATATTCTGATGGCCGGGTTTTGAGAGGGCACTTGCGGAACGCGAATCGGCGGAGCCGGTGGAGAGTTGCATTGTGATGAACCGAAGAAGCTTTGTTGCAGGGTCAGGTTGCGCAGTGGCGGCGTTGGCTGTGCCGACGATTGTGCGAGCGCGCGTATTTGGCGGAGATGCGCCGAGCAATCGCATCAACGTTGGATTTATCGGGACAGGGCGGCAGGCGTTTGGGGCGAACCTTCCCCAGATGATGGCAGTTCCGGGCGTGCAGGTGGTCGCGGTTTGCGACGTGGATAGCTGGCGGATGGATGAGGCGCAGGAGTTTGTGAACGCGTACTATGCCAAGCACGACGGCGTTGGATCGTACAAAGGATGCCGGAAGGTAGCGGATTTTCGCGAAGTGATTGCCGACGCGGGAATCGATGCGCTGATGATTTCCACGCCCGATCATTGGCATGTTCCGATGGGAATGATGGCGGCGAAGGCGAAAAAACATTTCGCGATGGAAAAGCCGATCAGTTTAAGCGTGGCGCAGGGAAGGCTGCTGGCCGATACGGTGAAGAAGTACGGCGTGACGGCGCGCAACGACAGCGAATTCCGTTCGCTTCGCCAGCAAAATCATGCGGTCGAGCTGGTCAGGAACGGGCATATCGGGAAGCTCAAGCAAGATCGAGATCGTGTTTCCGTCAGATCCCACGCCGGTGGGGGTGCAGCCGGACATGCCGGTGCCGCCGGAGCTGAACTATGACATGTGGCTGGGACCGAGCGCGGCAGTTCCTTACACGGAAAAGCGGGTGCACGACGTGAAGCAACACAATCGCCGGCCAAACTGGATGCGGGTTTCGACCTATGCGCAGGGGATGATCACGAACTGGGGCGCACACTACTTCGATATGGCTCAGTGGGCGACAAATACCGAGCACAGTGGACCGGTGGAGGTGGAAGGACGCGGCGAGTTTCCGGTGAGCCTTTGGAACACCATGATCAACTTCAAGGTGCAGTACACATACGGGAATGGTACGGTGATGACCTGCGAGCAAACGCAGACGAGTACGCCGAGCATCAGTTACTTTGGCAGCGAGGCGTGGATCAAGGTGGACGGGTATCCGGGCACGATGACCAGCAGCAAACCGGAGTTGCTGACGCTGGAACCGGAGGCGGGGGAACTGGACTTCCGAAAGACGCTGTGGGACAAGAATGACTTGATTGCCGCGATCCGCGAAAAGCGGCAGCCGCTGGAGCCGATTGAAGTTGGGCATCGGGCGATTTCAATCGCGCAGATCGGGCTGATTGCCTGCCAGGTGCAGGACAAGTTGCGTTGGAATGCCGCGGAGGAACGATTCGAAGGGAACAACTGGGCGAACGCGCTGCTGGCGGCGCCGCTGAGCCGGCCGGAGTGGGCTCTCACGGCGTGAAGTGGAGGCTGTGCCGGCCTGCCATTTGAGGCTTTGGCGACGGCGCGAGCCAAGGGGCGCGGTATCAAGCTGGTCAATCGATCAATGCAGGATCAATGCAGGATCGATGTGGGATCGATGCGGGCATCTACTCGCTCGGTCCAGAAAGCCATTGCCCTCAGCGCCGAATTGCAGTAATTTCAAAGACTCACAGCTTTTTTGATGGAGGTGTATAGGAATGCCCCGTATGGTTCGTTGCTCGATTATTCAGGCGTCGAATGCGAAGCCTGCAACCGACCCGCTGCCGGCGCAGAAGAAGGCGATGGTGGAGAAGCACGTGGAGCTGATTCGCCAGGCGGCCAAGCAGGGGGCGCAGATTGTTTGCCTGCAGGAGATTTTCAACGGGCCGTATTTTTGCGCCGAGCAAGAAGCGAAGTGGTACGAGATGACGGAGGCGGTTCCCGACGGCCCGACCGTGAAGCTGATGCGCGAGCTGGCGAAGGAACTGCACATCGCGATGGTTGTGCCGGTGTACGAAGTGGAGCAGGAGGGAATTTTCTACAACACCGCGGCGATGCTCGGGAACGACGGCTCGTACATGGGCAAGTATCGCAAGACGCATATTCCGCATGTGGCGCCGGGTTTCTGGGAGAAGTTTTATTTCCGGCCGGGGAATCTGGGGTATCCGGTTTTCGACCTGGGATTCGCCAAGGTTGGCATCTATATATGTTATGACCGGCATTTTCCGGAGGGGGCGCGCTGCCTGGGGTTGAACGGGGCGGAGATTGTGTTCAATCCTTCGGCGACGGTGGCGGGGTTGAGCGAGTACCTGTGGAAGCTGGAGCAGCCGGCACACGCGGCGGCGAACGGATATTTTATTGCAGCGATCAATCGCGTCGGTACTGAGGCGCCGTGGAATATCGGAGAGTTCTACGGGACGAGCTACTTTTGCAATCCGCGCGGAAAGATTATTGCCGAGGCGAGCCGCGACAAGGATGAAGTGCTGACGGCCGATCTGAATCTGGAGGAGATTGCCGAGGTACGGCGAACGTGGCAGTTTTATCGCGACCGCCGGCCGGATTTGTATGGACCGCTGGTGGCTTCCTAGCGGTCATAGCCATGGTTTCGTCATGAGTTGAGGTTGTTGGTGGATGGAGCTTCGCGGAATCCCACCCTAACGTTCCCCGCTTCGCGATGAACTTTAGGATGGGGCACCCCAAGTTGTTCTGGAACGAGCGGTCAGAGATCAGATGGAGAGGCAAATGAGCACTGCGGCAATTCCGGATGATCCGCAGATTCGGGAACGATTCAGCGAGCTGAAGCCGGCGCTTGCGTTGCAGGCCGCGGTGATTGAGGCAGACCGCTGTCTGAATTGCTTTGACGCGCCATGCACGGCGGCATGCCCCACGCATATCGATGTGCCCGGATTCATCAAGCGGATTGCGTCGGGGAATCTTCGCGGGTCGGCGGTGAAGATTCTGGATGCGAACATTCTTGGCGCAAGCTGCGCGCGCGTTTGCCCGGTGGACGTGTTGTGCGAAGGCGCGTGCGTGATGGTTCGGCAAAATCGGAAGCCGATTCAAATTGCATTGCTGCAACGTCATGCGATGGACGCCTTTTATGCGTCGGGAGAGTTGCCGCCTGCTGCAGCGGCCGGAACGCGCAAGCTGCGTGTGGCGTGTATCGGGGGAGGGCCAGCATCACTGGCGTGTGCGGCGGAGCTGTGCCGCCAGGGTGCGAGCGCAACGGTGATTGAGCGGCGCGAGCTGCCGGGCGGATTGAATACCTATGGCGTGGCCGAGTATAAGTTGCGTGCCGCTGACAGCGTGCGCGAAGTGGAGATGATCCGGCGGCTGGGCGTGGAGTTCCGATGCGGAGTGGAAGTGGATTCGGCGGCGGCGCTGGAGGCGCTGGAAGCGGAGTTCGATGTGATCTTTCTCGGACTCGGGCTGGGCGCGATGCAGAGGCTGAACATTCCCGGCGAGGACGCTGCGGGGGTGATGAACGCGCTGGAGTTGATTGCGGCATACAAGACCGGGCACCTGCGCGAGCTGCACGGAACAGTGGTGGTGGTTGGCGCGGGAAATACGGCGATTGACGCTGCGAATGCGGCCCGCAGGCTCGGCGCGGAGACCGTGTATATGCTCTACCGGCGCAGCGAGAACGACCTTTCAGCATTCGATTTTGAATATGAGCATGCCAAGCAGGAGGGCGTCCAGTTTTTGTGGCGCAGGGTTCCGGTTGCGGTACACCCTGACGCGCATGGGCGGTTGCTTCTGGAAACGGTACAGGTGCAGCAGGTGGGCGGAAAGCTTTTGGCGATTCCAGATTCGCAGTACACGATGGACTGCGACCTTGTGGTGCCGGCGATTGGGCAGTCTCCGTTGACGGAGCTTTTGCAAAAGCTGCGCGGCGTGGAGGTGCGCGACGGGCGGATTGTGGCAGATGCCGCGACGGGCGCAACCGGGAATCCGCGGTATTTTGCAGGGGGCGATTGTGTGAACGGCGGGCGCGAGGTGGTGGACGCGGTGGCAGGAGGGAAGCGCGCGGCGCTGGCGATGCTGAAGACGGCGGAGGTAGTCAATGTTTGACATTGGGCCTGATATCCGCGTGAGGGGATTTGCGGGCGGGATCGACTCGCCGAATCCGTTCTGGCTGGCTTCGGCGCCACCGACGAACACGGGCGAGATGATCATGCGGGCGTTCGATGCGGGCTGGGGCGGCGCGGTGTGGAAGACGATCGGCGAGCCGATTACCAATGTGAGCTCACGCTACTCGGCGACGGACTGGAACGGGCAGCGGATTATGGGGTTCAACAATATTGAGCTGATCAGCGACCGGACGGTGGAGCAGAATCTGCGCGAGATGACGGAGGTGAAGAAGCGCTATCCGCAGAACGCGGTGATTGCGTCGCTAATGGTGGCGTCGACGCGCGAAGCGTGGCACGAGATTGTGACGCGCGCTGAGGATGCGGGAGCGGACGGACTGGAGCTGAACTTTGGCTGCCCGCACGGGATGAGCGAGCGTGGGATGGGGTCGGCGGTGGGGCAGGTGCCCGAGTACGCGCAGATGATTACGGAGTGGGTGAAGGAGAAGGCGCGCACACCGGTGCTGGTGAAGCTGACGCCGAATATCAGCGACATTCGCGCGGTGGCGCGGGCGGCGAAGCACGGCGGGGCGGATGGGCTGTCGGCGATCAATACGATCAATTCGATTACGGGGATCGACCTGGACACCTTTGTGCCGCGGCCGAATGTGGATGGGAAGAGCTCGCATGGCGGGTATTGCGGGCCGGCGGTAAAGCCGATTGCGCTGAACATGGTGCAGCAGATTCTGGCCGATCCTGAGGCGGCGCTGCCGCTTTCGGGGATTGGCGGCATCGGGTCGTGGCGCGATGCGGTGGAGTTCATGCTGCTGGGTTGCGGGACGGTGCAGGTGTGCACGGCGGTGATGCACTACGGCTATCGGATTGTGGAAGACATGGCCGAGGGCCTGGACAACTGGATGCGCGAGAAGGGCTTCAAGACGATCGAGGATTTTCGCGGATTGTCGGTCGCGAAGGTCACCGAGTGGAAGCACCTGAATTTGAACTACAAGATTGTGGCGCGCATCGACGAGCAGAAGTGTATTGGCTGCGACCTTTGCCACATTGCTTGCTGGGATGGCGCGCACCAGTGTATTCATCTGGATCGCGTGACGGGGCCTGTGGATGGGCACGTGGAGCTGCATCTGATACCGGCGGCGAAGGAAGCGGAGAGCCGTGCATCAATTGCGGAGACGCCAGTGTCGCGCAAGGAGAGGGCAGCGCTGGCGGACACGGGGCCGTATGCGACGCCGCTGGCGCGGATTCCGCGGGTGGATGAGACGGAGTGCGTGGGATGCAATTTGTGCTCACTGGTTTGCCCGGTGGATGGATGCATCACGATGGTGGAAGTGGAGACGGGGCTGAGGCCGGAGACGTGGGAGGAGCGGGTGGGGCAGGGACGTAGGGACTAGGGACGCAGGGAGTTCACGGAATCCCAGGTCCCCAAATGCGAGGGACCCCGGCCACGTCTCTTTTTGGGAGCGATTTTGGCACGACTGAAGTCATGCCCTGATGCAAACCGGGTGGATCGAAGTTCGTGGTATTCCGCCCTAGGCGCAAAAACAAAATCGCGCCGAGGGTGGGGCACGCGGTTGTCGTGCCGAGGTGAGAAAGGCCTAGATATGAAGACGCTCATTCAAAACGGGACGATCGTGAACGCCGACGCCAGCGTGAAGGCGGATCTGCTGATTGACGGCGCAACGATCAAGGAAGTGCGCGCGGGAATTCCGGCGAGCGCGGCAGACAAAGTTGTGGACGCGACGGGACTGCTGGTGCTGCCGGGCGGGATCGATGCGCATACGCATCTGGATATGCCCTTCGGCGGTTCGAAGTCGGCTGACGATTTTGAGACGGGCACGCGAGCTGCAGCGATTGGCGGAACGACGACGATTGTGGACTTCGCCATCCAGGCGCGCGGAACGAAGATGCGCGATGCGCTGGACATATGGTGGAAGAAGGCCGAGGGCAAAGCGTGCATTGATTACGGGCTGCACATGATTGTGACGGACCTGCCTGACGCAGGCCTGGAAGATATGGACGACCTGGTGCGCGAGGGCGTGGCCAGCTTCAAGCTGTTCATGGCCTACCCCAATGTGCTGATGGTGGACGACGCCACGATCTTCAAGGCGCTGCGGCAGACGGCGAAGAATGGCGCGCTGGTGTGCATGCACGCGGAGAACGGATCGGTGATTGACGTGATTGTGCAGCAGGCGCTGGCGGAGGGAAAGACTGCGCCGATTTATCACGCGCTGACGCGGCCCACGAGAGCCGAGGCGGAGGCGGTGCATCGCGCGATTGCGATGGCGGAGATCGCCGGCGTACCGATTTATATCGTGCATCTCTCCAGCGAAGACGCGCTGAACCAGGTGCGCGAGGCGCGCGGCCGCGGATTGCCGGCGTTTGCCGAGACCTGCCCGCAATATTTGCTGCTCTCAATTGAAGACAACATGGAAGGCAAGGGCTGGGAGGGCGCAAAGTATGTCTTTACGCCGCCGCTGCGCGAGCGGCGCAACCAGTCCAGGCTGTGGGATGGATTGAGGAGCGATAACCTGCAGGTGGTTTCGACGGATCACTGCCCGTTCTGTTTTGAGGATCAAAAGGCATTGGGCAAAGACGATTTCACGAAGATTCCCAACGGCGGGCCGGGCATTGAAAACCGGCTGCAACTCTTGCACCACCACGGCGTGGGCGAGGGGAACTTTTCGATTAACAGATTTGTGGAGCTGGTGTCGACAGCGCCGGCGCGGATCTTCGGGATGTATCCGAGGAAGGGCGTGCTGGCGGCGGGGAGCGACGCAGACCTGGTGTTGTGGGATGCCGAGGCCGATTACACGATCAGCGCGAAGACACACCATATGCGCGTGGACTACTCGATGTTTGAGGGGTTCAAAGTGCGCGGGAATGCGCGCGATGTGTACTCGCGCGGCGAGCTGGTTGTGAGCGGCGGAGAGTTTGTGGGCAGGCCGGGACGGGGACAGTATTTGCGGAGAGAGGCGAGAGGCGGGGCGTGGACGTGAGGAAGCAGCTACTAGCTGCTAGCTTCTAGCTACTGGCTTGTTCATGCGAGGATGAGGGAGGGCGTACCCAGGTCCCAGAATCGTGACCTGGGGCACCCAGGGTTTGTGCTGGGTGTACTTCGCAAAGATAGCAAATGCAGATCCTTCGACTCCGCTGACCCCGTATTCGCGATGCGAATACGGGGCCCCAAGCCGCTCCGCTCAGGATGACACTCGCGAGATGGTTGAAGTTGCGTTGTAACAGCTTAGTCGATTGACAATTCACTTAGAAGCGCGCACATCACGGAGGAGGTCCCGTGAGCTCAGTCGACCCATCGCTATCGAATCGCGACCTGATGCCGACGACTTCGGCGCAGCGCACCTGGGGCTTTTACAACTACACAGCGCTGTGGTTCTCGATGTGCATGGAGATCACGACGTACCGGTTGGCTTCAGGACTGATTGCCAAGGGCATGGACTGGAAGCAGGCGATTGGGACGGTGCTGCTGGGGAATCTGATTGTGCTGGTGCCGATGCTGCTGAATGCGCACGCTGGGGCGAAGTACGGGATTCCGTTTCCGGTGTTTCTGCGGGCGCCGTTTGGCGTGCGCGGCGCGAACCTGGCTGCGCTGCTGAGGGCGGTGGTGGCGTGTGGCTGGTTCGGTATTCAATCGTGGATTGGCGGCAGCGCGATTGATGCGATGCTGGTGGTGATGTGGCCGTCGATGGAAGGCAATCGCGGCGTGCTGTGGGCGTGTTTTCTGGGCTTCTGGCTGCTGAACATGGTGGTGGTGTGGCGCGGGGTTGAGTCGATTCGTCGGCTGCAGGCGTTTGGCGCGCCGTTCATGTTTGTGATGGCAGCGGCGCTGCTGGTTTGGGTGCGGGTGAAGGCGGGTAGCTTTGGGGCTATGCTGTCGACGCCGAGCCAATTCCACACGAGGAGCGAATTTTTGAGCGTGTTTTTTCCGTCGCTGACGGCGATGGTGGGATACTGGGCGACGCTCGCCTTGAACATTCCCGATTTCACACGCTATTCCAAATCACAGACCGCGCAATCGTGGGGGCAGGCATTTGGGTTGCCGGTGGCGATGGTGCTGTACACGTTTCTGGGGATCGCGGTGACGTCGGCGTCAGTGGTTCTGTTTGGCAGGCCGATTTGGGACCCGGTGCAACTGATCGGGATGTTTCATCAGCCGTTCGTCGCGTTCCTGGCGATGATTGCGGTGCTGGTGGCCACGCTGAACGTGAACATCGGCGCGAATGTGGTGTCGCCATCGAACGATTTTTCGAATCTGTATCCGCGGCTCATCAGCTTCAGGACGGGCGGATTGATTACCGGATTTCTGGGTTTGGCAATGTGTCCGTGGAAGCTGCTGGCGACTCCGGATGCGTACATCTTCGGATGGCTGGTGGGCTATTCCGGGCTGCTGGGGCCGGTGGCGGGGATCATGGTGTGCGATTACTTCTTTATTCGCGGGACAGAGCTGGACGTGAACTCGCTCTATCACCGCGAGGGCGTGTACTACTACACGAAAGGCGTGAACCCCCGTGCGATGATCGCGCTGGCGCTGGGAGTGACGATTGCGCTGGTGGGCGTGTTTGTGCCGCCGCTACATTTTTTGTATGACTACGCGTGGTTCGTGGGGTGCTTTACGGCGGGCGCAACGTATTTGGCGATGATGAAGCTGGCGGCGCCGGCGGGAGTGGCGGAGAGCGCGGAAGAAGTGGCGTGAAACTATGACAGGCAATGATGGGATTCGCTTCTTCAGCACATTGTGACGCAGGCGCAAACAGGAGCGTTTTTACAGTTCATTCATCTTCCGGCGCGGCGTGGTGCAGTTAAAGTCAGAAAGGACTGTGCATGCGCACCGCGTTCCAGCTCGCGATTCTGCTCTGCTACTCCATGAGCGGCGCGCGGGTTAGTGTTGCACAGATGCCTTTCTACACAGACAACGCAGACGTGACGGACAATGGCACGCTGCACTTTGAGATCTTCAATGAATACGATGGCTTGCAGTCTGCTCAGTACCCCGATTTGCGCCAGAACACGTTCAACTACAAGGTCAATTACGGGCTTCCGCACGGCCTGGAACTCGATATCGATGCTCCGTATCTTTTGATTCTTCGTGCACCGGGATCACAAACCTCCAACGGGCCGGGCGATACGGACATGGGGATCAAGTGGAACTTCCGCAAGAGCGTGGAGCCGCGGAGAGCTCCAGCGCTTTCCGCGAGCCTGTACATTGAATTTCCCACAGGTGACACGAGCCAGCAACTCGGTTCGGGCTTGACCGACTACTGGCTCAATTCGATTGCCCAGGAACCGCTGACGGATAAGACGAGGATGGACGCCAATTTTGGATTTCTGTTTGCCGGCAACACCAGTACGGGCGTTCTGGGAACGCAGAATACCCGCGGCCACGTGTACACGGGAGGTCTCTCGCTGGTGCACGACTTGAGCGATCGCCTGAGTCTTGGCGTGGAGGCCTACGGCGCAGTCGCGGACAACAAGAGCCTGGGCAAAGACCAACTCCAGGGTTTGGCCGGAGGCTGGTACCAGCTCAACGGCCGTAGTGCAATTACCTTTGCTTTGCTGGGAGGCAGCCACATTGCCAGCCCAAGAATAGGCGGACAGTTCGGTTTTGAGATCGACTTTCCGTTTCGCCGCGCAGCTTTACAACAACTGTCAACAACATCGCCACACGGGAGAACGCCATGACATGCAGGCCAGAAATGTTGAAGGGTATTCCTCTCTTTTCTCTGCTTGACGACGATGAAACCGCGGTCCTTGCCGGACAGGTGGACGTGAAGACGTTCGCAGCGCGCCAGCGCATTTACAAGGCCGGAGATCCAGGCATACACGCTTACGTAGTGGTGTCGGGAAGAGCGCAAGTCACAACCGTAGACGAGGATCAGCAGGAGGTGATTGTCGACGAGCCGGAAAAGGGCGGGTTCTTCGGCTTCGCCTCAATGCTTGAGGAGACTCCGCGTCAGACGAGCGCTGTTGCGCTGGAAGATTGCGTTTTCATTGAGGTATCCAGGAACGATATCGCCGTTTTGCTGGAGCGAAAACCTCATGCGGGCATGGACCTGCTGACAACCCTTGGCCATCAGCTGCATGCCACGCAACAACTGGTGCGGCTGCGCGCGACGCGTAATGCGAACGAAATTATTGAGAAGCAGGAGACGACGGGAGAGCACATCGCCGATGCCGTGGCCGGATTTGGGGGATCGTGGACGTTCATCATCATCTTTGCCACCGTGCTCGTTGTTTATACCTGCGTGAACGTGTTGCTCGGCCAAAAGTCCTGGGACCCGTATCCTTTTATTCTGCTGAACCTGTTCCTTTCCATGCTTGCGGCGGTGCAGGCGCCCGTCATCATGATGAGCCAGAACCGGCAGGACCAGAAGGACCGGCTGCGCAGCGAGCTGGATTTCGATGTGAATCGCCGCGCCGAGACGGAGATCAAGGGCCTGGCACGGAAACTCAACCTTCTCGACGAAAGGATTGGAGACGTATATGAACTGGTTAAAGTGGGTAAGGCCACGAGCCAGGAATAGGGAGGAGTGGGTCCGTTCCATATGTGGCGATGATGAAGGTGGGACCGCGGGAGTGGCGGAGAGCGCGGAAGAAGTGGCGTGAAGATGCAGCCTGTAGCCTGTAGCCTTTAGCTCCATGCGGCGGGTTTTGGGTTCGCGCCAGCCCACCCCAGGCACAAAAATCCGCCACGGCGGACGCCGAG
This sequence comes from uncultured Acidobacteriaceae bacterium, assembly GCA_963841095.1. Classification (GTDB taxonomy): domain Bacteria; phylum Acidobacteriota; class Terriglobia; order Terriglobales; family Acidobacteriaceae; genus Telmatobacter. The sequence goes on from CAWJBE010000005.1 coordinate 53,943, forward strand.
GGTGGGCGCCCAATCAGTTCGTGGCTCGCAGTTCACGAGATCGTGCGATCCCACGTCTCAAAATCGAGACGTGGGGCACCCGTCTTCTGGCGGAGCAAGAATCAATTTCTTATTCGACGAGCGCGTCGGCGATGGAGAGGTGCTCGTCGAGGGCGGCTAGCCCCAGGTCGAGCTCTTCTTTGGTGACGATGAGTGGCGGGGCGATGACGAAGTGCGAGACCCATGCCTGTATCGACACGCCCTGCGCCATCATCTTGGCGGTGATCTGGTCGACGATGAGGGGCTTGCCTTCGACCTTGTCGCGCATGGTGTTGAAGAGCTGCTTGGTCTGGCGATTCTTTACGAGTTCGACAGCAAAGAAGAGGCCGAGACCGCGCACGTCGCCGACGGATGGGTGCTTTGCTTTGATGGCTTCGAGCTTTTGGCGGACATACGGCTCAAGCTCCGCGGCGCGCTCAACGAGCTTGAGGCGCTGCATCTCCTCAATGGTGACGACTGCCGGGCCGAGGGTGAGCGGGTGCGCTTCGTAAGTGTGTCCGTGAGAGAAGTAATGCTCTTCAAAGTAGTCGGCGATTTTCGCTGTGGTGGCGCAGAGGCCGAGGGGCACGTAGGCCGAGGTGATTCCCTTGGCGGTGACGAGGATGTCGGGCTTCACGTTCCAGTGGTCGACGGAGAACCACTTGCCGGTGCGGCCCCAGCCGGCCATGACTTCATCGGCGATGAGCAGGACGCCGTGGCGGTCGCAGATTTCCCGCAGGCGAGGGAAGTACTCGGGCGGCGGAACGAGGACGCCGTTGGTGCCGACGACGGGCTCCACGATGATGGCGGCAACGTCGCTCTCGTTGCGGATCATGTGCTCGATGTAGTCGGCGCAAGCGATATTGCAGGCGGGATAGGTGTGCTTGATGGGGCAGTCGTAGCAGTTGGTTTCAGGCGCGAAGACGACGCCGCCAATTTTGCCGGCCGGTTCCATGGCCCAGCGGCGGGGATCGCCCGTGGCAGCGATGGAGCCCGCGGTCGAGCCGTGATAGGAGCGGTAGCGCGAGATGATCTTGTTTTTTCCGGTGAACATGCGCGCAATTTTGAAGGCGGCTTCGTTGGCCTCAGTACCGCTGGTGGCGAAGAAGAATTTGTTCAATCCCTCGGGTAGAACCTCAAGCAGCTTGGCGCTGAGGCGGGCGCGCGCCTCGGTGGCGTAACCGGGCGCAACGTAGGCCAGATCACGGGCTTGTTGCGCGATGGCTTCGACCACGCGCGGATTTTTATGCCCGAGGTTGACGCACATCAACTGCGAGCTGAAGTCGAGATAGCGCTTGCCGGCGCCGTCAGTGAACCAGCAGCCCTCGGCGTCGGCGATGTGGAGGGGCTTCCAGGATTTCTGGTAGCGCCAGGTTCCATAGTTGGTTTGGCGCGTGATTGTGGAAACCTGCTCAGAGGTGAGCGGCGCAGATGCGGAGGTTTCAATCATGGATCAAGACCCTCCCAGGGGGATGAATCAAATCGTAACAAAGACAGGGAGCAGGGACTAAGGACGTGGGAACTAGAGACGTAGGGACTGAGGGGCTAGGGGAAACGGAATCCCACATCTCAGAAACGAGATGTGGGGCACCTGTCGGGGAGCGAGGGACGTAGGGACTAGAGACGTTGCTGTTAGATGTGGCTCGGGCTGGGGGCGTGGTATTCGCCGATGAGGCGGTCGATGAGGTTGGTGAGGGTTTCGCCGGTGGGCGGCAGGATGAACGCTTCCGTCTTCGAATCCCAAATGAGCTTGAAGCTGGTGGAGAGCGCGGAGATCCATATCTGACGGACGGTCGCGTTGGAGGTGATGACGAATCGAGAGCCTGAGTCATCGAAGATCACGTTCAGGACGCCGCCCTGTTCGTCGACCTCGAAGCCGGCCGGCGACTCTTCTTCGCGCGCGATGAGATGCCGTTTGAGACTGTCGAGCGCCACTTCGACCGCGCGGGGGAACTCGAGTTGGTCGGTCATGGCCTGAGTGTAGCAAGGCGGCGGGTGCGGGATGGGCGCGGCGGGTGTGTGTCGCAAAATCGGACACAATGGCGCGAAGAAGATTAAAGATTTCCGTGGTTCAGTCGATAGATCACGGCAGGAGTTGAGAAGCGACGATGGAGATTGGTCCCATTCCCGGAATTCGCGCGTTGCCCGCGGTACGAGGGCGGCAAACGGTTTTTCGGCCGCCTGCGGTTTTCGATATCGACGGCTCGGCAAAGCCGGGCGAGGGCGGGGGACAGCGGAACGGGAGAAAGGCAGCGGGCGCGGAGGAAAGCGACGAGGACGACTTCACGTTTGACGGCGAGATGGAGCCGGGAGGTGAAGCGCAGGGAGAGATTCGGGCGCAGCGCGTGGATTATTTTGCGTAGCGCCGCGACCGCATGATTTTGCTCATCAGGCATCGAGGAATCCCATGTCTCATCAGCCGCGGCAGACGAGACATGAGTCACCCCTTCGAGGTACAAAACCAATCGTTCAGAGGACTATGGAATGGAAACTTGATTCCGTTGGGCGGAGACTCGCCCCGCGTTACTGGCTGCCAACCTGTTTTGCGGCAAGCTGGTCAGCGGAGAGAAAGCTCCTGGCGTGGGCGAGCTCAGGGCGCGAGGAGTGTGCGCCGTCGCCGGTTGATTTGAGCAACTCGGCAAAGTAATCGGAGGCCGCAGCCTTGTCGCCGGACTGTTCGGCGGCAACTCCGGCGTTGTAGAGGCCGTTGAAGCGATTGGGGCTGAGCGCAAGTGCCGCATGGTACTCCGCAAGGGCAAGCCGGGGCTGATGCAGCTCGAGCAGCATGTCAGCGAGCATTTCGCGGGCGGGAATATCGACTTCGCCCTGGCCGACTTTGTCCTGCAGGTCGGCGGCTTCACGCATATCCTTGAGCGCTTCGTCGTGGTGTTCGGCGGCAAAGCTGGCCCACGCGGCGATCTCGCTGCGGCCAATCTGCGCGCCGGTTGAATCCGCATAATAAGCGTGGCGGCCTTTCTTAACTTCAGCCATGAGTGCGTCGTACTGCGCCAGGTCGGCCTGTGCCTGCGCGGCATGGCGCAAATGCCCATCAGCGATGGCACGCGCCCACCAGGTCATGGTTGCATCCTCAGGCAGCGCGCCGGGAACGGGCTGGAGTGCGGCTGCAGCTTGCCAGTCGCGCATTTCGAGTGCGAAGAAGACGGGAAACTTGGTGCGGTAGTAGCCCGACATACCTACCATGCGGTCACCTGCCATGGCGGGCATTGCGTCAATCCGGCCGATCACGGAGACGCTCTTGTGGAGCACCTCTTTGGCGTTTTCATCCTGGCCGCTCTGCAGATAGGCGTACATCAGGAAGTCGTAGGAGTGAGGCTCGTCCATGATGCCGTCTTCGTGGTGCGCCTCGGCGACTTCTGACGCCTGAACGGATGCAAGCTGGGCCTCGATGTCGGGCTGCCACATGCCGAGGCGGGCAAAGATGTGTCCCGGCATATGAGCGGCATGAGGGCCGGATGGCGCGATCTCGCCGTAGTGCTCGGCTGCTGCCAGCCCATCTTTCGCCATAGCGGGGTTGTCGCAGGAGTGAATGGTGTAGTGCACGAGGCCCGGGTCGTCAGGATATTTGGCGTAGAGCGGCGTCAGCACGGCCATAGCTTCGTACTCGTGGCGGAGACTGGTGTCGTCGGGAGCCTCAGAGGCCAGAAGAGAGAGCGCGTAGAATGCGCCGGCATCGACGTCGTCGGGGTACTTTCGATAGAGCGAACCCATGGCCGCAGAGTATGCAGAAACGCGGGCCATGAAGTCCTGGTTTCCGGGCTTGTAGAAGATGGCCAGAGCGGCAATGTAATCCTGCTCGCGGGCGGTCTTTGCGGGCAGCGCCTGCGCCTTCTTTATCTCTTGCCAACCCAGCTTCATCGACTGGTCATCGGGGCGGTCCCATATCTGGTGGAAGACGCTCATGGCGATGCCCCAGTGGGCCATGGCGCAGGCGGGATCGGTTTTTGCGATCCGCTCAAACTGCGGCCGCGCCTCCGCGTACCAAAAATCGTGCAAAAGAGCGACGCCGCGGTTGAACGGCTCCTGGACCTGCTGAGAGCAGGAGACAGAAAAGGAGACCGAGCCCAGGCGCTCGCCGGCCGCGGGCGAGGCGTTCATTGACATGGGAGCAGGGGATTGGGCGGCAGCGACGACAGCGGCGGCAGCCAGCAGGGGAAACGCAAAGATTTTCATGGCGAGGAACTTCCTTGTCGAGACATCGGAAACGGGACAATTCTACGCCGCTACCGCCAATTTGGAACAGTGGGAAAGACGGCTGCCTGAACGGTCAGTTGGCGATGGCACACTTGCGGCGCGGAGGGCGCCGTGGCGCGGTGCGCGCGGGCTCAGGCGGTGACAGGCTCGCGGAGGTTCTGCTCGGCCTCAATCATCTCAGTTTCAGAGAGACGGAGGAGTCGATGCAGATAGGCGCGTGAGATGCAAAGGCTCCGGGCGGCGAGCGTTTTGTTGCCGTTGTTTTCACGAACGGCCAGGACGGCCAGCTTGATTTTGTAGTCGCGGAGCTGGCGCTCGAACGATCCCGCAGGCTGGTAATCGGCGATGTCGACTACCTCATCGAAGGAGGCGCCATCCTCTTCCGGCTCCTGCGTTTTAAGGTTCAAGTCGACGGCGCGAACCACGCGGCCGGGAGCAAGAATGATGGCGCGCTGGATTACGTTCTCAAGCTCGCGGACGTTGCCCGGCCAGGAAAACGACTGCAGCATTTCGAGCGCTTCAGGCTCAATGCTATCCATGGGTTTCTGGAAGATTCCGGCGTAATGGTGGACAAAATGGCGCGCCATGAGCGGAATATCTTCAGCGCGGGCGCGAAGGGGCGGCGTTTCAATGCACATGACATTGATGCGGTAGAAGAGATCCTGCCGGAACTTGCCTTCAGCCACGAGCTTGGAAAGATCCCGGTGGGTGGCGAAGATGAGGCGGGCGCGCAAGGGAATCAGCTTGCTCGATCCAAGGCGGCTGAACTCCATCTGCTGCAAAACGCGCAGGAGTTTGACCTGGGTAAAGGGGCTCAGGTCGCCAATTTCGTCCAGGAAGAGGGTGCCGTCGCCGACCTGCTCGAAATAGCCCTCGCGAGCGCCAACGGTACCGGTGAAGGCGCCTTTTTCATGGCCGAACAGCTCGGCTTCAATGAGAGTTTCAGGGATGGCGCCGCAGGAGACGGCTACGAAGGGCTTGTTGGAGCGCGTTCCGAGATTGTGAATGGCGCGGGCGATCAGTTCCTTGCCGGTTCCGCTTTCGCCGGTGACGAGGACGGCGGCGTTGAGGTTGGTAACGCTGCGGACCAACTGATATACGCGTTGCATGCCCTGGCTGGAGCCGATAATGCGGTCGCAGCGGCCCGCTTCTTCAATGCGCGGCTGTACGCCCAGGAGCTGCTGTTTCAGCGTGAAGGTCTCGCAGGCGCGGTTGAGCATGGTTTTAAGATCGCGAATGGAGGGGGGGCGGCGGCAGTAGCCGAAGGCTCCGGAGCGCACCAGCTCGAACGCAGTGGAGCGCAAGTTGTCGTCTGCCATGAGGATAGCGGGGACGGTCGAGGCAATGAGGATGCGCGCGTACTCGATGCGCGTTTGCAGCGAATCCTCTTTGGAATGGAGGTCGAGAATCATCACATCACAGCCACCTGTAGAGAGCAGGTGGTCCATTCCGTCGCCGTCGGGCTCGAGCAGGACCTCAAAGTCCTTACCAAGGGCAGAAGAAAGCAGAGCATGCAGAGTTCGGTCTTCCGAAAACAATCCAATTTTGTTCATTTGAGGGCGATCTTCCATCTCGCGGATTTCGTGATGCCGTTCCGGGAAGATTAGCGATGTAACAGTATGATCGTCAGCAGGAACCATATCCGCTATTCCTCTTTCGTGCTAGGAAATGCGGGCCCCATGACGATGGTCACGTTGCACGGATAAATGAAGGTGGAGAGCAAAAGAAAGCAAGCTAAACAAAGCAAATAGATACGTACGTCATTGTAGACGAACAAAAGGGGAAAGCCACAACCTTTCCCGTCACGCCAGGGTTTTGTCTCGTGTTGTTTTATCTTTAGCTTTCAAGAAGCCCAATGGAGAACTCCAGACGCACATACCTAAGTGTGCGGGTGAAGGAATCCGCCTGCAAATGAAGCAACAAGAGTCGCCAAACGCTTCCCGAGGAGGGTTGAGATTGCGACGCTGTAATTTGGATACCTAGTGGATCATATTCTGTGGGATTCAGGACCAAAGGTCAAGCGGAAAGAGACCAAAGGTCAAGTGGAAAACCGCCAAGAACCAGCCCGCAGCTTTCTGCCGTTTTTTGGCCTCAAACGTCAAAAATCCCAGCATGCCCCAGCGGAAATGGTTGTAGACTTGTTGATCTCAGGGCTTTTCATGTGATGGCAGGCGACGGGTGTTTTTTGCCCGATGCATCGTTGCCGTTTGATTGGGAGTGAACCGTCGGTTCCCCGGTTCGACGACGGAATTCCCGCCTCATGCTGCATGAACAACCGTTCGATAAGCGGCAGCAGAGCCAGGGAGGGTGCGGGGTTAATGGTGTATACGGTCCACTCCATGGAGGGGCCAATCTGTAAACAGCCGTGTACACGTTACGAGCGGAAAAACCTCTATCTCTTTGAATATAAAGAGAATGTCGTACCGGTGGTTTGGCCGGGCAATTGCTGCAAGGGGGGTAATCCCGGAACCGCAAAAGGGGATAAGGAGCAGGGGTGATGCATTCGTTTGCCTGGTGGCCGACCGTGATTGTGCTGAGCGTGGCGACGTTCACGGATCTTCGCAGCCGGCGTATCCCGAATTGGCTCGTGTTTCCCTTTTTTGCATGCGGAATTCTGGTTTCAAGCTGGCTGCATGGCTGGCATGGCGCCGCACAGAGTTTTGAAGGCGCGGGGCTTGGACTTTTGATTTACGGATTGCTTTTCTGGATGGGCGGAATGGGCGCGGGCGACGTGAAACTTTGCGCCGCGATTGGGGCGTGGATTGGCCCGGGCCAGATGTTTATCGCGTTAGTGCTGACCGGCCTGGTGGGGGGAGCAATGGCTCTCATCTGGGCGGCCTGCGGCGGTTTCATGAAGGAACTGTTTCAGCACACCGGCGACCTGGCGTTCAGCACGAAGGGACGCGAAGAGTCGGTCCTCAGCAATCCGCTGCGGCGCAAGATGCCGTATGCACCGGCCATTGCAATCGGGACTCTGATTTCGTTTTTCGCACATTAGAGACGGAGAAAGACAGTGTCCAGCCTGGAATAGGCAGAGAACGAAATTCCGGCGCGTTCGGTGAGCGCGCCCTGCACGGTTCGAATACCGAGGAGTGAACGCGACGTGGCTACCAACGCATCCCCCTACCCGTTGAACCCGTATCCCGATTCGATCGGCGCCAAACAGCTATCGATCGCGCTGATCAGCCCCAACATCGAGCGCCGGTCGGCTGCAGCCTTGGCTCTGGCGCGATGCCAGGGCAGCGATGTTTACGAGTTTCCGAGTTATCCGGCGGGGCTGGACGACATTCCAAACCTGTTGGACCAGAAGTTCGATGTGGTGATCATCGAGCTGGACACCGATCCCGAGTACGCGCTGGAGCTGGTGGAGAGCATCGGCAGCGAAGGCCTGGCGACGGTGATGGTGTATTCGGCGAGCGCCGATCCGGAGCTTCTGGTGCGCTGCATGCGCGCCGGCGCCCGTGAGTTTTTGACACTGCCGCTTGCGCCCGAGGTGATGGCCGAGGCGCTGGTGCGCACCTCCGCGCGGCGGCCGATTTCGCAGACCCCGAAGAAGACGAGCGGGAAAATGCTGGCCTTTTTAGGCGCGAAAGGCGGCGCCGGAGCGACGATGCTGGCCTGTAATTTTGCCGTGGGGCTGGCCAAGGAATCGGGACAGAAGACGCTGCTGATCGATCTCGATCTTCCGCTCGGCGACGCCGCCCTGAATCTGGGGATCGTGCCTGAGTTCTCAACTATCGATGCGCTGGATGCGGCTGAAAGGCTGGACGCGGGCTTCCTCTCGCAGCTTCTGGTGAAGCACAGTTCGGGCCTGATGGTTGCTTGCGGCGCCGGGAAGGTTTGTCCACTACGAGGCCAGCGACGACGCGATCAACCGGCTGCTGCAGGTGGCGCGGCAGGAGTTCGACAACGTGGTGGTTGACCTGGGGTCGAAGCTGGACCTGATGGGAACCGCGGCATACAGAGGATGCAACCGCGCTGTACCTGGTGACGCAGGCGAGCATTCCGGAACTGCGCAATTCGAACCGGCTGATCTCGCAGTTCTTCACGGGGAGCGCTGCCGAAGCTGGAGATCGTGATCAACCGGTTCGAATCCCGAGCGCTGGGCGTAGCGGAGGAGCACATCACCAAGGCGCTGACGCGGCCGGCACAGTGGAAGATTCCCAACGACTACGCGGCGGTGCGGAATATGCAGATCAATGCGACGCCGCTGGTGTTTGCGGATTCGGCGATTGCGCGCCAGATCCGGCAGATGGTCAATGCGGTGAGCGGGAAGACCGCGGCGCCGGCGAAGAAGAAGGGTTTTGGCTTGAATCTTTTCGGATGACAAGGTAAATAAGTGAACAGACTTTCCCAAATTCCTTCAATGGATGGAAGGTAAAACGTGGAACTACTGAATCTGGAAACGTACAAAGCGGAGATTCACCGGACTCTGATCTCGAAGCTGGATCTGGAGAAGTTGTCGCGCGTCAATTCCAGCCAGGCGCGGCAGGCGGTGTCCGGAATGGTGAAAGAGATCATGGCGGAGCAGCGGGTGCCGCTGAACTACGACGAGCAGGAGAAGATTCAGGCCGATCTGCTGGACGAGGTCTTCGGCCTGGGCCCGCTGGAGCCGCTGCTGCGGGATCCCAAGATCTCCGACATCCTGGTGAACGACAAGGACCACGTATTCATGGAAAAGGGCGGGCTGCTGCAGAGGGTGGATACGATCGTTCCGCGACGACCGGCATCTGCTGCAGATCATCGACCGCATCGTTTCGCGGGTAGGCCGCCGGGTGGACGAGTCCTCGCCCATGGTGGACGCGCGCCTGCCTGACGGCTCGCGCGTGAATGCCATCATTCCGCCGCTGGCGCTGGACGGGCCGTCGATGTCGATCCGGCGCTTCGGAACCGGCCCGCTGGCCGCCAACCAACTGGTGAAGTTGAAGAGCATTTCGGCGGAGATGATGGAAGTGCTGTCGGCCGCGGTGCGGGCGCGCATCAGCATCCTGATCTCCGGCGGCACCGGCGCCGGCAAGACCACGTTCCTGAACATTCTGTCGCAGTACATTCCCAACAACGAGCGGCTGGTCACGATCGAGGACGCCGCCGAACTGCGGCTGGCGCAGGAAAACATTGTGCGCCTGGAGACGCGGCCGCCAAACATCGAAGGGCAGGGCGCCATCCGCCAGCGGCAACTGCTGATCAACAGCCTGCGTATGCGGCCCGACCGCATCATCATCGGCGAGGTGCGCGGCGAGGAAGCGTTCGACATGCTGCAGGCCATGAATACGGGCCACGAAGGATCGATGACGACGATTCACGCCAACACCCCGCGCGACGCGCTGTCGAGGCTGGAATCGATGGTGGCGATGACCAACATGAACCTGCCGGAGAGATCGGTGCGGCAGCAGATCGCTTCGGCGATCACGATCGTGGTGCAGGCTACGCGCATGAGCGACGGCACGCGCAAGATCACCAACATCTCCGAGATCACGGGCATGGAAGAGAACGTGATCAGCATGCAGGAGATCTTCAGCTTCCAGAAGAAAGGAATCGGGCCGGATGGCCGGGTGATCGGCGTGTTCGTCCCAACGCGCATTCGTCCGCAGTTCCTGGAGCGGCTGCGCATGTCTGGCATTGTATTGCCGCCCAGCTTGTTTGAGCGGGAAACACTGGTCAACTAAGGGAAAGGAGGGAGCAACGATGGCATTGATCGCAGTTTTGGTGTTTCTCGGCGTTTTCGCGCTGATTGCGATTCCCATGGTGGGCAATGCCCTGTCGCCTTCCCGGAGCTCGCGGCAGGCGCTGGCCACGCTGGATTCGGCGATCAAGGCCGAGAGCCATGAGACGCGCCAGCAAAGCCTGAACCTGCGCAAGGACGAGAACCTGAGCAGCATTCCCTGGCTGAACCAGAAACTGACGAAACTGGAGCTCACGCCCTATCTGCGCAGAATGCTGAGCCAGGCCGACTGAGCTGGAGCCCGGCCGGCTGCTGGTGATGAGCGCGGCTTTGTTCGTGATTCCGTGCTACGCGGCTTACGAATATTACGGGGCTGCCGCTGTTTGCGCTGGCGGCGGGAGCGGTGCTTGTTGCGTACCTATTGGTTTTGTGCTGTTCAAGCGCAGCAGGCGGTTCGGCAAGTTCGAAAAGGATTTGCCGGAGGCGCTGGATCTGATGGTGAGCGCGCTTCGCGCCGGGCACAGCCTGGTGGCGGCCATGGGCCTGGTGGCGCGCGAGTGCCCCGATCCGGTAGGCACCGAGTTCAAGATCTGCTTCGAAGAGCAGAACTACGGCCTGGAGATGAAAACCGCGCTGGATAATCTGATCGACCGGGTTCCGCTGCAGGATCTGAAGATCGTGTCCACGGCGATCATGATTCAGAAGGAGAGCGGCGGCAACCTGGCCGAGGTGCTCGACAAGACGGCGTATGTCATCCGGGAGCGTTTCCGCCTGAAGCGTCAGATCCAGGTGCACACGGCGCAGGGACGGATGACGGGCGTGATTCTGACGCTGCTGCCAGTGGTGCTGGGCGTTGGCATTTACTTTGTAGATCCGGGAATGATCAGCGTTTTGTGGCATCGCCACATCGGCATTGAGATGTTGGAAGGCGCCGTGGTGATGATCGCGATCGGCGGATTTGTGATTAATAGGATCGTCGACATCGACGTGTAGGGGAGAAGCATGGTATTTGCAGTCTTCACATTTTTGGCTGTCTTCCTGCTCATCGCGAGCGCCGGGCTTCTGCTGTTTTATCGCGAAGCCATGGTGAAGCGCATCAGCGAGGCGATCAACCCGCGCCGCGAGCAGAAGAGCCTGATGACGACGATCAAGCAGACCGGGTTCTCGATCGGCAACGTGGTTGAGCGCTTCGAGCATGTAATGCCGAAGAGCGACAAAGAAGTATCGATCATGAAGATCCGCCTGGGGCGGGCGGGGTATCGCAACGAGTCGGCGCTGAAGTTCTTCTATGGCAGCAAGGTTCTGACTCCGCTGATTCTGTGCTTTATAGCGCTGGTGACTGGACTATCGCACCTGGGTCCATTTTTTGTGTACCTGCTGGCGCTGGGCGGCGGATTTCTGGCGCCGGACTTCTGGCTTGGAAAGCGGATTGAAGCGCGGCAAAAGCGGATTCAAAGAGGCCTTCCGGACGTGCTGGATCTTCTGGTGATCTGCATGGAGGCCGGACTGAGCCTGGACCAGGCGACGTCGCGCACCTCGCAGGAGCTGCACAAATCGCATCCGGATTTGTGCGACGAACTGAGCGTTGTTGTACTGGAGCAACGCGCCGGGCGGGCGCGCTCTGAAGCGTGGAAGATTATGGGTGAACGCACGGGCGTAGAGTCGTTGCGCAATTTGGTTTCAATGCTGGTGCAGACAGAGCAATTTGGAACGAGCATTGCGAAGATGCTTCGCGTTCACGCAGATTCGATGCGAACGCAGCGGGTGCAGGCGGTGGAAGAGATGGCGGCCAAGACTTCGGTCAAGCTGGTGTTTCCCCTCGTGTTCTTTATTTTCCCTGCACTCTTTCTCGTTACACTGGGACCGGCAGTTATTGTGATGATGGAATCGTTTAGCAAGCTGACGAGCCATTAACGCAGGAAGGGAGACGGAGATGGAAAGCACCATGATTATCCGGATTGCATCTGCAGTCCTGGCAGTTGTTATTCTTGCCGTTTTGATTCAACGCCGCCGCACGCGAGTGAAGTAAGCGGCAGGCAAGATCCCCTGGCGTGGACGAGACGTTTGGCGCCACGGGGAGATTGAAGGACTCATTGCCCGGGGGCAAACGGCTGAGGCGCAAGATGCCTTTGCGGTCTGTAATGGCAGTGACGGGGTGGTCTACACCCTTTCACTGGTTGGCGGGGTGGAAAGAGAGAGGGCTAGGTTTGGTATGAAAGTGATGGAACAGGCCAGACAGTCAAGTGACGGCGCAAGAGAAACCGAAGCTGACCCGACTTTGTCACGAGGAATTGGAACAACAGAGATGCAGACACATTGCGCCTACAACCAAACCCGGGAATGCTTTCTTGGCCTGGATGTGAAAGTGGCCGATCTTCCTGCCGCGCATCTTGGGGAAATGATGTCGACGCGTTCGCTCAAGTCGGGCGAAGGTGTCTGGATGATGCCATTCCGGGGGATTCAATCGGCAGGGATACCTGCGCCACTCGATTTGATCTATCTTGACGAAGACGTTCGGGTCATCGATGTGGTCGAATCGTATCCGACGTTTCAAGTGAGCTCATCGAGCCCGCGGCCAAAGAGCGTGCTGGCGTTACCGGCACATTCCATTTACACATCGCAGACGCAGCTTGGCGATCAGCTTGTGTTGTGCGTTGCCGAGGAGATGGAGCGGCAGCTGCAGGAGCTGACCAACCTGCATTCCGACAGTGTGATTGAGCAATCCATCGCGGGCGCGGCGCTGCTACGTGAGAAGCCGCTGTGGAGCGGGGGGCCAGGGCTGCTGGAGCTGGAGAATCGGACGGGACGTGAAAGCCCGGCGGTTTACCAGACCCACGTGATGGATCTGACCTATCCCGGCTCGAGCAAGTTCCAGCAACTGCGCAAGTGGCTGGGACGGTGGTGGTCGCCCGATCCGCGAAAGGCTCCGCGGATCAAGGAACCGGGGCTGGCAGCGTATTACTGGAACGGGGCGGCTCCCGAAGCGAAGGGAGTTAAAGATATCAGTTCTTCAGGGCTTTACGTGGTGACAGAGGAGCGCTGGTACCCCGGAACCCTGGTTCTTATGACATTGCAGAAGACCAGCGTTGGGGAAGAAGTGGTGGAGCGTTCCATTGCAGTGCAATCGCGGGCAGTTCGGTGGGGACCCGATGGCGTAGGGCTGCAGTTTGTTCTGGCCGACAGCAGGGATCCGAACAGCTCGAAGCTGACGATGCTCGACGCAGTTGGCAAGAAGGAACTCGAGCAGTTTCTGGATCGATTGAAACAGGGCCAATGAAGTGCGCTGTCGAGTGGCAGCAAAGGATTTTGAGAGACGGTGCGGCCGAATTGGAATCAGAAGCGCGGCCCCGCCGGGAGGTAGAGCAATGACGATTGGTTCGGCCCTGCGTAAGCGGGCCAATTCGTATGGACGCAGGCTGATGCGCGCTGTTGGTTTCAAGGGCGAAGAGGGAGCTGCGCTGGTTGAGTTTGCAGTGACGCTGCCGTTGTTCCTGATGGTCCTGACGGGGACGGCGTCATTCTCACTGGGCTTGTACTTCCTGCAGCAGATCGGGTTTGCAACGTCCACCGCGACGCAACTGCTGGGAGCCGAAGCAGGATTGCTGACCGACCCGTGCGCAACGGTCGCTGCGTCGCTTAAGGCGTCCCTGCCAAACTTGGATCCAGCGAAATTGTCTTACACAGTTACGATTACGGATTCAAGCGGTACGCAACATCCCAGTTCGTCGGCGAACTGCGCCTCCCTCGCGGCGGACATGGCTCCGAACGAACCGGTCACGGTCACGGTTGTCTATAAGTACTCGTGGATGCCGGTACTTCAATTTTCCCCTGCGAGCAATCTCACTTCGTCAGAGACTGACCTAGCAGAGTAACCATAGCAACTATGCGTACCCGTCAGCATTAGGCGAGTGCGGGCAGGCGGTGCTGGCGGCACAGGCCGCGGCGATTGCGGGGCTGATACCGAACGGCACGACATTGAGAACCTGAAAGAAGCCAAGGGAAAGCAGGAAGTCTATGAAGGGCACGGGCGCAAGCTTGTGCCCTTTTTGCGTGTGCTGGCGGCAGGTACTCGCAATCGAGCAGATTCCTGCCGTGTGCCGGCGCGAGCGTAATTCCGGGGTTCGCGGGAATGGTTACCACGGGAACCGGTATCGATGTCCAATGGTCACGCGATACGCAGGTGATTTTCAGGTCACACTTTCTTGCACGAAAGTGCAATGGATTAGCATGGATTGATCTAAGATCATGTGAATAGCTCCCAATGTCCCTGGACAGGACACTTCAGTTTCAGCAAGACCAAATGGTCAGATCGTTCAGGGGCCAAAACAGAGAGTTGCACTTGTTCGAAGCACGAACTTTCGCAGCGGCGCACGTTCAACTTTTTAGCAGGATGCCGTAAGTTCGCTTCTGAAGTTAAGGGAAGCGAGGGTGAGACGGAGCAAAACCGTCACGGCCAACGCGCAATCTGACGACCGGTGATTCCCAGCGCTCGATGACAAGCGCACACCGGATAAGCGCCGATTGAAAGAGCACGAGTTTAGCGAGAAGAGAGGTTTGCCCTATGAAACGGTTCCGAATTCCCTTTATGCGCAAGTTCCTGAAGGAAGAGTTGGGCCAGACAGCGGTGGTGGTGGCGCTCACGATCACCGCAATGTTGGCTCTTGCCGGAACCTCGGTTGAGGTCGGCCATATTTACTACGCTTATCATCTGCTGGTTGCGTCCACGAATTCAGCAACGCTGGCTGGGGCGCAGGCTATGCCTGACATCACCGCGGCGCAGGCGAACGTGACGACTTACAGCTCCCAGGCGGGGAAAGAGAACGCCAACAATTTCATGACGGTCACTTCGCTGACCACAAAGTTCTACTGCTCGAGCACCGCGACGTCGCTCAACGTGGGATGCCAGACGCCCCCGAGCAGCGAAGGAAGCTGCACAGGCGGTGGGAGCTGCAACGCCCTGACGGTGACACAGACGGCGTCTGTTCCGTTGTGGTTTGGCGGTCTGCTGGGCATGCGGAAGATGAACATTACCGCCCAGTCGAGTGCGGCGATGAGGGGTGGAAGTGATACTCCGTATAACATCGCCGTCATTATCGACACCACAGGGTCGATGGGCAGTGGCACGGCTCCGGCAAGCGACGGTTGCGGCGGTGACAAACAAATCCAGTGCGCAGTTTATGGATTAAAGCAGTTTCTGTTACAGATGGATCCGTGCCCGCTGAGCACGAACTGCAGTGCGACCACCGCATACGTGGACGACGTGGCGCTGTTTGTGTTTCCCGCCGTCGCCAGCGGCAATGCGTCAAAGGATACAACCTGCCCGACAACGAACCCTGCGACTGTGCCGTACAACTTTACCAACGTGACGTCGACCTCGCAGGACCTTAATTTGTGGGATACGATGAGCAACGGCAGCGCAGTCACCCAGAAGGACTATCAGGGCGGCTACGAGGTCGTAACCTTCAACAATACCTACAAGTCGAATGATTCGGACACGACGCTGGCGACGACCAATGATCCCCTGGCGGTTGCGGCCGGCGGGGGCGGCTGCCAGGGCCTGCAGGCGCCGGGCGGGCAAGCGACCTACTATGCGCAGGTAATTCGCCAGGCACAAGCGGCGCTGATTGCGATGCAGGGTGGTACGAAGGGCTCTCAGAACATTATGATCATCCTCAGCGACGGGGATGCGAATGCTTGCAACGCGCAGGCGTATACGCCGTACGGCGGCAACAACTGCGGCTCGGGCACCACGCCTCCGGCCACTGCGCACAACGACATCGTTGCGGACAACTGTCCGGCGATTAGCAGCACCGGCGGTTGCATTGCGAGCCCCCAGGACTCGACTAACCCCTGTCCGCCTGCAAGCGGCGTTACTTGCAGTGGCAGTCCCCTTAATGGGACCTATTATTACAAAAACAGCACCACAACTTACAAACCCACCGGGTACAATTCGCCCACTTACCCTTCGGCCCTAGGACAATGTGGGCAAGCGGTGGAGGCAGCGCAGATGGCGACTGCGGCCGGGACAACGGTCTACACCGTTGCCATGGGGTCGGAGACGTCAGGAGGGTGTACGACGGACGCGTACACCACAGTGTCCGACAGCTACACCGGCGCCACATATGGGACGGCTGGGTATTCGGCCGGACAGCAGCCATGCCAGGCGATCCAAGCGATGGCTACGAATCAGAATTACTCGATCAAATCGAATCCCACCTTCTACTCCGACGCGACAAGCGGGTGCAAGGCGTCGGGGAGCGCTCAAGACTATACGACGATTGGCGGCATCTTCCAGGCCATTGCAAACGGGCTTACGAGTGCGCGGCTAATTCCTGTCGGCAGCTAGACTGCGCATGGGAACAGTGGCCGACAGATGTCGGTCCGGGAGGGGCACGGGATAAAACCCGTGCCCTTTTTGTTGCTGCTGGGCAGGGCCAGTTTGATCAGGCGCGGCCTAAAGCGTCGGCTTCGGCGGCTTCACAATGGTCCACGCATTCGCGCCGGTCACCTTGACGGGACGGCGGAAGAGCTTGCCATCCTGCGCCACCCAGAGCCAGTTCTGCTCGCCAGTCCGGGAAAAAGTGATGGCCGTCAGCGGCCCACCGCCGGGAACAGGCGGGTTGAGAATCTCCACGATGCGTCCGTTTTGCATGGCCACCTGAATCCCGATAGGCGTGGCGAAATACACCATCCCGTCGGTATCTTCCGCCGCGCCGCCCGTGCTGCCCTGCGCGCCAGGCTTTGTGACCTCGGGCGTCTCGAGACGATAAAAAGGCTCGCCGTTCTCGAGCGATCCATCCGTTGCAATCTGGAACGACCAACTGTAGCGCGAATCCGGACTGGTCACCACGAGCATGGACTGGTCGGGCGAGAGCGCGAGGCCTTGGGGCCGCGCCATCTCGTCGAGCTGTTCAGCCAACTCGGGCCATGGCAGCGCTGCGCGCGCCTGGCCTCCGGCATCGATGACGCCGATCAGGAAGTTCGTACCATCCAGGAAATAGATGGTTCCGTTCGCGGTGACGGCGAAGTCGACAAAGCCGGCGAGGTTTTTCGCCACCGTTTTCCGATCGCACGCGTTGCAGGCGGCGGCGTTCGACGAAATAATTTCTCGCGTCGAACGCTGAAAAGAATAGAGCCGGTCGTTCGGCCCCATGCGCAGATTGGTCGCGTCGTTGGGCGGGTCGGTAAACTCGGTGACTGTTCCGGCCGGGTCCATGCGGGCGATCGTGGGGAGGCCGGGACTGGTGAAGTAGATGTCGCCCTTGGCGTCGGAAGTCAGGCTCCTGACCTGATCGTACTCGCCGCCCATCTGCTGCCACGGCTGGTCGAGGTAAATCGTCGAGAAGACGCGATTCGTCGTGTCGTATCCGGCTTCGTGTGCCGCCGCGGGCTCGTGAACCGTGATGGGCTGGGGATAATCGCGCCACAGCCAGCGCAGCGCGTCGGGCAGGATGGCGCCAGCCTGCCTGGTGTTGTGCGCGCCCGTTCCCATCTCGAATTTTGCGTCGTAGCCGGCAAATTCCAGGGCCTGGTACATGGCCTGGTTGTTGACCGGCCAGCTTCCGAAGGGCGAAGTTCCGAAGGGCTCGGGCGGAACGATGTGGTCGTTGGTGCCGTCCTGCATGAAGATGCGGATGGGCTTTGGCTCGGTTCTGCGAACCAGCGCCGGCATTGAGTCAGCGCCTTTCATGGCGACATAGGTTCCGATGAAGCTCAAGACGCGATGAAACTGGTCGGGCCGGTTCCACGCGGCCATGAAGGCGCCCACAGCGCCGGTGCTTACGCCGCTGAGGCCGCGGTCGTCAGGATTTTTCGAGAGGTTGTAGTTCTTCGCCACCGCGGGAATCAGCTCATTGAGCAGAAAGCCGGCAAAGCGCGGGGTGAGGGAGTCGTATTCGTAGATGCGGTTGTAGCGGTTCTGCGCAAGGTCAGCGTGGGACGGATCGGCAACGACGGGCAAAATGCCGGGATCGACGAAGATGCCGATCATTGGGGGCAGGTCATGCTTGGCGATGAGGTTGTCGAATACGACCGGAACGCGCATGCCGTTTCCCAGAGCCTGGCTGCCATCAAGGAAGATCATGAACGGGGTGGGCTTGCCGGCGTCGTACTCGGCGGGCACATAGACGGCGCAGTTGTGCGGCGTGCCGGGATAATATTTTCCGGGCGGCAACACGAATTTGGTCACGGTGCCTTTGGGGACCCCGGCCTGCGGCTGCGAGTCGGGGCCGAGCGTGTAGTCCTGGGAGTGAAGAAGAGGGGTGGTCAAGGTGAGTACCGCGAAAAGGGCGGGCAGAATTCGTCTCATGAAAAAACCTCAGGCGTTGCAATGGACGTAATGGAAACGAGGAAGGCCGCGGGCGAAATGCGCGACGAACCTATGCTAATTGGCGCGGATCGGGTTGGCACGCAATTTTTCCGAGGGCGGCGGTAGTGTGCGGCGGCAGGCGGCATAGAGAATAGGGAGAGAGGCCGAGCGCAAGTGAGTCCCCGTCGAGATGAGGCGCAACTTCCCCAGGAGCTGGCCGCTTTGGCCAATCGGCCGCGCGTGCTGGTGCGGCGAGGCGGCGCACCGCGCAAAGACGGAATCTGTGTTGTGTACTGGATGCAGAGAGCGGTGCGGATTGTGGACAATCCCGCGCTCGATGTGGCCATTGAAGCCGCCAATGTTCTCGGGTTGCCCGTTGCGATCTACTTTGGCGTGATTGCCAATTACCCCAACGCCAATCTGCGGCACTACCACTTTCTGCAACAGGCGTTGCGCGACGTGGCAGAAGACGCCGCGGAGCGCGAGATTGTCTTTATCGTTCGCCGATCGCCCGACACGCTTGATGCTTTTCTCGAGGAAGTGCGGGCTGCGCTCCTCATCGGCGACGAAAATCAGTGCCGCGAGCCGGAGCGGTGGCGAAGGGTTCTGGCCAGGCGAGTGAAGATTCCCTACTGGACCGTCGATGCGGATGTTGTGGTTCCCTCGCGCGTGTTTGGCCGCAGCTTCGCCCTGCTGCACCACTTTCGCCCGCGGTTGAAGGCCGAGCTGCCGAGGTTCCTCGCCGCGCCGCGGAAGATTGAATCGCTTAGCAAATGGAGACCCCGCAAGGCACTCACGCGCTTTTCTCTTGCGAAGGACATCACCGAGGGATTTACGAAGCTCGACCGGACGGTGAAGCCGGTCGATACTTTCACCGGGGGAACGCACGCGGCGCTCAAGCGGCTGAGGGAGTTTATCCGCGACGATCTGGCCGGCTACGACGAAAAGCGCAACCATCCCGAGACGCCGGGAACGAGCCGATTGTCGCCCTATCTCCACTTCGGCAACATCGGGCCGCTGACTATCGCGCTGGCGGTGAAGAAGGCTGTTGCGCAGGGAAAGGCGCCTGCGGCCTCGGGCGAACGATTTCTTGAGCAGTTGATTGGCTGGCGCGAGCTGGCGGTTTTGTTCGTCCGCCATGAGCCTGACTACGACAACTGGGAGTGCGCGGCGCCCTGGGCACGCAAGACGCTGCTCGAACATGCAAGAGACGCGCGAGCTTACCGGTATACGTTCGAGCAGCTCGAACGCGGGGAGACGCACGATGAGTTGTGGAACGCCGCCCAGTGCGAGATGGTGACCACGGGCTGGATGCACAACTATATGCGCATGTATTGGGCGAAGAAGATTCTGGAATGGGCGCCCGATGCGGCGACAGCGTTCGACTGGGCGGTGATTCTGAACGATCGCTATGAGCTTGACGGGCGCGATGCCAATGGCTATGCGGGAATTGCGTGGGCCATTGTGGGCAGGCTCGACCGGCCGTGGTTCAATCGCCCGGTGTTCGGGCTGGTGCGGAGCATGACGGGGACATCGATCGCGCGCAAGTTCAATGCCGAGGCCTACATTCGGCAAAACAGCGGATCGGACAGGCCGCAGAGTTAACGATTTGCAACTCACGGTGATGCCTTGTGTCGAGGGTCACACTTTGACATGATCTGCGCTGTCCTATAATGGGCCACGATTTCATTCCCGGAAGTTGCGTGTTTCGTTGAGCGTTATCCGATGGATTCCGCGCTCATCCCCATTGGAAGATTTTTAGGAATGGGGAGGCTGGAGTCAGTTTCCGGAAGCGCGTGACGAATCCTATGCTCGATCGGAAAGACAAGGGCCCTGAATGTGGCGGCAGCGCTGTTGGTGCGCAGCGGCGCGCGTGCAGCGGCGCGTGCGCCTCGGCGGTTCTGGCTGCGTGGCTGCTCACTCAAGTATTCATCGGGGCAGCGCCGGCGCAGCAATCCCTGACCAAATCACAAGCCGAACCGGCAACCCAGCAGGCGGATGAGTCTCAGCGCCTGCCGCCGCGAGTGAACGAAGCGCAGCGTTTTTTGCTGGAGCGCGGATTTGCGCCGGGCTACGGAGTGCTG
>CAWJBE010000006.1:0-26351 GCA_963841095.1 uncultured Acidobacteriaceae bacterium
GCCGATTCCCCACCCAAGTGGAGCTTGAGTGGGGATCGCGCTATTGGACGGTCAGGGTTACTGTCGTCGTCGGTGACGGTGTAACGCCCGTCGCGGCGCCGGTGACGGTGACCGTGTAAGGTCCGGCGGACGTTCCAGGGTTCGATGGTGTGGTGCCGCCGCTGCCGCTGCTCGTGCTGCCGCCCCCACCGCAACTGGACATGACGCCAAGGGCGACCATGGCGACAAGGACGCAGAGCATGGAGCGCCAGCTACGCCGGCGCGCGGGAATACCGAAGAAGACGAGCAGTGCCAGAATCGCTCCGCCGCCTGCGCCGAGCCAGCCTTTGCCGTTGCCAAATTTGGGATAGATGAGATCGGCCACAGCGGCAGTGGTACTGACGGTCAATGTAGAGGTCTGCGCCGTAGTGCCGCTGAAGTTTGAAAGCGAGGATGGGGAGAGACTGCATGTCGCCGGATCGTTGGCAGCCGTGGGAGTAATGGCACAGGTGAGGGTGACTGTGCTGTTGAACCCACCGGACGGAGTCACACTGATTGTCGATGTGTTGCCGCTGGTCGCGCCCGGAGTTACGCTGATGCCGCCACTGTTGGAGAGAGCGAAGGTCGCGGGAGCTGCCGAGGTGACGGTGACGCTGACGGCAGCGGTTTGCGTGATGCCGCCGGAGGTGGCAGTGACGGTAATTACGTAGGCTCCAGCGGTGGTTGTCGCCGTGGAGTTCGCGGTGAGTGTGGCGGGGACCGAGCTGGTGGACGTCACGCTCACCGACGCCGGGATGGCGCAGGTTATGGGACTGGTGGCGCTCGGTGGCGCCGTTGTTACCGCACAGCTGAGGGCTACGGTTCCGGTGAAGGCATTGGCCGGGGTTACGTTCATGGTGGAAGTGTTGCCGGTAGTTGCATTCTGAACGACGGTAATGCCGCCGCTGCTGGTGAGCGCAAAGGTTGGCGTGGAAACCTCGCCACTCACATCGGCAGTGATGCCGAGGGTGTGCACGAATTCGCCGGTGGAGTCCTTGCCGGTGACGGCTACGTTGAAGTTTCCATTGGCAGTGCCGTTGGGGATGTTGACGGTGAGCGTGGATGTGGCGCTACTGCTGCCGCTCAAGCTTGGGTTCGGGGAGATGGAGCAGCTTATGGGCAGAGCCGCTGCGCAACTCAGGTTCACCGTCCCAGTAAAACCGTTGACCGAGGCAACGTTAATGGTGTCTGTGCCGGTGCCGACACCGCCGCTGGTGCTGATGGGGACGATGGTGGTGTTGGGAACCAGGGTGAAGTCGGAGAGCGGGTTGGCGATGGAGTTGCCGCTGTTCAGGGTGAACTCTGACGGGGCGTAGGTGGAGTCTCCGGTGTATTGGAGGGTGACGAAGTTCGCTCCCTGGAAGAGGGTCTGGCTGGTGAGAACGGTCGAGAAGGTAGAGACGGTTCCTGTGCCGGCGGTTACGGCGATTTCGTTGAGGCCGCCGCCGGAGGAGGAGATGATGATTCCCCCGGTGGGCGCGGGATGGCCGGACTGGCCGGTGACTGTGCCGGTGATTGTGATTTCGGAATTCGGTGAGACGCTGCCGGTGGCGGTTGCGGTGGTGGTGGATGCGAGGCCGCTGGCCGCGACCACGCTGATTTGGCCCGTGGCAGCGTAGCCCAGATAGTTCGAATCGCCGCTGTAAGTGAAGGTGACGTTATAGGTGTTGGCTCCCAGGCCCGAGGCAAGTGTGACGGTGCCGATACCGGCCTGTGCCCCGTCGGACGAGTCGACGCCGGAGCTCAGTGTGATGGTTCCGGAGATGCCAGCGGGCGAACTGGATAGCGTGACGGTGCCGGTGGGCGGCAATACGGGAACGGGAGCCGAGGAGCAGGCTCCGGTTGAGGTGTTCTGCGTGGTTGAGCAGACGGTGTACTGCGCATTATTTTCGACGATGACGTTAAAGACGGTTGGCTGGCCGGAGATGATCTGGGAGTTGCTGTTGACATTGGAGGCTCCCCAGAAGAAATCCGGCTGGTCTTTGACCACGGTGAAGGGAATAGCCGAGGACGTGAAGGTGTTATAGCTCTGGTCGCCGTTATAAGTTGCGATGACAGAGTGAGCGCCAACGGCGAAGGGAGCGTTGTACTCAGCGTCGCCCTCTGCGTTGATGACCGCAGTGTTGATGGTGGTGGAGTTGTCTTTGAAGGTGACGGTTCCGGTGGGCTGCGTGTAGCTGAGAGTGGAGCAGTTGGTGCCGCTGATGACGCAACTCTGCAGATTGGTTAGCTGCGATGTGGGAGCGACCTCGGCACTGAGCATAAGCTGCGAACCGTAATCCACCTGGGTTCCGGGATTTGACGAGGGGGTGTAGTACTTTCCGAGCGGGGAGTCGAAGAGGTTGAAGTCCATGCCGGGAGTTTCAGGCGAGACGGTGATCTGGACGGGCGGGGTGGAGGTGCTCATGCCGTTATTGGCATCGCCGCTGTATTGGGTCCAGATGTGATAGGTGCCGCCGGGAAGATAGTTGACGCTGCTGGAATAGGCGCCGCTGGTGAGCGGGAAGACGCCCTGGCCCTGCTGGAGAGGCTCAGTGCTATCGGTCATGAGCGCGACATTGCCGGTGGGCGAGGCGGTGCCCGTAACGGTTCCGTTGATGGTGATGGCGGTGCTATGTGCGAAGGTGGTCTGCGACGGGGTCATGGTGACCGCTGTCGAGGCCAGAGTAATTTTGCTCCAATCGGTGACGAGATTATTGGCGTCGATGGTGCCGAGGCCAGTGGCGAGGTTGTAGCCAGCGGTGGCGTTGTATTCGGCAGTTGTGCCAGTGCCGATTTCGCCTTCAGTCACTCCGCTGACAACGGCGGGGCTGGTGACGGCGATGCAGTTCTTGCTGACGGAGGGCGAGATTTCGCAGGGCTCGGAGTTGGTTCCGTTGGTGATGTCATGGAAGGCGGAGGGATATTGGGTCTTTAATGCATAGAGGATGTTGGCGGCCTGGCCCTGGCGCTGCCCCGTCTTCTGGTTGACGAGCGCCATGATGCCGGCGAACGCAGGCGAGGATGCCGAGGTGCCGCCAACGCCGTAGATCTGGACGAGGTTGCTGCCGGTGGGGGACTGGCAATCGGCGTCCGTGGCGCAGATGGGATAGAAGCTGTAGTTGGAGCCATTGGCGGCAAAGAGAGAGACATCGGGCAGGTCGCGGACGCCATCGGCGGGAACGCCGGCTCCGGTTTGCCAGGAAGGCTTGGGGTAGCCCGAGAGCGTGCCGTTGCATGCGCTGGTGCTGGTGTTATAGGTGCTGCTGCAGATGGCGGCGTTGCTTGCGCCGCCGCCGCCGCCGGTGATGTTGGTGGTTCCGTAGGTGGTGTATTCGTTGAAGGCGTTCAAGCCGTACTGGCTGTCGTTCCATGGCTGTTCAGGGATGTATTGGAGCAGCGAAAGGGCCGGCAACTGGCTGGCGGTGGTGCTCCAATAGGTGCCGAGCTGCGTGTTGAGGGCCGTGGAACCGGCATTGTACTGGCTGTAGTAGAAGTCCGTTCCGCCGACGGCGATGTTATAGGGCGTTGAGGCGAAGCCGTTCACGGCCTGTCCACCGACGGCATATTCCTGGGAATTGCTGTCGTCGCATCCGGCGACACCGCTATCGCCGGAGGAGGCCATGACAGTTTGGCCTTGCGCGGCTGCCTGCTCCCAGAGGCCCTCAATAAAGGCGTTGAAAGCGCCGAGACCGGACTCGCAATTGCCAAAGCTGAGGCTGACAACGGGGGCGACGTTTGCATAGACGGCGTGCTCCATGGCCAGGACGAGACCGCTTTGGATGGAAGTGTCAGCCGCGATGACGAGATCGATGGTGGCGCTGGGAGCGACCGCGCCGGCCCACTCGACATCGAGATAGGCCTCGGGGGAGTCGCCGTTGGGGCCGTCGGGATTGTTGATGCCGTCGACGCCGGGGTCGTTGCCGTCAATGATGACCTGGGGTGGGTTGGCGGAGAGTCCGAAAAGGGTGCGGAACTGATTGACGAGATCGATGTTGATGTTGGAGTCGTTGACGATGGCGACGGTTTGTCCGGAGCCATTGATGCTGGCGGTATAGAGCGGCGTGAGATCGTACTGCTTGGCGAAGTCGCTGGGCGCGAGGACGAAGTAGACGCCACCTGAGCCGTTGCCCTGGGTCCACGAGGGCGTGACCTGGTGAGTGGTGGGATTGAAGCTGGCCTCGCCGAGCTTGTGAAGATAGGGCCTGGGGCGGAAGTTGTTGAGCGAGGTGAAGCCGGCGATGACAGGCGCGAGGGCCGCAGGGATCTGGGGATCGTTGGCGTTGGCGTAGTGGGTTTCGCCGTTGACGGCATAGCGGTGAATCTGGGTGTGGAAGGTGTCGCGAAGCTGGCCGACGCTGCCGGAGAACTCGACAGTGCCTTTGCCTGGATTGACTTTGGTGACGCTGAAGCCCTGGGAGCCGAGCCAGGATTCGACGGTGGCGATGTCCTGGTCAGACGCGCCGAACTGCGCGCCGAACTGCGTGGGCGTGAGCCATTGGTGATAGCTGTGCGAGCCGGGGGTGTTTTGCTGCGCGATAAGCTGGCGGAGCGCAGTTTCCTGCGCGGGGCTGCGCTGGAGCACGAGCTGGAGGCGGTCAAGCAACATGCCGTCGGGCGCGGCGCCGCGGTCGTTGGCTGCGTTGGCAAGGGGACTGACGGTGTGCGTGAGCGTGATGCGGTTGCTGTTGTCGACCGGGTTGAGAATGCGGACGGCTGGTGCGACTTGCTGAGCCAGCGATGCAACGGGGCAAAGGAAGGCACCGGCCAACACGCACAAGGGGAGCGAACGCATATTGATCATATTGGGTGGTCCTGGACCCTTTCTTGAGAGAGACCCTTAAACAGCCAGAGAGTTGCCGAGAACGGTGAAAAACCGTTCTTCGGCCGATTCTTAATCGGCGAGACTACTGGGATGCGAAGCAAGCTCATGATTACGGATGGCGCTATGGGAACGCAAGAAGGCGCCGAGAGCGCACGCGTCGCAGAGGGGTATTGATGCGATGGAGAAATTGGGCAGAGAGTCTGGTAGTGCATCCCGTCGTTGGGCATTCCGAGCCGCGAAAAACAAAGTTTGAAGCCGGATGAAGAAAGGTAAGAAGAGCCGGCACCCCGAAGATTAAAACCGGCAGACTTGGTGGGTTAGACGGGAACGAAGAAAGAAGGTTGAGAAGAGAAGGGACTGGGAACAAGGGAACGAGGGAACTGAGAAAAGAGATCAGGGGTCAGGGGCTGAATTGCAATAGACAATTGTTTTCCAAGGGTATATGATGCGGTTTCTTGAATCGTGACGATGTACCAGGGCAGTCGCGGAAAGGCTGCGCGGCCCGGGCGCTTGTAAAGATGGCTGCGGCCTTTTGGGTGGCACAGACCTGAACGCCGAGAACGCCGTTGTACCATTACGGAAACTGATGTAGATGGCGCGTCGATTTGATGAGTGGCATTATGCGCGCTTCGCTTTTTATTACCTGTTATAACGACACGCTGTTTCCTGAGACAGGCCGCGCGGTGGTGAGACTGCTGGAACGACTGGGCGTGGAGCTGGATTTTCGTCCTGCGCAGACCTGCTGCGGGCAGATGCATGCCAATACAGGATTTCGCGGAGAGGCTTTTTGCCAGGCCAAGCGGTTTGTGCGGCTGTATCAGGACGCGGAGACGTTGTGATTCCGTCGTCGTCGTGCGTGGCGATGATTCGCGATCAGTATCCGGGGCTGTTTGAGGAACTGGGCAACGAGGAGCTGCGGAGGGAGTTTGCGGCGTTGCTGCCGCGGGTGTACGAGTTGAGCGAGTTTCTTGTCGACAAGCTGGGCGTGGAAGATGTGGGCGCGTATTTTCCGCATCAAGGTGACTTACCACGCGAGCTGCCACGGGTTGCGCGCGCTGCACCTGGGCGACCGGCCGTCGCGGCTGATGGACAAAGTGCGCGGCATGGAGCAGGTGCCGCTGCCGAATCTGGATCGGTGCTGCGGGTTTGGCGGGACGTTCTCGGTGAAGAATGCCGAGGTTTCGTCGGCGATGCTGGCCGTGAAGCTGCAGGACGTTGTGTCGACGGGGGCCGAGTTCTGCACGGCTCTCGACAACAGTTGCCTGATGCACCTGGGCGGGGCGATGCATCGGCAATATGCGGGGATGAGGACGATTCACATGGCGGAGATACTGGCCAGCACGCGAGGCGGTCCCGGCGGAGGCGCTGCAATGAGCCACGCTGCAGTGACCATCCGGTGCTGGATCCGGCGCTGGCGCCGCCGTTTCCGAAGGCGGTGTTGCCGGTGCTGCGCAATCCGCAACTGCGCAAGAATGTGGCGCACGCTATCGACGTGATCCAGGCCAAGCGCGCAAGGCTGGTGGCGGAGAAGACGGACTGGCAGGAGCTGCGCGCGGCGGGTGCGGCGATTCGCGACGCATGCGCTGGAAAATCTGGGCACATATCTCGAGCAGTTTGAAGAGCGCTGCACGGCGGCGGGCGGCGTGGTTCACTGGGCGGCGGATGCGGCCGAGGCGCGGCAGATCATTCTTGAATTTGCTGCGCGAGGAGAAGGCGATCGGAGGTGATCAAGATCAAGACGATGACTTCGGCGGAGATTCAGTTGAATCCGTTTCTCGAGGCGGCGGGAGTGCGGACGTACGAGACGGATCTGGCGGAGATCATTCTGCAACTGGGCGAAGGACGAGCCTTCGCATATCGTTGTTCCGGCGCTGCACGTGAATCGCAGCCAGGTGCGGGAGATTTTTGCGCGGAGGATGGGGCTCAAGGATCTGTCGGACGATCCGAAGGCGCTGACGGCGGCGGCGCGCAATTATCTGCGGCAGAAGTTTCTGAAGGTGCCGACGGCGATCAGCGGCGCGAATTTTCTGATTGCGGAGACGGGCTCGGTGGCGGTGGTGGAGTCGGAGGGCAACGGGCGCATGTGCCTGACGCTGCCGCGCGACCATGATTACGCTGGCGGGGATTGAGAAGGTGATGCCGCGGTTTCAGGATTTGGAAGTGATGCTGCAGGTGCTGGCGCGGTCGGCTACGGGCGAGCGGATGAATCCGTACACGTCGCTGTGGACGGGCGTGACGCCGGGCGATGGGCCGCAGCGATTCCACGTGGTGCTGCTGGACAACGGGCGCTCGTGCGATTCTGGCGCAGAAGACGGAGCGGCAGACGCTGCGGTGCATTCGCTGCGCGGCGTGCATGAACAGCTGCCCGGTGTACCGGCAGACGGGCGGGCACGCGTATGGGTCGGTGTATCCGGGACCGATCGGCGCGATTCTTACGCCGCAACTGATGCAGATGCATCATGCGCAGTCGCTGCCTTATGCGTCGTCGCTGTGCGGGGCGTGCTATGAAGTGTGCCCGGTGAAGATCAATATTCCCGAGGTGCTGCTGGAATTGCGCGCGCAGGTGACTGAACCAGGAGCGGCGGACGATGGGCGAAGTTTTTCGATCCGATGTACCTGGGGATGCGGATTGCGAACTTGATTTTTTCGCGGGCGTGGCTTTTTCACGCGGCGCAGTGGATGGGGCGGATCGGGCTGAGGCTGTTCACGCGCAAGGATGGATGGATTCACTCGCTGCCGAGCGTGGGAGCGAAGTGGACGCAGACGCGGGACCTGCGCGGGCTGCCGAAGCAGACGTTTCACGAGTGGTGGGAGAAAAGCAGGGAACAAGCCATGCCAGCGAGCAGAGATCGCTCGCCGGGGGCCCCGGCAGAGAACGAGGGAACGAGGGCGGAGGCGCGATGAATGCGATAGTTGATTCGCGCGAACGGGTGATGGAGCGGATTCGTGCCGCTACGCGGAATTTTGCCGCCACGGCGGGAGAGGCCGCCGGGACGTACGATGCGCTGCCGCGCGATTATGTGCGGCGAGGCTCAATGACTGCGGAAGCGCGGCTGGAGCGGATGGTGGAGCGGCTGCGCGAATACGATGCGGATGTAGTGGAATGCGAGCCGGAGGGGCTTGCAGCAGCAATTGCCGCGCAGTTGACGGCGAGCGGCAGGCACAGGTTTGTGGTTCCGGCGGGACTGCCGGCGGAGTGGCTCGCCGAGGGATTCGACTGGACGATTGACCATGAGCTGCCGGCGAGCGAAGTGGAGCAGGCTGAGGGCGTGGTGACAGCATGCTTTTGCGGAGTGGCGGAATCAGGCACGATTGTTTTGCACCACGGTGCGGCGGAAGGACGGCGCGTGATTACGCTGCTGCCTGACTGGCACTTGTGCATTGTGAAGGCGAGCCAGGTTGTGGAGACGCTGCCGGAATACATTGATCGCTGCGTGAACAGAGAACAGAGAACAGAGACCAGAGATCAGGAAATCAGGGAACAGGGGAACGAGGGAACAAGGGAACAAGGAGGCGCAGACCAAGGGAATGAGGGAGCCGACAGGCTGCCGCGGCTGGTGACATGGATTTCGGGGCCGAGCGCGACGGCGGATATTGAGATGACTAGGATTAAGGGAGTGCACGGGCCGAGGTTTTTGAACGTGATTCTAGTGAAGGATGGGGCGGAGGCAAATTAGCTTTTGATACCCCACCCTAGCCGCAAGGAGCGCGGCTAGAATGGGGCACCCGATGAGTGATCGAGTCAGCGAGAGATCCCACCCTAGCGACAAGAACAAAGACGTGGCGAGGGTGGGGCACCCGGCCGGGTGATTTCGCGGCGGGCGATTGCCAGTCCCACGTCTCAAAATCGAGACATGGGGCACCCGCTGAGGTTTTGAACGTGATTGTGGTGAGGGACTAAGAACAGAGAACAGAGGTTAGAGAACAAGGATCAAGGGCAACGGGACAAGGACGATTGGACTTACACCAAGGGGATGTTATGAAACTTTCGGATTCTGCGATTCAAGAAGTTGCATTCAAGGCGCTGGATTCTTTCCAGATTGAGATCCCTTCCTGGGGATTTGCCAATACCGGCACACGTTTTGGCAAGTTTGCGCAGGCGGCGGCAGCGACCACGATTGAGGAGAAGTTTGCCGACGCTGCCGAGGTGAACCGGCTGACGGGCGTGACGCCGACCGTGGCGCTGCACGTGCTTTGGGATTTGCCGGGCGGCTTGAAGGACGTGCCCGAGGTGAAGGAACTGGAGCGGCGTTTCAAGGTTCGCTCGGGATCGATCAATCCCAACCTTTTTCAGGACCAGGAGTACAAGTTCGGCTCACTGTGCAATCCGTCGGCGGCGATTCGCGAGCGGGCTTTGAAGCACATGCTGGACTCGATCGCGATTGGCAAGGCGCTGGGATCGCGGGACGTTTCGCTGTGGATGGCCGACGGCTCGAATTATCCGGGAACGCAGAGCATGCGCAAGCGGATCGGCTGGCTTGAAGAGGCGCTGTGCACGTCGCATGACCACCTGGCGCCGAAACAGCGGCTGCTGGTGGAGTACAAGCCGTTTGAGCCGGCGTTCTATCACACCGATATCGCCGACTGGGGCATGGCCAGCCACCTGGCGCGGCAGGCGGGGCCGCAGGCGCGCGTGCTGGTAGACACCGGGCATCACTACAACGCGCAGAACATTGAGCAGATTGTGGCGTGGCTGCTGCATACGAATATGCTGGGCGGGTTCCACTTCAACGACCGGCGCTACGCCGACGACGATCTGACGCTGGGCTCAATCGATCCTTACCAGATCTTCCGCATCTTCCACGAGATTCATGCCGCAACGGACGACGGGCTGGAGATCGACATTGCCTACATGATCGACCAGAGCCACAATCTGAAGGGCAAGATGGAGGCCATGGTGCAGACGGTGGTGACGGCGCAGGAGCTGTACTTGAAGGCCGCGCTGCTGGATCGCGAGCAGCTGGCCGGCCTGCAGCAGAAGTGTGAACTGGTGGCGGCCGAGGAGTTGTATCGCGGGGCGTTCTGGAGCGATGTACGTCCGCTGACCAAGGCGTGGCGCGAGGCGCGGGGGCTGGCGCCCGATCCGCTGGCGGCGCTCAAGGCCAGCGGTTATGTGGAGCGCGCGGCACAGGAGCGGGGAAGCCGGAGCTCGGTGGTGAGCAGCTACGCGTAACGGCAGGTGTCAGGGATCAGTGGTCAGGGGTCAGAGAGACCCACCCAAGCGGAGCCTGGATGGGGCACCCGGCATCCGACTCTGGTGGTCCACCCACCCCGGCGACAAAAACAAAGACGTCGCGAGGGTGGGGCACCCGTTTGGGCAGGTTCGGTAAGTCGCTATGCATAAAGATGTTCCATGATGTTGCTTGAGTGTGTTTCAATACGGGCATCAATATAGGAGGGAAGGTTGGCCAAAGCCAAGATCAAGAGGCTGTACCTGATTCCGATTCTCTCAAAGGCGCTCGACGTGATTGAGCTGCTGGAGAAAGACAACGCTCCGCAGAGCCTGGAGGATGTTTACCAGAAGACGACGATCTCCAAGACGAGCGTCTATCGCATCCTGAAAACTCTGGTGCATCGCGGCTACCTGGCGCAGACACCGAATGGACTGTACAGGCTGGTTTCGCGGCCACGGAGATTGCGTTTTGGATTTGCCGTGCAGAGCGCGGAGATGCCGTTCAGCGAAGCTGTGGCACAGAGCGTGGCGGCGGCGGCGGCCGCATCGGGCGTGGAACTGCTGATGCTGGACAACAAGTACGATCCAGCGGTGGCGGTGCAGAATGCCGAGGAGTTTGTGGCCAAGCGCGTGGACCTGGTGCTGGAGTTCCAGGTGGAAGAGGCAATAGCGCCGCGTGTGGCGCACGTCTTCAAGAAGGCCGAGATTCCGCTGGTGGCGATCGATGTGCCTCACCCCAATGCGACTTATTTTGGCGTGGACAACTTCGAAGTGGGCTACGAGGCGGCGTCGATTCTGGCGCAGTATGCGCAGCGGAGATGGAAGAACAAAGTAGACCGGGTGGTGGGAGTTGGATTCAGCGAAGCCGGGAGCTTTGTGCAGAACCGCATTGCGGGGGCGTTCGACGGCATTCGAGAGCGCTTCAAAGAATTGACTGCCGACAGGTTCGTGCAGATTGAGGGACGGGGCATGCGCGAAACGAGCCAAAAGGCGATGACCGAACTGTTGCGTAAATGCTCGCCTGGGGAACACACGCTGGTGGCCGCGGCAACCGACACGAGTGCGCTGGGTGTTCTGGACGCAGTTCGCGCGGCGGGGCTGGAGGAGAACTTCGCCATTGTGGGCCAGGATTGCATTCCCGAGGTGATGGAAGAGATGCGCAAGGGGACGAGCGCGATCATCGGGTCGATTTCGCACGAGCCCGAGACGTACGGGCCGCGACTGATCCAACTGGGAATCGCGATTTTGCGCGGGTACACGGTGCCGCCTTATAACTACGTGCATCACCGGGCAGTGACGCCGGAGACACTGGGTGCGGAAGAGAAAGCGCAGAACGCGAAGCACAAAGCGGCGAAGCAAGAAGTCGCGGTGGCGGGGTAGAGCAGAGGCAGGGAACAAGGGAACAGGGAACAAGGGAACAGGGAACAAGGGAATAGGGGCCGACTTATGGGCGGAAATGTTGGCTTTTGTGCAGTTCCAGTGTGAGCGCGCGAACTTGAAACTGAAACGTTGAGATAGTCCAGGTTTCATCCGCCGCGGCGGAGGTGACCTGGGCGCGCCATTTGGCAGCATCCCAATTGACAAATGAATATGCGCTCTGAGACGGCGCGGATCGTGACGCGATCGCATTTTTGCGTCCTGAATCGACGCTGCGATCTGAGATTCAACAAGGGAAGATGCATGGACCCAGTAAGATTCGAGGAGGCGGGGAGTTTGATTGTGAGATTCATTCGAAACGTACCAGGGCATTTGGCCGTCGCGCTTGCATTCATCATGGTATGCGCGGCGGGAAGGTGCCAGTCGATAACCGGCACGATCGACGGAGTTGTGAAGGATACGAGTGGGGCGATCGTGCCCAACGCGACGATCACAGTGACCAATGAAGACACGGGCGCCGTGCACAGCGCGGTTACGAATGAAGGCGGTGCCTATGCTTTGCCGGGTTTGCCTGCCGGCAAGTACCAGGCGACAGTTACGGCCGTTGATTTGGCTGCCCAGCATGCAGAGCTTGTTGTGACAGCGAAACAGACGAGCGATTGGAACGCCGAGCTTGAGTTTGCCGGCGACTATAGTGCGAAAGGCTACCGGGACGTCGCGTTCTGGCGGGAGCCGGGCGTGCAGGTCGCGGTAAGCTCGTTTGAGTTTCACAGCAAGAAGTTCCAGGAGCAAAGGCCGTGCCCGCTGAATCGTAGCCGGGGCGAGGCTGGAACACTGGGCGAGTGCAACTGGATGACCAACCAGTTTCAGCATTTGCCTCAGTGGGCGTGGATTCGTTTTGGAGGGCCGCGGCGAATCGATAAGGCGGTACTGCATGCGGCGAACATGGCGTCCAGCCCCGTTGAGTTTTCGTTCCAGTATCTGCCTCACGGCAGCGCGACGTTCCGAACTTTTTTTCACGTCGAGAAGGCTCAATTCGATCCCGAGACGCTTTCCTATACCGTCCGTTTTACGCCGATGGTCACGGATAATATTCGGCTGGTGATCGAGAAGACGAGAGCGGTCGCCACGCCTCAATCGTGGATAGCCCAGTTGGCGCAACTGCAAGTTTACGGGACCAATGCGAGCACCGGCGCGGAGGGACTATCGGCCGGAACGACTTTGCAAAATGCAGGCCGTCTGAACTCCGGACTATCTCCCACAGGATTTCTGCCTAACATCAAGGATCTTGGCGAGAAGCTGGATATAAGTACGCCATGGTATCGGATAGTGCTGGATAAGTCGTACCCGCGCATCCTGTATCTTGCATGGGATTCTCTCGGCAAAGGTGAGTTAGGCGTAAATCTTTTGCATGAGAGCGGAGCAGCTCCGGTGCTGGACCCGCTCTTTCAAAGCCCGACGCCAGCGGGAACCGGCGGACTTACTCGCTCTGGAAACGTATTCCGCTACGCTCCGGTTGAACTGGCTCCGGGAGTTTACGAACAAGTATCCATCCGGGCGGGCGCTCGCGGATTTGACCTGGGACTGGCGGCTGACGCGAACCACACGGTGATGATGCGCGGCGGATTGTTCCGATTCGATTTTGCGGCAAACCAGACGCCGACAACATTTGTTTGCCACCCTTCCAAGATCATGAATTATGTAAGTATCCCGACTTACCTGGCGGCGCCGGATTTCGGGACGGCCTACATATCCCGCACGGGTGATGATGCCGCTTTCTATCGCACTCCTTCGTCATTGTTTCCTGCGACGACTTACTGGGTTGACGTGACACCACACCAGCCTGTTACGGAAGACGGTCTGAATGAAGTTGGACCGAAGTCCTGGCACGTGACGCTGCACTTTGCAGTTGAGCGCATCGAGCCGCTGCCGGAGTTGGTAAGCCACGATCCGCGGCTGGAGCGCTTTCCAAAGTATTCGCTGGACATGACGCAGTGGCGACCCGATACGGGCATTTTGAGCAATAGCGTGATGAGCATCGACTGCGGCCTGGCGATACTTTTCTACGCTGAGGAGGCTGTGTTTGCGCCTCATCTGCAGGACGGAATTTCGCCAATGGAGTTGGTTGGGGCCTCGGTTGACCGATATTTCGATGGCGCGCGCGGCTACATCATGCCGAACAAAAACGTGTTCGCACCGGATTGGCGGGCATCGCGCGAATCAGCCGCCTACCTTGTGATCTCCGGATGGTATGTGATTCGCACGATTGGCGGCATGGAGCAACTGTATCGGTGGCTGAAGCCGATGGAAGCTGTAACGGATCATATTGAAGCCAAATTCGGCAGCGACGGGTTGCTCTACGATCCCGACCGCGGCATGTGGTTTGACACTTACGAGATCAAGGGCGCCGACGCTTACTCGAATGCGGCAGATTACCGGGCGTTCCGATGCATGGCCGATATAGAAACTCTGGCAGGGAGGACGGCGCTGGCCAAGCGTTACAACGCGGATGCCGACCGGATCAAGGCTGTGTACTTCAAATCATTTTTCAATCCTGAGACGGGAGTTTTGGCAGGCTGGAGAACCCGCGAAGGAAAGCTGCACGATTACATGTTTCCCTGGGTGAACGGATTCGCCATCTACCAGGGGCTGGTGCCGCCCGAGGACGGGAAAGCGATTCTGCAAAGGCTGCTGGATAAGATGCAGAGCATCGGATTCAATTCCTACCAATTGGGACTGCCGACAAATTTGATTCCCATGAGCCCGGCAGATTATGTGCCGCACACGAGCGGCGCACCCACGCAGCCGGATGGAATGGACACGTGGCAGGTGTATATGAATGGCGGGGCGACGCCGCCGTATGAGTATTACTTCATCCAGGCGCTTTATCAAACGGGCCAACATGAGGCAGCCGAGCGCCTGCTCTGGGCGCTGATGGAGTCCTATGAAAAGGGGACATTCAATGCTGGAATTGAGCTGCCAGGGGAACGGCAAAGGAATCCGGTGGGCAGCGCGTTTTATGTGTGGGACGGGTCGCGCGGAAGAGGCGAGGGTTATTTGCCGGAGGACTGGGATGGAGTGGAGGCGGTTTTTACGGGGCACTACGGGATCGGGTTTGGCAAGGATGGATATTTCGTTGAGCCGTGGTCGCCGCTGAAGGGGCAGAAGATCCATTTGGAGATGCCTTACATGGGGAAGATGGTGGCGGTGCGGTAAGGGCAGGGACGTAGGGTCATAGGGACTAGGGGCGTAGGGAACAGAGAATAGAGAGCAGAGTGCGCGTCTTGGGTGAATGGGATAGAGGGGCGCGGTTGACTCATAACCGCACGAACTTGAATCTGAAGCGCTGAGATAGCCGGGCTCTCATAATCGAGAGCTGAGGCACACGGCAAATTTGATCACGGGCCGAAGGATGAAGCGTGTGGCGCCTTCACAGTGAACGCAACATCATGAAGAGTTTTCACGTGATACAAGAAGCGAGTTGGCGGTTTGACGTTGAGGCGCTCAACCGAACTATTTCTGGATCGCAGACTCAGTGGCGGGAGGCGCCGACGCTGCTGTCGCTGGTATTGTCTTCGACTCACTCAGTGAGTACTTGAAGAGACAATACAACGCGCGGACGCCATCTTTCCAGCCGATTTTTTTGCCCTCTTCATAGGTGCGGCCCCAGTAGCTAATTCCCACTTCATAAATCCTCAGATTCCGGCGCGCGATCTTCACGGTAATCTCCGGCTCGAATCCAAACCGATTTTCTTCGATGGGGATTGATTGGATGACCTCGCGGCGAAACGCCTTGTAGCAAGTTTCCATATCCGTGAGGTTGATATTCGTCAAAGCATTCGAAACCAGGGTCAGAAAAGAGTTACCAACCGAGTGCCAGAAATAGAGCACCCTATGCGGGCCACTCCCGACAAAGCGCGAGCCATAGACGACGTCGGCTCTCCCCGTACAGAGAGGCTCGATGAGTTGATGAAAGTCCGCAGGATCGTATTCCATGTCTGCATCCTGGATGACAACAAAATCGCCGGTTGCTTCTGAAATACCGCGGCGCAGCGCGGCTCCCTTGCCCATATTGCGCGGCTGCGGAAGAAGACGCATTTGCCGATATTGGCCTTCGAGTTCTCGAAGGACTTCGACCGAACCGTCGGTTGAGCCATCATCGACACAAAGCAACTCAATCTCCAGGGGCACGGAGAGAACTCGCGCGACGACAGCGCGCAGGGTCGCGCGCTCGTTATAAATGGGCATAACGACTGACAACTTTACCTGAGAAATCGGAATTTCCTGCAGTGACGCGGGCCAATTTAACATCGTGCGCACTCCACGGTTGGCGCCTTAAAAGCGCGACCGACTACTATTGGCGATCATCAAAAACGCTTTGAAAAGGCATGGGCCCCAGACAAGGGGAATGCCGCGGGAGTCAACCGCAAAGCCCATCCAGCTCACCTGAAATCCGATTACGAAATGATCCTGAAGGTGAATCCCAGAGTTGATTGATTCCTCAGAGGATAGCAGAGGGTGGGACGGGGTTCAAGCGCGATCGGACCGTGGAGCGTGCCGAGCGGTTCGATGAGGGATTCAAGCCCCGATTTCGAAGGATTCCTGCAATGGAGAAGGCACTCGCGTGGCCGATTTATTTCGCGCTTGATAAAGGCCTACTGGCCGGCGCCTCAGAGAGCACGTAAACGAGGAGCGTCGGGTGGCCCGTACGATCGGCGACTGTCTGGACCAGATTGGCTTGAAGACCCCGTGCCCGCGCTCCTTCGAAGAAAATCTCGCGTGGTTCCGGGAAGTTGGTTTCGTCCGGCGCGTGAAGCACGTAGCGGGTCCCCGGCAAATTAAAGAAGTCCTGATAATCCGCAACGTTCTGAACCATCCATAGGTCAACACAATGGAGGCGTCCCTGGGACAGCACGGCCAGTGGCTGCTCGATGCCCCAGTCGACAGCCACGACCGGCTGGCCGGGATCGTGGGTCTCAAGCCAGGAGTTGAGAGCATAAATTCCATCAGACCAATTGCCCGTGCCGCCAGTCCGCTTCAACTCGACCATTATTTGCCTGTAACGGAGCATGCTTGCCGTTACCGGCATTACAGCGCAAACACATACTATTGCTGCGGATGCGGTGGCGCCGAAGGGCGCGCGCATTCGATAAGATTGCCTGGCACAGCGAACGACAACTGAGGCTACCAGCAGATGGGGAAGCGGATAGGCCAGCATCAGATGATGATTCTTGAATGCTCCGGGGGTGAGCGTAGCCAGCAATGTGATGAAGAATATTACGAGCAGGAGGAACATTTCGCGCCGCCATCGTCGGCGCACTCTAGGGAGTGCGTAACAGGCCAGCGTGAACAACGACGCTGCGAAAACGACAAACGGCATGATCACGAAGCGAGGCGCGGGCAAATTGCGCGAATATATTTTCGAGGTCGCCGTGAAGAGATTGGCGAGAACGGTGGTCCGCTGCATCAACCGGTGCTCTACCTCTCCATAGGACCGCGGCGCATGAATTTCACTCCTGACGAGGCGATTTTGCACCTGCAGAGCTGCCAGGGATGCCGGCGGCCAATGGCGATTGTAGGCAATCAGTGGCAAGCAGCCAACGACAAAGAATGCGCAGGCAAACGTTATCTGCCGCCACGTGAGACGAGCAAAGAAACGCGGCTCAAGCGAGAAGCCGGCGCCAGCCACGGCCATCACGATCCAGAGGAAATTGGTTTTGTCGTAGACGCCAACTCCCGTCGCTAACGCGGCCCAGTATAGAGGCCAGGACCTGCCGGTTTGCCACCAAATGATCAGCTGCCACAAGGCCACACCCTTGAGCGCCATCATGAACACGGTTGGACCGTAGTCTGTGCGGCAATAGACGATATAGCTGGGGTCTGTGGCGACGAAAATAATGGCGAGAACTGCCGCTGCCGGCTCAAGAAACCTGCGCGCGAAACCCGCTATGGCGATGAGTGCAAGCGCGCCGATCATGATGGTGAAGTACCGGATACTTTCAGGGCCAAGAGTTAAAGCCGCCGCAATGGGTACAAATGCGATCGTCTTCACGGCGCCGATGTAGCCCATAGTCATCAAAGGGAGCCGATGTCCTTGGAATCCAATCGCGGTGTTGCTCAGCTCGATGGACTGGCTATTCATGGCGTCGCCCTTGACGAAGTGGAGGGCCGGCGTCACCTGGATGAGTTCGTCGTAGTAGAGACCGGGAAGGCGGATGTGCGACGCGGCAAGGAGCACAAAAGCGGTGACAGCACCGAGAATTGCCAGATTCCAATACACGGCGTGCGAGTCTTCACTGGGTCGCATCATTTCTCGGCCTCGGCTCCATTAAGCGCGTGCTGAATGTCAAATGTTTTTCCATCATTATTACGATGCCAAGGCCGCCGCTGCAAACAAAAAATGAAGTATCTTCACGGGCCGAAGGAAGAAGCGCCTGGCACTTACAACTTGAGCGCGACGGCTTAGAAAAGCGAGCGCGGGCTCAATTCTGCTTTCGATAGGTTGATTCAGGCCGTCGAGGCTCAGGCATCGGAAACGGCGATCGAGCGCGCGGTCGAGGATCTGTCGTTTTTGCCCATCGTGGGACGAACGGAGACGTTCAATTGCCTGGATTGAGTTGCCGGACCCCATCCTTGGCGGCCAGCGGTTAACAGCGGGGCCGCTGTTGGGCCGCGCGTTTTATGTGTTGAACGGACTGCGCAGAGGGGGCAAAGGACTCATTTCGAGATGCTTTACATGAGAAAGATGGTGGCGGTGCTGCAAAGGCAGGGATGCAGGGAACAGGGAATAGAGATTTCGCATGTCTCATCCGCCGCGGCGGACGAGACCAGGGCACCCCTGATTCGCGCAGGAACAAGCGGTTAGAGCACTATGGCGGATTTCTGGCGCCGGTGGCTGTATCATAGATGTGTGCTCGATGAATTCCCCGTTTGAGTGCTCCCATTATGACAACAGCAACTACGGCTTCGCCTGTACTGCACTTTCTTGAGGACCGCTGGGACGCGCGCGTGGCGGCCACCCTCGATGAACCTGAGCTCCTGCGTTACCGCTCGAACCTGCTTGG
The DNA here is from genome assembly GCA_963841095.1 of uncultured Acidobacteriaceae bacterium. Lineage (GTDB taxonomy): Bacteria > Acidobacteriota > Terriglobia > Terriglobales > Acidobacteriaceae > Telmatobacter. Next base: position 18,437 of record CAWJBE010000006.1, read on the forward strand.
GTCAGACCTGCGCATCACCAACTTTGCCGGTGGTAATACCAGCTCGAAGATCGAGGAGATGGACCCTTTGACGGGCAAGCCGGTGGAAGTGCTGTGGGTGAAGGGATCGGGCGGGGACCTGGGCAGCATCAAGCGCACGGGCTTTGCCACGCTCTACCAGGAGAAGCTGCTGGCGCTGGAGCACCTGTACAAGGGTGTGGATACGGAAGACGACATGGTGCCGATGTATGCGCTGTGCGCCTTCAAGAACAATCCCGTGGCCGCTTCGATTGACACGCCGCTGCATGGATTTTTGCCGTTCAAGCATGTGGATCATCTGCATCCCGATTGGGGGATTGCGCTGGCGGCGAGCGCCAATGGCAAAGAGAAGATGGAGGAGTTCAACCGCGAGTTCGGACACCGGCTGGTGTGGCTGCCGTGGCAGCGGCCGGGGTTTGAGCTGGGACTGATGATGAAGCGCGCCGTGGCGGAGAATCCGGAGTGCGACGGAATTGTGCTGGGCGGGCACGGGCTGTTTACCTGGGGCGAGACGCAGCGCGAATGTTACCTGAACACGCTGACGGTGATTGACGGCATTGGGCAGTTTATCGAGCGGAACGGCAGAGGAAAGGTACGCTTTGGCGGCGAGGCTTTGGCGGCGCGCGCGAATCGCACGGAACTGGCGATCCAGATTGCGCCGTTTTTGCGCGGGCGCATCAGCGCGAAGCAGCGGTTTATTGCGAGCTTCAGCGATGCCGAGGACGTGCTGCAGTTTGTGGATTCGAAAGATGCGAAGGAGCTGGCGTTTCTGGGCACGAGCTGCCCCGATCACTTTATCCGGACCAAGATCAGGCCGATGTTTGTGCCGTGGAGTGCAGAGGAGGACCTGGAGGGGCTGAAGAGGCAGATCGATTGCACGCTGGCGGAGTATCGCGACCAATATCGTGCGTACTATCGCACATTTGCCACGCCGGAGTCACCGAAGCTGCGCGATGCGAGCCCGACGGTGGTGCTGATTCCTGGCTTGGGGATGTTCAGCTTTGGAAAGAACAAGACCGAGGCGCGGATTACGGGCGAGTTTTATACCAATGCGATTCATGTGATGGAGGGCGCGAGCCTGCTGGGCGATGGCAGGGTGAAGGGGCCGGTGCCACAGTGTGCGCCAGGGATGGATCCGGCGAGCTTCAGGTCCTACTCGAATTATGTGGCGCTGCCGTCGGTGGAGGCGTTCCGCATTGAGTATTGGGCGATGGAGGAGGCAAAGATTCGCAGGCAGCCTCCGGAGAAAGAGCTGAGCCGGCGCGTGGCGCTGGTGATTGGCGGAGCGAGCGGCATCGGGCGCGAAGTGGCGTTGCTGGCCGCGAGCCGCGGAGCGCATGTTTTTGTCGCCGACCGCAATGTGGATGGAGCGGCGCGGGTGGCGAAGGAAGTGGGCTCGGTGACGTCGCCGGAGTTTGCGGGGAGCAGCAACGTGGATATCCGCAGCCGCGAGTCGATTCGCGAGGTGCTGGGCGCGGCATCGCTGGCGTTTGGCGGCATCGACATCCTGATCAACACGGCGGCGATTTTCCCTTCCACGCTGGAGGGAGACGATTCCCGACGATATGTGGGCCGACACCATGGCCGTGAATGTGACGGCGAATTATTTGCTGGCCGATGAAGCGGCAAAGCTGTTTGAGGAGCAGGGGCTGCACGGGAATATCGTGTTTACGAGCTCGGCGAACGCAGTGGTAGCCAAGCGCGGCAGCGAAGCCTACGACGTGAGCAAGGCGGCGCTGAGTCACCTGATCCGCGAGCTGGCGGTGAGCATGGCGCCGAATGTGCGCGTGAACGGAATCAGCCCGGCGACAGTGGTGAAGGGATCGACGATGTTCGGACGCGACCGCGTGCGCGCCTCGCTGAGGAAGTACAATATTCCTTTCCAGGAATCGTTCAGCGATGAGGAGCTACGCAGCCGGCTGGCCGCGTTCTATGCCGAACGCACGCTGACGAATAAGGCGATCGATCCGGCCGACTGCGCAGAGGCGATCCTCTTCCTGGTGAGCCCTCGGGCTCGCTGCACGACGGGACACGTGATACCCGTGGACGGCGGACTGACCGAGGCGTTCCAACGTTAAGGGCGTTGAGGAACGGCGCTGACGGAAATGGGGAATTGCTGCCGAGATGCAAGAACCTGCACGGGTTGCTATTGATTTAGGCGCGGAAAGCTGCCGCGTTTCACTGCTTCGCTTTATCGATGGGCAGCCGTCGGTCGAAGTCATCCATCGCATTCCAAACGGACCGGTGCATCGCGGCGAGTCGCTGTACTGGGGGCTCAAGGGAATTCTTGCGGGCCTGGAAGAAGGCCTGCGCAAGGCTGCCGCGGCGGCTCCCGAGGGAATTGCTTCAATCGGCGCAGACAGCTGGTCAGTGGATTATGTGCGGCTGGCCGCGGACGGCGAGATGCTGCGCGAGCCATTCTGCTATCGCGACGAACGCACGACGGCAAGCAAAGAGGCCGCGGACCGGATCATCTCTCCCTTCGACATTTATCAGCGCACGGGGGCGTACCCGCTGAAGCTGAATACCGTGTATCAACTGATGGCCGACCCGGCGGCGGGTATCGACGCTCGCGCGCCGTGGGTGATGTTTCCCGAATTTGTTTTGTACTGGCTGAGCGGGCGGCGCGTGGCCGAATATACGAATGCGAGCCACACGGGGCTGGTGAATCTGAAGACCGGCAACTGGGATGCGGAGCTGTTCAAGATGCTGGGGCTGGCGGTGGAAGCGGCGCCGCCGATTGTGCCGACGGGGACGGTGCTGGGACCGCTGAAGGGACCGCTGACGGAACTGGGCGCGTTTCGCGAGACACAGATTATTGCGCCGGCGACTCACGACACGGCCAGCGCGATTGCGGGGATTCCCGGAGACCTGAGCGCGGCGGCGTACATCAGCTCGGGTACGTGGTCGCTGGTGGGCACGGTGACGAGTACGCCGGTAACGACGAAGCATGCGCTCGATGCGGGCTATACGAATATCGGCGCGGCCGGCGGCGGGTTACTATTTCACTCGCTCATCAACAGCATGTGGCTGCTGAAGCAGTGCATGGATGCGTGGGCGGCGCAGGGGCGCGTCTGGGCTATCGATAAACTTGTCCAAGAGGCTGCTGCATGCAATGCGACGGGCGTGCTGGATATGGATGCGGAGACGCTGATGCTCGACTCCGATATGCCGCAGCGGATTAATAACGAATTGAAGCGGCTGGGATTTGACGAGATTCCCGATGTGGCAGGGAATGAGCCCAAGTTTGCGCGGACGATCTTCGATAGCCTGGCGCTGCGGTACTCTTCGGCGCTCAAGAATCTCGAAAAGATGCTGGGGCGGAGACTCGAGCGCATCCACATGATTGGCGGGGCGACGCGAAATAAATTGCTGATCGAACTGACGGAACGGCAGACGGGGCTGAAGGTGGAGATCGGCGAGACGGAAAGCTCGACGATCGGGAGTTTGGCGATCCAACTGGCGGCGGGCGAAGCCAGCGGAGGGCGGGTGACCGAGAGCGCGATTCGCGAGTGGGCGAAGCGGCTGTGCGAGGGCAAAGCCTGCTAGGTCTTGATTTCCGATCTCCCACCCAAGCGGAGCTTGGATGGAGCACCCCGATTGTGTTCTTCCATCCTGGTCGCAAGAATCCGCCGCAGCGGACGCCGAGGGTGGGGCATCCTCAGTCTCTATTTTGAGCCGGGAAACTTTTCGATGTGCAGTTCGCCTTTGCGGCCGAAGTAGATGACCTGCTTGCCGGTGAGGAAGGCCCAGTAACCGGCAACGCCGGCGGCGGTGGAACGCTTGACGAACTCGGGATAGCGAATGGTGTCAGCCTGCGCGCCGCGAATGGCCGCGACGAGGTCGTCGGCTGAGAACTCCGTGGCGACAGGATCGAGCTTGAGAATCATGGGCTCGGTGAGGGTTTCGCCGTTGGCGGCGTAGTAGGTCTTGCGCCCGACCGCAAAGTCTACGCAGTACGACTCAATCCCAATTTCAAGCAGCTTGCCGACTCCCTGGGGGAAGGTCATTTTGCCTTCCTGGGTGGCGACGGTGACTTCGTGGATGACCTGGGCGTTCATGTTTTCTCCTCTATTCTGTGGGAAGTTTCTGGAGCCCGTGCGCCTGCACGAGCTTTTGCAAAGTGGAGATCAGGTTGTCGCGCTCCTTTTTTGAGAGCGGGTGAAAGAACTCTTCGTCGTTCTGGTCGGCAAGGGCCGCGAGCGTGGGAACGAGGCGCCTGCCTGCGACAGTGAGCGCCATCTCCTGGTAGCGGCGGTCGCCACTACTCTCGCGGCGCGTGACGAGATTTTTGGCGAGCAGGCGGTCGACGATCTTGGTGATGGCGCCGCGCGTCATGCCGATGCGGGCGGCGATGACGCTGGGCGAGGTCTGATTTTCGCCATACATTTCACGCAGCACGACCCATTCGGCCACCGTGGCTCCGCTCAATTCGAGCTTGCGTGCAAAGGCATGGGAGACGTGGTTGGAGACGAAGCGCAGCCAGAAGCCGGCGTGGCTTTTGAGGTGACTGGCCGAGGATTGCGGGATGGCGGTCCTGCTCACGGATACACTTTACAGAGAAATAGTTTCTATGTCAACTATTATTTTATGTTGAGACACCTGCGCCTACGAAAGGCAGTGACGAGGCTGATGCCGTACTTGACTTGACGGCGGCGTTGGTCGTAGTTTGGGCTTACACGGGAAAGGAGGTTGATCCAGCCTATGAGCAAAGATTGTTCGAGTAGTTTTTTACGTGAGGTGACTGAGGCCTAGGGCATCGCGCCCAAGACTCAGGTAAGACCCGGCGGAGGGATCTCCGCTGAGGCTCTGGCATTCGCGGGATCGCGATGGCCTTAGTCCAATCCCAACAGATCACCGGCAGCGGCCTGGGAACGCGAGTTCCCGGGCCGTTGTTGTCTAGAGACAGGGAAAGAGGGAAAGAGGGAACAAGGGAATGAGAGAAAAAGGGCACGAGGGATCGTTCCCGACCATAGCTAAGCTTGGAAGGGAGCACCCGCCGAAGTGTGGGGGACCCAGTTCTGGTTTATCCCACCCTAGCGACAAAAACAAAGACGTCGCGAGGGTGGGGCACCCAATTTTCTACCCAAGCGGAGCTTGGATGGAGCACCCCGGAGGGAAGAAAGGAACGAGGGAACAAGGGACCGGTGAACAAGGGGCACCCGCTGCGAGAACGTGCGCATCCGAAAGAGTGAGGGATGCGCGGGAATGTTTCTGATCGAATTTGTTGAGAAGAACTGGCAGAGTTTGTTATGGTCGGCGGGGATATTGGCCGCGGCGATTGGTGCGGCGCTGCTGGCGAGGGTGATTGCGCTGCAGGCGCTGCGCAGGCTGACGCGCCGCAAAGGGACGGTGCTGGGGCAATCGCTGGTGAAGCACGGGCGGGGCCCGTCGTTATGGATATTGCCGCTGGCGGCGGTGCTTGCGATTTTGCCGAGCCTGTCGTTGCCGCCGGCACTGATGTCGGCCCTGGAACACATTACGGGGATCGGGCTGATTGGCGCTGTTGCGTGGCTCTGCATCCTGCTGGTGGACCTGGCTTCAGACATTCTTGCCAATCGATATCGCGTGGATGTGGCCGACAACCTGGTGGCGCGGCGCATCCAGACGCAGTTCCAGATGATGCATCACATCGTGGTGATTCTGGTGTCGGTGGTCGCGCTGTCGATTATGCTGATGACCATTCCCGCGATCAAACACATCGGCGTGAGCATTCTGGCATCGGCGGGCCTGGCCAGCCTGATCGTCGGCATGGCCATGAAGGGCACGCTCACGAATCTGATTGCCGGCGTGCAGATCGCCTTCGCCCAGCCCTTCAGGATGGGGGACGTGGTGGTGATCCAGGGGGAGTGGGGATGGATCGAAGAGATTGGGACCATGTATGTGGTATTGCGCATCTGGGACCTGAGGCGGTTGGTGATTCCGCTTTCGTACTTCCTTGAAAACTCATTTGAGAACTGGACGCGCACCAGCGCCGACTTGCTCGGCTACACCTACGTCTACGCCGACTACACGGTTCCGGTGGACGCGGTGCGCGCGGAGCTGCGCCGGATTTGCGAATCGACGAAGCTGTGGGCGGGGAAGGTTTGCGCTATCCAGGTGACCGACGCCGATCGCTCGACCGTGGAGCTGCGCGCATTGATCGATGCGCGGGATTCCAACGACGCGTGGGATTTGCGCTGCCTGGTGCGGGAGAAGCTGATTGATTTTCTGCAGAAGAACTATCCGGAGAGCTTGCCGCGCTACCGGGGAGAGATGAAGACGAAGATGGACGGAGCGGCGGGCGCAAACAAAGCATTGTTGCCGGAGTCGCGGTAGAGCGTGGAACGTCGCGGCGCAGTAATGGCAGCGCGAGGCGCCAGAAGAAAAGCGAATTTGTCGTGCCATCGAAGGTCTCGCTTTCATGACATGTGTGAATCGCGACGGATAGAATCATGATTCGCGAGAGAAAGATGCCGACCCGAGGGAAACGATGAAACAGGATCTGGAGCACACGATTGCGCTGCTTACGCGAACACCGGCCACGCTGGATGCACTGCTGCGCGATTTGCCCGATGCGTGGACAAAGAGCAACGAAGGCGGGAACACCTGGAGCGTGCGGACGGTTGTAGCGCACCTGATTCACGGCGAACACGAGGATTGGTTGCCGCGGACGAAGATGATTCTGCAATCGGGCGAGGCGGAAACTTTTGCGCCTTTCGATCGCGAAGGGCATGTGCGCTACAGCCAGGGCAAAACGCTGGGGCAACTGCTCGATGAGTTCGCACAGGCGCGGACGACGGGGCTGTATGAGCTGCGCGCCATGAATCTGACACCGGAGGATATGAATCGTCGCGGAAGGCACCCGGCGTTGGGAACAGTGACACTGCGGGAGTTGCTGGCGACGTGGGCGGCGCATGATTTGACGCACCTGCACCAGATTTCGCGAATCATGGCGTACCAATACCGCGAGGCGGTGGGACCGTGGGCCCGGTTTATGGGCGTGATGCAGTGCTCGGGGCACAGTTCCACCGCTTGAGGGGCGCACGGATGCCGTAAAATCGGCCATAGCATGAAGTGTCCGTATTGCGGTTTCGGGCAGGACCGAGTGGTGGACTCGCGCGAAAGCAAAGAGGCCGACTCGATCCGGCGACGGCGAGAGTGTGAGCGCTGCAACCGGCGCTTTACGACGTATGAGCGGATCGATGAAATCCCTTACATGGTGGTGAAGAAGGACGGGCGTCGGGAGCGCTTTGACCGGCAGAAGGTGCTGAACGGACTGCTGCGCGCGTGCGAGAAGCGGCCGGTGTCGTCAGTCCAACTTGAAAGAATTGTGGACGCGACGGAGACGTTTCTTGTGGATGCTCCGGAACGTGAGCGGACGACGTCCGAAGTAGGCGAATTGATTATGGAGCACTTGAAGGGGCTGGACACGGTGGCGTATATCCGGTTTGCGAGCGTGTACAGGGACTTCAAGGATGTGCGGGAGTTCAAGGAAGAACTGGAAGGGTTGCTGGCGAGCCACGGGAGAAAAGCGGGGACTAAGGGACAAGGGACATAGAGACTAAGGGACGTGCGGACTCGTGAGAGAGAGAGAGAGAGAGAGAGAGAGAGAGAGAGAGAGAGAGAGAGAGAGAGAGAGAGAGAGAGGGGGGGGGGGGGGGGGGGGGGGGGGGGGGGGGAGAGAGAGAGAGAGAGAGAGAGGGGGGGGGGGGGGGGGGGGGGGGGGGGGGGGGGGGGGGGGGGGAGAGAGAGAGAGAGAGGAGAGAGGAGAGAGAGAGAGAGAGAGAGAGGGAGAGAGAGAGAGAGAGAGAGAGAGGGGGGGGGGGGGGGGGGGGGGGGGGGGGGGGGGCGCGGCGCTGGCGGCGGCAGGAGGAGGAGGGGGGGGGCGGGGGGGGGGGGGGGGGGGGGGGGGGGC
>CAWJBE010000007.1:0-252150 GCA_963841095.1 uncultured Acidobacteriaceae bacterium
CGACACGCTCGGCGAAGGTTTTACCGGCACCTCCAATGCATTCCTTGCTTACAAGCATGACCTTGAGTCCATCGGTACCAACGGCCATGAACTGCCCATGGCCATGGCCGCCCTTGCCCGCGACGACGAGGAACTTCGCACCGCACAATTTCGGCTGTTGGAGATGTGGCAGAAGAGTTATCAAGGCGAGCTGCTCATCCTGCTGCCCGACACCTTCGGCACCACGCAATTTCTGCGCGGCGCGCCCGCCTGGGTGGCGAACTGGACCGGCCAGCGCATCGACAGCAAGGATGCCTATGTGGCAGGCGATGAATACATCACCTGGCTTGAGCGCCATGAGCGCGACCCGCGCTACAAACGACTCATCGCCAGCGACGCACTCGACGTGGAACAGATTCTCGGCCTTCACGCCTACTTTGCCGGCACTTTGCTTAACGGCGCATCGCCCGACGACTTCCGGTCGGCCAGCGATTTTCGCGACGCAACCCGCTGGATTCCCGAGCGCCGCATTCGCTTCAGTGCCGGTTGGGGCACTCTGCTCACCAATGACTTCCGAAACTGCAATCCCCAGGGCAACGACGGATTCAACCCTATCGGCCTGGTCTGCAAGCTGACTGAAGTCGAAGGAAGGCCAGCCGTCAAACTCTCTGACAACTACTCAAAGGCCATGGGCGACCCCATCGAAGCCGAGCGTTACCGCCGCGTCTTTGGCGTGGCCGGCGTGGCCGATACGCCCGTGCTCACCTGATTTGCCGCACCACAGGCGCACCTTAGCCCCGCCCTTACGCACTAGCTCTCTTCTTTGATGCTTCGTTTCTACGGGGGCTGCCCAGCGAAATATGCATTTGCATTGGAATTGGCTTGACGGCTTCTTGCAACGCGCCGCCGCATGAGCAGATTTCTGCACCTGTTCAATTTTTAACCAATTTGTAAATAAATATTCACATTTTCTCCATAGAGTCAAAACGATCCTCGGTGAAGGTTCTTCCCCTCCCATCAACAATTCCATTCATTTTGGAGGCAAGTGTGACTCACAATTCAACATCAAAATGGCCTTCGGCCATTAGCGTCATTGTGTGCCTGCTCGTTCTCTCTGCGGGCATCAGCCGTTTGCACTCACAAAACAGCACGGGCGAGATTCACGGAACAGTCGTGGACCAGAGCGGCCACGCCATCCAGGGCGCGAACATAGCTGCCATCTCCGGGTCCCGCGTCGTTCACACGGTGCTCTCCAGCGCTGACGGCAAATTCGATCTGACCGGCATTCCCGCCGGCTCTTACACCATTGAGGTTTCTGCCTCAGGATTCTCGACAATTCAGGATCCTGTCACTGTCTCCGCAGGCTCAAATGCCAGCTTTCCCGCCACGCTCACCGTTGCTTCAGTCTCCCAGGAGGTCACCGTTGAGGCCGAAGCTGATACTTCTCTCGCAGCTGAACTTGCACCCGTGAAGTCGCTCCTCGACGCCGGGTCAGCCCGTACTGAAATCACCAGCAACTATGTCGCTGAGTACACGTCGCCAGTGACGGATTTCGCCGACATCATTCAGGCCGCTCCCGGTACCGTCAGCTTCAACACCAACGGCATCGGCAACGGCCAGGCCAAAATCTACTTCCGCGGCTTCGTCGACGACGACTACTCGATGACATGGGACGGTGTTCCTTTCAACGATTCGAATGATCCCAGCCACCACTCGTGGGCTTACATTCCTGCTGCGGCCATAGGCCATGTTGACTTTGACCGCAGCCCCGGTACCGCCTCCGATATAGGCACCTCCAACTTCGGCGGAACAATTCACTTCTTCTCGCCTCAGTTGAGTGACGAGGCCCATGTGCGCGGCGAAGTGACTTACGGCTCCTGGAACACCAAACAGTTCCTTGGCGACATCAACTCCGGCGCCTTTCTACACGGCAAGGCCCACTTCTGGATCAATGGTGACTATCAGAGCTCGGATGGCTACCAGACCTTTTCGCCCAAGCAGGACGAGGCCATCACCGCCAAGTTCGACTACAAGTTCAGTGATCGGACACGCCTCAGCGTCATCGGCACCAACATCATCCTCAACGCCTTTACCAACAACGATCCATCGCGGCGCCAGCTCTTTGATCACGGCGACAACTATCTATACGAAAACAATGCGGTCAATCCGGACGGCAAGCCCAATGCGCAGTTCTGGCGCTACTCGGTCTATCAAGTGCAATCGTTCTTCGACGTCATTGACTTTGACCACGACTTCGGCTCGAAATGGAGGCTCGACAGCAAGACCTATACCTACGGTTATTCGAACCACCAGCACTATCAGAACAACACGGACAACGATTTGGATACCAACCCCGCACTGGGAATCTCCAACCCTATCGAAGAAACGGTTGGCGGCACTGACCAGCCAGGCTGGAAAGTCGGCACAACTCCGACGGGCGTCGATAAGATGAACCAGTATGCCCGCGGCGGCGAGATTGCGGCCCTCAGCTATGCGACGAAATGGGGCGTCTTCCGCACGGGAAGCTGGTATGAACTCACCAACACGCTGCGCTATCAGATCTACACCGACCCCCTCACCTGGGTTGATTCGCCCTACCTCAACGACATTAAGTTCCACGAGCATTTCTTTACTCACGCGGTCCAGCCCTATGTCGAGTTCCAGTTGGTTTCCATTCCTGACTTGACGCTCACCGTCGGACTCAAGGACGCATTTTTCCGTATGTGGCTGAACCAGTACGCCGATGGTCATACGATCGGCCAGCTCACATGCCCCACCACCACCGGCACTTTGGCATCAAGCTGCACTGCGACCACTGTGCACGCCCAGAATTACAACTCGCTGCTGCCCTCCGTTGAAGCCAATTATCGCGTCACACCCAACGCGTCGGTCTACGGTCAGTACGGCCGCGGAAGCATCGCCCCCTTCAGTTCCGTCTTCGACACTCAGGGCGCCGAGACCGCGGTCACTCCCCCGCCAACCATTGCTGACACTTATCAGGGTGGTACTGTGGTCAAGCTGCCTCGCGTCGCCTTCGACGCCGATGTCTATTACATCCACTTCATGAACTCCTACTCCACCTACACCGACACGACAGGCGGCAACTCGACTGTAAATCCGGACTACGGGATGACTTATTTTTATGCCACGCCCGACTCCGATACCATCGGTTTCGAGGCGGAGGGTAACTACGCTGTGACCCACGCTCTGAGTTTCAACGCCAACGGTACTTACGGGGGCGCAAAGTATGAAGCCACCAGCGGGTCGCCTGCTGTCATTGACCCGAATTCGGGGACTACGATTACTCCCGCTGTTGCTCCAACTCCCGAAGCATGGGTATCCAACGCCCCACACGACACCGAGTCAGTGGGCATGACCTATCAGCAGAGTGGTCTCGACTTCGGCGCATTCGGCAAGCGCATCGGCTCACGCTGGAACAATATCAAAACCTTTTACCAGACTGTTCCCCTGGTGCCGTTCTGGATGAGCAACATCTTCGTGAACTACAATGTGAATCGCTCGATGTTCGCCGGCTCGAAGATTAAGCTCAGCATCGATAACCTCTTTGACGACCACAGCATCGTTGCCAACAGCCCTGCGAACGACGGCTCTGTCTATTACGGTGTCACCGGAACCAAGGTTACGAAGAGCCTTCAGCTCTATAGCCCGAGCTGGGCTGACTCCATCGAAAAGGCGGCCGGCCGCTCGATTATGATCAGCTTCCAGTTTGGCCTCACCCGCCAACGCTGATTGACTCCACCGCGCAATCCTGGCCCAGCACCATTAGCCTTCCGGCGAACTCTCGCCGGAAGGCATTTTCTTCTCCAGTGGGAGTAGTCTGATCTTCAGATGGCCCGCTCGACTGCTCTTTTTGCGGCTCAGCTCCGGCTCGAGCTGGCCGCCCGCAATCGTGCCTACGCGCGCGGGCACGCCCACGTTGAAAGTTACGGCAGCGCTCCGGTCATCGTCTACGCACCGCAGCAAGGCCGCCACGGCAATTTCTTCCGTCCCGCATATTCCGCCATCACGGCAAACCCGGAGTGGATGCGGCGCTTCGATAAAGTCCATGCGCAGGCTGCGCGCTCACTGCCCAAGCCGCTGCTCGATCCCGCGCGTCGCTGGCGCGAGCTTGACTCCTCCATGAGTTCCGACGCGCTGCTGATGAATATCTTTTGCACGCCGGGAGTCGCGGAATCGGCGGCCGTACGCAGGATGCTCGGCGTCGAAGAAGATGTGGCCCAGATTTTCGGCTGGAAGGCCCGCGTCCCGCTTGCCAATGGCCGCCTCGGCTGCACCAGGGTTGACCGCACCGAAGTAGACATGCGCTTCGGCTCGTTGCTGGTCGAAGCCAAGCTGACCGAAGTCAGCTTTCAAACGCGCGCCGCAGCAATTGTTGAATCCTATCGAGACTTCGACGCCGTCTTTGATCGCGGCCTGCTTCCTCGCGTCGAAATCCCTACTACTCGGTGGATGCGGGCCAGCGAGTTTCCTGAGAACACGTCGCAGGAGTTGGAGAGCATCATTGGCGATCCCGATTCCTTCGCCCCCATCGACACGACTTTTCGCGCGCCCGGCGATGAGGGCTACGCGAGCTATCAGCTCATCCGCAGCGTGCTTGCCGCTCACGCTGCAGATTGCAGCTTCTGCGTCATCCACGACGAGCGCCGCCCCGACCTGCGCGAAGAGTGGTTCGAGGTCATGGCAGCCGTCAAAGGCGCTGAGATGCGCACACGATTGAAGGTTCTCACCTGGCAGGAATTGTCCGCGCTTCTTCCCGACGCTTTGCAGCACTTCCTCGATTTGAAATATGGAATCGTCGCGCCGGGAAAAACGCCCTCTCCGCTAGAAGGTGTGACCGAAATATCTTTGTAGCGCCGGTCTCTTAACCGACTGTCGTGCGGGCGTCCACGCCCGCACTTCCTTACACGTCAGCGTCGAAATAAGTCCGTATGAAACCTACAACCCCAGGATCCTCCGATTCCTCTTCGCGTCCGCACCGCCTCCAGCAAAATCATCAAACGCCCGGTCGGTCACGCGAATGATATGGTCGCGCACAAACTTCGCACCCTCCACTGCGCCCACTTCGGGATGCTTGATGCAGCACTCCCACTCCACCACCGCCCATCCCGGATAGTCGTACTGTGCCATCTTGCTGAACACCTGCCCAAAATCGATCTGTCCGTCGCCAAGTGAGCGGAACCGCCCCGGCCTGTCGATCCAATCCTGATACCCGCCGTAGACACCCGACCGCCCGCTCGGCCTGAACTCCGCGTCCTTCACGTGAAACGCACGCACGCGCTCATGATAAATATCGAGAAAAACCAGGTAATCCATCTGCTGCAAAACCATGTGGCTCGGGTCATAGAGAATGTTTGCGCGCGGATGATCGCCAACAGCCGCAAGAAATCGCTCAAAGGTCACGCCATCGTGCAGGTCCTCGCCCGGATGCAGCTCGAAGCAAACATCCACGCCAGCCTCGTCAAAAGCATTCAGGATCGGCAGCCATCGCCGTCCCAATTCGGCAAAAGCTTCGTCGATCAGCCCCGCCGGTCGCTGCGGCCACGGATAGAAAAACGGCCACGCCAGCGCGCCAGAAAATGTCGCATGCGCCGCCAAGCCGAGGTTGTGGCTCGCTTTTACCGCCCATAGCAATTGCTGCACCGCCCATGCCGATTTGGCCTTCGCGTCGCCCGCAAGCGGCACCGGCGCAAAAGCGTCCAGCAGCGTGTCAAAGGCCGGATGGCTCGCCACTAGCTGCCCTTGCAAATGCGTCGAAAGCTCCGTCACCGCCAGTCCAGCTCGCGCGGCCACGCCCTTCACTTCGTCACAATATGCCTGGCTCTCTGCGGCGCGCTCAAGGTCGAACAGCCTGCGATCCCAACTCGGAATCTGGATGCCGGCATAGCCGTGCCCCGCCGCCCATCCCGCCATGCCTTCCAGCGTGTTGTAGGGCGCTGCATCGCCGGCAAACTGCGCAAGAAAAATCGCCGGACCCTTGATCGTCTTCATCAATCACTCCTCACCGCACGCTATCTATGGAGCCGCTGACAAATCGGTTCCCTTCCCGTTCGCGTCTTCGCCGTGCGTCAACAACTCGAAGATCGTGTTATGAAAGTCAACCGGCACCTGAACCGTTAAAGCGTGATCCAGCCAGTCCCGCGTCTCGGGCATCGACTGGCCCAGGCGATTGTGGTACTCGTTGTACCCAATGCCCAGCGTGTATCCATCTCCGTAGCGGATTCTTCCGCCGCACACTGCTTTCGGCACTGGTTCCTTTCTTGCCAGCAAATGGGCGTCGAATTCCATCGCCGTCATCAGCCGGGTCTGCTCGCTCTCGTAGAGCTTGTCCCCTTGGATGTGTGCGGTCTCGGCCGCATTCAGGGTTGCAGAGATGCCATAGCCCGTGTGCCCCAAATCGCGGCACGTCTCCTGCGCAATACCACTGGTGCTCGCGTCAAATACCGATGCTCCATTCCACGTGGTCCGGTCGGTGCCGCGCGGAAGAGGTTTCGGATGATCGCCGTCGAGCTTGTAATTGTAGAAGTACGCCGGCACGCGCTCGTGCCACATCATCTCCGCATAGCGTAGCAGCCCGCGGTCGTTGGTAAAGACCGCGATGCCCATCATGCCTTCAATCATGCTCAGCTCCCAATTGCCGTTCTTTGGGGAGCCATCGTGGATGAGCGGCAGATTCAACTTGGTAAGCATGTCGCTGAACGCCTGAATATCCTCGGACTTCCATCCCGCATGGCTGTATCGGATAATCTCCGCCGCCCTTGGCCACACCTCCGCTGACCACGCCGCCTGCAGCGGTGCATTGCTGAGCGTGTACCCCTTCAACTGATGGCTGTAAGCATTCATAATGCGGATGGAGTTGGCGGCGTAGCGACGGTCGCCGGTGATCCACCACAACACCGACTGCAGGTAGGCTGCGGTGGCGTCGGCGTTTTCGGCATGGCAACCATGGTCCGGCCTGGAATACGACCCGCATTCAATGATTCCGGTAGAGGGCGGCCCCACTATCTTGTAATCCAGCGCGGCGTACGGGCTGGCGACGGCCTTTTGAAACTCGCCGTAGATCGGCTCCTGCTTCGCCTTTACCTGCCGCTTGATGAAATTCAGTTGCTCCCGACTCACCAGCACGCCGGGATGCTTCATTTGCTGCGCAGCTCCCACGTCGCACACAGATCCCAGCAAAACCAAGACCATCCACCGCACTCGCATCATCACCCCACAGAGAAATTTGTTTCGTTCAGGAACGCAGGGAAGTATAGCAGGCGCATCGAGTCTCTCGTGTCTTGCCCGCCGTCGTTTGTCCGCCGATGCGCTTCGTCCTCGCATTAGGAGGCTAACGGCTAAAATCTAATAGCTGTCTCTAAAACTCCACCCAACCTTCTTTGCCGTTGCTCTCAATCGCGCGCTCAATAAATCGCATGCCGCGCACGCCCGCCTCAATCCCCGGTAATGTCGCCGGCAGCGCATTCGCACTTCCCTGCTTCCACGCGATCAACGCCTCCGCAAACTCCCGATAAAGCACCGCAAAGGCCTCCAGATATCCCTCAGGATGGCCCGACGGCACGCGCGCCACTGCCCGCGCATCGCTGCTCAGGTAACCCGCCGCCGCGTGATAAATCTCCTCCGGCTTGTCGAGCCACTGCACGATCAGCCTGTTCGGATCCTGCTGCCGCCACTTGAGCGATCCCAATTCGCCATAAATTCCGAGCCGCACCTCGTTGATCTCGCCCGCCGCCACCTGCGAACAGGCCAGCGTTCCGCCCGAGCCGTTGCTCATGCGCAAAAATGCATTGCAATCGTCGTCGAGTTTGCGGCCCGGCACCACTGTGCGCAGCGTGGCATTGATCTCGGTTACTCGCAGCCCGCTGATGTACTCCAGCAGATGAAACGCATGGGTGCCAATATCGCCAATGGCGCCGCCCGCACCGCTGCGCGCCGGATCGGCCCGCCACTCCGCCTGCTTGTGACCCGTCGTCTCAAGCGGCCGGCTCAGCCATCCCTGAAAATACTCGACCGCAACTTTGCGAATCTTGCCCAGCTTGCCCGCCGCGCACATCGCCCGCGCCTCGCGCACCATCTGGTAGCCGGCGTAGGTGTGCGTCAAACCGTAGGGCAGCCCCGATTTTGCCACCGCAGCCTCCAGCTTGAGCGCTTCTTCATAGCTCGCTGTCGCAGGCTTGTCGCTCATCACCGGAATCCCGGCATCCAGCGCAGCCAGCGCCACGGGCAGGTGCACATAATTCGGCGTCACAATCGCAACAAAATCGATTCCATCCGTCCGCTTGCGCTCCGCCTCAATCATCTGCCGGTAATCCGCATAGGCGCGCGAGGGATCAATCCGAAAACTGACTCCCGCCTCGCGCGAGCGCTCAGCCGACTGCGAAAACGCGCCCGCAACCAGCTCGATTCTTCCATCCATCTCGGCCGCGATGCGGTGCACCGGGCCGATAAACGCGCCCGGCCCTCCGCCCACCATCCCCATGCGCAGCTTGCGCCCTACCGCCATCGCTTCCCTTTCACGTGAGTTCCCTGGCTTGCTACTCCCTGCTCCCGATTCCCTTGTTCCCTGCCTTCAGCAGTTCACTCCACTCTCCAAATACCCGCCATCCACCACAACCACCTGGCCGGTGATAAACGACGCCGCCTCCGACGCCAGAAAAATCGCCGGACCCACGATCTCCTGTCCCTTTCCAAACCGGTGCATCGGCGTGCGCATCAACATCTCGTCCCCGCGCGGCGTGCCCTCGATCAGCGGCAGACTCATGTCGGTTGGAAACAGGCCCGGCACCAGCGCATTTACGTTCACCCCTTTCTCGGCCAACTCGATCGCCAGCGTCTTGGTCAGCGAAGTCACAGCACTCTTGCTCGCCGCATACGGAGCAACCTGATAAAAGCCGCGAAACGCCGTCATCGACGAAATATTGATGATGCGTCCATACTTCGCCGCGACCATCGAACTGCCAAAAATCTGGCATCCGCGCAAAGTTCCTGTCAAATTGGTCTCGAGAATCTTCGACCAATCCGCCTCATCCGCTTCGAGCGTCGGCATCTTTTTCGTTAGGCCGGCCCCATTCACCAGGATGTCTACTTTGCCGTAGGCCCCGATCGCCGCGTCGTGCACCTGCTGGATGGAACTCCGATCCAGCACATCGCTCGCAACGCGCAGTGTGCGACGGCCCAGCGCCTCAATCTCTGCGGCGATCGCATTCACTTGTTCCTGGCGCCGCGACGTCGCCACAACATCCGCTCCGGCTGCCGCAAATCCCAGCGCAATCTCGCGGCCCAGGCCGGTCGTTCCGCCAACCACCACCGCAACGCGCCCGCTCAAGTCAAAAAGCCCCCGCCCCGTCAATCTACCCTCCTGCTGGCCATTTCAGCCGCCGCTTCTGCCCATTTGCAGCCGTCACAAACCTCGGCTCCGCTCAGCAAATTGTGAACACACTTAGCGTAAATGATTGCTCACGCCGCGGTCCCGCTTCGGGTCGCCTCACAGACCGCCGCAGCCCCGGTGCGCGATCGCAATTCCTGAGTCACCGCAACCTGAAGCCGCTCCACTTAAGTCGACGCGACCCCAGGGAGCGGCGACCCTGCGCTGCGGCCGGAAACGCCACAGCAACTCACCAATTGCTGTAAATTATTCATTGACCATGAACACACTCTTGATACCCGATTCCAAGCGCTCCTGGGACTGCCTGAGCCTGGGTGAAGTCATGCTCCGGCTCGATCCCGGCGAGGGCCGCATCCACACCGCACGCCAGTTTCAGGTGTGGGAGGGTGGCGGCGAATACAACGTGGCCCGCGGCCTGCGCCGCTGCTTCGGCCTGCGCACCGCGGTCGCTACCGCTCTCGCCGACAATCCCGTTGGCCGCCTCGTCGAGGACTTCATCCTGCAGGGCGGCGTCGATACCTCGCTCATCCGCTGGGTTCCTTATGACGGCGTGGGCCGGACCGTTCGCAACGGCCTCAACTTTACTGAGCGCGGCTACGGCATGCGCGCCGCTGTAGGCTGCTCCGATCGCGGCCACACCGCCATCAGCCAGGTCAAGACCGGCGATTTCGATTGGGAGTCGATCTTTGGGCCATCAAACGGCTCCCGTTGGCTGCACACCGGCGGCATCTTCGCGGCACTCTCCGAGTCAACCGCCCAGGTGGCCGTCGAAGCCATGGATGCCGCGCGCAAATACACTACGCCCATCTCCTACGACCTCAACTTTCGCGATTCGCTTTGGAAGTCGATCGGCGGCAAGGCCAAGGCGCAGGAGGTGAATCGCGACATCGTCCGCAAAGTCGACGTGCTGCTCGGCAATGAAGAAGATTTCTCTGCCATGCTGGGCATCGCCATCAAGGGCGTCAGCGAGGACTTTGCCGAGTTGCCCATCGCCGGTTACGAAGAAATGCTGCGCGAGGTCGCCGCGGCCTATCCCAACCTGAAGCTCGTGGCCAGCACGCTGCGCACCGCCCAAACCGCCAGCCGCAACGCCTGGGGCGCCATAGCGCTTTACGAGGACAAAATCGTTCACGTCCCCCAGCGCGAAATCGACATTCTCGACCGCGTCGGCGGAGGAGACAGTTTCGCTTCCGGCCTCATCTATGGTCTGCTCGCCGGCAAAGGCATCGAGTGGGCCGTAAAGTGCGGCGTAGCCCACGGCGCGCTTGCTATGACCACTCCCGGCGACACCAGCATGGCCACGCTGACCGAAGTCGAACGCGCCATCAAAGGCGGATCGGCGCGCATCGCGCGCTGACTCACTAACGCGCTGACCAATTGCTGAAGCGTACAGGCTTTAGCTTGAAGGGTACGGGCTTTAGCCCGTACGTGAAATACCAATTTGAGAATGGGCTTTAGCCCCCGAGGGACAAACGAATGTCCGAATCCACCCAGCAAATCATCGAGCGCGTCGGGCTCATCCCCGTTTTGCGCGCCAAAAGCGTCGCCCAGGGCCGTGCCGTTGTCGAAGCCATGATCGCCGGCGGCGTCACCATCGTCGAAGTCACCATGACCGTTCCCGGCGCGATTGACCTTCTCAAGCAACTCCGAAACCAGTACAGTCCGAAGGACCTTCTGCTCGGTTCCGGCACCGTAACCACTGCCGATCAGGCTCAGGCCACGATCGATGCCGGCGCTGAGTTCGTCGTCAGTCCCAGTTTGCATCCAGAGGTGATACACACAACCAAAACCAATAAAAAAATTTCGTGCCCCGGCGCCCTCACACCCACCGAGGCAATCACTGCTTGGAATGCCGGTGCCGACTACGTAAAAATCTTCCCCTGCTCCGCCCTGGGAGGCGCAAGCTACCTCAAGTCGCTGCTGGCGCCATTTCCGCAGCTCAAAATCATTCCCACCGGCGGTGTCACTCTGCAAACGGCCGAAAGCTTTATCAAGGCCGGCGCGCGCGCCCTCGGCGTGGGCAGCGATCTTGTCAATCTCGCCGCCATCGACGCCGGACATCCCGAGACCATCACCGAGACCGCCCGCGCCTATTTGAAAGTTATGGACGCTGCGCGAAAAACTTAATGCGCCGCCTCTCCTAACGGGTCCATACTAGGGAGTTATCATTCTCGGCTTGGGCCACGCACCCAGCTCGCGGCCCAGGCCCGAGGATCTCGATCCCGGGCCCCTTGATATCGAACTTGCTCGATTAAGCCGCCTCTTCGCTCGAACCTTGTTCAGACCTTCACCGCGCAAGCTCTCACAATGACTGATTCGTCCGCACACTCCGCGCCCGCGCCCTACCGCCTCGACGGTCGCATCGCACTCGTCACCGGTGGCGCCAGCGGCATTGGCGAAGCCACCGTAAACGAACTCGCCCGCGCCGGCGCCGAAGTCTGGATTGCCGACATCAATCTTCCAGCCTCCGAGACCCTCGCAGCCACCATCCCGTCCGCGCACGCACTCCACCTCGACGTAACCAGCCCCAATTCCATCGCCTCGGCCCTTGCACAATTCGCTCAGCTCGACATCCTAGTCAACAATGCGGGCATCGGCCACGTCGGCTCCATCGAGACCACCGAGCCTGAAGACTTCGACCGCCTCATCAACGTCAACGTCCGCTCCGTCTACCTCGTCACGCGCGCGTTTTTGCCGCTCCTGCTCGCCGCGCGCGATCATCACGAGGCCGTCGGCGCCATCGTCAACGTCGCATCCGTCTCCGGCCTCGTCGGCATCAAGCAGCGCTTCGCCTACTGCACAACCAAAGGCGCAATTGTCGCTATGACACGCCAGTTGGCCGTCGAATACCCAAAGACGCTGCGCGTCAACGCCGTCTGCCCCGGCACCGTGCAAACTCCGTTCGTCGAGGGTTACCTCGAAAAATTCCACAAACACAACAAGGAAGAGATGCGCGCCGAACTTCGCGCGCGCCAGCCTGTCGGACGCCTCGGCCGCCCCGAAGAAGTGGCGTCCGCTATTCGCTATCTCGCATCGGACGAAGCTGCATTCGTCAGTGGATCGTTGCTCACCATCGACGGCGGATGGACCGCTGCATAACCCAGGCGCTTTGCGCCATTTAGATCGCCACATTGGAGGTAATCCATGAAGCTTGTCAGGTTCTCCGTTGCGGGGGGAAGGATCCTTCCCGGAGCTCTCGTTGAAGAAGCCGCCCTGGTTGTCGATCTCACCTCTGCCGGTTATGTTGACGCGCTCGCCGCCATCACCGCCGGCCTCACCTGGATCGACGAACCCGGAGCCTATCGCAGTCACAAACTGAGCGATGTCCGCCTGCATGCGCCGCTCGCCAACCCGCCGCGCATCTTGGGCATCGGGCTCAACTATCGTGACCACGCAGCCGAGGCCAAGATGGCTCTGCCCTCCGCTCCCGTCGTTTTTTTCAAAATGTCTACCGCCATCATCGGTCCCGGCGACTCCATCAAGCTGCCCAAGAACTCAACCGAGCCTGACTACGAGGCCGAATTGGCCGTAGTCATTGGCAAAGGCGGCTACCGCATTCCCGCTTCCGCATGGCACGACCATGTATACGGCTACACCATCGTCAACGACGTAAGCGCGCGCGACGTCCAGCGCGCCACGTCGCAGTGGTCGTTAGCCAAGAGCTATCCCACTTTTTGTCCCATGGGACCAGCGATCGTGCCCGTCGGCCAGATCGCCGACCCGCACACGCTCGCCATCAGCCTCAGCATCGATGGCGAGGTTCTGCAGAACTCCAACACCCGCGAGCTGATCTTCAAAATTCCCGAGCTCATCGAGTACATCTCATCCATTACCCCGCTGCTCCCCGGCGACGTCATCTCCACAGGAACTCCCGCGGGCGTCGGCATGGGCCGCACCCCGCAGCGCTGGCTCCGCCCCGGTGAATCAGTCACGGTCACATTGGAAGGACTCGGCTCGCTCGTCAACCCCGTGGTCGCAGAGACATAACGCAGGAACGGCGCATCTTCGCGGGAGCGACAGCCCAGTAGGTCAGGTCGCCGGCCGCTGAGTTTTTTTACCCAAAGGAGTGCCCCAGGTCTCGATTTTGAGAACTGGGATTCACGATCTTCAGATTCGAAATCAAACGGCCAGAGGCTCAAAACACGTCCCTGCTCTCCAGGTTCGCTTCAATCTCGCTCCGGGTGCGCCACACGTCGCGCCACTGCTTCGCCGCCACAAGGTGCAACTGGTCGGTGTGATGCGGTGAGCCCGGCTGCGACGAGTCCCCGTACGACAGCAGCACCTTGGCGTGAATCACCGGCGTGAACTCTACCGCCAGCGTAAACCCGTCTCCATGAATGGGCGTCTTTGTTCCGTCCACCATGGGCCCGTAGGTCAATACGCGAATGATGCCCAGGTTTCCATAGCCGCCATTTCCCGGCAGGTCCACGCCGTTCAACGCCGGGCCGCGCACCGCCGCAATGTCTCCATCGCTTTGGTTGTTCAGCTGGATGCGCATCACCTTCCCCCACGGCGTATCCATCGCGCCATAGGTCTTCTCCGTCTCTGCGGCAGCTTCATCCAGCATCTCCGCTGCTTCCTTCGGATCCTTCAGTCCCCGTGGCGTGGTTAACGGCTCATTTATATCGTAGGGAACCGCAAAATTCCGCATTCCCCCCGGCACGGCAACGCTCACCGCCGGATTTACAAACTTCTGCGCCCAGGTGTAAAACAGCAGCGCGCCCTTGCTGTCTGCCTCGGCATCGCGATTCCAATTCCTCAGCACTGCCGCTGCCTGCTTCGCGCGATCGCTGCCATATTTGTCCACGGCGTCAAGCAAATCGGGCAGCAGCCTGTCAGCCAGCTCCATGTGCGTCGAATACTTCTTGTCCAGCAGCATGTCGAAACTGATCTTCTTGTCTTCTGACAGCATGCGCAGCCCGCGGTCGGGCCGGAACGCCGGAAATGTATTCGACACATACGGTAGATAGTCTGCCTTCTCGATCATCGTGGGCCACGCCGCGTCCCACGGCGGTTCGTTGCTGTTCTGCACATAGCCGCTCGCCGGGTCGACAATCCTCGGCAGTTCGTCGTAGCTCAAATATCCGTCAGGCAGCAGCTTCGATGTGTCGCCCGGCACCGGCCGCTGCCAGAACGCAAAGTCGCCCTCGCCGCGCCGGGGAACCTCCTCGTTGAACAGATACTCGATATGCCCGTCACGATCCGCATACATGATGTTGTAAGTCGGGTATTGCAGCCGCCGCATCTGCGCCTGAAACTCCCCGAGCGTATGCGCCGTGTCCATCTTCCAAATCTGCTCCAGCATGTAGGGATGGTCCAGCCCTGTCACATGCAGCGCAATCGGCGCGCCGTCGTCGCGGCGAATAACCGGTCCCTGCACCGTGCTCAGGACCTCGAGCCTCTCTTCGCTAAAGCTCCCGTCCGGCTGCAGCACTTTGATCGTGTGCTCGGACTTATCGAAAGGCCGCACCGCGCCGTCAAACAGGTAACCGCCGTCTTTCTCGGTAATCCTGTAGAGCAGCGCGCCGTTGCTCGTGTTCACCGTATTGGTAATCGCGTGGTAATCGCTGAAGCAGAATCGCAGCACCGGCAGCCCCACCTGCGTTGCTCCATACAAATCGATCCCCGGCGCGCTCAACTGCGCCTCAAAGTAGGTCGTCTCGCCGCCCCACGCCAGGTGCGGATTCATCAGCAGCATGGCATGGCCGCTGGCCGAGTGCGAAGGCGCAATCGCCCATCCGTTCGAACCATCCTCTGTGTCCTGGTCCTGCATAAACATCGTGTTCGGATCGCTGCCCTTTGGCCACTCCAGCCCTGCTGCGCGCCTCTCTGCTGGCGGCTCAGCCAGTCGCGGCGATGCCACAAACTCGAAAAACACAAAATGCTCGGCGTGCTCCACGACATCCAGCGCCGACACCGGCAGCACCTGTTTTTCCGCCGCGCCAATCTCCTCCGGATGCCTGGCCGCATACGCGTTGATCCCTGCCGCAAACGCATCCAGATACCCGCGAAACTCCGGCGTCTGCGCTTTCAGCCACGCTTCCGCGCGCTCGGGAACCCCATTCGTCCACACCCAGCGATCAGTTCGCAGATTCTTGTCGTTGATTCCCGGCCCAAAGTACTCCGCTCCGCGCCCGCGCGACTGTCCGTAAACTCTCAGCAGCAGATCGCCATGCGCGTGCGCCTGCGCCCACCCGAAGCAATAAAACATGTCCGCATTTGTCTTGGCAAAAATGTGCGGCACGCCGTATCGATCCCACAGGATTTGCGTGCCATGCTGGGGAGTGTAAGTGGGCGGAGCGGCACTCGCGGCCACAGAAAAGACCAAAAACAGAACCACAAACGCAGCTCGGCGTAAAAACATGGCAGCTCCTGTTTGTTCGTACAGGGAACGGTGATTGAGGTGTTCAGACGGGGAACAGCGGCTCACCAGCAATGTATCACGGACCCCGCGTACGCCCCCGCTTGGCTACACTCGCTCAGTCGCCATCACGTCCCGATGACCTGCCGACTCGCTGACTTGCTGTTTCTATGCCACAGCTTCGCCCGCCTTGGCCTCTGCAAACAGCCACGCGTACAGCGCGACCCCGATGTAGCAGGCAACCGGCACCACGTATGCCCATTTCGCAGGAAGCATCCCCATCACCTTCGTCAGCGCGGCCCCGCCCAAAATCGCCATCACCAGAAACGATCCGGCGGTCTTCGTCTTTTCGCCCATGCCCTTCAGGCCCAGCGCAAAAATCGTCGGGAACATGATCGACATGAACAGGCTCGTCGTCAGCAAACAGCCCACGCCCAGCCAGCTTGGATGCACCACGGCGACCGTGCACAACGCCACATTGATCACTGAATACACTACTAGCATCAGCCGCGCGTGGAAATGCCGCATCAGCCAGGCCGAGCTGAACCGCCCCACAGCAAATGCAGCCAGCGTAGCCGTCAGCATATAGCCCGCGGCTTTGTCGCCAACGCCCGTTGCCGACTCCACATAGGGAATGAAGTAGCTCCACGTGCCTACCTGCGCGCCTACGTAAAGAAACTGCGCCAGCACCGCAAAAATAAAATGCGGCTGCATCAGGCGAATGTGCTGTGCCGGAGCCGCAGTCTTCTGCGTTGGCTCCTCTCCGCCCAGCACGGGAAACTTGGTCAGCACGATCAGCAGCGCCCAGAAAAACGCGATGCACCCCAGAACCACGTACGGCGTCACCACGCGCAGCGTTTCGGAGTGCAGGTATGCCTGATACGTCCCCGCGGCTTGCATCGTCGCCACTTGCGCATCACTTAGTTGCACTCCCGAAAAGATGAACACCGTCCCGATCAGCCCTGCGGTGATCGATCCCAGCGGATTAAACGCCTGCGACAGATTCAGCCGCCGTTCGCTCGACCCCGTCGGCCCCAGTTGCGCAATGAACGAATTCGATCCCGTCTCAAGAAACGACAATCCGCTGGCAATCACAAACTGCGCGACCAGAAAGAAAGTGTAAAGTCCCGCCTGCGCCGCCGGATAAAACAGCAGGCATCCGCTGCCCAGCAGGCAAAGTCCGGTCACAATGCCAGCCTTATAGCCGAAGCGCCGCATCAACTGGCCCGCGGGAATCGCCAGCAAAAAGTAGCCCAGGTAAAACCAGATCTGAATTCCTGCCGCGCTCGACCGGTTGATATTGAACGACTTCATGAACTGCCTGATCAGAATGTCGTTCAGGTTGTTGGGAATCGCCCACAGAAAGAAAAGCACCGTGACCGCGAGGAACGGCAGAAACCGCCCCGCGGGAATCAATTGCGCTTCAATGTCTTCATTGCCCAGCGATGGCTCGTTTCCCTGCCCGGCCGGCCCGACGGAAATGCTCACAATATCCTCTTCCTTCCGCAATCTGGAATTCAGTCACGCCTCTGAGCTTCAGTCCCGCGCTCTTCCGCGCGCGCACAGATCCCTGCGTCCTTCTCCGGCCCGATCGCTCAGCCCTTCCCCAGCGCCACGCGTATCATCGCTTCTGCTTGCTCAGCCTGCACTGCGTACCCTTCCTTCGTGAAGTGTACGTCGCCATCGTGCAGGTCCTGGTGTTTCAGCATCAGCGCATGCTGGTCGTCAATCGGAATATCGTCGCGCTTCATTAACTCCACGGCCAGCCGATTCCGCTCCTCGATGCGCGCGTTCGTCGCTCCGCTCGCTGCATCGTGCAGAACGGGCGTGGTATTCGCCCAGATTAATTTCGCGTCCGGTGCTCCCGTCCGCAGCGCCGCAATCATCTCCGGAAGCCCAGCGGCGTATTGCTTTTCGCTGTATCCCCAGCCATGCATCCCATTATTGAAGTGTATCGCCGCAAAATGGACACCCATCATCTTGAAGTAATCGCTTAGTTGCCCCGGCAGCCGCGGATCGCCGCTGCAGGTCGAGCTGGCGAATAGATAAACATTCGCTACACCCTCCAGATCGCTCGCCACCGCTGGGTAGTAGCCTCGCGTGATGGAATCGCCTACCAGCAACACATTCGGCAGGCCGGCTACAGGCTTCTCCGGCCGGTCGCTCCACGTCCACTCAATCTTTTCGGTAATCGGCAGCCGCCCCTGCGCCACGGCGCACAGCGCCAAAGAGCCCAGCACGAGCAGCAAAGATATTCTTCTCATCATCCAGGTCCTTCAATCTCGCTGCCCGCCACGCCGCGCAGATGATCCATGCACGCCAGTTCGCACCCGTCCCGCAATTCCTTCATGCTCGTGCAGCCCCGCGCCAACCAATCCATTCCCAATGCCGCATTCACCTTTCTATCGGATTCCACTCTCAACTGGCAACTCCGTAAGCGATGTCGTTAACGCTATTTCCTGCCCCTCTGGCACCTCCATCACTGGCACAGGCCGCGCCGCCTATAATCCGTGCTTAGAGCCTGTTATTAACTTTCCCACGAGTGGCGTTGCGAGCGAAAATCGGGCCAGACGAGGCGGAGGCCGAAGGCTTTGGCGGTTCCAAGGTCGAGGCCGAGAACGAAGTGTGACCCGATTTACGCCGCAACCCTTCGGGCTGGGGCCAATTTTCCTCATTTCTTTGTCGCTTGTCACTAGCAGAAACCCGGTATGCGCGCTCCTCGCTCCTCGAACTGAGAAAAATTGGCTCCCAGCGCCACCCGCGCGAAAGTTAATAACAGGCTCTTAAGGCGGCGCCGCTCGTCAAGCTGCTTTCCGTAGCGGCGCTGGTCAGCTCGATGCAACCTTCCACAGCCGGCTCCGTCGAATCCGTGCGGCGCTTCTATGCGGAAGAATTGTGCCGTCTCAACGGCATCTCCTCGCCTGCCATCCTTGCCGCCTTCGCCGCCGTGCCGCGCGAGCGCTTTGTCGGACCTGGCCCGTGGATCGTCCAAAGCTCCGGCACCTCCTGGTTCACGCAGGATTCCGATCCAAGGCGCCTCTACCGCGACGCACTCATTGTGCTTGATGAGGCCAAGCGCCTGAACAATGGCCAACCCAGCCTCTGGGCCATTCATCTCGATCTCCTCAGCGTGCGGCCCGGCAATCACGTTCTCCACCTTGGCTGCGGCACCGGCTATTACACCGCCATCCTTGCGGAGCTTACCGGCCCCAGTGGCAAAGTCGTCGCCATCGAGATCGACGAGGCCCTCGCGGCTCGCGCAGTGCCCGCGCTCGAGCCATGGCCGCAGGTCACCGTCATCCAAGCCGACGGCTCGCATGGTCCCTTCAATCCTGCTGACGTCATTGTCGTCAGCGCCGGCGCTACGCATCCGCTCGCCGCCTGGATCCAGGCCGTCAAGACCAATGGCAAGCTTCTTTTTCCTCTCACCTCCACGCGTGGGCCGGGAACCATGGCGCACCTCACCCGCAAAGGAGCGGATCTGTTCACGGCTACGCTGCACGGCTCTGTCTTCTTTGTCGATTTCGATGGAGCCCGCGACCCGGCGGTGAGCAGCCAACTTGCCAAAGCGCTTAAGCGAGACGACGGCACATGCGTTCGCTCACTCCGCTTGGACTGGCACCAGCACGACGCCACATGCTGGCTGCATGGCAACGGGTGGTGTTTCTCAAGGCGCGCGCCTCAACCCGCCTGAGGCTCCCTGATTCCCGCACTGCCCAAGGCCGCACACTCGACTCTCGTTTCACCGGATGCAGTTTGCTTGGCCCTGCACGCCCGAAATTGCGCTGGAAGGCCTCGCCTCACCTCGGCTATACTGGTCTTCCTGCACGACCGTCCCCCGTTAGCCTGCAAGTCTAAAAACAACTTAGCGTAGACCCGCGGCCTGATCGCCGCTGTCTGGAGACAACATGCGAATCTTCGGACCGACCATTCTCATTGCACTCGCCATGCAAGCAGCGTTTGCACATTCTTCGCAGAGTGCTGCTCAATCCTCTCCGGCTATCGCCCATCCAGCGCAACCGGCCGCCGCCCCCGCCAAAGCAGCCGCGCCCGGCGCGCAGCCCGCTTCCCCACCCCAGGTCACCAGTATCAGCGTGCGGGACTACGGCATCTTCTCCGCCGACGATCAAGCGTCAAAGAAGCCCGCCGCCGACGGCATTTCTTTTACCGCGGTCTCCAGGCTGCACATGACGAAAAAGACCCGTACCATTCCGCTGCGCAAAGGCGTCAACTTCGGCTTCCAGTATCAAGCCGTCGGAACGCCTGTCGGCCAGAGGGCGAAGCTGCATTTCGTCGTCATCTATCCGCCGCCCGGGCTCCGCAAACCCGGCGCGGCCAGTCCCATCGCGCGCGATGAGTACGATCAGAAAGTTCGCATCGGAGTCAAAGACAGCTTCGACGGCTACAGCCTCGTCAATGATTGGGAACTTCTACCGGGCGATTGGACGCTGGAAATTCTAAGCGGCTCAACCCAGCTCGCGTCGGAAACCTTCACCCTCGTCAAACAATAACTTCGCCGTTGCAGTGTGAGTATAGAGCCTGCGTGATTTTACAACGGCCCGAGCGTAGCGCCGGTCTCCAGGCCGGCTGTCGTGCGGGCGTCCACGCCCGCACACGTCCCAAGATCATTACGAAATTGCGCGGTCATAGCCTTAGAGCACCCGCGCCAGCCACTTCCCTGTGTGCGAATGCAGACTGCTCGCAATCTCTTCCGGCGTGCCCTCAGCCACAATGCGCCCGCCCTCTTCGCCGCCCTCCGGCCCCAGGTCGATCACCCAATCGGCGCTCTTGATCACGTCCAGGTTGTGTTCGATCACAATCAGCGAGCCGCCGCCGTCAATCAATTTGCGAAACGCCGTCAGCAGCTTCGACACATCGTCAAAGTGCAACCCCGTCGTCGGCTCGTCCAGAATGTAGAGCACGCGGCTCGCCTGCGAAGGTTTCGCCGCCGCATTCACCGCGCGCACGGAGGCCAGGTGCGCGGCCAGCTTCACGCGCTGCGCCTCGCCGCCGCTGAGCGTAGTGGCCGACTGCCCCAGCCGCAGATATCCCAGCCCGATCTCCTCCAGCACTGCCAGCTTTTCCAGCAATTTCGTCTGCCCTGCGAAAAACCGCAGCGCCTCCTTCACCGTCATCTGCAGCACGTCGTGAATGCTCTTGCCTTTGTAATGCACGCCCAGAATCTTCGACTGGTAGCGTGTGCCGTTGCAGTCCTCGCAGGGTAGTTCAATGTCGGCAAGGAACTGCATCTCCACCGTCACAGTACCGTCGCCCTCGCACGTATTGCAGCGGCCGCCCGGCACGTTGAACGAAAAATGTCCCGGCGTCAGCGACATCCGTTTGGCATCGGGCTGCGAGGCAAACAGCTCGCGCACCAGGTCGAATCCTTTGATATACGTAATCGGATTCGAGCGCGGTGTTCTCCCGATGGGCGTCTGATCCACCAGCACCACGTCGTTCAGCCGCTCCGTGCCGGTCAGCGATGAAAAGACTCCCGAGGGATCGCTGCCATCGCTCTGCCCCAGTGCCCGAGCAATCGCGCGATACAGCACCTGGTGCACCAGCGTCGATTTGCCCGATCCCGAAACTCCGCTCACCGCAACCAGCAGCCCCAGCGGAATCGTTACGTCCAGTCCGTGCAGGTTGTTGGCCCGCGCCCCGCGCAGCACCAACTTCTCACGCCCAGGCTCCCGCCGCCGCGTCGGCACCGGAATCGAGATCTTTCCGCTCAGATACCGGCCGGTGAGTGACGCGGGATTCGCCTCAATCTCCGCCAGCACGCCCTCTGCCAGCAGCTTGCCGCCGAATTCGCCAGCGCCCGGCCCCAGATCGAGCAGATGATCGGCCGCACGCAGGATGTCGGCGTCGTGCTCCACCACCAGAATCGTGTTTCCCAGGTCGCGCAGTTCTCCCAGAATATGAATCAGCCGCGCCGTGTCGCGCGAGTGCAAGCCAATCGAAGGCTCATCCAACACATAGAGCGACCCCACCAGCCGCGAGCCCAGCGATGTCGCGAGTTGAATCCGCTGCGCTTCGCCGCCGCTCAGCGTCGATGCCAGCCGGTCCAGTGTCAGATACTCCAGCCCTACTGCAACCAGAAATCCAAGCCTCTGCCGCACTTCAGTCAGAATTGGCCCGGCAATCTCATCCTGCATCGGCGTCAACTTCAGGGCGTCGAAGAATTCCTGCGCCTGTGCGATCGTCAGCGCCGTCACCTGGCAAATGTTCTTGCCGTCAATGCGCACAGCGCGCGCTTCCGCCCTCAAGCGCTGCCCGCGACACTCCGGGCACTCCGCGTAGCCGCGATACTTGCTCAGCATCACGCGCACATGCAGCTTGTACTTTTTGCGCTCCATCTGCGCAAAAAAGCCGTTGACGCCCGCAAATCCATCCTTGCCGTGCAAAACGGTTTCGCGCGCCGCCGCTGGCATGTCGCGCCACGGCACATCCAGCGGCACACCCAACGCCGCCGCACTTTTGCGTAGCTCACTAAACCACGGCCGGTACTTCGGCCTGTTCCATGGATCGATCGCTCCGTCCATCAGGCTCAAGCTCGGATCGGGAATCACCAGGCCCAGGTCGTAATCCACTGTGTTGCCGAAGCCCTGGCAGCGAGGGCAAGCGCCAAACGGATTGTTGAAGCTGAACAGTCTCGGCTCCGGCTCGCGCCCCGGCCGATGGCAACTCGTGCATTCGAAGGCGCCGGAAAACCGCAGCCGCGCCCGCTCCGCCTTCTCATCGCGCGGAGCCTCTTCAAAAATCACTTCGCCCGCCTCGCGATAAGCCACTTCCACCGCGTCCACAATCCGGGCGCGGCTCTCGGCACTCACCACGACTCTGTCTAAAAGGACAAAGAGAGGAGCGCCAAGGTCCAGATCGAGCAGCGATTCGGGCGTGGAAAACTCAAAGATATTTCCCTGCTGCCACAACCGGTTAAAGCCGCTCGACCGCAGTTCCGCCAGCCGCGCCTTCAGCGCCTCAATGTGTGGGGAATCGGCGCTAATTCCTGCCGCTCTGTCCTTGCTCGTCGCCTTGCCCGTCGTTCTGCTTGCCGTCTTGCCCGCCGTCTTTGCCAGTCGACTCGTCGTCTTCGCCGCCTCTGCTGCAGGCTCCGCCACGGGCGTCCCGCTCCGCACCGGAAACAGCACATTCAGCCGCGTTCCCTCACCCAGCGCCAGAACCACCGCAACCGCTTCGTCAACGGAATCGCGCTTGACAAGCCCGTCGCAATAGATGCAATGCACCGTCCCGCAGCGCGCATACAAAAGCCGCAGGTAGTCGTAGATCTCCGTCGCCGTCGCCACCGTCGATCGCGGATTGCGCGTGGTGTTTTTCTGCTTGATGGCGATGGCCGGCGCCAGCCCGTCGATCTCGTCCGCATCCGGCTTTTCAATGCGCTCCAGAAATTGCCGCGCATAGGCCGAAAGCGACTCCACATACCGCCGCTGTCCCTCGGCATAGATCGTGTCGAAGGCCAGCGAGCTCTTGCCCGAGCCCGACACGCCGCTGATCACCGTCAGCTTGCCGTGAGGAATCTCGCACGAGAGGTTTTTCAGGTTGTGTGTCCGCGCATTGCGGATAATGATGGCATCGTTCAAAGGGAAGGCACCGGTGTTCCTGTCCGGCCGCGCCACTGTCTACTCTGTGAGGCTCAGGGCACAACCAGCCATTGTCTATTATAAATCGCGCCGCAAACGGAACGGCAAACGGCACCATTGATCGGTGTTGCCGCAGTTTCAAGGTCGACGGCTCTCGTCTAAGGGCTTGAGCTTGGCAACTTGAAGAAGAAATACTTAGATTTGGATGGCTGTGGCTTCAGTACGATCGGTGCTGAGCGATGAGTCCGGCTAACGCAACCATCTTCATTTTGTGAATGAACGGCACAACGGAAATCATGCTTTACATTGTCTCTGCATCAAACAACGATGCGCCATCAATTCGGCAGCGCCTGTTCCAATGCCGCAACCAGTCCGGAGATGTCCGAAACACTCGCCTCCGCGGCCGGCTCCCAACCCAGCCCACGCAGTGTCCTACTTGTGATCTGTCCGATCGAAACCGCCGCCACTCCGTCGAACGGAAACGAGATCCCAGCTTCCTTCGCCGCTGCCGCCAGGTGCGTCACGCTCGACGAGCTGGTAAACGTAGCCGCATCGATTCCCTTCGCAAGCGCCTCCCGCAACAGCTTCGGCGCCGCCTCCGGCATCACGTTTCTGTAGGCGTCCACCACGTCCACCCTTGCCCCAACGGCTCGCAGTGCATCGACAATCAGGTCGCGAGCAACTTCGGCTCGCGCCAGCAGGAATTTCTGCCCCGCCGCATGCTTGGCCAGGGCCTCAACCATCGCTTCGGCAACGTACTTTCCCGGAATCAGCGTCACGGTCAATCCCTGCTTGCGTGCAGCATCCGCCGTTGCCTCCCCGATTGCAGCCACCTTCAACGATCCTTGCGGTGCGAGCGGCAAGCCCAATGCAGCGGCCCGCTCTGCAAACGCCCACACGGTGTTGGCGCTCGTCAGAATGAGCCAATCGTAGGAATCGAGTCGGCGCAGCGCGAGATCGATCGCGTCATATCCCGCTGGCGGCTGAATCTCCAGCACTGGAACCTCTACCGGCTCTGCGCCCACCGCGCGTAAAGCATCGCTCAGCTTGCCCGCCTGGTGTGCTGCGCGCGTCACCAGCACACGGCGGCCTGCAAGCGGCAGCGCCTTCATCAGGCGGCTCCGCCTGCAACATCGCCGCCATCGTTGAGCAGCGCTCCCGCCCCTTCTTCCATCAATACCTCGGCCGCCGCGCGCCCAAAGGCTTCGGGGTTGGCGTTCTCATGCGGAGCGTGCAGGTGCACTCGCACCACCGCACCCGTCTTCGGTGACGCGACCACGCCGTAAATCTCGTCCCAAATCCCCACTTCGCCAATCACCAGCGAAGCCCTCGGTTTGCAGTGGATACCGATTGGCACCTGGCATCCGCCGCCCAGTGCAGCCAGGGCCGCGCGCTCCGCAGTCACCGCGAAACGAGTGTCCGCATGGTCCAGAAACCCCACCGCCTCGATCGTTGCAGCATCGTCCCTCCGCGTCTCAATCCCCAGTGCCCCCTGCCCCGCCGCCGGACAAAAATCCTTGGGCTCCAACCGCTCGCGCACCCAATCCGTCCTGCCCAGTCGATCCAATCCCGCGGCCGCCAGCAGAATCGCTTCCACCTGTCCCTCGGCCAGCTTGCGCAGGCGCGTATCAACATTGCCGCGAAACTCCACTGCGACGATGTCTGGCCTTAAGGCTTTCAGTTGCGCCCGCCGCCGCTGGCTGCTCGTGCCCACTCGCGCGCGCTTTGGCAACGCAGCCAGGCTCGCGTGCTTCACTGATACAAACACGTCTCTCGCGTCCACCCGGGCAGGCGTTGCCGCCAGCTCAAACGGCTCAGGCAGTTCAGTCGGCAGATCCTTGAGCGAGTGCACGGCAAGATCCACGCGGCCCTCCGCCAGCGCCTCTTCAATCTCCTTCGTGAACATTCCCTTTGAGCCCACCTGCGCAAACGTCACTTCCTGCAGCCGATCCCCGGTTGTCTTGATGATCTCAATCTCGACCTCGTGTCCCTGCCCACGCAGAAGCACCGCGATGTGATTCGCCTGCCACAGAGCAAGTTGCGATCCACGGCTACCAATGCGCAGCTTCATCGCCGCGCCTCCATGCCGCCTTCGCTCATCTTCACGCTCTCCACGCTCTTGCTCTCGCCGGACTCGAGCTTCGACGCCTGATCCGCATCCTCATGCCGTGCCCCGCCCAGCGCAGCAGAAACGGCCCACTCCTCGCACACTGCATCCATGCGGGCTGAATCCCCCTCGCGCGCTGCCTGCTTCAGCGCCTGCATCGGAGGATGAAGGAACTTGTTCACTAGCCCCCTTGTCAGTGCTTCCACCGCGGCCAGTTGCTCTGCCGTCAGCGTCCCAAGTCGGCTATGAATCCGCTGAATCTCTGCTACACGAATCTCCTCGGCCTTTTTTTGAAGCGCCACAATCGCCGGCGCTGCACTCACTGTCCGCTGCCGCTGCTGAAAACGTTCCACCTCGTTGGCAATCATCGCCTCGGCATCGACTGCCTGCCTGCTGCGCTCCTGCATGTGCGCCGCAGCCACCTGCTGCAGGTCATCGATGTCGTACACAAAGATGCCGTCGAGCTTGTTCATCTCAGGGTCCACATCGCGTGGAACCGCAATATCGATGAAAAACATGGGCCGATTGCGCCGCCGGCGCAGGAACTCGTGCCCGTGCTCGGGCCGGAAAATGGGGTGCGGCGCGCCAGTCGAACTAATGACGATATCCGCACGGCTGGCAGCTTCGTAGAGCTGTTCAAAATCGATAACTTGTGGAACGATGGTGCCCTGAAACGCTGCCGCCATAAGTCGTGCGCGCTCGGCGGTCCGATTGCTCACCAGGATCGCTCCCGCTCCTTGTTGAACCAGGTGACGCCCGGCCAGCTCGCTCATCTTCCCCGCCCCAACCAGGAAAACCGTGCGCCCCTGCAGTGAGCCGAAGATTTTTTGTGCAAGATCCACGGCCACTGACGCAATCGAAACCGAGTTCGAACCAATCCCCGTCTCGGTCCGCGCCTTCTTGGCCGCTGCAAACGCGCTTTGCAACAGGTGATCCAGTTGCCCGCTCACCGTACCCGCCGCCTTGGCAACAGCAAACGCTTCTTTCACTTGTCCCAAAATCTGCGGCTCGCCCACCACCATTGAGTCCAGGCTCGCCGCCATGCGGAACAGATGGCTCACGGCTTTCTTGTCGCGGTACTCATAAAGGTGCGGTTCCAGGAGCGCCGAATCGAGGCCGAAGTGGCGCGACAAAAACCCCGCCACCGGCGCTTCTTCGCCCTCCAGGACCGCCAGCAGTTCCACACGGTTGCACGTGGAAACGATCATGCACTCGGTCACGCCCGGCGTTGCCGCCAGCGCTCGCGTGGTTTCCGCCAGTTCATCGCGGCCAATGGCAATCTTCTCCCGCAGCGCGATGGGCGCTGTCTTGTGATTCACGCCAATGAGTGCAAGCGTCATTGGGGACCGAACCTGTGCACCTGGCTGATGAAGTTCGCAGCCCAGACTGCCATCATCACAACAAGTGCAGCGCCGGAGACATAGGCAGCTTTTCGGCCGCGGAGCCCAACGCCGCGACGAAGCAGAAGCAGCGTAACGTAAACAATCCACATCGCAAATGAAGCCAGGATGTTGGGATCGAGGAAGTAAGAGGCGCCCAGCGAGGTCTGCTGCACAAGAACGGTACCGATCAATAGACCAACCGTCATGCAGGGAAAACCGAATTCGAGGGTAGCGAGGGCAACACGCTCGAGCGTATCGAGCGGCGGCAGCCAATCGAGCGGCGCCCACGGGGATCTTTCGCCAGGCTTGCGCTTGGCTTTGATCCGCCGCTCCTGCACCAGATAGAGCATGGAGGAGAGCAAGCTGAAGCACAACGCCGCGTACGCCAGCAGCAGAGCTATGATGTGCGCCACCAGCCAGCTCATCCACACCCGCTGCGATGGGAACCGGTAGGTGCCCGGCCCCAGCGCGGGGATAAAGACGAGGAAGAACGTAGCCGGGAGCGCGAAGATGCCGAGGGAGATTGCTTCGTAAAGCCACCACACCAGAAAGAACAGCCCTGCTACCAAAAAACCGAGCAGAGATTCAATCTCCCTCACCCCCACCGGCATCCACCGGTGCGCGAGCACCAGCATCTCCACGACCGACACAAAATGAAAGAAAAATGCCAGCCCGCCCAAGTGCACGCAGGTCTTGCGCCAGGGAGTCGAGTTATAGAGGACGGCCAGGAAAACGGCGACACATCCGCCGGCATAGAGAATGGCCGCAACTCGTAGCCAAAGCAGGTACATGGCAGCTTTTACCTTATGCTGTAACCCATCAGTATACTGTGATGTAGATCACCCCGAGATGTTGCAGAGTCGCCGGGAATTACGAACTGCTCGACATTCTCTGGCCGCCGAACGGCCCAGGCCACTGCAGAGGGTAACGCATTTTGGGGAAGACTAAAACCAGAAATGCCGTTGAACCTGTGTTCGAGGAGCGAATCGGAGGGGCCTTCGGGGCTGGAGCGCCGCTCCTGATCTCAATCGAACTTCGCTTCAAAGGCTTAATCAAGCTGATTCAGTGCTATGAGGCTTTCCGAAGCCAATCGGCTTGCTGAGTGGTGTCGCGCCAGGTTTGCGCAAGGAATCTCTCGGCATTCTCCCGTTGCATCTCTAGCAGGCAAGCCTGCGCTTCGTGGACCAGGTCGCGGATTGTGATGTTGGTTGCGGTTCCAATTGCCTGTTCGATGGCGAGTAGTTTCTTGAGCAGGACGGTAGAGTTCACAGGGGCCCCCTCATCCGAGGCTCTCAGTATCACTTCCAATCAATCTCGTAGATGTGATCCACATCACCCGGTTTCGTGCGGCCATCTCCCGGGTGCCTTGAAGCTCAGGAATGCGAGAACCGGAGCCTTAGGACCTGGCAAACTCGCTTGTTTGCCGGTTTCCAGCCCCGGCGTCTGCCCAAGCAGACGCCGAAGCAGGCGCGGCCGGTACGCCGTCATTGCTCATGAAACCTTTGCGATTGTGCTCCCCGGAACGCGCGTCAGTCCGGCCAGAGTCGATCCGGCCAAATTTGACCGCTTGCCCAGTCGGCCGATCCGCTTTGTCTTACTTCTTGGTTGCCACAAAGGTTGAGGTTAAGTCGTTTTGCGGATTGTGCGCCACAAGGGTCATGGTTTTGCCGTCCGGCGAGACCGTCATTTTTTGCTCGCTAACCACTTTTCCGTCTCGTTTGTCGGTCTCGATGATCGTGTGCGCATCCACCCGCTTCAGACTGACACCATTCGCTCCATACGACTTGTAAGGATAGTCATTGCCATCGAACTTTGCCGTATAGCTGTCGCCGGTTGGATCCGTCATCTCAAATTGATCGCCATCCGTTTTGAACGTGAATGACAAATCCGCCGCGGTGTCCGTGAACCCCATCGGCACCCAATTGCCCGAGGTTGCATGGACGCCTGCGGGCAGCTTGCCGACACGCTTGAGCTTCATCATCGAATCCTGCGCTGCGCCGCCGTTCAACGGATATGTCACAGTCTTAATGGTTGTGATCTTTCCGTCGGCCGACACCGTAGCCGTGTCCTCTTCAATGGTCTTGTCCCCTTTCTTGCTAACCAGCGAAACAGTGTGCGGATCGACGAGAGTTACGCTGATGGTGTCAAACGATTGTCCGGCAACCGCATGAAACTGCCCGTCGGCCGCGACGTCAAATGGTGGAGTGCAACTCACGCAGTGGTACCAGCCTTGGCTGGTGTATATCGTGAAAGGTTTCTGGTCAAACTTGGCTTTACCCGGATCAATGCGCCATGTGCCGTCAAATGGCGACTGTGCTTGAGAAGCCGTGGCAGCAAATAGCGCAGCAATAGCGAACAACGCGCAAAAAACGTACCGCTTCATTGCGTTCATTTCGATTTTCCTCCGTGGGGAATTCGATTTCGGCGCCGCGAGCCCCTCCAGGATTGCCGCAGACGCCTGCATTTGGTTGATGGCCGGCACTTCACCTGTTCCGACAACGGCGCCTCTTGGTCTGAATCCGCCATTGCTTTTTGCTGTGCCGGCTTACGCGCCGGTCCCGGTGTCTGAAGAACCTGGAAATGTTGCAGCCGTTACCCGGTTTGGGGAATTTTCACAGGCCCTTGGAACCGGCAGCGATTGTAAATCCAAACGCAAGCCCTTGGCCAATTTCACTTGTCTCGCACCGGCAGCAGCAACTTGGCCACAGTTCAGACGCATCACCAGGTTTATGAGCATAACTGTGTTCAGCTACCCCTTCCGCTTGCCGCCGCGATAGTCTAAGAACCAGCGTGATCCGAAACGATCTTCAATCCGACCCGGGCGCTCAGCGCCCTCCGCTCCTCAATGAAGATAATGCTCCGGGAACCCATGCGACTAACTCCGATTCCGGCGCGAACGGCGCAGCCGAGGCGTTTGCCCTGACTCCCCTTCCCGTTGATAGCTCCCCGCCGCCCCGTAGCGCCTCCGCCGCGGAGAACCGGCCGGCCGAGCTGACGCCCTTCATGCGCCAATGGACAACCGCGAAACACCAAAATCCCGACGCGCTTTTGTTCTTCCGCATGGGCGATTTCTATGAGCTCTTTTATGACGATGCTGCCGTAGCCAGCCGTGAACTGCAACTCACGCTCACGGCGCGCGACAAGGAGCGAAACGTTCCGATGTGCGGCGTGCCCTATCACGCCGTGGAGCAATATATTACGCGCCTGCTTCGCAAAGGTTACCGAATCGCGCTTTGCGACCAGATGGAGGACCCCAGGCTCACCAAAAAGCTGGTCAGGCGAGAGGTCACGCGCGTGCTCACGCCCGGAACGGCGCTTGATGCCGGGCTAGGTCAGGAACAGAACAATTTTCTTGCGGCGCTGTACGTGACCGCGCCGGGCTCGGCGCGCAATCGCGACACCGTTTGCGCTCTGGCGCTTCTCGATGTGTCCACCGGGGAGTTCCGCACATCCGAGTTTCGCGGTGAAAATGCGCAGGCGCAAGCCATTGACGCTCTCCTGTTGGCTGCCCCGAGTGAGGTGCTCTTACCTTCCGGCTCTGAGCTGCCCGCGCCGTTAGAGCGAATTCCCGCGCGAACGCGTGTCGACGATTGGGTGTGGACCAGGGACTTTGCGGTGCCCCTTGTCGAGCGTCAACTGAGTGTGCATTCCCTCGAAGGCTTTGGCTTGAATGGCCACGAAGCGGCGGCAATCGCGGCAGGTGCGGTTCTGCACTATGTGCGGACAACCCAGAAAAACGACGCGCTGCACATCGACAGCCTGAAATTTGAAGAGCACTCGACTGCCCTCGAGCTGGACCCGGTAACAGTGCGGAATCTCGAGCTGGTTGAACCGCTTTTCGCGGGCCAGGACGACCGGACGACGCTCTTTCGTTCCCTCGATGCCTGTCTGACGCCCATGGGCAAGCGCCTTCTGCGGGCGACAATTCTGCGTCCTCTCAACGATGCGCCGGCCATTGAAGCGCGCCTTGAAGCGGTGGCCGAAGCACATGGCGACCTGCTGAAGCGCGAAGAGATTCGCAGGGTCTTCGCTGGCATTCTGGATCTGGAGCGGCTACTGGCGCGCATCTCACTCGATTCGGCAGGACCGCGCGACGTGCGTGCGCTCGCCGCAAGCCTGGCGCGGCTGCCCGGTCTCAAGACGGCGCTGGGCGCAATGGCGGTGCCGCAATGGCGCGCGATCGCGGCACATCTCGACACTCTCGACGAGCTGACAGCCCGAATCGTCAAGACTCTCATCCCAGAACCACCGCTCACACTGGTTGACGGCGGTGCAATTGCCTCAGGGGTGGATTCCGAGCTCGACGAGCTACGCTCCGTCTCAAGCACGGGTCGGCAAGCCATCGCGGCCATCGAAGATCGCGAACGTCAGCGCACGGGAATCGGCTCACTCAAAGTGCGCTATAACTCTGTCTTCGGCTATTACATCGAGATCACAAAGGCCAATCTTTCGCTGGCCCCTGTTGACTACGAACGCAAGCAGACGCTCGTGAATGCAGAACGGTTTACAACGCCGGAGCTGAAAGAATACGAGCGAAAGATCCTCACCGCGCACGACCGCTGCATCGAAATTGAGAAACGAATCTTTTCCGAGCTTCGTAAGTATGTTGTCGAAAACGCAGGCCGCATCCGGCGCAGTTCAGCGGCAGTAGCCGAAGCCGATCTGTTGGCCTGTTTTGCCCATCTGGCATCGAGGCGCCGATACGCACGGCCTCAGTTGACAGAAGAACCGGTACTCGAAGCTGTCGCAGCCCGGCATCCGGTCATTGAACAGTGGATGGAGGAAACGCGCGAGGGGCGGTTCATCGCCAACGATGTCTATCTGAACGCGGGCAACGACGGTCCCAGCCTGCTATTGGTCACCGGCCCCAACATGGGCGGCAAAAGCACCTATCTAAGACAGGCCGCAATGCTGGTCATCATGGCGCAGATGGGCAGTTTTGTTCCCGCTGATAGCTTGCGCCTCGGCTTGGTCGATCGCATTTACACGCGCATCGGGGCCAGCGACAACGTCGCGCGCGGCCGCTCCACCTTCATGGTCGAAATGACGGAGACAGCGACCATCCTGAATACCGCTACAAATCGATCGCTCGTTCTGCTTGACGAAATGGGCCGGGGAACTGCGACGTTCGATGGCCTCAGCCTCGCCTGGGCAACAGTCGAGTATCTCCATGCCGAAGTCGGCGCGCGCACGCTGTTTGCCACCCACTATCACGAGTTGACCATGCTGGCGGAAAAGCTGCCGCGGGTTCGCAATCTGCGCGTCGGCGTCAAGGAAAGCGCCGGCGGCATCGTATTCCTGCACAACATCGAGCCGGGCGCGGCAAGCAAAAGCTATGGGATTGAAGTAGCGCGGCTGGCCGGCCTGCCGTCGGCGGTGATCAAGCGCGCCAGGCACGTGCTGCGCCAGCACGAGAAGCAGGAGCGCCAG
This sequence comes from uncultured Acidobacteriaceae bacterium, assembly GCA_963841095.1. Taxonomy (GTDB): domain Bacteria; phylum Acidobacteriota; class Terriglobia; order Terriglobales; family Acidobacteriaceae; genus Telmatobacter. The sequence goes on from CAWJBE010000007.1 coordinate 32,261, forward strand.
AGCGTACAGGTTGAGACTGCCGAGCCGATGCAGCTCACCATATTTACTCCGCTTTCCCAGAAGATTGTGGACCGCATCGAAGCCACGGACGTGAACTCGCTTACGCCGCTGCAGGCGCTGAATCTTCTCGAGGAATTGCAGAGCGAATTGAAACAGAAGAAGGAGTAACAATGAATCAATCCGATCGGGGCGGAGCTTAGATGACGGCAACTGTTCGTCAAGCCGCGGGAAGCTTGCTAGTCGTTGGGCTCGGCGCCAATGAGCTGACTGCGATGGAGCGCGCGTGGCTCAAGCTGGTTCGACCAGGAGGCGTAATCCTCTTCAAACGCAACATTGTGGATCCCGTTCAGACCAGGACGCTTCTGCATGAAGCAACCGGCCTGTGCGCACCGCATGGGGCTCGCTGCGTCGATGTGGAGGGTGGGACTGTAAACCGTCTTCGCGAGGCACTGGCCGATCTGCCATCAGCGCGTGCTGTGGCCTCGGTTGCGCGCAAGTTGCACAGGCCGCAGCTGGCGCGAGAGCACGGTGAGTTGATTGCTCGTGCCGTGAAAGCGTTCGGATTCAATACGACGCTGGCTCCGGTGCTGGATCTGGGACTGCCTGAAGCTGAAGAAGTGATGGGCTCGCGGACTGCGGGCGCTGACCCCGCAGAGGTGACGGCATACGCGCGGCCATTCTTTGCCGGCCTCACGGCACACGGAGTGGCTGGCTGCGGTAAGCACTTTCCCGGCCTGGGCGGTGGAATCAACGACTCGCATTTTGTGACTCCCCAGATCAAGCGCACATGGCAGCTGCTTTGGAACCAGGACTTGGTTCCCTATCGCGACCTGCGTGAAGCCATGCCGATGATCATGATCAATCATGCCGCGTATCCCGCCACGCCCGGCAAGAACCGGCCGGCGAGCGCCTCCGGGTTTTGGGTCACGACTGTGCTGCGTAAGCGCATCGGCTATCGTGGAATCATTCTCTCCGACGATTTGGAAATGGGCGGAATCCTCAAGTTCCTTCCCGTGGAAAAAGCTGCAGTCGCTGCCGTCAGCACAGGAAGCGACTTGCTGCTAATTTGCCATAGCCCGGAACTCATCGTGCGAAGCTATGAAGCCATGATTGCTGCGGGCGAGCGCTCGGCCGTGTTCCGCAAGCTACTGCTCAAACGGGCAAACGATGTGGAGCGTAAGCGGCAGCGCCTCTTTGCAAGGAGAGGATCGCGCCCGCTCGCGGCCAGGGAGTTGAGTGCGCTGCGCGACCGGATGCTCCGATTCCGCGAGATGATATCGACGAGCGAAGTCGATACGATCGGCCCGAGAACAACGGCGCCGGCGGAGACGTCATGAGCGAAAGACCCATGACCGTGGCCGGCGTAATGAGCGGCACCTCGGCAGACGGGATCGATGTTGCCGTCGTGCGCATCGCACCCGGCAGGCCGCGCCTCAAGCTCACGTTGCTCGCCCATGAGGCTTTCCGCTTCCCTGCTGTTCTGCGCGCAAACATTCTCGCCGCAATGAACGCGCATTCCACCTCGACCGCCGAGCTCGCGCGTCTCCACTGGCGACTCGGCCTCGAGTACGCGCAGGCCGTCAGCAAAACTGCGGCCCACCACAAGCTCTCGCCTGACCTCATTGGATGCCATGGGCAAACACTCTACCATCAGCCGCACGCGGGGAAATACGCTGGGCGGAAATTCTCCTGCACCTGGCAGGCTGGTGAAGCGCAGGCAATCGCGGCTACGCTCAACGTGCCGGTTGTATCGAACTTCAGACCGGCTGACATGCTTGCCGGCGGGCAGGGCGCGCCATTGGTGCCGCTCCTCGACTATGTCCTCTTCGCCGATGCAACACGCGGCCGCGTCTTGCAAAACATCGGCGGCATCGCCAACCTCACCGCAATCCCTGCAGGCGCCAAGCCGGATGCAGTAATCGCTTTTGATACCGGCCCCGGAAACATGGTCATCGACTGGCTCGCACATGAGCTCTTCGGCAAGCCGTTCGATCGTAACGGCGCATTCGCCGCGAAGGGTGCAGTGCTCGCACCGGTGCTTAAAGAGGCGCTGCGGAATCCTTATTTCCGCCTCAAGCCGCCGCGGACGGCAGGACGCGAGCAATTTGGCCGCGAGTATGCGCAGCAATTCCTCAAGGCTTGCCGGAAACACAGCGAGAACCCGACCAACGCGCTCGCCACAGCCACGGCGCTCACGGCAGAGAGCATCGCGCGGAGCTATGCGCGTTTTGTTGAGCCGCGAATGAAAAGACAGGCGGTCGACTTCATCGTTTCAGGTGGTGGTGCGCGGAATCGTACGCTCATGGCCATGCTTGCTGCTCGTCTGGAACCACTGGGCTGCGAATTAGCGGCAAGCGAAAAGTTCGGCATGCCCGCCGCAGCCAAAGAAGCCGCAGCATTCGCGCTTCTTGCATGGCAAACCTGGCATCGGCTGCCCGGCAACGTACCTTCGGCGACGGGAGCCAAACGCGGTGTGATTCTGGGCCAGGTGACGTATGCGTAGGGTCGCGGTGCTCGCCATGCTGCTGGCAGATTCTGGCGCGTGATCTGCCGGCTATCAATCTGTGGGTATATCGACTCGCTGGTCGTGTACAACCGCCGCCTCACGCACGTAGTTCCATCAGCCTCGGGGAACTATACCTTTTTGGAAACTGCAGAACTCGCCAAGAACTGAATCGGGAAAGTTAGTTCGTGGCCTGTGTCCTCGCGCGCAGTCTTCCTCCAACGCCTCTGCTACCATAGGGGTGATTGTGGCTTGCGACGCCTGGCTGATTTCCTGCTTTTATCAGGATCTGAGCTTAATGGCTGCCGAAGCTACCGAAAAGGAGATTTTTATGCCTCTTGTTTCCATGCGACAGCTCCTCGATGAGGCTGCCAAGGGCGGCTACGGTGTCGGTGCATTCAACGTCAACGATATGGAGCAGATTCAGGCCATCATGATGGCCGCCCGGCAAACAAATTCGCCGGTCATCGTCCAGGCGAGCCGTGGCGCGCGCTCATTTGCTGAGGATCTTTATCTTTTCCGCCTCATCCAGGCCGCCGCCGAGCTTAATCCAAATATTCCTATCGCCATGCACCAGGATCATGGCAACAGCTTTGACACCTGCAAGAGCGCCATCGCGCTTGGTTATACCTCGGTCATGATGGATGGCTCGCTCAAGGAGGACGGCAAAACGCCTTCCACCTTCGAAGAGAATGTCGATGTCACCCGCCGCGTCGTCGACTACGCGCATGAGCGTGGCGTCACAGTGGAGGGCGAAATCGGCGTACTGGGCGGTGTGGAAGATGGTCACGGCGCGGGCGGCACGGGGCTGGAGCACATCACCGATCCCGATCAGGCTGTCGAGTTTGCCGAGCGCACCGGCGTTGACGCTCTGGCCATCGCCATCGGAACCAGCCATGGCGCTTACAAGTTCAATAAGAAGCCCGACGGCTCTGTCCTGAAGATGGACGTGCTCATCGCGATCCACAAGCGCCTGCCACACACCCATCTGGTAATGCACGGCAGCTCTTCGGTTCCGAAGGAACTACAGGACATCGTCAACCAATACGGCGGCAAGTTGAAGCCAACCTGGGGCGTGCCCGTCGAAGAAATTCAGCTCGGCATCCGCAACGGCGTGCGCAAGATCAACGTCGACACCGACAATCGCCTCGCCATTACCGGCGCCATCCGCAAAGTATTTGCCGAGACGCCAGAGAAGTTCGATCCGCGCGACTACCTCAAGCCGGCTCGCGAAGCCATGGCCAAAGTTGTCTCAGAGCGTATGACCCAGTTTGGCCAGGCCGGCCACGCTGGCGATTACACACCGATTCCCATCAGCGAGATGGCAGCCGGGTATAAGAGCGGAGCGCTCGACCCACGCCCTTCGCTAGCCGCCCGGTAGCATGGGCGTGCAAACGCGATTGTCTTAAAAAGACAAATGCGCCACTCCGCGAAGGGGTGGCGCATTCTTGTTTGTACCCGAATTGAATCCGGGCCGGCACCGCATCGACTTTAGACTTCAAAATCAACGTCGGTATCTTCTTGCTCTAGCTCTTCGCAACGGACGGGCATTCCCGTCACCTTGATCTCGCGTGGCAAAACCACGGTGCGTTCCACTTCTTTCTTCGCCTTCATTGCCTGCGCTACGCCGTAGGTCATGGCAATCTCGTCAATCTTGTCGCCATAGTGTTTGCGAAGCAGCACAAGTTCTTCGCGCAACTGCGCGCGGCGTTGCGGCCCTTCGCTCTCGGATGCTTCCCATCTTGCCGTCAGAATAATGGAGAAGCGCAATACTGCAAGCTCTTCGGTGTCATAGGCCAGAAGCGCTTCGCGCGACTCGCGTATGTAGCGTGAGGCCGGGTTTAACGATGCTGGATCGAGTGCTGCATAAAGTGTCGGTGCGGACACAGGGGCGCTCCTTCCGGGGTCTTCCCCGGGGTCGATCAATACAGATCTTGCGGAAAAAGAACGGCATCGATTGCACCGGCGCGGAACCGGAAGATTGCACTCTCCCGCTGAATTGTCCCCTAGTTTGAGGCTGGAATGTACCGGGCGCTGTGAGCAAAATCACTCATGATCGAAGGCCGAATTGGGGTGGTACGGAGCCTCGCAGAGTAAGGCGAATCCATATAACCATCTTGTTTAACAGAGGCTTGCCGGCGATCGTGAAAGTGATGCTTGGCGGGTTAGGCATCGGACCATGCGATTTCGTGCCACTGGATCGCCAATCCCGGTCCAAAAATCAGCACCGGGACGCCCGAATCGATGGATTGAATAGGAAGATAGAGACCGACGCCACCCGCCCGGCAGGTGATTGGTGAATAGCTGCGGTTCGACCCCGAGTCCCGAAGACCCTGACTCTTCCCTCAGACTTTCAGCGGAGGTCCTACGACTTCCATGCCGTGAGCTCTGAAGATTCGCTGAACTTCATCAGGCGACGGCTTGCCAGTCAACCTGCTCATTTCCAGAAAAAAAGCCTCCATATTGCCTGCTGGTTGGTAGGCGATCAGCATTCTACCCTGCCCTTCGCCAAGATGCGCGTAGGTATGAGGAACTTCCCGGGGCGCGAGAAGCGAATCCCCGGGAGTCAGCGTGAATCTCTCAACGCCGACCTGCGCGACATATTCCCCTTCCATGACATAGAACCACTCGTCCTCGCCCTGATGCACATGCAAAGGAGGGCCGCCGCTCAGGCTCCAATGAGCTTCAAACATAGACCAGGCCCCTGCCGTGTCTTTGCCCGACACTTTGCGGTCGATTGAGCTTTTGGCGCCGATCGGAATGCGCTCATTGAAGCGGTCTTGCCCGTGTTGCAGACGGATCACTCGTTGTGCCGTACCCATTCCTACCTCCTGTGCACTGCATTTTCGATGCTATTTGACGATTGTGAGCGTGTCGTCGCCAATCCGGACAGAACACCGATTTTCAAGCAACGTCCGTGTAGGCGGTCATTCTCACGGAACGATACACTGGGCGAAAAATCGCGTTGGGGAATGACGCGGAATCTATCAAAACAATCCTACTTGCGGGGAGATCTCTACGAAGGGCTCCGTCTTGGCCCATCGCAAATTTGTCTTCTGAATCATCTGCAACCACAAAGAATCCGGATCGGAATTGAATACTGTGGCGGAGTCTGCCGGAAAGATGAACCATGCGCCCAATCGCACTTCAGTCCGCAATTGATCTTGCGTCCATCCGGCGTATCCCAGGTAAACGTGAAAAACGTCACGGTCAGGCTGCGCCGAAAGTATTTTTTCGAACACACCTTTGCCGGAGATCAAATAAATGCCACCGAAGATGTTCTCAGCTTTTTTAATCTTGGCCGAGGACTGAAAAAGTGCAAATGCCGTCGAAGGTTCCATAGGCCCCCCGATATAAACCGGGTCGGAGCGGTCTTTCGCGGCCTTGAGATCAAGAACCTGAGAAAGTGGCACATGGGTCCGCCGGTTGAGAACGAGTCCGAGTACGCCATTTTCATCGTAGTGAACCAGCAGGATCACCGTTCCAGCGAAACGCGGGTCGCCGAGGCCGCGGCTCGCTACCAGCAACTTTCCAATTCCTAAATCTTTGGGGTTCTTGAATTGAATCGGAAGAAATGACGCCGGGAGCGATTGGCCATTCCCGCGCAATGCCTTGAGCCTTCGACTTTGCTTCTTTGCCGGCCGGCTGCCGTACCAAGGCACCGCAGCGGCGGCAGGTGCAGGAGCGCGCAACAACCTATCAGGCTTCGGCAAATCAAATTCCGCCCTGGGAACGTTGACCTTTCCGGGCCCCGCCAAGGCAACCATCGCCAACAGCATTGTGAACAGCAACCGCACCCATTGAGCATAAAACCCGGATCGCCGCAGTGTCGTCGCCAATCCGAACATGACCCTGTTTTCGAGGTTGCTTCCGGATTGACGGTAACTCGACCGCTTGCAACTTAACGGCCCGATTTCTTCATGCGGTCACCCGGTGCCAGTGCGAATTAAGGCTGGTCGGTAGGGAGTCCAAAGACTGAGACTGGCCGACGAGAATTCAAATCTGGGCGCCCCGAAATAGGATTTCCCATGGCTTCAAATCCTTCGCCATTCCAACGAAATCGATAGTTGAGGTATCCGCTCGAACAGCAGTCGCCCTCTTGGAACCTTGGGTCGAAAAGTTCGACATTCAGCACTCGATCCTTAACGAAAACCTGGTAAAGACCATGCGCAGCGCGATCACCTGCATGAAAAAACCCCAACAATTTCTGCCGTCCGCTTGAGTTGTCGTAGATATAGACCCAATAGTGATTCTGAGTACCGCCGGAGTCGTACCGTAGAACTACAATCGCATCCTCGCTTCGGTCGCTAGAAAGTCTTGCGTACTGAACTCCCTCAAGCGTCAGTCCCGAGAATTGTTCACCATCAGCCCTGTCGCTACTATCGCGTCCATCCCATTTCCCGTTGACCAACCGAACATGCTCCTTCAGACGCAAGCTCATCCATTGCAGATTATCTGGCCAGCCGTGCGGATGGACCCATGGATATGAGAAGTTTTTGAAGTCAATGGATCTGATGTCCGTCGAATGCGACTGCGACCAACTCACCAGACCGAGCTGGATTACGGCAAAGAGTAACAGCCGAAGAAGTGCTACAAATGGAGTGGATTTCAATCGAAGCATCTATCTACGCCTGCTTTTGGTTCTTATGGAATTCTACTGCGTTATAGAGGGACTCTGGTGTATCGTCGCCCATCCGTCAGCTACCTTCCAGCAAACACAACTGCCGCCGACTGCACATCTCAGACGTAGCACAAAATCTAAGCGTGATTTTCAGGCCGTTCATGTTTTTTAACTTGGCACGCATTCGGGACAAGGGTCGCCCAGTTTGGTACAAGTCCAGGTCGTCGGAGACCTAACTTGCGAGTTCACTCACCTGCAGATTGGGAGCTTTGCCCTCTTTGCCGCCTTTGGTTAGCAGCCAGTAATGGAACCCGTCCACAATGGCCATCAACGCGGCTTGGTTCAAGTCGCTGCTCACGCCCGCGGTCACCCAGGGTTCATGGCCCTCGGCATTAAAGCTTACCGTCACGCGCACGTGCGCTGCAGAGTCGTGCGCTCTCACGTCAAGAGCAGCCACGGTGAAGGTCCCCAGCCGCATCTGCGCCAGCGCGGGATACCATTTGTCGAGCTCGTGGCGCATGGCTTTGGTCAGCGCATCTACTGGGCCCGACCCCTCTGCGCGCGTCGTCGCCACGGTCGAGTCGCCGATGAGCAGCGTCATGAAAGCCTGCACAAAACGCCCGCCGGTCTCGTCGGACTCATCGAACACCCGCCAGCTCTTCACAGTGAACCAGTCTTGCAGTGTTCCCAGCATCCTCATGCAGGCCAGCCGGAACGAAACCTCGCTGGCGGTAAATCCGCCGCCCTCCATCATCGCCTGGTTCGCATCCATCAGCGCCTGCGCCTGCGCGGAATTAAGCGGCACGCCCAGCGACTCGGAAAGCAGCATGATGTTCGCGCTGCCCGACTGCGCATTCACGCCAATGACGGGGCTGGCGCCCACCAGCGCGGGATCGCACCAAAGATACGCTCCCGGATTCTTGCGCTCGCTGGAGCCGTGCATGCCGGCCCACGTGCCGAATGCGCCCGGGCCCACAATCGGCGCGCCGTGCGGCGCCTCAAGCCCGAACGCCGCATAGGCCGAGTGCGCCAGGCTGGTCAGCCCGGTCAGCGACTCCGCGCGGAACAAACTCCGCCTCGCCGCGCAGCTGCATCGCGCCCACCACCGTGGTCAGGTTCACATTGCCGCAGCGCTCGCCCGTTCCCATCAGCGTGCCCTGCACTTGCACCGCCCCTGCCAGAATCGCCGCGCGCGTGTTGGCAACGCCCAGCCCGCGATCCGTGTGCCCGTGGAATCCGAACTGCGCACCGGGAAAATCGCGCTTAAGCATTTCGAATCGCTGCTGCCACTTCCTCTGGACTCGCGCCTCCGTTGGTGTCGCACACCACGATGCGGCTCACCTTCTGGCGCGCGCACTGATCCACCAATTGGAGAAAGTGATCCAGCCTGCGGCTTTGCAAATCAGGGTCGCATGGCGCGCCCGTTCTCGCGCCGGCCGCATTGCGCGTCCATGGCGTGCTCAAGATCGACCAGGACTTCGAGCCCGTTGGCCTGAAGATATTCGATGGTCTCCCAGGCCATCAGGAGATTCTCTTCAGGAGTGACGTCCCAGCGAGCGCTCCACATCGAGCAGCCGCGACTTCACCACCACGACCGCGATGGGAATGCGCCGCTTGTGGCGCACGATGAACTGCACGTCGGGCCACTCTTCGACCTTGGCCCCGCGCCCACGCGTACGTCCGAACAGAGCCAGCTTCATCGCGCCCGTATCCACATCAGTCAGAGCGCTGGTCAAATCGCTCACGAATTGGTTGGCGCCGGCAAAGCCGATCTCGGCGTAGCGCACGCCAAACGCAGCCATGCGCTGCAAAAGCAGCACGGCGTTGGGCACCGAAATTTCGAGGTCAGGCTGCTGCAGCCCGTCGCGAAGGCTTGTGTCGAACAGCTCGACTTTTCTTATGGTGTTTTCCTTCATCTTTTCCTGCGATGGGACTCTGTCAGGGACAATGGGACAACTGCGCGGGAGAATTTCCCACTTATCATCATATCGTGTGTTCTTTGCAGTCGGGTGAGCCTAGCGTTTTCCTCGCACGACGACCGGAGAGTCTGAGAGCATGGCAGCAATGGATCGCCTTCTATCCCTGATTACAGAATCAAATATGTTCCTGATTCTTGGGATTATCTGCATTTTTGTGGCCGCAATGTCGGTTCGCGACGGAGTGGTCCCCGGACGGGGCGGTGCTGCATACCGCGCCAAAAACCCGAAATCGTGTTGGTTTGGTATCGCCTTTTGGCTTCTCGGCGGGGTTTTCTGCATTGGGAAATTTGTTTATCTGCACCACTGCTTTTCATACTGACCCACGGCCCGATTCCTTGTTCCCTTGGTCCCTCGTTCCCTGGCTTTAAATCGCCGGCGCAGCAGACGGCTCGCGTGAAGGTGTAGCAAGAAAGCTGGTCTCCTGATCCTTGTACTGCAACTGGTAGAGCTTCCAGTAGAGCCCGCGCTGCGCCAGCAGCTCCTGGTGCGAGCCCATCTCGCGCAGCTGGCCCTTGTGCATCACCAGGATCGTTTCGGCCCGCTGCACCGTCGAAAGCCGGTGCGCAATCAGCACGCTGGTGCGGCCCTCCACCATGCGCTCCAGCGCCCCGCGAATGCGCAGCTCGGTATCGGTATCGACGCTCGACGTCGCCTCGTCAAGAATCAGGATGTGCGGATTGTAGGCCAGCGCGCGCGCAAAATTGATGAGCTGCTTCTGCCCCGTCGAGAGCGAATTGCCGCGCTCCCGCACCGGCTCGTTGAAGCCGTGCGGCAGGCTCTCGATAAAGTCCAGCACATTCACATCGCGCGCCGCCCGGCGCATCGTCTCATCGGTAATCTGGTCGTTGCCCATGCGGATGTTGTCGCCGATCGTGCCGGTAAACAGAAACGGATCCTGCAGCACCACCGCGAAATGCTCGCGCAGTGCGGTCAGATCCTGCTCGCGCAGGTCAACCCCGTCCAACAGAATGCGCCCCGCCGTCACCTCGTAGAAGCGCATCATCAGGCTGGTGAGCGTGGTTTTGCCCGCGCCGGTGTGGCCCACAATCGCCACCGTCTGCCCCGGCTCGATCGGTGAACGAAACATCCTTCAGAATCCACTCAATGCCGTCGATCGTTGCCAGCGCCGCGGTCGTCTGCCGCTGACTGCACGGCCTCTGCCACCGCGGCTTGCTGCTCATCGGTCAGCTTCTGATACGTGAACCAGACATGTTCGAACTCGATCCGGTTCGACCCGTCGCCTATCATCGGCTTCGCCGGGCTCACAATCTCCGGCGCCGTATCCATCAGCTTGAAGATGCGCTCGCAGGCCGCCATCGCCGCCTGCAAAATGTTGTACTTGTCGCTCAAATCCTGAATCGGCCGCCAGAACCGCTGCGAGTACTGTTGAACCTGGCCAGCATGCCGATGGTCACCGTCGCGGCATCAGCACGCCAAATCCGCCGCGCCAGACCACCATCGCAATCGCAACCGACGAGAGCAACTCCACCGCCGGGTAATACAGCGCGTAGGCAAAAATCGTGTCTTTGAACGCGATCATGTGCTGCCGGTTCACCGCCTCAAAGTCCTTGATAGGCGCGCTCTTCGCGGTTGAAGAGCTGCACCACGCTCATGCCGCTGATGTGTTCCTGCGTAAAGCTGTTGATGCGGGCAATGGCCGCGCGCACCCGGCGGTAGCTCTCGCGCACGTGGTCGCGGAAGATCCGCGTCACGATCAGAATCAGCGGCAGCACCGCAAACGCCAGCAGCGCCAGCCACCACTTGATGGCCAGCATCACTCCGGCCATGATCGTCAGCGTGAAAAAATCGTTCACAATCGACAGAATGCCGTCGGTGAACATGTCGTTGATGGCGTCCACGTCCGACGTAAGCCGCGTCACCAGCCGGCCCACGGGATGCGTGTCGAAGAATCCCACGTGCATCCGCTGCATATGGCGGAAGATGTCGCGGCGCAGGTCGAACATGATCTTCTGGCCGGTCCACTGCATCAGGTAGATCTGGATGAACTCGAAAGGTAGGCCGAAACCAGCATCGACCAGGTAAATCTCGGCCAGCCTGGTGACACCATGAACAGGATCATCGGCAGCAGCCGCGCGAGAGGACTGCTGTTCGCTACCCAGTGGGCCACGGCATTGGCAGCATCCTTTGCGCCTGCCGACGGAGAAAGGTAGCGATCGACCGCCACCATCACCAGAATGGGCCCTGCCACGTCGCAGAGCGACTTGAGTGAAACCGCCAGCGAAGAGATGCCGGCCTGCAGCCAGTAGGGGCGCACGTAGCGGCTTAGCCGCCGCATCAGCCGCGAATCGTAGACCTTGCCGACCGCTTCATCGTCGGCCTTGCGCCGGCTCTCCTGCGAGCCGCTTTGACCGGCCTGTTTGTCCGCTTTATCCGTCATGGGATGGGTGGGATGCGCTTCCTTATCCATTGTACGAGCAGAGATGCTTTCCCGCCCATGTTCGATTCACCTTGAGCGCGAGGCGGCGGCCTGTGTATGTTAACGGTAAGGAGCGAACGCCATGCTCAGAAGAGAGTTTCTTCGCCGATCTGCCCAGGCTGTTGGAGCCGCCTGGCTCTCAAAAGCCGCCACCGCAAACGCCGCATGGCTCCAATCGGACCCATTGCCGCACAAATTCCAGGCCAGGGATGAGATCGTGCTCGGCCATACAGGCATTCGCACCAGCCGTCTGGCTATGGGATCGGGAACCCTCGGCGGCGGAGGCGCCTCCGACCAGACCCGGATGGGCCAAGCCGACTTCGTCAATATGCTGCTCAACGGCTACCACGAAAACGGCTTGCGCTTCTTCGATACTGCTGACTCTTACGGCAGCCATCCCGATGTTGCCGCCGCGATCGGCCAGCTACCGCGCGACAAAGTCACCGTGATGACCAAGAGCGACAATCGCAGCCCCGCGGGCATGCGCGCCGACCTCGACCGCTTCAGAAAAGAACTCGGCGTCGACATGATCGACATCGTCCTCATCCACTGCGTAACGGAGGCGGACTGGACCACGCGATATCGCGGCGTTATGGATGTGCTCTCTGAAGCCAAGCAGAAAGGCGTGATCCGCGCCCACGGCTGCTCCTGCCACACCATTCAGGCGCTGCGCACTGCGGCTGCCTCCAGTTGGGTCGATGTGGACCTGGTGCGCCTCAACCCCATCGGCTCTTACATGGACGCTCATCCCGACACCGTGGTCCCCGTCATTCAGCAAATGAGGGCACAAGGCAAGGGAATCATCGGCATGAAGATCCTCGGCCAGGGCGATCTGCGCGACCGGCCGGGAGAAGCTGTCCGCTTTGCGCTGGGAACCGGCGTTCTGGATGCATTTACGATCGGAGCTGAATCAATCGGCCAGCAGAATCAGCTGGCTCAATTGATTGCTGCGGCCTAGCTTAGGATCAATTCGAAAATTCGGCGCTCCCAGTGCGTGAAGAACGCCCTCGTTGAATGGGGTCGGCGCCCGCATGCTCGAACCCGTAGGCAACCGCGCCCGCACCCCGGCCTATCGGCCCGATTCCGTGTTCTGCGCCGGCTTCGCCGCAGGCTTCGGTTTGGGCGTTGGTCGCGAAACGCCCATACTCAGCAGCACATAGCCAAAACCCTTCTTTAGCTGATCGAGCACGTTCATCGCTGCACTTCCCTTTCCGTTCAGAGCAAAGGCTCCGCTGGCGCCGTCTGCGCCCGCGACCTCTACCCTCGCCCGCTCACTTCTGCGGCGCTTTTTGCGAGGCTGGAGCCGGCGCCGGTGTCGTAGTCGGCTGCTCGCCTCGCACAATCTGCAACGCCTCCGGCGGAAGTGGCTTGTCCGCGTTGGCAAGCAGTTGGGTCACCTGCCACATCTGGTCAGTCGACAGCACGTCTTTAAAGGCCGGCATGCCCGTAAGCCGAATGCCGTTCTCGACCTTCCAATAAATCACGCCTGGCGGATCGTTGCTCACGCCAACTGCATTTCCGGTCCGGTGCTTCTGCCAAAGCTGCGGCCCCTTGGGGAACATGTGTGGGCCAAAACTCGATGGCTTCCCATAAAAGCCGTGACAGGCCGCGCACTGGTCCCGGTAGATCTCCGCACCAGCAACGAGATTCGTCTCGTCAACCTGGACGAGCGGAGCATCCGGCTTCTCGCGGTTAATCCGCGCATTCAGCGCGACATGCGTAATCCAGTGCTCCATGGGCAGCGGCGGATCGGCTACAGCCACCGGTGGATGCCCCCAGCGAAACCAGGCCAGCACCAGTAGCGGAGCCAGAACCAGGCCCAAAACAATCCCTAAAATGATCCGTCCCATCCTTATGTCACGCCTCCATTTCCATTCATGGTAGTGCATCCGCGCAGCCCAACGGCTCAGCAGTCCCACCCCTCGCGACGGGCCACGCACCATCCGCGGCATCCATCAGACTGCATTAGGTACAGGGGACCAGCATTTGATCTGACGATTCTCAGCGCCGGTTCGCCTCACAATCCGTCCAATGGATGAAAGTCAAATCAAAGGCCGCGGCACAAGGCTCACCCTGAGATGATTTAATACCTAGTGGGGGGAGCACCGCGTCCAGTCCGCCGCAGAACCAGGGTCCCGAGACGGGCTCCTGCAGTTTGAGATGGCCGGCGGATGTGCTTCCGTACTCCCGTGGAGGAAATCCGAACCCGATGCACGCATTTCGCCGTTTTGCTCTTTCGCTGGCGCTCGCATTGCCGGCATTCACCACCGTTGTGGCCCAAAGCTCCAACAACCCCGCCTCCAGCCCGGCGCAGGATCCCGCCCAGAGCGCCAGTCAAAGCTCGCAGGCAGGCCAGGCGCAGCAAACACCCGCCGAAACACAAGCGCAGTTGAGCGTGCAGGAGCGTATTCGCCAACGCCGCGCGCAGCGCCGCGCCACTGCCATCCACGATGCCTATGATCACCGTTGGGAAACCTACATGGACATGGGCTACCTGCGCTTTACACCCGGTCCTTCACGGCAGCGCGTCACCGATTACGCCTGGGAGACAGGCCTGACCCGCTTTTCTAATGAGCGCCTGGGTTACACACTCGACGGCCGCGGCTACTACGGCACCGCCTACGTGGGTCTGAACTTCTCCAATATCACCCGCCCGGCAATCAGCCAATACGACCTGATGATCGGTCCCGTCTACCGCTTTTATCTGCAACCGAAATACTCCATCTCCGGCCGCGTACTGGCTGGCGGCGCCTACGGCAACTTCACCGGCGACACCAACGGCTTCGGCTCCATCTGCCAGACGGCAAGCAGTTGCCTTCTCTACCATTCGGGCTATACCTACGCCGCCAGCGCTTCTGTCATCGGCGAGTACAACCTCACTCCAAGCGTCGGCTTCAAACTCGCGCCAGAGTACTTCTTCACTGGCTTCGGTTCCACAGTGCAGGCCAGCCGCGGCTTCACCATCGGAATTATCTATCGCTTCGGCAAGCAGTAGGCCGGAACCTGGCCACGCGCAAACCAGGGCAATATCCGAGTCAGCATCGTCCCGATTACCGGATCGCCGGAAAGAAACGCGAGTCCGAACCACTGCGGGGAGATCTCACACCGCCCCGCAGCGATATAATTGGGCGGCTCAAAACCCTGACCGGAGACTCTCGTTAAAATGGCGCATACTCTAAGGCGCACTGCGCTCGCATTCGCTGTTGTGCTGGCGGTTTTTCTTCTGGCACCGCGCAACTCTTCCGGCCAGCCGCCATCCGATCTGCGCACCCCGCCTCCGCCGCCCACGCCTCACTTGAACGGCCCCAGGGTCTATGGCGTGCGGCCCGGCCATCAGTTCCTCTATCGCATTCCCTGCACCGGAAATCGGCCCATAAAGTTCTCCGCCAGGAACCTGCCCGCATCGCTCAAGCTCAATCGCCGGACCGGCATCATCTCAGGCACAGCGCCGGAGAAGCCCGCCGATTTCTCAGTGACGATCAAGGCTTCCAATGCGTTGGGCGCAGACACTCGCGAATTAAAAATTGTCGTCGGCGACACCATCGGCCTCACGCCGCAAATGGGTTGGAACGATTGGTACAGCTACTACGATCGCATCTCCGACAGCGATGTCCGCGCCGCTGCGGCCGCCATGATCTCCTCCGGCATGGCCGATTACGGCTATCAGTTCGTCGATATCGACGACTGCTGGGCCAGGAAGCCCGGCTCCGACGACCCCGCTTTGAACGGACCGGTCCGCGATGCACAGGGCAACATCTTGCCCAACGCCCGCTTCCCCAGACATGCCCGCGCTCACCGCATACATCCACTCGCTTGGCCTCAAGGCCGGAATCTACAGCGGGCCCGGCCCTCTGACCTGCGCCAGGTATGAGGCCTCGTACCAGCACGAGGATGCCGACGCACACCGTTTCGCCGCATGGGGCTTCGATCTGCTCAAGTACGATTGGTGCTCCTACGGCCGCATCGCCAAAGACAAGACCCTTCCCGAACTTGAGAAGCCTTACATCAAAATGGGCAGCATCCTCCGCGGCCTCGATCGCGACGTCGTCTTCAACATGTGCCAGTACGGCATGGGCGATGTTTGGAACTGGGGACGGCAGGTCGGCGGCAACTCCTGGCGCACCACCGGCGACGTCGGCGTGGTGCGGGGCGACACTCTGCCCGGCTTTTACACAGTTGGCTTTGCCAACGCCGAGCACAGCGCCAATGCCGGTCCCGGCGGATGGAACGATCCCGACTACATCCTGATTGGTACGGTTGGCGACGCCCATCACATCGATGCTGCCCGGCCAGCTAACCTCGCTCACGCACGAGGAGCAGTACAGCTACATGTCCATGTGGTCTCTCATGGCCGCGCCGCTCATCTTCTCCGGCGAGATGACCCACCTCGATCCCTTCACCCTGAATGTGCTTTGCAACTCCGAGGTGATCGATGTCGATCAGGACCCGCTCGGCAAGCAGGCTGCCATTGTCCGCAAAACCGACGACGAGTTCATCCTGGAAAAACCACTTGAGGACGGATCAGTCGCTGTTGGCCTCTTCAACCTCACCACAGAACCGCGCACCATATCGGCAGACTGGAACCAGCTCGGATTGAAGGGTACGCAAACAGTCCGCGACGTCTGGCGGCAACACGATCTCGGTTCGTTTACCGATAGCTTTTCTTCCCAGGTCCCGCCACACGGTGTCATCCTTGTGCGGCTTGCCTCTACGCCTGTTGCGCGTTGACTTGCCGATTCGCAATTTCACCGTAACACCGGAGAACGAGAGGAGTCTCCCAATGATGAAACCTACACTGTCCCGTCGTAACTTCATGCAATCCGGCGCGCTCGCCGCTGCCTGCGCGGTTTCAGGGGTCACCCCGGCCATCGCTGAGGCCATTCCTGCCTCAGGCAAACCATCGCCGGTTCATCTGGGCCTTGCCAGCTACACGTTCCGAAACTTCACGCGCGCGCAGATGATCGACTTCATGAAACAACTCCACGTCACCGACTTGAACTGCAAGGATGTGAAGGATCATCTGCCCATGGATCCCGCGCAGGAAGCGCAGGCGCTCGCCGATTACACCGCCAACGGGATCAAGCTGCACGCCGTGGGAACTGTGTACTTCCCCAAGGACGAAGACGACGACATCCGCTCCAAGTTCGAATACGCCAAACGCGCCGGCGTGAATGTGATCGTGGCCGGCGATCCCGCACCCACGACGCTCCCGCGTATTGAAAAGTTCGTGAAGGAATACGACATTCGCCTCGCCATCCACAACCACGGCCCCGAAGACAAGATCTTACCACTCGCCGTTCGATGTTCTCAACATCGTCAAGGACATGGACCCGCGCATCGGCTGCTGCATCGACATCGGCCACGCCGCCCGCGCCGGAGCCAATCTTGTTGAATCCATCCATGCCGCCGGCCCGCGCATCTTCGACATGCACGTAAAGGATCTGACCAGTTTTTCCAGCAAAGAGAGCCAGGTTCCCGTGGGCGAAGGCATCCTCCCCTTCCGCGAGATCTTCCAGGCCCTCATCGAGATCGACTACAAAGGCTTCGTCGATCTGGAATACGAAATCCACGCCGACGATCCCATGCCCGGCGTCATCGAGAGCTTCGCCTTCATGCGCGGCGTGCTGGACGGAATGGGGTATTTGACGCACGCGTGAAGGCAGCGCAAATAGAGGAATAGGGGTTCACTCTAGTGTCATGTCCCCCCATTTACCCCACCACCACGCACCTTGTCATTCTGAACGGAGCGGCGGCGGGCCCCGTGATCGCGGCGCGAACACGGGGTAAGCGGAGTGAAGAATCTGCGATTGTTTTTCGCTCTGTATCAGGGCACGGCTTCAGCCGTGCCGCTGGAGACCGCTAAAGTCGCGGGCTTTAGCCCCTGAGGGAGCCTCCTTTCGACCCTATGACCATTTATGAGACAGCTTCTAGTCTCCTGAGTCAGAAATTCGTTCAATAATAATCTGGGAAATAGAAGGAAATAGGGGTTCACTCCACCAGTATCATGTCCCCTATTTCCCATTGGGTGTGCTCATGTTTCAGCGCTTTCGCGGCACCAGATGGATCAAATCTGAGCTACCGTTCATGCCTTAAGAACGGTCGTTCTGACGGGGGCTAAGGGTGCATCATGACGCAGGAGAACTATCAGACGATATTTGAAGTGGGGTTTCGGTCCTTTCCATGGGCGAGTGTTTGCCAGCCGCTCGTTCTCCTCCCCATTGGACTGTTTCTCATGTGGTTTCGCAAGGGCAAGCGGCTTGCCCTTGTGGGAATGCTCATAGTTTCAGCAGCCTTATTTTTCTTTCTTATATCGATATTGGTCTATCTCCCTGGCTTCATCAAGTCACGAGACGCATATGTGTCCGGTAAGAGCGCGGTGGTGGAAGGTGTGGTCGAGGATTTTAGTCCCGCTCCAATGATAGGTCCCGCAACAGAATCATTCTCGGTGCGCGGGATAAGCTTTTCTTACAACGCGATTCACGATGTGATATGTTTCCACAACGCCCCACTCCATGGCGGTCCAATTCGAGACGGCTTGGAGGTCCGGATTCACTACGACGACGGATGTATTCAGCGTGTCGAGGTCTTACAGAAGGTGGGTTCCCACCCTTGAAATTTCGAAATTTCCAACGATGGAATAGAAGAGAGGGAAATAGGCGGGTGGCGCACCCTAAACTCTGCGAATCGGGTGCCCCGTCCTAACTTGTTAGGGCGGGAGGGAAACAGGTTGTCTCCCCCGTCACCGACAGCCGCGTCCTTGGCCGCTGGATTTCTTTCATGCCATGGGGACTTCGCCGGTTTCAGCAAACCGGGGAACTGCATTTCATCACCTTCAGCTGCTATCGCCGGCAACCGAAGCTGGCCGCTCTCGCCGCGCGGGCAACATTTGAGTGCTCCCTGGAGCAAGCACGCCGGCGCTACGCGTTCTGCGTGATCGGCTACGTCGTGATGCCCGAGCATGTTCGCCTGCTGGTCAGCGAGCCGGAGACGGCGCGGCTTGCCACCGCGATTCAGGCGCTCAAGCAATCGGTTTCGCGCTCCCTGGCTTTACGCAACCGTGAACCTTTCTGGCAAGCGCGGTATTACGACTTCAACGTTCGCAGCAGCCGGAAGCGCATCGAGAAGCTGAGATACCTGCACCGCAATCCGGTTGCGCGTGGGTTGGCGGACAAGGCCGAAGACTGGCCGTGGTCCAGCTACAGGCACTACCTGACGGGGCTGGAGGGTATCATCGGGATCGAGTCGGAATGGACGGCGGCAAAGCGCGAACGCATGGGGCTCAGACCCCAAATTCGCCCTGGACCGATCCATCGATTCCCGCCCTAACAAGTTAGGACAGTTAGGACAGGGCACCCGATTCCTAGGTCGGGCCCCCCGCCTGAAGGACCTGCACTTGTCTTTCAATGAACCTCGGACTCACCACACTAGCGAGAGGAATAGGGGTTCACTCCAATACCAATTCCCCTGCACAGATCTCGGCATGCTCATCACCCACCAACAGGGGTGCCCCATCCAAGCTCCGCTTGGGTGGGCTATCGCGCTGCGGAAATAGGGGGACTTGATACCAATTCCCCCGCACAGATCTCGGCATGCTCATCACCCACCAACAGGGGTGCCCCATCCAAGCTCCGCTTGGGTGGGCTATCGCGCTGCGGAAATAGGGGGACATGATTCCCATTCCCCCGCATAGTGCTATCGTCCATGTGTGGCACGACTCGCGCGCATCGTGATTCCCTGGGCTTCCGCATCACTGCTGGGACGCAAGATTGCGCACCGCACGGCAGGGCGCAAATCAAAGGGAGATGGTTCGGACCCTGACCAGCTAACATTGCTGTGAATAGGTGTCATGTCCCCCTATTTGCCTTGATCTTGCGCTTCCGAAGGTCGGCTAATTCAGCGTCAATCGCTTGGTCGTCCATACCATGACGATTGTGCAGTAATCGGCGCAATCTGCCTTCAGGGAATTTTCTTACTCGCAGCCAATGAAGAAACTTGAGTCGCTCATATTTACCATTCCATGCCGAACGCTGAACCGCACTCATGCGCCCCCATTCTGGAGGGTATTTTGGCGGTTGTGATTGCAAACGAAGATCAACTTTAGGGGGTGGAAAATTTGTGCTCTCATCTCTTAACAGCAATAACCGTTCAGTCTCTTTTGCGCTGCGCTTTCTTCCCGCGTCGTCGCAGCTTATGAAGTTGTGGCACCCTTCACAAATCGAAGCCAAATCGTCATCATTATTTCCAGCCAACACCTCTTCTGCGTAACTGCGATGATGAACCATGATGGCTTTACCACCGCAGCGGAGGCAGATATTTCCGTCCCGCTTCAATACCCTTCGCCTTATCTTTCGCCAGAGCGATGACTTGCGGTAATCGTCGTAAGTGGCATAGTTTTGAAAGAAGTTGCTTTGCACGGGCGCTCCCGCTTCATCCTTAGCCGTGATCGTAATCACATTGTCGGTGAGCGCGTATGGATCAGCACCTCTGACTTCGTTTATCTCGAATTCTGCGTATCTCTTCCCACCTTGCGACCCGAATTTCTTAATCTGGAAATCTTTGTGTACATATCCGTCGTTCGGGTAACAGTCGCGCAGAGTATTTTTCAACATGGTATCTGCCACGATGCAACACGATTCCTTTGTGATGAGGTTTACCGCGTCCATCATTTCCAACTGCGTTTTGGCGGATGTATTTCCAGGTGATATTGCGGACGTAATCCTGAGATAGACTGGCTTGCCATCGGCAATCAACTTGTGAATTTTTCCGGCCATGATGCTGCCTCGTCTACCAGGGTGGTCAGGCGTTGAATTTTTTTGCCTCTCCCACTCGGCGGGTGGCCCATTCTAAACCCTACGAGGCGGGCGCCCCGTCCTAACTTGTTAGGGCGGGAGGGAAACAGGTTGTCTTCTCCGTCACCGACAGCCGCCGCGGGTGACCCGGATCTCGGGATGCTCATCACCCGCCAACAGGGCTGCCCCATTCAAGCTCTGCTTGAGTGGGGTATCGCTCTGTCAAGCTTTCCGGCGTCTAAATTCATTCGCCAACCCCGCCCTAACTCCTTGTTTTTCTGATCCCTGACCCCTCATCCCTGATCCCTATTTTCTTTGCAGGTTAATTCCGCCAAATCGCTAGAATGGTTTCAGGTCGCATCTTTGCGAGATGAATGCGAGCGATTCGGGCAGGCTGGCGCGCAGGCCGGCTTCCCCGCTCCGCCCGCCCGTCGACCCAGGCTCGCGACCCGATCTGCCGCACATTTGCAGCAGTCTCAGACGAATGCACACAAATCGGTGCAAAAGGCATCAGAAGCGCGCCTCTAACTCCTTTAAGCGCAATATCTTATCGGATAACTTGTTTGTTTTCAAACGGTTAGAGTCGGGGGTTTGATGCGCAAGCTGCTGAAAAAAAGGCACTTAACTTCAAAAACCCCCGGGGCAGGGGGCTAGGGGGAAAGCGGTACCGAAGAGTAAACACCCCGCGTGCCAGCCGCAAAGAACGGCGAACAACGAGCCGGCATCTCTCACCGGCGACCGGCGACAGGCGACACGCTACCGGCTACTGGCTAGCGGCTACAAGCTACCGGACAGCTCCGCCAACTCCGCCAGCCCCGCAAACACCGATACCCCGCAACGGGTGCCCCCGGTCTCGCTTTCGAGACCGGAGAAAGGACACAACTCCGTTCATCACGTCTACTGCAGAATCGGTATCCCCGCAATTCTCTGTTGCCACTCCGCCGGACCAGTCTCGTGCACGCTGGTGCCCTTCGTATCCACGGCCACTGTCACCGGCATGTCTTTCACTTCGAACTCATAGATGGCTTCCATGCCCAGATCCTCGAACGCCAGCAATCGCGATCCGCGGATCGCCTTCGAGACGAGATACGCAGCGCCGCCCACCGCCATCAGGTACACCGCGCCGAACTCCCGAATCGCCGCGATCGCCTCCGGCCCGCGCTCGGCTTTGCCGACCATGCCCAGCAATCTCGTTTCGGCCAGCATCTGCCGCGTGTATTTGTCCATGCGCGTTGCCGTCGTTGGCCCGGCAGGACCAACCACTTCCCCGTGCACCGGGTCCACTGGACCGACGTAATAAATAAATCGATTGTTAAAGTCCACCGGCAGCTTTTCGCCGCGGTTGAGCATGTCGCTCATGCGTTTATGTGCAGCGTCGCGTCCGGTCAGCAGCTTTCCATTCAGCAGCAACACTTCTCCCGGCTTCCATGTCGCAGCTTCCGCGCGCGTCACGGTGTCCAGGTTCACGCGCCGCGCGCCGGACACGTCGTAAGTCAGCTTCGGCCAATCCTCCAGGTTCGGCGGATCGAGAAACACCGGTCCCGACCCATCCAGCACAATATGCGCGTGCCGAGTCGCGGCGCAGTTGGGAATCATGGCCACCGGCAAATTGGCCGCGTGCGCCGGCGTGTCCAGCACCTTCACGTCCAGCACCGTAGTCAGTCCGCCAAGCCCCTGTGCACCGATTCCCAGCCGATTCACCTTGTCGTAAAGTTCTACGCGCAGTCTTTCGGTGGTCGTCTTTGGGCCGCGAGCGATCAGGTCCTGAATGTCGATCGGATCCATGAGCGACTCCTTGGCCAGCAGCATCGCCTTCTCCGCCGTGCCGCCGATGCCGATGCCCAGAATTCCCGGCGGACACCAGCCCGCGCCCATCGTCGGCACCGTCTTCAGCACCCAGTCCACCACCGAATCGTTGGGATTGAGCATAACGAACTTCGACTTCGCCTCCGACCCTCCGCCCTTGGCCGCCACGGTGACTTCAACCGTCGAGCCCTGCACCAACTCCACAAACACTGCAGCCGGCGTGTTGTCCTTGGTGTTCGTTCGCTTCCCGGCAGGATCGGCCTGCAGGCTCGCCCGCAGCTTGTTGTCAGGATCGAGATAGGCCCGTCGCACGCCTTCGTCAATCATCTCCTGAAGCCCGACCAATGCGCTGCCGCCCGCAGGGCCCTCGAAGCGGACATCCATCCCCACCTTCACGAACGCGTTCACAATCCCCGTGTCCTGGCAGATGGGTCGATGTCCCTCGGCGCACATGCGGCTGTTGACAAGAATCTGCGCCATGGCATCGCGCGCCGCCGGCGATTGCTCGCGCTCATAAGCCTTTGCCAGGCTAGTGATGTAGTCCACCGGATGGTAGTAGCTGATGTACTGCAACGCGCCCGCGACGCTCGCGATGAAATCTTCCTGCTTAATAACTGTCATTTGGGGCTCCCTGCACACTCTAGGGTATTCGATGCGAGACGGTGCGTGTAAACCTCGCGAGGTACGGCCGGCCAACGAAGAAAGCGCTGAGCCGTTGGGCAATGAACAGAAGGCCGAAAAGTTCCGATGCCGCGCCAGATGTTTACCGGCGCCTGCATTGGAAGAGAATTCAGTTCGGCAAGTATGCGCGCAAGAATCTTCAGAGCGGAGCCCAGCCCAACGAACACTTGCCTCCTGCTGAGGCACGCACTGCAGTGTTCAACCCGCAGCGTTGGCCCGCGCCCCAATCGGAGCGCTCAACTGTTGGCGCAACGTGCTCGCAAGTTCGGCAACCACGCGGAGCCTGTCTGCCACCGCAACCGGAATTTCGCTGCCGTTGAGCGCCAATTGCGACTGCAGCAGCAGACCGGCGACGGTGGTCTTCAAGTCTGCTTCAATCGCCGCCGCAGCTGCCCTGCGCGCGATTGACTGCTCCCGCTCGCGGCGGTGCAGCGCAGCGCGAATCTCGCGGATCAGCCGCGCCGCTCCTGAAACGGCAAAGTTGATCTGCAGCGGAATGGCTAGCCCCGCATGCTCGCAGATCCGCTCCGCAGCGGCAGGGTCGCACTCGGCAAGGGTCTCGTCCACAACCACCGCCTGAAACTCCGTCCGCCGCAATGCTGCAAGCGCGTCTTTACGCCCCTGCGCCACTTCGACGTCCATTCCCAATTGCTCGCTCACTGCCGCCGCGCAGTTGCTCGCGCCTTCAATTCCGCTCACCAACAAAATGCTCATTTTGAATCTCCCGATCTTTGGTTAGGGCTTTCGATTCTAAGCTTGTAGCTCGTAGCAGGTAGCTTGTAACTATTCGCTATCCGCTTTCAGGTTTTGACGCTTGGTTTTTCGCTCTTTGGCATTTGACTCTTGTGCTCAAGCGGCGACCCTGAGTTAGTCATCAAGGCCGATTGGGCAGCGAAAGAGCTAACCGCTGAGGGCCAATAGCTGTTTCTTCACTCTTCGATGAGCGGGTCGGCGATGCCATACTCTTTCAGCTTGCGGTAGAGCGTCGTCTTGCCGATGCCGAGAAGCTTCGCCGCTTGCAGCTTGTCGCCGCTGAGCGTACGAATAGCTCCCAGAATTGCTTCGCGCTCCAGTTCCGCAAGTGTCTTTACCTCAGGTCTGCCCGGCGCGGTTGAGGGCTCACCGGCGGCTGCAGCGGCGCGTCTCTCGTCCAGTCCCTGCTGTTGCAGTTGCGTCGGCAGGTCTCCCAGGTGAATTACCGGCCCCGAGGAGAGCGCACAGGCTCGCTCGACCGAATTTTCAAGCTCTCTCACGTTGCCCGGCCAATCATGACGCATCATGGTGCGCAGCGCCTCGTCGCTGAGCGTGAAGTTGCGCCCGCGCTCGCGCCGGATGCGGTCAAGAAAATGCGCCGCAAGCAGCGGAATGTCTTCGCGTCGATCGCGCAGAGAAGGCAGCCGCAGATTAACGACGTTCAATCGGTAAAAGAGGTCCTTGCGAAAGGTTCCATTTTCGACCATCGTGGCCAGATTTCGATTCGTGGCGGCCACAATGCGCGCCTTGATCGGAATGCGGTGGTTGGCGCCAACCGGCCGCACTTCTTTTTCCTGCAACGCGCGCAGAAGCTTGGCCTGCAGATCGAGCGACAGTTCTCCGATTTCGTCGAGAAATACAGTCCCTCCCTCGGCTGAGACCAGCAGTCCATCCTTGGAGCGGTTGGCTCCAGTGAAAGCGCCCTTCACGTAGCCGAACAGCTCACTTTCGATAAGCGTAGGGACCAGAGAGCCGCAGTCGACCGGCATGAACGGCTTCTGTCCATTGGGCCCGTAGGCATGAATGGTCCGCGCCACGAGCTCTTTGCCGGTGCCGCTCTCGCCCAGGATCAGAACCGGATGCGTGCTTTGCGCCACCTTCGAGAGGATGCGGTAGATCTTTTCCATCTCCGGCGAACGGCCGATCATGGATCCCAGTCCTTCGCTGAGCCGCAGACGTTCACGCAACTGGCGGGTTGCGGTGTCGGCCGTGTGATTTTGCGCGGCGCGATCGAGCACTGTCGAGAGCTCGTCCATGGCAAAGGGTTTGGTCAGGTAATCAGATGCACCGCAGCGCATGGCTTCGACAGCCGCATTCACTGACCCCGTTGCGGTCATGGCGATCACCGACATATCGGGATAAAGCAGCTTGATCTCCGATATCAGTTCCAGGCCTTCGTTCGATCCCGCCGGCAGGTTCACCAGCAGAATGTCGGTTGTGTGCCCGCGCAAAAGGCTCCTCGACTGGGCCAGATCGCCCGTGCTCTCTACTGCATAGCCCAGACTTGCAGCGATCTCCGCGCAAGCTGAGCGCACCGCTGCGTCCGCGTCCACGACCAGCAAATTTAGCCGGACTGCCGGTTCGGCGATTTGTGGAATGAATTCCATTGTCCGTGTGTTGAAGACTGTATTCAGCATTGTATTCGCCTCGTTGATTTTGGAGAAATTCCCTCACTAAACCACGCATTCCCAGCCACTGTATTTCACCTCAATTCCGTTAACTGCAGGCACTTCACGCCACCTCGTATCTCTTCGTGCCGGTCACTCAAGTTCATGGAGCAACCTCCGCAGACCTCAACAAACTGGATGCATACGGCTGGAAGAGTTTCTGAAATGCTATCTCCGGTCAAAATGTTGACCAACGTGGTCACTTCCCGATGGAAGCCCCCACCGAAAAGCCGTGAATGCGGATGCAAAACTTCCTAAAGTGCTGTTGATGCCGGTGGCTAGTAGCCCGAACTTCGCAACGGTAGCTCGACCTCGATGCGTGCCCCGCCTTGTTTGCGATTGGCGGCCGAGATGCGTCCCCCCGCGGCCTCGACGATCGAGCGCGAGATGGCAAGGCCCAATCCGCGATGGCTCAGCGGCCACCCATTTCCGGGCTCGCCCTTTGCGCGCGTGGTGTATCCCGGCGTGAAGATCTTCTCGAGCGCCGCTTCGGGGATTCCCGGTCCGTTATCCTCAATCGCGAGTGCAAGACATGCTGCGGTGCCAGCTGCTGCCGGGCGCTCGCACAAGCTAATGTGGATGCGCCCACCTCCGGACATCGCTTCGGCAGCGTTCTTCACCAGATTCACCAGGACCCGAGTCAAATCTTCGCTCGTCAGCCGCACAGGCCGCGCGCCCCCTTGGGTTTCAACGGTCAAAGCGACCGCGGGGCCAGCCAATGCCGAAAGCAGGCTCCTGTTGGCGAGCAATTCCGCGGCAAGGTTCGCCACCGGCAACGCAGGCAGGAGGTCGCACCTCCGGTTCCGGTCCGAATTCATCTCGAGCGAACTATTCCGGCCCACACCATTGCTTCCCGGCTGACCCTTAGCCGTTGCCGTCAG
Organism: uncultured Acidobacteriaceae bacterium; assembly: GCA_963841095.1. Classification (GTDB taxonomy): domain Bacteria; phylum Acidobacteriota; class Terriglobia; order Terriglobales; family Acidobacteriaceae; genus Telmatobacter. The sequence goes on from CAWJBE010000007.1 coordinate 58,378, forward strand.
CACCGGCCATCGCCCGGAATCATGGCGGGGGAAAATCTCCCCGCTTGCCGCTGTGTCCACACGAGCATCGAGGGCCACAAGTTTTTCTACAAGCCGGCGGCTGGCCGCAGCCAGCAGCCGCAATTCGCGTCCGTAGTGCGTGAATGGAACCGCCAGCACTCCAGGCTCCTCCAAAAGATCGCAATAGAGCCCCAGGGCCGTCACCATATTCCTGGCGTCGTGGGCAATCTCTGCCACGCTTTCACTTTGGCTGCCAAGGGTGGCAAGAGTCTCCATCACCCGTTCAACACGCTTGCGCTCTGTTCCGTCCTTGCTTCGATCCGCTTCGCCCAATACAATCGTTTCTTCCATCTGCTGCATAGGGTGTTCCTTTCATGAACCGGTGGTCAGAGGCCAGTGAGCGATCAACAGCCGTTTCAGCTCCCTATTCCACGTCCCTGTTCCACTCCCACCGGTCGCCCGCCCCGCTTCCCGTTTCTGCTTTAGCCTCAGGGTTTTGTCTTGTATTCCTACACGTAGCGTGCCAAACCGGAACACATTTACTAAGTTCTTCATAAGGGAAGAGATGAAACATATTTACGTGAGCAGGCTGTCCCGCGCCTCCCAGTCAGCCATCCCGAATTGGAACACCGCCCCTCACCAAACTAACCGCAAGGCATTGTTTTTAAATAACTTGTATTGAATTACTGTTCCGGGACTTGATAATCTCGACTTTCCCATTCCGGAACTGCCCTTTTCCCGCCGTCACCCCCCGCCTGCCCTCACTTACAATCCCTCTATGCATTCATCCGGCGCTTCCTATCGACCCGGCGGCAGAGGCCACGCCCAACTGCGCCCGCTCACGCTTACTCCCGGTTTCGTTCAAACGGCCGAAGGCTCCGTCCTCATCTCTCTCGGTAATACGCGTGTGCTTACCTGCGCGACAATCGAGCAAGGTGTCCCCGGCTGGCTGCGCAACTCCGGCCGCGGTTGGGTCACGGCGGAGTACTCCATGCTCCCTCGCTCTACCGTCACGCGTACCCCGCGCGAAAGCGAACGCGGCAAGATTGGAGGACGCACGCACGAGATTCAGCGGCTCATCGGCCGCAGCCTTCGTTCCGTGGTTGATATGCAGGCGCTCGGCGAGCGCACGGTAATCCTCGATTGCGATGTGATTCAGGCGGACGGCGGCACACGTACGGCGGCTATCACAGGAGCAGCGGTGGCCCTCGCCCTCGCGCTCAACGCTCTGGTCAAGGCAGGGACCCTCAAGGCGTCACCGCTCAAGCAGCTTGTGGCGGCCACGTCGGTCGGCATCGTCGATGGAGAGACGCTGCTCGATCTGTGTTACGAAGAAGATGCGCAGGCCGAGGTCGATATGAACGTTGTGATGACCGCCGACGGGGGGCTGGTAGAGACCCAGGCTACGGCAGAAAAGGGTTCCTATTCTCGTTCTGGACTGAACTCCCTGCTCGATCTGGCGGAAGCCGGCCTCAAAGAGATCTTCGCCGCACAGCACTCCGTACTGACAATCTGAATACGGAGTTCGGAATCAAAGCATCGATTCGAAGCTTCAGCGAATCTATGTTTGCGAACGCCGTAAACTCAGGCCCCTTTGCGGAAGGAAAAATCCTATGCCAACCAGGAAAGCATCCACCGGCTCCGACCGCGACGCATCGCTGCGCCAACATCTCTTCGAACTCCTGAAGGGTGGCCATGCGCACGCCGATTTCGATTCTGCCATCCAGAACATCCCTCCTGCGCTACGCGGTAAACGCCCCAAGGGCGCTGAACACTCGCCGTGGCAGGTGCTGGAGCACCTGCGAATAGCGCAATGGGACATTTTGGAGTTCTCTCGCGATCCCGATCACAAGTCTCCCGACTGGCCAAGCGGCTACTGGCCGGCCAAGCCGGCGCCGCCGAATGAAAAGGCATGGAACAAGAGCGTGCGGGCTTTTCGCGCCGATCTTAAGGCGATGTGCGATTTGGTTGCGGATGAGTCTACCGATCTCTACGCCCGCATACCACACGGAGACGGCCAAACCATCCTGCGCGAGGCGCTCCTCGTGGCTGACCACAATGCCTACCATCTGGGCGAACTCGTTCTGTTGCGGCGTCAGCTTGGCGCGTGGAAGTGAAGCGGGGTGTGACTCTCTCCCTCTTCCCTGCTTTTCTCACCGCAGCGTCGCCGCCAAAAGCAGCGTGAACGCGAGTCCGGCCAGCGACAACACCGTCTCAAGGACAGACCAGGTGGCCAAAGTTGTCTTCACATCGATCTTGAAAAGTGAGCCCACAAGCCAGAAGCCCGAGTCGTTCACATGCGAAAGCATCAGTGAACCTGAGCCGGTTGCAAGAACAAGCATCTCCGGGCTCACGCCCATGGTTCCCGCCATCGGCGCCAGAATCCCCGAAGCGACCGCCATGGCCACGGTTGCCGATCCCATCGAGACGCGTACCGTGGCCGCCAGCGCCCACGCCAGCACCAGCGGCGGCATGTGTGCGCCCATCGCCAGCGTCACCGCAGCCTGCGCTGCTCCCGAGGCACGCAGAACGCCGCTCAATCCGCCTGCCGCCGCTAGAATCACCAGAGGTCCCGCTATGGGTCCGAATGAGTCCGCAGTGAGCCGCCTCAAGCCCCCAGGAACACGATATGCACCCTCCTGCACTCTGCCACCCAGAATTGCCAAAGCCACCAGCGCCGCCGTGATCATTGCGACATCGGGTGAGCCTGCCAGGTGCAGAAGCTGATTTGCCACGCTCCCACGGGCTGTCACCGCATCGGCCCAGCCGCCTGCCAGAATCAATGCAACGGGTAACAGGATTGCTACCAGCGCTCGCAAAGCGCCCGCGGGTGCAGACAGGGGCTCGCCATCGTTAATCTCCCAGCTGCTTTCGGCCACTGCGTTGGCTGGATCTCCGCTGGCGCGAGCCGGCACATCCTTCTTGACGGCCTTTGCCGAATGAATCACTCCTTGAGTAGCGGCCCCGCCTGGATATCTTTGCTCTCGGCGCTTCCAGATGCGCACCAGGATGCCTTCGAGAACCGGCCCGGCGAGCACGGCTGCCGGCACTCCGGAGACCAGTCCCCAGAGCATCACGCCTGCCAGCGGAGCGTGATACACCGTCGCCGCCAGCAGCGCTGCGGGATGTGGAGGCAAAAGACCGTGCGTGATCGAAAGCCCCGCCAGAACCGGAAGGCTCACGAGAATGGGCGGCATTCCGCTGCGTCGCGCCGCATCCATCACAACCGGCAGCAGCAGCACCAGCCCCACTTCGAAGAAGACCGGCAACCCCACAAGGAGCCCAAGGCCGAGTAAAGCCCAGGGCATACCCGCTGTCCCGCATCTCTCCACCAAAGCCCTGCCCAGTGCGGCTCCCGCGCCGGAGCTCGCCAGCAATTGCCCCAGCAACGCACCCATGCCCAGGATAATGGCGATGTGGCCCATCATCTCGCCCGCGCCGGCCGTGAACGCCTGCGGAACGCGAACAAGCGGAATCCCCGCCGCCACTCCCAGGGCCATTGCCGCAATTGAGAGACCCACGGCCGCGTGCAGCCGCAGCCGTCCCACCAGTATCAGCAGGAGCGTTACCGTTGCCGCCACGCAGGAAAGCAGATAGACGTCGTGTGCGCTCGCGGCCGAAGAAGTCACGCGGCGATTATATCGGTTCTATTCGCGGCCAAGTCGCGCGCTTAACTCAACTTAAACCCAGTCACGCAAATAGCGAGATGCCGTTTCAACCTTTTCCGGCGGTGGTTCGTCTAGAAATTAGGACAGCCGATTTTGAGATCCTTGGGCACAATCGGGCGGTGGAGCGAGCCCTTTATGAGAAGTAGAACAAAATCGCGTGTGCTTTCCGCAATTGCATTGGCGGCGCTGCTGCTGGCAATTCCACACGCAGCGCGGGCGCAGGCCCTGCGGTATCTGGGTACGGTAACGGCGATCAATGGCAACACGTTGACAGTAAAAACCGATGCGGGCGAAGTGCACCAGGTTCAGGTGCCGTCTACAGCGCAGCTCAAGCGGATCGAGCCCGGGCAAACGGACCTGAGCAAGGCGGAGACTCTCGATTTGAGCACCCTTGCCACCGGAGATCGCGTACTCGTTACCCTCGATCCCAATGTCACCAGCGGCACGCCTCAAGCCGCGCGCATCATCGCCATTAAACACGCTGACGTCGCCAAAATGCAGCAGGCAGAGATCGAGGCTTGGAATCAAGGCGTGCATGGGCTGGTAAAGAGCATCGACCCCGCGACAGGCGTGATTGTAGTCAACGTGCGCGTGGGGGCCCAAACCAAGCCCGTGACCGTGAACACTACCAAGTCGACGGTCCTTAAGCGTTATGCTCCGGGATCGGTACGCTTCGATCAGGCAGTGCCTGCGCCAATCAGCCTTATCCAACCCGGCGATCAGTTGTGGGCACGCGGGGCCAAAGACGCTAACGGAGATTCGATTGCAGCAGAGGGAATCGTTTCTGGCAGCTTCAAAAGCATTGCCGGAACCGTTCTTTCCGTTGACACCTCTGCGTCCACCGTGACCGTGAAAGATCTGACAACCAAGAAGCCGGTCACGATTCGAATCACCCCGGATGCAGAAATGCGGCGGCTCGATGATAACGTGGCCGCATTTCTTGCCGCGCGGCTCAAAGGGAACCAGGCCGGTTCTGGCGGGCGTTCCGCGGGTGGCTCCGGTGGCGGTGGACAAATGCGCCGCGGCTTCAGCCAGGCCGGCAGCGGGGGTGGCGGAAGAATGGATTTGGAATCGATGCTGGATCGCGCACCGCAAATTCCGCTCGACGCTCTGAAAAAAAGTGAAGCAGTCATGATTGTTGCCACAGAAGATGCATCCGGCGTGAACGCGATCAAACTGCTTGCCGGGGTCGCACCATTACTTGAGGCCCCGGAGGCGCAAGATCTCCTTTCCAGTTGGAGCCTGGACCAGGGTGCGTCCGATGCGGGCGCCCAATAACAGAATCTTCATTCTTCATTAGGAAACGAGCGAGGTAGTCGTGTATCTCAAATTGCATTGTTTCATTTCGTTCTTATTGTCTGTTGCTTTGCTTCTCGCCACTACCGCGGCCCGCGCGCAGTCTGCTTCAGCGCCTGCGGCAGCCGCTCCGGCGCCTGCGTCAGCCAATCCTGCACAGACCGCTCCGGCGCCAACAGGTACGCTTCACGGTCACATTACAGACCCATCGGGTGCTCTCATTCCCGGTGCACAGCTGACTGTATCAACCGCATCCGGCAAAACCGTTGGCAACGCCACCGCGGATGCCGCAGGCGGCTATCAGGTGCGCGGATTGCCCGCCGGGAGTTATATCGTGCAAGCCGCCTATGAAGGCTTTGCGCCGTTCGTGTCTGCTCCGATCAGTTTGGCCGCAGGTCAGGTCAAGAGCGTCGACATCAAGATGGCCATCGAGGCGGCGCAGCAGCAGGTGGTTGTCAGCGAAGACGAAGGACCGACCGTCAGTGTTGAAGCTGGCGGCAACGCAAGCGCGCTCGTCCTTAAAGGCGCAGACCTCGATGCCCTGTCGGACGATCCTGACGAGTTATCGAATGAGTTGACTGCGCTCGCCGGTCCCTCGGCCGGACCGAACGGCGGACAGATTTACATCGACGGATTTACGGGTGGACAGTTACCTCCCAAATCAGCAATCCGCGAGATTCGCATCAACCAGAATCCTTTTTCTGCCGAGTTCGATCGCATCGGCTATGGCCGCATTGAAATCCTCACCAAGCCGGGGACCGACAAATTGCACGGCCGCGTCTTCGGGCAAGGAAACGATAGCGCCTTCAATACCGGGAACCCGTTTACAAGCGAATTGCCGTCCTATTACAGCTACCAGTACAACGGCACCGTCAGCGGGCCGCTCTCGAAGACCGCGTCTTTCTTCTTCAGCGTGGAACAGCGAGATATCAAGGACGATGCCGTCTATTACCTGGTCAACGCGCCCGTTTTCAACTCGACCACGAATCTGTATACCGCCCAGCCTCTCTCGGGCAGCCTCTATAGCCCTTCCAACCACCTCGAAGTCTCGCCCCGTGTCGATTTGCAGCTCGGTCAGAAAAACACGCTGACCATGCGCTACCAGTTCTTTCGCAGCAATCAGAGTGGCGGAATCGGCTCGCTCGATTTGCCTTCCACTTCCAGCTCATCGGATTCGATCGAACACACCGTCCAGTTGGACGACACGCAAATCATCAACGACCGCGTCGTGAACGAAACCCGGTTTGAATACCGGCGCGGAAACTCCACGCAAACACCTGTCAGTTCGGCGCCTTCAGTCAGCGTGCCCGGCTCCTTCGTAGGCGGCGGCAGCGGAGGACAGTCGTCGTCCTCGCACTCCGACCACCTGGAACTGCAGAACTTCGTCACGATGACGGCGGGTCCGCAAGCCATCAAGTTCGGCACCTGGATTCGCGACAACCGTCAGGCTCAATCTACGGACTCGGGGTTTAACGGCGGGTTCACTTTCCCGTCAGTCACTGCATTTGTCGATACCGCCAACGGCGTTGCTCAGGGTAAAACATTTGCGCAGATCGCGGCGGCTTGTCCCTCCAGCCAGAAGGGTGGCTGCCTGCCCGTGAATATGAGTTACACCACGGGACCGTTGGGATTCCAGGGCAACGTCTTCGATGCGGCGCTGTTCTTCCAGGACGACTGGAAGGTCAACAAGAACCTCACGCTCTCCGGCGGTCTGCGCTGGGAGACGCAAAATCACGTCGCCGACCACGACGACTGGGCGCCGCGCGTGGCCTTTGCCTACGCCCTCGACGGACACAAGAAGGGAGCCGTGTCCAAGACAGTTCTGCGCGGCGGCTTCGGTTTCTTCTATGACCGTTTCGCTGTGGGCGACCTGATGGGTCTGGAAATGTTCAATGGCACCGCGAACAGCCAGAAGCAGACCAGCATTACATCACCGACTTGCTACAACGGCACAAGTCTCAGTGCGATCCCGGGCGGTTTGGCAAGCTGCGGCACTGGCAGCGCAGTTGCACCGGTCATCAACACCATTACGCCTGGCTATCACTCGCCCTACATGGAGCAGGCAGGCGCCAGCCTGGAGCGCCAGTTGACGAAGGTATCCACAGTCACTTTGACTTACATGCACTCCTCCGGATTCCACCAGCTCGTCACACGCGACTCAAACGCCTATCTGCCGGGCGATTACATCTACAACGCAAGCGGACCGCCAACAATTCTCGCGCCGCGGCCCAATCCGAATCTCGGCATCGTTGACCAGTTCTACCCCGAAGCAGTGTTCAACGAAAATCAACTCATCGTGAACATCAACGCCCGCTTTACGCCCAACCTTAGCCTTTCAGGTTTCTATAATGCCAGTTTTGCAAAGTCCGATGGTGGCGGCGGATCGAATCCCTCAAACTCCTACAACCTGATGCAGGACTACGGTCGCGCAGGCTTCGTCCGGCCCCAGTGGCTCTTCCTCGTTGGCAACTACACGGGCAAGTGGGGCATTTCCTACAGCCCCTTCATGATCTATCAAGGCGGCAGGCCGTACAATCTGAGCACACCGTACGACCTCACGGGCGACGCTTTCTTCAATGACCGGCCCTCCTATGCGAGTACGGCGGCCAATCCCAACAACGTTGTCGATACCAGCTTCGGTAATTTAGACACGATTCCGCAGGCGAGTGAGACTCTAGTCCCAACCAACCTGGGCAACAGCCCCTCCGGCATCGCCGTAAATCTGCGCGTCAGCCGGTCTTTCGGCATCGGTCCCAAGGTTGAGTCATCCGGCGGTCCGCCTCCTGGTGGAGGAGGTCCCGGCGGAGGCGGCGGTGGCGGCGGGCGCGGCGGCGGTGGTGGCTTTGGCGGCTTCGGAGGTGGACCGTTCGGTGGTGGCGGCGGCGGCCGAGGAATGCGCGGCGGTATGGGAAACACCGGTCGGAAGTACTCGCTGCAATTCAGCGCGCAGGCGTTGAATTTGTTCAACGACATCGACCTCGGTTCACCGGTCGGCAACGTCAATTCCCCTGCTTTTGGTCAGTCTTCTGGCCTGGCTGGCGGAATCTTTTCTTCGCCCACTCGGTCGGCGGCGCGGCGCATCTTCTTCCAGACGTCGTTCCAGTTCTAACTTCCCTTGAGAACAGAGGGCGGCGGGCCGGAGCGCACTGCTCCGGCCCATCTGTTTCCTGGTGACCGCCTAGAGCTTCCGAAGCTTCTCACCCAACCAGCTCGCGATAGAGCCTCTCCCATGCATCGGAGACTGCCTCGATGCTGAAATGCTCTATTATCCGTTCCCTTGCTGCGCGTCCCCACTCTGCCCGTTGCGCCCCGCTTTGCCTCATCGTTTCGATCATCCCTTGTGCCAGGGCCTCATGATTTCTCGTCGGAACCACCACGCCTGTGTCGCCGACCAATTCGCGTACGCCTCCGGTGTCCGTTACCACGACCGGCTTTTCCATCGCCATCGCCTCGCCGACGGCCAACGGCATCCCCTCCCACGCCGATCCCAGCACAAAGCCATCAGCCGCGTCCAGCAGTGCGGGCACGTCTCGCCGTAGCCCTAGCCATCGAACCTGTTCCTCGCAGCCGCGCTCCACCGCCATCAAGCTCAGGTACCCTGAGAAACCATCGGTCGTGCGGCTTGCATCTTCTGGAGCCCCGGCAATCCACAGCTCAGAGTGAGGAAACTCTGACCGTGCCTGCCGAAAAGCACGGAGAAGGTTAGGAAAATCCTTGGCCGCCACAATCCGCCCCGCGGCAAGCCAGATGAAACGAGAATCCGCATCCATCGCCGCTCGCGTGGAGACTCGCCGCTCGGCGCCGGGAGCAAATTCGGAAGTATCGATCCCATTTCTGATCACAAGGCTTTTGCGCTCTGGAATTGCCCTGATGCTGACGAAACGATCGGCAACGGTCCGGCTTACAGCAATCGTTCGGCGACTTAATCCGTCGGTTAGCCGATAAGCCGCCATGCGCAGGCGTCCGCCCTCGTATACGTTGTGAACAGTGGACACAACAGGAATCGACGGAACCCCAATCTTGAGCATCCGGGCGAAGATATTTGCGTGAAAACTGTGGCTGTGCACCAGGTCCGGCTTGAAATCGCGCAGAAAACTGCTCGCGCGCCCGATGCCGACTACGAAGCTGGACGGCGACTTGCGCATGTTCAGATGAACGGTAAAGGTTGTCGTGGGCCACTCTTCCGGCACCTGTGACTTGAGCACAAGCACAGCCACTTCATGGCCGCGCTTCGCCATGCGCTCCGCGACGGCGCGTGCCTGCTTTTCCGCTCCACCCATGCCGAGGGAGGTCAGCACAGTTACGATACGCATGGGTCCAATGCCTTGCTAAAACAGCGCTCGCACTCATGATACCGCGGAATGCACCGATTCTTGGGACGGAGAGAAGAAGCGACCGATCAGAGTGTCGGCAGAAAACAAACCAGGGCCGAGAATCAGAATGAGGAGTGCTGCAAACCAGTACGTGTATGGTGTGGCGTTATAAAAGTCGCTGGGGTTCGAAAGAATGTGAGAGAAGTTCACACGGTCATCGGGAACACTCAGGTAGGCCATCGTCATGTTCACAAAAAGAACCAGCGAGGTCAGCCGAGAGGCAATACCGCACGCAAAAAGAATTCCGCCTACCAGCTCCACTGTCCCCACCACTACAGCAGTCGCGCCCGGCGCTGGTAGATTCAGGGAACTGAAGAAATCTGTCACCCGCGCCAGATGCGTCAATTTGCCCCAGCCATCCTGTGCGAATTGCCACCCCCAGTACAGGCGAATGGCAAGCAGTAGAAGGCTCTGCGTGCGATTGAGAAAGCCGCACGCACCCGAGTACGCACTGCGCACAAATGCGACAATTGTTTGCATGGATTTCCGTCCTGTTTCTTAATGAAAAAATTCAAGTTCCGGCGCGCAGATCCACTCCAGCTCGGCCCAGTTCGCAAACCACTCGCGAACGCGCCCGCCGCGGCGAGCCTTACCAATCCGTGAGCCTCTGAATCCAGCCTCGATAGCGCCACCAAGCGGCAACCCGTCGCGGATCGCCGCCAGCATCCCGAACTCTTCCCGCTCAAGGCGGCGATAGTAAACCGAAAGGTCCACTCGATGCGCTGCAAGCCAGGTTGCGCGGCGGCGCAGCGGTGGAAGGCTGACAGGCAGTTCCTCCTCGTCGTGCTCCACTCCAGCTTCGCTCGTCTGGCGCTTCTCTCGATTATGAAGGCCGAGAACAAGATCGTCGGCTGGATAATCCAGCGCAATGAGGTGAAGGTGCGGCTGCAGGGAGAGCCGCGAGTCGCCGTCGAGGGTAGCAATCTGATCGACGGTAAGCGGGGCGCGCTCTGCCGAGTCAAACGCTTCGACAAATGCCCACTCGATCCGGGCAACATCAACCGCCAGGCGGTGACGTCGCCCCGCTTGATCCGGATGCACGTCAAGCCACGCAGGAAGCTGCGATCCAAGATTCCGCAGCGTAAAGGAACGGCTGGGATGCTCGCTCAGGTATGCGATAGAGATTGCTTCGAAGCGCCGGCCGCCAACCACGGCCCGCAGCCCCGGAAAATCCTCAGCCAGCGCACCCAACACGCGGAACCAGTATTGCCGGTTGTAAATCTCCAGCCGCTCGAATGCCGTCAGCCGGCTATTGGGTGCAATAAACGACCCCGCAAGGGCTTCCATTGGCCTGCCATCGGGCGCGTTCGCGCGCATTTGCTCGTCGGGCGTCAGCGGCTGCATGATCGCTGCGGCCATCTCGCGCTGCAACTGCGCCAGGTCCATCGGCTGCTCTTCGACTTGCGTATTCATCGCGCAGCCCCCACAACTTCAGCTTCACTGGGATGCAAATAGCGCTCCGCCTTCTTCGCCTCTGCATGTACTTCGTCAAAGCTGGGGATGTGGTCATCCCACTCCAGCAGTGTCGGTGTTGGCCCGCAGCGCTCGATGGCGCGCGCATAAAGTTGCCACACGGAATCGATCACCGGATGGTCGTGGGTGTCCAGAATGTACTTTTCGTATTTTGAGTGGCCTGCAATGTGAATCTGCGCCACGCGATGCGCAGGCACTGCATTCACGTAGCTCATCGGGTTAAACTCGTGATTCATCGCCGACACATAGATGTTGTTCACGTCCAGCAGAATGCCGCAGTCGGCGCGCTCTACTACTTCTGTCAAGAACTCCCACTCGGTCATCTGCGAGCCGGTAAACGCGGCGTAGGAGCTTACGTTCTCAACGGCCACCGGAATTTCGAGAAAATCCTGTACCTTCCGGACGCGCTCAACTGTGCGTTCCACCGCCTCCCAGGTATAAGGCAGCGGTAACAGATCGTGTGTATACGTGCCGTCAACGGATCCCCAGCACAAGTGGTCGCTCAGCCAAGGTGTCCTTGTCCGGCGCGTCAATTCTTTAAGGCGCCGCAGGTGCTCGGGATCGGGTTCGGTCACGGAACCGAAATACATCGATACACCGTGCTGCACGACGCGATATTGCTCCAGAATCCGGTCCAGCGTTGCAAGCGGCCGGCCCGCGTCGATCATGTAATTTTCCGAGATGATCTCAAACCAGTCGACGACGGGTTTCCGCGAGAAAATGTGCTCATAGTGAGGAATGCGCAGGCCAATTCCGACGCCGTGATCCTGAAACGCATTGAACCGATTGCCGGGCATAAAGGCAGTTCCCTTTTGGTTCGCAATACTTTGCTTCCATCTGATGTTCTTAGTTCACAGTTCACAGTTCACAGCCGACGGAGACTTTACACCCCGCAACGAGCTGCGAACCGTGAACTGCGAACTGTCTTTCCGTGGGTTAGACGAGGCCCGGCATCTTGGAGCCGTCGGTAGAGCAGCCGCCTTTGCCCTTGCAGCTGTTCTTGCCCTTGCATCCGTTGTCGCTGCTCTTGCACCCGCCCTGCCCCTTGCAGTCATTCTTTCCTTTACAGGAGTGCTTGGCGGTGGCGGAGTTGGTGGTGTTGTAGCGAAGACCAACCTTGACGGCCTTCACCGTGTTGACGCCATTTGTGGTCTGGGCATGAGCCGCAACGGTGGTTCCACCCGTCAGACCAGCCAGGGCCGCGCTCAGGAGCATGACATTGAATTGGTTTTTCATCCTTTTGACCTCTCTATGCGGGTTGGGCGGAGAATCTCCGCGGGTTGGGGAAGGCAGGCGGTCAGTTTGCCCATCCTGCAGAATTGGTGCCACGAAGCCTTGGAGTGCAGCGCCGTCGGATTGGTTACACGGAATTCCGATGTATCCAGGTGAATTCTTGTTGTGGGAACGCCGCTTTCATAGTGCAGGAGAAATTCAACACTCCATGTTGGCGGTCGCTTAGCCGGTGCGCTACTCTGTTTAGGCCTCGAAACACATTTTGCGCCATTAGGAGGCCGATTGGAAAGCACAAAAGGAATGGGTTTTGTTTCCGGGACAGGCGTCGTGATGGCGCTGCTGCAAAGCCTCTGCACCGCCATACTTACAGTGAACGGCATTCGTCTGGGAATTGGCCTCGCGGCCCTGGCGGCGAGCAGCATTGCTGAGCCGGTCCTCGCATTTCATCGCGATGCCATTCGCATTCCCATGCTTGTAATCGCTACTGCGGGCGCGATACTCAATCTCGTCGTGCTCGCGTGGATCTGGTATCTGCGGGCGCGTCCTGAATCGCAATGGCGCCGCCGGGAGATTACCAAAAAGCAGCGCCGCTCAGAGCGGTTGCAAGTCGCCATGGCCATTCTCACTCTGGTTCTCGTCGCACTTGAGGTGTGGACCCACCCCATCGTGAACCATGGGGCGCCGGCGTTTTGAGCTGAAGGGGGGCGCGCCGCAAGCACACGCATAGATGACTTCCCGCACTGCCAGGGAACTCAAGGCCCCGCGGTTTCCAATTCCCTGTCCAACCGTTCATGCAGCCTCTTGCTGAAACCCGCAGGCAGCTCAAAAACACGCTCATCGGCCACCAGAACCACGACATTTCGTGTTGAATCCAGCACTGCCGAGCAAATCTCGCAGGTCTCCAGATGCTTATCGATTTCTGCACGCAGCTCCACGTCAACTTCGCCATCGATGTAGGCGGAGATGTGCTCCCACACGTGCTTGCAGTCGATCCTCATCTTCCCCACCCAAACAGCTTGCCCCGCTTGGGCGCAAACCCCTTCAGCTTCGGCGCCAGACCCCGCTGCAACATAGCGCGCGCACGGTGAAGGCGGACCTTCACGGTCCCTTCAGTAATACCGAGCGCGGCAGCGGTTTCGCGGGCATCCATCTCTTCGATGTCCCTCAGCAACACAACGTTACGGTAAATCGCCGGCAAACCCTCAATGGCCTGGCGCAGCAGTCCTCCCAGCTCCTTACGCTCCAAGGCCTGCGCCGGTACCTCGCGCCAACTGGTCAGAATGGCCGGCGTATAGTCGCCGCCCTGGTCTTCGGACAGAGCATCGAGCGAATCCTCACGGCGATTCTCCTGCTTCCGCAGCCGACCGAGCCCTTCGTTCCGCGCAATTGAAAATGCCCACGTGCGGAATAGCGATTCCCCGCGGAACAGATGCAGGTTGCGGTAAATCTTCAGCACCGCATCCTGGGCGGCATCCTCTGCGTCGGCCTCATTGCGCAATAGCGAAAACAAGAGAAAGTAGATGCCGCGCTCGCAAGGCCGGATCAGTTCGTGAAAGAGCTGCTTTTCCCCCGCAAGAATGCGGCGAATGCACTCGGTGTCGTATTCCGGATTGGAGGGTGTCTTCATCCTGGCGCAAATCCGGGGAAAATATCCGGCTCGGCCGGTTGCTGCTCTTGGAATGAACTATACAGCGACGGCCCTGCCGAGACCCGGAGTCCGCGAAGGCGAAATTTCACCGTAACTTTCTTTATTTCAAAAGAATCCTTGCAGCAAAATGCCAGTTGGGCTGTACAATCCCCACAAGGAGATCTATGGCCGGAGACATGCAAATTACTTGCAGCGACTGTGGGCAGGAATTTACCTTCAGTGCTGCCGATCAGGCGTTCTTTCAGGAACGCGGTTACTCGACCCCAAAGCGTTGCAAGCCTTGCCGTCAGGCAAAGAAGAACGACCAGGGGGGATCCGGCTACCGTTCGGCTCCTTCACAGGGAACACCTGTGATTTGTTCGGGTTGTGGCCAGCCAACCACCGTTCCTTTTGAGCCGCGTGGCGATCGTCCCGTCTATTGCCGGGATTGTTACACGGCCCGCAAAGGCAGCGGCGGCGCCTCTCGAGGGCGCGACCGTTAATCTCTTACGGCGCGGTTCGGTTGCCGGAACCCACTTCGGTTTCCGGACCGCCCATCGTCGTGGTTTGGTTCAGATACGGCGGGGCTACGTTGCGGCCGGTCAACCGTCCGCATCTCCTTCGGCGCTCCGTTAGATCCTGAATTTTGCCTTTTTTCACTTGTTGCACATTGCCGGCCGGCAGGTCAGTCTCGAACTTGTCTAGACCTCCGCCAGAATCATCGCCGGAATGAGTTTCCCTTCGCGCTTTGCTATCTCCTAACTGTCCTGCACCAGGCCGCTATCGATGCTTTTTGAGACAGTACCTTTGAGTCACCCCCCTTGCATCGAGAATGGACAGGATTACAGCCGCCCGATAGACTTACGCTTACGGACCCCCCGCAAAATCCGTGTACGCGAGAGACTTTTTTGTTACGATGCCTTCGCAACTTTCCTTTACGGAATTTGGCTGGAAGAACCTTTGGCGACGGCGTCTAAGAACACTGCTCAGTCTCGGCGGGATTACGATGGGTATCGGCGCCTTTGTGGCCCTGGTCGGGTTTTCGCGTGGGTTTCGGCAGGAATGGATGCGTTTGTATACGAGTTCCGGCATTGACATCGTCGACGTTCAGACAACTTTCATCGGCGGCGCGCTCGATCAATCGCTCGGCGCCAAAATCAGTGCGATTTCCGATGTCTATCGCTATCGCATCAGAGCTTGCCGCAGGGGCCTACCCTGCCTGGCGCTGCGCTCGGCTCTCACCTGTGGAGGCGTTGCGCTATGAGTAGTCCTCTCCTCGATGCGCGCGGCTTGGTAAAGAGCTATGACGACGGGCGCGTTGTTGCTCTGCGTGGCGTCGACGTCTGCATTGACGCAGGCGAATATGTCACCATCAGCGGACCCAGCGGAAGCGGCAAATCTACACTCCTCCATATGCTTGGCGGACTCGACTCGCCTACGAGTGGCCAGGTCCTGTTCCGCGGCTCACCACTGGGGACGGCCGTCGATCTTGACAGTTACCGCTCCCGCCAGGTCGGTTTCATTTTCCAGGCCTTTCATCTCCTGCCCACGTTGCGGGCTGTCGAGAACGTGCAGGTGGCAATGCTGGCGCTGAGCGGTCGCGGCAACCACCGCGCCGAGCGGGCCGCAGCTCTGCTTGAGGAGATGGGACTCCGGGATCGCATGCGCCATTATCCCAACGAGCTCTCAGCCGGCGAGCGGCAACGCGTGGCCATCGCACGCGCACTCGCCAACGATCCCACCATCCTCCTGGCCGATGAGCCCACCGGAAATCTCGACAGTGAGAATTCGGCTCACATCATGAACATATTAGGTGGAATCCGGGAGCAACGCGGCATGACGTTGGTCATCGTCACGCATGAAAACGATATCGCCATGAGCGCCCCCCGGCACATTCGTATCCGCGACGGAAAGGTCGAAGCATGAGAGCGCTGCGAGCGGCTTGGCTGGCCGTACTCGTTCCTGCTTTGTGTGCGCAGACTGTTTCTGTGCACGACCTGATTTCTAACGCTCGTCAACGAGTTGAATCCGCCGACTTGCGCGCCACGGGCCACCTTGTGTCGGTGCCTGAAAACGGCCCACGGGTCAGTTTCCCCATTACCATCAAAGCGCGTTGGTTTTCCGGCGAATTGCGCATCCTCGTCGACTTGGGTCAGCCCCCATCTGTCCGTCGCGACATGCGCGAGCATATTCTCCTTGAGATGCGGCCAAACGGTGAAAATACGATTCGCGTCGCGGATCCCGGAGACACGGCTGCGCACATCCTTCCCTTTGAAAAGTGGGATGTTCACCCTCTTGGACCTGGCTTCGGCTACGAGGACTTCCTTGAGCAGCAGGATTTTTGGCCAGGCCAAACGTTGGAAGGCAAGGTGAAATTTGGCGCTCGTGATTGCGATGTACTTAAGAGCACCCCGGGCCCTGATGACAAAACCCACTATGCTCAGGTAAAAACTTGGATCGACCCCAGCATTAGCTTCCCCGTTTACGTCGAGAAGACGGTCAAGGAAACCGGAGCAGTCAAGCAATTCACTTCCTTTGGCATCCGCCATGACGAAGGCGTTTGGTCGGCGCACCAGATTGAAGTCAAAACGCGCGGCCAGTCCGGTTCCACGCTTCTCATCATCGACCGCGGCAGTCCCAAGGCAAACCTCACCCTCAACGATTTCAGCCCCGCGCAACTTACGCGTTTCTAGGATAGTCATGGTCATCGCCCTCTGGATTGTCTTGTTCGCCACAGTTCTCGTTTCGGCTGGATACCTGTATCAACTCGTCGGAAGCCATCGCGACCGGCGTTTGTGTGCCGACGGGCGGTGGGTGTGCCTCGGCAGCAGACGTAACCTTTATCTTTTCGAGCACGGCGCCGGCGAACCCACAGTTCTTTTTGA
This sequence comes from uncultured Acidobacteriaceae bacterium, assembly GCA_963841095.1. GTDB lineage: Bacteria > Acidobacteriota > Terriglobia > Terriglobales > Acidobacteriaceae > Telmatobacter. Next base: position 74,933 of record CAWJBE010000007.1, read on the forward strand.
AGCGGGAATAGGAGCAACTCATCTCAACTGGCGACAGATCCAGGAGACGATCGGCCAGTTCACCGGTACTGTCTCCTACGATCGCTCCGGGCTGGGCTGGAGTGGTCCGTGCCGAACTCCTCGGACACCGTGCAACATTGCTCCTGAGTTGCGCGAAGCCTTGCGGCAGGCAGGCGTCGAGCCGCCTTACATATTGGTCGGCCATTCTTTTGGCGGCCTCGTGATGCGCCGCTTCGCACTTCTCTATCCTGACGATGTCGCGGGCGTCGTGCTGATCGATCCCATGCGCTGCGAAGAGTGGCCTCCGCTCGATCGTTCAAAACAATCCCAGATCGATCTCGGCCGGCGTCTAATCCGCTATGCGCTGCCGGTTGCCTCCTGTGGCCTGACGCGACTGCTGGTGACAATCCTCTTTAGCCGTGCGGGAAAACTCTCCGATCAGGTTGCCGGTGCTGCCGGAGCCCATCCTCGCCACGTGCTGAGCCGAATTAAAACAGAAGTCAGAAAAATGCCTCGAACGGTCTGGCCGGCGGTCGCAGCGCATTGGTCGCGGCCTGGGTTCTACGCCGGCCTGCGCAGCCACATTCAATCCATTCCCGACACAGTACGGGAGATGCACTCCGCTGAGCCGATCCCCGAAATTCCAGTTACAGTCCTGACTCCCGGAAGCGCGTCGCCGCTCTCACAGGAACAATTGGAGCGCATTGGGGACTGCGTGCGCCAGGTTATCGCGAACAAGAGTGAGCACTGGATTCATCTTGACGAGCCAGATCTCGTGATCGATTCCATTCGCGAGATGCTTGCCACTTCTGTGACGAGAACTGTCACTGCTGCGGACTAGGGCGATAACAGCCCTCCCGCAATCCAGGGCCCATCGCCCCCGCATGATAAACTGCCCATATGTTAGGGTCGTCAGCCGCTTTCCTGATTCTTCGGCGCGCTCCTCTCGCCACTGGTCTCTGCCTGCTGGCAATCCTTTTTGCGCTCGAAGCAAAGACAGCGTGGTACGGGCCTGCCGTCGGTCCCGGAAGCGATATTCGTGCCGCCAAGGCACTGCCTGTGGGCTCGCCCGAACTGGTTGAGCATGGCATCCCGACGCCGGATCCTGCGCATCCTCATTTTGCCTTTGCTTCTCTCCATGCGAGCGAGGTATTGTCGCTTCCCTACCCGAGGATTCCTGCGGGTGTCGCGATCCTCCGTGAGCATCGTCCATTCTTCTCCGCAGCTCATTTCTCTCCTTCCGTTTTCTTCCGACCCCCGCCGGCTTCCTAGCGTTTCTTCCCGTTCGCTCTTGTTGCATCATCGTCTTCCTCAAACTAAGCCTGGCGATTTTCCTAAGATGAGGACGTCGGAATTGTTGTAGCCTTCGGCATGAGCTTTTCATGCTGCCGTTTGGGGCCGTGCAACTCAGTCAAATCCGCATGCTGCGCATGCCGGGGATGAGATGTGCCCATGAAAGCACTGCGCGCGAATCTGGAGGAGTGCTGTACGTATTTCCGCTGAGCGTAATTGATCAACCACCCTCGTGCACTGCGCATCAAACCGAGTGCTAACTGCGTTCTATCGGATTGCTACCCATTTAATTCCATGTGCCGTAACGGTAGACGGCGCCATGAAACAGGAGCAAGATCAAAATGCTTAAACGATTCCTTCCCGCTATTGCTGCCGGAGCAGCCCTGTGCGCTGCCTTGGGGTTAACATCTTGTCATTCCGGAGGCTCAAGCTCCGAAGCCAGCGCCGCCACTGTGCCAACGGCGCGTATCGCCGTTGCGCAACGAGGTGACATCTCTCATATCCTCACGCTGGCAGGCCAGTTTCAGCCCTATCAGGTCGTCGATGTTCATCCCAAAGTCAGCGGCTATATGAAGAAGATCAATGTCGACATCGGCGACATTGTGCACCAGGGAGAAACACTGGCGGTTCTTGAGGTCCCGGAGCTCCAGGCACAATTGCAACAGACAGTCTTTCAGCTCAAGCAAAGCCAGGAAGAAATCACCCGCGCTCAGCATGAGGTGAAAAGCGCAGAAGCCTTAAACTACGCTTTGCACGCAGGATTTGTTCGTCTGCAACAGGCAGCGGCAACGCGTCCGGGTCTGATTGCGCAGCAGGAGTTGGATGATGCGCAAGCCAAGGACCTGAATTCTCAAGCTCAAGTTGACGCAGCCAAGGCCGCACTGGCCGCAGCCCAGCAACACGCTGAGGCGGCCCGCTCAGACAATGAGCGTGTTCAAGCCCTTGAGAATTACACAACCGTCACAGCGCCAATTTCAGGAGTCGTGATTTGGCGCTATGCCGACACGGGCGCGTTAATCCAGGGCGGTACCAACTCTAACGATCAGACCCTACCCATTGTCCGCCTCTCGCAGAGCACCCTGCTTCGCCTACGCATTCCCGTGCCGGAAGACGACGTCCGGTTTGTTCATGAAGGCGACGCACTTCAGGTCCGAGTCGACGCCATCGGTCGATCGTTTACCGGGAAAATCGTCCGCTTCACGCGAGATGTGAACTTTGAAACTCGCACGATGGAGACCGAAGTAGACGTGGACAACAAGAATCTATCCATCGCGCCGGGTATGTACGCAAATACCGCCCTCCAACTCGCGCATGACCACGACGTAGTCACCATTCCCGTCGAGGCGTTGGCACTGAATGCACAACAGCAGCAGACTGCCTACACAGTCGATTCGAGCAATCACATCCATATCCGGCGAGTCCACGTAGGACTCGAAGGTTCGAAACTGGCCGAGATCACCAGCGGCCTTCAGGTCGGAGACCGCGTGCTCATCGGTGGTCTGGACAAGTATCACGAGGACGAGGAGGTCAGCCCCATCGTCGCCTCCACGCCTGCCTCGGAAACCGTGCAGGAGACTGGCGGCATGATCGACCTGAAAGCCGACGCAAGCGGAGGTAATCAGTAATGCCGAAGTTTGCTCTGCGCTTCCCCTTCTTCATCTTGATGATCTGCCTGGCCATCGCGCTGATCGGCACGGTCACCATGATCAAGATGCCGGTAGACCTATTCCCCGATATCGACATGCCAGTGGTCGTCGTCGCCACGTTCTACAACGGCATGCCGCCGGAACAGATTGAAGCCGACATCACGGACACCTTCGAACGCTTTTTCACATTAGCAGCTAATGTCGACCACAGCGAGTCACGTTCGCTCACCGGCGTGAGCATTATCAAGATTTACTTCAAGGCCGGAACCGACCCCAATTCCGCGCTGAGCAACATTGCCAATCTCGCCATGGCTGACCTCCGTCGCCTCCCGCCAGGCACTCTGCCTCCGGTCGTGCTTGGAATGACAGCATCAACACAGCCGGTATGCCTGGTAACACTCAAGGGGCAGGGACTGAATGAAACGCGATTGAAGGATCTTGCACAATTCCAGGTCCGCAATCAGATTTCAAGTGTCCAGGGTGCGTCGGTGCCGCAGCCCTATGGAGGTACTTACCGCCAGATTCAGATTTATGTCGATCCCCTCAAGCTCGAAGCCCGCAACCTGAGCTTGAACGATGTCGTTACGGCGGTCGATAACTCGAACCTCATTCTTCCCGCCGGCGATGTGCGCATCGGATCAAAGGACTTCAATATCTACGCCAACAGCCAGTTCCCCGACGCGAAGTCGATGAACGAAATGCCGCTAAAATCAGTCGGCAACTCATCGGTGCTTGTAGGCGACATTGGCAAAGCCGTCGACGCCGGCGCTCTCCAGTACAACATTGTCCGCATTGACGGCCAGAGGTCGGTATATGTGCCCATCTTCAAACAGGGCGGCGGCAGCAACACCATCACCATCGTCAACGGAATCAAGAATGCCATCAAGCACCTGGTTGATATTCCTGCTCAGCTCAAAACAGCTGTGGTCTTCGACCAGTCCGTCTTCGTAAAGCTGGCCATTGCGAATGTCGGCAAGGAAGCCCTAATCGGACTTGTGCTGGCCGGAATCATGGTGCTGGTCTTCCTCGGCAGCTCTCGGGCTACCCTGGCAGTTCTTTTGCCGGTTCCACTTTCGGCGCTGGTCTGCCTCCTGTTGATCAACGCAATGGGCGGCTCCATCAATACCATGCTTCTTGGCGGATTGGCTCTTGTGTTCTCGCGCCTCATCGATAACGGAGTCATCGTCCTCGAAAATATCTTCCGCCATATGGAGATGGGGAAATCGCCTCAGGTCGCCGCGGACGAAGGTGGCACCGAGGTTTCCATGGCAGTGCTGGCCGCCACATTCACTACGGCCATCGTGTTTTTTCCTGTCACCTCATTCACAGGGGTAAGTAAATACATCTTCACGCCACTGGCGCTGGGCGTGGTATTTTCGATCTTCGCGTCGTACTTCATTGCTATGACAGTAGTGCCTCTCTACTGCGCCAAGTTCATCCGGCCGAGAGACGAAGGTGAACGCGCCGAACATCCGCGCCTCGGCATCTTGGCCCGCTTCGATCGCGAATTCAATGCCAAATTCCAGGCGCTTCTTGACTGGTATGAAGGGCTTGCAAAAAGAGCGATGAAGCGGCCCGGAATCACCACCGCTGTCATCTCCGCCGGCATGGTGATCTTGCTCGCGATCACTTTTCCATTTCTCGGTCGCGCCTACTTTCCCCGCACCGATCCCGGGCAATTCATCATTTATGTGCGCATGCCCAGCGGGTCGCGGCTCGAAGTGAGCAATGACTACATCGCTAAGGTTGAGGACGTGATTCGCAGTGTCGTGAAGCCGAAAGACCTTGACATGATCGTCTCCAACATCGGCGTCTATCCCGATCTCTCGGCTATCTACACCACCAACGCCTCTATGGATACCGCCTTCGTCCAGACCAGTCTCGAAGAAGACCATAGTGTCGGCAGCTACGAATACATGCGCCGCGTTCAAGCCAAGCTCTCGCGCGAGATGCCTGAGCTCTCCACCTACTTTCAGGCCGGCGGCTTAATTGACGGCGTCATCAACGAAGGACTGCCGGCTCCGATTGATATTCAGATTGGATCGAATAACATGGAGGGAGCCTATTCGCTGGCTGAACAACTGGCTGCGAAAATCCACGCCATTCCCGACGTCGCCAGTGTCTATATTCCCCAAAGCATCGACTATCCCGGTCTGCAGTTGAACATTGATCGTGAACGTGCCAGCCTGATTGGCCTCTCCGCCAAAGAGGTAGTCGACAATGTGATCACAGCGCTCACTTCAGACGGCATGGTGGCGCCCAGTTACTGGATCGATCCCAAGACCGGCAACAACTACATGGTTACGGTGCAGTACGCGAACAAATGGATCGACAACATGTCGATGGAGGACTTCAAAGATATTCCCCTGCGCGGATCTCAACCCGCGGGGTACACCCCGTTACAGGAAGGTCGAATCGCAAGCCCCGACGCTCCGTCGTTTTTCCAGGGCGACCACGCCTCAGGCTACGTGCCGTTGGGGCAGATAGCTGACATTTCCCAAATAAACACACCGACCGAAGTCGATCACATGCAGATTCGGCGCGTGATCGACATCTACGTATCCACAAAGTCCGAGGCGCTGCAATCAGTCGGCGCGCGCATTGACCGCCTCGTAGCGCAAACTCCTCACGACCGCAACACAACGCTTCATGTGCGCGGCGCAGTCGTAAATATGAACGAGGCATTCCACGACTTTGGTATCGGACTTGTCATAGCCATTTTGCTTGTGTACCTGATCCTGATGGCCCAGTTCGCCTCATTCCTCGATCCGTTCATCATTCTTATGGCAATTCCGCCCGGTCTCGTCGGTGTGGTGCTCATCCTTGTGATGACCGGCAGCACCCTCAACATCATGTCCCTGATGGGGGTCATCATGATGGCAGGAATCGTGGTCTCGAACAGCATTTTGATCGTCGAGTTCGCTACCATCCTTCACCATCAGGGCAAATCGCTCCTCGATGCCACGGTTGAATCGTGCCGCGTTCGCCTGCGACCGATCCTGATGACATCACTGGCCACCCTCCTCGGCATGATCCCGATGGCGCTCGGCCTTGAAGCGGGCAGCGAGCAGTACGCTCCGCTGGCTCGGGCCATCATTGGCGGCCTGGCGTTTTCTGTTGTCGTTACAGTCTTTCTGGTTCCAGCCGTGTATCTGCTCATCCATGGCCGGAGCGAGCAGAATCCCGCCGTGGCGGAGGGCATTGACCATGAGTAAGCACAGATTGATTGCGCACGCTTCGAACACTTCCGCCGCGGTTTTCGCGATAATCCTCCTGGCGCTGCCCGCGCTCGCACAGTCACCAAAGCAGTCGCTGCCGAACGCCCCCTCCGCTCGCCTGGTTGCCGCCCTCGGGCAGGCGCCGGCACCCGTGGCAAATTCCCAGATGCCTGCAGCGACGGCTGCGACTTCTGCGGCTGGCCCGCGGCTCACTCTCTCGCAAGCCGAACAATTGGCAATTCAGCATAACCCCAACATCAGCGTCGCGCGGCTCCTGGCGCTCGCGCAGGCGCAGGTCACGCGCGAAGTGCGCTCCGTCGAGATGCCCCTGGCCACTGGCGCTCTTACCGCTGTCGATGCGCACGACGGCAGCCGTATCACCGCCGGATTCCTGTCCAATCCTTCTATCTATGACCGAGCGGCGGGTGGCCTTACCGTCAGCCAGTTGATCACTGACTTTGGCCGCACTCACAACCTTGTTCTGAGCGCACAGTCGAACGCTAAAGCTCAACTTGAAAGCGAGCGCGCTACAGAGCTCGATATCACATTGACTGTCGACCAAGCCTTCTATCAGGCACTCACTTCGCAGGCCGTGCTCAAGGTTGCACAGGAAACAGTTGCCCAGCGTCAGGACACTGCGGACCAGGTCGGCGCCCTCACGAAGGCAAAGATTCGCTCCGACCTCGACCTCAGCTTCGCTGATGTGCAACTCTCCCAGGCCAAGCTGTTAGTGCTTGACGCAGAAAACAATGCGCAGGCTGCAATGGCCGCCCTCAACAACGTACTTGGCTCAGAACAGGATCAGCAGTTCACGCTCGTCGACGAAACCAACAGTAATCCCGCGCCCGCGCCCGACGATCCTGAGGCAATGGTGCAAGCTGCCCTCACGGCGCGCCCTGACCTTGCGGCGCTCAACGACAGATTCATCGCTGCTCGGCAGAACAGCACCGCCCAGCGCGATTTGTGGATGCCCACTGTCTCTGCGATGGCCGCGGTGGGCGGCACACCTGTGCGCGCGGACCAGATCCTGTCTTCCTGGTACGGCACTGCGGGCGCCAACATCAGCATTCCGCTTTTCAATGGTTTTCTTTACAACGCTGAGGAAAAAGACGCCAGGCTGCGGGCTCAGGCAGCCCAGGAAGATGTGCGCAATTTGCGTGACGTGATCGCGCGCGACGTGCGCACGGCAGTCCTGAATGCGCAAACCGCCTATCAGCGCATCGCCGTCACGCAACAGTTGCTCGATCAAGCGAACTTTGCCCTCGACCTCGCATCTGCGCGCTACAAGATCGGATTGAGCGGCATTGTCGAGATCAGCGAGGCGCAACTCAACCAGACACAGGCCGAAATCGCCAATACCAACGCGCGGTATTCATATCAAACGGCGTTGGCCATCGTTCGCTATGAAATTGGGCAGTAAGACCGGAGTCAGCGGGCGGTCATCTGCGGCCACTGATTTCCTATTCCACCTATTCCCTGCTTTATGAGATGCGGACGCTCTTCCCGCGCGAAAGCACAGCGGCCTTTCGGCGATCCTTCGAGGCGTGGTCGATCTTTTTCCAGAAGCCTACAAAATAATCGATCGCCGAAATGCAGGAAACAACGACGGTGAAGTAAATGGCCGCGATCGCATACCACTTGATTGGAATCACCAATACGCCGATCTGCCAATAATCCCACCGATGGGCCAGAATGGCGGCGACAACTGAAACAATTTGCAGAACGGTCTTTAGCTTACCCAGTTCGCTCGCCGTGATGGTGAATCCCTCGGATGATGCGATCGACCGCAGCCCGGATATGAGGAATTCTCGGCCAATGATCACCACCGCAATCCACACCTTCACCACTTGAGGGTTGTAGGCAACCAAGGCCACCAGCGCGGATGTCACCATGATCTTGTCGGCCAGCGGATCAAGCAACATGCCCATGGTGGTTATTTGTCCGCGTTTGCGGGCCAGATATCCGTCCAGGCCATCGGTAATCGACGCCAGCACAAACAGAATCGATGCCAGAATTTCCTGTTCCCCACCCGGACCCTGCCATGGAAAATGCGGCGACAGCATCCACAGGAACAGCGGGATCATAATGATCCGGCTCATCGTGATTGAATTCGGTAGATTCATATTTGAGCGCTTTAGGACCAACGCACGTTTTCTTGGGCCTTCGATCCAACCACGAATTGCTAAAGATCTGCTGAGATCTCGTCACCCCTGCCATGTCGGCAACTGGGGCTATTAGGACAACTATAAGCGGGTTCACCAAACACTCGCCAGATTCCCCAGGACACGTCGGCCCAAAACGTAAGAATTGCCGCTGCCGGAATCCGCCCTACGTCTATGAAAGCGGAAAGGTTAATTGGAGTCCCACACGCGGCCTGCTCGGCGAAATCCACGCGGACCGGGACAAGCTTGTCTGGGCAGCAATGTGAGGTCTGGCATCCTCAAGTCGATATCGTGATCTAACCCAAAACCGAATTCCCAGAGTCCTGTATCCACAATCCGTTCTATTCTGCGGGAAGATGAAAAGTAGTTCAAGCCTTAGAGGGAATAGTTTAAGCTCGATTGACACGTCTTCGGCAGCCTTGCCGAAGGTGACATTGCACAAATGGTAAATAAACCGAGAGGGATCAAAATGGGGATCAATCGAGCAGTGGCAACGCGGCTTCTTCACCAGGCCGCAGCATCGTTTGGCATCGCGTGCGTTGCGTGCCTGGGCAACGCGCAGGCGGCGCATAGTTCGCCGCAGCTTGCGCCGAAGACCTTGATCAATGTCACCGTGAGCGAAGGAACGTCGATGGCAGTGGCCGTCTCGCCGGACGGCAAGACGCTGGCCATCGACATGCAGGGCAGCATTTATACGCTGCCTGCCACCGGCGGAACAGCCACTCGCATTACCGGCCTCTTCAATGATGCACGCCAGCCCGTATGGTCTCCCGATGGAAAGTGGATCACCTTCTTCGGGTATCTCGATGGCAATTACAACATCTGGACCATCGCGCCTGACGGGAGCAAGCAGCACCAACTCACCTGGGGAAGTTACGACGATCGCGAGCCTGCTTACTCGCATGACGGCAGATACATTGCATTCGCCTCCGACCGCGATAACCCTCTGGGAAGCAGTTACAACATCTGGATTCTTGATCTCCAAAGCGGCGAAGTGAAGCGTGTCACCAACGATCCCTCGGAGAATCACATGCCCACCTGGTCGCCCGACGACAAGGAGATCGCATTCTCTTCGACACGCGACGGCGGTAAATCCATCTGGGCGGCAAACATTGCGGACGGCACAGAACGAAAAGTCGCGACTGCAACCGGCGCCGCCGCTGCACCATCGTGGAGCACAGGCGGAAAGCTTGTCTACCACGATCTGCAAGCGAGCAGCAGCAGCCTCGAAAGCGACGGCAAAACGTTGACAGGCGATGAGAATGCCTTCGCATTCCGCGTTTCGTGGGTATCAGGTAGTGAATTCTATTACGTCTCCGATGGAAAGATTCGCAAGCGGAACGTAAATGGCGGTGATGCGGAGACCGTGCCGTTCAAAGCCACACTGCAGGTCACGCGCGCCAACGGAACCTACGTCCGGCGCAAGCGTGACTTCGATTCCACAGCGCCTCGCAAAGCGCTGGGCATCATACGCCCCGTCATTTCGCCTGACGGCTCAAAGGTTGCCTTCGCGGCAATCGGCGATATCTATGTGATGACCATCGGGCAAAAGCCAGTCAATATCACTAACGACAGGTTCCTGGACACTGATCCGGCTTGGTCGCCCGACGGGAATCAATTGGTGTACTCCTCCGACAAGGGCCGCGATCACCTTCAGCTCTGGGTGCGCGATCTTCGCACCGGCAAGGACCGCGAGCTTACACACCTCGCGACTCAGCCACAGGGTGCATCCTGGTCGCCTGACGGAAAGCGCATTGCGTTCTTTGACGTGGATGGGATCTGGCGCGCAGCACAGGTTTCCGTGGTGGATGTGGAAACCGGCAAGGTGACAAAGCTGCACGATACTCTCAATGCTCCGGGTATGCCGACTTGGTCACCAGATGGAAAACGCATCGCTATGGCGAATATCGCGCCCTATTCCAAAACCGTGCGCGAGGGAACCAATCAGATTTTTACGATGTCATCTGAAAATGGCGCGACCAATCCTGAAGACAAATGGTTCATGCCTGTTCCGAACCTGTCGATCGATTCGCGTGGTTACTGCGGGCCGGTATGGTCGCCGGACGGCCGAAAGATGGCCGCAATTTACGAAGGCGTTCTCGCTGTCTGGCCGGTCTCGAGGACTGGCGAACCGCTGGGCCCGCCGCGGCACATGACCAGCGAGATTGCCTACGCACCAAGCTGGGCTGGAGACTCCCGGCACATTCTCTATCAATCGCTCGACAAGCTTAAAGAGATTGACATCCTAAGCGGCGAAACGCGGGAGATCCCTCTCGATTTGACCTATAGGCCTTCGATCCCAAAGGGGACCATGGTCGTGCACGTCGGCAAGCTCGTCGATGGCATTAGCAAAACCGCGCGCCCCAACATGGACATCGTCATCGAACGAAATCGCATTGTTAGCGTGCGCCCGCATTCGTCCAGCGTGCCCGCTGGAGCCGAACTGGTGGATGCAACAAACTACACCGCAATGCCCGGCCTGATCGAGTCGCACTCCCATCTGCAAAAAGACTATGGAGAAGCAGAGCACCGCGCCTGGCTGGCTTTCGGAATTACTACTGTGCGGAGTCCCGGCAACACGCCATACGAAGGCGTTGAAGATATCGAAGCAAACGAGTCCGGAGTTAGGCCTGGGCCGCGGCTGTTCAGCACCGGGTACCTCTTTGAGTGGCGCCGCACCTACTACAAAATGGGCGTGGCTATCTCCGGCCCTGCTCATTTTGAGATGGAGCTTCAACTGGCCAAAGTCCTGCAGCACGATCTACTCAAGAGCTACGTGCGCCTGCCTGATCTGCAGCAGAAACGCATGGTCGAGTTTGCGCATAGTATCGGCATTCCCGTGGCCACGCACGAAATTTATCCGGCAGCCTTTGTGGGCGTCGATGCAACCGAACACGTCGGAGCAACCAGCCGCCGCGTGTACTCTCCGAAACAGGCTACCCTGCAGCGGAGTTATGAAGACGTTGTGCAATTGTTCGGGCAATCGCAGCGCTATCTTACGCCGACGGTTTCGCTGCCCGGCACGGCGAAACTATTTGAAATGGAACCGGAGATGAAGAATGATCCCCGGTTCGGCATCTACTCCGACTGGCTGCGGCAATTCGCCACCGGCCAGTGGAACCGGATGCCTGGATTTTCCAGGATGGGTCCGGCGATCGCTGCCGCGATGCGTATTGACAGCGCAAAACTGGTGATCGATGCAATGCACGCGGGAGCAAGAATTGTCGCTGGCACTGACTCTCCCAACGCATTTGCACTGCATGGTGAATTGGAAACTTATGTGATGGCGGGTATGACTCCGTACGAAGCGCTTAGGGCGGCGACAGTCACTCCAGCCGAGGAGCTGAATCTCGACGCCGGAAGCATCGAGCCCGGCAAACTGGCTGACATTGTTATTGTTTCGGGCAATCCACTCGAGGATATCGCCAACGCACATAAGGTAAAGGAAGTCATCGCTAACGGAAGGCTGTACACGGTCGAAGACCTCATCTCCGGTAACATTCAATCTTCGTTGGCGCAATAACATGGCTATCGAAAGGCGCGTTCCCCGACAGAGAAGACTGCGCTTCTCCCGCGGCCCCTTCGAAGATTGGTAGACGCCTTAAACTGTGAAATGCCGCGGCACGCAGTTGGAGTTTGGGAATGCGAGTTCGACTGAAAGATATCGCCGATGACCTGAAACTTTCGAAAATGACCATTTCGAAGGTCCTGCGAGGCCAGACCGACATCAGCGATGAAACCAAGGCGCGGGTTCTCAAGCGTGTCAAGGAACTCAAGTACATCCCGAACATCAGCGCAAGCAGCTTGCGCACCGGACAGACCAAAACAATGGGGCTGATCCTGCCCTCCATCGGTAAGCCTCACCTTTCGGACGTCGCAGCCGGTATTAACCAAATGGTAAGCGCCGAGGGCTACGGCCTCATTGTCTCCTCATCGCAAGAAGACGCTGACTATGAGCAGCGGCAGATCGAGGTCTTTCTCTCACTGCAGGTGGACGCACTGCTGGTTGTGTCACTGCAGGAGACGGGGTCGTTTTTCGAGCAGATGCAGCGGTCTCGAAAGATGCCGGTGATCTTTGTCGATCAAAAACCTGCTGGAGACGTCGAGAACTTTGTCGGAGTGAATGACGAGGAAGTTGGAAGAATCGCCTGCGAACACCTGATCCGCTGCGGTTGCAAGAGGATCGCGTATCTGCGTGGTCCGCGCACAGCCGCCGGCGATATGCGCGCCAAAGGCTACCGTCAGGCCTTGAACGATCACGGGTTGCCTGTGCAGCCGGATCTGTTGGTAGAGAGCATGCATCCTGAAGTGAGCGACTACAAACGCGGATACGACGCGATAATACGCTTGCTTGCAAGGCGTGGCCGCCCGGACGGAGTGATGACCTGCAGCGACCTGATGGCCGTCGGAGCCATGGATGCAGCAGCCAGTCACTCGGTCAAGATTCCGGACGACATGCGGTTTGTCGGCTGCGGTGACGATCCACTTCTCTGCGCAATGAAGATCCCGCTAACGAGCATTGACGTCGCAGGGCGCGAACTCGGCATGAAGGCCGGACAACTAGCCCTGCGCGCGATCGGTAATGAAAGTCAAAGCCGCGTACATCGCGTCCTTGTGAAACCAAAACTCATAAAGCGGAAATCTTCGGAACGGCAGCATCGACCCGTCGAGAATTGATTTGTTTGATCCTGCAGTGGATCGGATTGAAAGGGAAAATGCCATGGCAAAGAAGCGGGACTACCGAGAGGTGAAATTTGATCTGGTGGTGTTCGGGGAGTTTTTCTCCGACATGATCTTTTACCATCTGCCGCGGCGGCCGCGCTTCGGTGAAGAGTCAAAGACGAACTCTTTTCTTGTTGCCCCTGGTGGCGGATTGTCGACCACCGCGATCGCCGCAAGCCGGCTTGGAACAGTTACAGGGATCATTACGAGGGTCGGAGCCGATGCCGAGTATCTGCCAACATGGAACCAAATTGCCCAGGAAAAATTAGATATCACCGCATGTGAATACCGCAAAGACCTTCCCACCGCGCTCACTGTTTGCATCGCATTCAAAACCGATCGCATGATGGTGACTAATGAGCCCATTAACGCTCGATTAGAGGACTTACTCGATAACGAATCTGTGCTTCGTAAACTGGGGCAAACTCGACATGTGCATTTGGCTTGCGCCTTGAGGCGCCCGGCAAAGTGGCAGCCCGTCCTGCGAGCACTCAAGGAGCGGGGCGTGACAATTTCAGCGGACTTCGGATGGAATCCCGATATCTCAATTAACCAGCTCATTTCGATCATCCGCCATTGCGATTTTATCTTCCCGAACGAGCACGAGGCACGCGCCATTACCGGCGCCAGCAGCCCGTTGAGGGCGCTGGAAAAACTGCAGGACTGGGTTAGAGTCCCTGTCGTCAAACTGGGAGCAAAGGGATCGCTGCTTCTGGCCGAAGGCAAAGTGTACCGGCAACCCGCGTTACCGGTGCCTCTGGTGGATGCCACCGGGGTTGGCGACGCCTTTAACGGCGGATTTCTGCATGCATTTCTGCACGGGTTGGGGTGGGAAGATTGCCTGCGCGCCGGAAATATCTGCGGGAGCCTTGCTGGAACCAGACCGGGCGGTTCGCAGGGACTCCCTGGCCCTCAAGAGTACAAACGCCGTCTCATGGAGATGCATCGGAGCTGACACCTAGCCCCAAAAGGCATTCGTCTCCAGGCCAATTCGCCACCTGATGAATGGCAGATTAATTTTTTCGTTGACAACGCCAATACTCGTGTGTACGCTCCAAATCATCCGCGTTACCGGTAAAGTGCAGGGCAAGTAGAACCCTGCAGAGCTTGAATGCGAAGGGCTTCCGACGTCAGCAGGTTTGCCTTCGCATTCAGGATTTCAAAACTGGGAGGTATTTGACCGACGGGGCTTGAACCTTTGACGCATCTTTCCTGCTAAGTCCCCGGTACTCCTCAAACTCAGCCCTATGGGCCTTTCCCTTTTGTACATGTCGTTGGGCTATTGCACTTGATTTCAATTCCCCGTTCGACTCTAAGGAGGTCAGTTCCATGCATTCTCTTAATCTTTCCACCCGGAGAGTATGGAGTTCGCTCGTCGGTATAGCCAGCATTGCATTGGCAATGGCAATAGTCTCAGCAGCCATTCCCGTTTATGCGCAAACCGACACCGGCGCAGTTGTAGGCATTGTGCAGGACAAGAGCAATGCGCGCGTTCCCGGAGCCACAGTAGATGTCACCAATACGGCTACCTCGGTCACCCGCACCTATACAACCAATGGCGACGGCGAGTACGAGGCACTGCAGCTGATTCCCGGTGTTTACAGCGTAACGGTAAAGCACGGAGGCTTCACCACCGCTATTCGCAAAAACGTCACCGTGAATGTGCAGAGTCGCGTGCAAGTCGATTTCGACCTGAGTGTATCTGGCGGACAACAGGAAGTTGTCGTCAGCGAGGCCACGGCCGAGTTGCAGACACAATCGGCTGAGGTGAGCGGCGTCATGCCTTCTCAGGAATTGAATGATCTGCCGCTGAATGGCCGCGATTACGACAATCTCGTCCTTACGCAGCCTGGCATCTTCCGCGATACCTCAGTTGCCAATCCGGCCGAGGGCCGCTTCAGCTCCAACGGAAATCTTGAGCTGCAGAATTACTTCCAATTGGACGGCATTGATAACAACTCGAAATCGGAGAACCTGCAGGAGCAGTCCACTCAGTCAGTGATTCCGCCGCCCGATGCGCTGCAGGAGTTTGTCCTCCAGACCCGAACATACTCCGCGGAGTTCGGCACATCCGCCGGCGCGGTGGTTAACGTGTCAACGAAATCGGGTACTAATCAGTTTCATGGTGACGCGTGGGACTACATCCAGAATGGAGCCTTGAACGCCAACGCCTATTTCAACAATTACAACGGCATTCCCCGCGGCCAGTACGATCAAAACCAGTTTGGCGGTACGTTCGGTGGACCCATCAAGCGCGACAAGACCTTCTTCTTTGTCTCGTATGAAAACCTGATTAGCCATTTGCAGCAGACCTTGACATCTACTGTGCCCACCACGGCGATGGTCGGAGGCGACTTCAGTGCTGCCACCAACGGCAGCTATATGAGCAAGTTCACGATGAGCCCGACAGTGCCCAGTCAGGCCGGATGTATCACGGGCAACGTGATCAAGCCGTCCTGCTTTGACTCGGTTGGGCAGGCGATCATGAAGCTTTACCCTGCACCCAATATCGCGCCCATTACCACCTTTACAGGGGCAGCCAATTACGCCTATGTCGGCCAGGTTCCCAACAACACCCGCACTCTCGATGTGCGCATCGACAACACATTGAACAAAACCAACCAGATCTTTGGCCGGTACGCTTTTGATTGGGCGAATTACTCGAGCCCTCCAACCTGGACCGCCAACGCTGTCGCCGGCAACGGCGCCAACTTCCCCACAGCCTACATCCTCCACGATCAGTCGGTGGCGCTTGGCTGGACAGATACTCTCTCCAAGAACAAGGTGAACACCGTACATTTCGGCTACCTGCGCACCTACGCCCACAGCGATCCAGTCGGGGTGACGGTCGGAAAATCCCTGGCAGCTTCCCTGCTTGGCTTGCAGGGCGTTCCGCAAACTCCGTGGAGTTTCGGCATTCCGCCTTTCGAGGAAAGCGGGTTCACGGCGATCGGCGGATCGTACTACCGGCCGCAGTACCAGGTCGCGCAAACCTACCAGATCCTCGAGGCGTTCTACTGGATTAAAGGTACCCACAGCCTGCAATTCGGCTATGAATACCATCAGGATGCCCTGAACTTCTTTGATATCGAAGCGCCTCAGGGTATCGTGTATAACTCCGGCATTTACACCAACTCCAACGGATTCGGTGGCGGCGACCTGCTCCTCGGTGATGTCTCGCAGTTGATCCTGACGCAGCCGGATGAGGTGAATAACTACATCCGCGGCAACTCCTTCTACGCGCAGGATACCTGGCGCGCCAACAGCAAGCTCACGCTGAATTACGGCCTTCGCTACGAGCTCTACCCCCCCTTCTGGCTCAATCGCGAAAACAGGACTGCGAACTTCTCGTGCGGGTCACAGTCATATCCGCAGTGCATCGCCTCCGGACCGCCGGCAAATGGCGGCACGATGGTGAAAGCTGTCTCTGGAAACGGATGGTCGGGCGACACGCAGATGCAGACCGACCACCTCGGTTTTGCGCCGCGCATCGGCGTAGCCTATCACATCACCAACCCCCTCGTCGTTCGCGCCGGTTATGGCGTGTTCCACCAGTTCATTAACAGAATTGGCTCCGAGTCGATGATGCAGCTGAATCCTCCTTTCTTGGGTCAATGGCAGGTTGCACAAAGCCCGGGCAGTACCATTCCTGTCTTCCAGATGGATGCTGCTACTGGCATGAACTCCGGGCAATATGAAAGTGCCACGAGCCTTGCGGACTTGCTCACGCCCGGGCCCGCGGTCACATGCGTGACAGGCACCCTCGTGAATGGTACTTGTGTGAACGGCGTCGCCGGGGGACTGCCGACACAACATGTGCGCGTGCAGGGTGTGAACAACCGCACAAGCTATATCGAGCAGACCAGCTTCGGCTTGCAGTACCAGGTGAGCGGTAACACGATTGTCAGCGCCAACTATATCGGCAACTGGGGCCGCAAAATGAACAGGGTGCAGAATGCCAACCAGGGCTTTATCAAGAGCTGCCCCACCTGCGCCACCGTCACTCCCAACGCAGTGATCTACTTCCCGCTTACAAGCTTCAACTCGGGAAACACGATCGATGCCAACGACACCTCCAACGGCGCCGGCCAACATGCCTTTGTGGAGTTAGCCACGAACGATGGCAATACCGATTACGATGCCCTCGAACTGAACCTGCAGCGGCAGATGAGCCACCGGCTGATGTACAACCTCAGCTACACCTGGTCGCACAATCTGGCCGATTTCGTTGACAACCTTACCGGCGGCGATACTCCCCAGGACGCCCATAATTACGCCCACGAAATGAGCAACTCCGCCCAGGATGTCCGTCACCGCTTTACCGGCAGTGGGACCTACACTCTTCCCATTGGGCAAGGCGGGATTGTCATGAACAACAACAGCCTCGCATCGCGTTTGATCGGCAATTGGAAAGCGAACGCGATCGTCACCCTGCAGACCGGCGAGCCCTTTAGCGTCACTGCGACCAATGTAAGTGATACCGGAGGCAACTCCGCCTTCTATGCCAACTGCACCGGCAATCCCTACACCGGAGCTTCGAAGAGTCCGAGCGCCTTCGTGGGAGTGCACGCAACAGGTTTCTTCATCAACCCGGCCGCATTCACCGCACCCACATTGGGAACCTATGGATCGTGCCGCCCGAGAATGTATCATGGCCCAGGACTGGAGGATGAGGATCTAAGCCTCTTCAAATCGTTCCCCGTCACAGAGGCAGACAGTATTGAAATGCGGTTTGAATTCTTCGATGCCTTCAATCACCCCAGCTTCGGCAATCCGTCAACAAACATCTCTACCTCCGGCGCAAATTTCGGCAAGTCCACAAGCACGACTTCCGGACCGCGCATAATGCAAATAGCCATCAAGTACTACTTCTAGGTTCACACTTCCCATGCGCCGTCGTGCCCGCTAGTGTGCGACGGCGCAGTAAAACATTCACGATCGAAAATCGGCTACCGCACAATGAACTGTGGCCGGCGCCATGGTTGGCTGCCCGCGCGGTCGCGCTTTGAAACAGTGGCAAATCCAGGACGTCGGGTTCGGATTTGCTGATTATGGGTCTGCAAAACTGTTGATTGAGGTGCATGCAATGACGAAAACGATTTTGAGCACGCTCGCGCCGAAGTGCGCTTTTGCCGCACTTGTGTTGGCCACATGTGCGCCTTGCGTGAAAGGTCAGTACCCATGCCGGAACCAGGGCAGTGAACGGGTTGATGCCGAGTCAATCCCTGAAAATCGCGGAGCTGCGGGGCTGGCTGTCGCATTGCAACAACTCCACACCAGGGCCAGCATGCTCATGATTGTGGCGCACCCTGATGACGAAGACGGCGCGACGCTGGCTTATGAGGCGCGCACGGTCGGCGCGCGCGTGGGCCTGCTTACTCTCAACCGCGGTGAAGGCGGCGCAAACGAAATGTCATCCGACTTCTGGGACGCGCTCGGCTTGGTGCGCACCGAGGAGTTGCTCCAGGCAGACCGCTACTACTGCGCAACGGAATTCTTTACCACAGCGGCTGACTACGGCTTCTCGAAGACCCTTGATGAAGCCCTGCAAAAGTGGGGCGGTGATGGCCATGTCTTTTCTGACGTCGTGCGCGTCGTGCGCATGACACGGCCTCTCATTATCACCTCGGTATTTGTCGGCGGGCCTTCGGACGGTCACGGTAACCATCAGGCCGCCGGCCGCTGGGCGCAGAAAGTATTTGCCGCCGCCGGCGATCCAAACGTGTTTCCTGAGCAGATCAAGGAGGGCTTGCGTCCCTGGAACCCTTACAAGGAATATGCGCGCGCGCCGTTCTTCCGCAGGGTCGATGGAGTGCAGAACTACATCAGCGGGAAGTTCGAAACAGGTCCAGTCAGCGTCAACGTGGAGATTCCTACCGGAACCTACAGCCCCGCCAACGGACTCAGCGAGCAGCAAATCTCTCGCACCGGGCTCGGATTTCAAAAATCGCAGAATGGTGGCGGCAACGTTCCAGAAGCGGGTCCGGCAGATTCTCCGTACCACCGCTTCGGGTCGAGAATCGCCGCTGCCGATCATGAGAAAACTTTCTTCGACGGTATCGATATCTCACTCGAGGGAATTGCCACTCTGGCCGGCGATCAGGAACATACCTTTCTAACCGAAGGCTTGAACAAGATCAACGGCCTTGTCGAGCAGGCAATGCATCAGTACTCTGCGGGCGATCCGGGTTCCATAGCGCCCGATCTCGCCGACGGCCTGGCGGCAACCGATAAGCTTATCGGAGAAGTAAAGTCCAGTTCCCTTTCCGATGAAGCAAAATACGACATCCTGCACGAGCTCAACGTCAAGCACACGCAATTCAACGACGCTCTAGCCCTTGCTCTCGGATTGTCAGTCACCGCCAACGTTACTCAGGAGCATCCGCCCACCGGTCCCTTCGCACGCTTTATGGGCAGCCAGCCGACCTTTCAAATGGCAATTCCCGGGCAGCATTTTCCGGTGCTTGTGCACGTTGCCGACTCCGGTACATTCCCAGTCAATGTCGACAACATCTCACTGCAGCTTGACGGCGCAAACAGTTCCGGGATTCACGCCGAAGGCGACATCTCTGGCCCGCTGGCTGCCGACAACATCATGAACGCGCGCTTCGGTGTCGATCTTCCCGATGACGTCGGATACACACGTCCCTATTTTGACCGGCCCAGCATCGACCAGGCGTACTACGATGTTCGCGACCCCAAATACCGCAACCTGCCCTTGGCTCCTTATCCTCTTCAGGCACAGGTGACAGCCTCATACAAAGGTGTCCAGATCAACCTCTCCCAGGATGTTCAAACCATCGAGCGCGAGGCTGGCCTCGGCACTGTTTACCATCCGATGCCGATCGGACCTGCCATCTCTCTCACCATGGTTGAAGTTGCAGGCGTTATTCCTCTCGACATGCCGTCTATTCCGGTCAGCGTCAAAATCCACAGCAACGTCAAAGGACCGGCTCAGGGCAGCGTCCATCTCGAAATGCCCCCAGGCTGGAGATCCGAGCCCGAACGCGCGCCTTTCTCATTTGCTCAAGACGGTCAGGAGCAGATCGTAAGCTTCAACGTCTTTCCCGCCAAAATTCAGGAAAAGGCCTATCAACTCAAAGCCGTCGCCGATTACAACAATCACGAATATAAGGAAGGCTATGTTCAGATCGGCTATCCCGGTCTGCGGCCTTACTTCGATTACAGCGACGCGAATTATCAACTCAGCGGCGCTAACATCAAAGTTGCCTCCAATCTGCAGATCGGCTACATCGAAGGCAGTGGCGACGATATCCCTGCATCGCTTGTAGATCTGGGAATTCATGTGCATTTCCTCACCGCCAACGATCTGGCTAGCGGCGATCTTCAAAAATACGATGAGATCCTTGTCGGCGTGCGCGCATACGCGGTTCGTGAAGACCTGCGTACTTACAACGAGCGCTTGATGCAGTACGTCAAGAACGGCGGTGCGGTGGTCGTTCAGTACCAAACGCCAGAGTTCGATCATAACTTCGGCCCGTACCCCTACAGCATGACTTCGAACCCGGAAGAAGTTACGGATGAGCATTCCGTTGTGACCATTCTCGATGCAGACAACGCTGCCATGAAATGGCCCAATGCAATTTCTCAAAAGGACTTTGATGGCTGGATTGAAGAACGGGGCTCAAAGTTCTTGAAGACCTGGGATCCACACTATGAGGCGCTTCTCGAAACGCATGATCCCGGCCAGGATCCGCAAAAGGGGGGAATGGTCATCGCGCACTATGGTTCGGGCGTCTATATGTACACTGCCTACGCTTTCTACCGTCAACTGCCGTTGGGGGTTCCCGGCGCATATCGGATCTTCGCAAACCTTCTGAGTCTCTCGAAAAATTCGCTGCTCAAGACGCAGGCGGCGCAGTAATACGCAATCACATTGTGGCTGCTTCGAATTTGAATACCGTAGGTTGCAAGCGGGTAAACCATGATGGATGCGGATGGCCAAAAGCGGCAGCAGCTCGAACGTGGCCTAGGGCCGTTTGGTGCCATTTCCGCAAATGTTTTGAACATGGTAGGTGTGGGGCCGTTCCTGACAATCCCCCTTGCCATATCCGCAATGGGTGGGCCTCAGGCGATTGTTGGCTGGATGCTGGGGGCGCTGTTATGCCTCTGCGATGGCATGGTGTGGGCAGAGCTCGGCTCGGCGATGCCAAGCTCCGGAGGCTCATACTTCTACCTGCAGGAAGCTTTTGGGAGAGACAGCCTCGGTGAGCCTATGAGTTTCCTTTTCTTATGGCAAACGCTCCTGATTGGTCCGCTGTCTATCGCGGCGGGCGCGGTGGGCTTCTCGCAGTACTTGAGCTTTATCTATCCCACGCTGTCCCACGGTGCATCAATCGCCGTCGCAGTCGGAGTATGTCTGGTAAACGGTCATTTACTCTATCGAAACATCCGTTCGATTGATCGCATTTCAATTGGATTGACCGCGATAGTAATTGCGACCTGCTGCTGGGTCATCGTATGCGGCGCATTGCACTTTCATGCGTCGATGGCATTTGACTTTCCGGCTGGTGCATTTCACATGGCGCCCGCATTCTGGGCCGGCCTCGGTGCGACGACTCTGATTGCGGTTTATGACTACGGTGGCTATAACAATGTGTGTCTTCTTGGTGGAGAAGTCATTCAGCCAAAAAGAAATATCCCGCGCGCTGTTATCTTATCGATCCTCCTGGTTGCTGCCTTGTATCTGTTGATGAATCTATCGATCATTGGATCACTCGATTGGCGAATTGCACAGCACTCACAGGCAATTGCAGCCGACTTCATGCAAGCACTATACGGAAGATGGGCCGGATTGCTGGTCTCAGTTCTTATCCTCGTCGTTAGTTTTGGCGCGGTCTTTGCAAATATGCTCGGCTACTCGAGAATTCCCTATGCAGCTGCCGCTGACGGTCATTTTTTTTCACTCTTTGCCCGGCTGCACAAGACCGGTGGATTTCCTACCGTGTCCCTGCTCTTCATGGGGTTCTTCTCAGCGTTTGCATGTCTGTTCACTCTCGTGGAGCTGATCAAGATCCTGATTGTTGTGCAAGCAATTTTCCAGTTCGCTGCGCAGTGCGTTGCAGTTGTGTTAATGCGGCATCGTAACTCTGATGCGACAGATACCTATCGCATGCCGCTCTTCCCCCTTCCAGCCGGAATTGCCCTGCTGGGATGGATTTACATTGCTGCAAGCAGCGGTCTGCATTATGTAGCCATAGGCATGGGGATGGTTGTAGTCGGTACCGGAGTCTACCTTATCAAAGCGAAGCACGAACGGGAGTGGCCCTTCGCAATTCTATGAAGAAATATGACATTGCGGTTGTAGGAGAAATCTACGTTGATCACGTCCTCACGGGTTTCGTGAAGTGGCCAAAGCCTGGCGAGGAAGTCTTCACGAATGCGTACGTGAAGGAGCTTGGCGGAGGCGCCGCTATTACAGCCTGCGCGCTGGCTCGTTTAGGGCGCAGTGTGAGCCTCATTGGCGTCGTAGGTACAAACGAAATGACCTGGGTTGAACAGCGGCTCTCGTACTTTGGAGTGTCGAGCGCCGGACTGCGACGCGGGGGTGGATCCACTGGAGTTACTGTAAGCGTCTCCAGCAAAGTGGATCGGTCATATTTCACTTACGTGGGAGAGAATGTACGACTTGAAGAGCAGTTAGCGGGAGACTCCATTGTCGAACAGTTGGCAGAAGCCCGCCATGTTCATATTGCGATGCCAATTACCGCGAGTCTTGCAGATCGGCTTATATCTAGGCTTGGCTCCAGGCAATGTACCACGTCGCTTGACGTCGGCCACCAGGAGGCCTGGCTGCACAATCCCGATAATCTGAAGACATGCTCGATGGTGAATTACTTGCTCCCGAACGAGCGCGAAGCCATGATGATCTCTGCCGGTAATGCAAAAGCATATCTCGATTTCACCAGGAGCCATCACTGGCCAAGCGGCGTAGTTAAGATGGGCGCTTCTGGTGCGATGATGCGTGCAGAATCTGGCACCCTGTGCATGCGCTCGCCAAAAGTGGACACAATCGATACCACTGGCGCGGGCGACGCATTCGATGCCGGATTCATTGACGGCCTGCTGGACGATGAAGTCGGTGAAGAATGCCTGCGGCGCGGATGCATCTGTGGTGCGCTTTCAACCCGCGTGGCAGGAGCATTGCGCGGACTACCTACCCGTGATGAATTGAGGCGCTGCTACAAGGAGACTTATGGGTAAGGTGGTATGCATCGGCGGCGGTGGTGTCCGTACCCCATTGGTCATATTCGGAATCAACGAGTGCGCCCGCCAGCTCGGCGTGGATGAAATCGTACTCTACGATCCGGATTTCGAGCGCGCGCAAATGATGGTGGCGCTTGGCCAGGCCGTCATCGCTCGAGAGGGCGGCACACTGCGCGTGCGTGCGACAACCGTTCTGGATGATGCCGTTGAGGGAGCCGACTTCGTTCTTAGCAGCATTCGGGTCGGCGGAATTGCCGCCCGTACCAATGATGAAAAGATTGCGATCTTACATGGCTATCCGGGCCAGGAAACTACAGGGCCGGCGGGAATGGCCATGGCTTTGCGCACAATACCCATCGCCGTCGAGCAAGCACGTGCGGTACATCGTCTCGCACCAAAAGCCTGGCTAATTAATTTCACAAACCCTGCAGGCCTAATTACTCAAGCCATCCTGCATCATACCGATGCACGTGTTGTCGGAATCTGCGACACCCCATCGGAGCTGCTGCATCGAATCACCACTGCACTTCGGGCTTCACCTGAAGACATTCATTGCGAATATATTGGGCTAAACCATCTCGGATGGGTGCGCAAGATCGAACTGCGCGGCCAGGACATCACCAATCAAGTGCTTGCAAATGACCAAATCCTGGACCAGTTACACGCCGCGTCTTTGTTCGATCACGAATTGATGCGGAGCCTGAAACTCATACCGACGGAATACTTGTATTTCTATTATTCGCGGCGGCGCGCTCTCGCAAATCAGAAGGCCCACGGATCGACCAGAGGCGGTGAAATCGGTAGGTTGAACGACGAACTGTTTCATCGGTTAGGCACGTTGCTCGCCGCAAACGACAGTCAGAACGCCTTGGCTGCATATATCCAGTATCTCAATGTGCGCTCTGGAAGCTATATGTTGTTGGAGTCGACAAGCGAAGATGGACTCAAGAATGAGACAGGATACGAGGATCCCTTTCGCGTGGCCAGCGGCTATCATCGAATCGCTCTCGCTGTAATGAAAGCGCTAAGCGGAAAAAAACAACAACGATTGATTGTTAACGTAAGCAATCGGGGAGCCATTACTGAAATTGACAAAAATGATGTGGTCGAAGTGCCATGCACAATAAGCGATGGCGCGATCTCGCCGCAGCCGTGCGGGGATTTGCCCGCCGCGGTGAGAGGCTTGGTTCTGGCCGTAAAGGAGTATGAAAAGGCAACCATCGAAGCGGCAATGACTGGCTCACAACAGGCGGCGCGTAAGGCTATGCTGATTTACCCTGCTATTGCTGAATGGGAACCTTCGGAAAGCCTGCTCCATGATTTGCATTTCGGAGCCTAGCTGATTACGGAGATTTGCGTTAACGGAGTAAACGGAGACGAGAGGAGACTAGCTGCATTATCTCAGCTCTGAGGTTATATTCACATTGTTGTGATCAGGTCATCAATTTGTGGATCTTCATCGATCACCGCATCTTTCTGCTCATTGAACAGTCCACCGGTGTGCGTCTGCCATGCAATTGGACCTGCTTTCCCAGCCGTCCGATCTTCGGAGTCCGAAGCCAAGCAGCACTTACGACGAAACCACGCCGTCTTTCACTCCATTCACCCACAAGGCTTGCACCTTTTCGCACTCGTGCACCTCAAGAACCGGCGACTCGGCTGGTGTCTTGATGTGAAACAGATCTGCTCCGCTCACATTCTGCAGAATAAACGCGGGCCGCGCATCGTCCGCCATCGCGGAGATCTCAATATCGCTTAACGTCACATTCTTGACGTGGCGCAGATAGAACCCCTGAGAAGGCATGTCGCCGAACATATTCGGCTCGGGATACTTGCTGTCGTCCTCCGCCGGGATGATGGCAGCCTGCTCTTTTGTACCGCCGCCGCGATGTTGAATGTAGATTCCTCGCAAGGTCAGATCCTGAATCTCATGCCCGGCAATGCCGCTGATGATGCATCCCAGACGCGATGCCGAGTTGGAGCAGACCACGTTGCTGATCATCACGCGCTGCAAAGTTCCCGGCTTCGTTGTCTCCGCAGGTCCCCGCAGCCGACTGCCCAACCGCAAAAAGATCGGCGCTGAAACAATGTCGCGCATGGTAATGTTCGTCACGGTTACGTCTTCCAGCAGCGCGCCGTCCACCGTCTCCAGTGCCAGACCCTGGCAGCCGTCGAAAACGCAGTTACTGATGGTGATGTTCTTGAAGCCGCCGTTCGATTCCGTGCCGCACTTGATGCGCCCGGTGTGCGGAACGCGAACCGACGGGTCGAACTTTTTCCATGTGCCGTCAATCATCGTGCCTACGACATAGGCACCGGTCACCATGCAATTCACAATCTCCAGGTTTTCCGTGGCGCGCGCGTAGCCGAGGGCGTAACTGCTTTTGGGAACAATTGCATCGTCCCAAGGTGAGTTGACTGCGCAGTTGCATACGCGAACATTTCGGCAGCAGTCGATGTCGAGCCCGTCGCGATTTGTGTCAATTGTGAGGCCGTCGATCAGGAGATTGTCGACTCCCGTGGCCAAAACGCCGAACCATCCACCCTGCAGAATCTGGAAATCGCGCAACTGCACATTACGGCAGTTCTTCAGCGCGATCGATTTGTTGCCGATACCGCTCGTACGCTGATTCTTGACATTGTGGCTCTTGGGGTCGTTGCTGCGCACCAATCCCCGCCCCCAGATGCGGCCCGGACCGTAGATGGAAATATCATGCAGATCCTCGCCCCAAATCAGGCTGTTGTGCCAGTGATTGTGACCATAATCCTGATAGGCCTCCCATGGCTGGTCCGGCTCCGGCTCGTCATACCCGCCCGCTTGCCCCTCAGGCAACGCGTCTGCCGCAATAATCACGGCGCCCTGATCGAGATGCAGCGCAACGTTGCTCTTCAAGTGAATGGAATAGCACAGATACTCGCCCGCCGGAAACTGGACGGTGCCGCCACCAGCGGCTCCCGCCGCCTCGATGGCTCGATTGATTGCTGGTGTATCAATCGCAGTTCCATCGCCGGCAGCGCCGTACGACTTGACGTCATAGCTGGGGCCTCCACTTGACGGCCTGGGCCTCTGTTCACTCGCAGCCTGTCCCATGGCCACAGTTGAGCCAGTAAACGCAGCAGCCATCCCTGTTCCAGCAATCCGCAGAAAGTCTCTTCTCGCGCTCATTGATTCCTCACTTTGCATCTTAGGAAGCGGCAGATCACCATCACTCCGGCCGCCCGCCGCATTCACCACATGTTAGTTAACGTTCACAGTGTTTCAAGAGCCCCAATGAATCCGTATACATCAGTGACCCAGGGTTAGACAACAAAATTGAATACACCCGCCACCTCAGTGTTCCGAATCCCCGGGATTCTCAGGAATTCCGGGGTCATCGAGAATCTGAACTGCAGTTGCCGCGCCGAAGTGGGTCCAATCCTGCAACACCCAAACCACCTTCCTGTTGCGTGTAACTTCCACCAGTTGCGGCCCCTCGTCTTTACCCCCGCGCGAACAAAGAATTGTATCGCCGTTGGCCAGCCTCGTGGCCGATTGGGAGTTCCCGTAGCGGTACTGTTCAGGAATGTCGGCCGGTGAAATCTGCCATACGATCTTCTTGTCCGGTGTTACTTCGAAAGTTGTTACCTCATGCTCGTCGGTGATCATGGTATTGCCGTTCTTGAGC
Source organism: uncultured Acidobacteriaceae bacterium (assembly GCA_963841095.1). Classification (GTDB taxonomy): domain Bacteria; phylum Acidobacteriota; class Terriglobia; order Terriglobales; family Acidobacteriaceae; genus Telmatobacter. The sequence continues at coordinate 101,866 of CAWJBE010000007.1, forward strand.
CGGACAGCTGCCCATGGACTTCGCACGTCGTAACTCCACACTTCGTTGAAGTCCTTGTCGTACTCGATCACCTTCCCCATTTCGAGAAACGGAACTAGGTACGTTCCCTGCGCCGTATACCGCACGCGCCGGAACTGGGCGTGAACAGTCTTGCGATCCGTCATGCTGGGTGCCGGCAGAACGTGATCCACTTCAACCGCGTTGGTCTTCGTGTTCACCACCATTAGGTGCGGCGGCAGGCCGTTCTCGATAAACAGCACCTTGTCTAAGCCAATCGGCTGGCACGTGTGAATTTCAGTGCCCGGCGGTGCGTCGAACCGCCAGGCCACTTTTTTGTCCGGAGTGACCTCCGCTACATACTGCATTCGGCTAAAAAGGATGTTGCCGTTGGAGAGCATCCAGACATCGTCATACTCCCACCCCGGCCCGGTGGAGTATGTCCAGATAATCCTGCCCTTGTTCACGAGCAGTATCTTGTTGTAACCCTCGCCCACGTAGAGCATTGGGTGCTGCGCCATACCCTTGCCGGGCAATCCCGGCGGAACTGGCTTCATATTCTTGAGCGGCGGCACCTCAATCTCTGCCGGACCCATCGCCGGCACGTCCTGAGCGGTGAACAGGGGCAATATTTTCATCAGCGGCTTTGCGCCCTGTCCTTTGGTGGAACCTGAAACTTGTTTTGATGTCCCGGGAATGATCCCCCAGATTACGCAGATTGAAACAAGAGCGATAAGCACAACTATTCTCTCAATCGCCTTGAATTTCACCTATTTCTCTCCTTCGTGCCAATGGGCTCAAACACAATAGCAGATTCGCCCAGCAAGAGGGGCAAATTCGGTAGCGCCCATCTCTTTCCTTGCTGAGTGCTCGTCACTTCGCTTCAGTCTATCTGGAACTTCAAACATCACAGGGAGTTGGAAAATCAGGCATCAGGTCTATAGATACTCTGCGTTTCCGTTGACGTAATCGAGCCGCGTTGCTGTCGTCTGTGATCGCGCCGAGATACCCAAAGCCGGATGGCTGGGAACGCATCGGCGCCGAACAATACAGTCTGCTCACATCACGCTGGCAAGCTTTGAAACAGCGAAATGTCGGCGCGCTCGCATCCGAGCCCGTCGACGGCATTTGCCCTGCAGCGAAAGCACGAAGTTGCTGATGCTTCCTCCGGAAGTCGAGTAGGAACGATGGACCTACGCATAGTTGCCAATAGAACTACATATAACTAGAGGCGGAAAACGCGTCGACAATCCTGCCTGATAGAACCCACAGAATCAAGGCCCAGATCTCCCCGATCTCGCAGAACCATAAAGCATGGATCTGCATCCAAGCACTTGGTTGTTGGTATTGGTATTCGACACCACCTGCGCGAAAGAATGGCTTCGCCCCCATACCGGCGATCCATTACTCATTTGGATACAGAAGTTCCAGGCTCCTCGCGACTCGTTATGGCGAGAATATGCCACAGGCGGCAGGCAATAAATGACCATGTAAAAAGGCACAGCCGCCCGATGCGAGTCCAACTCCATTTGAGTTATTTGTGGTGGTGAGCGCTCATTTCCACCCGCAGCGGGGCTGGAAATGCCGAAAAGAATAGTCATTGACCGGCATCGGCGACAATGTCGCTACCTCTATCGCAAAGGAGTATTCCGCAGGTTATGCAGAGTCTTCCGGGTAGCACGGCAGGAATTTTAGTTCATGAATCCAGCTCGCTTCGACCGATTGTCGCCGCGGGATTTCGTTACCGCCGCCTGTGGTTTTTAATCGTTCTTGGCGTCGCAGCGATCACAGCAATCTATGTCCTCCTCGTGCCGCGCCGGTACCAGTCCGAAATGGACATACTGGTGCAGAACAAGCGTGGCGACGAACAGATTACTCCAAGCCGAATTAATGGCGAGATCACCGTCAATAACGTCACCGAGGAGCAGATCAACTCTGAGATTCAAATTCTCACGAGTCGGGGATTGGCTAATCAAGTTGTAGACCCCAATTGGAGCTCGGAGTCGAAAGCGAAGATGACTCGCGAACAACTCAAAGCGCACGACAAGGCAGTTCAGGAATTCGAGAAGCATCTTTCCGTCGCCATGGTAAGAAAATCAAACGTGATCCACGTTGCGTTTGTCGCGCCCGATCCAAAAGTAGCAGCGGACACACTGAACCGGCTTTTGGCCGCTTTTCTGAAGAAGCAGCAGGACATCGCGCAGCCTCCTGGCACGGCACAGTTCTTTTCAGACCAGGCGGCACACTATAAACAACAACTTGACCAGGCGCAACAGCAACTCGCTGAATACCAACAGCAAAATAAGATTGTGTCGCTATCGGATTCCGAAGACACTCTGAACCGTGAGATTAATGATGCGCAGACCGATTTACGTGCTACAGACGCACAAATTGGCGCTCTCTCCCAACAGCTTTCATCGCAAACCCAGCATCTGACGACGATTCCCGCCCGGCAAATGACTGAAGTACGTACAATTCCGAACGACTACTCAATTGAGCGATTGAACACGATGCTCGCGGACCTCGAAAACCAGCGAACCTCGCTACTGACAAAGTTCACCTCAAACGATCGCCTCGTTCAGCAAATCGACAAGCAGATTGCCGATACCAAGTCTGCCCTTGCCAATGCACAGAGGATGACATCTCAGGAACACGACTCGGATATAAATCCAGTATGGCAAACCGTTACCGGATCGATCATCCAGAATGAGACCGAACGCGAAGCATTGAAGGCGAAACATGCTGTCCTGGCCAATCAGGTCGGAACATTGCAGGGGCAGCTGTCCAATATTGAGGGATCCACCGTTACATTCAACACGCTTCGCCAAAAAGTGGCGGATCTTCAAAACAACTATCAACTCTATACGCAGAAGCGCGATGAGGCGACGATTGCGGACGCAATGAACGCAAGCCGACTCCTGAATGTCGCTGTGGCGCAGAATCCAACGTACAGCCTGACACCCTATCGTCCTAAGCCCCTCCTTGACACAGTCCTGGGCACGTTCACAGCTGTGTTCTTTGCCACCTTTCTGGTCTTTTTCGCCGAAATTGGCCGCAACACATTTTCCTCCTCCAGAGAAGTGGAAACAATACTTCGATTTCCCGTCCTCGCCGACGTTCCCCTCGTTTACGTAGGAAATCGGACGGAACGGCATTTGGAATTCGTGCCGGCAATTAGCGGTATGGCTAGCGCAGAAGTGACAACCGATGTCGAGCGAGATCCGTGGCAGGGCCTCGTCCAAACGCGCAAGGAGGCGCGCGGCTAATGAACCTTTCGTTGAACCTGTCGGCCAATAATGCACAACCGGTTCTGGAAAGCCTGCAAGGATCAGTCTTTCATACCCTCGTGTACACGGTTTTTCAAAAACCGCGCCAATCCGACTCCGGAGGGATCGTGATTGCGGTCGGGTCTACAAATCCAGGCGAGGGAGTGACGTTTGTTGCAAGAGCGCTGCTGGGCGAGCTGGGCAAGAGCACGTTGACCTCCGTAGCTGGAGTCAACATGAGCTTTCTTCGCAAACTTCATGAGCCCACACTGGAAGCAATCCGGAAGTCCCTCCGTGCGTCCGAGATTGGCGCCGGCGGAAATCCAAGTGCGATTGGGCGCAAGCGCAACTCTTTCGATGGGGAGGAGCGCCGCGGTCCTTGGGAGGGTAGCTGGCAGTATCGGCGCGACTGTATCGACCTTCTGCGGTCAGAGTTTGATTACAGTATTATCGACTGCCCTTCCCTCAGAGTTTCAGGGGATCTGCTGAGTATTGCACCGTTTGTCGACGGGATTCTGCTTGTCATCGAAGCCAATCGCACGCGACGCGAAGAGCCGTTATATACAGAACAACGGATCGAAGCGGCCGGCGGAAAGGTCCTTGGTTTCATCTTGAACAAGCGAACGAATGAAATGCCACGGTGGCTCGATCGCATGCTTTGATCAATGTGCGCCTGCGCGTCGCGCGAAGGAGATGCTCACGATGAAGGCTTTTCTTACTTGCTTATTAACGCTATTCGTACTGAGCCATGCTGCCTGGGGCGATGAGCAACTTCATCAGAGGGCAGTCTATTCGCTTCACATCGGTGATGTTATTGCGCTCAATTATCGTCTCACACCAGAATTCAATCAGACTGTAACCGTTCAACCCGACGGATATGTGGATCTCGAAGTGGTAGGCAGTGTGAAGGTCGCCGGCCTCACGCTGAATCAAGTACACGATCAGATCGTGAAGCTTGCTTCTACGCAGCTCAACCATCCTGAGCTTGCCATTACCCTGAAGCAGTTTGAGCAACCCTACGTGGTGGTTGCCGGCGAGGTGGCTAAGCCGGGCAAGATCAACATCAACGAAAATACCACAGCCCTCCAGGCGGTGCTGCTGGCTGGGGGATTTTTGTCCAGTGCCCGGGACACGCAAGTGATTTTGTTCCGTCATATCAACGGAGACACGGCTGAGGTTCGACGGCTGAACCTGCATAACATCACGAAGCATTCACAGCTGGAACGCGATACCGATCTTGAGCCAGGGGATATGCTCCTCGTCACACGCAACAAACTGGAGCATCTATCTCAGTTTGTGAAAGCAACGAATCTGGGACTGTACTTCAACCCGCTTACGGGTGTCCCGATCCCATAGAAGAAAGCACAGCTCCCGACCGATTGAAGACGCCTTATACAAGCGCCTGAAGGCATACTCCGTTTATTTTCCACAGCTGTTGGAGGAGTTTATGCAACCTGAATTGCAATCCACTTACGAAGGCACCGCTAGCCTCAGACTGATCGACACTGGGTGGTCGCAGCCGAAGCAGACGGCCCCTCTCCTGCGGTTGCGGCCCTCGGTTTCACGAGGCATCGCAGGCCGGCTCATTGGGATTGCTGACCTATGCGCCCTGAGCTTGACCCTGGTTTACTGCGCGCTGTGGGCGGTTGCGGGTCGCCCTGCCGACGATCCCATGGCGCTTCTTTCCATGAGGATGTCCGTAGCCCATTTTTGCATGCTTGCATTCTGCTGGATGATTTGGCGATCGATCTTCTTCTATTGCGGCCTCTACACGTGGCAGCATATTCAGTCAGTCAAAAGCGTTTTGGGCCGCGTGGCGCTTGCCACAGGACTCTCTTCTCTGGTTGAGGCGCAGATAATCTCTCGGCAGTGGCACCACGGACATTTCCTGCACATAATGCTCTTTGCGTGGATTGTCTGCGCACTGTGTGCGGTTGTGTCGCGTGTCGCAGTCGGAGCATTCCACATCTACGTTCGACCGCATCTGCGGCGCCCAAGGAATGCCGTAATCGTGGGAAGCATTGCGAGCGCAGCGCGCGCAACCGTGGACCTCAAAGCGCACACAGACTGGAATTACAGAATTCTCGGCGTGGTTGATTCCTCTTACGCAGCAATTTCCAGGGCGCCCCTTCCGATTCTGGGGCGGGTCGGCGATTTAGAAGACATCCTCATGAGAGAGCCTGTCGATGAAGTGATCGTAACTCTGTCCGCAAAGTTGAATTACTCAATCATCGAGCACGTTATCAAAGTATGCGAGCGTGTTGGGGTTCAGGTGCAGTATCCAGAGGACCTTTTCGATATCTCATGGTCAAATCACTGCCACCGTGACAACCAGGACCAGCCGCAGGTGGTTCTTAAGATGGTGCGGGAAGACTATCGTCATCGCATCAAGCGCGCCATCGATATCACCGGAGCCATGGTCGGCCTGTTCTTCGGCGCGCCGCTATTTCTTATAGTTGCCATCCTCATAAAAGCCACGAGTAAGGGACCGATCCTGTTCACTCAGGATAGGTATGGCCTGGGCAGGCGTATCTTTCGCATTTATAAATTCCGCACCATGTTCGAGAATGCCGAGGCAGCCCAGGCCAGGTTGGAACATATGAATCAAAACAGCGGCCCGGTCTTCAAGATATTCAAAGATCCACGCGTCACCAGAGTAGGTGAATTTCTGCGTAAGACATCTATCGATGAACTGCCTCAACTCATCAATGTTCTCAAAGGCGAAATGTCGCTCGTTGGACCGCGGCCCTTGAACAAGCGAGACGTAAGCCGATTCTCTGAGGCGCGGCTGATGCGAAGGTTCAGCGTAAAGCCGGGGCTAACCTGCCTATGGCAGATCAGCGGTCGCAGCAACTTGAGCTTTGACCGTTGGATTGCTCTGGATTTGCATTACATCGACCAATGGTCGCTGCAGATGGACCTGAGGATTCTCGCGATGACGCTTCCGGCAGTGATCAAAGGCACGGGTGCGGCATGAGCGCAATCAAGAAAACGCGCGTTCTCTACGTGAATCACACCGGCCTCGTGAGCGGTGCGGAGAAGGTTCTTCTTGGAATTTTAGGAAAGCTGAACCGCGAACGCTTTGAACCAATCGCGATCTGTCCTTCGCACGGCCAACTTGCGGACGAAATAGAGCAGCTGGGGGTCGAACGGCTTCCCATGCCGACGCTCCGCGCGAGGTTCTCTTGGCGACCCGATCGTGCTTTGGTCGCCGGTATTGCCCTCGTCAAGATGGCCGGAGCGCTCAGAAGACAAATTAAAATCGCTGCGCCTGATCTCATTCATGCCAATTCCGTTCGTGCGGGTATCGCAGCCACGCTTGCCGCCGCAGCCACCGGCATACCGGTGATATGGCATGTCCACGACACATTGCCGAAGCACCCCCTAAGTAGTGTCATTCGCGCATTTGCCTTTGTTGCGCGAAACACGCAAATCATCGCGGTTTCCCGATCGACTGCGAAATGTTTCCAGGGGTGGTTTCCGCTCGGCGGAAGAATCTGCACAATCCACAATGGCGTGGATTTGAGTCGATTCTCAACCGAGCAACCAACTGATACCAGCTTCAGAGAATGTATAGGCCTCTCGAAGAACGATTTCCTGGTCTGCGCGGTAGGACAGATATGCGTCCGAAAAGGTCTCTTTGAGCTCATCGACGCATTGTCGCGCATCCGGCATGAGGCGCCACATATCCACCTTGCCATCGTCGGAAAGGTCGTCTTTCCGCACGAAGAGGAGTATCTCAAAACCCTATACTCTGTCACGGAAAGATCCGCGTTAAACGGCCACGTGCATTTTACCGGTGAACTTTCCGACGTATCTCCTGTCTTGCAGGCGGCAGATCTACTCGTCTTGAACTCGCTCGATGAGCCGTTTGGACTCGTACTGATTGAGGCCATGGCCAGCGGTACACCCGTGCTTGCAACTCGTGTTGGCGGAATTCCCGAAATCGTCACAGACTCCGAAAATGGCTGGCTCGTTGAGAAAGCCGATACCACCGCTCTTGCATCGAAGTTGCTCGAGCTATCGAAGGACAGAGATCGGCTTGCGCGGGTTGCACAGTGCGCTCTCAAAACAGTTCACTCGAAGTTTTCGATTGAAGCCTTTCAGCAGAAGCTGGAACAACTCTACGCCAGGCTCGAACCCATCCCTGATAAGCATTGGAGCCTGCCTAATCGCACGGCGCTTTTGAAAGGGACAAACGATTAAGGAGTTCCCCATGCCACGGATCGCATTGTTTCAAGACTATCTTGCTCAGTACGGCGGTGCTGAACGCGTAACTGAAGCCCTGCACCAAACATTGCCGAATGCGGACCTCCACACTACGCTTTTCGTCCCCGAGAAAATGTCGCCCTACCTTCAGAAGGTCGAAGCGAAAACGACTTGGATGCAGTACCTTCCCGCAAAATCGAAGCTCTATCGGCAATACTTCCTCCTCTACCCATTTGCCGTGGAATCCGCCCGCCTCGACAACTACGACCTTGTTGTAAGCAGTTGTTGCGGCTACGCGAAGGGTATCAAACGCGGAAAGAATGCCGTCCATGTCTGCTACTGTCACAACCCCATGCGTTGGGTATGGCGTTTTCAAGAGTACATGGCCAAAGAACAGTTCGATTCAGCGACGAAACTGATCCTGCGAATAATGGTTGAAGGGCTAAGAAAATGGGAAATGAAAGCGGCGCAAAGACCCGACTACTTTATCGCAAACTCGCATATCGTGGCGCGCAGGCTCAAGGCGGCGTTTGGCATCGATGCCACAGTAATCGAACCGCCGATTCAAACTTCGCGCTTCAGGATCAGCGGCAGTGTCGAGGATTACTATCTCATCCTTTCCCGGCTGGTCCCTTATAAGAGAATCGACATCGCCGTGGAAGCGTGCACACGGACAGCGCGGCGATTGATCGTCGTCGGCGACGGCCCCGATCGCGAACGGCTGAAATCGCTTGCCGGGCCGCACGTATCATTCCTCGGGCGCCAATCGGACGAAGCAGTCAGTCGCATCGCGAGCCGCTGCCGAGCCTTGATCTTTCCTGGCGAAGAGGACTTCGGAATGGCGCCTCTCGAAATCAATGCGGCCGGAAGGCCCGTAATCGCATACGGAGCGGGCGGCGCAACCGAAACTGTGATTGAGCGGGTAAACGGAACTCTCTTTCGCGAGCAAACCTCCGAGGGGTTGATTGACGCGCTCGAACAGTTTGAGAATTATACATGGGATCCGCAAACGATCAGAAGAATCGCGCTGCGCTACGACATTCGCGTTTTCCAGGAAAGATTCCTCGAATTCCTGGCTAAGGTAGTGCCCTCCATGAGTGATTACGAAGTTTTGCAGCGGAGGGCCGGGTGAGTTCCCCGCTGCTTGAGCAGTCGGAAACCGTAGCTGTGCTGCCGCAAAGGCCGAGCCACGGTCTTCGCGCCGTCGTGCAGTCCATCGGAAGCAAATCGACAATTCTGGCGTTGCAGGCCGGAACTGGGATCCTGACCGCACGAATCTTGGGCCCCGCGGGCAGAGGAGAACTGGCCGCCATGATTCTGTGGCCCTTGTTTGTTGCCAGCATCACAACGCTCGGAGTTCCCAGTTCCCTCATCTTTCACTTGCGAAATCGCTCGGAAGAGGGCGAGCAGTTAGTCACAAACGGGTTCGTCATGGCGGCCCTGATGGGCACCGTGGCCGCCGCCATCGCGGCAGCGGTTTTGCCTTGGTGGCTGCACGAATACTCCCCATCGGTAATTCATGCGGCGCAATGGTTCGTGCTCACCGTGCCGCTGTGCTCCGTCACGTTAGCTGGGCGCGCAGTCCTTGAAGCCAAACACGATTTTTCCGCTTCCAATGCCATTCAGATTCTCACGCCCCTGGTGACTTTGTCGGGCCTGTTGATTATCATCGCGGCGCATTCGATGAACTCTTATACTGCGGCGCTGGCTTACATTGCTGCTTCGCTTCCCTCTTTCTGGTTCATGCTTTACTGCGTGCGGCGGACCGGCCTCCGGGCCGCTCGGCTCCAGCTCGGGGTGATGAAGCAGATTCTGCAGTATGGCGTCCGATCATACGGCATTGATCTGCTCGGCACACTCGCTCTGCAGGTGGATCAGGTGCTTGTCGTGAGTCTTTTGAGCGCCGACGCCATGGGTTCCTACGTGGTGGTTCTCAGTATTTCGCGAATGCTGAATGTCTTTCAAACCTCGGTGGTGATGGTGCTGTTCCCCAAGGCCGCAGGCCATAGCACAAACAAGGTGATGGCGATGACTGGCGAGTCGGTGCGCATCAGCGGGCTCGTGACGGTTGCATGCGGCGTGATAGTGTCCATCGCTGGACCAACGCTTCTCCGAGTCGTTTACGGGGCGGAGTACGTCGCTGCAGCCGGAGCATTGCGCATTCTGGTCCTGGAAGCTGTTCTGTCAGGAATTACATTTGTTTTAGCACAGGCATTCATGGCCTTGAATCGCCCCGGAGTTGTAACAGTCTTGCAGGGCATCGGCCTCTCTCTCAGTATTCCAATGATGTTGTGGCTCATTCCCCGTTACGGAATCTACGGAGCCGCGATTGCGCTTCTCACCTCAACCAGTGTTCGGCTGATCTTTGTTTGTGCCGGATTCAGAATCTTCCTCAAGACCTCGGTTCCGCGTTTGCTGCCCGCCTGGAGCGACATCCACTCGCTCCTGGGCGCTTGCCTTTTTTTGCTTCGGGAGCGTGCCGTATGATCGCACCTGCACTGAGAGATGTTGACGTTGCGCCCGATCTCCTCACCGAGAGGTGCGCTCCACGAGCGCAGATCTTTGCCGCATTCGCGGTAATGTTTGGCATTCCAGCACTGTGCATCGTGGGTGGTCAGGCTGGTGTTCTTCGTCTCGCGTTCCCCATTCTGAGTCTCGTTGTCGGCGGTTACCTGCTATGGCGCTGGAAGCCGGCATACGTAGAGCTTGTTTTCTGGCTTTGGTTCATTTCACCGTTTCTTGGCCGCATGGCCGATTTCCAGGGTGGCTGGACTCCCGAGAGCGCAGTTGAATTGGCGCCTTACATAACCGCCGGTCTCGCCGGCATCCCGCTTCTCGCATCGCTGAGCAGCCTTGGCAATCGCAGATCGATGCCCTATCTCAGCGCACTGGCCGCCATACTCTACGGATTGATTCTCGGACTGGCAACCCTCCCGATATTTGACGTGCTGCGCGCTCTCCTCAATTGGCTGGTGCCTGTGATCTTTGCATTGTGGGTTTATCAAAACCGTGCAGACTACCAGCGCTTCAGGCGAGCCATTGAGCGGTCATTCTTATTTGGCGTCCTGCTGACCGGAGCCTACGGGATATACCAGTTCTTTGTCCTTCCTGACTGGGACCGCCTTTGGATGCAAAATGTCCAGGTGAATGCCTTCGGCGCAATTGAAGCGATGTCCATCCGTGTCTTCAGCACGATGAACGATCCTGCCATCTATGCCGCGGTAACCGCCTGCGGTCTGCTGCTGCTTTTTGATTTAAAGGGAAAGCTTCGGCTGATTTCTGCTGCGGTCGGATTCATTGGGTTAATGCTCACCATCAGCCGGTCGTCGTGGCTCAGCCTCGCTGCGGGCGGAATTTATTTGATCGTCTGCGCCGGAAGGCGCCAGCGCATACGCTTGGCAATTGCCGTCTTCGCTTGCGGAGTTTTCCTCGCTGGCATCGCGCAGGTTCCTGCAGTTCACGACCTTTTACTGCGACGGTTCGAGTCTTTCTCTGACCCGACGCAGGACATCAGTTTTTCAGCTCGGGTAGCAGGGCATGAACAGGCATTTCACCGCCTGGCTCAGGAACCCTATGGCGAAGGGCTGGGCAGCACAGACGCAAATCATAAGACCGACGGAGATGACGATATTATTGGTCCCCACGACAGCTCCATCCTCGAGCTCCTTTACTCGCTGGGCTGGGCAGGAACTCTGATGTACGTGATCGGGATTGCGTCGCTCATGTTCCAGGTCTTTCGCGTGCATAGCGCTGACGCCTTCTCAGTTTCAGCGAAAGCAATTCTTGTAGGATTCGCTGCGCAATTATTACTGAACAGCATATTGATTGGCGTGCTTGGATTCATGGTGTGGACCTTCGCTGCAATGACCTTGGCAGGCGCAGACTACGCCAGGGACATGCAAAACTCTGAAATTCAAAGCAGGACGCGCACCGCCAGCCTTGCGGCCGCGTAGGAGAATCTGATGCGCGTTCTGCACATTGTCAACGATGTCACCGATCGTGGTAATGGCATTGTGAACACCGCCGTAGACCTGGCCATCGAACAGGCGCGGCAGCGCCTCGATGTCGCCGTGGCCTCCGCGGGCGGCGCATACCAAGCCCTCCTTGAGCGCGAAGGTGTTACGCATCTGACTCTTGATCAGGCACGCCATCCGGGCCGGATGCTCGCGGCCATTTTATTGCTCCGCCGCCAAGTGAAAAGCTTTAATCCAGATGTCGTGCATGTGCATATGCGAACCGGACTCGTCTTGGCTTGGCTGCTCAAACCCTTTTACCGCTATATTCTTGTCGGTCACCTTCACAATGTCCATGACCGTGAATCGATCATGATGGGTCTGGCGGATCGGGTGATCGCTGTGAGCGAATCGGTCGCCGGATCCATGGCGGCGCAGGGTATCCCCAGGCGCAGGATTCGAGTGGTTTTGAACCGCACTCTCGGCAGCAAACGCGTTCCGGCGCTCGAGTCCATAGAACCTGCTCGCCTTGCACGGCCGTCGATCGTCACGGTTTGCGGCATGAACCGGCGCAAAGGAATCGACGATCTGATCCGCGCCTTCGAACTGGTTCAGGCTGATGTTCCATGCGCGAATCTCTATCTGGTCGGCGACGGCCCGGATCGCCAGGAATTCGAGCAGCAGGCGAGACAGTCTCGTTGCCCGGAGCGAATTCATTTTGAGGGCTATCAGGCACAGCCGCAGGCTTACATGTTGAGCGCGGACGCGTTCGTACTGGCTTCGAGGAGAGAATCGTTCGGGCTGGTATTGATTGAAGCGCGGCAGGCAGGCTGCCCTATCGTCGCTACCGATGTGGACGGGATCGCTGAAGCGCTCGACGGCGGACGCGCAGGCTTGTTGGTCCCAAAGGAAAACGCGGCCGCGCTGGCCGCAGCCTTGTACCGCCTCTTGAGTAATGCTGCGGAACAAGCGGAATGGCGAAACCGGGCAAGAGATGGCATCGGCGCCTTCCAGATCGATCAGATGGCCTCTGAAATATCCAACATCTACGAGGAACTGTTACGTGAAAAACGACCCCGCGCAGTATCCAACTTAAGCGCAGCGGGCGGCTACGCATCCCCCATCAGAACGAGATCTCTACCACCAGCGGCTGATCGGGAATCTCGAGCGGCACGCTCGTGACATTGCTCCATGTGCGAACCTGAGCTGCCTGTGTCACAGGTAGATAGGTAGTTACGCTGCGTGCATTACGCCTGAGTGTCACAGTTGCGGCCACAGCCCTGTTTTCCAAATCAACATGCCGCTTGACGTCGTAGCTTGACACTTCCTGCCAAAGCACGAGTTCATAAGTTCCATTCGACTTCTGCAGCAGCAGATGAGCTACCTGTGTGTCCATCGGGGAGAGCGCCCATGAAAGCGGCTGCGTCTTGACCGGCTCTGCCGAGTCGTTCAACTCTTGAATCAGGTTCTTTAAGGCCGTAAACGCAGGCTTCTCTGAACCATCCGCGCGAATCAAACCCCAGTGCAACTGGGCATTAGTCAGGCTCGGATCAGGTGCCTCGTCCATAAATTCATAAAGGTAGGTGCGTGGTATACCTCGCATAAAGTCCTCAAGAAACAGCCGCGGAATATATTTGGCGGCGGCGGATTCTGAAACTCCGGGTTGATCGTTGTGTTCATTGATCGCGTTGTGATACCCGCTTTCTGTAAAGACAATCGGTTCGTCATCGCAGATGACTTTCTCCAGATTGATCTGGACAGGGAAAATGACGGAGGGCATCTCGCCTGCCGGGTAGGGATGGAGATTGCCTTCGTTCATGCGATCGCTCAAATCGCCGAGCTGCGCGCTGTTCGACGCAGACGCGAGAGATGGTCCGATGATCGCAATCGAGCTCGAGTCCTTCATCGATTTTGTGGAATCAAAAATCCGACTCTGGTACGCCTGATCGACAGATGGCCAACCAGCCTCGCCGCTGATGTCGAGTTCGTTTGGCCCTTCAAACGACTCGATCGTGTGACCGGACAGCGAATCCACTTCATCGAGCATCGCACCGCTAAGCGGCCCAAGTTTGCTGCGCGGATCGAGAACCGCATCGAAGCGCACGCCCATATGTCCTAGCTGGATCCATCTGCCATAAAGCATCTCGTTGTAGTCGGAGCTCTGCAAGTGAACGCCGTCGCGCAGGTGACGCACGCCAAGCAATCTCAATTCACGTTGAACCAGCGGGAAGTTTCCATAAATGCGATCGAAATAATTCAGATGCGTATTCAGACCGATGCTGTTGACGAAGTCGAATGCAGAGTGAGGTTGCTCTTGATGCAATGCAATTTTCGAGCGGGAAGAACTCCCGGACTTGATTTCAGCATGGCAATTCACGAGCAAAGGAGGAACTGAAGGCGTCAACAGGATGCGCAGCGCGTACATGATTGACAGGAAACGAATTGTTGAGAGCATCAAGGCAAACCCAACCATTTGGATTGAAACGGCGTCTAACTAAGGACTGGACGGCCTTTCAGAAACGCGAGCAGTCGAAAGGCCGAGAGATGCGGCAGCCATAGTCCGTTAGATTCATAAAACTCGTCTTGGATGCTCGACAGCTCAACTCATGTGTGACAGCCCCGCTCATGGGTATTGATTCAATATCACGCCTCCTATTCATTGCCTTGAATAGAACAAGAGTGACGATGAAAGTGGTTAGACCGAGTCAATAGATGGCTCCACGCGGAGGTATATGAGTGATATCCAGCTTGTGATCGCAGACAATCAACCCCTTACCCTGTCGGGTTTGCGCAACGCCGTGGCAGACGAAGCGGATATTGAGGTTCTTGCCGAGTGTCAGAATCGCGACCGATTAATGTACGAGGTGCGCAGACACTCTCCGGATGTTGTGGTCGTAAGCACAGACATTCTGCAGGAAAATCTTGATGTCCTCGAGCACCTTGTAACCGAGATTGATGAAACTCGCGTTATTGTACTGACGAACCGGAAGGATCCTGAGTTTTTCGAGGAAGCACTCCGCTGCGGCGCCAAAGGCGTAATCCATCGCGAATGGCCGGTTCAGCAGGTTCCTGCGGCCATTCGCAAAGTCACCAACGGCGGCTTTTGGCTTGAGAGGACCGCCGCTGAACGGGTCCTCCAAAACATGTTGAATGCGCATTCTGCTGATAATCCTGAAGTCCGCAAAATTGCATCGTTGACACGCCGCGAACACGAGGTCGTCGACCTTATCTGCCAGGGTCTGAGGAACAAAATGATTGCTGACACTTTACACATCAGCGAGGCGACAGTATCCCATCACCTTACCGCGATCTATCGAAAGCTTGGAGTGGATGACCGGACTTCGCTGGTTATTTACTCTGCGAAACACAACCTCGTGAGGTTTTGATACAAAGGCGGGATCTGCTGAGCGCTCAGCTCCTTGTTCACTCATAACTGTCCGCGCCCGTAATCCGGCATTTCTGCTCCCGCGCCTGCAGCCTTCGTCCTGCCTGGCTTGCTCAAGTGCGGCAAAAGTTCCCAGGGTGCACCGCCCACCCATCTCCGCGTCCTTCTTCCTCGATTACACTCCAAATTCTCCGGTCTTCCGTTTGCGAATCACGCCCATGTGGATGCGCGTCAAACCAAACCAGCTGCCAGATCGCCGGGTTGCGCTCACTGCCGCTATGCCATTCCGGGATCGACCGGCTAATCTGGGTGCTAGCGGGCGATGCGGAAACCAAACGCCCACGATACCTTCGGGGGTAAATCGAGCCGTTCAATTGTCTTGCGCGAACTCTCAGAAGATGTGGTACTTAAGGGCGTTTCGATGTGCGGATCGAAAAAACCTGCCTGCCTTTTCGTGCATCTGTATAGTCTATAGTTACTGCTGCTCAATTGGCGACCCCTGGCGTTCGATGTGCGGCCAACATAAGCGTTTCTCCGGCCAATCAGTGGCAGCCTTGCTCAGTGTTATTGAGGACACTCATGCCATTGAAGCCCCCCAATGGTCGCAGGCGCACTGTTATCGAAGACGTTAGCCCTCAGATCGATGGGGGCCGTCATCAAATCTGCAGGGTTGTGGGTGATGAAGTTGTCGTTACGGCGGCAATCTTCGCTGACGGCAAAGATGAATTGGCTGCCCGGTTGCTCTATCGCCATTCGAGTGACCGCCGTTGGTCGTTTGTGCCGATGCGCGCGACGGGCAATGATCTATGGACCGGATCGTTCTGTGTCGATAAGATCGGCGCCTGGCGCTTCACCGTTCTCGGTTGGGTGGATCACTTCACCACCTGGGCCGGCGAACTCCAGAAAAGGATCACCGCGCAAAAGGATCCTGAAATTGCCAACAAATCAACACCTGCGAATGCGGGCACAGATGAGATCCTAAACGCCGAATCCGATCACGACGCGCAGGATGTTGCGCTTGCGCTTCGCTCTGGAGCCGTGATGGTTAACGCGGCCGCGCAGCGGGCGCGGGCGAATGACGCGAAACGCTTGCGGGAGATAGCGCAGAGCCTCGATAATCTGGCGAATGAGAATCGATCGAACTACTACGATCCATGCGACGAAGAACTTCTGCAACTGATGAGGAGTTACCCTGACCTGACAAACGCTGCACGGTTCGAAATCGAATTGCCGGTCTGGGTGGATCGTGAGCGCGCACAATTCTCGTCGTGGTATGAGCTCTTTCCTCGATCAGCGTCCCCGATCCCAGGCCAGCACGGGACATTCCGCGATGTCGAGAGGCAGCTGCCTGAGATCTCTGCCATGGGGTTTGACATCCTTTATTTGCCGCCCATTCATCCAATAGGACGCTCGTTTCGTAAGGGGCCTAATAACTCGACTGACGCTTTACCCAATGCGCCCGGGAGTCCCTGGGCGATCGGCGACAGGACGGCAGTTACCAGCTCGGCATTGGGCGCGCAGTCCGCTGGCGATCTGGGCGGCCACAAATCAATTCACTCGCAACTTGGCACGTTCGCTGATTTTGGCAGCCTCATTGCCGCTGCCGAATCGCAAGGCATCGAGATCGCACTCGACATCGCGTTTCAGTGTTCACCTGATCATCCTTGGGTCGCAGAACATCCCGATTGGTTTGTAATCCGGCCTGACGGGTCGATTCAATATGCAGAGAATCCCCCCAAGAAATATCAGGACATTTACCCGCTGAATTTTGAATCGCCCGACTGGCGCGGTCTATGGGATGAGCTCTATTCAGTCTTCGAATTCTGGATTCACCGTGGCGTGCGTGTGTTTCGCGTCGACAATCCGCATACCAAAGCGCTGCCCTTCTGGGAGTGGTGCCTGAGCGCCTTGCGAGCAAGCTATCCCGATACGATTTTTCTCGCCGAAGCATTCACGCGGCCGCGTGTGATGTACGACCTGGCCAAGCGGGGCTTCACACAGTCGTACACATACTTTACTTGGCGTAACTCGAAGTTCGAGTTGCAAAGCTACCTGGAAGAACTGACACGGCCACCGGTGAGTGAATTCTTCCGGCCAAATTTCTGGCCCAATACGCCAGACATACTGCATAAAACCCTGCAAGATGGTGGGCGTCCGGCGTTTATGCATCGTCTGATTCTTGCCGCGACCCTATGTTCCAGCTATGGTATCTACGGCCCAGCGTACGAGCTTGCGGAGAATACTCCGGCGAGCGCGCCAAACGGCAAAACGGAGTCAGAGGAGTATCTTGACAGCGAGAAATATCAGATCCGCCAACGCGACCGGAATGCGCCCGATTCGCTTGTTCCGCTGATTTCCAAACTCAATCGGATCCGTCATGCGAATCGTGCGCTCCAATCGAACACATCCCTGCACTTCCACCAGATCGACAACCCGCAGTTGATCTGCTATTCCAAGACAACACCCGGTTTCGACAACACGATTCTGGTCGTAGTGAATCTCGATTCATTCAATGAGCAAACAGGCTGGACGAATCTTGATCTCGACAAGATCGGCTGTTCGGCAAGTGAGATCTTTCTTGTGGACGACCTGCTGAACGACACTAGGTACACATGGCGCGGCCGCAACTATGTGGCGCTGCGGCCAGGCGTTCTACCGGCGCACATCTTTCGCGTGAGCCGAATGCAATGACGGAGTACCGACGGAGATTTCTGTGAGAGGGAAAGCGTGAAGAAGATCGCGAGCACAACGGACCCCCTTTGGTACAAGGACGCGATTATCTATGAACTCCACGTTCGCGCGTTTGCAGATTCGAATAACGACGGCATCGGTGATTTCCCGGGCCTGCTGTCACGTTTGGATTATTTGAAGGATCTTGGAATCACCTGCATCTGGCTCTTGCCGTTCTTCCCTTCTCCGCTACGCGACGACGGATACGACATCGCCAATTACACCGATGTCAACCCCTCGTATGGAACGCTGAGCGATTTCAAGGCGTTCCTTGAGGCAGCTCATAACCGCGGCCTGCAGGTGATGATCGAATTGGTGGTGAATCACACTAGCGATCAACATCCATGGTTCAAAGCCGCGCGTCTTGCCCCTCCGGGCTCTCCGGAGCGCGATATGTATGTCTGGTCAGACAGCGACCAAAAGTATAAGGACGCGCGCATCATCTTTACTGACACGGAAAAGTCGAACTGGACTTGGGATGAAACGGCGAAAGCTTATTACTGGCATCGTTTCTTTTCGCACCAGCCGGATCTCAACTACGACAACCCGCTGGTGATGGAAGAGGTGCTGAAGGCGATGCGCTTCTGGCTCGATATGGGGGTCGACGCACTCCGCATGGACGCAATTCCATACGTTTGCGAGCGAGACGGGACCTCGTGCGAAAATCTGCCTGAAACGCATGCAGTGGTAAAGGCTTTCCGTGCCGCGATTGATGCCGACTACGCGAATCGGCTGATTCTCGCGGAAGCCAATCAGTGGCCGGCAGATGTGCGTCCATATTTTGGCGATGGTGACGAATGCCACATGGCCTTCCATTTCCCCCTCATGCCGCGCATCTACATGGCGCTGCGCCAGGAAGACCGACTCCCGATCACCGACATCATGGCTCAGACGCCGCCAATCCCTGACAACTGCCAGTGGGGGCTCTTCCTGCGCAATCACGACGAGCTGACTCTTGAGATGGTGACCGACGACGAACGCGACTATATGTACTTCGCCTATTCGGCCGATCCACGGATGCGCATCAACGTCGGTATTCGGCGCAGGCTGGCTCCGCTCGTCGATAACAACCGTCGCCGTACTGAACTATTGAATTCGCTTCTGCTCAGCTTTCCCGGCACGCCGATCCTCTACTACGGTGATGAGATTGGGATGGGGGACAACATTTATCTTGGCGACCGCAACGGTGTTCGCACTCCAATGCAATGGACCTCGGACCGAAATGCGGGCTTTTCCAAATGTGATCCGGCACGGCTGTATCTGCCAGTGGTCATGGATCCCATCTATGGCTATCAGGTTGTGAATGTGGAAGCTCAACTTAGCGACCAGTCGAGCCTTCTGCACTGGACGCGCAACATGATTGCGCTGCGTAAACTCTTTCAGGTATTTGGCCGCGGCACACTCACGTTCCTGAATCCATTGAACCGCAAAATTCTGGCTTACCTTCGCGAACTGGATCAGGGTGACGGTTTCTGTGAAACGGTGCTCTGCGTTGCCAATCTCAGCCGTTTCGCCCAGCCAGTCACACTCGACCTCGCAAATTATGCAGGCTACGAGCCAGTGGAGATGCTGGGCTACGTCCGGTTTCCGACCATCACGAGCGAACCCTACTCGCTCACACTGGCGCCGTACTCCTTTCTTTGGCTTGAACTGCAGGCGGCCAATGCGGTGGAGGAAATGCCTTCAGATGTTGAAGTGGAAACTCACAACGTCGTCAATGAGGATGACACGGCTGCTCAACCGATTTTCGCGAATGGCTGGGCGCAGTTCATCGCCGCGGGAGGTTCCGCAATTCTGGAGTCGGCACTCCTTGACTGGTTACCGCGGAAGCGATGGTTTGGCGCCAAGACGCGCAAGATCGAATCGGTGCGCATCCGCAACTGGGTGGAGCTTGCGTCAGATGCGAAGCCGGAGGGTGTTGCAGCAATTGTCCCATTAGGGCCGGTGGCCATTCCAAGTGCACTTTTCTTCTTTGACGTGACGTATTTCAGCGGTCCGCCCGATGTCTACCAGATCCCCCTCGCGGTGAGTATTGGCGCCGCTCTTGACGAAATTGCCGATAGTCATCCCGAAAGCATTATTGCCAAACTGAGAACTGGCGCGGGGCCCGCAGTTCTGCACGATGCAACCGTCAGCGAGGAGTTTCACCATGAACTCTTAAAATTGATCGCGAGCGATGCGACGCTCCCAATGTTAGAAGACGGAAAGATGATGGAAGAGACTGAAAGCGCGTTCGTTCAGCCGCCCTTACTTGATGAGGCATCAACTGTTGCCGCAGGTGCGGCAGTCACGCCAGCTCCGCTGAGCGCTCAGCCCGGCGACACCGCAACACCGCCTCGGACTGACATCCCAACCGTGCAGACGGCTCCAGGGTCAAGATTGCAGCCCAGGGAATCTCCCGCTGCAGGTGATTCCGCTTCTACGGAGAGCAGGCTAAACGCGCGTGCCTCCAGCGCATTTCCATCCGTGCTGGCCGCTCAGCGGCTCCCCTCTCAAGTCAGCTCTGCCGAGCAATCGAACACATCCATCATCTACGGCAAACAACTCTTTCTCAAAATCTATCGGCGACTGCAGCCGGAGGAGAATCCAGATGTCGAGGTCGGGCGTTTTCTCACTGAGGTTGCACACTTCAACAGAATCCCTAACTTCTTCGGCGAGATCTTCATTAGTTCCGGCAGTTCAGCAAAGACAACGGTCGCCCTGCTCCAGGAATTGGTTTCGAACCATGGTGATGGGTGGCAGTGGTATCTTGACAAGCTTGCCGGTTGGCTTCCCACCGCAGCGCAACACATGGCTCCAGGGCGCTCGATTGCCCCCGGTTGGCTGAGCGAGCGCGAACCAATTTCGGAATCCCTGGAGTCAATTCGACCGACGCTTGAAGCTGCAGCACTCCTGGGTACGCGCACTGCTGAGCTGCATCTGGCGCTGTCGAGTAGTTCCACGCTCACATCGTTTGCTCCTGAGCCACTTACAAGTGCTGAACTTGCTCGCGACGCCGAGCGCATCGAGTTACAAATTAAGTCGGTATTCGAGGCGCTTAAATTCAATCTGCCTAAGCTGGACGATGCGACCAGCGATCAGGCGGGTATGCTATTATCCCGTCGGCTCGAGCTCATACAGCGAGCACGTTCGATTAAAGGAGTCGCCAGCGCTGGGCAGCGTATTCGAATCCACGGCGACTATCATTTGGCACAGACATTGCGGATAGCAGCCATCGGCAACGGCTCTGCAGGCGAGAAAGATGGAAGCGGAGATTTCGTTCTCATCGATTTCGAGGGTGAACCTGCACGGTCGATTGAAGAACGGCAAAGGAAACAGTCACCGCTGAAGGATGTTGTTGGCATGATGCGCTCATTTGCATACGCCGCCTTTGCCGCAGTCGATCGCTATGCCGCAGGCGGAGAAGGCCCAGAGCTTTCGATCGATCGCGCGACACTCACCGGTTGGGCGAGGCTTTGGCAAGATTCCGCGACCTCTCAATTCCTTTCGTCATATCGCGAGGGGATCGCTGCGAATCCAGACCTGCTGCCGCAGCCAAAGGAAGCTCAGATTCTGCTCGACGCTTATCTGCTTGAAAAGGCCCTGTACGAATTGCTATACGAGTTGGATAATCGGCCCTCCTGGGTCCGGATTCCGCTCAATGGCATTCTGGATCTATAGTGTTCTGCAACAACGAAGTTTTGCTGGCGACGGAATTCAGTTCTTTGCAGTATCTTCCGGAGAACGATGGCAACAGCAAATTCAATTCACGACGACACCCTGGCCGCAGTTAAGGCAACGGCGGACCTGCTCGTGCTGGTCACAGGCATGCCTCCAGAACATTTCAAGGGCGTCCTGGCCAATCTCGCGTCTGCATTCTCCACCGAGGACTTACTCGTCGCAACCCAGAACGAATTACCCGCAGATTTTGTATCGAGCTTGCGAATCGTCGCGACGCCGCAGACCAATGCGGGATGGTCCATTAAGCCGTTCGACTTCGTGAATGCTGCGCAGTACGCCCACGAGCATGATGCCCGGGCAATTCTGATTCTCGGCCCGGAAGCCGATTCACTCAGCCCGGTTGCGCTTCGCAGTCTCGCCGATGCCGTCTTGCGAGCGTCAATCGATCTGGCAGTTCCGCACTATTCGTTGCCCTCGCATGCCGGCCTGATTAACTCGGCGATCCTCTACCCGCTGACGCGTGCAATCTTTGCTTCTCGCGTCCGATTCCCCTTGTCGATTGACCTCGGCATTTCGCTCAGGATGGCAGAGCGGCTTAGCAGCGCTGCTGAACGAATCTCTGCCGCCGGCCAGACCGAAGCACTTTTGTGGCCAGTGAACGAAGCCGTTGTCGCAGGCTATACAGCAGATGAGGTTGATGTGGGCTCGCGTGCAATGCCCCAACCCTCCGATCCAGACCTTAACTCAATTCTCGCCCTGGTGACTGGATCGCTATTTGCAGATATAGAGGCAAAAGCAGCTCTTTGGCAGCGTCCTCGCAGGCCGCCGGCGATCCGCCCCCGGCCGAAGGTTGAAACTGAAGCGAGCGACGGAACCGCGGATGTTGCGCGGATGGTTGCCGCATTTCAACTCGCCAATGCGAATCTGCAAGAGATCTGGTCGCTTGTTCTTCCGCCGAATTCTTTGCTCTCACTTAAGCGATGCTCGATTCTTGATCCCGGCACCTTTCGTATGCCCGATGGTCTTTGGGCTCGAATTGTTTATGACTTTCTTGTCGCATACCGGCTCCGTACGATCAATCGCGGCCATCTTTTGGGAGCACTGATCCCACTGTATCTGGCCTGGGTCGCCGGACATATCAACATAACAGCGTCCGGAACTCCGGCTGAGCGGCACATCGAAACAGTTGCTGCAGCATTCGAAACGGACAAACCCTATCTGGTCTCGCGTTGGCGCTGGCCAGATCGATTTAACTCGTAGTCACGCTTCACGTCAAAGGCTACGCATCAATCCGGCGTGTTGGTGAGGAGGCAATCCAATGCAAACCCTGACTGATAACACAATGCAACAGGCAACCCCAGGCATTACCGCATCACCGATGTATGGCGAAGACGTGTCGATCTGGCATCACATGTCAGAAGCTCTGCACCAGTCACTTTACCGAGTGCTCACTCTTCTCATCGCCGTGCTGCCCGGGATTCTTGCCTTTTTTGTCGCACTGCTAGTGTTTGCTTCGGCAGGCATGATGCTGTCCTGGATATTGCGCCGGTGCCTCACATGGGCGAAGTTCGATGCTCGCGTAGCCCGAAAGAGCGGCGCTGATTGGGCTCCGGCCAACTCGCCTACCGAGATTGTCGCACGCGCGTCATTCTGGATCTGCGTCCTGCTCGGTCTCATCATCGGTGTGTCGGCGTTCGATACATCGTATGCGACGGGCGCCCCGTTGCCGATCTCGTTGTTGCCCTATTTGACTCATGCCGTCGGCGCTGCCTTACTTCTGATTGCAGGCGTCGTCGTCGCGAGGTTTCTTGCCCGCTCAGTGCTGATAAGCGCCGTGAACGCACAGCTGCAATACGCAAGAATTCTCTCTTTAGGCGTCAAGTGGCTGGTTCTGGTTCTTACCGCGGCTATGGTGCTCGACCATTTGCAGGTGGGTGGAAATATCGTGGAGCTGGCATTTGGAATTCTGTTCGGCGGCATTGTTCTTACGCTTGCTCTCGCGGTCGGCCTCGGTTCACGAGATCTCGTCAGCCGTTCCCTGGAGAACCACGTCGAGCACGCAAGCGAGCGGACACATATCCCTGATGAAGCTACATCTGCGAGCCGGTCAATCAGGCACTTTTAGACGAGCATCGGCCGCTCACTACGGCCACCGCGTCAGGCGGCACAACCAGCTTGCTCTGATTGATGCGGATCGCGCCTTGTGACGCGAGAACGATGCGGCCCTCTTGAGAAACGGCGAAAGCCCGCTCCCGATCTCCGAGATTGCAAATCAGCGATACGGTTCCGCGGTTCATTTGCAACCACTGAGACCGCTCGTCGAATGTTACGCGCACGTTGCCGATAGTTCCGTCGTTGAGACACGGCGTGGTGCGGCGAAAGTGAATCAATGCTCGGTACCAGGAAAGCACTTCGGCATGCTTGCCAACTTTGACTTCTCCCCATTTCAGTTTCGAGGCTTCTAGCGAAGCATGACTTTCAGGGTCGGGAATGGAAGCAGGATCCCATCCAAACGCGGCGAACTCTTTCTTTCTCCCCTCGGAAACCGCGCGTGCTAATTCGGGGCTTTCGTGGTCGGCGAAGTAAAGAAAGGGAGTGGAGGTTGCCCACTCTTCTCCCTGAAAAAGCATTGGGACAAACGGGCTGAGCAGGTATAGCGCGGCCGCGACCTTCGCGCGCTCGATTCCGGCGACGTGACTGATGCGGTCGCCAACTGCGCGATTGCCTACCTGGTCATGCGTCTGGATGTAACCGAGAAAACGATGCTGTGGCAGGGCGTTGGTCGGGCGTGCCATGGATTCGCTTCCGATAATTGGAGTAAATGCCGTCATACACGAAGGTCCGCTCGATAGACTTGGCCAACTGTTCAAGTGTACCGAAGTCCGCATAATAGCCTTGTCTCTGCTTCGGGTTCAGGACGGTAAAAAGCGCATGATGAAAGTCATCGTTCCATTGCGCATCGATGCCGAGTCCACCCGCTTCGCGCGGCGTCACAACCCGAGGATCGTTCAGGTCGCTTTCCGCAATCAAGACAAGGCGGCGCGAGAGATTTGCCTCCAGCGCATCTACTTCAACTGCAAGCTGCTCCAGAAAGTGAATGGCAGAGCGGTCTACGAATGCGTGTACTGCGTCGATGCGCAATCCGTCCACATGAAAATCGCGCAGCCACATCAACGCGTTGTCGCAAAAGAATCGCCGGACTTCAGCAGATCCCGCATCCTCAAGATTCACTGCGCCGCCCCATGGCGTATGGTGCGACGGAATAATGTACGGCCCGAATTTGCCGGTGTAATTTCCGCTCGGTCCAAAGTGGTTGTAGACAACATCGAGCAGCACCGCCAATCCCGCCTCATGTGCTGCTTTAACAAATCGCTTCAGGCCATCGGGTCCTCCGTAGGGCTCGTGAACGGAAAACAACGCGACACCGTCATAGCCCCAGCCGTGCTGGCCTTCAAATGCGGCAACAGGCATCAGTTCCACGTGCGTCACGCCAAGCTCGGCCAGATAAGTTAGCTTGCCCGCCGCGGCATCAAGTGTGCCCTCAGGCGTGAATGTTCCGATATGTAACTCATAGACGATCGCGCCTCCTAGCGGAGGTGCCTGAAAGCGATTGTCGTTCCACCCAAACGCCGCCTGATCGTAGATGCGCGATAGTCCATGCACGCCATTCGGCTGCCATTCAGAACGCGGATCGGGATAGCAGCTGGGATCGTCGTCGAGCAGGTAACCGTAGTCCGTTCCGGGCTCGGCATCTTCAACATGGCAACTCCACCAATCGCGGTCATCTGGCCCCCGCATGGCAAATGCAACGCCGCCGCACTTGACAGACACGCGCCGTGCAAATGGAGCCCAGACCCTAAATTGATGCATCTGCCCCTCCGTCGTGCACCAGGAGCGCTACCGGAAATCTCCGAAACAAATGTTGCACGCGCGCGCTTCCGCCCTTCACCGCTTCTCCAGTAAACACGTTGGTCCATTTTCCTGCCGGCAATTCGACGACCGTTGCACCAAACCCGCTGCCAAGCTTTACATTCCAACGCGGAGCAAGGACTGCGACTGAATCTCCTCGGGAGAATGCGACCAGGTGCTCCTGTTTAGATCCCTCTACCGAAAGCGGAATGTGTGCGGCTTCCTTGTCGAACCATTCAGGGTTTTCCCGGCGTAGCTGAAGCGTCTTATATAGGACCCAAAGCTTTGGCATTCCGCTATCCATTCGGTTCATAATCTCTTCGACGCTCATACCGGCCTTCAGTTCCGCAAGCATTACCTGTCGCGCCTCATAATCGATTGGTCCACGATTGTCGGGATCGACGAGGCGTAAATCCCAAATCTCGCCGCCCTGGTACGTGTCAGGGACTCCGGGTGCAGTGCATTTTATGAGGGTTTGCGTCAGGCTGTTGACTCGTCCGGGCAGCAACACCTTATCAACAAAGGCTTCAAGCTCTGAGACAAATTCATTTGAAGCCATGACCCGATCAATGAACAACCTGAGTGCGTCCTCGAACTCCTTATTCTGTTGCGTCCAACTGGTTTGCTCCTTGGCTTCGCGGGCGGCCTTTTCCATGTAGGTTGTCATGCGATCGACCGTGATTGGCCACGCGCCGATCAATGTCTGATAGAGAAGGTATTCTGTATTACGATCTGGAAGGTTTCCGGTTTTGAATTGCTGGTTTCTTCGCGACCAGCGGTGCAGTGCCGAGCGCCAGGTTCCCGGAATTTCCGTCAGCACCGCCAAGCGTGCGCGCACATCGTCTGCTCTCTTGGTATCGTGTGTTGAAAGCGTGTTCATTGTCAGCGGATGGTCGGCGTGCATTTGCGCGCAGTATGTGTGGAATTCGTCAAGAGTCGTTCCGTTACGCTCTGGTGCGCCGCCCACTTCGTTCAGTCCGATCATCCGGTTGAAGCAATAGAATGCGGTGTCTTCCAGGCCCTTGGCCATTACGGCCGAGGCGAACTGCTGAAAGCGAAGCAGAAATTCCGTCTCGACGTCGCCGCGTGCACGCAGCGTGAGCACATCGGAGATGAAGTCAAAGAGATCGGGAGAAAGATCGGATCTTTGCGTTTTCGCAATGGTTACTGCGTTTGTGATTTGCTTTACATCTTCTTCCGCAACTTCGTCACGTGCCGGTGCCACGTACGTTCGATAGACTGAAAAACTCGCAGCCACTTCGCGGATGGCCCGCCTGATCTCGGCACGCGTGTAATCGCGTCGATCGCGATTGTTCTCGCAAATCTCCACAAACAACTGCGCCAACCGGTTCACATCGCTGCCCAAAGCTTCATGTTGTACGTTCAGCTTCTTGGTATGTACCAGCGAGCTGAATTGAACCGGCGCCCCTGTGAAGTTGGTATAAATCTCCATCAACTCGTCCAGCCCCTCGCCAGAGACAAGTAGGCCGTTGCATTCATTCAGAAAGTCGTATCCCGTCGTGCCGTCGATAGGCCAGCTTGTTCGCAAGCGTTCTCCGGGCTGCAAAATCTTTTCCGCAACAATCCAGGCTCCGGGTGATCCTGCGCGAAGTCGTTGGAAATACAATCCGGGATCGCGCAACCCATCGGGATGATCGACACGCACTCCATCGAGCGTGCCATTTCTTAACCACTCCATGATGCGAAAGTGGGTCGCGACGAACACCCGCGGCCGCTCTACTCGAACGCCGATCAGCGTATTGATGTCGAAGAAACGGCGATATCCAAGCTCCTGGTCGGCCGTTCGCCAATACGCGAGTCGATAATTCTGCAGGTTGAGCAGCGAATCGAGCGCGTCGATGTCCGCGTTCAGCTCATCGACTGCGCGTGTAATCGCCTCCGAGACTCCTGACTCCTCCCTCGTGGCGCGTTCCAAAAGCTCGTAAAGAATGGTTTTGTCACGATGGCGTGCCGAGAGCACTTCCTCCTCCGTCGAGCCAGGGGCGGGCAGGCGCGCCAGGCTGTCGGCTATAAACGCCAGGATAGGCGCGTTCACAAACTTTGCCGCCATGCCCAATGGAATTGCCAGCGAGCGGGGCGCCAATGGAAAAGAATTGTCAAAGTAGCGCACTTGAAACGATCGGCCGTCATAGTGAATTTTGATCTGGTTAGCGCTGAGGACGTGTCCGTACTGATCGCTCAGCACAGGGATCAGCACTTTCTTCTGCAGCTTTACCTCGGCAGAATGCCAGTCGATATCGAACCACGCTGCGAATCGGCTCGATGGCCCATTTTCCAGCACGTCGCACCAGTACGCGTTCTCCTGGCCTGCAGCCATGTGGTTGGGAACGATATCGAGCACTTGTCCTAAATCGAGCGCCTCGAGCGCGCGGCAGAACCGTGAAAGCCCCTCCTCGCCGCCCAGCTCCGCATTCACCATCTGCGGATCCACAACATCATATCCATGCATGCTTCCTGCCGCCGCGCGCAAGTAGGGCGAGCAATAGACATGCGATATCCCCAGATCCTTCAGGTATCCGGCGACTCTCGCAGCATCATCGAAGTTGAACGCAGCATGGAGCTGGAGCCGATAGGAAGACGAAGGAGATCGTGGCATAGTCAAACTCCAAAGAAAACTGGCGCAACGAGATCGCCGTTGCTTTGGGACGCCCGTTCATCCTCCATTTGCGACCGATTGCCCAACGGTCGAGCCGGTTGGGAAGGCGCACGGGTAGGAATTCATGTGAGCCGCAATCACAAGGGACGGCTCTGTTCTCTCCGCTTAGATGGTCTAGCGGGCGATTGGGGATGCTCTCTGGGTCAGTCTTTGAAATTCAAGTAGAGGATACAAAGCCCGCCATTCGTGAAGTTAGGCCGAATTGTAATCATTTCAGCCTCGGTATTGATGTCTTCCCATTTCAATGCGGTTACCTCGCTGACGCGTAGACCAAGGCAGTCGATAACCGGAACCATTAGGTTCAGCACCTCAGCGAAACCGTTCACAAGCTCCCCTAAATTGGTTTTGGATGGGTCCGCAATCGGCTTCAGCCGCAGACTGGTGCCATCGATCTTGACCTGCGATGCCGGGCCCCGTTAGCCCCTCAATGAAGCAGCTCTGCTTCAATCTTCGGGAAAGGCAAACCGAAGTTTTATAGAGAAGCCGTTTTGGCCTAGTCAAGCAAGTATCGGTTTGGCATACTATCGAGAGAATCGGCCAATTCTCGGCGGCGTGGTATCCAAAGTCCTGGTATGAAGGCTGTGCCGGCCGCTTGGCGTGATCTTCCAATCTCCCGGGCCCCAGCAAACAATTGAGAACTCCCTTGCAGCGCCGAAAAAGCGATGTACACGCTATTGCGCTGTGAACAGTTCGGCCTTGGCACAACGGGCGTTTGAAACTCGATTCGTGACCGTAACGACGATGATCGATTCGTATAGCAACATGCCGACTAACCAGCGCCGATCGCGTGTGCGGCATGTACGCATGCCGCTTAGCATGTTGCCGGT
Organism: uncultured Acidobacteriaceae bacterium; assembly: GCA_963841095.1. Classification (GTDB taxonomy): domain Bacteria; phylum Acidobacteriota; class Terriglobia; order Terriglobales; family Acidobacteriaceae; genus Telmatobacter. The sequence goes on from CAWJBE010000007.1 coordinate 130,479, forward strand.
GCTGGCGCTATTGCTGGCGGGAGTGCGCGGTGGCGCGCAAATTTCTCCCGGTCCGCTGGCGAGAGCGCATCAGGGCCTGAGCGGTGATACCAATTGCATCAAATGCCACGAAGTTTCAACCCGCGCCCCATCGTTCAAGTGTCTTGAGTGCCACAGGGAAATCGCAGGTGAGATCCAGCAAAACAAGGGCCTTCATGCGACGTTTCCCCGATCCGGTCCAACTGGTGCTGCCTGCGTCAAATGTCACTCCGACCACAACGGTGTGGATTTCCAGATGATCCATTGGAATCCGACGCCACAAGGATTCAATCACGCAGCGACAGGCTATGTGCTGGAGGGCAAACATGCCGGCGTGAGTTGCCGGAATTGCCACAGCATGCAGCACATTGCCCTGCCGGCGCGCGCGCTGCTCACCTCCAAAGACCTCAATCACACATGGATGGGACTTTCACCAATCTGCGCAACATGCCATCAAGATGCGCACCAGGGCCGCTTCGGCACCGATTGCGCCAGTTGCCACTCAACCACCGATTGGAAAGCCGCAACCATCAACAAGGCCGGCTTCGACCACTCTAAAACACCTTATCCGCTCACAGGCGAGCATCGCTACGTCAAATGCGAGAGTTGTCACACGCCGGGCACGGATGGCAAAACAATCTATGCGGGCTTGCCCTTCGCCAGTTGCTCCGACTGTCATCGCGATCCGCACAAAGGAGCATTCAAGCAGGGTTGCGACTCCTGCCACACCACGTTGACTTGGAAGAAATCGCGCTTCACCGAGACCTTCGATCATTCAAAGACCGGCTATCCATTGCTCGGCAAGCATCTTGAAGTTCCATGCTTGAGCTGCCATCAGAACGGCGATTTCAAGACACCAATTCCACATGATCGCTGCGCCGACTGCCACAAGCCCGATCCGCATGGTGGCCAGTTTGCCAAGCGCGCAGACGGTGGTCGCTGCGAAAGTTGCCACACTGTGCAAGGTTGGAGCCCATCCACTTTCTCCGTAGCTGACCACGCCAAAACCGGCTTTCCCCTCGTCGCTCCACATGCAACTGTAATGTGCGCTTCGTGCCACGTGCCCGCCGGCGCAGCAACGAAATTCAAAATTAAATTCGCAGCCTGTGTGGATTGTCATCAGGACGAGCACAAGGGCCAGTTTGCCGGCGCGCCGTGGCTTAATCGATGTGGGCAGTGCCACAATGGAGCAACTTTCAAGACCGCAAACTTCACACTTGCAGAACACCAGAAGTCGGCCTTTCCGCTAACTGGCGGCCACATGGCCGTGGAATGCGACGACTGCCACAAGGCATTACCCGGTACGAAGGTAATACCGTACCACTTCAATCAACTCACCTGTACAACGTGCCACGAAGACGTACATAAAGGGCAATTCGCAACACGAATGGCCGTGCTCGACACATCGGGCAAGGCGCTGGGATGCGAAGCATGCCACTCAACCCTCGACTGGAAAGATCTCGCCAGATTCAACCATGAGAAGACCCTGTTCCCCCTGCTCGGCTCCCATCGCGCCGTCGCATGCGTCGAGTGCCACAAACCGCCGAATATGGAGCTGAATTTGCAGCACGTTGACTTCGCAAAAACCCCCGTCAATTGCGGTGATTGCCACGAAAACCCACACGCCGATCAGTTCGGCGCGCGCCCCGGCGACTGCGCCGGTTGCCACAACACGATCAAGTGGAGGCCATCGCTCTTTGACCACGATAAGACGAGATTCTCCCTAAGGGGGGGCCATGAAAACGTAGCTTGCTCAGCGTGCCACACTCTCAAGAAGCAGATTGGCGGCAATCTCGTGCTCTTTTACAAACCCACGCCTATGGCGTGCGAAGCATGCCACGACGGCGCTACTCCAAAGATGACAAATAATTCATCCTTTGAGAGCCGAAAAGTACCGCAAAGCGCACCTGGCGCCGGCTGAATTCTGATGCATCTTTACCCTCCCCTGTTGTAATCTGAACGCGAATCGATCCCTCGATTCAGGGCTCCTGTTCTTCCCCTGGCTTCTCGTGCTTGAGAAGTTGAATGTTTGGTTGTGAGTTGCCGCAAGAGCGCAATTTCCGGACTCATTGCCCCTTAGAGGAACCCGGCGCTGATCTGCCGAAGCAGTCCTATGGCTCGCAGATCGCGCACTGAAGTTTCCGGTACAACTGACCGCTGCGAATGCGCGATTTGCTGCCGTGGAGATGTGCAAACTCGCTTCAGCGGGCTCGTGGACTACATGTGCTGCTGAAATTCGGGCCCCGATTTCCATCGGACCACAAGCAGAATTCCGGTTAGGCGGAGCTTTACCCAGGACACGTTGCTCCGGCCCACAACCTTGCCTGGACGCGGAACCAATCGAAGAAACAGATGATGCGAACACGCTGGCTCATAGCAATCGCCGCTGGCCTCTTCCCGCTTCTTGCGGGCGCGGCGTTGCAACAATCGACGGATAGCGCGCGGCCAAGTGTCGGCGGCCCTCAGGCCAAAGTCACAAACCCGCACGGTCCCATTTCCATTCCCTGCCAGGAGTGTCACACCTACACAAGCTGGAAACCAATCCGCTCCAACCCTGAGTTCAATCACGATCAGACAGGCTATCCTCTGCGCGGCATGCACACCAGGATTCCTTGCACCAAATGCCACGTCAGCCTCATATTCAAGAACGTAAGCACGCACTGCGCCGACTGCCACGCAGACATCCATCGGCGCCAGTTCGGAGCCAACTGCGAAAGCTGTCACTCCGTAAAGGGATGGCAGGCCTCGCTCGCCCAAATCCGCGATCACCAGAATCGCTTCCCACTTATCGGCGCCCATGCACTGCTGCAATGCAACGACTGCCACAAGAACGCGGCGGTCGGCCAGTTCACTGGACTCTCGACAGCCTGCTACTCCTGCCACCACCAGGACTTCCAGACGAAGGTTCTGGACCACGTTGCCGCAGGTTTCCCGACCACGTGCGAGTCCTGCCACACCATGGATACCTGGTTCAATGCGAAGTTTGACCATCTGAAGGTCACCGGCTATGCGTTAACTGGCGCGCATGCCACGCTGCCCTGCACTGCCTGCCATGCCAACAACGTATTCGCGGGGACTCCGGCGACGTGCTATGCCTGCCACGCCAGCGACTACACAACCAGCAACAACCCCCCACACGTGCAGCTCGGCCTGCCCCACGATTGCAGCACCTGTCACTCGACGACCGACTGGCTCAACGCCAAGTTCGATCACGCACTTTACGCAAACTACCCCTCACGGGAATGCACGCGACCCTCGCATGCGCGCAATGTCACACGAACAACAACTACGTAAACACTCCCACCGCCTGCTATGCATGTCACCAGTCCGACTTTACGGGAACGACGAATCCGAATCACGTATCCTCGGGATTCCCTACGGATTGCTCGCTCTGCCACACAACCAGCGGCTGGTCGCCGTCCACCTTCAACCACACCTCGGTATTTCCCTTGACCGGTGCACACGCCACACTGGCTTGCGCGCAGTGCCACACAAACAATAACTACACAACGCTGCCCACGAACTGCTTTGGCTGCCACCAGGCCGATTGGAATGGCACCACCAACCCGAACCATGCTGCGGCCGCGTTCCCCACCACATGCGACACATGTCACACCACCACGGATTGGACCAACGTCAACTTCAATCACGCGCTCTACGCCAATTACCCACTGACCGGAGCTCACGCTACGCTCACCTGTACGCAGTGCCACACCAACAACAACTACTCAAACACCCCTACCGCCTGTTACTCATGCCACCAGGCTGATTTCAACGGAACGACGAATCCTAATCACGTATCCTCGGGATTCCCTACGGATTGCTCGATATGCCATTCGACAAGCGCCTGGTCTCCGTCATCGTTCAATCACAACAACACTGCATTTCCGCTCACCGGCGCGCACACGACGCTCGCCTGCGCGCAGTGCCACACCAGCAACAACTACACAACGCTGCCCACCACGTGCTACGGATGCCACCAGGCGGACTGGAACGGAACGACTGATCCCAACCATGCTGCGGCGGGATTCCCGACGACCTGCGACACGTGCCACACCACCACCGCATGGACCGGCGCGACGTTCAATCACAACAACACGCCATTCCCGCTGACCGGCGCGCACACAACGGTTGACTGCATTAAATGTCACATCAATAACGTCTTCGCGGGAACACCCACTGCATGTTACTCGTGCCACCAGGCCGACTTTACGGGAACGACGAACCCGAACCACGTGGCGGCGAACTGGCCCACGACCTGCACCACATGCCACACAACTACCGCATGGGTTCCAGCAACGCTGCCGGCGAGCAATCACACATTTTTCCCGCTCGATCACGGCAATGCAAACGGCGTGTGCGCAACGTGTCACACCAACTCGTCTGACTATTCAGTCTTCCAGTGCACCGGCTGCCACACCCAATCGGCCACTGATCCCGAGCATCGTGGCGTCTCCGGCTATGTGTACAACAGCGTGAACTGTTACGCGTGTCACAAGAATGGAGGAGGGTAAGACACATGCGGTTCCTCCCCCTCACCCCCATTCTGCTGTTGGGCTCGCTATGCGCTGCGCAGGATTCCATTCCATCGAGCGCGGAAAAGAGTCCATCGACGCCCGCTCCTGTGCGATCGACCTTTCAGGTTCGCTACGTCAGCGGAACCAATGTCTACATCGACGGTGGCCGTGACGCTGGTCTCTCCGAAGGGATGGCGCTCATTCTCAAGCAGGACCCGACCAAATCCCCCAACGACGCTTCGAACTCCGCCATTGAACCCGGCATCATTGCCAGGCTCAAGGTGGTTGCCGTCGCTTCTACTTCCGCCGTGTGCGAAGTGGACAAGTCCGCGCGCGATCTCGTCCCCGGCGACGTGGTGGCATTGCCCGATGCCGAGGTCGAGCAACTCGTCGAGAAGGATACCCTCGGGAATTCGCGGCAGTATCCCATGGTAATCAGCTTCAGCGAAGGCGATCCACTCGACGACGAAATACGCGACACAATCCCTCGGCCGCCTTTGCCCGAAGTAAATCAGATTCGTGGCCGCCTCGGCTTCGACGCCAGCACCATCACCGAGCGTGGCCAGGGTGGCATCACGACTACGGAGTACGGCATGGTGTTCCGCGCCGACTTTACGCGCCTCCTGGGCACGCACTGGAACTTGAACGGCTACTGGCGAGGCGAGTTGCAAACAGGGTCCACGCCCTCGCAGCCCACCATTCAGGACGTGCTGAATCGCACCTACCTGATGAGTCTGAGCTACATCAATCCCGACTCGCGCTGGAGCGCGGGAGTCGGCCGGCTTTACCTTCCCTGGGCCAGCAGCCTCGAGGCCGTCGACGGAGCCTATGTGGGCCGACAGCTTGAGCCCCATACCTCGCTCAGCATCTTCGCCGGCTCAACTCCTGATCCCGCTGCCTGGGACTACAACCCGCAGCGCAGAATCGGCGGAGTCTACTTCAACATCCACGGGGGAAACTATGACGGATTTCACTATTCCAGCACGGCGGGCGCCGGCGTGGAAATGCTCAAGTGGACCATCACCCGGCCTTTTGGTTTCACCGAGAATCAGTTTTCATTCAAGCGCTATTTTTCTCTCTATCATTCGATGCAGATCGACAAGCCCACTCCCAACCCTTCCACACCGGCGCTCAGTATTGGGCTTGGCCAAAGCCTCCTTTCACTGCGCGTGCAATTACATCCGCGCGTGACGCTCGAGTTGACTGACACCTACTTTCGCGACGTGCCGACCTACGATCCCACGCTCGTCGGCACAGGGCTGCTCGATGCATATCTTTACCAGGGCATCAATGGCGGTGCCCGTGTCGAATTTCTGCGGCACATTGTCGGCTACGTCAGTCTTGGGCAAAGCAACGACTCCACGGACCCGAAGAACTCACTGAACAAGATGTTCGGAGTCACTGTATCCAACATCTGGAAGACCGGGCTCGAAGCCGACGTTCGCTATTCACAGTTTGACAGCGCATTCGCCTCGGGCACATATTCCACTCTCACCGTGACGAGAGACCTGCTTGAGAATCTGCGGCTCAATCTGCAAGGGGGCCGCTATGCTTATACGTCACCGTCAGCGGCAAGCAGCAGTTCCGACTTCATCAACGCGACGTTCGACACCAATCTCGGATCGCACTTGTTTGTTGAAAGCATGTTTACCGCGCAACGCGGCGGATCGCTCAACTACAACCAGTGGACGAACACGGTCGGCCTCAGGTTCAATAACCGGGCGGCAAACAGGAGGCTGGCAGATGCGAATCATCCATAAGCGGCTGGTGTTTATTGCCTGTCTTCTTGTCTCGGTCCCGTTGGCACGGAGTCAAATGCCGGGCCGGCCGGAGACGAGCGTCATCGATCTTGCGCAAAAACAAATTAAAACCTACCTCTCCAAGCTCGCAGACGTCCACTGCACTGAGACGGTTGTCCAGGAGAAGCTCGCCGAAAATGGACACGTCGAAGCTTCAGCGAAGGAACAGTTCGATTACTTGATCATGATGAGCGGCCACGAGGATGACTTCCAAATGAGCGAGTCGCGCATCGAAACTCCGGGGTGGCGCCACAAGCTTCTGTCAACACCAATGCTCCTGACAAACGGAATGGCGACAGCACTCCTTGTCTTCGATCCCTATTACCGCAGCAGTTTCAACTTCCAGGCGCTTCCTGAAGAACAAATCGACGGGCGGCCCGCCATCCCCATTCACTTTGCTCACATAGCCGGGCGGCGTACGCCGGCTGCCCTCGCCCTGCGCGGCCGCGAATACCCTCTCGAGCTGGAGGGCACCGCCTGGCTCGACAAAAACTCCGGAGAAATCGTGAAAGTGGATGCAACCCTCCTTCACGACATGTCCGACATCGGATTGCACTCGCTCAAGATCCATGTGGAATACAAACCGATGAAGCTTGGGACAGATGCTTCACAAATCATGATGCCGGCATTGGCGGTCGTCGACGTAACAAGTGCCCGTCAGCATTGGCGCAACACCCATTTCTTCGGAAATTATCGGAGCTTTTCAGCCGACGTGGAACAGGATCCACACGTAACAATACACCCTGACAATGCAGACCCCGAGGGCACGCCGAGACCAGCCATGCCCCCGTCGAACCCGAAGGAGAATCCCTGAAGATGTCCCTTCTGCAAACCAATCTCACCAGCATGGCAGCCCCGCGCCAAAAGAAGAGCAACAAGGATCGCGGCCATCGCTTCCGCGTCTTTATCGCCGCGGCTGCGTCGATCGCTCTTTTAGCTTCCATCGGCATCTATGGCGCCGACTATTACATCCTGCCTCTCGATCAGCGGCCCTACTCCGCCAAACACGAGCTTCTCCGGCCCAGTGGAACAATCGGCCTCAAGCTCGGCATCCTTGGTACCGTCCTCTTCTTCATCATCTTTCTTTACGCGCTGCGCAAAGTCATCCCCTGGCTTGGCCGCTGGGGAACTGCGCGCCACTGGATGGACTTCCATGTGATCGCCGGTCTAACCGCGCCCATCGTAATCGCCTATCACGCCTCCTTCAAGTTTCAAGGCATCGCCGGCTTCGCCTTCTGGATCATGGTTGCTGTCGCGCTGAGTGGTGTCGTCGGACGCTACCTCTACGCTCAGATTCCGCGTTCACTCACCGCAGCCGAGCTCTCCCTCAACGAGGTGCAGGCCAACGAACAAGATCTCTCCGGAGCCCTGCTCGCGCAATCTGTCTACTCACAGGACCAGTTGGCCAGGGCGCTCCGCGTACCAACAAAAGAACACATCCGCAAAATCGGCCCAATCGGCGCCATCGGTGAAATGCTCGCCCTCGATGCGGGACTCCCATTCCGCGTAGCTCGCCTGCGTAGGGCCTCATCTAGTTTCGGAGTCATGCTTCGTTCACTCTTTGGGCTCATCTCCACCGGCAATCCTGAGATCGAACAGATTGTTCGCCTTGTGCGAAGAAAAGCGCTGCTCTCCAGGCGCATGCTCTTTCTCAACCAGACGCAGCGTGTCTTTCACCTTTGGCACGTCATCCATCGCCCCTTCAGCTACGCGTTTGCAATTCTTGCCATTCTTCATATCGTGGTCGTCAGTGGCCTTGGTTTCATCTCCCTCGGATTGCATTGAAATATGGATACCCTTTTCACATGGCTGATTGCCGGCAGCGTCATCGCATTCTTCATGGTTCGCTACTGGCGCGTACAAAAACGCAAGGAACATCAGGCGCGCGCTGCCGCCGATCGTGGCCCTCTGTTCTCTGAGGGTCCCCAGGCTCAGCATCCAAAGATCGATCAGAATTTGTGCATCGGATGCGGCGGATGCGTCTCCGTCTGCCCTGAAGGAGATGTGCTCGCCCTGATCGACGGCAAGGCCACCATCATCAACGGTCACAAATGTATCGGCCACAGCCTGTGCGCGGAAGAATGCCCAGTCGGAGCCATCACGATGGCGATGGCCAAACCCAGCTCCGGCGCCGACCTTCCTGTCATTCACGAAAATTATGAGACGAGTGTCGACAACCTCTTCATTGCCGGCGAACTCGGAGGCCTTGCCCTCATCAAAAACGCTGTCGCTCAGGGCCGGGACAGTATCGATACTATTTCCGAACGCATCTCCCACCTCCGCGCCAAAACTGCCAACACGGACGTCTTTGACGTTGTCATCATTGGCGCTGGACCGGCTGGCATCAGCGCATCGTTGCGCGCTGCCGAGCGTAGCCTGAAGGTACTCACCCTCGAACGCGAAGAAGTCGGTGGCACTGTCACGAAATACCCGCGCCAGAAACTCGTAATGACCAGCCCCGTCGAATTCCCCCTCCATGGCCGATTCAGTAAGACCGCGCTTTCCAAAGAAGACCTTCTCAAATTCTGGGAAAAGATCATGGCCAGAACCGATCTCAACATTCATACCGGCGAAGGCGTCGAATCCATTCAGGCCGACCCCGAAGGCCTCTTTTGCGTGCGCACTTCGCGCGCGGAGTACCGCTCCCACGCCGCTGTTCTGGCAATCGGCCGCGCCGGCACTCCGCGCAAGCTCGGAGTCAAGGGAGAAGAACTTCCCCACGTTCTATACCGGCTCATTGAGGCCGATCACTACACCAACCAGAACATCCTCGTTGTTGGCGGAGGCGACAGCGCCGTTGAAGCCGCGATGGGCCTTGCCCATCAGACCGGTAACAAGGTCACACTCTCTTATCGGCGCGGCGAATTCAGCCGCCTCAAGGACCGCAACGCAAAGCGCATCGCCGAGCACATTGCATCCGGCAAGCTCAATGTTTTCTTCAACTCCATGCCCGCCGAATTTCGCGCCGGTAGCGTGTTGCTCGACACAGGCGAAGAGGTACTCAATCTGCCCAACGATTTTGTTTGGATCTTCGCTGGCGGTACGCCGCCCTCAGATTTTCTCAAGGCCGCAGGCGTCGCCTTCGGAAGCGGCGCTTCGGTCGCCCACAGCGCAACCATTGGATAAGTTAGGACGTGTATGACGAATCGCACAATCTCTTCTTTCGCAGTTTCCTTTCTCTTCTTCGTGTTCGGCGTCAATGCCCACGCGGTTTCCTTCACGGGCGCTGTTACAAACAGAACCACCAACCGTCCATCGTCGGGCGACACCGTCGTGCTCATCGACGTGCAGGCAGGCATGAATGAGGCGGCAAGCACGACGACCAACGCCTCCGGACAATATTCAATCGATGCTCCGGGAATGGGACCCTACCTTATTCGCGTAACCCATCAGGGCGGCAGCTACTTCATCGCCGCTCCACAGGGTGGCACTGGAGGCAACGTCACCGTCTACGATGTCGCCGCCAAGGTCGACGGCGTCTCCATTGACGCCGACATGTTTCTCATCGAAGCGGCCGGCGGCATGTTGCGCGTCCACGAGCGATTCCTCGTGCGCAACACCAGCCTGCCCCCTAGAGCACAGTTCAGCAACAACACGTTTGAGGTAGTTCTTCCCGCCGACGCTGAGATTGATGGCGCTTCGGCCACGCGACCTGGAGGCCTGGCCACCAACACGCACCTCCTTCCGCTCAATGAAAAGGGGCACTACACCTTCAACGTCCCAATCCAGCCAGACCAGGACGAAAAAGAAACTCTATTCGAAGTTCAATATCAGCTCCCTTACAACGGCAAATACACCTTCACTCCCCAGGTGCAGATGCCTGCCGACCATCTTGTCGTCTATGCCGCGAAGGGCATCGATTTCAGCCAAGCTTCGGGTTCCACCTTCCAATCGGCGCAGCAAGATCCGCGTGTCCAGACATACATCGCTCAAAATATCCGTCCCGGCCAGAAGATCTCCTTTTCCATTTCGGGCGAAGGCCAAATGCCGCGTGACGCGCAAAACTCCGCAATGCCTCAACAAGGCGGCATGGGCAACTCTGGCGGTAGCGGCGACGGAATCGCCAACGGCCCCGGCGGCGGAATCGGAACCCCTATCGGTTCGCCAGATCCACTCACTAAATACAAGTGGTGGATCCTCGCTCTCCTCGCCTTGCTCCTTGTCGCGGCAGCAGGATTTCTTCTGCGCAGAAAAGCCGAAGCATCCGCATGCGGCGTCGCCGTCAGGCCCGACTCCGACATCGAGGACGGAATTCTCGCACCCGTTCGATTCGCTCCACGCACGGCGCCGCCGGTGTCCGCATCTTCATCTACTCCGGCATCTCCCAACGCGGCCCTGCTGAATCTGATCAAAGAAGAAATGTTCGCAATCGAGCGCGAAAAGGTCACCGGCGACTTGAATATCGACGAGTACACCGCCATCAAAACGGGACTAGAAGCCCTCCTACGCAGAGTGCTGCGTACCCAGGAGACTTCCGGACCTGTGAACTGACCCTCCAAATGGCGGCTTGGGACCGATACTAAGCGGCGCAGACCGCAACAGCTTTATCAATACCTGTTGCCGGGAAGCGCCGGGGCACTGCCAAATACCACCCGCCAATGCGGGCACAGCATGGCGGCAAGGCGTCCGCCTCGGACTTTATTGCGGCCTCTGCGGTGCAAACTTGACGGCGATCCTGTTGGTTCTCGATGTCATGGACTTGCGCGCGATGGCTGTCGTCACGGTTGCCATCACCGCCAAACGTCTCGTGCCGGCCGGCGTACGGATTGCGCGAGCCATCGGAGTCGCTGCCATCGGAGCAGGTTTCCTTCTGATTGCGCAAGCGGGTGGGCTCCGATGATGCATCAGTCGGTTGGACAATCGGTCCTCAAGCGGCCTGGATGGCTTCCCGATCCACCACCACACCAATCCGCTTCCGATCAGAAATCAGAATGCGGCCAGTGTCCCGCGATTTTCATAGCTGAATAGAGCTGAAGAATGAGAAACTCTCGGGGCGTTTCCGAGGACCTATCCAGCGCTTCTCACCCAAAACATGCTTCATGAGTGCGTTGCCCCGTACTCGCCAATTGTCGTTGCGCCGATTGCGACCTTCGATGGACATTCCCGGCCCCTTAACGATCTTCAATGAGTGGTTCGGATTGCTGATCGACAACTGGCAACAGGAAAGAGCGTAGGCGTCCTATGTCCCTCTCTGGCATCGTCGCAGGAGAAGCGATGGCGATAGATTCATGGCTAACCATCGGTTGCGTGTGAAAAAGCCAAGATTGGATCAAGGCGGAAGAATCGCAGATTGGGCGTCTATCGGGATTCATTTTTTGACGGCGACCCAATTCTTGGTAAGAGAACGCTTTGCGCTAGTTTCTTTTGCAGCAGAACGTTCTCAATCCTCGGCCCTCGGGGTGGAACATGCTGAGGATGCGCTTGGATAGGCGCCGGTCTGTTTCGGTTTCAACGTGCAGCCACTTCGAGTTTGTGAATCCATGCTCGACCATGGTTCATCAAAGCTGGACAAGTATGCGAATATTCATGGCGCGAACGACCGCATCGTAAAGCCCCTGTAACATTTTCAAATCCCTAACGGAGAATTCAGTATGACTGTACGACACGAAGGGAGAGCCGGGACTACTCTTCTCTATCACGGTCTGTTGGCGCTCTTCACGGGTGCACTCGTTCTTGGCAGTGCAATGCTCTCGGGATGCGGTAACCACGCAAGTGCTGCATCCACCGGCGCCCGTCCACCGATGAAGGTTACGATCGTAAGCGCTGCGCAAAGTGATGTGCCCATAACTGGTGAATGGGTCGGCACACTTGACGGATATGTGAACGCGCAGATTCAGCCGCAGGCGAACGGGTATCTCATCCGCCAGGATTACCGGGAAGGTTCACAGGTACATGAAGGGCAGGTCCTGTTCGAAATCGATCCCCGCCCGTTTGAGGCGGCTCTTGAACAGACGCAGGGTCAATTGGGCGAGGCACAGGCGCAACTCGCTCTCGCACAAATCAACGTGAACCGCGACACTCCACTGGCGGAAGCGCACGCGATTGCCCAAAGCCAGCTCGACAACGAAATCCAGCAGAGAGCGGAGGCGGAAGCTGCTGTAAAGACCGCGGAAGCCTCGGTTGCGACGGCGAACTTGAATCTGGGGTTTACCAAGGTTCGCTCTTTAATTAACGGGGTGGCGGGCCAGGCTACGACACAGGTCGGCAATCTCGTGAGCACCCAGTCCGTTCTGACATCGGTCTCTCAGCTCAATCCAATCAAGGTATATTTTTCCATCTCCGACAGCGAGTACCTCGCATTGACGAAACAGGCGGGCGCAGGAGGCAGTGACCTTCTTCACGGCGCATCGAAGATTCCACTGACTCTGATTCTCTCCGATGGGGAAGTCTATCCACATCAGGGACACGTGGTCTTTGTAGATCGGCAGTTGAATCCGCAAACAGGCGCGATTCGGATCGCTGCGGCTTTCCCAAATCCGAGCGACATTCTTCGTCCTGGGCAGTTCGGCAGGGTGAAGGCAGCGACAGAGGTTCTCCACAACGCCATCCTTGTTCCGCAGGCAGCAGTAAATGATTTCCAGGGCCAGGAACAGGTGTATACCGTTGCCGCAAACAACACGGTTCACGTGAATGACGTAATGCTCGGTCCGCAGTACGGCAACAAGTGGGTTGTGAAAAGTGGTCTGAGCGGCGGGTCCTTGGTCATCACCGACAACATTCAGAAGCTACGCGAAGGAGAGCCGATCGCACCGGAAACTTCAGAACAACGTGCCGCCCTCTCGCAGCCGGCGCAATCGGCAGGGAGATAAGGGATGTCGAAATTCTTCATACGCCGCCCGATTGTCGCCATCGTCATTGCCATTATTACTGTGGTGGTCGGGTTGGTTTCGATGCTCACGCTACCCATTTCGCAGTATCCGGACATCGTTCCGCCTGAGATTCTGGTCACTGCTACCTACCCTGGCGCCGATGCAAAGACGGTCAGTCAGGCGGTGTCGACGCCGATAGAGCAACAAATGAACGGCGTGGACAACATGATCTACATGAATTCTGTCAGCGCCAATAACGGCGTGGCCCAGATCTTTGTTGATTTTGATGTCAAGACAAATCCAAATATCGATCAGGTTCTGGCCCAGCTGCGAGTGGATCAGGCACAGTCACAGCTGCCGGCTCAGGTTACTACTGCCGGTCTCACCGTGCAGAAGGCTCTCACGTCGCCGCTGATGCTTGTCGCCCTCAACTCACCGACCGGCGAATTGAGCCAGGACTTTCTTACCAATTACGCCATCATCAATCTTCAGGATCAGCTTGCTCGCGTAAAAGGCGTGTCTCGTGTACAGGTTTTCGGCGGCCAATATGCGCTGCGCGTATGGCTTGATCCCGACAAACTTGCCAAGCTCGGCGTCACAGCAACCGACGTGATTAAGGCGATCCAGACTCAGAACAACGTGAACCCCGCCGGCCAGATTGGCGGAGAGCCGATTCCGAAGGGCCAGCAGTTCACCTATACCGTCCGCACCCAAGGGCGCCTGGTGACTCCTGAAGAATTTGGGAACATCATTCTCCGAGCCAATCCTGACGGCTCGATCCTGCATCTGAGCGACGTTGCCCGCGTCGAGCTTGGAGACCAGGCATATTCAATTTCCGCTCGCTATAACCAAGCGCCATCGGGTGTGATGGCAATTTACCAGCTCCCGGGCTCCAACGCTGTAGAGACTGCTGCGGCGGTGAATAAGCGCATGAAGGAGCTCTCAGCGACATTTCCGCCAAGCATCTCATACAGCGTGCCGCTGGACACCACGAAGGCGGTCACGGCCGGCATTCACGAGATATTGCTGACACTCTTTGAGGCGCTTGGTCTTGTCGTGCTCGTTGTCTTCGTCTTTCTGCAAGGCTGGCGGGCAACACTGATTCCCCTGCTCGCGGTTCCCGTCTCACTCATTGGAACTTTCATCATCTTTCCTGCGCTCGGGTTTTCGATCAACACGCTGTCTCTCTTCGGTCTTGTTCTTGCCATTGGCCTGGTTGTCGACGACGCCATCATCGTTGTCGAGGCAGTGGAACACCACATCGACGAAGGGATGGACCCCAAGTCGGCGACAGAAAAAGCAATGCAGGAAGTGGGCGGACCCGTAGTTGCCATCGCGCTCATCCTTGCAGCCGTCTTCATCCCCACCGCCGCTATTCCAGGGATCACCGGGCGCATGTATCAACAGTTCGCCGTCACGATCGCGATTTCAGTTCTGATCTCCGCATTCAACGCGCTCACTCTCTCGCCGGCGCTGGCCTCGCTCCTTCTGAAACCGCGAGACGAAACTCGCAGGAAGAGTTTGCTGGCCAGGGGATTTGCCCAATTCAACAAGCTCTTCGGGCGCACTACCGATGGCTTTGTGAATACCTCTCGTATTCTCATTCACAAATCTACTTTCGCCATGCTTGGCCTCATCCTGGTTGGCGTGATCGCAGTGTTTCTGGGGCGCAGCCTTCCCGGGGGATTTATTCCGACTGAGGATCAGGGCTATATGTTCCTTGCGTTGCAACTACCTGACGGCGCCTCTGCGCAACGCACCGATGCCGCCGAGCAGAAGATCACCGCCGCGCTCCTGAAGACTCCCGGCGTCGAGGGCGTCATCGCGGTCAACGACTTCTCGCTGCTGACCCAGGTGCAGAGCACGAACTCGGGATTCTTCTTTGTAAACCTCAAGCCGCGGGCTGCCCGCAAAAGCAAGGAGCAGCAACTCCAGTACATTCAGAGCAACCTGCAGAAACAGCTTGCGGGAAATCCAGACGGCATCGCCTTCGCGTTCCCACCGCCCTCCATTCCAGGCATCGGAACTTCAGGCGGTGTCACGATGATTCTCGAAGACCGCTCGGGCTCAGACGATCCGACGACACTGACCAAGAACGTCTTCACATTTCTCGGCGCCATTTCCAAGCGACCTGAGATCGCGGCTGCTATTCCGTCCTACCAACCAGCGGTACCGCAACTCTATGCCGATGTGGACAAGGAGAAAGCTCTCGAGCAGCAGGTGGACCTCAGCGATGTCTACACCACCATGCAGACCTTCATGGGCGGATATCTCGTGAACTACTTCAACCGGTTCGGCCGGCAGTGGCAAACATACGTTGAAGCTGATGGCACGTCGCGAACGAACATCGCAAATATCGACCAGTTCTACGTGCGCAGCGCCAACGGCAGCCAGGTGCCGTTGAGCTCCCTTGTCAAAGTCAGCCGTACCACGGGACCCGAATTCATCTACCGATTCAACGAATACAATGCCGCGCAGCTCAACATTACAGGCGCACCCGGATACAGTTCCGGCCAGGTGCGGAAGGCGCTTGAAGAGGTCTTCCACGAGACCATGCCGCCAGGCGCGGGGTTTGACTACGCCGGTATGTCCTTTCAGGAACAGCAAGCGGAAAAAGGCGTCCCGTCGTGGGCAGTGTTCGGTTTGTCGCTGATATTTGTGTTCCTGATTCTTGCTGCTCTTTATGAAAGCTGGAGCCTGCCCTTCAGCGTTCTGCTGAGTACGCCTGTCGCCATCCTGGGCGCGTATCTCGCGCTCCATGCCCGGCAATTTGAAAACGACATCTTCGCGACCATCGGGCTCGTGATGCTCATTGGACTCTCCGCCAAGAATGCCATTTTGATTGTCGAATTTGCGAAGACGAACTATGAACGCGGCGAAAGCATCTGCGATGCAGCATTGGATGCTGCCCGCTTGCGTTTTCGTCCGATCGTCATGACCGCTTTGGCGTTCATCGTCGGCTGTTTGCCGTTGTGGGCCGCGAGCGGATCGGGTGCTGCCTCCCGCCGAATCCTCGGTACCGTGGTCGTTGGCGGCATGACGCTCTCCACCATTCTTGGCCTGATCTTTATTCCAGTAACGTTTGCTGTGGTCGAATACCTTTCACATCGCTTCGTAAGAGGCGGCCAAGGTACCACGATGGATTCAATTTGTGGTCCCGGCACCGCGGTAGCCAGGCCTGCCGAAACAATCGGCACGCGTGCCGAAGCGGAAGGAGGCCAGGCATGATGAGATTCCAGGGACTTTTGCGATTGATCTCTCTCGCTGGTGTGGTCGGTCTTCTTGCCGGTTGCACCGTCGGTCCAAAATACGTGCGACCCAACGTCACAGCGCCGCCTGCCTTTCGTGGAGCGGATGATGCCGCGGTCGCAAGCGACACTAAGAATTCTTTCGGTGATGAACAATGGGCTGCGGTTTATCGTGAGCCCGAGTTACAGGAATTGATTCGCAAAGCTCTCGCCAATAACTACGATGTGCGGATTGCGGCGCAGCGCATTCTTGAACAGCAGGCGCAGGTCAGAATCACACGCTCTCAAGAGTTCCCGACCTTCACCGTCGGGGGCACAGGGATTGGCGCAAGCCTGCCAACTTCGCTCGGCACACAGCTTCCCAATCCCCTGGTTGACGGATCATTGAACGTTTCAGCTGCGTGGACGCCGGATTTCTGGGGCCTCTACCGCAGACAGACTGAGGCCGCACGCGCACAACTGCTGGCGCAGGTTTGGGCACAGCGCGCGGTGCGACTCACATTGGTGCAGCAGGTAGCGACTGCTTATCTGCAGATTCGGGCGCTTGACGCACAACTTGAAATCACAAGAGAAACTCTCCAGGCCCGGCAAGACTCGGTTGCCCTCACCAGGAAACTGGAGAGTGGAGGATCGGTGCCTCTGTCAGATGTCCGGCAAGCGGAGCAGCTGCTCTATACAGCGACCTCGGAGATACCCCAGCTTGAAGAGCAGATTCAACAACAGGAGAACGCAATCACACTGCTGCTCGGAGAAAACCCTGGACCGATCAGTCACAACGACCCCGATGCGCTCGCGCCTCCGCCTCAAGATCTTCCTACTGGGTTGCCTTCACAGCTTCTCGAGCGGCGGCCCGATATCCAGCAGGCTGAAGCAACACTGATCGCTGCGAATGCACAAATCGGCGTGGCTCGCGCGCAGTTCTTCCCGAACTTATCCATCAGTGCATCGGGTGGCGTTGGTGGCGACAGTCTTTCAGGTATCTTCGACACCAGTGGGAAAACCATCTACGGCCTCGGCACGCTCACTCAACCGCTCTTCGAAGGCGGCAAACTTCGCGGGCAACTCCAGCTCTCACAGGAAACCAAAGAAGAGATGGTGCTCAATTATCAGAAGACCATCGCCGGCGCTTTCCGCGATGTGTCGAATGCCCTGATCGCGCTGAACAAGGAGCGTGCCTACCGCGAGCAGCAGGAGAAACTCGTTGCGGCTGCGAAAGATGCAACGCGGCTTGCGCGCCTTCGGTACCAGGCCGGATCTACCGGATATCTTGAAGTCCTGACCACGGATTCAAATCTCTTTGCTGCCGAGTTGAATCTGGTCAACGCGCAACAGGGCGAAGCGCTTGCCCTCGTACAACTCTACGGCGCGCTCGGCGGCGGCTGGGAGTAGGAGATTCCGGGAACATTGGAAATCGATTCCAACGCGTCCCACAGCGCGGATATTTATCGCTCGACCCAAATAAATGCGCCTTAGATGGCCGGTGGTTTGTTTTTGAAAAGTAAAGCGGCATCGACGATCCTTCTGCCTTTGATGAGTGAGACCTTCTCCAGGGCGGTGCAGCCCAAAAAGCTATCGCCAGCGATTCGTACCGTCTGATTTCGAATTATCAACCATCGACAATGCTCAGGCCCCCTGAGCAACGGGAGATTCCTTATGAAGTACGCCATTATTGGTTCCGGGAAGATCGGAAACCTTCGTCACAGTTCTGCGCTACCAACGTCATATAGAGTTGACCGTGACGAGCAATCAAAATTGGAACGGCACTGATGCCGCTATCCGCCCTTCCAATACGAGAAACGAACTTCCCATGCGTACCGCATCATCCTACGCGCACACCCCTGCCGTCCTTGCTGCTCGCTTGATGCGACCCAGTCGATACCGCGGTCGTTTCGCCCTCGCTACTGGCATCGTTCGCTTCGGCCGGTTCTGCTGTGAAGAACGCCTCCATTTCACTCTCGGTGAGTTATAGTGAGGGAACAGAATTTGACGTGCCTAAAAGCAGTTCGTACTGAAGTGCCCCATAGCGCCGATGGCCCTCGGCTCGAAAGAGCCGGATAGAATCGATCAGCAGTTTCCGAAACTGATGCTCCCGGAATCCCGTAAAATCTAAATGTGGCCCCGTAGCTCAGATGGATAGAGCAGCAGTTTCCTAAACTGCTTGTCGGCTGTTCGAATCAGCCCGGGGTCACCACCATTTTCCCTGCGCATTCTCAGCCCATTCCCCACATCGCCACCCGATTCCGTTTCTCCAGGCCAGTCGCATTTCTCCTTTTTCCGCTGCCACCCGGCAATCCCGCTCCGCGCAATGCCTCACCACGTCCCCTTTGACTCCGTGCTCCATTCCGGCTATAAATATTCATGTCATGGAAGCCGTTTCCATGACATCACCGTTGCAGCCCCGCGCTGCAGCTCATCTCATCACTGCGATCGCCAGGATGCTCGGGAAGGCGGTGAAACTCCGCCACTGCCCCGCAACTGTGAGCGCGTCTGCTGCGGTTCTCGTCCTTTAGGGGCGCGGCAACCGAGCAGGTTTTCAGCCAGGGCCAATCCGCATAACGCGGAACCGCCCATCACGTCACTGAAGTCGAACTCTTTCGGTTTGGCTTTGGGAAGACGGCTGAAAACAGCGCAAGTCAGGAGACCGGTCCGAGGCGCACCCAACCGCTTTCGCGTTCCGAGGGGAACGAAGGAGCTATCATGCCGACTCTCAATCTCCTGCGCCCATCTTCTGGCCGCATCCTGGCCCGTATTCTCCCTGCGCTTTTCCTTGCCCTCTTCGCATCGGTCTGCCCTGCTGCCTCCATCCGCGGCATAGTCACGGATGCTACCGGCTCCAAAGTTACCGGCGCCAGCGTTTCTCTTTTTTCCAATGGCCAGGTAGTCGCCTCGGCCGTCTCTTCATCGGATGGTAGTTTTCAAATTCTCACTGGATCTGCCGGCCATTTCTTTCTCATCGTCTCGGCAAAAAGTTTTCGCCAGTTGCAAACCCCCGACTTTTACGCCGGCCAGTTTGATTCCGTCGAGCGCGACATCGTGCTTGAGCCGGCCTGGGTGCACGAATCAATCGTCGTCACCGCCACCGGAACCCCTACGCCTCAGCCGCAAACCAGCGCCGCCACCACGGTTCTCGGTCCGCTCGACTTGGCTCTCCGCGATGACCTCGTCAGTTCCCTCCGTCTCATGCCCGGCACATTCGTCGTGCAAGTCGGCCAGCTCGGTGCGCAATCCTCGCTCTTCGTTCGTGGCGGAGACTCCGACGACAACAAGGTCCTGCTCGATGGCGTCGATGCCGGCGACCTCGGCAGCCAATTCGACTTTGGCGAGCTCTCCACCACGGCCATCGAAAGTGCCGAAGTCTATCGAGGGCCCGACTCCAATCTCTTCGGCGCGGGCGCCGAATCCGGCGTTGTCAGCCTCACCACTCCGCACGGTACCACCAGCTTCCCTTCCCTGCTCTTTCAGGGCGATGTCGGCAAATTCTCCACCTCGCGCGAACAGCTTGAGCTCGCCGGCGCTTACAAAAAGCTCGACTACCTCGGCGCTTTCAGTTGGCTGCAAACCGCCAACGATCTGCCCAATGACGAATTCCATGTCGCCACAACGGCGGCCAACCTCGGCTGGGCTCTCAACTCCAACACCCAGCTCCGTGCCACGCTTCACTATGGTGTCGCCGCCACCGGCGTCCCCAACGCTGGTAAATTTTTATGGCGTCGCTGACGACGCTACCGAAAAGGACCAGGACATCTTCCTCAGCGCGGCCATCGACAACCAAACCACATCGAACTTCCGCAACAGCGTTCGCTATGGCCTCACGCGTAAGCGCGAGCAGGAGAGCCTCTGGAATTTATCCGGCAACTACCAGGCCTTTACCGACTACTGTTTCGGTCCTGGAACTCTCGGTGACACAGTCACAATCAGGGGCGCGAATGGCTACACGGCCACCGGTCAAGCCGTCCTCGATTGTGCGTCCGGCAATACCGGATACGTCTATCAAAGCCAGCTCGTCTCCAACCGCGATCAGGTCGTCTACCGCGGAGACGTCACCATCACCCCGCATCTGATGGGCCTCATCGGCTTCCAGTACGAAGACGAGCGTGGCGCGGAGCCCAACAGCACCTTCTATCCGCCCGTCGAGCGCAGCAACTATGACTACCAGCGCAGCCGTCCACGGCGACTTCAAGAATCGTTTCTATTATTCGCTCGGTGGCAGCCTGGAGCACTATTCTCTCTTCGGTGTCCAAACTCAGCCTCGCGTCGGAGTCTCCTATTACGTCCTTCGCCCGCGCAGCGGTGTCTTCAGCGGCACCCGCGTTCTCTTCAACTATGGCGAGTCCGATCGCGAGCCCACGCTCCCCGAGCAGGACGAATCGCTTTACGCATTCTTGCAACAGTACAACCCTTCCTCCATTGCCCAGTTGCACATCGGCCAGCTTGCTGCCCCGCAGGCGCGCACGTACGAAGGCGGCGCGGAACAGGCCTTTCTCAGCGATCACGTCATCTTTCGCGCCAGCTACTTTCACAATGAGTTTGGCAAGCAGATTGAATATGTCGGCCTCGATCTGATTCCCGAACTTCTTCCCAACCTGACGCAAGCGCAGCAGGCCGCTCTGGAGGCGACACTGCAGTCGAACTTTGCCTACGAGCTGACCATCAACTCCGAGGCCTATCGCGCGCAGGGAATCGAGAGCACAGTCGAAAGCGGCATCGGCCGCAGCATTTTTCTCCGCGGCGGATACACCTATCTCGACGCCGTCGTCCAGCGTTCGTTCACCAATGATGACGCGTTTTTGCTCGGACCCATTCCCACATTTCCCAACGGCATTCCCATCGGTCCTTATTCGCCGCTCGAAGGTGCGCGCCCCTTCCGCCGCGCGCCGCACACCGGGTTCTTCACCGCGACCTATGCCGGCAAACGAATCACAGGATCCTTCACCTCTGCTTTCGCCAGCCGCAGCGACGACTCAACCTACCTCGAAGGCGAAGATGCCAACGGCGGCAACAGCCTCCTCCTGCCCAATCGCAACCTCGACTTCGGCTACGCCAAGCTCGACATCGGTGCCAGCTATCAAGTTTTTAGCTGGCTCGACGTCTACGGTCAGGCTGAAAATCTGCTCGACGATCAGCACATCGCTCCCATCGGCTACCCCAGCCTGCCCTTCAACTTCCGCGCCGGCCTCCGCCTTCGCTGGGGCCCAGGCAGCGGACACTGATCTCACTCCATTCGGAGTCCTGCTTTGCATTGAAGGCGTCTCTGGGCGAGCTAAACCGCATAGATCGCGCCCGTCTCGTTGGCGTAGTAGCGTTCATTTCGTCGAATTACTCGCATATGGGGAATTTCCTGCCATTCCCCTCCGATTCCACGCATTTCCCCCTTGGAATATCGGCTTTGAATGTCATACAATAACCTCTCCTGAGAGATTGCAGTACCCCGAGGTCAAGCCATTCTGGGGAACCTTTAGCCCGCACCCATTGCGCGGCTGAATTACCAAATGAATGCAAACAGCCGTCGCCAACGGCGAAAGAGTGCAATCGGAATCTACGAGAAGCGCTCTCGCTGAGGCCAACTTAAGTTTTTTTGCATTCTGGCGTGTTCGTTTTGTTCGATTTGGATCGTATTCGCATAAGGGCAAGAGAGCAGCGCGGTAATGTTGCTCAACCGGCTATGGATATCCAGAATCCATTTGCCCGGTGTACTGCTCGCTGTACGCTATTCGGGTTCGGATGATCCGTTCCCTGCTCACGCGAGTTTTTTAGACTGTTCACCAAATGTTCATTGAGAATTTGTAACTTGGAGTTTGGGGAAATCTTGATTTAGGGAGGCGCCCGGGCAGCTTCTCACGCTTAGAGCCACCCCCGAATGAACCAGACTCTTCCCCGCGCACTGCACTCAACGCGGATTCATCGCGCAGGCAGTAGCACCGTTATTCAAGCACTCATTGGTCGAATGCAAACTACCCCTTTGGAGGTCATGTATGACTTTTCACCGAATTCGCCTTGGGCTCGGCGCCTTGGCGCTCTTTCTTCTCGCTGCGTCCGTGGGCTCGATTGCCCTCAACGCGCAAACCAGCACCCAGGGTGCAGTCACAGGAACCGTTACCGATCCTTCTGGCGCAGTGGTTGGCGCAGCAGCCGTCACCATCCAAAACAAGGCAACCAATGCCACTTCCAGGGCGACAACCGATGGCAGCGGTTTTTTCAACGTCCCGCTGCTTGATCCTGGCACTTACACGGTTTCCATTTCTGCGCCTGGATTCGCAAATTACACAGCCGACAACGTCGTGGTCATCGTGGGTCATGTCACAAGTCTGCTGCCCCACCTTGCCCTGGCATCCTCCTCGGCTCAGGTCGTAGTCACAGACCAGGAACCCGTCATCAATACCGAGTCGCCGGACTTCAGTTCCAGCATCGATCAGAAAGCCCTCGCCAACATCCCCATCAATAATCGCCGTTGGTCAGCCTTGGCCATGTCCACTCCTGGCATTGTTGGGGATTCCAGTGGCTTCGGCCTCATCAGCGTTCGCGGCATCAGCACCTTGCTCAACAACGTTGAAATCGACGGCGCCGACGACAACAATGCCATGTGGGGCGAAGAACGCGGCCGCACCCGCGAGGCCTATTCCACTTCCGGCATGGCGGTCCGCGAGTTCGCCGTCAACAGTGGCGTCTACGCCGCCGAATACGGCCGCGCCGCTGGCGGCGTCGTCACCTCCGTCACCAAAAGCGGCACCAACCAGATCCACGGCGTCGCCTACTTCTTCGATCGCGAAAGCAACTGGAACGCCTATAACGACTTCACGACTCTCACCAAGGCCAACTACACCAGCGGTAACCCCATCCCCACAAGCTTCTCTGCATCGCCGTTCAAGCCGGAAGACTTGCGCAAAATCTACGGCTTCACAATTGGCGGACCCATCATCAAAGACAAGCTCTTCTGGATCTACACCTACGACCAGCACACGCACATCAACCCGGGTGTTGGCGTTCCTTCCGTCTCCAATACCACCACAGGCTTTTATGCCACACCGGCCGCGGCCCTGCCCACCGGAGCAAACTGCAACGTCACTACCGGCTACATGAGCGGCGATACCAATACCACCGATGAATCTGCCTGCACCCTTGCCGCCCGCGAGGGTCTTGCCAGCTATGCCGCTGGCGCTGCCGCATATACCGCCGGCATCGCCAGCCTGCTTCCCGACCTCGGCCTCGTGCCGCGTGACGGATATCAGGAAATCAACACGCCCAAGATCGACTGGCAGGTGAATGAAAAGAACCGCGCCAGTTTCCTCTTCCATCGCCTCCGCTGGGACGCGCCGGGCGATGTGCAAACCAACACCACATCTGATTACGCAATCGACACCTGGGGCACCGACTTCGTCAAACTCGACTACGGCGTCGCCAAGCTCGACAGCGTCATTACCCCCTCCATCAGCAACGAAGTTCTCTATCAGTACAGCCGGGAATTGGAAGATGAAGGCCTGCAACCCCTCAGTGCCTACGACAAATCAAATCTGGTTGGCACCGGCGGCAATGTGCCCGAGATCGCGCTCGATACCTCCATCGGCTTCAACCTCGGCATTCCTTATTACTCTTTCCGCGTCGCATACCCGCGCGAGCAGAAGTGGCAGGTTGGAGACAGCGTCTATTGGGTTCACCACAACCACACATTCAAGTTCGGCGTAGATTTGGTCCACAACTTCGACTACACGAACGTGCTGAACAATGACCCCAACGGATACTACACCTATAACTATATCGGCAATTACTTCGCCGATATTTACAGCCATCTCAATGGCAAGGCAACCGACTCCTGCAATAGCGCGGGCTCGCAGTTTGGCACCGCGACCTTGTCCGCTGTCGGGCCCGACCCCTGCTACACCTCCTACGGTCAGAGCTACGGTCCGCCCATCTTCGCCATCGCCACCATGGATTCTGGCTACTATGGGCAGGACAACTGGAAGATCACTCCGCGCCTGACTCTCGAGTTGGGCCTGCGCTACGACTACGAAGCCATTCCCGCTCCGCCCATTCCCAACTCCGTGCTTCCGGTTACGGCCAATCATCCCAGCGACAAAAACAACTTCGGCCCCAGGCTTGGCTTTGCCTACAACGTCTTTAACGATGGCAAAACCGTGCTGCGCGGCGGTTACGGCATGTACTACGGCCGCATTCCCAATAGCCTGATCCTCCTTAGCTACCAGAACTCAGGCAACCTCACAGGCGGTCAGTACACCACATCCTTCAAATCGACCGCTCAAACTAACACTCCACAGGGCCCCATGCTCCCCAATCTGTTTACGGGCACCACCTCGGCGCCAACTCCAGCCGTCCTCTTCCTGGCGAAGAACCTGCAGAACCCCATGGTGCACGAGTACGATTTGGCGCTGCAGCAGGAGTTTGGACGTGGCACTGTCTTCTCGCTCAGCTATCTGGCTGCGCTGGGGCGCGAACTGCCCAATTACCTCGACGTCAATCTCGACCCCACCACGGCCCAGTCTTCGACAATCACCGTCATCGACTCCACCGGCAAGGGCCCGCTTCCTAACGGGTCCCAGTACAACGCGAAAACCTATATCAAATATGGCAACACTGCATTGTTCGGCGCAGCAGGCGCCACCTATCAAGGCATTACTGAGGTTCTTAGCAACATTAACTCCAGCTACAACGCCATGGTCGCCGAGGTCCAGAATCACACCTTCCACAGTATCCAGTTCGACGCCAACTACACCTGGTCGCATGCTCTGGATTTCAATCAGAACGCCTCAACTACCATCAGCGGCGGAAGCGAAAATTGGCTGGACCCCTATTCCAATGCCCGCACCAACTACGGCAACTCCACTTGGGATATCCCCAGCCGCTTCGTCGCCTACGCGCTCTACACGTTCCCCGGCGTCGACAAATCCAGCCCTCTCCGTTTTCTGCTGAATGACTGGAATCTCGACACCAGCTTCCAGATGTCAAGCGGCGCTCCTTACTCCGCGGCGGTCTCCGGCTATAACTCCAATAACGCGGTCCTCACCGGTTGGTACGGCGCCTCGGCCACCTCCTATATTCCGGTCATCGGCCGCGACACCTACGCATATCCCCGCCACATCGTCGACGATATGCGCGTGGCCAAAGCCATCTCCTTCAAGGAAGGCTACAACCTGGAGCTGATGCTGAACGTCTTCAATATCGCCAACCACCAGAACATCGACGGCATCAGTTCCACGGCCTACAAGTTCTCTTCTACAGGCGCAGCCGCGAGCACACTCACATATCAAAGCTCGTTCCGCGCCATCACCAGCTCCAATAACAGCGGATTTGCCTTCACGCCTCGTAACGTGGAGATCGCCGCTCGCTTCAACTTCTAGCTCAACAATCACTCGGCCAGTCAGATATCCTGGCTGGCCGATCTCTTCCACTCCTTTATATGTAAGTCGCTCGACTTCCGATTCGCCCCTCATTTCCACAAGATAACGCCTGGAAGAACCCGCGCGATATCCCGCTCGCGACGCGCGTTCGCGCCATCTTCACGGCGTTTTGCAGTTGACCTCTCCCTCATTCCGGTGATCTAAATCACCCCTCCCTGTGCGTCTCAGCACATCTCCTCTCCCGTTTATTTTCTACGGTTGCTCATTGGATCAATTGCCATACCCGGCGTGTCTCAAGTGTCTCTAATGCACGAAAGTTGCCAGTTCCACTGGAATGCTCTGCTCGGCGTGGCTCCCAGCCCGCATCGCAGATTCACCGCAACGGCGGCAGCGCCTCGAATTCAAACATCAACTATCGATCACCAACCACCTTTTCGGAGGGCCGTTATGACGTTTCATCGATTCCGCCTCACCGTGCGCTGCCTGGCACTGATGATCCTCGCAGCCTGCGTGGGCATCGTTGTCTTGAACGCACAATCCACTACCCAGGGCTCCATCGCAGGTTCCGTCCTCGACGCCACAGAAGCAGCGGTGCCGGGCGCCGCAATCAACATTCAGAACGTAGCCACTGGTTTCAACATCAACCTCGTCTCCGACACCAGTGGATACTTCAAGGCCCCGTTGCTCGAGCCCGGAATCTACACCGTCTCGATTTCGTCCCCCAACTTCGCCAAATATCGCGCCGACCACGTCGTCGTTCTGGTTGGTCAGGTCACCAGCCTCGAGCCGCGCCTCGCCATCGCTTCATCCTCGTCCGAGGTCGTCGTCACGGAGCAGGCGCCGGTCATGAACCTGGAATCGCCGGACTTCAGCGGCACCCTTAATCAGGCTGCCATGCAGAACATCCCCATCAACAACCGGCGCTGGTCTGCGCTCGCCATGACCACTCCCGGCGTGGTTTCAGACGGCAGCGGTTTCGGCCTTGTCAGCGTCCGTGGCATCAGCACGCTTCTCAATAACGTCGAAATCGACGGCGCCGACGACAACCAGGCCTTCTTCTCTGAAGAGCGCGGGCGCACTCGCGAAGCCTATTCCACTTCCGCCAACGCCGTCCGCGAGTTCGCCGTCAACACTGGCGTCTACTCGGCTGAGTACGGCCGCGCCGCCGGCGGCGTCATCACTTCCGTCACCAAGAGCGGCACCAACCACATCAGCGGGCAAGCCTACTTCTACGATCGCCAAAGCAACTGGAACGCCTTCAACGACTACACAACTGTCACCAGCCTGGTCAACGGCGCCAATGTTACCTCTCATATCAAGCCTGAAGACCTGCGCAAGATTTACGGCTTCACGGCCGGCGGCGCCGCTCATCAAAGACAAGCTCTTCTGGATCTACACCTACGATCAACACACCCACGTCTTCCCCGTGGTTGGCATCCCCTATAGCCCCCAGCAGTTCTATACCCTGCCCCCAAGCCGCTCTTTCCTCGGGCGAGACCTGCAACACAACCACCGGCGCACTCGGCTGGCGCTCCCAGCACCGCCATCAACGACACCAATGCCTGCACATTGGCGGCGCGCCAGCGCATCAGCTACGCTCAAGCCGCCTACGACTGGGCCGCGATGGTTTACGGCAGCTCCAATGTGAGCGTCTCAAACTACGCCGGCGCAGTCGCAATCTCTGACCTCGGCCTCAACTCCGCCATCGGGCAGGTGCCGCGCTTCGGCTTCCAGGAAATCAATACTCCCAAGATCGACTGGCAGATCATCCAAAACACCATTGGAGCGTGCTCTTCCATCGCCTGCGCTGGGATTCGCCCGGCGGCGTGCAGACTGCGGCTGCCGACAACTACGCGCGCGACGCCCAGGGCAACGACTTCGTCAAGCTGGACTACGGCGTAACCAAGCTCACCAGTCTGATCACCAACAACATCAGCAACGAGCTGCTTTTCCAGTATGGCCGCGAACTTGACTACGAAACTCAGCAGCCGTATACCGCCTACACGCAGGCCGACATCACCGCCAGCAACGGCAATGTTCCCTAGGTTGGCGCTGGTTATAACTACGGCTTTAATGCCGGATCACCGTATTATTCCCACCGCCTGGCTTACCCCGACGAGCGGAAATGGCAGGTCGGCGACATCGCTCTACTGGAACAAGGGCAACCACAGCTTCAAATTCGGCGTAGACGCTGTTCACAACTACGATCTGATGAACAACACCTACAAGAGCAACGGCTACTTCAGCTACAACTGGGTCGGCAACATGTTCAATGACATCCTCAACGTCAAGCACGGTGTAACTCCATCGGTCGCCAATCCAGTCGGCTGCGACGTCAACGCGTCGCAGAAATGGCAGCGCCGTTACTGGCACCTATCCCTGCTACTACTCCTTCGCTCAGGGATTTGGAAGCCCCGTCTACACCATCTCCACTATGGACATCGGCGTATTCGCCCAGGACAACTGGAAGTTCTCGCCGCGCCTGACCTTTGAGCTTGGCCTGCGCTGGGATCATGAGACCATCCCTGCGGCCGATCCCAATCTCACCTCGGCCACCGGCAGCTTTACTCACCTACACCGGCATCGCAAACAGCCCGAGTCAATGGATGAACTTCGGGCCTCGTGTCGGTTTCTCCTACGACCTGTTCGGCAAGGGCAATACCGTTCTGCGCGGCGGTTATGGCATGTACTACGGCCGCATCACCAACGGAAATATCGAGAATGTCCGCCTCGCCACCGGCAGCCCCAACGGCCAGTTCACTCCGCACCTGGTACGACAACACCGCCGGCGCGCCGATCTTCCCGAACGTCTTCGCCAACGGCTCCTCCTCTGCAAAGCCGACCTCCTATTTCATGTCTCCGAATTTGAAGCTGCCTGAGGTGCAGGAATTCGATCTCCAGCTTCAGCAGGCTATGGGCAAGGGGACGTTCTTCTCAGCTGAGCTATCTCGGCGGGCTGGGCCGCGAACTGCCCAACTTCCTCGACGTCAACCTCGATCCAACCACCACCATCAAAACCATTACTGTCGCCGGCGATCCCAGTGGCAAGGGCCCCTTGGGAGCGACGGGCGCCACTGTCAACGTTCCGGTCTATACCGCCTATGGCAACACTGCCCTCTCGGGCCCGACGGCCACAAACTTCCAGGGTCGTCTCGGAACTGATCAGCAACGTCAACTCCAACTACAACGCCTTTGTTGCCGAAGTCTTGAATCGGTCGCTCAAGACCATCAGTTCGACGCCAACTACACATGGTCGCATGCTCTTGACTACGCGCAGAACGCCAATACCCAAGGCGCTGCCGAGACTTGGTACGATCCCTACGGCAACCCGCAAATCAACTATGGAGACTCCAGCTTCAACGTACCGAACCGGTTTGTTGCCTATGCGCTCTACAACCTCCCGAACCTGAACGTATCCAACCCGCTCAAGTGGGTTGCCAACGACTGGAGCATCAACGACAGCTTCCAGATGCAGAATGGTTTGCCTTTCACAGCAGGCGTAAGCGGCAAGCCAAGCGGCGCAATCGCCGGTAACTGGAATGGCGCCGGAGGTCCGGCAATCATTCCTCAAATCGGATATGACACCTACAAGTACCCGCGCCGCATCGTTGACGATGTGCGTGTCCAGAAGTCGTTCGACTTCGAAGGCAGCCACACCATCCGCAGCGTCGACCTCGTACTCAACGCCTTCAACATTGCCAACCACCAGAACATAACCAGCTACCAGGCTACCTACCTCTATAGCTTGTCGGGAACGACCGCGACGTATACCGGACAGGGTGGCTCCGGTCCCAAGACCTTCCTGGTACCGAACAACTCCAACAACAGCGGTTTCCTTTACACGCCTCGTCAGGTTGAAATTGCTGCACGCATCAACTTCTAGCCCGACGAAACAACCTCTCAAAACGCGGCGGCTTCGGTCGCCGCGTTTCATTTCCTCTTATCGTCGACCGCATCAACCAGCTTACTTGCCATATTTTTCAAACAATTACGCCGAATAACTAAAGCTGAATCCAGGACAAACCAGGTTTCCTGATATCAAAACAAATATTACTTTGGTTTACAATCTGGATAGTTACTGTTGAAAACTTGCCCGAAAATCCGCTAAATTGAATTCCTCCCTCAATTCCCTTTGTGGGGGGCTCCTTTATATCGAGTCTCCTGAGGTGTTTACATGGTCTGTCCGAAATGCCAATCGGCCGCCGTCTCTCTCGTCCCTGCAGAAGTCCGGCTGTTTCGCAACAGCCCCCGCACGATGAGCCATCCACCCATGACGCCTTCTCCCGACATCCACGTCTGCTTGGATTGCGGCTGGTCTGAGTTTGTGATTCCGCGTGCTTGGCTCTCCGCAGGTTGGTTACGGTCCCTGCGTCCGGAGCCCGTCGCCGTTCCGCGCGTAACGAGCGAAACACGAGTCGTACCCCCCGATGCAGAACCCGTGAT
This sequence comes from uncultured Acidobacteriaceae bacterium, assembly GCA_963841095.1. Lineage (GTDB taxonomy): Bacteria > Acidobacteriota > Terriglobia > Terriglobales > Acidobacteriaceae > Telmatobacter. Next base: position 160,663 of record CAWJBE010000007.1, read on the forward strand.
CGTCATGTAGTGCGGCAACAATTCGGGCTGCTCGAGCGGGGCGTGCCTGCGCCGGCGCTTTCTTCAGCGCATCGATTCAAGCGCCTCTTTGCGCACAAACACAAAAAGGCCTCCAGCTTCCGCTGGAGGCCTTTTCATTTGCTGCGGAGTAAGGTGAATTCAATTGCTTTTCAAATTGTCACTCCTAACTAAAGTGGGACTCTTTCAAGGGGCGCAATGAAACCTATACCCGGAACATTCAACTTGTGCAGATTCTTGTCGTTCGTAATGAACAGGTCTACGCCAAAATGTGCGGCGCATGCCAACTGGATCGCGTCCGCATTTCGAATCGTGTGCGTAGCGCGCAGCGAAGCGTACCGCCAGGCGATCTGCGCATCGAAGCTGACTACCTGCGCTCGTGTTCGGATGGCGTGATCGTACTGCTCCACAAGGGACGCCTGTCCCAGTTTCGACGGCTTGACCAGGAGTTCGCCAAGAGTCATTGCAGAAGTCACCAGCTTGTCGCTCCGCTGGACCATCCTCCGCCAGATCGCATCGACCATACTGCTGAACGGCTCATAGTCTTCGAAGAGATATACAAAAACATTTGTGTCGAAGAAGACCTTGCTCATCATCGCTCCCTGCGCAGGTTCTCAACATATTCGTCGGCGTGCTCGTCGGCCCAAATGTGGCGTCCCGACCCACGGAGCCGGAGCAAAGGATCGTCCTCTATGTTATCGACCACAATCACTTCCCTGCCTGGCTTGACCCATCCTTCATACCATTCGAGCAGCTCCCAATACTTTTCTGGAATCTCTGCCTTCTTAGGAATTGTCTTGGAAGGCTTTCTTGGTTGACCTCGGTCTGGATGAAAGTCATCGTCAGGACGGTACAACCGTCTGAAACCCGATCGCGTTTCATAGAGAATTCGGTACGGCCCTCCCTGGACCTTGGTTGGATCCGATTTCTTTCTCGACCTCGGCCGGTTGGCGACACAATGCGAATTGATGTTGGTTGGGAGCGAGTTCGAGTTTTTGCCTCGCGGCAGATTTTCAAGCAGGAAACGGGCCTGAATCTCCGACTCCGTGAAATCAGGACGCTCAGGATGTTCGCGATGGAGCAATGCTGTAGCAATCCAGACCCCGTCTGCGATCCGTAGAGTGTCTGTGGGTGGCTTTGGCATCGAGCATTTTCCTTCCAAAACATTGGTTATACCAATCATACCAATTAATAAACGTGCGTCAACCAAATAACACAAAAAGGCCCCCAGCCGAAGCTGGAGGCCTTTTGTTCTTGCGCCGCAGGCGCGTACGCCTGGACGGCCAGTCCTTAGTACATTCCTTCCATGCCGCCGCCACCGTGGCCGGCCGGTGCTGCAGACTTCGGCTCGGGCAGCTCAACCACCAGCGCCTCCGTCGTCAGCAGCAATGCTGCAATCGATGCCGCGTTCAGCAGTGCCGTCCGCGTCACCTTCGTGGGATCGATGACGCCGGCCTTCACCAGGTCCTCGAACTTCCCTGTTTGCGCGTTGTAGCCGTAGTGGTGTTCCTTCGATTCCAGAACCTTGGCCACCACCACTGCGCCCTCTTCGCCGGCATTCGCCACAATCTGGCGCAGCGGCTCTTCCAGCGCGCGAAGTACAATCTGCGCTCCAGTCTTCTCGTCGCCTTCCAGTGTGGCAATCAGCTTCTCCACCGCCGGCATGGCGCGAACCAGTGCCACACCGCCGCCGGGTACGATGCCTTCTTCCACTGCAGCGCGCGTCGCGTGCAGAGCGTCCTCAACGCGAGCCTTTTTCTCCTTCAGCTCGGTCTCGGTCGCCGCACCAACCTTGATGATCGCCACGCCGCCAACCAGCTTCGCCAACCGCTCCTGCAGCTTTTCCTTGTCGTAGTCGCTGGTGGTCTTCTCGATCTGCGAGCGAATCTCCTTCACACGGCCTTCGATATCCGAGGCCTTGCCGGAGCCGTCCACAATCGTCGTGTTGTCCTTGTCAATCGTGATGCGCTTCGCCTTGCCCAGGTCCTCGAGCTTCACGCCTTCCAGCTTGATGCCCAGGTCCTCGGTAATGGCCTTGCCACCCGTCAGAATTGCGATGTCGCCCAGGATGGACTTGCGCCGATCGCCGAATCCGGGAGCCTTCACCGCCGCCACGTTCAGCGTGCCGCGCAACTTGTTCACAACCAGAGTTGCCAGCGCTTCGCCTTCCACGTCCTCGGCAATGATCAGCAGCGGCTTGCCGCCGCGTGCAACCTGCTCCAAAAGCGGCAGCAGATCCTTCATCGCACTGATCTTCTTTTCGTAGATCAAAATATAAGGATCTTCGAGGATGACTTCCAGCCGCTCTGCGTCCGTCACAAAATACGGGCTCAGATAGCCGCGGTCGAATTGCATGCCGTCCACTGTCTCCAGACCGGTATGCATCGTCTTCGACTCTTCGATGGTGATCACGCCGTCCTTGCCCACCACCTTCACCGCCTCGGCAATGATTGCGCCAATCTCTTCGTCGCCGTTCGCAGAAATCGTGCCCACCTGGGCCACCGATCCCTCGTTCACAGGCTTTGACAGCTTGCCGAGCGCGCCGTCCTGCGCCCACTTCCCGTCCTTGTCGCGCGTGCCGATCACTGTCGTCACGGCCTTCTCGATGCCCCGCTTCAGTGCCGTCGGGTTCGCGCCCGCAGCCACCGTCTTCACGCCTTCGCGGAAAATTGACTGCGCCAGCACCGTGGCCGTCGTCGTGCCGTCGCCGGCTACGTCGCTCGTCTTTGACGCAACCTCGCGGACCAGTTGCGCGCCCACGTTCTCCAGCGGATCTTTCAGGTCAATCTCTTTGGCCACCGTCACGCCGTCCTTGGTGATGGTGGGCGAGCCAAACTTCTTCTCGATTACAACGTTCCGGCCCTTCGGCCCAAGCGTCGCCTTCACGGCGTCTGCGAGGATGTTTACGCCACGCAAGATCGCCTGACGGGATTCTTCACCGTGCAGAATTTGCTTTGCCATCTCTTCAACTCTCCTAATCGGTTTTCAATTGTCTGGAATTGGTTGTTAGCGTCTCAATGCCGTAACGGCCTTCATTCCGCAACCTTCGCTTACGCGCGCCAGCGCGGTCCGCCCGTCCGGCCAGGACTACTTCTTCACAATGCCGAGAACTTCTTCCTCGCGCATGATCAAAAGCTCTTCGCCGTCGATCTTGATCTCGGTGCCCGAATACTTGCCGAACAGCACCCGATCGCCCGCCTTCACATCCAGCGGAAATACCTTGCCTTCGTCGTTCGACTTGCCTTTGCCCACGGAGATCACTTCTCCCTCCTGGGGTTTTTCCTTTGCGCTGTCGGGGATGATGATGCCCCCGCGAACCGTCTCGGTCTCTTCCACTCGGCGAACCAGAATGCGGTCGTGGAGCGGTGTGAATGTCGTCGTTGCTGCCTTTACTGCCATCGCTTCGCTTCTCCTTGTGCGCGAACCAGGACTTGCCCGGCCCGCGGGGTTTCAGTGATTGGTAAAATCTAAAAGTCTGGGAGGTTGCGGAGTACCTGCCGCCATGCCTTCCGGCGGGCCCGGTGAGCGCTCCCACCAGGGAATTGCTAGCACTCTCGCCTTCCAGTTGCTAAAGATAGGAGACCCACCCAAGGTTTGTCAAGAGCTTTCTCGTTAAAATCTGAGTGCTTCTCACTAATATATTGTGATAATCAAGTAAACTCTTCCGCCTGCCCTCCCCGAACCCCCAACGGCACACTCCAACCCCAAAACCCTCCCGCTCCATCGCTCGAATCCTCGCACGGCTCGCCGGCACCTGTTCGCACCCTTATCACCCGAAGATCCACCGCCTCCAACCACATTTTTCGGGCGCTCGCACTCACTCAAACCAGCCCGCCCCGTCTATGGAATTGCGTGTCGCCTCGCGCCTCGCCACCATTTACAATGGACACCATGCTCCGCCGTTCTATTTTTCGCTTCAGCACCTGTCTTGTCCCACTTGCTCTCATCGCCTGTTCCGTCTTCCTCAGCGCGCAGGACAACGACTCCCGGCACGGCCGCAAATACAAGGCGCCGCCGCCCGCATCGCGCATTCAAGTCACCGTTCTCAAAGCTGACAATGGCAAGCCTGTCATGGACGCTCACGTCATCTTTCATCCCATCGAGGGCGACAAAGACACGGGATCGATGGAGCTGAAAACTAACGAGGACGGCACTGTCAACATTGACATCGTTCCCATCGGCGACACCGTTCGCCTCCAGATCATCGCTAACGGCTTCCAAACCTACGGTGAGGACTACAAAGTAGATCAGCCCAGGCTCTCCTGGGAGGTCTGTCTTAGGCGGCCGGGACCACAATATTCCATCTACACGAACCACCCCACGAGCCTGGGCGCTTCCTCCTGCCCTGACAACGTCTCCCGCCAGCACGCCAGTTCCGGCAGCGCCGCAGGTGGCAACAAGGTTTCAGACGCATCTCAAAACGCCGCCCCGCCCGCTTCCGCCAGCCAGCCAGACCCTCCGCCGGCTACGAGCTCGTCCCAGCCTCAATCCCAGTGAACCAAATCGCACGGCGAGCCGTGAAGTCACAGGTGCCCCGCCCTCGCGGCGTCTTTGTTTTTGTCGCCAGGGTGGGCTTTTTCCTAACTCTACAAACACGGTAGTGTCTCAGTTTCCGGTCGCCTTGAAAGGGCACGAATTTATTCGTGCCGAAGACTTCGCAAACAATACGCGGGCTTCGGGCCTTCAGCGATGATTGCGTCAAACTGAGACACCAGCACCAACTCCGCCATCTCCTCTACCCCCGCTGGCTCCGCTACACTGACCACGTGACTCCCGCCCTTCCACTCGCCGGCAAAACTGCAATCGTCACCGGCGGCGCGCGCCGCATCGGCCGCGCCATCGCGCTCACCCTCGCTCACGCCGGAGCCGACGTCGCCATCTCGTATCGCATTTCGCAGGCTGAAGCTGCGCGAACCGCCGCCGAAATCGCTGCCCTCGGCCGCCGCTCCCTCGCCGTCGAGTGCGACGTCCGCGTCGAGCCCTCCGTCCGCGCCGCCATCGCCGCAGTCACCGCCGCCTTCGGCCGCCTCGACCTCCTCGTCAACAACGCCGCCGTATTCGCCTCCGCCGCCCTCGAAAGCCTCACCCTCGACCAGTGGGACGCCGTCTTTGAAACCAACGCCCGCGGCCCATTCCTCGTCTCACGAGAAGCTCTCCCGCACCTCCGCGCCGCGCAGGGCCGCATCGTCAACATCGGTTCTCTTGGTGGAATTCGCGCCTGGGCCGGCCACGCTCACTACTGCGCTTCAAAGGCTGCCCTGCACATGCTCACGCAGGCCATGGCCAAGGCCTTCGCGCCCGAGGTCAGCGTCAACTGCGTCGCGCCCGGCTGGATCGAAATGGATGAAGTGAGCAACGAAGTTACACCCGCATTGCCCGGGTCGCCCCATGCTTCGCGCAGCGATGTGGAGTTGGAATTTGGTTCAGAGGCGGTCGCCCCGCCCTTTCCGCCGTCTCTTGCCGGAAGAGTAGCTTCAGAAGCCGCTCGCTTCGCCGCCAAAACCCCCATGGGCCGCAACGGCGCCGCCGATGATGTCGCTCAGTCGGTCCTCTTCTTCGCCACCGGTCCCCACTTCGTCACCGGCCAAATCCTCTCCGTCGACGGCGGGTTGGGGCTGTAACTCATGTCTGGCGTCTATAAACTCGACACTCGCGACAGACCGCAAATGAAAATCTTGCGCGGATATCCGCGTATGTGAAATGCCAGGAGCTATCGGCTAGAGGCTAGCAGCTTGCTTTTCTCCCTGCGCCGCCATCATCGACGCAAAAATCCCCCACCCGTCCGCCGATCCCAGCAGCGCCTCGCTCGACCGGTCCGGATGCGGCATCATACCCAGCACATTCCGGCCCTCGTTCAATATCCCCGCAATGTTGCTCAGCGACCCGTTCGGATTCGCCTCCCGCGTAATCTCGCCCTTCGGCGTCGCATAGCGAAACGCAATCCGATCCTCCGCCTCCAGCCGGCGCAGCACATCAGGCTCGCAAAAATAGTTCCCTTCCATGTGCCCAATCGGAATCCGCAGCACCGCGCCTTTCTTCAGTTCATTCGTGAACGGGCTCTCCGTCGTCTCCACGCGCACGTCCACATGTTTGCAGATGTATTTCAGCCCTGCGTTCCGCATCAGCGCGCCCGGCAGCAGTCCCGCCTCGGTCAATATCTGGAACCCGTTGCAGATCCCCAGCACCAGCCCGCCGCCATCGGCAAACCGCTTCACCGCCTGCATCACCGGTGAAAAACGCGCAATCGCGCCCGTCCTCAGGTAGTCGCCATATGCAAACCCGCCCGGAACCAGCACCGCATCCACGCCGTGCAGATCCTCGCTGTCATGCCACAGGAACTCGACTGGCTGCCGCGCAACCTCGGCTATCACGTTGTAGGTGTCGTGATCGCAATTCGAGCCAGGAAAAACCACCACCCCGAATTTCATGAGTTCAGACTATCAGCTTCCCTCAATCCACCGCCGCAACCATTTATCTCACTCATCCCCCACTCGGCCGCCCCCGCGGCAAGCCCCTGCTACACCCGACAGCCCCGAACCACCTTAAGGGCAATAGCCCGACCTGCCCCATCCATCCTACCGGCGCGCCATTCAATAACTCCAAAGTGCCATTGAACCAGCCATGGTAACGCGGTCCAATGTTACCAACATCGCATTGGCCAGGGGATTAGAGGTCACTCGGAAATCATGGGGCTGTTCGCTTTGCCCGTCTCAGCGCCAATAGAAGAGGACAAAAATGAAAAACATGCTTCTGAATCTGTATGTGAAGTTCCAGGGCCTGAAGAACGGTGAAGAAGGTCAGGATCTGGTTGAATATGCACTGCTGGTTGCCTTGATTGCTCTCGTGTGCGTCACTGGCGTCGGCAATGTAGCCACCGCAGTCAACACAGTGTTCACCAACATCAGCAGCTCGTTGGCGTAACCCCGGCTCAAGATCGCAGAAAGAACTGAAGGCCAGGAGTCCGTCCATCGGGATCGCCCTCGGCGGACTCGCCTTGCCTTAGGCTTGCGCAGCGTGCATCACATCTTTACTTAACGCCGGCCATCGGTCGCGCAACACGGTTCCTCTGCGTGCTCAACATCCAGCCGCTAAAGCTTCGCCTGCAATACAACCATCCGCATAGCCCCGCAACTGTCAGCTCCCAGCCCCGGCAGACCGCGAGACACAAATACCCCGCACCCGCGTGGCGAGCAATCCGCACGGCGGGTAATCCTTATTGAGCACAGCACCGTTTGCGTTTCCGGCGATACTCCGCCGCGACTACGCCAGCGAACTGCTGATGTTGGTGAACACTGTGTTGACTGCGGTAGCTACCTTGCCTACGCCAGTGATGCACACAAGAGCAATCAAGGCAACCAGCAGCGCATATTCCACCAGGTCCTGGCCTTCTTCGCTGCGATTCAAACACTGGAGTTTCACCCACAACTTCAGAAACAGGTTGTTCATTTCGACCTCTCTCCTATCCGAACTTTACGGCTTCGGGAAAGACGCGGCCATCGAAGGCCGGCAATGTAAGTCAAATCGTCAATCGCCCGGGTCACTTTGTCAATGCCGCAGTTGTGACTTCAAGACCGGTTACCTTTGCCCAATAAAATCAGACTCCCGCCCCAGTGCTGAACTTGAAACCGCTGTCGTTGCCGCATCCCCCGCAAGCCGCTCACCCGGAACGATTTGCATTCGACGGCCCAGGTCCGGTATCTAGAGCCTGTTATTAACTTTCGCGCGGGTGGCGCTGGGAGCCAATTTTTCTCAGTTCGAGGAGCGAGGAGCGGCGCAAATCCGGGGCCCCCGGCGACGGCTTTGTGTCGCTGGGGTGGAAATCGGGCCATACTTCGTTCTCGGCCTCGACCTTGGTACCGCCAAAGCCTTCGGCCTCCGCCTCATCTGGCCCGATTTCCGTTCGCAACGCCACTCGTGGGAAAGTTAATAACAGGCTCTAGGAATCAGGCAACACGCATCTCTGCCGGTCCGGCGAGCCGCAGGCTCTTCACGTCGCGCGTCGGCGGCTGGCCAAACAAGCGGCTGTACTCGCGGTTGAATTGGCTTACGCTCTCGTATCCCACCTCAAACGCCACGCTCGTCGCGTCCATCCCGTCCATCAGCATCCTCTCTCTGGCCGCCTGCAGCCGGAGCTGCTTCTGATACTGCAGCGGGCTCATTGCAGTTAATGCACGGAACTGATGGTGCAGCGTCGAAACTCCCATCCGCGCAATGGTCGCAAGTTCCCCCACGTGCAGCGGTTTGGCATAGTTGGCCTTCAGCCAGGCGATAGCTCGGGCTGTTCGGTAACTCGGGTCGCCCGCCGTCGCAATGGCGCGCAGGCGCTCTCCTTGCGGCGTTCGCAGAATGCGATAAACAATCTCGCGCTCGATCAGGTGGCTCAGAAAAGGAATGTCCTCGATCGAACTTACATCCAATGATCTCCGCGAAATCGACAGCGCCGCATCAAAGATTACGCCAGAGGGCAATCGCTATCCAGAAAAACTCGAGCAGTTAACCGGCCGCTGAGCGCCCGCACATCGAAGAGAGCAAATCAGGATCATAAGCCACAACATCTCATGAAAAGTCGACTCGCGCGTATCAATCTCAACCAGCAAGATGAGTGGCGACTCGGTCTCATTGATCCGTCGGCGGAGCAGGCGACCCATCGGACCAGTTGCCCACCCATACCATGAAAATTGTCACCCGCTCTTCAGGATCATTCGCCGACATAATCGGCGAACCTGCTTCATCGGCCCCCCAGCTCTTTGCCACATCGCCCGAAACAAAAAACATCAGATGCGGATGCCAGCTCTTGCCGCGGTCGTTCAGGTATTGTTGCTTCGACATCATGTAGCACATCGCTCCCGGCTCCAGAGTGGGAATTTCCTTCTTATCCAGTGCCGAAGCCGTCGCCGCCAAGATTTCCGCTCTCGATTTTCCTTCGAGCGCCAGCGTTGTCTTCTTCAGGAAGATCGGCGCAAAGCTTCTTGCAGCCGCTCGATTGAAGCAAATCGGCGAGCGAACTTTGGGATTCCAGAATTCCGCATCGTCGGTGGCCGCGCCCCATGATCGCTCCACCAGGCAAAGAAAGCCATTAGTGCCCTTCACTGCGGTCGTGAATCCTGTCCTCCCAAGCACCATCACTTCGGCTCCGTCTGAAATTGATTTCGGAGCAGCGCTGCGCGCCAAACTAATCTCCGAACTCCGGTCGGCGATTAAATACGCATCCACGGGAGCCATGGCCGGATACGCAGTCGTCTCCCCCTGCGCCCGTGCCTGGCGAGTTGCGCCCGGCAGGCAAAGCTGCACAAGAAAGACCAGTGCAATGAGCTTCAAACCATTCTTCCCCATAGAAATCTCCAATCCACGCATCCGACCCGATGTCCAATCGACAGAAACAAAGCCGTAGAACTGGTCTCATATCCGATCAGAATCCGAGGACACTGGCCGCCTTCTCATTACCAGTGGCGTGTCGCATAAACAACGTTACCGCCAACGCGGCATGTCGGTTCGAAATATTTCCTTTGAATCCACCCGAGTTACTCCACGATGCGGCCGGCTCTGCTCAGCAAGCTCAAAGGCTATCTTCTCGGCTCATACCGCATCGCCACCGCTCCCGAGCTAAACTCCAGCCGGCTCACGAGCCTCAAGTCGACATGCTTCGAAAGCCCCGCGAACAACGTCGGCCCGTGGCCCGCAACCCTGGGGTGAACCACAAATTCGTACTCATCGATCAATCCCAGCTCCGCCAACGCCAGCGGGAGCTTTACGCCTCCCGTGAGCAGTCCCTTACCCGTCTCCCGCTTGAGCCGCTCAACCGCCGTCCCCAAATCCCCGCGCACGAGTTCCGCATTCCAATCCACCCGGTCCAGCGTGCTCGACACCACGTACTTCTTTGCCGCGTCGATCGTCCGCGCGAACGGTTCCATCCACTCTGGCCTCGCTCCCATCTGCGCCGGCGGCCGCCACGCTGCCTCCATCATCTCGTAAATCACCCGGCCAAACAGAAGCGCATCGGCCTGCTCGAGGATCTCCGCTGCGTGACGATGCAAGTCTTCGTCAGGTCTCATTGCGCGATGATCGCAGCAACCGTCCAATGTCACGTTGATGGAATATCGAAGCGGCCGCATGACGCAAGACTACCGCCGATCGTCTAGACCAGCAAAACTTTGGCGATCTTCGCATCAAAAACAAGTTGTCATCCTGAGCGAAGATTGGCGCGTCTTCTGCGCCAATCGTAGTCGAAGGACCTGCATTTGTTTTTCAACGAACTTCGGATTCACCACACTAGGAGACGCCCTTGAACTGCGCAGCGAGCTTTTTCATTGCCGCATTTTCGCGGACAACTTCCCCGCCCTCTCGACTGTGCAAAGCGATCTCTGCGGCGATCGCGCGGCCTAGAATTCGCTGATCGATATTGCCGAACGGCCCAGGCACGAGCCTCCCCAACCAGCCGGCCCAGGCCGGCGTATGAGCGTTGCCCACAATAATGCCGGGGCGAAAGATCGCGAGACGCGTAAAACCGATGTTGCGCACCGTGTCCTCCTTCATGCCCATCACGCGGGCATAGCGAATCCGGCTGCGCGCTGTGCTTCCTGCCGCGGACAGCAGGCAAAACTGCGCGATTCCCGCGTCATGGCAGCCGCGCGCGAACGCGCCCACGACGCCGACCTCAAGCCGTTTCAATTCTTCGTCGCTCCAGCGCGCCGACCCCGAACCTACACCCACACAGCTCACCGCGCTCGCGGCACCTTGGCTCAAAACTTCGCGCGCAAGGGCGGCAGTGCGCTCGCCAAAGTCAGCAGCGCCGGTATCAAGAACCACGTTGCGCACCCGCGATCGCGCCGCGATGGGCTTTCTGCTCACCATCACCACTTCCCGGCATTCCGCAATTGCCAGCAGCTCCGCGACCGCTGCACCACCCACTTCCCCGGTACCACCGAGAATAATTGCGGCGAAATTCTGATTCATCAGGAGGACCTCCGCTTTCTGGAGGATGCGACAGCCTCGTTCACCCCAGAACGAAAGCATACTAGAAGCTGTCTAATAAACAGGTCTTAGCCCCTGAGCGAGCCTCCTTTCGGCCCTATGGCCATTTCCTCGGTCTTCAAAACCGCGTTTGAGGTATTCACCAGGGTTGGCCCCGACAACCCGCTTGAACGCCTTACTGAACGCCGCGTCGGACTCGTAACCGACCGACCGAGCGACGTCTATGAGCTTTTTGTCACGCTGTTCGAGCAACTGCATCGCCTTCTGCATCCGCCACTCGGTTACATATTCCAGTGGTGTTTGTCCGAGTAGCTCTTTAAAACGCGCTGCAAATGCGGAGCGAGACATGCCCGCCGCTTCTGCCAGGGATTCGACCGTCCAGGGTGTTTTCACTCTGTCGTGAATGGCACTCAGGGCAGTGCCCATTTGAGGATCGAAAATCGCTCGAAGCCATCCTTTGTGGCGTTCCGGTCCCGACGCGATATGCGCCCGGAGTACCTGGATAAACAGAACCTCGGCCAGCCGCGTCGCAACTACTTCAGATCCCGGCGCCTGTTCCGCCATCTCTGACGCCAGCGCCTGCATTGTGCTGTGAAGAGCCAGCGTGCGTGCCTCATCGGCCTTCATCAGAATGAAGCTCGGCAATAACTGAGTGATCGGCTTCAGGCTGGCGCGATCGAAACTCAAGGACCCACAGACGATTGTCGTCGGCGCGCCGCCACCTCCATAATGAGCGACATTGCTGTTGGCCCTGGCCCCGACCTCGCGGAAGGTCGACCTCGGACGCGTTCGCGGGCTGTCGCGCAAAACAATCGAAGTCCCCCGAGCCTGCAAAAAGCAATCACCACCGGTGAGGGGAATCGGCTCCGGAATCCCTTCCACACTCAGCCAGCAGTTGCCGCGCGAAAGCATGGCAAAATGCGCCAAATCTGTGGGTGAAATCTTCTTGTCGGAAGGCGTGACCTTTTCTTCGGCCTGCTTGTCCTGTATCAAGCCCCACGGTGCTGTGGCTTCGAGCCTGTGCAGACCGAAAGCGGTTACGTGCATCGTTCTGAAGATGTCCGTTATCGGGTCCAACGTAGCCTCCCTCTTTTGGACGAATAGACAAAAACTTTGGACTCCCGAGCAGTTCTCGTCCACCGCCAAAGAATCTACTCCACTGTACTGGATGCTACACACATTCCGAAGGGAGCAATTATGGGAAAGCTTGAGGGCAAGGTTGCAGTCATCACAGGTGGCGCTACTGGCATCGGCCGCGCCGCAGCAAAGCGCTTCATCGAGGAGGGCGCCTTCGTCTTCATCTTCGGCCGCCGGCAGGAAGCCCTCGACGCCGCTGTGGCCGACCTTGGGCCCAATGCCCGCGCGGTCAAGGGCTCGGTCTCCGATCTGGCCGACCTCGACCGACTCTACGCGGCCGTGAAGGCCGAGTGCGGAACTCTCGACATCGTCGTCGCCAACGCCGGGGCGGGTAGCCCCCTTCCGCTCGGCAAGATCACCGCCGAGCACATTGACGAAACCTTCGACACCAATGTGAAGGGTACGATCTTCACGGTCCAGAAGGCGCTGCCGCTGATGGCCAAAGGCGGTTCAATCATTCTGACCGGCTCGAGCGCCGGCACCACGGGCGCCCCGACAATGAGCGTGTACAGCGCAAGCAAGGCGGCAGTGCGCAACCTCGCGCGGACCTGGGCGCAGGACCTCAAGGGTACCGGCATCCGGGTAAATGTGCTGTCGCCCGGGGCGACGGCGACCGAGCTCGCGGTTGCAGCGCTAGGCGAGGAGGGCCAGAAGGTCTACGCCTCGATGACTCCCCTTCAGCGCATGGCCGATCCGGCGGAGATCGGGGCGGCGGCGGCCTTTCTCGCGTCGGATGACAGCAGCTTCATGACGGCCAGCGAGCTCGCCGTCGACGGCGGCCTGGCGCAAATCTGACGCGCTCGCGGGCTCTGGCTTCGAGCCGGTGCAGACCGAAAGCGGTTACGTACATCGTTCCGGAGTTGACGAACATTTCACATCTACAGAGAGGAGCAATTATGGGAAAGCTTGAAGGAAAAGTTGCAGTCATCACGGGAGGATCGAGCGGCCTGGCGCTGGAGAGCGCTAAGCGGTTCGTTGAAGAAGGCGCTTACGTGTTCATCACGGGCCGTAGGCAGCAGGCGCTCGACGAGGCCGTTAAGTTGATTGGCCGGAACGTGACCGGCGTGCGCGGTGACGCGTCCAATCTCGACGACCTCGACCGTCTGTTCGAGACAGTCAAGCGGGAAAAGGGCAGGATCGACGTCCTGTTTGTGAGCGCTGGCAAGGGCGAAGCCGCCAAGCTGGGCGCGATTACCGAGCAGCACTTCGATTCGACCTTCGACCTGATTGCGCGCGGCACTCTGTTTACGGTTCAGAAGGCGTTGCCGCTGTTCAACGATGGCGGATCGATCATCATGACCGGGTCGGTTGCTTCGGTGAAAGGTTTTCCTGGCTTCGGCGTGTATGCGGCGAGCAAGGCGGCATTGCGCTCCTTCGCGCGCACGTGGCTCAACGAACTGAAGGGCAGGAATATCCGTGTGAACGTCCTCAGCCCGGGGCAGGTCGACACACCGGATTCCCAGCGACTCGACAAGGCGACAAGGGAGATGTTCGAATCCCAGATCCCCCGGGGAAAGATGGGGCGTCCTGAGGAAATTGCGGCGGCCGCACTGTTTCTTGCTTCAGACGATTCGAGCTACGTGAACGGGGTGGACTTGGCTGTCGACGGCGGCTTCTCGGCAATCTGAATCGGCGGATCTCGATGATCGCACGATCGGCGGGTGGCCTCGGTCCCGTCGCCCCAAAAACCACGCCAAGGATGCCCCCACAAAAACGCTCCAGCCTCTCCCGTTCTCCAGGATCGGCTCGATGAACAGATTCCAGGACACTGGCCGACTTCTCGTTCCTATCTGTGGTCGATGAGTGATTTGGCGATAATGCGCTCATCGAAACCTATCGCTGGAGCGAAACCCGTTTAATGGGACTGGTCGTGAAACTCATGATCCACCACCCGTCCTGGAAAAGCTAGAACCGGTCATTTTCTCCAGTGGTGTCAAGGGCGCTCGGCTTAGTTAACGCTCACCATGAATGAGATTGCGAAGTAGATCGCGAAATGGGAGCCGCGTCCTCAGCTTCAGCGTAGGGAGTACTGCGGAAAGGATAGAGAGCAACTCGGCGCGCTGAGCGTCAGTGAGGCCTGCAATGTTCAAGGCGATGTGGTGGGAGTGCCGGACGACGAGGATAAGATTCCCGCGCTCAATCCAGTGCTCGTAAAGGTTCCAAACAAACTGCGACGCGCCTCCGGCCGAGTTGCGCAATGAAAACAACTCGGGCGTGATGCTGGCAGTGATTTCTCCCTGTACGAGCGGATCTTTCCGATACATCGTGCGAAGTTTTGGAGTCAATTTATAGAAAAGAATGAGCCAGGGGATGGACCAGATCAGGAGCAACAATGCTGCATAGAGCCGAAGAATTAGGTGCGGGGTCGCTGAAGGCCTGACAGATGGCGGGCCATCGACCGAAGTGACAGAATCGTCTGTCCTATACATCTTGAAGTCAGGATTGGCGGCTATGTGCGATATGGAACGCCCAACCACAAACCAAAGCGACGCAAGGAATACGAAGATGCACACCCAACCCGCGAAATATCTCACGCGACCCACGCCCAGTGAGCTGCGGCGCAACCACGCTGCATCTACAAAATCGGTTTCAGAGATTCGATAGGTGAACTCCATGGCCCCGAGGTTAACATAAGCCCCCTGAGCTGAATTGCCCTTCCCGTATGCAACGCTCTTCCTCCAGGGAAGTATTGACTTTTGCCTCTGGCCGATGCTTGTCGACGTGCGTCCGGAATCCAGATTGATGCTCGATTAGAGATGGAGACAATGCACAAATGCACAACTGTGGACGGCTGATCAGAAGCCATTGGCAAACAAGAATCAGTTCGGTATCGCCATTTTAGGAAGAAACATCTGGATTAGTCCCACAAGTCGGCTTCCATTTCCAAGGTTGGAAGCTGATCCAAATCCTCGAATATCGATAGCACGCCAAATTCACTCATCCAGCATAATTTCAGTGGTCTTTATCGGATTAGTCCTCGAAAACGCCGAAGGGGGCAGGAACAGGGTAATGCCTGAAGCCTCGCCGATTCGCCAGCAACTGGCGAAGCAATAACCCGCCAGGGACTGCTGAGCCCGCAGCAGCCCGTCGATTACAGATTCCGCCTCCCTCCCCATCCAAAAGCATCCCGCGCAATCCAGCGTGTTCCAGGCGACATCCCACCTCGGTTTTCGCCTGCGGGTACTCGCGTAATGACGTTCCACAGGGTTAATCTTCCCAGGCTCGTCCGCGCCGCGTAGAGTCCGAATACCACCTGCCAGTGACCCCAGCAGGCAAGCCTTCATTCCCCATCCCCGAAGGCGATGAGCCGTTAGAAATTGAGGAGGCAGAAACTTTGATCTCTGACTACACAGTTCTTCCCATGGGAACCCAGGTCGAGGGCGGAGAGGTAAAAGTCTGTCCGAAGTGTCAAAGACGCGGCCTCCACGTACGAGTGGATGGTCACAGTTTTTACACGCATTTCCAGATTCTCAAAAAAGACGATCCAGGCAACGTCTTCATCCGCCGGGTCGAGTGTCATTTGTTTGGCGAAGAAGGCGCAGCTCGAAACATGCATCAGGCGCTGCCGCGGAGCGCCTCGCCAGCCAGGTAGACCCATGGCGCCGCCGGTCGCCGCAGCGCTCGGCGGTGGGCGCCACCTGCGTGAAATGTGGCTCGGCCGCTCCGCCGCCTTTCATGTCAAGCCCCCCGCCTCCACAATCCATCCGCCAACTCCGCCCTAACTCGTTGTTTTTCTGATCCCTGACCCCTCATCCCTGATCCCTATTTTCTTTGCAGGTTAATTCCGCCAAATCGCTAGAATGGTTTCAGGTCGCATCTTTGCGAGATGAATGCGAGCGATTCGGGCAGGCTGGCGCGCAGGCCGGCTTCCCCGCTCCGCCCGCCCGTCGACCCAGGCTCGCGACCCGATCTGCCGCACATTTGCAGCAGTCTCAGACGAATGCACACAAATCGGTGCAAAAGGCATCAGAAGCGCGCCTCTAACTCCTTTAAGCGCAATATCTTATCGGATAACTCGTTTGTTTTCAAACGGTTAGAGTCGGGGGTTTTATGCGCAAGCTGCTGAAAAAAAGGCACTTAACTTCAAAAACCCCCGGGGCAGGGGGCTAGGGGGAAAGCGGTACCGAAGAGTAAACACTCGCCCAGCACGTGAGCACCGCAGCCCGGTAGCTAAGAGCGAACAGCTAGGAGCTAGAAGCCGCTTTCTGGTTCCCTGCCCGCTGATCACTGATCACTGACCACTGTCCACTGTTCCCTAGCTCTTCAGCCAGTCCTTGATCTTCTGCACCACCACGTCCCGGCCCACGTCGCTGATGGCGTTGGTCAGAGGAATCTGTTTCGGGCAGGCCTCTACGCAGTTCTGCGCGTACCCGCACTCCTGGATGCCCCCGTCGCCGGCCAGTGCCCGCAGCCGGTCTTCCTTGAAGACCTTTCCGGTGGGATGGTTGTTGAAGAGCTTCACCTGCGCGATGGTGGCCGCCCCAACAAAGTCCGTATCTTCATTGAATTGCGGGCAAACCTCCATGCAGCACGTGCATGAAATGCAATTTGAAAGCGGGTAGTTCGCCTCCTGGTCCTGCGGGTAAACGCGCGGCCCTGAGCCCAGGTCGTACGTCCCGTCCACCGGAACCCATGCCTTCACGCGCATCAGGTTCTCGAACAAAACCGAGCGGTCCACCTGAAGATCGCGCACCAATGGAAACTTCGAGAGCGGCTCCAAACGAATCGGCTGTTCCAGGTTGTCCACCAGCGCCGAACAGGCCATGCGCGCCTTGCCGTTGATCCTCATCGCGCAGGACCCGCAGATCTCTTCCAGGCAATTCGAGTCGTAGGTCACTGGAGTGGTTGGCTTGCCGTCCGCGGTCACCGGATTCGTTGCGATCTCCATCATCGCCGACACCACGTTCATCCCCGGCCGCCACTCCAGCTCAAACCGCTCCCACACCGACTGCGCCTCCGGGCTGGCCTGGCGCTTGATCTCAAAAGTGACTGTCCTGTTTGCCATGATCCCCTTCTACCGCTCTGCCTTTAGCACTCCCACGACTCTTGTCCAAAAATCCGCTGCATGCAATGCCTGTATGCAATGCCTGCATGCAGTGCTATTTCGCTGCGTCGTAACGTCGCGGCCGCGGCTTGATGTACTGCACATCGACCTCTTCGTACTCGAACTTCGGCCCTTCCACGCTGCCCGTAAAGCTCGCCTTGGTAGTCTTCAGAAACCTCTCGTCGTTGCGCTCCGGAAAGTCCGGCTTGTAATGTGCACCGCGCGATTCGTCGCGCAGCATCGCGCCCAGCGCCACAGTCCGTGAAAGCTCCAGCATGTTCTTCAACTGCCGCGTAAACGCAAAGCTCGTGTTCGCCCACTGGCTCTTGTCGCTCAGGTTGATGCGCTTGTAGCGTTCCAGCAGTTCTACGATCTTCTCGTCGGCCTGCTTCAGGCTCTTGTTGTAGCGGATCACCGTCGCGTGCTCCGTCATCTCCCTGCCCAGCTCGCGCCACAGCCTGAACGGATTCTCCCCGCCCTCGTTCCGCATCAGCTTGCCGTTGATCTCCGCCTGCCGCGCCACCTCAGCCGCCGCGCCGCCATCGCCTTCGGCCGCCTCCACGCTCTTGGCATACCGCACCGCATTCGGCCCCGCCTGAAACCCGCCATAGATGCAGCTCACCAGCGAGTTCGCGCCCAGCCGGTTCGCGCCGTGATACTGGTACTCGCACTCGCCCGCCGCAAAGATCCCCGGAATATTGGTCATCTGGTTGAAGTCCACCCAAAGCCCGCCCATCGTGTAGTGCATGCCTGGGAAGATCTTCATCGGCTCCACGCACGGATCCACGCCCACGAACTTCTCGTAGATCTCCAGAATGCCCCCGAGCTTGTGATGCAGCGTAGCGCGGTCAATGTGCGTCAGATCGAGGTAAACCATCGGCTGGCCGTCAAGGCCAAGTCCGAGTTCGTACACCACCTTGTGAATGGCTCGGGTCGCCACGTCGCGCGGCACCAGGTTCCCATACTTCGGATACCACTCCTCCAGGAAGTAGAACCGCTCCGCCTCAGGGATCGCCTTCACCGCACGCTTGTCGCCCACCGCCCGCGGAACCCATACCCTGCCGCCCTCGCCCCGCGCCGACTCCGACATCAGCCGCAGCTTGTCCTCACCGGGAATCGAAGTGGGATGCACCTGGATAAACTCCCCGTTCGCGTAGTAAGCCCCCTGCTGGAAGATGGCCGCCTGCGCAGACCCCGTGCACACCACCGAGTTCGTGCTCTTGCCAAAGATGGCCCCGACACCGCCCGTCGCCAGAATCACAGCTTCAGCCGGGAACGCGCGCAGCTCCATTGAGCGCAGGTTCAGCGCCGTAATACCACGAGCCGTCCCCTTCCCATCGATCACCGCCGACAGGAACTCCCACCCCTCGAACTTGTGCACCTTGCCCTCAGCCTCATAGCGCCGTACCTGTTCGTCAAGCGCATACAGCAGCTGCTGTCCTGTCGTGGCCCCGGCAAACGCGGTGCGATGGTAAAGCGTCCCCCCAAAACGGCGGAAGTCGAGAAGCCCCTCCGGAGTGCGATTGAATGGCACCCCCATCCGATCGAGCAGATCGACAATGGCCGGCGCCGCCTCGCACATTCCCTTCACCAGTGTCTGATTGGCCAGAAAGTCGCCGCCATAGATCGTGTCGTCAAAGTGCTGTGCGGTGGTGTCGCCTTCGCCCTTCAGGTTCTTGGCCGCGTTGATGCCGCCCTGCGCGCAAACCGAGTGCGAGCGCTTCACCGGCACGATGGAGAACAAATCGACCGTTCCGCCCGCCTCGGCAATCTTGATGACCGCTGCAAGCCCCGCCAGCCCCCCGCCAACCACGATGATTCTGGGTAATGCCATTTTTTGCTGAATCCTTTCTCGTGCTAAACGGGCCTGGGAATCTGCGGCGTAAATCTGAACGGCGCCGCAACACGATTCCAGGCATTGATCTGGCTGATGGCGACGGTGAGCAACGTCATCTGATCGCCGGGGAAATGCGCCTTGATGCGCTCGTAGCTTGCATCGTCCATGTGATGCGCAGCTAGCAGCGTAACGTGCTCAGTCCACTCCAGCGCCGCGGCTTCGCGCTGAGAATAGATGCCGGCCTCGCGCCACGCAGCAAGCAGGTCGAGTTTCTCCGGCGCAATGCCGAGCTTGCGGGCATCGTTGAGGTGAAATTGGATGCAGAAGGCGCAGCCGTTGAGCTGCGAGGCGCGAATCTTGACGAGTTCGCGAATCTCCGGTTCGACTCCGGAGTTCTTCAGCGCATGCGTAATGGTGGCCATCGCGGTTGCGAATTCGGGCACGGCTTTCTGAAAATCCGGCCAGGCCAGGCGCGGAATGGACGCTTCTGCAGAGGTCATCCAATCCTCGCAGTGAGCAGCGCCACCTGCGGCTGTCCGGAGTCAACGTGCAGTTGAATTGAGGTAAGCGGCACGTTCTCGGGCGCGTTCTGATACTTCGGCCCGGTAAACGCCCAAATGCTGGCGATTCCCATTACTGCCAGGGCCACTCCCAACACCGCGCAGACATAACCGAAGCGCCTTCGCGCCGTCTCGCCCGACGTAATGCCCCACTTGGCGGCAAAGAGCCACACACCATAAGCAAAATGCCAGCAGACCGCAATCATGGCAATCGCATAGACAGCCACCATCCACGGATTCGACAGCTCGTGCTGCACCTTCCAGAACGCGGCGCCGGGATTCTCGGGCAGCATCACGCCCATGAATCGTTGCCTCAGCACATGCTGAATGATGTAGGCAAAAGCGACGATGCCGGTATAACGCTGCGCCAGATACATCCAGTTGCCGGCCCACGGGTAGTACACGATGTTCGATTTGCCGCGCAGCCAGATATAGACGCCGTAAATGCCGTGATACAGGATGGGCAGGAAGATAAAGACCCATTCCATCACGCGCACCAGAGGCAGGCTATTCAGAAACTTCACCTGCTCTCCGTAAGCCACCGGCCCCTTCAGCGCTTCGAAGTTCGAGAGCAGGTGCTCAATGAGAAATGCGCCGATGGGGATAATGCCGAGCAGCGAGTGCAGCTTGCGCCAGATAAAGCTTGTGCCCTGCCCGGCACGCAAAGGCTCGACGCCGCGGCGGACTTGAGGCGCGGCAGAGGTTTGAACAGTTGCCATGGAGAAGTTGGCTCCTAATACGGTGCAGGCCGAAGCAGTCTTGAATTGAGGGACGGTGGGCTCTGACTTAGTTTCATTAGTATTATTCGAGTCTGGCGTTAGGTCCGTCAAGGCAACGCTCAGCGAGCTAATCGCATGCAGATGGCAAACCTAAACCGTCAGCTTCGGCAAAAGTGCTGCAATCGCCCGCCCGCGATGGCTCAGCGATAACTTGGTTTCCAGATCGATCTCTGCCATGGACTTGCCGATCTCAGGCAGATAAAACAGCGGATCGTATCCGAATCCGCCGGTGCCCCGCGGCGCGTCGAGAATCGTTCCTTCGACCGTGCCGTCGGCAATCTGAACCACCTCCCCATCGCGCGCGGCCACAAGCGTGCAATGGTATCGGGCCGTCCGCAGCATGGCTGGGATCCCATCCAGCTTTTGGATCAGCAGCATGTTGTTCCACACGTCGGTGTTGTCGTTGGCGTCGGGAGAGTCCACCAGCCCCGCGTCAGCCGCATAGCGCGCCGAGCGCACGCCGGGCGCACCTCCAAGCGCATCCACTTCCAGGCCGGAATCGTCGGCGACGACCAATTCGCCCGGAGCAAATCGCGAGTAATAGACAGCCTTGGTAGCCGCGTTGGCCAGAAAGGTGTCGCCGTCCTCTTCGGGAGCGGAGATGCTTTCGATTCTCGGAAGCGGCTCGATCTCTATCGAATAAGTGCGTGCGGCCGTGCGAAAGTCGCGCAGCTTGCCCGCGCTGGTCGTTGCAGCGTAGAGGCGGAGGCCCATGCTCAGAGTGTACGTGTTTGGGCTGCGCGGTCTTCAAGAGGGCTGCTATATTGATGACGCTGCAAAGCGAGTAAGAAAAAAGGACTGTGCAACGATGCGCGAAATGGCTTGCGGATTAATCTTTGCAATGGCGGCGACGGCATGTCATGGACAGACAGCGGCCCAAATAAGCGGCCCTGTTGAATTGCAGGTGGACAACTTGAAATCGCCGCTCGGCATTGATGATCCCGCCCCCCGCTTCACATGGCAACTGGACGATACTGCCCGCGGCGCGAAGCAAACCACTTATGAACTGCAGGTAGCCACGCGCCCCGAACTCGTGAAATCCGATCATCCCGATGTGTGGACGAGCGGTACCGTCAATTCGAGTCAATCGATTGATATTCCGTATGCCGGACCGGCGCTCAATCCCTCCACTCGCTACTACTGGCGCGTCACGCTGCGAGGTGCGGCGGGAAAGTCTTATCCGCCGAGCGAAATCGGCTGGTGGGAAACGGGACTGATGAACCAGGATGCCTGGCGCGCGCAATGGATCGGCTACGAAACACCGGAAGAAGCCACCGAGCGCCACGCAGGAGCCGTGTGGATCGCCAATCCGGACGCAAAATCTCCTCAGGTCGGCAACGGCCCCGAACAGCGCTTTGCCTATCGCACGACGATCACGCTTGCGAAACCGGTGCGCTTCGCCGCGCTCTACGCCACCGGGCAGGATACCGTTTCAGCGTGGATCAACGGCACGCAGGTTCTTACCGAGGACCCGCTGCCACCATGGAAGCAGATGCCATGGAAGAAATTTGTACGCGCCGATGTCATGAAAGACTTGAACGCCGGCTCTAACACCATCGCCATCGAAACGCTGCATTACGTCGTCAATCCCAACGGTATGGCCACTGACGACGCCCCTCCTGCGATTGCCACGCTCGTGGTGGAATACGCGGACGGCAGTTGGGCTTCCTTCGCGAGCAAGCCCGGCTGGAAGACCGCAATCCGCCCCTCCGGCGACTGGCAACAGAAGGAATTTGACGATTCGGCATGGAAAACAGCCGTCACCTGGCAGCCGCTCTCCCCGCGCCGTTCGGAATCCCTTGGCAACCCGTGGATTCCGGACTCCGTAAAGGCCCTGCGGCATGAGTTCACCCTCAGCACGCCCATCAAGTCGGCACGGCTCTATGCCACTGCGCTCGGCGACTACGAGATATTTCTTAACGGCAAACGCGTCGGCAGCCAGGTCCTCTCACCCGGCTGGACCGACTATCGTGAGCGAGTCGTCTACCAGGCCTATGACGTCACCGATCTGCTCGCCGATGGCGAAAACACAATCGGAGCCCTTCTCGCGCCAGGTTGGTACGAAACTCCGCTCGAATGGTTCCAGCAGCCCAATAACTACGGCGTCACTCCGCCGGCACTGCGGGCGCAGTTGCGCATCGAGCACACTGACGGCAGCATCGAGTGGGTGACGACGGACCAAAAGTGGAAGGCAACGCTGTCGTACATTCTGCACTCCGAACTTTACGACGGCGAAGGCCAGGATGCGCGGCTGTGGCATCCAGGCTGGAGTGACGCCCGTACTCCCATTGGAGGCTGGAGAGAAGCGGCGGTAATTGATCCTGCACCGTTAAGGATTGTCGCGCAGGATTTTCAGCCCATCCGCGTCGAACGCACGATGGAAGCAACGTCCCTCACGGAACCAAGGCCCGGAGTGTATGTCTATGACTTCGGGCAAAACTTCTCCGGCGTGGAGCGGCTGCGCGCCGAGGGCCCGGCAGGAACCAGGGTACGGATGCGCTTTGCCGAAATTTTAAATCCTGACGGGACACTTTACACAGAAAACCTTCGCACGGCGCGAGCGACTGATTATTTTTCCCTGAGTGGCGACGGGGGCGAGGAGTTCACACCGCAATTCACATTCCACGGATTCCGTTATGCAGAGTTGACCGGGCTGCCTTCGGCTCCGGCCAAAGACGACGTCACCGGCCTCGTCATTCACACCGATGCGCCGTTCACGGCAAAGCTTGAAACCGGCAGCGCAATGATCAACCAGCTCTGGAGCAACATTCTCTGGGGCCAGCGCTCAAACTTTGTCGGCTTGCCCACTGACTGCCCGCAGCGCGATGAGCGCCTCGGCTGGATGGGGGACGCGCAGGTTTTCTGGCGCACGGCCAGCTACAACATGGACCTCGCCGCCTTCTCGCGCAAGTTCGCCGCCGACATGCGCGGCACGCAAGTGGGAACACCGTTCTACGGCATCTTCTCGCCGGGCACTGTGTCGCCGAATGCCGGCTGGGGTGCGGGCTGGAGCGATGCGGGCGTGATTGTGCCGTGGACAACCTGGCTGCAGACGGGCGATACCACGATCATCGAGCAGAACTGGGCAGCGATGACGAAGTATCTGGACGCCATTGCGGCAGAAAATCCCGACTACCTTTGGAAGAACGACTATGGCAATGCCTTCGGCGATTGGCTTTCGCCCGAGGGCAAAACAGACGAAGTGCTGATTGCAACAGCGTACTGGGCTTACGACACGACGCTGATGCAGCAGATGGCTCGCGCCACAGGACGCACCCAGGGCGCGGAAAAATATGCCCACCTGTTCGAGAATATTCGCGCGGCATTCCAAAAGCAGTTTGTCCGCAGCGACGGCTTTGTCTCCGGTGCCGACAACAGTCCATCGCAGTTCGGCGTGATCAACAACCCCAACGCAAGGAGCACCGGTGGTGACACGCAGACCGGTTACGTCCTCGCTCTCCACATGAATCTGCTGCCAGACTCGCTGCGTAGCGCAGCCGCCAAGCGGTTGGCCGACAAGATTGAAGCCAATCACGATCTTCTCGGCACAGGCTTTCTGGGCACACCATACTTGCTTGAAGAATTGACCAAAGCTGGCTACACCAAACTGGCTTACACCCTGCTTCTCGATACGCGTTACCCATCGTGGGGCTACATGGTCACTCACGGAGCCACCACCATGTGGGAGCGCTGGAACGGCAACCAGATGCTCGGCGATCCCAGCATGAATTCGTTCAATCATTACGCCTACGGCGCGGTGGCGGAATGGATGTATCGCGATGCTGCGGGAATCGACGCGACGCCGCTCGATCCCGGCTTTCATACCATAGTGCTGCAACCAGTGTTTGACGCACGGCTAGGCCATCTCTCGTTCGACTACGACTCCGCGCATGGGCCCATTCACTCGGACTGGACGGTGACGGGCGCGACGGCCACCTGGCACGTAACGATACCAGCGAATACCACCGGGTGGTGGCCGCTGAGCCTGAAAAAAGCTGCAAGGTACCAGCGGAATCCGCATGTGAAGTCGAGCACGCGCGACGGCCAAAGCGGCCTTGAACTAGCGCCGGGCAGTTACACCTTTGAAATCGGGCTTTCGTAACAACCGAATTTTCCGCGCCTGTACAAAGTGCACATGCAAACGATACGCTTTGAGTTTGCTTGCGAACTTTGTGTAAGTCGCTCACTGCAGTTAGAAATGGAGCAGGAATGCCGACGTCAATCCTCGCTGGAATCGGGTGGCACACTTTGGGCGCAGCCTGTGCGGCGTCGTTTTATGCGCCGATTGAAAAGGTGAAGAATTGGTCCTGGGAGACAACCTGGGCTATCGCTGGTTTCTTCTCCTGGATTCTGCTGCCCATCGGAATGAGCCTGATCCTGCTCCCAAATTTTGCCGCCTTCTATTCCGCTCTCGATCCTCATCTGCTTCTGAAAGTGGCCTTATTCGGCGCCATGTGGGGCGTGGGCAATATCAGCTACGGTCTCACCATGCGCTATCTTGGCATGTCGCTCGGCATCGGCGTGGCCATTGGAGTCACGCTGGTAGTGGGCACTCTGGTGCCCCCGCTTATGCACGGCCAGGGTGAAATGCTGCTCAACACGCGCAGCGGCCTGCTCACCATGGCGGGAATCTTGGTGGCCCTTATCGGGGTCGCTATTGTCTCCTATGCCGGTCACCAAAAGGAAGTTCAACTCGGCGCAGAAGCACGTGAGTTTAACGTAACGCTCGGCCTTGCGGTGGCCGTATTGTGCGGAATCTTCTCGTCCGGATTTTCGTTTGGTCTGGATGCAGCAACCCCAATCCGCACAGCGGCACTTCACCTGGGTGTGAATCCGCTCTACGCCCGGCTGCCCAGCTATGTGCTCATCATGGGCGGCGGCGCCGTCGTCAACCTCATCTATTGCTTCACCCGCCTCGCATTCGTCAAGAAGCTTTCATTGCGCCGCGACCTCAGCCAGCCGCGACCGATGTTGCTCAAAAATGCGGTCCTGGCCGCAACCGGCGGAATCATGTGGTATCTGCAATTCTTCTTCTACGCCTGGGGCGAAGCCAACATTCCTGTTCGCCTTGCCTACGTGAACTGGATGTTGCACATGAGCATCTACGTGCTGTGTGGAGGGCTCGTGGGCCTTGCTATGGGAGAGTGGGTTGGCGTTCGCAAAAGGCCCATTCGCCTGCTTTGGGCAGGGATTCTCGTCATCGTCGTGGCGGCCAACCTGGTGGGCTTGGGAATGGCTTCCTAAGCCCCAGAGTCACGATCCCTTCAGGCTTTTCGCTTCCCGCAGCCGTCGAAGACTCTTTCGCCGGGCCGCATTTGCCCGATGGCGTCCTCGACATTTCCCTGCCAGGCCCCAGAGTCAATATTGTCAGACGCCTAGATCGTCGTTAGACTGGCCCAAACAGTCATGCTCTTCACACGCGGCTCTGTGCGGGATTTGCAAACGATGGCGTGCCCTGCCCTCTGCGGCAGAAGGTGCCGCTTGTCGCGCATCCTGGAGCTGCTTTGCTTTCGTTTCGCCGGCCGCTTGTGCTTCGCATTCGTCTGCGGACTGACTGCCATTTGCTTTACCCAGCCCGCGGCTTTGGATGCGCAGGATGCTTCAGCACCCCCCGAAAGCATCGACTCATCGGCAGCCGAAAACAACCCGCAAGCCCCAACGAGAGACCGAGTCGAGAGCGATCTCACCGTCGAAGGATTGGTTTCTTACGGCAATTACCGGCTTCTCGCTTCCGGTGAAAATTGCAAACTCTATGACATCGGCATCGAGTACGATCGTCATTCCTGGGGCCGATTTCTCGGCGCGCGTCGAGACTACGTGGCCGAAATCTTACCCATGGTCCTGTTGAACCAGCCGACCCAAATGGATATTTGGGGTGGCACATTGTCTTCCTCCAGAAAGACTGTGCCCGGCGTTGATATTTCACCGATCGGCGTTCGTTTGTTATGGATGGACCGAAGATCCATCAAACCCTACTTCACGGCAAAGGGTGGCGTTATTGCCTTCACACAAAAGGCGCTCTCGTCGAAGGCAACGTATGAGAGCTTCAGCCTGCAAACTGCTGTGGGGTTGCAAGTGAGGATGAACGACCGCTTCGACTTGCGGCTGGGACTCTTCGGCGATTTTCATTTTTCCAACGGATTTATTACCCCTGTCGATCCAGGTCTCGATGTCATGAATGCGACCATGGGGCTCACTTATCATCTCGGCGGCGGCAGACGAGCCAAAGTCCACTGAAGCGACTCAATTCAGGGGAACGGCAACTCTGAATTCAATCCCATCGCCATCAGGTCGGCTCGCAGCTTCTCAACCGTCAAGAAAACCACGCCTTTCATCCCCAACGTGACTGCCGTGCCCACATTATCCGGTCGATCGTCAATAAAGAGCACTTCGCCGGCGACTGCGTCGAGTTTCGTAAGAACATACCTGTAAATCTCAGCATCCGGTTTCGCTGTGCGAAGCTGATAGCTCCACACAAGAACATCGAAACGGGAGAGCCATTCGAACTCGCGCTCCATCCGCTCATGGATCGTGTTCCCCATGTTTGAGACGATTGCGGTCAGCAATCCCCGCTGCTTTAGCTCGCGCTGCCAGTCAAGCATTGCCTTGTTCGTTATCATCCACATGCTCGCATCCCACCGAACAAGCTCCTCAATCTCCGCTTCACTCCAATGGAGCCCAGCCTCCTTCGCCAGCTTCTGCCAAAAGCCATGCCCAGTGAGTTCCCCCAGGTCGAAGGCGTGCCGATCGGCCCAATAGAGTGTGTCAAGCCGAGATGCGGGAAGTCCTGTAATGCGCACCAAGGCCGCGTGCGCCGTCGGGTCTGGTGGACCGCTCAACACCATCCCATAATCGAAAACCACCGCGCGCAGCGCCAATTCCGGCCCTCCCGTGACGCCCATGTATCTTTGAGAATGGCGCCTGTCATATTGTGCATGATCGCCGGCTGCACAGCCGCGAAGTGCACTCTGCATCGCGCTGCGGACGGTATCAATGCGCTTTTCGTGGAGAACGAATTGGAATGCCGACGAAACCCAGCTGGCGCGCGCACACCGCCAGAGGCGAACCGCGGGGCTCCCAACCGCCGACCTCACCGCCTCTAATCCAACGCGCTGCGGATTCTCCTACCCTGCTTCACTGCTCCACGCGCTCGCCGATCCGCGCGCACTCGATTACGATCCCCAGCCTAACGGCCTCCCTGCCGCGCGTCAGGCAGTGTGTGACTACTATGCCGGCCATGGCGTAACTCTCGACTCGAACCAACTGGTACTCACCACAAGCACCAGCGAAGCCTATAGCTTCCTGCTCCGGCTGCTCTGCGATCCGGGAGACGAGATTCTCATTCCCCAGCCCGGTTACCCGCTCTTCGACTTTCTTGCCGAACTCGACGATGTGCAGCTGAAAACCGCGCCGCTCATCTACGCTGACGGCTGGCAGTTTGATTTTGGCGCAGTTCGTCTTGCAATTTCGCCGCGCACTCGTGCCATCGTCCTCGTGCACCCCAACAATCCCACCGGGCACTTCACCAAGCCGTGGGAAGCCGCTGAACTCGCCTGCTTGTGCCGCGAGTTCGACCTCTCTCTCATCGTCGATGAAGTCTTTCTCGACTACGGCATCGGTGTCGCGGGCTCGAGCTTTGCCTCGGGCATCCATGACATACCGGTTTTCGTCGTCAGCGGGCTCAGCAAGATCGCCGGCCTGCCGCAAATGAAAGCCGCCTGGATCGTAGCCACCGGGCCGAGGCAGCAGGAAGCGCTGTCGCGGCTAGAAATCATAGCCGACACATTCCTCTCCATGAATGCACCCGTGCAGTGGGCATTACCTGTATGGCTTCAAAGCCGCGAATCCATCCAGCAGGAGATCCGGGACCGGGTTTCGGCAAATCTCGCCGAACTGGACAGTCAACTCATCAGCCTTCCCGTCGTCCAGCGGCTCAAGGTGGAGGGTGGCTGGTACGCAGTCCTCCGCATTCCTGCATTAGAGCCGGACGAGCAGACTGTGTTGGCGCTCCTCGAACGCGGAGTCTGGCTGCATCCAGGCTACTATTTTGGAATGCCGGCGTCGGGCTGGCTGGTCGTCAGCCTGCTTGCCCCAGTGCAGGAGTTCAGTAACGGAGTAACCACCCTGATTAACTACTTTACAACGAATCAGGCAAGTAACACTAAAGTGGGGTGACTTCGAGTTTTTCTTGGAGAATGTCGTGTATCTACTTGAAAATTAAATATTAAATTAGTCAATTATTTCTCTACTTTGCCTGCAGGAAGGGATTGCTTCCTCGCTCTTCTCCCACCGTTGTTGCAGGGCCGTGGCCCGGTAAAACGCGCGTTTCGTCGGGGAGAATCAGAACCCTCGAATGCAGCGAATCGATAATCTGCCCGAAGTCGCCACCAGGCAGATCGGTTCGCCCAATGCTGCCGGCAAACAACGTATCGCCCGCAATGAGCAAATTGAGTGGAGCAAAGTGCAGGCAAACCGACCCCTGGGTGTGGCCTGGAGTGTGCAACACTTGGCCGGGGTAACGCTCCAAGCCCACCACCAGCCCATCCTTCAGACTTTCGTCTGGCGGGGCAGTTTCCGGCGTTTGCACGCCGAGCCATGCAGCCTGCGCCTCTATCATCTTCAGTAACGGCAGGTCGTTCTCATTCAAAAAGATCGGCGCTCCTGTCAGGCGTTTGAGCTTCAGCGCTCCGCCGACATGATCGATGTGCGCATGTGTGACAAGTATCTGTTTCAGCTTGAGTCCAAGTTCCGTCAGCCGTCGATGAATGCGGCCAACCTCGTCGCCGGGGTCGACCACAATAGCCTCGTGGGCTTCTTCATCGCCCATCAATGTGCAGTTGCAGGCCAACGGCCCCACGGGAAACGACTCAAGGATCATGCTCCGATTGTAGGGCCTTGCGCCTTCAGGTCATCGCGGTGGCAGAACCGTCGGCGATCCCAAGCCGTCTACCCCGCTGTTCTCTTCTGGAACGCGTCTGCCAAGTGTGCCCGATAAGTAACTCCAGGCGAAGAATCAGCACTTGCGCTTCGCTTTTTATTCGCTATAATGCCCGCATGGCAGTTACTCGGCGTCAAAAAGAAGTTATCGATTTTCTTGAGGCGTTCGTAGCCCGCAATGGCTATTCGCCTTCCTTTGAGGAAATTGCGCGCGGCATGAGCCTGAAGAGCCTGGCCACCGTGCACAAGCACATTACCAACCTGGAAAAGAAAGGTCTGCTCGACCGCGTGCACAACCGCAGTCGGTCGATCGATCTCTTGCCTCCGGGATCACGCACCCGCTCCAGCCTCAAGTTACCGCTGGCCGGCCGCATTGCTGCGGGCTCTCCCGTCGAGGCGATGGAATCGTCTGAAACCATCTCGCTGCATGATGTTGTCGGCAACCGCGATGTCTTTGCTCTCGAAGTCCGTGGAGACTCCATGCGCGATGAGCACATCATCAATGGCGATTATGTCCTTGTTGAGCGCACGCGGACGGCTCGCCAGGGCGAGATCGTCGTCGCATTGGTACATGGCAATGAAACCACGCTGAAGCGCTTCTACCCTGAAGGCAACGTGGTTCGGTTGCAGCCGGCCAATCTTGAGATGGAGCCGATCTACGTACCGGCCGCACAAGTGGCCATTCAGGGCCGTGTACTGGGCGTTTTGCGCAAATATCGGTGAGCTGAGCATTGCGCCTCGCGGGCCCTTGACCCTGATCGGCGAACCCTGGGTGGCTAGGTCCTTGGCGTTTAACGAGCGGCTTTCGCCATGCGTTCGGCCCGCCACATCGCGCCTTTGAGTGCAACTACCTCTTCTGTTCCAACCGGCATCTCAGGCGCCGCCGCGTGCAGCCCGGCGAAGAACTGCTCGCGCACGAACTTCATTTTCTCGATCACGCTGCCCGTCCACGCCACTGGAACTTCGCCCGCAATATCATGTTTGCGCCGCAGCTTGGCGCGCACCAGCAGCACAAATTCCACCAGGTCAACCGCCGCCTGCTGCAGGACGCCCACCGCCACCGGATCGCCTGCCTCGGCCAGATCGTTGATCGCCGGCGCCAGCGCCGCAAAATCCGGCCCCGGCGTGCCGTCGCCCAGGTTCACCAACTCATCCATGTCCTTCGTGCCCCAGATCTCGCCCACTTTGCTGGATCACCTGCATGGCTGCTCGCGATCGAGAGCATGCAGCGCGCGGCGCACGGAGTTGACGCCAATCCAGTAGCCCGACCCCTCATCGCCCAGCCGCGAACTCCATCCGCCCGCCGATTCGCGGCTTCCGTCCGGCGCGCGGCCAACGCTGTTCGATGCCCGTTCCCGCAATCTGCAGAATCCCCGGCCCTCCCTGGAACGCCGCATCCAGCGCAATGACTCTCGTCGCCCACCACCTCGGAGCGCTCAACGCCAAAATCGTTGAAAACCGCCGTGATCCACTCCGTAATCCCCGGCATGCTGGCGCTGGCCACGCCGCAGCAAGCGGCATCCACGCCGTTCACTCCCGCCTGCGCATAACGCATCTTTCAGCACCGCGCGCAGATTCGCCTCCGCAGCCTCCGCGCCCACGCGCAGCCGCTTGATCGATCCGCTTTGCCCACTGCCCACAATCTTCGCCATCGGTCACAATCGAGGCGCGTGTGTTCGTGCCTCCGCCATCAATTCCCAGAACCACACTCATTCTTCGTTCCCTTTCTATTTCTCTGGTCCGTGCTTCATCGGTCCCGCCATCCGCGCAGCGTTCCGGCACAGTATATTCAGGCTGCCATCGGTCTTCGGCGGAGTAAGGCCCAGCAGATGCGCCATCCACGGATACAGATTCACGTTATCAAACGGAGCAACTGTCTTTCCCGCGCACTATATCCGGTCCGGCCGCAAAGAAGCTGGCCTTCATCTCCGGCATCTTTTGTGAGGATCGAAGCCGTGCATGCCGATCGTCGGCGGCCTGCACGTCTGCCCTGCCGCCGGAGCGTGCGCGCGAATCGCATAAGGCCCCGTCGCCACGACCACCGGATCGCCCTCGCGCGGATTCTGGTTGTAGTTCAGGCCCGCCGGCACATCCTTGCGGCCGAATACAATAAACTGCGAAGACGCATGCTTGAGCTGGTTGTAGACCCGCGCGCGATCCTCTTCCGTCTTGCCGTAAAGCAGCGACGCCCGACGTTTCAAACCCGCTCAAATCGGCAAATTGCTCCAGGTTGATCCAATCCGCCCTCAGACTTCACCATGCCGTGATCGCTCACCACCACCAGATCGATCGGCAGTCCGGTGGCCTTCAGCGCCGCCTCCAGTTTGCCGACCATCCCGTCCATCTTGACCGCGGCGGCTCGCGTCTCAGGCGCGTCGGGCCCAAACTCATGCCCCTCGTGGTCCGGCTCGGAATAGTAGATGGTGATGAAATGCGGACGATCTGCCGCGGGCAGCCTCAACAGCGCAACCGTGTCGTCAATCCGCGCCTGCTCGGCTCTCTGGCGTCGTTTCGGCCTTGGCGTCGAATTGCGCGTAATACGACGGCCTGAAGCCCGCAATCTTCGCCTCCGATCCAGCCCAGAACAGGCACGCTGTGCGCATGCCCTGGCTCTCGGCCAAGCTCCATAACGGAACGCCACTGTACCACGAGCCATCCGTTACCGCCTTCGGATCGTACATCGAGTATCGCGCCTGCGCGCGACGGATCGAGAAAGCTGTTGGCAACCAGTCCGTGGTGCTCTGGATAAAGGCCGGTAACAATGGTGAAGTGATTGGGAAACGTCAGCGATGGGTAACTGGGCATCATGCCCTCAGGCGCCCAAACACCCTCCTTCCCAAGTGCGAGCAGATGCGTCGCGTTGTCGCGCTTGGCGTAGTCCCAGCGAAAGCCATCGAGCGAAACCAGCACCACGTAATGCTGGCTTTGCGCCCATGACGTAGTTGGGTCCGTTATCGACATGCTTCAGCGGCAGCGCAGGATTGAAGCCCGTTCCCTGCCCCGCCAGCGTGCGCGAACTCCCCGCCAGCCCGAGAGCCAGCAAAACCAGGGCGAAAATCAGCCTTCGCAGGGCGCGCAATTGCATCGGTAACACCCCCGCACCAGCTTATCGCACGCAATGTGCCTTGTATCGCTCTGGAGGTTCCAAATCGATCAGGTGAATATGCGAGCCCACGTCATGCGCGCCATGCCCACTCCCAAAATCGCCAGCTTCTGCATCAGCGGCACACTCGCCCGCCGTGTAAACACGTCGTAGTCCGCGCGTTCGATGCGCTTCAAGAGTGCGTGGTAAATCGTCACCAGTACCCAAAGCGCGGGACGGCTCTCGCGGTCAATCAGAGGCAGCAATTCCCGCGCGGACCGGTAGTACTGCTCCGCACGCTGAGCCATGGAATCGAGCAACGGAAGCTCTCCGGCTGTAGGCGCCGCACCGGGTTCGCGATGAAGAAGTGATTCCAACGTGACTCCGTGCGCTGCAAGATCCTCAAGCGGAAGATACACACGATTGCGAGCGGCGTCCTCGGCAACATCGCGCAGAATGTTCGTAAGCTGAAATGCGATTCCCGTCTCCTCGGCAAGCTTTTCTGCGCCAGGGCCGCTGTAGCCGAAGATGCGGATGCATACCAGCCCCACCACCGAGGCCACCAGGTAGCAATACCGGTAGAGGTCGTCGAACGTCGCGTAGGTGTCGGGCTCGCCGCTTCTCGTGTGGTCCAGATCCATCGTCACACCAGCCACAAGCTCGTCGAGCAGTTCAAGTGGAATCTTGAAGCTCCCCGTCGCATCGCGCACCGCCACAAAGACGGGATCGCTCGTCGCCGCACCGCTCGCAGCCTCATGCCATGCTCTCAGCCATGCATCCAGCCTGCGCCGTCGCTCCTCGCGCGTCAGGCTCTCGTCGTCCGCCAGGTCATCGGCCTGCCGCATGAAGGCATAGACCGCGCAGATCGCATTGCGGCGATCGATCGGCAGCGCGACGAACGCGTAGTAGAAGTTCTTCGCTTCGCGCTTGGCAATAGGGCGGCAAACCTTATAGGCGCGCGCCTAAATCGTACCCGGTAGATGGAGCCGCTTGCGTCAAGCGGCCTTTCCTGCGGATTGCGAGCCGAAGGCGCAAGAATGGCAGTGTCTTGCCGCCCAGGGCGCGAAGGGCCAGCGCCAGCTTGGTACGCTTTTGAGATGGCCGGCCGCGCGCTGAGCACGTCGTAGCTCCGGCGCTCGATGGCGCGCAGAATCTCCAGCCCGCCGCGGCTGAAAAGATCGAGGTCCAACGCCAGATCGCGGTTGACCCTTCCGATCAGCGGCAGTCCCTGCTCGAAGAGGCCGCGCGCATAAGTCAACTTCGTAGCGCAGCAGCGCGCGAAACTCCGGCGTGGCGATGCCCTGCTGCAATCGTCTCGTCACTCACGCCAAAATCGCCGCATGTCATCCTGCGGCAGATAGACGCGACCCTTGGCGAAGTCCACGCGCACATCCTGCCAGAAGTTGGCGAGTTGCAGCGCGGAGCAGGTCGCATCGGACGAGCCGGAAATTCTCTTCGCTCACCTCGCCGCATGCATAAAGCACCAGGCGGCCGACGGGATTGGCCGAATAGTGGCAGTAGCCAGCACGTCCTCCATCGTAGCGTAGCGCGTGACCGTCTGATCCTGGCGAAATGCCGCCAGCAAATCGGCAAACGGCTCCTTGGGAATCGCGCACGCGCGAATCGTCTCGGCCAACGCCACAAATACCGGATGCCGCGCGCGGCCCGCATAGCATGCATCCAGTTCGCGCCCCCACAGATCGAGCAGCGCCAGGGCCTGCGCGCGTGTCGCCAACCTCGTCGCCCAGATCGTCGGAGATCCTGCAATACGCGTAAATCGAGTGAAAATGCGGCCGCAGCGCTTTGGGCAGAAACCACGTGGCCACATGGAAGTTCTCGTAGTGCGTCTCGGCCAAGCCGCCTGCAGTAAGCGCGCGCCTCTTCGAGCGTGGGCGCAATTTCAGGAATACGATAGCTGGCCGGCAGCGCAGCCCAGCCTCGGGCTATTAAAGCGTCGTTCTGTGCGCTAGTGGCTGTCATCTCAAGTGTGGCTTCATGGTTATTATTTCACCGCGGCGGTAGCAATGCGATCCGTACCAGAAAACAGCGGCCCCGCGTTGATACACTCGCAAGATGGCCGGGGGCCGCGAATAAGGTGAATCGCAAAGGTCGTGGGTGCGATTTGTCAGCTTTGGGGCATGCTTGTTGCCCAAATGGCAATTCCTGTATGGCCGGTTACTCGCGCGCAATCCTTCAAAGCCGCATCGGGCTTCGCTTGGGTGCCTAATTCGATGGCCGCCGTTCGATATGTTTAATCACAATGGTCTCGATGGGGGCTCTATGCGCCTCTTTTCCACCTTGAAGTAGCGCTTGGCCTACGCGTCGTGACGGAGCATCGTCGCCTGGATTGGGAGCTTATGGCAGGTGACCGGAGATTCCCCCGTGAATTCACGGCGATCTTATTCAAGGATCATCCGCTGCGCACATTACTCATTCCGCGTTGCGGCTTCCCGTTGGAATTGATTGCTCATGACGAGGCAGCGTCGTAGAAAATGACATCAGGACTCGCAGAATTCTGTCACCTCCCCATATTGAGACGGCCTCGCGCGTGGGTTGTCCATCTCAGATTTGGGCTTTCTCGCCGACCACCGCACGGTGGTGCACTACACTGCAAAGAGCGCATGGATTCGGCACCGCAGGCAGGCGGCTACGTTGCCGGTTGCAACAGTTGCAGGGGCTCGTTGGTAACGATGATGTTTCATTTTGAAGGTACACATCCCAATACATAGGATCCTTCGTCGGAATCCGCAAGAATAAACAAAGTTGCCACCTTACCCGCGAAGCGCATTGACTTCAACCAGTGATTTGAAAATGAAACCAGGTTTAAAGATTGGCGATACCGGCGAATTGACCTGGATGGTTGATCCAACGATGACCATCACTTTAGGCGGCGTCCCGCAGGCTACGGTGTTTTCAACGCCTAGCATGATTATGCTCATGGAGCAATCAACGCGCGAAGCACTGCGGCCGTTTCTCGAAGATGGAGAGGAATCAGTCGGAGTGGAAGTGCAGGTAGAGCATACCGGCGCGGCGGTGCTGGGTTCGGCTGTGCGGTCCGTCGCAAAAGTAGTGGAAATGGACGGTCGCCGTGTGGGCTTCGAGGTGCACGCATACGTTGGCGACCGCGAGATTGGTAGTGGTAGTCATCGGCGTGCGGTGGTCCAGCTCAACAAGTTGGTTGCCAATGTGATGCAACTGCTGAATGAAGAGAACCGTGTAATGACTCTCAAACCTGAAAACGGCGAGCTCGGCGAATTGGAAACCGTCACCGTCAAAGTCACGAATCGAATTGCGACCGTAACGATGAATCGTCCGCGTGCGGCTAATGCAATCAATGTGCAGATGACCGGCGAACTGGAGCGCATCGTGGCGTGGCTGGCAGGCCACCCCCAAGAGGTCAGAGTTGTGGTGATCTCCGGTGTGGGCGACGCATTCTGTGCCGGGGATGACGTAAAGGAGATCGCGGAAATGCCGTTGGAAGCTGCGCGAACTCTGAGTTTACGGCAGGCGAATTTATTTCTTGCTCTGGAACAACTGCCGCAGCCAGTGATTGCAGCAGTCAACGGTCCAGCCTTTGGCGCTGGTTGCGTAGCGGCATATTCATGCGACTGGCGGCTTGCGTCACACGCAGCGCGTTTTGCGATGCCGGAGATCAAACTGGGCTGGCCGCCGGGTTATGGCATTGCGCAATTAACCGCGCTGGTTGGCAAAGCGCGCGCTTTCGAGTTGTGTCTTTCAGGAGAGGCCGTCACCGCCGCGCGGGCACTGGAGTGGGGGTTGGTCAATGAACTTGTGTCCGGCACGATGCTGATGAAATCCGCGCAGCAGCTCGCGGAGCGTTTGCTCAAGCTTCCGGCTGAGGCCCTCCGGCAAACCAAACGCCTGATTCATTTGGACGAGGGTCAATTGCCCAAGGTCGCACATCGCGCAGATACTGAAGCCTATCTGCGTTGTCTCGAATTGCCCGACGCCCGCGAGGGCATCTCGGCGTTTGTGGAGAAGCGCCCAGCAAAGTTCAACGGAAAATAATC
Source organism: uncultured Acidobacteriaceae bacterium (assembly GCA_963841095.1). Lineage (GTDB taxonomy): Bacteria > Acidobacteriota > Terriglobia > Terriglobales > Acidobacteriaceae > Telmatobacter. Next base: position 197,059 of record CAWJBE010000007.1, read on the forward strand.
AAGACCAGATCCATTCCGCTTCAGGAAAATAGTCCTCAGCACGCATTCCGCCGCGGCTCGTTGCGCCAGACGGTGTCGGATTTCTGTTCACTTCAGCTTGACTGGTCTTCAAGACACTTTTAGCTGTTCCAGGCCGCCTTGTTCATGCAAGAGGGCCGCGAATCCAGGCGGCCGCGCCGCAACTGACTACATCCTCATGAACCGACGGCCATTCCCACCCCTACCAGATTCGCGGCGGCAATAATCACAAGAATCCCGGCCCACAGCAGCCGGATCGGCCGGCGACCCACTCCGGCCCACTCGCCGAGCACAAGGCCCACCAGGCCGCCGCAGAACACGTAACGCTCATGTGCAGCATCCAGTTCACATAGCTCAGCCGCGCCGGAATGTTGGCCTCGCCCCACGCATAAAAGAAGAACTGGAAGTACCACATGATGCCGCCCGACGCGGCCATCGCGCCGTTTTTCAAGAGCGTCGCACCCGGCTGCGACAGGTCGGCCCGCAGCGAAAGATTCTTCTTGAACGCCAGCCGCGTGAAGCAGTACGTAAAATTGACGATGGCGCCGCCGCCCATGATGAGCACGTAGCTGGGCAGCCGCGCATACAGCGGATTGACGCCCAGCTTCAGCGCCGCCGTGCGGATCGGCGTGGCCGCATCAAGCCCGAAAGAAAAACCCGCCGAAAAGATGCCGCACATTACGGCCAGCGCCAGACCGAGCATCACGTTGAACTCTTTCACCTCCGCGCCAAGCTGCTTCTCCTTCTGGTGCCCCGCATAAGAGACAGTCGCCACGCCGATGAGCGCCACAATCACGCCCGACATGCTCCACAACCCGCCGCGGCTCGTGAACAGCGTCACAAACTGACCGTGCAACACGGGAGGCACCAGCGTGCCAACGACCAGCGTCACGCCGATCGCCACGCCAATTCCCAGCGACATGCCCAGGTGGCGCATGGTGAGCCCGTAACTTACGTTGCCCACTCCCCACATGGCGCCGAAGAGCGCGACCTTCCACATCAGCGCGGGCTCAGCGACGCATAGAAGGCGTGGAAGTGCGGCAGCAGAATATAGCTCATGCCAATGCGGCAAAAGAATCCAGGAGAAGAAGCCGGCTACGGCCCAGGTGGTTTCCCATGACCATTTCCTGACCCTCTCAATGGGCGCATAGAACGACGCGGCACACGCTGATCCCACCATGTGCCATCCGATTCCTGCCAGAATTGCCAGCGGCATTCCGTCTCCGTTTCTGTTTCGAGCAGCTATTCAAAGTTGTACCCCGAAGCAAACTCAAAGCCTATCGGTAGCGCGTGCCGCTTTTACAGCGGTGAAAGTCCAGTCTCTTGCTTCAGAGTCCGACGTAAAGGTGTGCGCCTTCCCGGCGCCTGCCCGAAGCTTTTTGACGCTTCGTTCTTGCCGCGAAGCACAATCATCTCGCGTCGTATCGGATTTACCAGTTTGGAAGTTTCTGGGTATTACGGCACAATGGCAGTCTTGATCTCAGTCGAGCGGTTCATCAACTTCTCAAAGACGCGATTGAGTTCGTAAAGGCGAGCGCGGCCCGTGATGAATGCACCCGCCTGGAACCGTCCGCCGGCGATAATCGCCAACGCCTTGCGGCAGATCTCCGGTGTGTGATGAAACGTGGCGCGCAGAGTAATGTCGCTATAGTGGATGCGGTTGGTGTCGAGAGTAACGTGCGTGTTTGCAGCACACCCGCCAAAGAAGTTCACAGTTCCGCCCTTCCGCACCAGTTCTACAGCCTCCTGCCAGGTCTCAGGCTGGCCCACTGCCTCAATCGCAATGTCCACTCCCCGGTCGTTCGGAGTCAGCGCACGCGTGTCGCGGATGGCCTTGCGGATCGTCGGTGCCTGTACCACATGCGTCGCACCAAGCTGACGTGCCGCATCAACCTGGCCGTCGTGCTTCACAATGGCGATCGTTTCGTAGCCGGCCAGCGCAGCCACATGCAGAATCATCAGGCCCAGCGGGCCGCCGCCAATCACCGCAATCAAATCGCCTTTGCGAGGACGCGAATCCTCAAATCCGTGCACCGCGCACGCCAGCGGTTCGGTCAGCGCCGCGTGTTCAAGCGGCACGTTGGCCGGCACAAGCAGTGTATTTTTCTCCACAATCCGCGCCGGAATGCGAATGAACTCGGCATACGCGCCATTGTTGAAGAGCAGGTCGTCGCAGAGATTCTCCTGGCCCCGCGAACAGAAGTAGCACTTGCCGCACGGCGCGGAGTTCAGAGCCACAACGTGGTCGCCCGGCGCGAAATCCTCAACTCCATCGCCCGCCTCAACAACCGTTCCCGCTTGTTCGTGCCCAAATAATGCCGGCGGGACGATCATGCGCGCGTGATATCCGCGACGAAAGACCTTCAAATCCGTCCCACACGTAAGCGCCGCGCCTACTTGGACGACCAGTTCTCCCGTCGCAGCCTTGGGAATGGGAACTTGCTCAATACGAACATCTTCGCGTCCGTGGAGGATAGCGGCGCGCATCGTGACACGCCCGGAGAGAAGCGCATTCTCGACAGTTCTGCGGCCCTGGTGGACGACGGTCTCGACCGTCTTACGGCCCTTCACCACTGCCGTCTCGACCGTATTCAGGCCGACCTCGACGACCGTCTCGACTGTGTTCAGACCGCCCTCGACTACGTTCTCGACTTTCTTGCGTCCGCCCTCGACAACATTCTTGACCGTCTTGCGACCGCGGAGGATCGCGGCTTTTACCGTGCTCGCCATCCGAACCCTCCTACTCTCCTCCTGCCCCGGGCACAGGCTCCATCATAATCTTCATTGAGCCCGGCTGAGGGTGCGACGCGATCTCGATAGCCGCCACTGCCTCTTCCATGGGAAAGCGGTGCGAAATCAACTGCGTCAGGTCGAATCCGTTCCGGTAGCCGTCGAACACCAGGCCCGTCACTTCGTCCAGAAGCGGGAACGATGATGAGTATGAGCCGAGAAGGGTCTTTTCGTCCACACACACCGCTGCCGGATCGAAAGTCGCTTCGCCATGCTGCGTTTGGGCGAAGAGCATCACCGTGCCGCCCGGACGCACTGCATCCATCGCCGTCTTGATTAGCGCGTTCCCGCCAACCGCGATGATCACTGCATCGGCCCCGCGGCCCTCGGTTTCCGCAAACACCCGTTCCACCACATTCTCCGTCCCCGCATGAATCGGGTTGGTCAGTCCGTAGCGAGCAGCGATGGCGTGCCGCTCGGGAAAGAGATCGGAGGTAAGTACCCGAGCACCGGTCCGCTTGGCCATCACGGCATGCATCAGGCCAATCGGCCCCTGTCCGATCACCAGAACCGTGTCGTCGGCAGCCAAGTTGAGCAATTTGGTGCCTTTGAGCACTGTCATAAGCGGTTCTATAAACGCTGCCTGCTCGAATGGCACGCCGTCTGGAATCCGCACCACTCCGCCGCCAGCCACCAGAAAGTCCATCACGCGGATGTACTCTGCAAATCCGCCACCCGAAGGCTCAAAGCCAGCCGTAGCGCCGGTTTTCTTATAGAGCGGGCACTGCGCGGGCGTCTGCTTCCGGCAGTAGTAGCACTTGCCGCAGGGAACGTGGTGGAAGCTCATCACGCGGTCGCCCACGGCGTAGCCGGTCACGCCTGCGCCCACCTCAGCCACCACCCCGGCCATCTCGTGGCCAAAGATGCGCGGCGCCGAGTGCGAGCCCATGTGGATCTTCTTCAGGTCGGTCCCGCAGACGCCGCAGGTCGCAATCTTGATCAGCAATTCGCCCGGACCGATCCGAGGAACCGGCACGGTCTCCAGACGCATATCGTTGATGCCGCGATAGACGACCGCGCGCATGTCTGCAGGGATCTTTCCGTCGGCCTGGAATTTAGGAGTAGAGATTTGAGTAGCCATTCAGTTTTCTAGTGTGACCTCATTCATCCGAGAATCGCCCATCGAGAAAACCGAGCAGCGACTCCGCGATGCTTTGGGAAGCCTTTTTACTATTCTCGCCCATCCGGACGAGGGCAGGCCAGTACCAGGGCCGAAGAGTGGCAAAAAGAGTAAATCGTGCGAGCTGGAACCGGCCGTCAAGCGTAAGAAACCGATTGAAATCGGGCAAATGGTCGGTCAGGCTGTCGCTCACGCCTTTGATGCAATAGAACGGGATGCCGCGCATAGCTGCCACCCGGGCGATTGCCGCCGCCTCCATATCGACAAGTTCTGCGCCATACGCAGCGGCAAGCCGGCGCTTTTCAGCCTCATCTGCCACCTTGGGACTGGTCACGAGCCACAGATCTCCGGCCCCCGCATCACAGGCAAACCGCTCGCCGGTGAGCGCGTCCAACACGCCCGCCATGTTGTGGGCCGTGCCGTTGGCAATGCTGGGGCTGAGAGCTCCGGCCCACCCAATCGAAAAGATCAGATCGATGGGACCGCCCTCTTCGATCGCGGCAAAGGCACGCGTGGCGGCTGATTGCCCAGCTCCAGCACACGCTGCAATCCACTCTTCCTCTTCGCTGCGCTGCGCCCAGAAACGGATGCCGTTTCGGGTACTTGTCGGCCAATTCGAACCGGCAGGCCCCGCGGTATTGACGAGCACCTTCAGCTCTCCCGGCATGGCGGCGACGATGGCGACGCGGGTCATGCGGACGGCCCGCTTGAACCATTAGATTGCGCCGACGTTGAGTCTGCTTCCGGCACAAGAAAGACAAGACACCACTGGGCAAGCACTCCTGCCGCCAGCATCGACCAACCCAGGATTTCCCACCGATACCAAAGGGCAAGAATCGACAACGCAAAGGGAACAACTAGAGCAACTGTCCATGCTTTATTGAGGTTTAACTGCTCCAATCGGGCCGGAGTAGTGGCCAGCCACGCACTCCCTGCAAGTAGACCCATAATGACCGCCAACGTCAAATCGATCGGATTGGGATGCAGCCGAATGCGATCGAGAACGTGGATGCAATAAGCAAACCAAAAGGCCATCAGCGCAGGGAAGATGATTGTGGAACGCTGTTCTTTTGGCGGCTTCACAAAATTAACCATCTGGATTCCTCGAAGTGATCTTACGGCGCGTATCCGTTCGCACGAAACCAGTCGATGGCGGCGCGCATCGCCGGATAAACCGGCACAATCTGGAAACCCAGTTCCTGCTGCGCGCGTGCGCTCGAGGCAAACATCTTCTTGCGGCCCATCCGCACCTCTTCGAGCGTGGCCCTCGGTTCCTTGCCGCGAATACGGCCCGTGATCCACTCCTCGAAGAACGCGTAAGTTGCCGCAACCGCGAAGGGAATCTTGACCGTCGGCGACGGAATGCCGGTAATCGCCGACATCTTGTCCAGAATCTGCTTGAGCGTAAGGTTTTCGCCCCCCAAAATATAGCGCCGCCCCGGCGTGCCCTTTGTGAGCGCCACCGCGTGAGCCCGCGCCACCTCCGACACATCCACGAGATTCAGCCCCGTGTCCATGTATGCGGGAAACTTACCGCTCAAAAAATCTAAAATGATGCGCCCCGTCGGCGTCGGCTTGCGGTCGTTGGAGCCAATCGGCGAGGTGGGGTTAAGGACCATTACTTCCTGTCCGTTATCCGCTGCATGCAATGCTTCCCGCTCCGCCATAAACTTCGACCGTTTGTAATGGCCCACCATGTCGGCCAGCGAAACCGGCGTGTCTTCGTTGATGACGATGCCGTCGGTGCGGAAGTGCATGGTGGCGACTGACGAAGTGTAGACGAACCGCGGCACGCGGGCTTCGCGGGCCATGCGCAGCAGCTCGCGAGTGCCGTCCACATTTGCGCGGTACATCGCCGCAGGATCGGGAATCCACAGCCGATAATCGGCCGCCACGTGAACAACTGCATCGCAGCCGGCCAGCGCCGGCCTCAGCGACTCAGGCTCGGCCAAATTGCCTGCATGCGTGTCGCCACGAATGCCTTCCAGATTCCCCAGGTTGCTCGATTTGCGAACCAGCAGACGAAGATCGGCGCCCTCGGCCGCCAAAGCCTTGGCAACGTGGTGCCCAACAAAGCCGGTAGCGCCTGTGACGAAGATCTTCATTGCGAAGTCGGCCGCGCTCAAGTGCGTATTTGCGGAGTCAGGATAGTTCGCGCCGGAGCCTGCTCTATTCTAAGCGGCGGCGCGGGCAGGCGCCTCGGCGGGCCGGCTGGGGCATTGCACACGCCCAGGTCCGCTCATTCTCCAGTAGGTACATTCATGCAGAACAGCATTACCTGCTCATGCGTTCTTTCATTATATCCTAATGCATGTTTGCATTACTCTGTAATTCACTTCTGCATTACTTGCATAATGTTATTTTACATTATTCTCGCTCATGCATATTTACATTATCAGCGCATGCACTTTCGCATTATTACCTTCGTGCAAATTCTTCCTCCGTTTTCATGCAGAATCGCATTACAATGGCGTTACTGCGTGAATTTTGAGGGCATCGCGATGGCAATATTGACGGTTACCGCGCGGGGACAGGTTACCTTCCGGAAAGATGTCCTCCGCCACCTTGGCGTCAAGCCGGGCGAAAAAATCGAGTTGGAGCTGATCCCGGGCGGCAAAGGAATGGTCAGCGCAGCCCGCAACACCGGCAACATCGAGGACTTTATCGGAGTCCTCGACGGCAAGACAAGGAAGACGGCGACCATTGAAGAGATCAGGAAAGCTGCGGAGCGCGCCTGGGCGGGAATTCGATGAAAGCGATTGTCGATAGCAACGTACTTATCCGCGCCGCGGTGCGCGACAACGTGAAGCAGGCCCGGGCTGCGGCCAATTTTCTGAGAGACGCGGAGGTGATCGCGGTCTCCTTGACCTGCTTATGCGAGTTTGTATGGGTGCTGCGCAGTGTTTACAAGTTCACCCGCGAGGACGTCACCGCGGCACTCCGCGCGCTGCTCAATTCCGGCAATGTCGAGGTCAATCGTCCCGCAGTCGAGGCGGGAATGGCGGTGCTGAATGCTGGAGGCGACTTCGCTGACGGGGTGATCGCCTACGAGGGGAACTGGCTGGGCGGAGAGACCTTCGTCTCCTTTGACAAAAACGCTTTCCCTGTCGTCGCCGTACTGGGGCAAAAGGCCAAACTGCTGGCCTGACTCGAACGCCATGCCAGCCCTAATCCAGCGCCTCGGGGTGCAGCGCGATGTTCTTCTCGCCCGATGCTTTCTTTTCGTTGTAAGCCTTCACCCAGTCTTCCCAGTGCTTGCCGGCTGCACGGTCTTTCCCGCTGAACTCAAGCCGCGCAATTTCGGCGTAGCTCACTTTGCGCTTGTCGGTCGCGTTAGGCGCAAAGTACTGCACCCACGAATCGGCCAGCGTGGCGCCTGTCGACCGGTTGAAGATGTACGCTTCGATCTTTTCGCCTGACCTGAGCGTCAGCGACACGTCTCCGCGGTAATCGAAGGCCTTTTCGAGAGCTTGCCGCAAATCGTCATCGCCGGCCAGCTCAGGCACCCAGCCCTCCAGCTCTTCATGTTCGCTTCCCGGCGCCAGTTCCAGTGCTTCAACTTGTGCGAGTGTGTACTTCTGCACCTCGGCGGTCATATGCGCGTCTCTTCGAGCGCGCGATCGCCGCGCGTAATCTGCACCAGCGACGACGGCCCGTGCGGCATCGGCTCATTCAGCAGGTTGAGCGCATGCTGATCGGGATAACTACTGAACGTCCCGCGAATCATGCTCCAGATACCGCTCAGCGAACCAAACCCATCCATCACAGCAGTGGGCTCATATCCGCAACTCACCATGCAGTTGGCGCATTTTGGGTTCCCGCTCGCTACGCCATATTCTTCCCATTTCGTGGTTTCGAGCAGTTCCTTGAAGGTCTCCGTGTAGCCATCCTGCAGCAGATAGCAAGGCCGCTGCCAGCCGAAGATGTTGTAGGCAGGCGAACCCCACGGTGTGCACTCGTAGTTCCGATCGCCCATCAGGAATTCTAGAAACAGGGGCGACATATTGAACTTCCACGTCTTTTTGCGATTCGACAAGATAGCGCGGAAAAGCCGCCGCACTCGCGCGCGGCCCAGGAAGCGGTTCTGGTCGGGCGCCATCTCGTAGCTGTAGCCGGGCGAAAGCACAATGCCCTCGACACCCATCGCCATCACTTCATCAAAGAATCCGCGCACATGGTTGGGATCGGTGCCGTCAAAAAACGTCGCATTCGTGGTCACGCGGAAGCCGCGCTTCACAGCGTCCTTGATGCCTTCCACGGCGATCTCGTAGCCGCCCTCGCGGCAAACCGAGAAGTCATGCTCCTCGCGCTGGCCGTCAAGATGCACGCTGAACGTGAGGTACTTCGATGGCGTAAACTCCGGCAGCCGCCGCTTGAGCTCAAGCGCGTTGGTACAAAGGTAGACGTACTTCTTGCGTGCCACGAGGCCGTTCACAATCTCCACGATCTGCGGATGCAGCAGCGGCTCGCCTCCCGGAATCGACACCATCGGCGCGCCGCATTCCTCGATCGCTGCAAAGCATTCTTCGGGCGTGAGTTGCTTCTTTAGGATGTGTGGCGGGTACTGCACCTTGCCGCAGCCGGCGCAGGCCAGGTTGCAGCGGAATAGGGGCTCAAGCATCAGCACCAGCGGATACCGCTTGTTGCCCTTGAGCCTGTTCTTGATGACGTAGGTCGCCACCGTCCACATTTGTGAAATTGGAACTGCCATCCTGGGGTTATCCTCCAGCGCCGAGCGCGGCGCGTTCCATAGCCCGCTTGTAGTTCGTCAAAGCAAGCAGCGGAAAGTAATCGCGGTAAATGGTGTAGGCCAGATAAAACACTCTGGGAAATCCGGTTCCGGTATAGAAAGCCTGCCGCTTGGCGCCTTCCCCTGTGCTCTCATCCCAACTGCCATCGGCTCGTTGCCGCGTGAGCAGCCAGCGCACCCCCTTGGCAATCGAATCGGAGCGGTCGTCGCCGGCAGCAAGCAGCCCGAGCAGCGCCCACGCAGTCTGCGAAGGCGTACTGGGCCCAATGCCCCGCGTGTTCGGATCGTCGTAGCTCCCGCAGGTTTCGCCCCAGCCGCCATCGGGATTCTGCACCATGCGGATCCACTCCGCCGCCTGCTGAATCTGCGGTTCGAGATTGTCCACGCCGATCGCATCCAGCCCGCGCAGCACCAGAAACGTCCCGTACAGGTAATTCACTCCCCAGCGGCCAAACCAGCTTCCGTCGGGCTCCTGCTCCCTAAAGATGAACTTGATCGCCTTTTCCACGCGCTTGTCAGAGCGCGTATAGCCGTAGCACGCCAGCATCTCCAGGATTCTTCCTGTGATGTCTACAGTCGGCGGATCCAGCATCGCGTTGTGATCGGCGAAGGGAATGTACTGGAAGATCATCTTCGTGTTGTCTTTGTCGAAGCTACCCCATCCCCCGGCGTCGCACTGCATGGCGAGCACCCACTGAATCGCACGCTCGGCTACCTGGTGCTGGTAGCGCTCGCGGGGGTTGTCCACCTTGTTCAGCGCGAGCAGAACCTGCGCTGTATCATCGGTATCCGGGTAAAACTCATTGTTGAACTCGAAGTACCATCCTCCCGGATCGCACTTGTGCGCCTTCACAGCCCAGTCGCCCTTGTGGCGCACTTCCTTCGCAAGCATCCAGTCCACAGCCTTCAGCAGGTGCGGATCCTTGCGCGACACGCCTGCCTCTCCCAGCGCATAGACCGCTTGCGCCGTATCCCACACCGGGCTCATGCAGGGTTGCATGCGGAAGGTCGGCTCGGGCATCTCTGGCGTCGGTGGCTGTTCAATCCCCAGCTTCTCAAACTCGTCGCGCGCTCTTATCACCTGCGGATCGTCTTCGGAGTAACCCAGGCAGCGCAGCGCAATAATCGCATTGAGCATGGCCGGATAAATCGCCCCCAGGCCGTCGGTCATCTCCAGTCGCTCCAGCATCCACTTTTCCGCGCGCTTCATCGCCAGCTTGCGCAGCGGGCGGATATGAATCGCTTCAGACCAATGCATCACCCGGTCTAGCACGATGAAAAAATTGCGCCAGCAGAAGAGCTTTGTGCGGTCCCTGCGCAACCGCAATTTGGAGTTGGCGCGGCCGCCGACAAACAGCTCGTCAATCCCATGCTCCGGCGGAATCTTCTTGAACGGCTTTTTGGCGTACATGATCGCCAGCGGCACAAGAATCGAACGCGACCACGACGAGATTTCGTAAATATTGAAGTAGAACCAATTGGGAAAGAGGACGATCTCCGGAGGAATGGCCGGCACGGCGTCGTAGTCGTACTGCCCTAGTGCGCAAAGATACATCTTGGTAAAGGTGTTGCACGCCGTCACGCCGCCGTGCGCCAGAACCCACTTGCGGCACTTCTTCAGCGCCGGATCATCTCCGCTAAACCCCATCAGCTTGGCTGAAAAATAGCACTTCACCGAGAGCGAGACATTTCCCGGCCCACCCGGATAGATGCTCCAGCTTCCATCTTCGTTCTGATAGCGCATCATCTCGGTACAGGCCCGTTTCAGCCGTCCCGGATCGCCGCTCTCAAGCAGCACATGCAGAAAAATATAGTCCGCCTCCAGCATCGAGTCGGCTTCGAGCTCGCCGCACCAGTAACCGTCGGGATGCTGCAGCGACAAAAGAAAGTCGCGCGCGCCCGCAATCGACGACTCAACGTCGGCTATGTCTGCGTCGAGCCGGCCGAATCGCGGTGCCGCGGCTTGTGTCTGGTGCTCTGGAGTCATGAAATCTGAAATGTCTCAACTCTTCCCCGGAACGATGAGAACTCCCGCCCGGTTCCGGCTCCTGGGCAAATCCCCGCGCGTTTGGCTGGCTGCTGCACGATCTGTGCTCTCAGCGTACGGGAACAGGTTCGGCGCCGCCTGCGCTGCCAATGGCCTGCACAATCTCAGGAGGTAAGCCGAAGCGCACATTTTCCGGCATAACCTCTACTTCTTCGACGTTTTCGTAGCCGTTTTGACGCAAATAATCCACCACATCCTCAACCAGGATCTCGGGGGCTGAAGCGCCGGCAGTCACTGCGACGTTTTCAACACCCACCAGCCATTCCGGGTTGATGGCCTGGGAGTTATCGATGAGATACCCGATGGTGCCAAGGTTGCGCGATACCTCGACGAGGCGGTTGGAGTTGGAGCTGTTCGTCGAGCCCACCACAAGAACCAGTTCAGCCTTGTGGGCAACATTGCGCACTGCCACCTGGCGATTTTCGGTGGCGTAGCAAATGTCCTGGGAGTGCGGCCCCACGATATTGGGATACTTCATCTTGAGCGCGTGGATAATGTCGCGCGCCTCATCCAGGCTGAGTGTGGTCTGCGTCAGGTAAGCTACCCGGTTGGGGTCTGGAACCTCTAAGACCGCGACTTCGGCCACGTTTGAAACTACATGGGTCACATCGGGAGCCTCGCCCAACGTCCCCTCAATCTCGTCGTGATCGCGGTGCCCGATAAGAACCAGCGAGTAGCCCTCCTTGGCGAACTTCACCGCCTCAAAGTGCACCTTGGTCACCAGCGGGCATGTCGCGTCGATCACCTTTAGATTGCGCCCCTTGCTGCGCTCGCGCACGGCAGGCGAAACCCCATGGGCGCTGTAAATCACCCTCTGGCCGTCTGGTACATCGTCGATCTCATGCACAAAGATCGCGCCTTTTTCCGCTAATTCATTCACAACATAGCGGTTATGCACAATCTCGCGCCGAACGTAAATGGGAGCGCCAAACGTCTCCAATGCAATCTTCACAATGTCGATGGCGCGGACCACCCCGGCGCAGAAGCCGCGCGGTTTGAGCAGCAACACCCTCTTTTTGCTGGGGGAAGGCCCGGCTGAGCCGTGATGGGGAACGGATTCGAGCACAGTCGTAGTCACATCTCTAAGTATACCAACTAGCGAAATGAAACGACAGGAGAGATGGGCGGGGTACCTGTCTGCCCACCCATCCTAATACCCAACCTGACCGCGCCGCGTTCTGGATTCCACCTCAGCCCTTCGCCAACCCAGCCTTCACCAACCCTGAAGGCGGCCGGTCGGCTGGTGCTGATGCCCACTCCTTGTTCGGCTTGCCGCCCATGCGAAAGTGCATCTCTCCCCCGGCAACAATCTGCTCATGCGTGAGCCAGGAACGAGTCCACTCCCTGCCATTCAACTCCGCGCTCTGGATATATACGTTGTCCTGCGAATTATTCTCAGCCACAATGGTGAACGTCTTTCCGGTCCCTGGATTGCGTATGGCTGCCCGATTCACAATTGGACTGCCAATCACATAAACCCCTGTCGCCGCATTTACTGGATAGAACCCCAGCGCCGCGAAGACAAACCAACTTGCCAACTGCCCGCAATCGTCGTTGCCCGGAATGCCGGCAGGCGTGTTGTTGTAGAGTCCGGCGACCTTGCGCACCCAATACTGCGTCTTCCATGCTGCGCCCGCAAACGGGTACAAATACGGATTGTGGTTGCTCGGCTCGTTCCCTTGTGCATCCTGGCCCACCATGCCGCTGATGTCCGGCTGCGGCCACGGAGGGCCGGAAACATACGATGGCGCGGTAAACAAGCCGTCGAGTTTGGCGATAAACGCCTCATCTCCGCCGTGAAGATCGATCAGGCCCCGCACATCGTGCGGAACGCTGAAGCTAGCCTGCCAGGCATCCGTTTCCACGTACTCGGGATATTCGATATCGGGCTCGAACGGATCGCGCCACTTGCCGTCTTGCGTCTTGCCACGCATAAATCCGGTTGATGCATCGTAGACATTCTTGTAGTTCTGGCCTAGCTTGTAGAACATCGCTGCGTCGTCGTGCTTTCCCAGCAACTCGGCCATCGCGCCCGCGCACCAGTAGTCATACGAGAAGTCGAGCGTGCAGGAGACGGCTCCCCCCTTCAGGTCCATCGGCACATAGCCGAACTGCCGAAACGCCTCCTGCAGCTTTCCGTTGTCCTGAGCGCGGCCGATGTCTCGCTTGCTGGCGCCCGCTGGTGCAGTGTCCCTAGCTCCCAGCGCCGTGTCGCGAATTGCCGCGTAGGCGGCCTCCGCATCAAAGTCGCGAAAACCCCGTGTGTACGCCGCCACGATCATCCCCGCCGCGTGGAATCCCGTCATGCTCCACGTCTCGTTCCCCCACAGCGGCCACATGGGCAGCGTATGCAGGCCAAGCTGCTCATAATCGGCAACCAGCGTTTTCACGATGTCGCTGGTCCTGTGCGGCTGCGTCAGCATGATGAACGGAACTTCGCCGCGGTAAATGTCCCAAATTGAGAGCGTCGTGTATTTGGTAAAGCCTGGATTCGAGTGATTCTGCCGATCCTGGCCTCGATAAGTCAGGTCCACATCGTTGAACGTTGCTGGGGCCACTAGTCCGCGATATGCGTCGGTATAGAAGGTCTCGGTCAGCTCTTTGCTGGGTAGCTCGGCATCAAGCACGGCCAGCGCTTTGCTCCATTCAAGCTCCGCTCCCCGCGCCACTGCGTCAAAGTCCCAGCCTGGAACCTCAGCTGCTAGATTCTTCGCTGCGCCTTCCACGCTTGTGCACGACACTCCCACGCGAATCACCAGAGGCTCTGCGCCCGGCTCATGACCCAGGATCGCCTTGACCTCCGTCCCCTTGTGTTCGCTTCCCGCAGCAGCGGAACTCACGGCGCCGTCCACACTCACATCCATATGTGTGATTGGTCGCGAAAATTCCAACACGAAATAAACCTGCTTGTCCTCCGCCCACCCGTGCGTCGCCTTCATGCCGCTGATCCGCGTCGCGCTCTCGATCTTTAGCTCAGCGTGATACACCTTGCATCCAATGCCATGCGCCAGATCCAGAATCACTCCGCGGCCCGTCCCTGCCGGCAATTCTGGATAGCTGTACCGGTGCATTCCGCAGCGTGTGGTCGCGGTGAGTTCTGCCTCAACATCGGGTGTAAGCAGATGAACGCTGTAGTACCCTGCGCGCGCCGTCTCCCGTTCATGCGTAAAAAACGACCGGTACCCTGGCACTCCCTTGTCGAACACCCACCCTGAGTTCAACCCCAGCGCCTCAATCTGTTCCTCGGCCAGATCTTGCGGAATCCCCGAATCGAACGACCAGTTCTTCCCCTCCACAACCGGCATCAGCAGAATGTCGCCCAAATCGCCCCCACCGGTCCCCTGCACGTGCGTGTGGCTAAAGCCGATCACCACGTTGTCCGGGTAGTAGTAGCCGGGGCAATGATCCCATCCCGTGTAATCGCCTCTCGTATTCCACCGAGTCTCCGGCGGACCTGCAGTGTCGGGGCTCAGTTGCACCAATCCGAACGGGGCAACAGCTCCCGGAAACATATGCCCACGCCATCCGGTACCGATCTCCGGACGAACATTCTTGACGGCATTCGCTCCTGGGCGTCCGTCGGCCAACGCAGCCTCTGCGGCCAGCGCCCTCGTCGCCTCCATCAGGCCGCCAAAAGGTGCCACCGTTCCTGCCGTTGCCGCGGCGCACACCTTCAAAAACTCTCGTCTCCGCAATCTTGACCGTCCCCGTTCCATCCTCAAACTCCTGTCCCTTTTGGTCTTGTCGATTATAGTGCCTGGTATCGATTTGCAAATGCGCATCGCTTCCATCCTCTCAGCGGAAGGTTGCATCGAAATCGCCATGTCCGCTCTTGGCAGGGTCAAACCAGGACGGACAGAGGAGAGCTCAATATGGCAGAAAAGGAGAAGTGTGCGAATCCCCCCTGTGATTGCATTCCCGCTGATGGATCGAAGTATTGCAGCGCGTATTGCGCGGGAGCCGAGGAGCGAACCGATGTGGTTTGCCACTGCGGACACAAGGACTGCGACGGAGATGTGACGAACGTGTAACCGCAATAGCGGCAAAGCCTGGAGTGGAGAAGAAGGGCCGCGAGCGGTTGCGCGGAAGCTACTTGTGCGCCAAGTGACCGGTAACTAAATCGTGCTCCCTGAGGGGCAATGCCGCATGGCCACGCTGGAAAAGCCCGGTAGCCGCCGCTGAATCGATGTACCGGCTTCCCACTCAGGTCGGCCGGGTGAAACACTCGATGAACGAGTTCGCTCCTACTATTTTCAACATCCATCCCCTCCCTTCGCTCGAAATCCGTCCTATAATGCAGTGGGTCTGTGCCGGGCCTGTGGCCCGAACAGATCGGGTGGTGAGCCATGGCCAATAAGAAGAAATGCGCAAATGCTGCTTGTAGCTGTGTTCCAACCGACGGATCGAAATACTGCAGCGCCCATTGCGAGGGCATCGGAGACCGAGTCGAGGTCATTTGCCGTTGCGGTCATCCCGAATGCAGCGGCGATGTGACAAAGGCCTAGGGTGCATCGCGCTATTAGGCGAACTCGCTGTGATAGGTGTGCTTGCGCGTGGTTGCACATCGCGGAGTGGCGCGGAAGACTGCGCACGGCATACGGCGAGATATCCTTGATCCACACCGCCATGCAAAACTCAATGTTCTTAATTCGCCCTAGATTTCAACCGCAGCCTTGACAGCTTCACGCCTCACGCCTCGCAGCTAGAATCAATCTAGCCATGTCCGAGTTCACCCACCTCCATCTGCACACCGAGTATTCCCTCCTCGACGGCGCGTGCGACGTCTACAAACTCATCGATCGCGTGGCCGCCCTGGGGCAAAAATCCGTAGCCATGACCGACCACGGAAATATCTATGGGGCGGTCCACTTCTTCAATGCAGCCAAAGAAAAAGGGATCAAGCCAATCCTGGGCTGCGAGTTATACGTGTGCAAGGCCGAGGACCACCGCGCCGAAACGCCGAAAGACGAGTACAACCACCTGCTTGTGCTGGCCGAAAACGAGGAGGGATACCGGAATCTGATCCGGCTAACGTCCGAGGCGTCGCTGCATGGCTTTTATCGGCGGCCGCGCGTGAGCAAGAAATATCTCGCCGAAAACTGCAATGGTTTGATCGGCTTTTCCGGCTGCCTCAGTGGTGAATTGTGCGAATCGCTCGTGGCCGGCAAATACGAGGATGCTGTAGCCTCCGCATTGCGGTATCAGGACATCTTCGGCAAAGGCAATTTCTTTCTTGAGATTCAGGATCAGGGCCTCGAACCGGAAATCAGGATCCGCAACGACCTGTACCGCCTCGAGCAAGAGCTCGACATTCCGCTCGTCGCCACCAATGATTCGCACTACCTGTGCGGTGAGGACTCGCACGCTCACGACGTGATGCTCTGCGTGCAAACAGGCTCAAAGATTCACGAGCCCAATCGCCTCAAGTTTGACAGCGACCAATTCTTCGTCAAGAGCGCCGACGAAATGGCCCAGTTGTTCAAGGATTCCCCCGAAGTAGTGCAGCGCACCATGCAGATTGCCGAGCGCTGCGACTTCAAACTCCGCCCCGTTGACACTCCGTTCCCTGAGTTCGCCGTGCCGCAAGGCCACACCATCGACAGCTACTTTGAGGAAGTGTGCCGCACAGGAATGCGGAAACGCTTCGACACTGCCGTGCGGCAACTGGAGTTGCGCGGCGTGCGGCGCTCAACGGTCGAGGAGTACGAGGCACGACTCAATTACGAAATCGGCATCATTAAGCAGATGAATTACTCGGGCTACTTCCTCATCGTCTGGGACTTCATCAAATACGCGCGCGATCATGGCATCCCCGTCGGCCCAGGGCGCGGATCGGCAACTGGATCGCTGGTGGCCTATGTCATGGAGATCACCAACATCGATCCTCTGCAGAACGTGCTGCTCTTCGAACGCTTCCTGAATCCTGAGCGCGTCACCATGCCAGACATTGACGTCGACTTCTGTATGAACCGCCGCGGCGAGGTGATCGATTACGTCACGCGCAAATACGGGCGCGAGCAGGTAGCCCAGATCATCACGTTCAACACTATGGCTGCCAAGGCGGCAATCAAAGACTGCGGCCGCGCTCTCGACATGCCCTATGGCGATGTGGACCGGATTGCCAAGCTCGTGCCGGCGACGGTCGGCATGACGCTCGACGCGGCCCTCGAAGAGTCGCCCGACCTGCGCAAAGCCTATGACAACGACAAGCAGATTCGTGAGCTGATCGACACAGCCAAAAAGCTGGAGGGGCTCGTGCGCGGTGCCGGCGTGCACGCATCGGCTGTAGTCATCGCACCGCGTCCACTCACGGAACTGGTGCCGCTCAATCGCACAAAGAACGACGAAGTTGTAACCGCCTATGACATGAAGTCCGTGGAAAAGATGGGCTTGCTGAAGATGGACTTCCTGGGCTTAGCAACGCTGACGGTGATTACCGATTGCCTCAGGCTCATTGAGCAGACGCGCAGTGAGAAGCTGGACATCGACACGTTGCCCTTGGACGATCCTGAAACCTTCAAGCGCGTATTTCACACGGCACTCACCTCGGGCGTGTTCCAGTTTGAATCGAGCGGGATGCGCGACATTTTGCGGCGCTACAAGCCCGATACCGTCGAAGAACTGACTGCCTTGAACGCGCTCTACCGGCCGGGACCGATGAGCATGATCGACGATTTCGTTGAGCGGAAGTGGGGGCGGCGGAAGGTCGAGTTTCTCCTGCCGGAGCTCGAAGGAATTCTGAAGGATTCGCTGGGCGTTATTGTCTATCAGGAACAGGTGATGCGGATCGCCAACGTTCTGGCGAGCTATTCGCTGGGCGAGGCCGATCTGCTGCGGCGGGCGATGGGGAAAAAAGATCCCAAGGCGATGGCCGAGCAGCGAGATCGTTTTATGAATGGCGCCGCAAAGCTGGGACATCCGAAAGCGGCCGTGGGCGAAATCTTCGATCAGATGGAGAAGTTTTCCGGCTACGGATTCAACAAGTCGCACTCGGCGGCCTACGCGCTGGTGGCCTATCAAACAGCCTATTTGAAGACACATTATCCGCTTGAGTTCATGGCCGCGCTCCTCACGTCCGAAACATCGAAGCCCGACAGTGTCGTCAAGTACATCGGCGAATGCCGCGAGATGGGAATTCGCGTCGAGCCGCCTGACGTTCAAGTTTCCGGCGCGCAATTCACCCCGCACGGCGAAGCCATTCGCTTCGGGCTCGCAGCGGTCAAAAATGTTGGCGGCAATGCAATCGAGTCAATCTTGAAAGCCCGCAAGGAAGTTGGCGGACAGTTCAGGAGCTTTTGGGAGTTCTGCGAAAAAGTCGATCTCCGCGTTATGAACAAGCGAGTCATTGAATCGCTGATCAAGGCGGGCGCCCTGGACTCGCTCGGCAAACGCTCGCAATTGACTGCGGCTGTCGACAAGGCCATTGAGCGGGCGCAGAAGGCGCAGCGCGATGCGGAGCAAGGCCAGAGCGGTCTCTTCGGACTATTCGACGAGACGCCTGCTCGCGGACGCGACGCGGATGGCCTCCCGCCCTCTCCTGATTGGGAAGAGGGCGAGCGCCTGGCCAACGAGAAAGAAGTTCTCGGATTCTTCGTGTCCGGGCACCCGCTCGACAAGTACGCCGAGAAGCTGCGCAATCTCACGGGCGTAATCTCCACCGCTGAAGCGCTTGAGCGCAAGCCGCCGGAGCGGCGCTGGGGCGCGCAACAGGATACGGCCGACGAAATCCAGGTCGCGGGAATTATTCACGGCCTCCGCGTTCAGAAAAGCCGCCGCGATCAGCGGCTCTACGCGCAGGCAGCCCTCGAAGACGCAACCGGAAAAATTGACCTCATCTGCTTCGCGCGGGATTACGAGCGTCTCGCGCAGCAGCTAAAAATTGAAGCCCCGGTCCTGGTGCGCGGAATGCTGATGGGCGATGAAGATGCGGCGCCGAAGATCGCTATAAGCCAGATTCAGGCGCTCGAAGAGGTACAGGTCAAGCTGCCCACCGGCATTCGTATCCGCATCAATCTCGATCGCGTCACAGAGGAGATGCTTTCCGGCCTTAAAAGCGCGGCAGACGCTGCGCCCGGACCAGGTAAAGTGATGCTCCATCTCGAAAAGAAGGGTGAGTACGCGATCATTCTTGAGCCCGATGGCTTGAGCGTAACCGCGGATCGCGGCTGGGTTGAGCGTGTTGAAGAGCTGGTAGGCAAAGGAACGGTCCAACCGATCGGATAGCAATCTGCAATCTCTGCGCCGCCGTTGATCCGTTCAATTTGCACTCCGATGAAAGAGCGAAAATGCAATATCGCCGTCTGGGCAACAGCCCGCTTCAAGTATCGGAGCTGAGTTTCGGCACCTGGCTCACGGTGGCCGGCGGCGTCGCGCGCGAGCCGGCAATTCGTTGCATCCATGCTGCGCTGGACCACGGCATCACCCTCTTCGACACTGCAAATCAATATGGAGCCGGCGAGGCCGAGCGTGTGTTGGGAGAAGCACTCAAAGGCTATCCGCGCGACAAGTACCTGATCGCGACAAAGCTATATTTCCCCGTCGGTGACGATCCGGACCACGGCCTGTCCGCAGCGCAAATCGAAAAGCAGTTGAATCGCTCGCTCGAGCGCCTGCATACCGAGACCATCGATCTTTATCAATGCCATCGCTTCGACAAAGAGACTCCGCTTGAAGAAACCATCACTGCGCTGGACGCTGCCGTAAGGGCGGGTAAGGTACGCGCCATCGGATTCAGCGAATGGACCGCCGCACAAATCGACGCGGCAGCGGCGATCTCCGCCAGCGGCGGCCTCATTCCCTTCTCTTCGAGCCAGCCACAGTACTCTATGCTCTGGCGCAAACCTGAGGCCGAAGTCTTTCCCGCATGTGCCCGTCACGGCATTGGGAACCTGGCGTTTTCTCCGCTCGCGCATGGCGTACTCACGGGAAAATATGCGCCCGGCCAACCCCCTCCACCGGAAAGCCGTGCCGCCAACAGCAAGATGAATATGTTTATGGAGACGGCTGGCCGCCATTACCGTTCCGATTCTCTGCTCGCCGCCGTGGCGCGCCTCAAGCCCATCGCCGCCGATCTCGGCCTTGCCATGGCGCAATTGGCATTGGCGTGGGTGCTTCGCAGGCCGGAGGTGGCTTCTGCCATCATCGGCGCATCCCGCCCGGAGCAGATCGCAGACAACATCCGCGCCGTCGGGGTCATGCTCTCCGCCGAAACTCTCGGACGCATCGATCTGGCTCTCAGCGAAGCCGTCGTCTGGCAATAACCCCACAGTGCGGCCCTCGGTTCCCGCCACTGTCGTCGCTGATCGATCAGCGGTCAGCCCAGAACTCCGTTCTTCTCTCCGCCCTGACCGCCAGTTGGCACTGGCATAGCCAGAGCCCTTTCGTATATCCCACATTCGTAACCACAATCGATACTGCCCAACTCGCGTCATTGACGATTTTTGTGTGTATCCTATCTGTATTCGCTGCGGCTCTGAACCACTGCTAAAGCTGGCTTTGCGTTGGCAATAAGACAATCGCAATCAAGGAGATGCTCATGATTCCCCGCTTCGGTCTTCTCCTGGCCGTAGTTTCGCTGGCCGTTGCCTTGCCGCTCCACGCGCAGGGTGGATGCGTCGATTCTCCTGAGTCTCCCACCGTCGTGCTGGCCGCGGTAGCCGCTATCGGCGCGTTCGCAGTCGGCCTCAGGTCATCTCGCCGTCGCAAGTCCTAGTCTTTCTGAGGGAAATTCGGCGCAAGGCCTCTCAACTTTCGCGCTTTTGGTTCGGGGTTCAGGCATCCGGACTTGGAATACGATGATGAAATTGTCCCGTATTCTCTTCATCCCATCGGTCTCTATTTCTTTGGCTTTAGTCGCCGGCTGCGGTGGCGTCATCGTTTCGCCCGGCAGTGGTGGCTCAACCGGAGGCAGTTGCACCCCCAGCACTGTCTCCAGCACCCCGGTATCCTGTGCGGCCAGAACGCCGATCGCTGGCGCATCGTTTTCAGCAAAAGTTCTCGCAGGCTCGCAACCTGTCAGTGGAGCTTCAGTTCAGCTTTACGCCGCGGGCATCGCCGGTAACGGCTCGGCGCCGGCCACGTTGCTCAACACCACTCTCACCACCGCTGCAAACGGAACGTTCACGGTTCCCGCCGGTTACACCTGTCCGTCGGCGCAAACTCCTGTTTACCTGCTATCGAAGGGAGGTCAATTCGGTTCGGGCCCCACTAGTTCATCGCGCTGGCTCATGACCGCACTTGGCCCCTGCGGCAGCATCAGCCTCGGCAGCACCTTCGTTCTCAACGAGATCACAACCGCAGCGGCCGTTTGGGCCCTCGCTTCATTCATGTCCAGCGGTGGAGACGTTGGCGCCACTTGCACCAACACCACCGGGATTGACAATGCCTTCCTCATTGCCAACAGCCTTGTTAACCCTGCCACCGGCATCTCGCCGGGTTCCGGCAATCCCTCAAACCTCACCGTGCCCACCAGCAAACTGAATACTCTCGCCAATGCCCTGTTCTCGTGCACTGGCTCGAGCGGCAGCGCTTCCTGCTCAACGCTGTTCACCGCCGCAAACTCCGGCAAAACAGTTCCCACCAACACACTCGATGCAGCCCTCAACATCGCTCACAACCCTGCAAACAACGTCGCCGCCATCTATGCGCTTGCCTCGGGCAGCGCTGCATTCTCTCCTGCTCTCTCCGCGGCCCCGCCTGACTGGATGCTCCACAACACCATCAGCGGCGGAGGCTTGGCTTCACCCGCATCCGTCAGCGTTGCTGCTTCGGGCAATGTCTGGGTTTCCAGCTACTTCAATTCGGTGTCTGAGTTCCTGCCTACAGGCGCAAGTGCCTTTCCTTCCGGCATCGCCGGCTACGGCATTAATCAGTCCTATGGTATGGCCCTCGACACTCTGGGTAATGTTTGGATCGCCAATGAGCAGACCAATCCGAACAGCGGGAACGGTGACGTCACCGAGCTGAACTCTTCGGGAGTGGCGTTAGCTCCAGAATTAACCGGCGGGGGAATCGATTTCCCTATCGCCGTCGCAGCCGATACCAACGGCAACATGTGGATTGCCGATTACGGCAACTCCAAGGTCTCCCTTCTTTCCAGCTCGGGCTCGCCGCTTTCCCCATCGACCGGATGGGGCGGAACATCCCTCACATTTCCCGTCGCGGTGGCTGTCGACTCCGCGCACAACGCCTGGGTAGCCAACCAGGCAGGCGCTCTTCCCATCACCAAAATCTCAGCCGACGGCTCCGAATCTACTAACTACAGCTGTGATTGCAATGGGGCCTCTGGCATCGCCACCGATCAGGCTGGCAATGTCTGGATCGCCAATTATTACGGCAACAGCATCAGCGAAGTAAACACCTGCGGAACGCTTGAACTCGACGCGGCTACCGGCGGCGGCGTCAACCACCCCCAGGCAATCGCCGTGGATGGAGCCGGAACCGTCTGGGTCGCAAACTATCTCGGCAAGTCGCTCTCTGAACTCGCCGGCTCATCCAGCGCTACGCCGGGCGCATTCCTCTCACCTTCAACCGGATTCGGAAATGACGCAGCAATGCTTCAACCCTATGGGCTCGCCATCGACGCAAGCGGAAACATCTGGGTCTCGAACTTCGGAACCGACACACTTACCCAGTTCATTGGAATCGCCGCGCCGGTGAAGACACCCATGGCCGGCCCGCCGCTTCAGCCGTAATCATGCTGCGTGCGCTCGAGTGGAACTGTGACACTTTGGCTACGGCGCCGCGGGACAAAGGGCAGCAATCAATCGCGTGGCGCGCAAAAGAATGCCATCATATCGAGGAAAGGATTCCAAGCAACAATGGCGCAAAGGGCAGTCCTGATATCTCCGGTGCCGGGCGGAATTCCCCTTGAGTCCGCAAGGCCGGCAGCGCCGTCTTTTGCGCTCTGGTTTAGCATCGCCTTCCTCACTGCGGCCGGCTGCCTGGGAATCTATCGCGAGCTTCTTGTTCTTTGGTCAATTTGGACGACCGATCCGCTTCGTTCCATCGGAATGTTGATCCCTCCGGCCGCCATTGTGCTCACCCTTCTCGTTTGGCGCCGTTGCAACTGGGAGTTGCGTGGCACATGGTGGGGTCTGCTCGTCATCGCGCTTTCCTATTTTCTAAGCCTGCTCCGGCTCAACTCCATGCTCCTCGCGGTCGCTGGAAGACTAGCCGTCTCCTTCATCCCCGTTTCCTTGCCGGTCTATATCTATGCAAGCGGAGTAATTTTGCTCTTTGCCGGCGCGCGCGTGTGGCGCAATACTTGGTTCCCGCTGGGATTATTGCTCCTTTGCCAGCCTGTGCCCATCCTCTCCAACGGGCTAATTGACATTCCGCTGCAAGATGCCTCCGCCCGCGTCGCCAGGTCATTTGCAACGCTCATCGGCCTCGTGCCCACCACTCCCCAGCTCCGCCTCATGTTTTCGCCGGACTTCGGCATGTTCATCGCACCCGGCTGCGACGGCATTCGCGGGGCCGTCACCATGGGCTATGTTGCGTTGATCTTCGGCTATCTCAAGCGTGTCTCGATCTACCGTTGGATAGCGTATGTTTCCGGTGCAGTGCTTCTCGGTTACCTGTTCAACTTCATCAGGCTTTGCTTTCTCGTCCTTTACTATCGAGTTGCTCTGGGCCATCCCGCTCTTGAAAACATGGCCAAGCAGGCCGACTACGTGATCGGCTCCTGTCTATTCTTGGTTGCCACGCTTCTTTTCATGGCTCTGGCGCGATACACTCCGCAAAATTTTTCTCCTGGAGAAAGGGCGTCCGACCCCGCAACTCTCGCTATGCCAAACCGGATCACCTTCTTCAAGTGCGTAGCCTTCGCCGCCACTTTGCTCTCGGCTTTTTCGCTTCCTTCCTCTGCTCTCAGCTATAGCCGAAAAACCCTACGCTCACCGGAGTCTCTTGCAGTCCGCATGCCCAGACAGGTTGGTGCCTTCACGCTCACACGCACCTGGTACGAACAGCAGAACGGCAACATCGTCGTCGAGAGCGGAGCCTACTCTGCGCCCGGATCCGGCGAAATCATCCTCGGTGTCTGGGTCGCGCCGCTCATCTATTTCCACGACGCGCAGCAGTGCTGGCTAGCGCGTGGTCTACAACCGGAGACTCTCACTTCCCGATTGTTTGTCACCGCCGGCGGAAAATCCATCCCGTTCAGCACCGGCTTCTACAATGACGGAGTCACAGACAGCATCGTGGTTACCGCCGCATGCACCCCTTCATCCTGCACGCAGTTTCAGCCCGTCACATCAAATAGCCGCTTCGGATTCCTTTTTCTTAAACCGCAAAGCGACGAACTTTCTGGCGCCGGAGCACATCCCGTTTCCATCATGCTTCGCATCGATCAGCTCCATTCCGATGCGCAAAAAGCTGCCGCATACGGACAGCTTTCGGATGAGGCGCAAAAGTTTCTCGCCGGCCTCGACATCACCGGCCTCAGTCGCGCGTTTCAATAAGCGGAAATGCAATCGGCGAATGGGCGCGCGGCGCAACAGCGCGCTTTATTCCTTGTTACTGACCAGGGAGAACATTGCCCCCTGGGGATCCTGGCCCTGGATGATCCAAGCCCCTCCAGGCACCTGCATTGGACCGTTAACAACCTTCCCGCCACCTGATTCAACGCGTTTGATTGCTGCTTTGATGGAGTCGACGTTGAAGTAGAAGTTCCAGCATGAAACGGGCATGTGCGGCGCTTTCGTCATCATCCCGCCATCCCCCATTTCCTTGTGGTCGCCTTCGTCGAAGATGCGATAGATACCCATCGGGCCCATGTCCATATCGCTAACCTTCGTCCAGCCAAAAAGCTTGTTGTAAAAATTGAATCCTGCCTCGACGTCAGTTGTATAGAGTTCATGCCAGCCGATAGTGCCGGGGGTCGGCGGTGCGGGGCGTTTCGGCGAGGGCATCTCCGGGTTGGGCGTGAACACCACAATCGCAGCGCCCTGTGGGTCGGACAAGACGGCGAAACGAAGAATTCCCGGAACGTCCGTGGCGGGTTTCCATAATTTGCCGCCGGCCTCAACGATCTTTTCAACGTGAGCATCTACATCGTCAACCGAGATGTAGCCTACCCACGCGACGTGTCCGGGGATATTTAACATTCCGGCCATTCCAGCGCCATCGAGATTGAAAGTGGTGTACGAGGGGCCGTCGCTGCCCGGCATTTCCTGGGTAGTCCAGCCCACAACGTCAGAGTAAAACTTGCCTGCGGCTTTCGTGTCGCTGGTCATAAGCTCGTACCAGCCGAACTTTCCTTTTGGAGTAAACATTGCGAGAGATCTCCTTGTTTACGGACGCATCAAGTGATCCGCGCCCAGTGGACTGCTTGGGTGATATCAACTTCCTCGGAGCTATGTCAACAATCGAAGGTTAATATCTGCGCAGTGCAACGCCAGAGGCGAGGGATCTCGTTCAGCGCGATTTGATGTGGCGCCAACGGGAGGTGAACTCCAACAAAAAAGACCGAACAAGGCTTCGGGGGATGCTGTCAGGCGCGGTCGAGTAAAAGGGTGAAGAACACCCTCAAACAAAGCAGTAGACGGGCCAATTCGGCCAAGATCGAACCCTGATTTGATTGCCTTTCTAGGTCGCCGTTTAATTATAAATACTTTAGATTCAATGGCGGGGACGACGGGGCTCGAACCCGCGACCTCTGCCGTGACAGGGCAGCGCTCTGACCAACTGAGCTACGTCCCCAGATTGTTTTTCAACAACTTGGTTATACGTCACATAGAATCAAGCGTTTCGCAGCTTTCGCTATTTTCGCTCATTTCTATCATTTCGCTGCTGTGGACTCAATTTTTGGTCTTTGTGGACACCAGGTGGACACCAAAGTGGACACCAAATCAGGCCAACGCAACGACAAGATAAAGTCTATCAGATGAGACGTAATTTGGCGTCCCACCTGATCCACTCACGGGAGCAAAATTTCGTGATTCTGTTCGGCCCACCCAGCGCAATAAGGCTCGCAGGCCCTCTCCGTTTTAGCTTCTCGGAAATTCGTGATTTCAGTTGCAGCAGCACGCCTATGAACTCGGCGGTGTGCCTTCAGATAGATGTGGTCGCCAGACCTCCCTTGAGCCATTTCACTTCGATCGGATGCGCAATTACTGATAAGTAAAAACGTGGCCTTGAGAGTCCAACATAGGCGAGTTCCGGATTCACTAGGTCGGCGCCGCCTGCGACCAGAACAACGGCAGGCCTCTCCAATCCCTTAAAGCGCTGGACGGTGTCCACTACTGTGCGCTCGGTCTCAAGATCCTCGCAGTTTGCAAACTCCAAGTTAGAACGCGAAGCGGCTACTTGGAATTTCTCGACCCATCCGGGGTCCGGCAGTAGAACGGCAATATCCCCTGTAGCGACCTCTTCCTGATAAATCAAGCGCCGTACCTCTTTATAGGCAGCAGAGATCATCGCCCCTTCTGTGTCAGCTTCAATCCAGTTCACAGGTAAGCCATTCGGACCCTCTGCGACAATCTCAGGACCTTCATAATGCATCGACGCAGCGTCATGAATTGCCTTTGTATTGCGCAGATTTCGCGTCAGCCTGATCGGAACGACATACAGGTCTGCTGAAGGTACTCTTATTCCTGGATAAACACGCTGATTGGTGTCTGAGAAGATACGTAGTACTCCTTCGTCAGCGATTGCTGCATCGATGGCAATCCACCAACTTTCGACGAGATCCTGTCCCTCGTCTATGACCACATGTTCCCACCGAAGATCTGGACGGAGTGCCAAAGCATCCAAGAAGAGCCCGGGGAGCTCCACGTCAAAAAATCGACTGGTTCGTTCCGAGCCTGATGGAACCGGAATTCGCGCTTCTATCACAGTCTCCATGGAGATAGTGTGGAGACAGGCCACGGTCAAATTGGCCTGAACACCACTCCGTCGGCTCAGTTCGTTTGCCAATGGCTGGCTGTGGCAGGTAAGAAGAGTTCGTCGCCCAGACTGCGCCGCTCGGCGAGCCTCCTCAATGGCGAGGACCGTTTTACCTGTCCCTGCACCACCTTTTGCCTCGACGCGCCTGATCTCGGCAATCGCCTCAAGCACATGGAACTGAGATGGCTCTAGGACTCCGAGTTGCTCTTTCGCATCCTCCATCGCACCGGTAAGCCGGAAACCAAGGTTAAAGGGTTGCGCAAGGATTCGTTCGAAAGCAGCAATTCCATCCTTGCCGAGTTTGTTTGATCCTGTACCCGGGGTACTCGGCCTCATCCGCGAGTCAATCCAATTCCGAAGTCCATGTGCAAACTCGTGAGAACAGCAAAAGATGTGACGGGGCTTGTCGGCTCCCAGGTCCGCTGGCACGGTGGCTGCATCCGTAAAGATGACACCGTGACTGTTGTGCACCCAGCGGTCACGCCAACCCGGCAGGTTCTTTACCTTTTTGAGAAGCTCATGCTTTGCACTACGTGCCTGCTCGACTGGGTCTTTGATCTTGAATCGGAAACCGTTAGAGTCAGTTGTCCACCACTGCCGATCAATCGGATCGAAACTGATACCACCGCCCTTCACTTCAATTGCCAGATATCCCAAAAGCGGGTGAGCGACCATAAAATCGCACTCGCCGTCCTTTTCGTTGCCGAGATGGTCGGTTCCAAGCCAAGGGCTCGAATAAAAGACCGTGTAACTGTCATCCAGCACGTTCGCAAGTTTGTCGAAGACTCGAACTTCCGCATGACGTCGCCGGTCACCTCTGATCGATGCTGGAAGTGTCCTAGGCCAGAGCGTTGCCATTAGCTTTGCTCCAACAAGCCGGAGAAGAATCCGACTGATCTGTCTTCAGGAGTACCAACCAAGTACGAACGATCCATGAAGTAGTTGAATGCCTCACATGACGTCTCCGGAGAGAGGACACAGGCATGGCACACTGAATGAGAGAATGCATTAAGAGCGCCCATCATATCCGTGATGCATAGCGGATCGGACGAGCACCACTCCATCGCGGCGATTGCTCTCGTCAAGATACCCTCGATACGTTGGGCCGTGCCCTGTCTTTGAAGCCCCCCAAGTGTTCCATCAGAATCAGTTGTTGCTGTGTATATAAGAACCCCAGCCATGCTCTTTTCGCCCGCCTCGGCATATATGCGTTCTTGAAGCGACGAACTCGAATAACCGCATTCCAGAGTCAGCTGACGCATGATCGCATGTGAAAGTGTGTGGCATAACATGTACCGTGCTTCGATGGTCCGGCTCGGCTCGCTATCAGCTCCGTGCCTCGACTTCCAGTCTTGGCGATATCTCTCGTGGCACTCAGCAGCCCGAGACGACACCTCACTTCGACTCTCCCAATTCCTCAGGTGGTCTTCGTTGAGAGAAAGAAAGATGCCTTCACCACGAACCTCTATCGCTGGAAGCCATGAAAGCTTCTTCTTGGAGAGTGCTGCTATCTTCGGGGAATCTTCATCTCCTGGCGGGTTGATGCGAGTGAACCCAGTGATAGCTCTCACTTCCCGTAGGCGTACAGCCCTCACTACTGTCGAAATCAACCCCGCGATTGCTTCTGGGACGCTCTCGCGCCTGATCTCAAAATCAAGGTCTTGGTCGATTCGATCACCCGGGTCTTCAACGAATTGGCGGAACTCGGCGGGTCGGAGATCAGAGATGTCGATTTCTCCGTAACTCTCTATCCTGTTTTCTACAGCAGCGGCCAGCTGCGCCGGCGACATCTTGAGCTCATCAAGGATCGGACCAAACTCTCCCTTCGCCATCATTCCTATAAACGCTTCGCGCTGTGTGTTGTCGATATTCACCAACGTATTCCAATAGTCCCCCACACTCTCCTGTAGACGATCAGACCATGGAGGAATACTTAGGGCTGATTGCGTGACCGGGAAATACAGATTTGAAGCGCCCCGCTGTACGCCGACCACATGCTCCGTGCAGCTTTCATCCGCACCTGCCAGCCACGGGCGACGACCATCGCAGGTTTTGAAGTGTTCCCATGTGGCCTTCGAAAAAATTCCGTCCATTGAAGCTGATGCTTCACACTTCGGACAAGTCAATTTGAGTCCTGCAAGACCTGCACCCTGAGCTTTGAGGTACAGGTCGCCGGAGTGCTTGCAACCTGCCTTATGATCCACCCACCAATGCCAAGGGAATTCATCCACATGTCCGTTGGGGCAGGCGAGGACGAACCGGACGGGAATTACAAATAGTTTTTGGCTTCCAGGGCGCTTTGCAGTACACGGGCCGCAATACCGGTAGGCCTTGCCAGGATCGTCCGCCCAAAACCTTGACGGAGCTATTCGGTCGCACTCCGGGCATTGAAGCCATTCGGGAAACCTCACCGCAACAAGACGCCGTACATCCGGATCTTCGTCGCTTCGTCGTTCTTCGATTACGGGCGGAAGGCGAAATCCTTGAACATTGAGCTTCTTCTGGAGCCGCGTTTCTCTGACGGTCTGCTTGTTAGCTAGCCCGGCAGGTGGAAAGGAGGAATCCCATTCTTCCAAACCCGCCGCCATACCTGAAACCGGGGCATTATCTGCACGGAAGTCGACAACTGAGCCTGGGCCGAACAGAGAGACCACAGCGCTTCTTCGGAGGTTTTGAAGATCATTCGCCATTGTCTGCTCCCTTTGCTTTCAGTTTTGCCGCTAGTCGAAACGGTGTGGCCGCTTCCACGGTTCTCATGGAATTGAGTGTTGGCCATGACGATCCTGGTTTCCAGCCGACTGCCTTCTTCCAAGCCGCACGCTCCGCGCTGATCAGGAGCGATGTGCTCTCCCTGTAATCCTGCCAGTAGTCTTTGGGTGCGCGTACGATCCACTGCTCCAACTTTCGCTCCAGCTCGCGACGGACAGCAGTTTCCTGCGGGTCGATCCTCGCCGCTCGTTCCACTATCAGATCTATGAGCCCCTCCGCCTTCAGAATTGCCGCATCATTGAGGTTCGGACGGTTCAACATTCCGGGAGCGAGGTGCCTCACTGCGGCGACGAGCGCCGCATGCAGAGCTTTATCTCTTGCCCGTGACGCAAAGGGCGTCACGCTCGTTGCTTCTACATCCTTGTAGAGAGTCTGATGCCAACTGCAAAAGGTTTCGAATCGGGAGCGATCCCGTGCCTTCGCGTTGTTGAGGATCGACACGATGAGCCCGCTTACCGAACCGCGACCAACGCGACTTGTGGCTTGGATATATTCCGCAATGGCCTTTGGCTGGCCATTAACAACCATAAGCCCCAGTCGGGGAATATCCACTCCTACGCTTACCATGTTGGTCGCCAACACCACATCCAAGACACCCGGGCTGCCTGCGCCTATTGCCAGCTTGGACAGCATGTCGATGATCTCTTCCTGGGTTCGGCGTGAAGTGAGTTCCTCGACGTTCTGAACGAGACGCTCCGCTTCGCCGCGGGCCCCTTTATAGAGCTGAATACCGTCTGTAACGTCATCTTGCATCAGAACGAGGGCGCCACCCAACTCGCGGAGAGAGTTGAAATATCCCAGCAATGTCCAGTAAGGGTTCTTCTGGACATCGCTTTGAAACGCCGCTGCGGCTGACTGGAGTAGTGATGCGGAAACGGCCTGCAGTGTGAACTTGGCCGAACGGCCCGCGGTCGAAACGCCGATGTATCGACGGCCGGAGGATTCGGGATCATGGACCGCGAAGCCAGAATCATAGTGGTTTATGCCAGCTGGGGGAAACTGACATGCGTTGCGATCGAACAACGCCAAAACCTGTTCGGACGCTCGACGGATGGTGGCGGTTGAACCGATGATCTTGGGATAGCGGCTTTTATTTGAGAAGAGGATATCGAAGGCTGCTTCGTATACCGCCGCGATCGTTCCAAGCGGACCTGAGATGAGGTGCAGCTCATCTTGAATGATCAAATCGGGCGGAGCGCCCGTGGCGACCCCGAACAGCGCGTTCGTTTCTGGACGCCGAACCACCTGCGCAAACTTGTCCACGGTGCCAATCAGTAGAGTCGGCCGCTCTGCGTAAACATCCTCATCCACAGTCCAAACTGGAAAAGGGCCATGCATAAGGCAAGACGCGTTTTCACACTTGGCAATGACGGGAGAGGCAACCGTCGCTTGAGTCCAACTGAGCCTTTGATGGCAGACGGGACACTCAGCCAATTGCTCTGGCGACGCAAGCTCTCGCGCACCGTGAAGTGCGGCATAAGCATTTGCGCGGGTATTCGGGCTTGCATCTCCGCCAACCCATAAGCCAATCGAGAACGCCTGCGTCCCCTGAAGCTGAAGGCCACTCGGCGCAGGCACCTTTCCTGTGCGGATCGCCTCGCAGGCCACGATCATCGAAGCGGAACGTGCGAACTGTTGAGTAGTGAGGAGCCGAAGCGTGTAGCGCATAATTGCCGCAACCCCATCACGATCGGCCGGGGAAGACGAAAGACGACGATAAAATGCGACCAAAGCAATTAATGCGAGATAAGCTTCGGTCTTTCCTCCGCCAGTCGGGAACCAGAGAAGATCCATTGTTTCCCGATCAGGATGATCGCGCTGAACCGTGGAAACCGCACTGAGAAGAAGGAAACCCAATTGAAAGGGTCGCCACCGCAATACACCGTGCTTTGACTTGTCAACATCCCAAGCATGCTGAGTATGCATCGCAAGATTGCAAAGCTGAAACGCTCGTCTCAAGCGTGCATCACTACATATGTCCGAGACAGCCCTCCGCATGCGATCAAGTACGAGCAAGCACTGTAGCAGATTTGCATTCCCGGTCTTTAGTTGTTCTCCAGAGAGCTTCGGCAGTTCTACCTGCTGCATCTCTTCGATCCAGGTGGCGTAGCATTCACACAGCTGGTTCAATCCAGCACTCAGAGTAACTTCGTCGGCGGTCGATAATGCTAGAGCCGATAATGGATCAAACCCGGTCTTACCGAGCTGGTAGAACACTTTGTGGCCGTTCGGATTGACTCCTGGGACGATCGAAGATGGAATCCAGCTTGAGACGACGCTGTCCGTAGTCGGTGGGCCTTGACCGCCATCAATTACTTTTCCCCATGAGGCCGCGCAAACGTGACCGGACGCGAACGCGTGCACATCGCGGAAAAGCAAATCATTGGAGAGCTCGTCGGTATCACTCTCCTGCATCATTTTCACTTCATTCCGGACCGCTGGCTTAGGAACGAACTGTGTCCCCGAACTTGGCGTTATCAATAAATGCGTCTGGAAGATCGTTGCTGCCTCTAGCGCGTCACGTCCTTCTCCGTGCTGCGAATTGTTTATGACGGAGACAGTAATCAGGAATTTGCCAGTGGCTGCGACGCTTCGGACGTGGAGTTGAACACCGGCAGCAAGCGGATCGTCCTTCTCGAGGCTTCGGGTTCTATTGCCTGCGGCCAGGTCAAACGCATCGAGTTTGACCATTACCTGTTTCCTATGGAAACGCTTGCCAGCTCCAGAGTCAGTAGGAGTATATCTGCCAAACTGCAGAGTTACCTGTGCGACTGGGGATGTTTCGGAGACTGCGCAGAAGGAGATACCCGCCACCGAGGGCTTTTGAAGGTAGTTTGCGGGTACGCTATCCGCTTCGTTGTTCTGTGCGTCCGTTGCTGACGACGAGCCACCCGTTGCGAGTTGGTCGTCATCTTCACCCGTCATTTCAACGCGGGGGGGCCATAGAACGCCAGTTAGGTAGACATCGGAAGGGCGATCAGATAAGACCTCATTCGGCTGGCGTGGCCCCACTAGGTCTTGGTGAAGTCTTTCGACCAACAACTCTCTATCGGAAGATTTTTCGAACATCTCTATCATTTGCTTGTTCTCGGAAAAGTTGCGCGAGTGAATGACGCCAGTCTTGGCGCGAGGAGGAAACCCGTTCGTGACCAAGGCTGATGCAGTTTTTCAACCATTGGATCATCAGGGCCCAACACAATCGTTCTGCTCCCATGGGCCTTGATGTACGCGATCCGGGATGGGGGACGCAGACCAAAATTCTTGTTCGCAGACAGTACTTTACCTATGCTCCACATGTCGTCGCGAAAACGGGGACTAAGCCATCCGAGTAACACGTCAAGTGTCGGTTCGAAGAGCTTGTAATTCCAATCGTGATCAGCGTCGCTCGCGATGTTAAGAGAATTGACCAACGTCCCCGCATGATCTGCAAACCACGCTTGGGCGATAACCGCAGATGCCTCAGGCATCGCTGTTTTTCCTACCAAGGTCAATGCACTAACGTCTTCCGGGCGGCCTACTTCGACCATGGCAACTGACTTCTCCTTATTCCAGACTTGTCGGTATATCCGCCCTGTCTCGATGTCTCCTCCCGTCCACTTCTTCCCTTTGCCGACTCGCAGACTGTGTCGTGCACGAGTTGAACCCACAAACAAAACACGAGCCTCCTCTTGCTCAGCTTCGTTGTCTTTGAATTCGTCTGGATCGGGCATAAAGAGAAAGACATTGTCTGCCTCGCGTCCTTTGCTGGCATGAATCGTTCCAATAATGGGACCGGGAAGGCCGTAATCATGGTTTGTCAGCTCGATCGGCGGGTTGAATGTCCCAAGGCGCACCCGAAGTCGTTTGAGATCCAAAGAACCGTCGGCAGCACCCCCAGCGCGAACGAGGCGTTCCCAAGCGTCCGCTACTTCATATTGAGGCGCGCAGCTGTTCTCCACTCTTTCGAGCCACCTTTCGATGAATTCTTGCTTGCCTATGTGGCTCTGAAGATAATCGTGGAAGCAAACAGCGATCCAAGGCAGCATGTTGGCCCCGTAGCCTTGAAGACGGAGACTGTGAGGTACTGGGCTGAACTGCGAGAGTTCCAATGCTTCGGCCCGCTTCCTAAAGAGGACAAGAGAGCTCGCCGGCAAGCTATCGAGATCCAACCCCTTGTGTGTCAGATCATCCCCATCTGCATGCTTAGCAACTCCGGCACGTATCCTAGCAAAGATGCCATCCACTGGTGCCCCCTTCCTCAGGAGGCGTCGAACTTCTGTGAAGATTTGAAGCAGCCCTGAAGACTGGGTGCGATGAACGGTGCTCAATGCGACGTTTTGGAAACCATGATCTTTCTCCCGGCAGATTCTGCTTAACAGTGGTTCGCCACCGCCACCGGCGGATAGCCGTTCGGAGAAGCCGTAAATTGCCTGTGCTTCATCAGCGAAGATAGTCACGCCAGCTGTTGAATCCAGCGCTCGGACCATAGCGTCTACCAGCGTTGCCCTGTTCCCGACGAAATCCTGAGCCTCGTCAACTACTAGATGCTCAATTCCCTCGATGTATTCCTGGACGTCTGGGTCGTTGCGAATCATTTCGATGACATGATCGATGTTCTGTTCGTAGCTGCCAGTCAGCGATGCGGCACTATCGAAACCCGAGTGAATTGCCCAGGCTTGCGAATCGATGGTTGCGACTTTGACGGCAAAGGCATCTTCTCCCAAGTAGGAGTAGAGCCTTGCACGGATCTCCGCGACCGCTGTACGGGTGAAGCTAATCATCCAGCAGTGCGAAGGCAGTACCCCTTCTTTTCCAATTAGGAATGCCAAACGAGCGCAGGAGACAGCAGTCTTACCCGTTCCCGGGCCCGCCTCAACGATCAGTCGTGCTGATCTGTCGCTTTGTATTACGTTCTCCTGGGAAGAATCCCAAGTTTCCACAGATGCCTGCCCAACAGATTTTAAGGCCATTTCTCAGCTGCCTCATACGTACGATTTTCGGTTCGCATGGTCAGCAATGTGACCTGGAACGCGAATACTGTGTTCTATACAGAACACTAAGCATAGCAGCGACATACAGTTGCCGAAAGCCACGCGGTCCTCTTATCGGCCCCCCGACCTCTGCCCTTTTAACCTCTGCCGAGCGCCCGATTTGAACATGAAGCGTCTGGTCACATCTGCAGCCGATTGCCCGATGGGGTGGCCCAATCCTTCACACGCCGCATATCGGGTTCAGCCTGAAAGGCTGTGTAATGGCCTATGCTATAGAGACGATTAGGCTAGAGGAAATTCCATGGACGTATCGAAGCAGGATGAGATCCTTTCCTGGGTCGGGAAGAGTTTCACTCTTTTGATCAAGAAACTCTCCCGAAATGACTGCCTTTGGGCGGAAGGAAGGGAGTATGGACACCAAAACGGGGTTTACATTCCCAAAGAGGTTCGAGAATCCGGATTTTTTCCTCAGCTGGTGAACACCAATCCTGCAAAGCCGCACATCTTCGAGTCTTCCTTACCCAGCTTTTGGCCCGAAACAGGTGAAACAAAGACCTCAGCTCTGAAGCATTATTCGAACAAGGGACCCGAAATGCACTTCACCGGTGTTCCCAAAGAGTTGTTCAGTGGCTTGACGCCGGCGTCTCTCCTTCTCGGGGGGCGTCTACGGGAACCGGTTGCAGAGTCACGTTATTGGTTCATGACGATCGACTCAGCTTCTGAAGAAGCTGAACTCGTCGAATCCATGTTCGACCTTGGTTCTGACTTTCATTTTGGATTATTCGACCCCGCGGCGGCCCTTTCAGTCCCGCGAGATGAAACTGAAGCATTGATCAGAGACCTGACCGCAAATCTTAGTGCCGGAACGCTGCAAGCATTCATCGATTCCGTTTCAACTTTGCCGTCCTCTGAGAGCCTGGCCGCTGCGGCTCAAGAATCCTATATGAAAGAAAACGGCCTTCAGACCCTGGACCCGTTCGCCATTCCCAATCCCGGCGATGCGATCATGCGCATCAGTCGAGACATTGAGTTCGCTCTCTATAAGCGTGCTGAATTGCGTCACCGCGCGGCAGAGGTTGTCCGAATCATCACCACTGGTGGATACGATTTAGTAGAGTCCATCGTTCGCGGTTTTCCCCGACTTGACGCTACTTTTCTTAGTGCCAGCCAGCATCGCAAATCGCGTGCCGGCCGATCCTTTGAGCGCCATATTGCACGATTCCTCAATGACGGCCGAATTCGGTTTGAAGAGCAGGCAGTAACTGGCGGGCGAAGACCTGATTTTGTGATGCCGAGCTTGATTGTTCTTAACCAAAAAGATCGTGCATTCGAAACGGCCCTGGTGCTCTCAGCGAAAACTACATTGCGCGAACGCTGGAAGCAACTGGCGATGGAACGATTCAATTGCGCTCTCTTTCTGGCCACTGTTGATGATCGGGTATCCGCCGATGCGATTGACGATATGCTTCGACAACAAATCTGTCTGGTTGTACCGGAATCGCTTAAGGATTCGAAAGAGACTTGTTACTCAGCCAAGGAGAACGTCATCACGTTTAGGACCTTTTTTGATACCGGTATAGCGGAAATGCGGCCACACCTTCGCCTAGTTTCAGCATAGACATTTGAAGTAGATGAGTTCCCGCGACGCATGAGGGATATGTGATGGAACGCTGCACAATTGAGGATTGGATGCTCTCATTTCGCCGGATCTCGCCGCTCGCAACAACAACCTTAGTAGTACTTGTATGAGTGAGGCCCCGCACAGATGAACCGAAGAACTTGGTCCTTCCTCACAATTGAAGGCCCGCGACAATACGGTGGAAACGCCGGTTACCTCGACGACCCAGCCAAGGTCTACCGTTATGACAGCGACGTCGCAAATCACCTCCAGATTCGTCCAAATGACGTCGTCATTCTGCGTTCCAAAGCGAACGTGATTGGAATCGCGAAGATCCAGAATATTGTGGAGGGCACGGGCAACAAAGAGAGGCTTCGATGCCCGACATGCCAAGCA
The DNA here is from genome assembly GCA_963841095.1 of uncultured Acidobacteriaceae bacterium. Classification (GTDB taxonomy): domain Bacteria; phylum Acidobacteriota; class Terriglobia; order Terriglobales; family Acidobacteriaceae; genus Telmatobacter. The sequence continues at coordinate 233,425 of CAWJBE010000007.1, forward strand.
ACAAACATCAAAGAGCGCTCGGCGAAAGAACCTCGATGGAAATGTAAAAACGGCCACGTGTTTGAGGAACCGACACGCGAACTAGTGAACGTTCGCACGTTTGAAGCCCACTACGGCGATACTTTTCGACCAACTCTTCCGAATCTTACGACGACAAGATTACAAGATGCAGTCCTCCGACCTAGCGATCAAATGTCAATAAAGGAAATTGATCTCGCTAAGCTCGAAAGTTGTTTGCTTGAAGATGTGGGGTGTCGTCCATTCGTGTTTGAATACGCGAGCTCGATTACTGAGGCCATCTACGACGAATCTGTGGAAGCAAGCGATTTACCGGAGTCCATAATTGAGGCGCGGCGCCTTGTGATCCGCGCGGTCGCTTTGAGACAGGGACAGGGACAATTTCGTGATCGGCTGATTCGACGCTACGGAGAAGCCTGTCAGGTGAGCCGTTGCGCGTTCCCGGGACTAGTTGAAGCCGCTCATATCCGTCCGTATGCTCGTACGAACGAAAACAGCGCACTTAACGGTTTGTTGCTCCGAAGCGATCTCCACACGCTATTTGATTTAGGATTCCTGGCAATCCACCCACTTAGACAGAAAGTCGCCATTCATCCGGCGGCCCTGCAGGCAGGATATGGCTTGTTCGACGGTGTTCCGCTTCATACAAACGGAACGACCGGTCCAGATCGTAACGCCCTTCAAGAGCGCTGGGAGCTCTTTCAGACTCGTATCGGCGAGAGCGGCCGAGAAGCATCGCCTGCCCCGAACATAAATGTAAGTCTTTTAGTTTGATAATGATGAACGCACATCTAGGTGGCTCTTCTCCTTGACAATCCTTTATTACCTGGACAGCAGGGACTAGAATAGGACAAAATGTCCTCTGACATGCCCAGCGAATCTTTATCGACTCTCCCGACCGAATCCCTGGCGCTCTTAGCCCAGGTGCGACAGCGCATGACGCAACGCGAGATTGGGGAACGGCTGCAAGTCGACCCCAAGACTGTGGGACGCTGGGAACGGCGCGAGACGGATTGCCCCAAATACGTCCAGGCTGCCCTGCGCGAGATGCTTCCGATCCGCAGCCGGAACGAAACTCCCAGCAGCTTCACCTTCATAGATTTGTTCGCCGGCATCGGCGGTATGAGGAAGGGTTTTGAAAGTGCTGGAGGTCGCTGCATTTTCACGAGTGAGTGGAACGAATGGTCAAAGAAAACCTACCGCGAGAATTTTCCAAACCACGAGCATGAAATCGACGGAGACATTACGCAGGTTGATGCGGCCGATATTCCAGACCATGACGTCCTACTTGCTGGCTTTCCATGTCAGCCGTTTTCTATCGCGGGCGTAAGCAAGAAAAACGCCCTCGGCCGACCGCACGGATTTGAATGCACGACGCAGGGGACGCTTTTCTTCGATGTAGCCCGCATCATCGCCGAGAAGAAACCGAAAGCATTTCTGCTTGAGAACGTAAAGAATCTGGTGAGCCACGACGGCGGCAATACGTTCCGCGTTATAAAGGAAACTCTTTCTAGGGAATTGGGCTATCACGTCCAGGCAAAAGTTATCGACGGCCAGAGTTTCACTCCTCAACATCGTGAACGCATCCTGATTGTGGGCTTCCGCGAAGCCACTGGCTTCAGCTTTGACGATTTTCAGAAGCCGGAGAAGGGCCCGACCCTGGGTTCGATCCTTCACCCTGAAGACGGCTCCGAGGAAGCGGAGCCGCCCTTCACCACGGGCCCGCTTGCGAAGGTTCATCCCAAATACGTCCTGACAGAAAAATTGTGGGAATACCTCAAGGGCTATGCCGCAAAGCATAAGGCTGCCGGCAACGGGTTCGGCTTCGGTCTAGTCACGCCCGATATGACCACCAGGACACTGAGCGCCCGTTACTACAAGGATGGTTCCGAAATTCTGGTCAGCCGAGGAGGCAAGAAACGCCCACGTAGGCTCACCCCCAGGGAATGCGCCCGCCTCATGGGTTTCGATCCGCCGGGTATCGAAGACAAAGACAGGTTCATCATTCCGGTCTCAGACACCCAGGCATACAAGCAGTTTGGAAACAGCGTCGTTGTACCAGTGATCTCGGAAGTCGCGCGACTTATGGCTCCTCATATCCGTATCTTGCAGCGATACGAACAAACGGGAATCCTCGAGTTGCCACTGTTCGCTAATGCGAGCTAGGAACGTATGAAGGCTGGCTATCTTTCAGTGTTCTTTACCGGCGTTGCAATAAAGACGCTGAGTGCGATCGAAGCCGATCCAAGCCGCAGCCATCAGCAGAAGTTCAATGGCGGAGCGGCCTGATCGTGGCGGACGTTCATACTCCTGAACAGCGCAGTCGAAATATGGCTGCGATAAAAAGCAGGAATACCAAACCTGAAATGCGAGTTCGCTCGATCCTTCACGCTCTTGGATACCGATACCGCCTTCACAGAAAAGACTTGCCGGGAAAGCCAGATATTGTTCTCCCGAAACACCGCACCGTCATCTTCGTGCACGGCTGCTTCTGGCACTGTCACGGATGCCGGTGGGGCAGCGTCATTCCGAAAACGCGGGCTGAATTCTGGAAGGAAAAGCGCGCTGGAAACGTAGCTCGCGACGAAAAGCACAGGGCAGCGCTCGAATCTGCCGGCTGGCACGTCGTTACAATCTGGGAATGTCAGTCAAAGTCGGAGGAAGGTCTGCGGGCGCTTTTGACTTCGGAACTCATCATTTCGCCGGCCGGCCGACCTATTCCACAGGGACGCCATTAGCGGTCCAGATGCGACCGTTGTAGGATACTCGCCCCACGATGGCGTTCCTCGAGTCGTAGATGTCGCCGCATCCGGCTTTCATTTCCGACGCTCCGAATTCGTATTTTTCACGGTAGGCGGAAAACACTTTCGACGCTTCGTCGGCAAACCGGATCGGGACGTTTAGCGTCGGCGCCCCAAACGCCGCCAGATGGATATGGTGTTCGCCTTTAAGTTCTGTGATGATCGGGCTGTTTTGCATATCTCTTTCAGCAGGTGCTGTTAACTCGCCGACGCAATGCGGCTTTTTGCAAACGCCTCGGCGCTCGGCCAGTCAGGCGAAATATACAAATCCTGAGTTTGAGCCGGCTTCGCTTCTGTGACGACGAAGAATGAATAGAGATTTGGGTCATTGCGAACGTCTTCACGGGCGGCCTCAAGAAGTTCGTCCCAGAGGAAATCGTCATAGTCGCTTCCATCAGGGTCCGGGATATCCGCTGGCTCATAATTCTTCTCAAGTTCAAGGGCCGCAGCAAGAGCCTTCCTCGCTTCTGCATCAATTCCGCTGAAGACCTCGCGGGCATATGATCGGTCGTAGGTTTTCAGGACCTCGACACGCCGGTCACCACTTCGCTGTTCGAAAAACATTTCCTGACGCGGCATATATAACCTCGACTGGAATGATTATCCCAGGTCTGCTTCGATGAGTCCAGGACCAATGGAAGAATTTTATTGGGAAATCCATGTAAGCTGAGTTCGGGAGCTGAGCGGACGGCGCGCGCCGTCCGCATCTTCAAAGTTCCAGCTAGCTTGCCTGCGCCAGTTCTGGCGCAGGTCCTTCGGCTGCTGTTTCCGCGGCGGGATTTTCGATTGCGGCGAGAATAAGGGCGGAGGTCTTCTGGATCACTTCCAAGCTCTCGGTGAGCAGGGCCGCATTGCCGTGGTAGAGGTGGATGTAATCCGCCGATGCCCTGCCTGTTTCAAGGCCGATTGTCTTTCCGACTACAAAGGCGACGGCCTCGGCCTCGGTTTCACGTACTGTCTTGGTGGTCGCGGTGCGTCGTTCGGCCTTGTGCAACATCTCGTGTGCGAGTTCATGCACAAGTGTTGAGAACTCCTGAGCCCTTGACTGGCCCGGCAGTAACGCGATCTTGCCTCCGTAGCTCATGCCAAGAGCGGGTGTGATGCTCTCCGTAAATTCAAGCTCGATGCCCTGCTCAATCACAAAGTCCACAAGGCGGTCGCGGTGCTCTCCGGCGTCGCCAGAGACGTGCTCGGAGAATTCAGGAAGCTCCCTGCCTTCGGTCTGGCTCACATCGAAGACATAGGCAGCGCGGAATCCAACCAAAACCGCTTGGTTCTGGGTGGGTTTTTCTTTCTCGGCTTCTTCGCCCTTCTTTCGGCGAATCCCTACCACCGGAGCGAAAATGCGAATGCCGCGCTCACCCTTCTTGACCTTGCGTCCAAGCTGGTTCCACGCATAGAGGCCAGCAACGCGGGTTGCGTTCGGTTTCTGCCGTGCAATCTCTAGAATGTTGCCAAAGCTGTAACTGTGAAATCTACCCATAACGGTGAGGTACGCGGTGAGGGCTTCGGAGCGCCCCTGCTCTAGCTGCTCGATGAGAGCTTGCACGTTGGCCGCGATTACTTCTCTCGCGGACTGCTTCTGCTGCTTGTTGGTGTTCGCGGTGGACTCGTTGATGGCTGCGGCGGTGTTATTCATGGGCGCTTCCTCCTTGGGCTGTTGCGCTGGCCTTTGCCCTTGAATCGGGCGGCGGCGTGTACATACATGCCGAACGCCTCCTGGCGAAGGCGGGGGGTAGCAAGCGCAAGGGGAGGGGGATCTCCCACACTTGAAACGAAGCGAAGCGGAAGTGGAGAGAGCGGAGCGAAGCGGAGGGCTGCACAAGCGAAAGCGCGGAAGCCTGGGGAAACCCCTTGCGCGCGCGAGGGGCGGAGCTCCCCTTAGAAGGATCTTGTTGTTGCTTTGCCTTTGACGAAGTAACGGACAGGGTTCGGAGTAGGAAATACTAGATCAGCAACATCAGCTATCGCAGTTCTCTGCGTGCTTTTGGTGTCGCACGCCTTTGAGAATCCAGCTTTGCAGGTGCGACAAGCAAGGCGTTTCCAAGAGCTTGGGCAAACGCAACAGGAACGGCATTTCCGATTTGTCTCGCAATCTGTTGATCCAGACCGTGAAAGACATATGAATCAGGAAACGTTTGAAGGCTCGCCGCTTCCCTTAATGAGATCGCTCGATTCTGTTCTGGGTGACCGTATCGACCATTAGATAAGCTGTTGCATTTTGACGTTAGTGTCGGCGCCGGTCTATTCCAAAACATTCGCCCGTAAACATCGGTATGGCCATCATAGTCACCTTTGTGACAATCCAAGACCAAGGAGTCATTCCACGTGCGCCTGTCGCCACCATCCACCGGAGTATCCGCTATTCGACGGGAGTTGAGATCTGAAAGACAGGCTGCCACGTGGTTCGGAATAATTGGACTGCGGCTACCTGCGGCAAGAGGCGGGAAATGGCTAATACTTTCCCGAACCGTTCTGTAAGGAAGTAGTCCAGGCCCGTGGGCAGGTTCCGGAAGAGCAACCCGTTTGACTCGAGAAGCCATGAGCACAAATCGCCGTCTGGTCTGCGGGACGGCAAAATGCTTGGCGTCCAGAACGCCTTCGTCGATGTTGTAGCCATTGGTCCGAAGCATCCGAACGAATCGTCGATACGTACTGAACCCCGGAACCTTGACAAGTCCTGGTACGTTCTCGACTAGGACATGGGCTGGCTTCACAAGCTCTATTATTCGACACAGCTCCCCAAGAAGTTTTGCATCCGACATTCGGCGCAGTCTGTTCTGAACATTAGCTTGTTCTGGCTTCCGCTGTTTGCTAAAGGGTTGGCAAGGCGCACAGCCGGCTATGAGAAGATCTCTCGGATCGATTCGACCAAGCAATTGTCGCAGGGCTGCACCATCGATGGACGAGATGTCTCGATGTATAAATGAAGTGCCGGGATTGTTTCGGATGTAGGTTTCGGAGCATCGTGAATCGACGTCGATGCCGGCAATGACGTCGATGCCGGCGTCGAGTAATCCTCGAGTCAGCCCCCCCGCCCCACAGAAGAAATCGAGCGCCCTCATTCCGGCACCTCGGTTGCCGGAGCTGCCTTTCGCGCTTCGGTAATAATCGACTCAGCCCATGCCTCGAAGTCTCGGTCCGGCATAGCAGGACGTCCCGCCGCAGAGAGATATGCCCAAACAAACAACTCTCTGAACGGCGCATCAACAGAGGCTACACGTTCGTACTTTGTCGCATCCGACAATTCTGTTAGCGAAACTATTTCAAGGGCTCTGAAATCGGTCGCCATCACTGGAAATTCGCCAGGGAGTCCAGCTATTGGAAAGCTTGAATGGCCGTACCCTTGTGTCAGGAACTTTGCCAACTTCTTCCTTGCATCTCCAACTTTGCCTATCTTCGTAGTCGCATCCACTGAAAGACCTAGATCTTCCAGAAGCCGATCTGCCTTTACACAGTGAGCAACCAATACGCCGCTGACCTTCGGTTCACGTGTGGGACTTCGAACTAGATCGCAAGATGGGGTGAGAACCACGCGATAGCAGGCAGGATCTTCTTTGTCAGAGCCAGCTATACGCACAATGTCGCCAGTCAGAAAATGATTTGGAATGCTAGGAGGACACAGGTAGATCTCCCAACTCATTACATCTGGCCCGCCGATAGCCAGTGCGTCGTCCATACTCGCCGCAACACGCCGACGGATTGTTCGAACTAGTACTTCGTTTTCATGATCAGCGGTGTCGATATCGAAGAGACGGGGTTTGCTTTCGCGGAGAGCACGCCGGAGCGCACTGTTGATCTCTCCACTCACCTTATCGAGGGCTGCAATATGAGGCAGGTAGGTCCTAATTTTTTCTCGCACCTGCTCTTCGCTACCGCTGCCCTTTCGAACTACGGCAACGAGCGGATGCCCATGTTCATCCGGATTTTCATCAGATGCGGTGTAGAAGATTAACGGACAAAAGTGCTCAGTCCACACTCGAAGCCCGACCGCACCACCTTCGTCTACTAGTCCTGCAGCCGTGTTTTTCATCAGATCCAAAACCACCACGTGCGGCTGAATGTGGCCGATCTTAGTCATAGCTGATTCAAAATCGACGATCTCGCAAGTTGTTCCGGCAAAGGTGGTCTGCAATTCTTCCTTGACGGACATTACGCTGGCTGGTTCATCGTCAATGAGGAGAACTTTTAGTTGCATGTCTTAGCTCGCACGAATGGCTAACGGAACGTCGAAACTGAAGCTGGCGCCGCCCAGTCGACCCGGTTGAACTAACGCGAGATGTCCGTTGTGTTCGGAGACAATTTCCGCCGCGATTGTTAGTCCCATGCCAATGCCTCCAGGTCTCTTTGTGATTCCCGGAAGAAATATGCTTTCCGCGTCGCTGGCCTCCACTCCTGGACCAGAGTCGTCAACCCGGATTTCGATTCTTTTCGTGGATGAATTCTGCTTGGCGACAATTTCGAGCTTCCGTTCGTCTTTGGTTCGACCCAGCCAATAGATAGCGTTTGACAGGAGATTTAGCAGAATCGTGTCTAGTTCTCCCGGATCAACGGCCGCCGTTGAGTCAGTTGGAACTTTGGTTTTCACTAGGATGCCTGTCTTTTCGAGCTCTTTCTCAAGTATTGCCAAGCATCGGTCGACACTTCCCTGAATCTGCGAACTTCGCTTGCCACGTCGGAAACTGCGATTGGCTAGAGGTGCAAACGTATCTGCAAGGCGTTCCAAGGCCGCAACGGAACTTTCTGCCAATTCAAGCTGTGATGCAAAGGCGCTTTCTACCTGTGCATCAAGGGGGCGTCTGCAAGTTCGGAGAAATCGGCCGATCGAAGTAGTTCGATTCCTGATCTCATGAACGAGCAACTGGGCGATGCTTCCAACTGTCGCCAAGCGGCTGTAGTAGATGAAACGAAGCTTAATGGCGTCTTGGACGAGATGAAGCCTTCCATTCAAAGCGGCAACGCGGTTCACCACTTCCTTTGAGGCCATTCCGTCTTCTGCGAGCGCAGAAATCTCTTCAACCAAATCGTTGGCAGTGACTCCATCGATGAGGGAAGAAAGTTTGAGATCATCGGAGGGTTTGATACGGTCCCTGTCTCGCTGTACTTCAAGGTTTGCAACAATGGCCTTCAATATTCCCTGAAAATCGCTCAAAGCCGCATTCTGGGTAAGGCTCTCACGGTTGCTGGAATCACCGAGATCGGGGTTCTGGTCGGCCTTGATTGCGACATATCCAACGATCTGGCTGGTACTCAGGCGGGTTCCTATGCGGCTGATTCTCCGGAGATCAAGACCGAGCCAATCGCGGGCATCTTCTGATTTTGGGAGCACCAAGATGCCGTCCCTGTAAACGGAAATGCCTTTATGTGATCGTATTGATCTGCGGACATTGGCCTTAGCTATTTGGAATCGCTGCGCTAAGTCTTCTGTGTCGGTTGACGCAATGTCCCACGCTCGAATCTCAAACTCGAACGGACCGCATGAGGGCGACTTGCGCCCACGTAGATCACCCTCACTCGCTTCTCTAACATCTTCCCAAGAGAGGAGAATTTGTTCGTGTCGAGATTTTGCTGCAACGATTGGGTGGTATTCGTATTTTCCTTTTACATTTCCCTTGGGGTCGACATGTCCGCGGACCGCATATGGGGGCTTTGTCAGAAATTCAGGAGAGCCGATTTTAGTCTCGAGATCGCCGGAATCTTCGACTTCAAGATGAATTTCAAAGTCTTCCACGTCTCCAAATGGAGCAAGGAGACGCGAGAGATTCTCTCGAAGGTCTTCAAACTGTTCGTTGGACCAAGGCGTCTCAAGATCGAGGATCCGGAGCCGCGTTCCTGTCGAAGCAATCGGGCATTTGGCGGCCGTAACAGACTTGCAGGTCGCTTCGCATGCTTCCAACGCATCCTGTTTAGCCAAATCTGACCAGTCCACCTCTACAAGCCAACATGTTTCTCCGGCCGCCTTGGTATACATTTCCAGACGTTTACCGAGTCTGGCAGCTGAAAGCCGGCCGAGTCCCTTTTCCCCTGACGTTCGGCGGGTCGCCTTTCCCCGCTTCTCGACACTGTGGGTCAGTCGATATGGCGTCGCAACAACAGACCAAGCTGTCTCCAAGACTTGTCGCGACATGCCGAGCCCATTGTCGCTGATTTCTATGAGCGGATTGCCCGACGGGTCAGACCCGTAAATCACATCAACTCGCGTGGCCATCGCATCGTATGAGTTTTTAACCAACTCGATGACTGCGACAACATCATTCGTGACCAAATCTGCACCGAGTGCGGCGAAAACTCGAGGGTGCATGCGGAATGGAAGTCGATTCTGAGCGGCCTGAGGGGACACAGTTAGCGCACCTTTCCCGTGACAAAGAGATCCTGATACGCCAAAGCGGGTAGGCCTTCTTTAGCACGTGCCTTGTTCAAAGCGTTGAAAATCTTCCGATAGGTCGTTTCACGAAAAGCTTGGTTTCCGTGCTCCACACGATCGATTGTCTTCTCGCTAAGGTCTGCAAGTTTGGCCAACGCCACTCGTGTCAGCCCAACCTCAAATCGCAGATTCTTAATATGATTAGCTCGTGCCGCCTCAGCAGATTTCCCTCCGGTCGAGCGTAATTTGATGTTCGTCACCAAGAGAACAATACTAGACTTGTCAGGACTTTTCTAGACTTTTCTCTACAGACGCCAATTTTGTAATCACCTGCGGTGCGGCGCGCTCCATCTATTCAATTTCATAATTTAGTTGTTTGTTCCCAAACTGCGACCGATGAGAGTCATTTAGAGCCCTATTTCAACGCCGAGAGGTGGCACGGGGCACATCTCAAGAGCGGAGGTTTTTGAGATGTTTCTGTCTAGCTGCTGGCTAAGTTTAGCGACGTCATCTGTGAAAACAGCTGTGTCGTGGCTGGCGCGAGAGACAGAGACATAGCCGAAGCGGGAGTTGAGCAAGTCTGGGTGAACGCTGGTGTCGGCATTGACCAAGACGCGCTCGGCGGTGAGTCCCTGAGAGCTGTGGCTGGTGACCGCATAGCCGTGATCGAAATGGCGATGCTCACTGGCGTTGAACTCGATGCGCCGGTTGTTGTCGAGACGGGCAGTGATTTGGCCATCAGGTCCGACGGACTCGATGACGGCAAGGTCGCGATTGGCGACGCCCAGCGACTTGTCCGGAGCAGTGAACTGAATGCGGTCGCCGACAGAGAAGTCACGCGCGACTTCCCGATACACGCTGACGCCGGTGAGGCGGCGAGGATCGTAATTGGCTAGCTCACCGGTGGATTTCTCGACGGTAAGCAGGTTGGCGGCAGAGTTGATGCCGACTACTGTTCCATACTCTCCTGCTTCGATTCCAGTGCTCTTGCTCCCACGCGCATAACGGACGACATCGTTGATCTCATAGCGACTGGCCCAGGAACGTTCGGCCCCGGTCATTTCTTGGCGCTGGACAAGCACTCGGAAGCTGTGATCTTCGGACCCAATAGTGCCGTTGGCTTTCAATTCCTGCCGAACGGCGGCATTCAACTCGCGCCGTGAGGCATTGTCTGGCGAAACGATAAGCGTCTTTTCAGGCGACTCAACGTAGCTTCTGGCGATGGCTCGAATGCGCTCTTCGGCATCGGGAATCTCCCTGACGCGACCCTGTTTCTGAAGAGCGTCCAGCGCGGCGGAGACCTGACCCGTCGCAAGCATTTCGACAGCGGATTTGAGTTCCGGGTCCTTCTGGCGGACGATCTGATCGAGCTTGGCCGTGCGCATTCCGGCCTCCTGCAACTGCTCGAATGGTCGGCCTGCTTCGACGCCCTGATGCTGCCGCGTATCGCCGATCAGCAACACACGATCCTGAGGAGCGAGACGAGAAAGAAACTCGCGCATCTGGTTCGTGGAGGCAAGGCTCGACTCGTCCACAAAATAGAAATGCTTCTGCTCTGGAGGAGCCGGAGGAATCGACCTGGCGAGGAATCCTTGCAGCGTTCCGGCATGGACTCCGGCCTCGCCAAGCTGCCGCGCGGCGCGGGAGGTTGGGGCAAAGCCCTCGACCTGAAACCCCTGAGATCTCCGCAGCGCTGCGGATAACAGAAAGCGTTGTGGTCTTACCGGATCCGGCGAAACCCTGGATGCCCTGAATACGGTCCGGCGAACTCAAGACATCTTCAACAACGCTCCGCTGAGTGCGGTTCAAGATGCTGGTGCTGGTCGGCAAATGGAGATTGCCTGAGATCGTGAGTAGCAGCGGCTCGATCTGGTTCCGGCCCTCCCGAACGCGGCCAATGATTTCGTGCTCGGCGGCAATAGTCTTGGCCGTTGTGAATTGGCGACCGGGCATGTGCGCCCGTTCTACTGCCTGGAATTCTCCGGATGCAATTCGAGCATTCAGATTGCCGCGAACCTGCGCATAGGTGACGTCGCCCATGCCGCGTCGGAGTCCATCACGAATCAAGGCCCGCTCGTCTACGACGGCCTCGCGCTCGAAATTCTTGTCGCGAGAAAAAGTCAGCGATTCCCGAACCCGATCGACGGAATTTGCGGGCTTCTCCTGATGTTGTTGGCGCTCCCGTGCGGCGCGGACAACAGCATCCGCCTGGTGGCCGAAGTCGGCGGCAAGCTTGCGGTGCGCGGCCATCACTTCGCCGGGCGAATGGATCTCCTTACGGTCACGCGTTGAGTGCGCGGCAATCTCGGCAGCCTCCCTGCCGTTGCGGCCGGTCCGCTCCAGATACTCACGAATCTGCTGACTCCTCGGGCTGGAAGCGTCGAGGTATTCCTGGGTATAGCCCTTGATCTCTGGCGCTCCGCTTCGGCCAACGGTGATTTCATAGCCGAGATCCTTCAAGCGGTACGTGAGTTCGGATTGATAGACGGCGGTGGCGAACTGCTGCGAAGCGAAAAGGCTTTGCGGCTGGATCGCCCGCGGCTGACCATTCTCGCGCTCGGTCAGATTGAAAACGACCGCATGGGTATGGAGTTGTGGCGCAACATACCCATCCACTGGACGAGCTGTATCGTGCTCGAATTTGGCGGCGATGAATTTGCCCGTAGTCTCTGGCGGATGGTTCCCGCCGATGCGGGCCTGCGTATAGTACTCGAGTTGTTCAAGGGCTGTGGTGACGCTCTCTCGGTGCGCCTCACGCACACGATCATCGCCTCCCACAAGAGCCGTCAACGAAACAGACTTTGGGGCGGAAAAGGTAGCGTCCCATCCGGCCCGATGCTCCATTGTCTTTACGGTCTTTCCGTCGGCATCCTGGTACTCGTAGGACGCTCGCTGTCGAACAAGTTGTTCGCCTGTCTCCGGGTGCTGCCCCTGGCTGAGCTTTCCAAAATCCTCAGCGGAAACCGCACCGGCAAGGCCTAACTGTGCAGCGAGCTGCCCTTGCCACTCGCCAGCGATCACACCCCGTTGTGACCAATAGTTCTGCTCCTTCGCCGTGAATTCCTTCTGGTGATAGGTCTGTGCCTGGCCGGCAGACAATGGCTTTGAAATGGTAAGCATGTGCGATTACTCCAACTGCTGGTCGGACGGTTGGACAGCGTGTTCCGGTGCCAGCAGATTCCCTTGCATCTCCTCCGGCTCTGGAGGAAGAGGAGTGCTCGGAATGATCAAGTCGTCCATCTTTCGTTCATCGAATCCGGGGTTCTTCTCCCGAAGAGCGATGAACGGAAACGAGAATCGCGCGACATGATTCCCGTACTTCAAGAAGCCACGCAGGTCATCCAAACCTGAGACTTCTGAAGGCAGAACGAGCGGCTCGGTCTGCCGGTCAAGTGCGAAGTTCTTGCCCGCTCGCGAGCCGTCGTAATGAGTTTCCCTAAGCCGCTCGATTTCGACTTCACCGATTGCTTCGCTTACCCATTTGGCAGCACGCGGCTCCGTTGTCCGCAGGAAGATCTTCGTGGCCGGCTGCGAGAGCATCGCCTCCGCATCTTGCCCGTATCGAGCTTCCATCTGGCTGCGTCCCTGGAATCCGAGGATGACAGGATTCTGTGATTTCCGATTCTCAGTGATGGCGGTATGAAGCTGCGGCAGACGCTGCAAACTGGCTAGCTCGTCGATCACAAACCAGACAGGTTTCTGGTCGGGCATCGGCTCATTGAGGAGGCGCAACACAAGAGTATCGATCCACAAACTAATTAGAGGTCGGAGTGCCTCGCGCATGGTCGGACGCGATGTAATGAAGATCCACCCTCGGCGGGATTCGGCCCACTGTGTCGCCGTCCAGGCCGAGCTTGTCTCATCTTCCTTGGGAAGCAGGCGAAAGCTGTCGGCACTCATATTCAACGAGCCGAGAACGCCGGTCCTCTGTTGCGGAGCCTTCGGATCGATCAGCATCCAATACTCGGTTCCCTTGACGCGACGATCGATTTCAGCTGGATCGGACATCCATTTGACCAGGTCCTCGGGCGTCGGCAGATACGTCAACAGATGAGCAAATATCTTCTGCGGGGCCTCAACAAAAAAGCGATTGGACACCCCTTCCGGTTGATAAAGCGAGACGGCCAGCGCCTTTGCCTCGGCCTTGCGGCGCAGCTCTTTGGAAGGATTCCAATATGGCATTCGAGCATCAAGAGGATTGAGAACGATGTCGCCGCGATGCGGATTGTAGAACTGCTTCACGAACTCGCAGGCCGGGTCGTAAACAATGGCGCTGTCACCTCGCGCTTCGACCTGGTAAAGCATCTGGCGAATGACGCTCGACTTGCCGCTTCCGGTGTCGCCGACGATCAAGAAATGCTTGTTCTCGGCATCCCGCGGAATCCGCAACGGCAGCTTTGAATCGTTCGTCGTGATTCCGATGCCGTTCCCGGCCACGGCTTTTGTGAACTGCTTGCCATTCACAAGGACCGGGCCTTTGAGGCGCCGCCCATAGCGAAGATCCTTGATTCGCCGAATGTCCTTACGAATTGAAAATGGTAGCTGCAGCGCGAAGGCAACTAGGCCAAAGACGAGCTGCATCGTGAAGAGCTTGTAGATCGGCACATCCTGATAAATCCAGCGAGCAATCCATGCATGCAGCGCCTTGTTTTGATAGTTCCGAAGGCTTTCTCGCATCAGATAAAACGTCGCCATGCTTCGCCGCCTCTGGAGTAAGCATCAGAGGCAGCGGCTTGCCGCCGAATTGGGGAGTTGAGCCCGGCTGTACATCGCTGTCCAGGGCTGCTCTGCCCTGCTTTTCACCGTCCGAAACGTAGAGCAATTGGTATTGGCTGACGGGATGAGTCAGGCCGGCAGTCTCGGTCCGCAAGTAGTACGGGAGGTAGTAACGCTGGAGAGGCGAAAGACCGTATTGAAAGCGAATGTAGATGAACAGACCTGCCAATATGCACGCGAAGATGAATGCTCCGAGGGTGTAAACGTAGCCACGCGGCGGCCAGATAATTGACTCTTTACGTCCCCATTGTTGAACGGTCGCCATAGTCATTTCTCCTTTTTCTGACTGCGCTTGGCCAGGAGTTCTTGGGCCCGCGTGGCCTTGGTTGTCTGGACTCGGCGGTAGAGGGCGGCGAGTTGTTCTTGGGCCATCTTCTCGCCGCGCAGCAGCGGGTCGAGCGCACTCATCAGGAGCATCTGGATACCGACAAGCTCAGTAAAGATGTGCATCTCCATCTCTCCGCGGCTTTCATCTACTGCGACGCGCAGCAGAACATCGCGCGCCCATTCGCGCAGATTCTGGCTTTCGCCTCAGCCCTCGTCTGCAACGCCTCGTTCCTCGGATCGAGTGAACCGCGTTGCAATGCTCTGAGTTCGGGGTTCGCGTCCCTTGATTCGCCGAAAACCTATATCCGTATCTACTGTGTTGCTTGTCATCCTTTTCTCCGATTTCACTCAAAAATCTCCGGTTCCGGGCGGAACCGGGAAAGTGCGCATCTCATTGATTCCTCGCAGCGGTTCCGAATGGAACCGAAAGGTTCCAAACGCAACCCTTTCAGGGGTGGAGTGTCACAGTTCATCCGGTGCGAAGCACCGTCGTCGCTCCACCCCGGAATTGAACGCCGAATCACGCCTTCACCGTCCGCACTGATTCCACGGGAAGCGTCGCGCTGGCTGCCTTCTTCGCGGGCTGCTCCATCGCTTCGGAACTCGGGGCTTTCCGGACCCGCAACGTTGAACTGATCTGCTTCGCCTCAGGAGTCTTCAAGAAGTCCTGAAAGTCCCGATCCTTTGCGAAGACGTAGTTGAGCGCTTTATCCACCACGTCGTCAGCAGAGGCCTTAATGAAAGCGGCATATTGATCGACCTGGGTTGCAGTAGCCTCATCAAGCCGAACCGAGGCGCTGATTTGGCGGCTTTGAGTGATTTCGAGCAGTGGCATGTTAGTTCTCCTTGGAGTGCAGAATTCGAACTCGTTGAACAAAACTGAAAGCGGTCGTGGCGATCTCGGCGGCGCGGTCAGTCGAAAGAGCAGAATTGCGCGCTTTCAGGCCCTCGATAACAGATTCATAATCGACGCCTTTACGAACCCATTGAACGGCGGTCGCTATGTCCACGGTCCGATGCGCGTAATAGTGAGGGTTCGGTTTGTCGCTCCGAATATTTGCAAGCGTTTGAACGATTTCTTGAGCGGGAATGCCGGCGTTCAACTGAGCCATTACCCATCTCCAATCGCTCTCTGATCTGGTACGGGAACCGAGCGATCTTGGCCGGTCGATGTGGTGAGGTTGAACGTCCGCAACCGTGGGCAATTCCAGCCTGAAATCACTCCGCGAATATTCCAGCTGAATCGCCCGCATCTCCAAAGTGACCGGAAAAGCTGGAGAGTACTTTCGATTGAAGAAGCCAGGCAGGCGGAAGACCCTTGCACAGTCGGTGCACGCACGGTCGCCGCCGAATGTCTCGGCGAGCTCTTTCAACATCACTTCCTGCTCGGGAATCGTGAATCCCTTGACGCGCCAAATGACCTGATGTTTCCCCATCGAAGTGTGGATCACAGCAGTCGGTGACGGTACGGCATTCGATTCACACAGAGCTGCTAGTCTGCGGTCGCCATCCGAATCCAAATCGAGGTAGAGTCCCTTCGCCGCAGTGACCGCGCTCTTAGTCCGCTTCTTCGCGCCAGAAGAGAGCGGATTGATTGAAAAATAGATATTGGCACCGCGGCTATTCTCAAAGGCAAGCCAACCCAGATAGTTCGACTTCATCAGGTCTGAGAGGCGAACGATTCGCTGCAGGGTGCGCGATGCTTGAGGGTAACGAGCGAGCAGCGCAAACGTCTCTTCTGGCCGGAACCATTCCGATAGGAATTGCCGAGCAATCTCCTGGCATTTAGACATGGTTGAAGCTCCCCGAAATGGAGGCTGTTTCACTGCCGTATACGGCTTCAAACCGAAACTGCTCTGTGCGCCGGTCATAACCATTGAGTCGCAACACTTCCCGAATGGTTCGCCTCCCCGGTTGACGTTCCACATGGACCACGAAGTCAACCGCCTCTGCGATCTCTGCTTCAGTGTCGGAAAACGTCGTCTGAGCGTGGCCGCGCATCACGAGATTCGCAAAGCGACAAAGGGCCTTCTCGGCAGAGTTCGCATGGATTGTGGCCAGCGATCCTGAATGGCCGGTGTTGAAGGAATCGAGCAGAGTCCGCGCTTCAACTCCCCGGACTTCTCCGAGGATGATTCGGTCGGGACGGAACCGGAGTGCGTCTTTCAACAGGTCGTCAAAGGAGACGTGAGATTTGAAGGTATTCGTCTGAGATCCGGCCGCAACTATATTGGGTTTCCGAATATGAAGTTCGGGGGTATCCTCGATGACGACAATCCGCTCGTAGTCGGGAATGAAGTCCGCCAGTATCCGCAGAAGAGTCGTCTTCCCGGTCCCCGTTCCGCCGCTAATTAGCAGCGTCTTTCCGTTGGATATTTGCTCTCCCAAAAACTCAGCAAGCGCGCGCGATATGGTGCCGCGCTGAATCAGGTCATCGATGGTGAATCTGCGGCTGGTGAACTTACGGATCGCCAGTGCTGGGGATGGCCGCACAATGGGTGGAATCCACGCCGCGAGCCTGCTTCCGTCTGGAAGCTGCGCGTGCAACGAGGGATTGTCCTCATCGAGCTTCTTTCCAAGCTGATTGGCGATGACTTCAAGGCCCGTTAACAGCTTGGCAGCATCAAAGGAAACGGCATCTTCGTGGTGCATCTTGCCGTCGCGCTCGCACCACCACGAGGCATCAGGATTACCCATGATCTCGCTGATGCTGTCGTCCAGCAGCAGCGGCTTCTATTGGCCGGAGAAATGGGAGGATCAATTCGAAACTCATTGCGGGAGCCTCACAGAGATGGAAGCCCAGCAGGTAGCCAGGCCTCCGAGAGTGAAGAGGAAGGGCCTTAAGCGGCCACTTCCTCGTTAGAAGCGTCGTCCTGCTCGCCATCTTCCGGCGCGGACTTCTCGGCCCGGTCAAGCTTCAGGATCGAGTCGACCTTGATCTCCCAAATGCGCTGCTTTGAGTCCGTCTTCTTGCTGTCGTACTCGCGGCTGCGCAGTTCGCCCTCGACCTGGATATGCGCACCCTTCTTCAGGGTGCCGGCGAACTCCGAAAGCTTTCCGAAGACGACGCAACGGTGCCATTCGGTGTGCGAGATGTATTTGCCGTCTTTCTTGTAGGACGACTTGGTTGCCAGCGAGAGCGTGGTGAAGCTGCGGTTGTCGTTGGAGCGAACTTCTGCGTCGCTGCCGAGGAAGCCGATGAGGGTTACTTTGTTCTGATACATGAGGGTGTCTCCGTTTGTTGAATTTCCCGATCTTGCTTGGGTCACACCGGGCGAAGCCAAGCGAGTGGGCCCGGCTCCCAAGCGCCAAGTCGCGCTTTCTTGGAGGGTGCCCTTTAGGGAGGAACCATGACCCGAAGGGCGGCGTAGCCGAAGCAGAGCGGCGCAGTGCCGCCGGGCGCCGGAATGGCCCCGAAGCAGTGACCAAGCAAAAGGCGGGATACATAACGGCAGACGCACACGGGACCAAAGTTCTCGTCGGTGCTTTGGCTGCAGAAGTCCGGGGCAATCGCAGATCCATTCGAGCGCCTTTGTCCGCCCAAGAACGAGAGGCTATTCTCACCGGATTCTCGTGCAGTCTGCCAAGCATTCGCCGTTTCAAGCGCCATTAGGGACAGAGAGGGTGAAGCAGCCGAATTGGCAGCGAGTGTGGCCATCGATTCTCCTTTGGGAATGCCGACTATTCCTTAGCTGAATGCCTGGTCGGCCCGGAAGCGAACGATCGTCAATCCGAGCGGATTCACGGCCAGCTCGTTGTTCTTCACGTTCTCGCGGAAGACGTACGTCACGCTGGCCGTCCATCGTTCCCGCTTCAGTTCCGTGTGATCCGACGGATTCGTGAACACTTTCTCGAACTCGATGCGGGCAGAATAGGGCGATTGACGCAGGTCGTCTAGAACTACTTCCTTCACCTCGACATCGACATACGGAAGGGTGCTGTCTTTGATGTACGTGGGGATGAAATTGTCCTTCCGTTCCTGGTCAATCACAGCCCGTTGGACATCACCATTTAGGAAGTAGAGTGAGTTCGTCTGGTCCCGCTCGATCGTGAAGCGATTGCGGCTGAAATAGAGCTCTGCCCAGCGGGTCAGGTAGTATTTGTTCTCCGCCTCCTGAGGGCGGTATTGGAAGTTACGATAGTCAATCGCTTCGGCCCGCCCCACGTCGTTAATCCGAACGATCAACGGATGCATATCGGCAAGCGCCTTCTGGCCTCTAAAGACAAGCGCAGCCAGGGAGAGGCAGACGACCGCGAGAACGAGGATGATGACCTTGAGATAGGTATTCATCACGAGCGGGTCTCCATATTGTTCGAGATACCGCTCTGCTGCGCGTGTGATCTCGGGTGTGGGCTTCGTCGCAGTCGTCATATGTCCTCCAGTTTTCCTCTAGAATCCCTTAAGAACCGCAGCGGTAATGAGTCCGCCCATTCCGCTGC
>CAWJBE010000008.1:0-125489 GCA_963841095.1 uncultured Acidobacteriaceae bacterium
GTTGGAGCGGCTGGTCGACGTCGCGGCCGCAGCGCACGGCAAAGTGATACGCCTTCGGCAAGCGGGGGAAATCAACTAGCCTCTTCGTTTTCGAAGCACCCAGGTCGTCATGCAGCGATAATCCTGCACGATCGTGGTTTTCAGCGGATCGACGAGGACTGCATTCATCTCATCTGTTAACTCGAGCAGCATCTCCTCATCTACCAGAAACCACTCCGAGCCGTCTCCCACCACGAAGATGTTCTCCCGCACTCGCTCAAAATCCATTCCAATTCTCGATCCCAATCGGCAGAACAGCATTCCGCCTGGCCGGAGCGCCTGCCAAAGGCCGTTGAGCATCGCTCGAAACTGTTTTTCGTCCCGCGCGAAATGAAGCACCGAGTTACAAATCACCACATCGGCAAATTCACGCGGAAACGGCATTTCCTCGATGAAGCCCACCCTGAAATTTTCCGCGGGCAACTCGGCTCCGAGCGATGCTGCGAGTTGGCGAACGTGGTCAACTCCCGCGGCATCCGCGTCAATTGCGAACACCTCGCAGCCTTCGCGAAGCAGGTGCACCAGGTTTCTGCCGTATCCGCACCCGGCGTCGAGCACGCGCATGTCCTTGTTGATATTTCCGCGCAGGATTTGATCGAACACGTAGATATCAATCTGGCCGAATTGCTCCTGGATGCTCATCGCCACGTCTGCACCTCCGTCTTCGTAGCGGTTCCGTGCGCTACAGTTCCTTCATTTGAAGATTGGCGACTCCAGGGCCTCCGGCAGCGCCATCCCATGAGGGGAGAGATGCGGCCAGGAGAATCGCACTAATGACAAAAAATACAAACGGCGAATCGCTATTCTACCGTGACACTCTTCGCCAGATTCCGCGGCTGATCCACGTCGCAGCCGCGGCGGACGGCGATGTAGTAGGCCAGCAATTGCAGCGGCACAATCTCAATGAGCGGCGACAGCAGTTCCGGCGCCGGCGGAATGTGGATGACATGCTCCACCAGCCTGCCGATCGTGGTGTCGCCCTCCGTGGCCACGGCGATCACGCGGCCGCTGCGCGCCGTCACTTCCTGAATATTCGAGAGCGTCTTCTCATAGCGCAACTTTGACGCGGGGTCGGCTTCGTCGCGCGTCGCCAGCACCACGACCGGCAGGGTTTCGTCGATCAGCGCGTTGGGCCCGTGCTTCATCTCGCCGGCCGGGTAGCCCTCGGCATGGATGTACGAGATTTCCTTCAGCTTCAAGCGCGCCTTCGAGCGCAATGGGAAAATGGATGCCGCGGCCCAGGTAAAGAAAATCCCGCGCCGTTGCGAACTCCTTGGCCAGCTGCTCGCACTGCGCGGAGCGGGAGCGCAATACCTCTTCGATCTTGGCCGGAATCCGGCTCAGCTCCTCGATCAGCGCAACGGACTGCGCCGGGTCGAGCCTGCCGCGCAACTGGCCGAGCTTCAGCGCCAGCAGAAACAGCGCCGTCAGTTGCGCCGTAAAAGCCTTGGTGGACGCGACGCCGATCTCCGGTCCGGCATGCGTATAGATCGCGCCGTGCGCCTCGCGCGCCACCATGGCGTCCACCACGTTGCAGATGGCCACGGTCTTTGAGCCGAGCGCCATCATCTCGCGCTGCGCGGCCAGCGTGTCGGCGGTTTCGCCGGACTGGGTAATGAGCAAGGCCCAGAGCATTGCGGTCGGGGATGGGATTGCGATAGCGGTATTCGCTGGCGTAGTCCACATCCACGGGCAGGCGGGCCAGCCGCTCGATCATGTATTTGCCGGCCAGCGCGGCGTGCCAACTGGTGCCGCAGGCGGCGATGTTGATGCTCGAGGCCAGGCCAGCTCTTCGTCGGCGATCTTCATCTCGCCCAGGAAGACCTTGCCTGAGTCGAGCGAGACGCGGCCCAGCGTGGTGTCGGTAACGGCGCGCGGCTGCTCCCAGATTTCCTTGAGCATGAAGTGCTTGTAGCCGCCCTTTTCCGCCTGGATGGGGTCCCACTGAATGCGGGTGATGGCGCGCTGGATGGGGTTGCCGTCAAAGTCGGTGAGTTCGACGCCGGCCAGGCGTGAGGATGGCCATGTCGCCGTCGGCAAGAAAGTAGATGTTGCGCGTGTGATGCAGAATGCCGGGAACGTCGGAGGCGACAAAGGACTCGCCTTCGCCTACGCCGATGACTACTGGCGGACCGAAGCGCGCAGCGACAATCTTGTCGGGCTCGGCAGCGGACAGCACGCCCAGCGCAAAGGCTCCGGTGAGGCGCTTGACGGCGCGGCGGACGGCGACTTCGAGCGGAATCGGCTCGCCGGCGGCCTCGGCGTCCTTCTGCACCTGCTCGATGAGGTGGGCGATGATCTCGGTGTCGGTTTCGGTGACGAACTTGTGGCCCTGCGCGGTGAGCTCGCGCTTCAGATCAAGATAATTTTCGACGATGCCGTTGTGGACGACGACGATGCGGCCGGTGCAGTCGCGATGGGGATGCGCGTTTTCTTCCGTGGGGCGGCCGTGAGTGGCCCAGCGCGTGTGGCCGATGCCGAAGGTGCCGTCGAGCGGATGCTCGCGCAGCACTTCTTCAAGGTTGGCGAGCTTGCCGGGGGCGCGGCGCACCTCAAGCGTGGGGCACGAGGGGCTGCCAACGGCGATGCCCGCCGAGTCGTAACCGCGGTATTCGAGGCGCCTTAGCCCCTCGATGATGACTGGAACGACTTTCTTCGGACCGACGTAACCGACGATTCCGCACATAGATGGATTCTAAGCGAGATGCAGGCGGAAAGGCTGTGCCACGAAGGTGGAACGGCGGAGCAGGGAATGGGGAATAGGCGGAAGCATCTGGCGATTACCAAGGGATTGTGGCAAGATTGGCGGATCGGGAGAGGATAAGGCACAGGCAATGGAAGCCAAGATAGAGGGGCCCGCACAGGCGGCGCCACCGATTCCGATCGATGCAATCATCGACACGTTTTCGCTGGGCGGGACCTGGGCTATGCTTCTGGCGCTGCTGATGGCTTCAGCCGAAGCGATTGTCCTGTTCATGCACGCGTGGTTCACCCCGGACCCGACAACGCGGATCACGCAGATTCCGGAAGGCATTTTCTGCTTTCTTGTAGCCGAATTGAATTGGCGCTTCATTCGCCGATCGCGGCACCGCGTGGCTGTGAATGGAGAGGGGATATGGTCCGTGCAGGGCGGCAGAACCGCTTATCTGGCCTGGCGAAATCTGGCTCACGCGAGAGCGAACGACGCCTTGCAAAGACTTGAGCTGAGCGATGCGAGCCGGAGCACCGAGATCGACGTGGAGTACCAGCTCAAGAATTTTGAAGGCCTGCGGGACTTCATTCTGAGCCATACGGCCGAATCGGCGCAGGTACAGAGCCCTGGCATGAGCACGTTCTATCACGATTGGGACGCCAAGGTGGTTTTTGCGTCGCTCGCGGCGGCTTTGTTTTACATCTCATGGCTGATTCATCGGCAAGGCGAAGGGCGCGAGTTCCTGATACCGATTGTTTTGGGAATGGTGGCGCTGATCAGGGTTTTGATGGACCCCGTGAGTTTGTCGATCAGCCATGACGGCATCGCAATCGAGTACCTGAGCTATCAGTCGAGAATCCCGTTCAATTCCGTTACTGGAATCACATTGAGAGACGTGCGCCGCCGGGCGAATGTGCTGGCGGGGGTGGTGATTGCGACACAGAAGGGGCAGCGCATCCGGTTGTCCCGGTTCCGCGAAGGCTCCGTGGCATTATATGAGGCGCTGCAGAGGACGTGGCGCGCGGGTAGTGGGTCAGTTTGAAATCTGGTGACTCGCGCGAATCTTCATGGCCGTGTCATCATTGATGCATGCCTAGGCCCGCTAAACAGAAGCGCGACTTTATGGAACTCGCTCGTGGGGTCGTGGAGCAGGCGATCGGCGAGAAGATGGATGGTAGCCCGCTCGAAGCTCCTATCGATCTCCGCAATCAGAATGCTGTCGCCTTGGGCAAGTTGGGCGGGAAAAAGGGCGGCAAGGTGCGGGCTGCAAAGCTCAACACCTGCACGACGTAAACAAATTGCGCAAGAAGCGGCACGTGCTCGATGGTCCGGCAAATCTTCTACTACTTAGCGACAGGCAGTTGCATGTTCTTTACTAGGGCGATTCCGTTCTGATTTTCAATGATCTTGTACGAGACGGTATTCATCATGAGATGCATATAGCAGTGGTGCACGCGTCAACACAAGGTCCTGCAAGGTGGAATCAGACTCCAAATCCATAATCAGAAGGCCCATTTTCTTGCAGGCGTCGCTGTCAAAATGCCGATCATGCGATTTGTTCTCAGGATAGTTTGATAGCGCCTTGGTTACCTTTTTTGCGCGCGCTTCTTTGTCGGTGCGACCTGCAAACATTCCAGTCCTGAGCTGCTCCTCGACAAAGGCATTTGACCACCTAATCGCGTTCTCGCACTGACCGAGAAATGTCGGCCTGTATTGCCCGATGATCTGTTGCCAGAGAACAATCTTGGCTGGGTCCTTTTTTATTTCCCGCACAGCGCGTTTGAATTCCTGTACCACCCCATGAGCAGGGATGCCTGCCAATTGCGGGTCAATCGGGCCAAGATTTGATTCCTTGCCCATCCAAATTTCTTTACAACAGCACGCGATGATGGTTCCGGCGGACATGCTGATTTGCGGAATGAAGGCACGGATATCATTGCCAAACATTTTCTGGAGATAGGTAACGATGGACTGAGTGGCAGCGATCCCGCCACCTGGTGTATGCAGAATGAGGTCCAATCCAAGATTTCTATCCAGTTTATGGACAGTCGTCATGAATCCATTTTTGTCTTCATCGTTGATATCGGAAAGAAAAACGCTACCCTTTGACAGCCACCCAGAATAGTAGGCGATCACGTTTCTCTTAGTGTGCTTATGGAGGGCATTCAGGTATTTCGTGCGCACCATGTTCTGCGCATTCAATCCTTGCATCTGCAAGGCTTGGATTTCGTTAAATACCTCGTTCCAGTTCGGCATTACACCTCAGCGGTCGGATTCGTGGTCGAGGGTACATACTTCAATGCCGATGGCTGTTGGAGGTTGTAGTCATCTGAGTAGAAGCACTGATGGGGAGCCGCAGGAACGGTGAACAGGCGAACATAGTCCTGCTCGATTGCTGCCGGCTGACTGTCATTATCTGGCTTCATTTTCACCTTTGGTTTCATTCTAAACCTCGCAGTTAGCTGCGATTGATGCCTAGTCTTCGACGGTTGATGCTTTATACCACGATTGTTAGACGGCTGTGTTTTCTTTTTGGCGGCGGTATTCATTTTGCACTTGACTCCTTCTCCGCTCAAGCATATAGTTCATTTATGAACCAATTGAGCATTGAGCAGCGGACTCGGGTTGTGGCCTCTCTAGTTGAGGGCAATTCCATACGCTCAACAGTGCGCATGACTGGTGTTGCTAAGAATTCTGTAACCAAACTCCTTCTTCAACTCGCGGATGCTTGCGCTGATCACCATGACAAGCAAGTTCGTGGCCTTACTGTCCGGCGGCTGCAATGTGACGAGATTTGGGCCTTTGTGGGTGCCAAAATGAAAAATTCTACCCCCGAACAGAAGGCCGCAGGCTGGGGCGATGTTTGGACTTGGACCGCTATCGATGCCGACACAAAGCTCTGCGTTTCCTACCTTGTCGGCGGACGTGACACGGGATGGGCGACCGATTTTATGTGGGATTGCAGACGGCGAATAGTCGGCCGCCCACAGATCACTACCGACGCCCACAAGCCCTACATGGCGGCCATTGAGATAGCCTTTGGCGATAAGGTGGATTATGCCCAACTGCACAAGATTTACGGCGCGTCGGGCGAACCGGATACCCGTTACAGCCCTGCAAAGTGCATTGGGACGGACATGAAGACTGTCTCCGGGGAGCCTGATTACCGACACGTCAGCACCTCCTACGTAGAACGTCAAAACCTATCGATGCGGATGGGCATCCGTCGGTTCACCCGGTTGACGAATGGTTTTTCGAAAAAGGTGGAAAACCACAGCGCCGCCGTCACCCTTTGGTTTGCTTATTACAATTTCTGCCGCGTACACACCAGCCTTCGGGTGACACCAGCGATGGAGGCAGGAATATCTAATCACGTTTGGTCGATTGAAGAATTGGTCGCGCTGCTTCCTAAGCCGAAAGCAGCGAACCGCGGCTCTTACAAAAAGCGTGAACAGATTTCAAACTGACCCACTACCGGCGCGCGGCGAGTGTGGTGCAGGGTTTGCCGGTTTCGAATAGCACAGACTCTGGATACACGGTGGCCGAAGCGCCCGCATACTCGAGTGGCGGAGCGCAATTACCGAAGGTTTCGACAAAAAGAGGAGCGCCGGTAAATGCAGCGAGAGCAAGAGCGACTGTTGTTGCTCTGGGCGTGGCCGTCTGCGCGGGGGCAGCGTTGCTGGTGTCAGTTATCCATAAGAACATTGGCAAGACCATTGGCGGCGAGTTGGCCCACCGCTATCTGCCGCCGCCAATTTATGAAAAACATGCGGGGCCGATTGCGCAACTGAGCGAACTGAAGGGGAGCGGGCGGATTTACCTGGTGCAGATGGGTAAACACGTGGCGCCGTATTCGGTGGAGGATTTTGCAAAATGGCTGCGTGCAAAGTACGGGCTGGACGTGCAGGTGCTGCCGGCGATGCCGATCGATGAAGCGGCATGGGATGCGCGGCGACACCAGGTTGTGGCTGAGCTGCTGGAAGCGGAATTGAAGCAGAAGCACCCAGATCTGGCCGCAGATCACGAGGCCTATTTGATCGGCTTTACCGATTGGAATATGTACTCGACGAGGGAGATGTGGGACGGGACTTTTACGCAGCGAGACCTGATGCGCGCGGCGGTTATCTCATCGGATGGGATGGGGGATACACCCTGGCAGCGGGCCGATTTAGACCCTCACGGCGCAGTTGGGCGATTCCAGGCGCGAATGAGGAGAATCCTGCTGAAAGACGTAGCGGTGCTCTATTGGCATTTGCCGGTGAATCGCGATCGCACGAGCTTGCTGCATAATACGCTCGATCCGGATTTGCCGACCGAGGACATTTATCAATCGGACGTGAATCCTGCGCTGAGCGCTCGGGGCGAGGATGTAGGCGAGCCTTGTGTCTTTTTCACATATTCGTCAAAAGACGGGATGCAACCAACGCCGGGGCAAGTGATCCGGAGGTGTGCCGACATGCAGGATCCAATGGAAGACGAACGAATGGAGTTGTTTGAGTTGGACCTCCGGCTGGGACTGCTTATCGACAAACACACCGATTTGTATTTGCCGGATACGATTCCCATCGAGTTCCAGCGAGTGACACGCGACGGCGAGCGGGGGAGGGATCCATTCGGAGTGAGCGGGTGGGACAACTACGACGAATTTCTGGGGTCGGCGGACAATACTTTCGTCTTTGTAGAGCACGCTGACGGAGGACGGGACGACCTGGTCCGAGTACCTCGGTGGCTGACGATTCTGCCACTTATCAAGTATGTGGGCGGACAGTCTGTGCAAGTGGAAGTGCCGGGTTCCAGAGGCGCGACGGTGAAGACGGCCTGGCAGTACGAGATGGCGTGGCATGCGATTCCGTTCGAACACTACGACGTGCGCCGATTCAATAGCGGAATAAAGACATACCTCCCGTGCGACAGCCCCAGCGTCAACTGCTCCCTGATCGGTTATCGAGACTCCCAGGGGCGAGAGCTGAAGATAGAGCGGAACAGCAGCCGCAGGCTCACGCGAATCACTTCGCCGAATGGGAATTGGGTGGGAGTGGGCAGCACGGCCGATGGGCGCATCATGGCAATTGATGACAGCAGAGGGCGAACAGTGCTCTACAAATATGACGGAGCCAACCGGCTGACTGGGGTTACCTATCCGTCGGGCGAAACGTATCACTACGAATACGACGCCACGCAGCACATGCTCGCGTTCAGCGTTTCAACAGATGAGCATGCCGAACCGCAGGTTGTGCTGCGCAATGAATATGAAAATGGGCTGCTGACAAAACAGACGCTCGGCAGCGGCGGAGTTTACACCTACACCTATGACTCATCAAACCCGGACGCGATTCATCATGTTACAGTGCAAACGCCCGGTGGCACGACGTTCACAGTCGATATGGGCGATGGCTCGGCGATCGTGCACGAGCAGTTACCGTCAACCGCCGCCAAAAACTGACACGGTGGGTGGAGCAAGGCGAAAATTCACACGGTTTTCCACCGAAAATCCCACATTTAGATTGCATGAGCTTTCATGGGGCGGGTAGATTCTACAGATCGAACCCGAAAAGCGCGGCCAAGGCCGGGCCTTTTGGATACCTGAAAGGAGAGATTCATGGGCATACTCGAAGAATTGGCCGGAGCAGCGGTTGCGGTCGAAGGCGCCAAGAAGCTGGATCCTAATGCGGGAATCATGACCGAAGGCATGGCCGCCGTGGCCGGCTTTGAAGGAACAGAAGCGATCGCCAACCTTATCGACAAGAAAGAAGAAGAGAAGAAGGACGATCAGGGTTGAAGCCTGGACCGGCCCCGGAGATTGAACCGTTGTTGACCAGCCCACCGAAGAAGAGCGTGGGCGATCTCCACTTGCGAAAAGGGGTACAGGCCAAAGCCCGTACCCCGATGTGTTTAAGATGCCAAGAAATCGCCGCCGTTCCGGTTGAGCCTGGGCGGCGAGGCTGTCACTTGCCTTTGGCCGGCTGATTGGCAATGACCAGGCCGGCAATCTTGCTGTATGTGGCGGCGGGGACGATGTTCTTCGTCTTCAATTGCGTTTTGTTGGCATAAGGACGCCCGGCGATGATCTTGGAGGCATAGGCGTCACCAATGCCGGGAAGGGTCATGAGCTGAGCCTTGGTGGCGGTGTTGAGGTCCACAAGCTTGGAGGCCGCCGCTTGAGCTGCGGGCTTGGCTGCGGGTTTGGTTTGCGCGATGGCGACTGGAAGAACTCCGAATAGAACAGAGGCGGCCAGAGCTACGAGGGCGGTTGTGAGACGTGTTGCTTTCATGCTTTCTCCTTGTGCATTCGCGTTTCGAATTTTGCGGGATCGATGAATCTGCGCATAGCGCCGATGCCTCTGCCTGAGAAGCCGGGCTAGAGGGATTTTATGGTGGCAGCGGGACCTGGTTGATGCGCGAGCTTCAGCCCCTATCCACCGAAGAGCTTTGTGGCTTCGCCGAGTAGGCCGCCCACGCCGCCGGAATCCGCAGCCGCTTGCTGGCCGCCTGCCGCGCCCGCCCCGGAGCCAAGCACAGAGCCCAACATTCCCTGGAACTCTGGCGGAACTCTGGACGTGATGTGTTCAACAACAACCTGTTCGGCTTGCTGAGCCTGATCTGGACTGAGCCCAACCTTCTGCTGCAATAAATCCGCAATCATACCCATAATCGGTTTTCAAGCCTCCATGTCGCCTTTGAGTTTGGGGTGCGGGAAGAGCAATTCGAGCCCGTCCGGAGCACGCGGTGTGATTGACTGCCGTAGTTTCGATAGCTGGTTATCGGACTGCGGAAAGGCCTCAGAGACAAGATCGTCCGCGACGCCATCGATACCCACGAGAAAGAAATTGCTGGATTGCCAGAGGCTGACCCGTCCTCTGCGGGCAATGGGGCCGGGCCGCTTTCGACCCAGCCCAATGCCTTCACAGAGAGCGAATCGTCAGAGGATCACTTGCTGCAGGGTTTTCCTCCATTTGCGTGGGCGCCTTTGGCTTTGGCCTGATCCTCGGTCATGTATGCGCCGGCCTTGGTCTTGCCGTAATAAGTGGAGCCGGGGCAGTGGTAGACGTTGGACGAAGTGTTTAACCAGACCATGCCGGGTCCGCCGCCGGGAGCAGGTGTGGTGGCCGTGGCTGTTTTTGTTACGGGGGCCGATGGCGCGGGTTTGGGAGCAGCGGCGGGGGCTGGGGCAGCAGCGGGTTTCGTCTTTGAAGCCGGAGTGGATTTCGCCGGTGACGTTTTTGCGGTGGTTGTTTTGGCAGCGCCCCACCAGGTTTTGAGGCCTTTGTGACCGGTGCAGGCACCTATCTTGACTGACCCCTTGAAGTAGGATCCATCATTGCAAAGCCCGGTTGACCCGGCGGGTGCGCCGGCCGGGGCCTGTGCTTGGCAAAGTGGGGAGGTTAAGAGCGCAATCGACAGCGCAATCAGGCTAAGAACTTTCTTCATCGTACATTCTCCGATCGGCGCCGATGAAACTCGGATCACCAATGGCCGGATGATGTCATAACGCTCGGGAGACTGTCCAGCAGATTATCCGCCTGCATGTGGAAGA
The DNA here is from genome assembly GCA_963841095.1 of uncultured Acidobacteriaceae bacterium. Taxonomy (GTDB): domain Bacteria; phylum Acidobacteriota; class Terriglobia; order Terriglobales; family Acidobacteriaceae; genus Telmatobacter. The sequence goes on from CAWJBE010000008.1 coordinate 10,266, forward strand.
ACTATCGGAGATTCGGTGAGCTGCTGCCGGGCGGAAATTGTGTACGTGTGCGAAGATGGTTGCATTGGACGCTCGCTCCCCTTGCGAAGAGGTCCCCATGCGATCTGGAAACAACGGTGCTGGACGCGGTGTTTGGCCGGGGGTGGTATCACTCGTCTTGCACGGAGCGGGGCTTGCCATGCTGTTGATGCTCTGGGCGCTGACGGGAACCAGGGCGGTGGAGCGCACCGATCGCGTGACTGTGGCGACGGTTGAAGTGGCCGGCGGCTCACATGCCATCGAGATTCCGCTGCGCAAGACGCAGACCGCGGCGCACACGCGCAAGCCTGTGCCGAACGCAGAGGCGACAGCGAAGACAATCCTGCCAATCAAGCAAACGAAGGCCCTGAAAAAGTCAGGCGGTGGCGCGCCGGCTGTGCCCCACGCCGGGGATGGGTCGGGCATGGCGCAAGCGGGGAATGGGAGCGATAGCGAGGACGCGCATCCGGCGTTTCCGATTTTCTCGCCAAGGCCGGCTGTGACGGACCGAGCGCTTTTACCTGCCGCCGAGGAGAGGATTGTAGTGGACGTGAAGGTGAACGAGCTTGGCGACGTGGTGAGCGAGGACCTGGTGAAGGGGATGGGGAACCAGCTGGACCAGATTGTTCTGGAGACGGTGAAGTCGTGGCGCTTTCAACCGGCGACGGTGAACGGCAAGCCTGTGACGACCGAGGCAGAACTGATTTTTCCGTTCGATTTGAAGTATCCGGTTGGGGGGGCGTAGAGAGCAGAGAGCAGAGAGCAGAGAGCAGAAAACGACCGCTCAGTAGCCAAGAGCTATCTGCGTGGACCTGGAGTGCGGGGCATACTGTTGCGAACTACTAAAGATGGAAGAGATGCCACAAGTGCCAAGTGGAATATACGGCGAATGCGACCGCAGCTTCGATGATGAGGGCGCAACTTACGCCTGCAACCACGTGCCGGAGACTCACGATCGCCTCCGCAGCCCATTCTGCCTGCGGGCCGGTAGCTGAAGTGTCAAGGACGCAGGCCGGCGCCGACTGGGCTGAGTAGCTGCTCAAATGGAGGGCGGGTGACAGTGGGGAGGGCGATGCGGTTGCGAGGTTCCAATTTTCAAACTGTGGGGCTGGCACTTTGTGCCCTCCTTCAGCGGAAGTAAGCAATGCTCCAGAAAAACCGATCTTTCGATCAAATCCAGAAGATAACGCTTACACATCCGCGTGCAATCGCGTTGCCAATGCATTGGCGCTGTGAGTGAAATCTCTAGAAATCTCTATCCTATTGATGTGGCTGATTTTGGAATGTTGCAGAGCAGCCGGCGAAATAGACAAAGACGATCTGGGGTTGGCCGGAAGGGTGTAATTTCCGGTCAAAGATGTAAATTCTTCCTGAATTTTTGGGCGAATGGCGGCCGACCGGCGGCGGTTCCCCACCCTTGCGGCGGAAGAATGCCGGAAGAGTGGGGCGTGCGGCATGCAAAATGCTTACTGCTGGAGGACGACCTGGTCGCCTTCCCTAAGGCCCGCGAGGATCTCTGTGACGGAGCCGTTGGAGAGACCGATGGTGACCGGAACCTTGCGTGAGCCGTCTTTCTGGCTCTTGTCTGGGACCATGACCGAGGCTTTCTTTTGGCTGTCGTAGACGACGGCATTTTCAGGGACAGTGAGGACGCCCTTGTGCTCGTCGAGGAGGATTTCCGCGTTGGCGGTCATGTTGGCCTTGAGCTCGCCGCCGGGATTGTTGATGGAGACGCGAACCTCAAAGGTGGTGACGTTGTCCTTTTCGACGCCCATGGGAGCGATTTTGGTGACCTTGCCGTAGAAGAGGCGGTCGCGGAAGCTTTCGACCTTGATGCGTGCGGGCTGGCCCATGTAGACGTGGGCGATGTCAGCTTCGTCGACTTTGCCCTGGACGTAGACCTGGGAAGTGTCGCCCTCGGTCATGACGAGGGTAGCGGTTGAGCCGAGGACGAGGATGGAACTGACCGCATCGCCAATTTCGACATCGCGGGAGAGAATCACGCCGTCCATGGGAGCAACGATGGTGGTGTAAGAGAGCTGCTCCTCAAGTTGCTTGAGGCTGGCCTGGCTTTGCAGAACTTGCGCGCGGGCCTGCTTGAGCCTGGCGGAGTCGACGCCGATCTGGGCAAGAGCGACGTCGCGTTTGGTGACGGCGGCGAGATAGTCGCGATTGGCGTCGTCGAGGGTTTGGCGGCTGACGATGCCGTCCTTGTGCATTTCGACGTTACGGTCCAGTGTCGCTTTGTACATGGGCAGATCAGGGGCTGAGGCGTTGACTTTGTCCTGCGTGATGTTGGCCTGGTAAGTGGTGACGTTGGCTTCGGCGCCGGCGAGCTGCGCACGCGCCGCCTCCACCTGAGCGAAGATCTCCTGCTGATCAAGCTGCGCGAGCTGCTGACCCTTGCGGACGCGGTTGTTGATGTCGACGTAGAGTTTCTCGACGATGCCGGAGGCCTTGCTTTTGACTTCAACCTCAGTAATGGGCTGGATTTTGCCGGTGGCGATGACGGAGCGGGCGACATCGCCGCGCGTGACTTTGGCGAGCTTATTGGGATCGATGGCGTCGCCCTTGGCGAGACGCACGAGAGCGACCGCTGAAGCTGTTACGACGAGGGCGAAAGCGATGCCCAGAATAATCCAGAGACGTTTGTTTTTGCGCGATTTGGCCACGGGGCCCTCCACAGATTGCGAGGAGAGTAAGGCTCTCCGAGTAAAAAGCGACGGATGAAGTTTCGATCAACAACGCAACAGGCAATTGAACACTGTTGTGATTCGCTGCCGGGTAGTACGCAAAGGGGCGGGCGGCGGTTCCCGAGGGTCAGGGAGGAGGGAAAGGAAATTGCGAATTGCAATTAAGTGTGACACGTATCACGTGATCCGATTGACGGCGCGGAGTCGATTGAGCAGATTCCGAACAGGGACGGGGCAGTACAACGGAACCGGGTGGGCGGCGATAACGTATCGATTCACAAAGGCGGTCACAAAAGCGGTTAGAAAATCGGAGTTGCCGGAAAAAGGGCAGACGATGGGGAGCGCGATAGCGCTTCCGGGGATTGATTTATGACGAGCTTTACGGACACGCTGAGCCAGGTTTTCCGCGCGATACTTGCGAACAAGCTGCGGAGCTTTCTGACGATGTTCGGAATCGCGTGGGGTGTCGGATCGCTGCTGGTATTGGTGGGACTGGGCGAGGGATTTCGCAGCGGACAGCACAAGCACCTGGCGACGTTTGGCAACGACCTGGTGATGATGTGGGGCGGCACGATTCCAGCGCTGGCAAACCAGCATACGGGGATGCGGCCGTACCAGCTGACGCCGGGCGACGAGGAGACCATTCGCACGCTATCCGAGATCCGCGCCGTGACCGGCTATCTGGGGAGAAGCGACCTGTACCAGGTGAGCGCGTATTCCAACACGTCAGGGTCGGTGCTGGGTGTAGAGCCGAACTATGCCGACGTGCGGTTTTTGCCGATCGCGGAAGGACGCTTTCTTGACGCTGCCGATCTAGCCGACCGGCGGCGCGTGGTGGTGCTTGGCTCAAAGAGCGCGATGCTGCTGTTTCCTGGAAGGCCGATTCTGGGCGAGACGATCACGATCAACGACGTTGCGTTTACGGTGGTGGGGCGAGCCGACGCGGTGAACCACGGGGATAACGAGAGCGAGAACCAGAAACTCTACATTCCCCGCACCGTGATGCTGGAGAAGTTTGCGATGAAGGGCGACAACGTTGTACATGACGCGCTGAGCTCGATCCAGTATCAGCCAACAAAGAGAGGGGATGTGACGGCGGCGGTGGCGGCGGTGCATCGCGTGATCGGCGAGCGGCACGGATTCGACCCAGCGCTGAAGGACGCATTCGAGGAGTGGAACACGATCAGCACGGAGAAGATGATTTCGGCAATCTTTGATGCAATGGATGTTTTTCTGGGCGGCGTGGGGCTTGTGACTCTGGGACTGGGCGCGGTGGGGATCATCAATATCATGCTGGTGGCTGTGACGGAGAGAACCAGGGAGATTGGCGTAATGAAGGCGGTAGGAGCCACGAGGCGGAGCATTCTGGCGCAGTTTTTCTGGGAGGGACTTCTGCTTACGGGCATCAGCGGGTTGATTGGCGTGGCGGTTTCGTGGGCGTTTATGCAATTGCTGCAGTCTGTGTTGACGGGGAAGATGCCGGGGTGGGATCCGCCGCGCCTGGTGCCATGGTCGGCGGCACTAGCAGTTGGTTCGCTGGCAATCTGCGGTATTGTGGCGGGACTTTACCCGGCGAGCAAGGCTGCGGCGATGGATCCGATTGAGGCGCTGCGGCAGGAGTGAGAAAAGCAGAGAACAGGGAACAGAGTTTATGGAATACCGGCGGAGCAGCGGAATGCTGAAAGACATATTGGCGCAGGCGTGGGAAGCGATGATCAGCAACTGGCGGCGCACAGCCATCACGATGCTGGGCATGGCCTGGGGAATCGCCACGGTTGTGGTGCTGCTGGGGTACGGCGCTGGATTCAGCAAAGCGATTGAGAACATCTTCGCGCAGTGGGGAACCAACACGATCGGATTTTTTCCCGGCCGCACGAGCCAACAGGCGGGCGGTGATAAGGCGGGTGTGAAGGTCCGGTTTACGTTGGATGATGTTGATCGCGTGTCGAACAATGTTCCCGGGATCTTTCATATTTCGCCAGTTGAATACGAGAACGCGACTGTGCAAAACGATCTGCACAGTTACACATGGGAGATCGATGGGGTCCGCCCGGTCTTTCAGGACATCTTCAGGCTCGATACCGATACCGGGCGTTTTTTTAACGGCGAGGAAGAGCAGCAGCGCGCCCATGTTTGCGTGATCGGTTCGGAGGCCAAGACCAAGCTCTTCTCAGGCGGATGGGCACTGGGCGAGACGATTCGGCTGAACGGCGAGATTTTTACGATTGTCGGCGTAATTGCTCCCAAGATGCAGGAGGGCGAGGACAACAATCGCAATCGCATCATATATATCCCCTACAGCACGATGAGCGACCTGAAAGACACGCAATATGTTGATGGTGTCTGGTTCAGCTATCGCGGCGATTACCAACTGGTGGAAAAGGCGCTGCGGGAGACGATGGGAGCGGCGCATCACTTTCGACCGACCGACCACAATGCAATGTTTGTGGCCAACGTGATGACGCAACTGTCGCAGTTCCGCATCCTCTCGATTGCTTTGCAGGTGCTGTTGTCTATGGTGGGCGCGCTCACGTTGGGGATCGCAGGAATTGGCTTGATGAATATCATGCTGGTGGCCGTGCAGCAGCGCACGCGGGAGATTGGCATTGAAAAAGCGCTAGGCGCGCGGAAGGGGCAAATTCTGATCCAATTCATGGCTGAAGCGCTGGCCATCACGGGCGCGGGCGGCGTTTGCGGGATCCTGCTTGCATTTCTGATCTCGGCAGCGGTTGGCCGGATTCCGTTTTACAGCATGATCGCGAAGAATGCTTCGGACGCGGACATTCGCCTGATTATTTCTCCTGGATCAATTCTCACTGCCACAGTGATTCTGATTGTGACCGGGCTGGTGAGCGGAATGATTCCGGCGATCCGCGCCGCGAACATGGATCCGGTGGAGGCGCTGCGGTACGAGTAGGCGATCACGGTAGTTTCACCCTGCAGAGCAAGGTCCGGCAAATCCTCAAGGCGTGGTGTGTATCCCTCTATCACGGGGATGGTTAGAACTTCGCAGGCGATGCGCTCGATCTGCGCACGAGAGACTGCGGAGTGCAGTTCTGCCTGAGCGAGCGCAAAAAGCGCGGCTTGAGCCAAAGCCACAGGCCGCTAAGGATGACGATCGGCACAGCGATGAATCGCGTGAACCAGGCCGCGCGCGGAATGTGCGCGACCGGACCGTAGAAAAAGCCAAGAATAGGAATGCTGAGTATGAGATGGAGCGTGCGGATAAGCACGCGCTCGCGCGAGGCGTTCATTGGCGCGCCTCGCGGCTGCCGCCGGTTTTTGACAACTGAAATCCAGCGGCGATGAGCCAGATGAATCCGGGCCAGCGCGCGAGTGGGATGAGGATTCCCGCAAGCGGGAACATCATGCTGAGCCAACTGAGCTCGCCGATGACGGCGATGACTAGGCCGAGCGCGACCATCCACCTGGGCAAGAGGCGCATGAAGCCGGCGGGCACAGAGATGCCGGCCATCAGGAGGCCTTGCGGCATGGTGAAGCCCGGCCCGCCAAAGACGACCGCGAGGTAATGGAATGTTTGCGTGAGTGCGGGGACTTGCGCGATGAAGGAGTGACCCAAAACCCAGATGATGCCTCCGGATATTGCTTCATTGACGGAGGCCATGAATCCGCCAAAGAGCGCGATGGAGATGCCGGCAACATTGCTGCCCAGCGAGCGCATGCGACTGACAATCGCTGCCGTGAAGATTCCGAATGGAATGGCGGCGCCAAATTGCAGAAAAGCGCAGAGCGAGACCGCGGAGGCATGCGATGCGAAGTATGCGGCGACAAGATCGATAGGCGCGTTGAGGCCGGGAAAGAAGGGCGGATGCACGCCAAAGGGCTCTCCGAAGCTGCTGACCGGGACGACGCTGGCGATTTTGAGGAGCACGAAGGCAATAGCAACCGCGCCGATGTGCGGGCCGACGTAGCGTGGGGAGCGAACGACGGTGGAAGACGACATGATCGAGTACCTCCGGGGAACGGCTGCGGGCCCGATGGGGCCGGGTTGCAAGCGCATGGCTAATGGGCGCTAAAGAAGTTTCGGAAACTGCGTTAATCGCCCTGATCGCCCTTGCGTATCCGTGAGAGTTTGCTTTCGCGCTCGCGGTCCTGGACGGTGAGCGCGAAGATCAGGCTGGCCAGGGAGGCGATATTGCAAAACAACAAATACGCGTAGATGAACATAGGTTCGCTCCTCCTGCGTCCAGATCCATTCCAGCATGGGGCCAAAGTGTCCGCGATGAAGATTGGTGAAGACAAGTAAAGTTTCGTAAAGGCGCCGCGCATCAGGGCTGCGATCGAATACTATCGAGTCGAAGAATGTGGAGGGCGGGAACCGGCCAGTGGAGCGGATTCTGATTGTCGATGACGATGCTGCGCTGTGCGAGCTTTTGGGCGAGCGCCTGCGCACGGAGGGATTTGTTTTGGAAGCGGCGCACGACGGCGAGCAGGGATTGAAGCGGGCATTGTCTGGGGATCACTCGCTGGTGGTGCTGGACCTGATGCTGCCGCGGTTGAGCGGGCTCGATGTGCTGCGACGGCTTCGCGCCGAGTCGAGGATTCCCGTGCTGGTGCTGACGGCGCGCGGCGACGACGTGGATCGAATTCACGGGCTGGAGATCGGCGCTGACGACTATTTGCCTAAACCGTTCAACCCGCGCGAACTGATTGCGAGGATTCGCGCGATCATGCGGAGGACGGCGCAGAGCGAAGATAGCGAGGGCACCCTGACGGTGGGCGCGATCCGGCTGGAACCGGCGGCACGCGAGGCGTGGCTGAACGGAAAGGCGTTGGAGCTGACGAGCGTGGAATTCACGCTACTGGAGACGTTCCTGCGCAATGCGGGGCGAATTCTGAGCCGCGATTCGCTGAGCGAAGGTGCATTGGGAAGAAGGGCAGAGGTGTTTGACCGCGCAATCGATGTGCACGTGAGTAAATTGCGCAAGAAGCTTGCAGCAGCAGGCGAGGGCGAGTGGATCAAGACCGTGCGCGGGAACGGATACATTTTTGCAATACGCGGCGGCGAACGATGAGACCCATCGCACGCAGCCTCTTTCTCCGCATCTTTCTGTGGTTTTGGCTGACGGTGATTGTTACCGGGATCGCGCTGATTCTGACGTTCATTCTGCAGAGAAGCTCAGTGCCTGATCGGTGGCGAGGGATGCTGACGAACACGGCGCGGTACTCCGGAACGATTGCCGTTGCGGAGATGGAGCGGGGCGGAACTCAGGCAGCGGCTGTCTTTCTGGATGGGCTGGGGCGCGATGGGCACCTGCAGGCCTGTTTGTTTGACGGAAGTGGAGCCGTGATTGCCGGCGAGCACTGCGACTCGTTCGCGCAGATGGTGCGGAGCGAGGCTGCGGGGCGAGGGCCGATTGTTCAGATGAGATTTGGCATTGCGCGCGCCGCGATGAGGCTGACGGGCAGTAACGGGCGGACCTACATCTATGCCACCGATCTTCCGGCAGGCCCGCGCGCGGCATTCGGGGCGCATCGATATACGTTTGCGCTGGAATGGGGAGTGGCGCTGCTAGTGTCCGGATTTATTTGCTACCTGCTGACACGGCACATCACTGTGCCCATTCTGCAACTGAGAAAAGCGAGCCAACATTTGGCTGCGGGCGAACTGAGCACGCGCGCCGCGCCCATGATGGAACGCCGGCATGATGAGTTGGGCTTGCTAGTGAGCGACTTCAACCGAATGGCAGGCCGGATAGAAGAGCTGGTGGGCGGCCAGAGGCAACTGATTTGCGACGTGTCACACGAGCTGCGCTCGCCGCTGGCGAGACTGAACGTGGCGCTGGATCTGGCGCGGGAAAAGGACACCGCGGACTCCGCATTTGCGCATATGGAACAGGACCTGGAGTGTCTGAACGAAATGATCGAGCGCCTGCTCACGGTTGCACGTCTCGATGCGGTGTCTACGCCGATTGAGTTTTGCCGGGTGAACCTGAGCGAGTTAGCCGTCGCCATTGTTGCCGATGCCGGGTTCGAATCGACCCAGCGCGGAGTGCGAATCAACCTTGCTTGCGAAGGCGAGCATTGGGTGCAGGGCAACGCGGAGTTGCTGCATAGCGCAATCGAAAACGTCATTCGGAATGCGATTCATTACACGGAGGAGGGCACGGAAGTTGGGGTGCGGATCGATTCGGGCGAAAGTGGAGGCAAGAAGCTGATTGGGGTGGTGGTGCGCGACAGCGGACCCGGCCTGCCTGAAGCGGAGCTCGCGAACATCTTCAGGCCGTTTTATCGCGTGGCCGCATCACGAGACCGCCAATCCGGCGGCGCCGGGCTTGGACTGGCAATCGCGGATCGGGTGGTTCGGCTGCACCATGGAAGTATCCGGGCAGAGAATGCGACTCCACACGGGCTGCAGGTCCAGATTGAGTTGCCTGCGGCGATCGAGTAACGCCGCTTGAGCGAAATCTCACCGCAACACTCCGGTGATAAACGCGATGGGAATGGATGCGCGGAACTGCCGTTCGCGGCGCGAAGGCTCGACTATTCCTCAATGCGGTACGTGTATTCTTCGATGACCGGATTGGTGAGGACTTCGCGTGCGATGCGCTCGACTTGCGCGCGGGCGCTACTTGCATCTAAATGATCGGCAAGGGAGAGCGCGAAGTATTTGCCCTGGCGGACGGCGTCGACATCGGCAAAGCCAATTTTATGCAGAGCGTTCTGGATGGTCTGACCTTGCGGGTCGAGAACCGACGTTTTCAACGTGACATAGACATGCGCCTTCATGATCCCTGATTATAAAGACAGGGACCAAGGGAACGAGGGAACAAGGGACCTGGACGAAGGTGGATGCGAAAGCGGCTTCCTGACACGCGATGATTTTGGGCCCGACTGACGTAGAGATTGGGCTTTTGCCCGCATTTTGCAAAGGAGAGGTCATACACAATGGTGAATTATCTAGAACTTCCCGTGGGCGACCGCGCACCTGAGGTATTTCGGGTGGTGATTGAGATTCCCCTGGACGGGACGCAGAAGTTTGAATATGACAAGCAGCTGCACGTGTTCAAGCTGGACCGGAATCTACACTCGCCGGTGCATTATCCGGGTGATTACGGATTTATCCCTTCGACGTTGAGCGACGACGGCGACCCGCTGGATGTGCTGGTGCTGGTGCCGAGCCCCAGTTTTCCAGGCTGCGTGCAGGAGGTGCGGCCGATCGGACTGCTGGAGATGATGGACCAGGGCATTCTGGATGAGAAGGTGCTTGTCGTGGGGAAGAACAATCCGCGGTTTGCGAATATCTGGAACTATACGGATATCTACCCGCACATGCTGAAAGAGATTACACACTTCTTCTCGATCTATAAGGATCTTGAGGGAAAGCGTGTGGAGATGAAGGGCTGGCGCGATGCGTCGTATGCGCGCGACCGCGTGGTGTATGCGATCAAGCAGTTCCAGGACGGCAAGATGAAGCACCACGAGGCGAAGAAGAAGGTGGCGGTGTAAGGCAGAGAACAGGGAATAAGTGGCTGATCGTGGGTGGTGGCGTCTTTTGGCGGCAGCGGTGAACTGCTCGCCGAGAGGCGCTATTTTATTGCCGGTTCCGGCGCATGACGCTTGCGGGCAAGCGGGGCTGCAGTGAGCCAGTAAAACGGCGGCCCGAGCAGGGCGATGACCAGTGCGAAGAGAAGAGCAGGGACATTGGCGAGCGCGGTGTTCGGGTCGCCGAGCTTGTCTGCGCGCGAAGCGTACAGCGCATAAGCGATGAGGACGGTTGGGCCCGCCGCGAGCAGGCATGCGGTGGCGAAGTTGCCGGCGCGGAAGGGCCGCGGAAGCTCCGGCTCGCGAATGCGAAGCGCGATAAGGGCGGCGAACTCGAGGGGGAGGCTTGATCCGTAGAGGATCAGGTCAATCGAGATGAGGCGCTCAAAGGGGAGATTGAGTGCGAGCGCCCACGCGAGGCCGCATGCGAGCAGGCTAACCCACGGAACTCCGCGACGATTGCGGCGCAGGAAGATGTGCGGCAAGAATCCATCGGCGGCCATGGCGATGGGCAGGCGGGTGTAGCTCATCATGAGTGCGTTGAACATGCCCACGCCGCAGATGATGCCGCCCGCGACCACCGCCATCGAGAGAATGGGGCCGCCGATGATTCCGGCCGCTGTTGCCCACGAACCGGTAGAGAAGCCCTGCGGCGTGAGTCCGGCCACTGCCATGGCGGAAAGCGGAAGGACGTAAGTGAAAGCGGTGATGGCGGCAGCGCCGATCATGGCCCGCGGATAGTTGCGCTGGGGGTTTTCGACATCGCGGGCGATGGTGGATGCGTTGTCCCAGCCCATGTAGTTCCAAAGAGCGACCAGGATTGCAGTGGAGAGGCCGACTTCCGCACCAGGTGCAGCGGTGGAGCGACCCCAGTGCATCGCGGGATGAAGCGTGAAGCCGCGCCAGAAACAAAGTGCGACGAAGACGGCGAAGGGAGCGAGGAGCAGGGCGGACATCCACACTGAGTCTTCGCCAACTCGCGGCGCGCCGAGGAGATTCCACGCGCAGCATAGGACGACGACCGCCAGGGACCAAAGGTAACTGCGCCAGTCTGCGGTGAGCGCGGGGTGGAACTTGCCCAAATAGAGAACGAAGATGGAGGGATAGAGCGCCATATCAAAGATGCTGGCGGTAAGCGACAGCCAGCTCTCCTGATAGCCCCAGAAAGGGCCGAGCCCGCGGCGCACCCAGACGTAGAAGCCACCTTCAGCGGGGATGGCAGCGGCAAGCTCGCCGATCATGAGAGCGGTGGGGAGGCTCCAGATAAGCGGCAGGACGAGAAGGATGACGACGGCCCAGCCGAAGCCCGCGCCGCCGAGGATGTCCTCAATGCCGTACGGGCCGCCGGAAACCATAAAAAAGGTGGCGGCAATTAGCGGCAGTAGGAGCATCTTGTGCCGCGGCGGCTTGGGAGCGAGGCGCATACCAGTGAATCTACATGGGCGCGGCGCAGGCAGAAAGAGGAAACGCGTGGGCGGCGCGAGTTCCGGTATAATCCACAGTGAGCGCCGGAGAGATGGCCGAGTGGCTGAAGGCGGCGGTTTGCTAAACCGTTATAGGGTTTAAAAGCTCTATCGGGGGTTCGAATCCCCCTCTCTCCGCCATTTAATTAGAATCAACAACTTAGACGTCGTTCTAAGGTTCCCTCCAAGACATTCTTCGTTGCCGCGGGTCAAAGCCGGTCGAAATCGAGCAAGAATGTACTGCCAGGGCTCAGTGTTGGCCGTGCATTCGGTGCTCCTGGCAGATTGACTTTGAGCGCCCTTGATCAATCGAGATGAAACACCTCTTGCAATGGCTGCATATTGTCGTCTGCGCCGCCGATCTCAAGATCTTCAAAAAAAGGCGTCATCTCCAATTGCCAGCGCTCATTTACAGGGTGCTCTTTCATGGCAGCGCGACAGCGCTCAAATTCTTCTGCTTCAAGATATCCGACCAACATACCGTCCTGACGGAGGAAGAGCGAATAATTCTTCCAGCCCGCTTCGCGCAAAGCATCCTGAAGCTCGGGCCAGACACGAGCGTGTCGCGCCCGGTACTCCTCAACTCTTTCCGGACGGACCTTCAGCAAAAAGCAGATCCGCATGATTCTCCTCCAGATGTATTTCGCGGCAAATAGTCAGAAAGTCGAGACCACATATTTGGGTAAGTCGTAAACGCTCTATCGCCTAATAAGGCACTTACCTTGCTAGTCATCGTGCCCATATATCGAATGACGTCTCCTTTCCACGAATCATGCAGAACAGATCAAGCAAATTCGATGGCCCACTTACCGCTATCGGCCGGAGCGGCTGACGTGAGCAGCACGCGATAAAAGGTCTTACCCCATCGTTGGACTAACCAATCATCGGTAAAATCCATTTTTTCAACTGTTGGAGTAACTAGTGTTGCGTCGTAAGTAAGCGTAACGTCGCGCGCCTGCGTCCCGGCTGCTGTGAATACGATCTTCCCTTTCGGACCTACCGTGGGAACACGTGGGGTCATGAAGGAGAGCTGAACTGGGACCTTCTTCTGCAGCTGGAAATCTTCGTTCAGATGGATGCGGTTTTCCACTCGGTCCAGGGTCAAGGTGCGAGTCCAATGAATGATTCCAGCTTCGTCAGGATAGGCGGTTGCGAGATTCATTGAGACGTAGGAACGGGAATCGTCAGCGGAATAACGAAGATCGCTGGCACGGTACCTGGGACTTTTGCCGCTCTGCATTACGCCGCCAATCGTGGGCAAGTTGTGATAGGCCGACTGCACAGAAAATTTGTAGCGCGGTGCTGTGTAGGCTTCCGGACCAATGTCAACGAAAACGGGATTGCCTTCGTGGAAGACGATGAAGCTACCCGAGTCGTTGTGGCCGTGAGCACGTTGATTGGGAGCCGCCTGCATGGCGAGATAGAAGCCGTCGATCGCACCTTCCTTGATCCTCGCGGTCATAAGACCAAGGTCGGGATACCAGGAATCGCGTACGAGCGCGTCTTTCTTGTCTGCGACGACCGCCTTGGCCGAGGCAAGCAGGTCGGGAAACGCTCTTCCCAAATGCCCCTGCCCTTCAGACAAAACTCCATCGCGAACCGCAGCGGCAGAAACATTGAAGGCGCCAAATTCCTGTAGCGTCTCGTCATTAGCTGCACTCCCGATGCGATAGAGAAACTGACCGCACTCGTCCATCTTCGGTGGCGCGTCGCCGTAGTCAACGTACCACGGCCCACTGATGTGCACGTCGGCAATGTAGCGAAGCATCTTCCGGACGAACGGATTGGTGAGAGGATTGCCTGCTTCGCCGGTGGCCGAACTCAGTAAGGTTGAGCAATCGAAGGTTGAGCCCGGCGACACGTTCCAGTAACCAGGACCTTCCGCACAGGCCGCATCGTCGGAGTAATCCTGGATATACTGATCGACGCTTCGGCAGATTTTGACAATGGTGGCCTTCCGCCGGTCGGGATCGGGCTCGAGCAACAGCGTGGCTGTGAGCCAGTTCGAGTCGATCCAGGGCGTCCAATTTCCGAGATGATGCCTTTGTCCCTCGAATTCCCTGAACATCCATACGAAATCTTCGCGCTCGAAAGCAGGATCGAGGATGCGCCGCTTGACTTCGAACCGGATGCGGCGCGTGATCATCTGATTCAGCTGATCGAACTGTGCACTGAGCAGATAGTGAATCCAGCTCATCGTCGCTCCCGTGTCTGCAGCAAAGAGATCGACGACAGGTTCTTCGGCGTCGGGTAATCCGGAACTGGGATGCGTTCTTTGCAGAAAAAGATGAGCCGGAAGGCCCCAGAATGTTTCTTCACATACCAGCCAGACGCCGTTGACAATCTCGTCGAGAAATCGGCCTGTGCTCTCAACACACTCGCCGAGCACAAGATCGGTAAGGTGGTTGCGGCGCGCGAAGTAGTAGCCTTCAAAATGCGAGCGGTTCCCGGTACGCTTGTATTCCAGAAAGACTGTAGCCGGAATCACCTCCCATTCCGAGCTTTTGGCTTTTTCTGCGCGGGCTACGATTGCGTCCGCGTAATCTTTGGGGATCTGCAGCCATGCTTCCCGCTCCGCCGCCCTGGGGTAGGGATGCCATTCTGCTGCCGAGAGCAGCGACCTGGAGAGCAGTTCCGCTGTGAAAGTGGAGGAGAACAGGTCCGTCGGCTTCTCAGGAAGAATTACATCTACGGGATTGCTGCTCGCGGGCTCACTTTGTTGTGCGGCCATCGCGAGCGGAAGACGTGCGCTGGTGAGCAACGCTGCCGCTCCCGCGATCATCTCTCTCCGATTGAATGTCGTCATATTGATCGCGTCATCCTTTCGCACGGCGCATAAGATTTGTTTTGAAAGAGCACAACCCCATTACAACCGCGACGCGATTCATTGGAGATCGACCTCACCCTGTCACCACGTTATTGCGCAGAATGTTGTTTTTCACCACGACGTGCTGGTTCGGCTCCATCCATATTTCCTGCGCGATCCCTGCGCCGCCGCTACCCTCCGCCAGGCAACCAGCAACGGTTACCTGCCGGCTCTCGGCGATCATCACGCCGTCGAGCTCGTTGCGTGCGAGTTCGCAATCGCGAATCGTGACTTCTCGACCGAAGATCACCGCAACTCCATGCCCCCACATTGAATCGGCGAACCGCGAGCCACTGATGGCAACGCGCGAAACGTGATTCATCTTCAGATTGTGGTTTTTCCCCGGTCCGGGTGGCACCAACCCGCCGCTCCCAGAGATATCGCAATTGACAATCTCTACTTGCTCGACCCCGAAGAACTCGACCGCACTAGACGTACAGTTGCGTACAGTGATGTGCTCAAACTTCAGATTGCGCTGCACCGTCTTGCCATCGCTCTGAAACACAATGCCGGCGCGAATCGGCCCATGCGCCACGCGCCGCCGCCCGACGTCTGTATTCGGGTCGCGCGAGGCTGCCGGCGTCTCTCCGCCCTCGATGACAAAATCCCGCAGTACCACGTCATGCATATCCGGCTCGGCATTCTCGATGGCCGCCTCCCCTTTTCCCTTAGTCGGATCGAGGAAAAGTTCGCAGTCAATGCCTGTACCCGCGATCATGATTCCGCTTGGCAGTTTTAGCGTTGCAGGCAGCGTATGCAGTCCCGCCGCCAGATGCAGCGTTCCTCCGCCGCTTGCGCCCAGTTTGTTCAGTGCATCCTGGATTGAATCTCCCGGCGCAATCGTGATGGCCGTCGCCGGCGGCGCAACCGTTGGCGTTGCCTGCGCACCCGCCATTGCCGCGATCTTCGAGGGCTGCGGCGCGGGCTTCAGCTTATCAGGACTTTTTCCGACTTCGCCGCGAAACATTGTCGCGATGCTGTGCGGGCGCAAAACTTTCTGCGCCGCCTTCTCCGTGTACGGCATCGCGATGTGCTTTTCGTAACGATAATGCTGCAGCACCGGATAGTAGAGGTCACCGAAATGCCCCCGCGACCCGGCGCTAATCCTGCCATAGACAGGCACATCCTCACCGAGGTTATAGCGTGACGTGTATTCAATTCCGAGCGCCAGCCGGTTGTCTGCCTCGCCGAAAAGATCGACACCCTGGTTCCATGCGATCTGGCAGGTATTCACCAGGTATCCAAGTCCGAGCTGAGTGTGTCCCTGGTCTCTGCACGTCTCCTCGCATTGCCCGCTCGGGTAAACGTAATGCGTGATGCCGCTGTTTACCAGTCCAACGCGAAAATGCCGGTACACCGACTCCATCAAGCCGCGATCTTCGCAGAAGACGCCGATGGCCAGCAGCGTGAACATGATCGCCGCATCCCAGTTGCCGTTCGCCTCGGGATAGAACATGCGCAGCAGTGGCACATACACCGTAAGCAGCATGCGCTTGAACTGCTCCTGCGACCCAGTGCTCCATCCTGGATAGGTGGCACGCAAGATCTCCGCCGCGTTGCAGAATTGGCCGCCCGTCCATCCGGCGAGCAACATTGCGTCGTTCTCAAAGAAGTCCGCCAATGTGCCGGACCACGCATCGAAGATTTCGATGGCTTTGCGCGCATGGGCTTCGTTTCCAGTCATGTACCACTGCATGACGTGATTGTTGGCCGCGTCCGCGCTCTCCTGGATCTCCTTGCCACCCTTGTCGCCGGCGTCGTACGCGCCGCGAATCACATGCACAAACGGCTTCGGCGTGAAATCGAGCGATCCGACCGGGCTGTCGAGCCATATCTGCCAACTTGATTTCCAGGGTTCCTCGCCGGCTTTGATCTTTGCTTTCGCGAACTCAAGATCGGCGTGCGTCTGCAGAACGCCCGGATGCACAATCGGCAGGTGAGCGCCAGGCGCGTTCTGTTCCTGATGATGCGCGTCAGCCGTCTGCGTCTTTGGCGCCTGCCCCAATGCCGGCAGCGCGGCCGCCGCTAATCCTGCGCCTGAATGTAAAAGAAATGTTCGCCTCTTCATGTCCGTGATACACGCATCCCTTCGCTGTTCAGATTTTTCGTCCATTTTAGTGCGCAAGCGGGGTCGTTCAATGCGTCACAAAATGTGCCGTTCGTACGTGCGTCACTTCGCGCCAGACGAATCCGCTCTTCTCTGGCATCCGCACTTTGAGATCATCGATCTGCTCGCCCGGAGCGAGTTTGAGAGTGAACTCCGCGCCGTTTTCCGTCTTTTGATAGAGAATGCTTGCTCGGACAATTCCGGCACGTGTCCGGATGGGCCAGTTATGGGCTTCAACCCCCTTCCAACTTTGCGGGATTCTCGGAATGACCAGGACAGAGTCAAGCGCTGAATCGTCCACGCCCAGCATCAGTCTCGATACCTTCAATGGTTCCGACACATTCACCAGGTTCAAAGCACCGCAGCCCTCCTCCAGAGCGACCTTTCCAACCGCATCCGGTGAGTACATCCGCTCGTAAGAGTAGTAGCGTGACGCTCGATGCAGTTTGTATTCGGGTATTGGGTTATAAGTGGCGTTGGCGAGCCAGTCCAACGCTTTTTCCGCCATGGACAGGTTGTCGAAGAGAAGCATGGACTGGATTGCATATCCCTGGCCGTACGAAGGGCTGGTCAACATTCCTCCTCCGCGGAGATCGAACTGCGTCCAGATTCCGTAGCGCGTGAATTCCAGCTTGCGCAAGGGGGTGTTGTAAAGCTGTTGCAATGTCTTTTCGCTCGATTGAATACCCTTCCAAGAGGATGCCAGCGGCTGCAAGCCGAGCACGTCAGCATACATCGAGGCTACGCCGTTGATTCCACCGAATCCGCGATTTGGCACAGATTCCAAGACCGCGGCGTTGGGCTTCATTGTTTTGACATCGATGCACCAAATCCACGATCCATCTTTGGCGACGAGGTATTTGTCCATGCCGTCCCTGACCTTGAGGGCAAACCGGCGATCTTCCTCTGACACAGCCCTGTTGCCCGACTCCTGCGCCATGTTGGCAGCCGCGAGGAGAGCAAGCATCGTTAGATCGTTTTGCACTACGTTGAAGCAATCGCCAGCGATGTCGACCCCGCAGCCGAACTCACCGCTCCCCGCCACCAGAGGCTGCGACTTCAAGAGAAATTTGAAGTAATTGACCGGCGAAGCATCCTGAAGCAGAAACTGCTTGATGCGAGTCTTTGCCGGATTCGCGTCGGGCAGTCGCTCCCACAACAACACCATGCTGATGACGATCGAGGCAGTGCCGTCAACTTCAGTCCCCGATGCCCGAATCGAGCCCTTGAAAAATTGTGGGAATGAGTAAAATCCCTGCGGGTTCTTCTCAACCAGGTCCATCAGACACTCCGCAAGAAGTGCTGCATGTTCGTAATACCCGCGCATCACGAGTTCGCGCATGAAGGTACCACCATCACGACTCCACATGGTGCCGGCCCATGGGAAGCCTGGGAGAGAGGCATTCACGAAGCCTGCTGGAAAGTCATGGCCGGCTTCGGCGATAAAGTTCTGGTCAAGCACACCTTGAAAGGATTCATCCAGCTCGCGGGTGAAAAGATCGGCGGTTGGGGAGCCGAAGAATCGCAACGAAACGGGCTGATCGTCTTTCAGAGGTTTCGAGGCAGCCGCCTGTCGGGGACTGTCAAGAGCATCGGCCGATCTCAGAGCAACCATCAGGATCAAAAGGCAGAGTGCTCTCGTTCCCAACATGAGGATTCCCTCTCGTCTGGATTGTAAGTCGCAGAATGACAGAACCGCGGCGATTACTCGGACCCGTGTGTAACCCGATTTTCCACGGGAAAATGGCCCAAAGGCGGGTGTCACTCTGCCGCTTTGGCTTCAGCGTCGGCGGCGTACTCGATGAGCACATTCGCCAAATGACGCGCATGTCGCGGCCAAAGCAGGATATGGCTCACGCCCTTGGCGTCCGGCTCCAAATCACGGTGACTGATTACGATATGGTCAAAATTATCCGCTAACCCGACTTCCAGTTTTCCCCCGATTTTTTCCATCATCAGCTTTTTCTTCCGAGAGACAACAGCATGCAATTCTCCGGATTGAATACGTCCAGCCCTAAGGGATTGGCCTCAGGGCTGGACTCAATTTGAAGCAGTTGCTCAGAACGACAACCGCAGCGTGAACTGCACCTGACGGCCGGCGTTAGCGGATGTGGCGCCTGACGCGCCTCCTGGGTAGTACACTTCAGTGCCGTCCGTCGTGTTGGGATTGTTCCATCCCTGGTGGTTCAGGAAGTTGAACACATCCATATTGAATCTGAGATTGAACCTCTCCGTGATCGGAAAGACTTTGAATAGCGAGGCATCGCTCTCCCAGTTCTTCGGCCCCTGGATAAAGGTCTTCGAGTATGGGTTGATGCCCACAGGCCCTGAACCGTAACCCTGCGTTGCAGTGGTATGGTTTGCCAGATTCACCGTTACGTTGTTGGTGTTGTAGTTCGCTGTCCCGTAAACGGTATCGATCGGCTGCTCGTACGGCGTGTAATTCGCGGGCAGGCCGTAGACGCATTCCAGAACCCCGTTCGGCGACTTGACCCCGTTGGCGGCAGTGCACTGTCCGCTGCTTGCGTTCGCGGTCGGCGCAATATACCCGTTAAACCAGAGATACGATGGATAGCAAACGCCGCTGCGGCAGTCCGTGATCGGCAGCTTGTGTTTATAGGCGTGGATGGGAGCGGTCGGGCCCCAGTTGCTGGCTGCGGGCTGGAAGATAGCCGAGGTCATATGGCCCACGCCCGCAATCTGGTAACCGCCAACCAGTTCATCCACAAACCGATTCGAGTTGCCGAGGAATTTCTTCCCACGGCCAATCGGGAGATCGAAGATGTAGTTAAACACAATGTGATGCGGCTCAAAGGTGGCATCGCGCTGGTAGCGCTCCCATCTAATCAGGTCATGCCAATCTTCATACGATGGCACGCCCGTCGGAGCCTTGGGCGGAATGGGGGTAGCAGTCACGGGATAGGGCGAAGTGAAAGTGCCCACTTCCGGTTCATATCCCAGATAGCTTTGCGGGTCATAAGTCTGGCTGTCGCGCGTGGAGTTGCTGCCGATACGCATTGCGCGGTTGAAGGTGTAGAAGATCTGGAACGCATACCCGTGCTGGAACTTGCGCTCGTAGTTCACTTGCAGCTCGTTGTCGTTCGACCAGCCGGTCTTCTCGTCGAAGTTAAAGTTGCCATAGGTGATGTTGTCATATGGGCCGAGCGCTGTGGCCGCATACTGGTTCGTTCCAATTGCGCTTGCTCCACCGGTCGGCGGCGCCGTGCCTGTGTCCATCTCCCATACAAAGGCGGAAAAGGGCTGGTTGGGATACCAAGCGTGATCGAGATAAGAGCCGTGCGTGAAGGCCCAGCTAACTCGGAGGGCCGAATTCCATTTGAACGGCTGTTCTAGGGTGACTCCGGTTTCGGTCACAACGCTTGGCTTATAGTCCTGATTCCAGTACGTGCCGCTCACGCTGCCTGGGGTGATCGCAGTAATCGTCGAGGAATTGACGATGCCCGCGGCATTCACACCGCCGATAATCCAGTTGGGATTGGACGTGCTGTTCGCGCGCAGCGTGTAGTTCGCCAACCCGTCCGGCGATTGGTTGGCGGCGTTGTAGTTTTGCGTATAGCCATAGGAGAATGGCAAGCTGGTCGGACCAGGGTTGGAGTTGCGCGTGGGGACTGGGATGATGTACCGGCCATAAGCCCCGCGCAGCACCGTGCCCCATCTGCTGCCGAGGGGTTGCCACGCGAAGCCGCCGCGCGGGCTCACCATCAGATCGGCGTTGTCGTACAGCGTGCTGGGCATTCCCGCCTGCGAAGGTGTCTCAAACGTCACGCCGATGTTCTCCATGTTTTGAATGATCGTCGAGGTCGTCCATCCCTCCGAGATGAGTTTCGAGATCGGTGCACCGGTTACGATGGCGCCGTGGACGCCCGTCGTGGAGTTGTAGGCCTTGAGGTCGTAGTTGACGTTCACACCGCCCCTGGTCACTCTCGCCGGATGCGCTTCATAGCGAAGGCCCAGATCGACAGTAAGGTTCTTGCTCACATGCCAGTGGTCCTCAAAATAGCCATCGATTTCCTTGTCCACGAACCAGGTTGGAGGATCCTGCAGCTGCACGGAGGCCGAAGCAACGTTCCCGAGGTACTCACCGGCGTCGCCCAGGCCCGTATTTGCCCAGGAGCCGTACGTCGTGCCCGTCGAGGGCTCTTCGAGGCCGGTTGAGTAGGTAGTGAAGCTTGTGGTGTCCGCATTGCGGCTGTTGAGGTAATAGAATCGGTCGTGACGGAACCGGCCGCCGAACTGCATCTGATGCTTCCCGAAAACCTTGGTCAGATTCTCGTCGATCTCCGAGACGATCTGGTTCTCCTGGTATTGGTACATGGTGCCGCCGTAACCATTCGTCGTAGTGCCGTTGATCACGGGGAAACCGGTTTCGCCGAAGTTGTTTGGCAGACCAAGCATGGTGTCGTAATCCAGGTTCGGGTTGCCGCCGCCGCCCACATACTCGTCGAACCACTGCGTGCTCAACACGGTTTCGGCGTACAATGTCGGCGAAAAGACGTGCGTGTATCCGAGAGCGGGGCCGAAGTTAGATATGGGGATGACCTGGTAGCCGCTGGCGCCGTTGGGAAAACTGCCGGAGGCAATTGTCGCAGCCTGGTTGCTGGGATAGTTGCGCAGATTTTTCTGGTTCTCGGGCGCAACAACCTGGGTATAGCGCAAGTAGGCCTTGTTTTTTTCGTTGAAGTTGTGATCCAGGCGGAAGGTGATGTTGGGAATGACACTGAAGCCGGGATTGGTAGTGGTGAGATTTCCCGTTACCAGCGGATCGTTGGAGTTGGTCGGCTGCTGCGTGATCGCATAGAGCGTCTTGGCGATCGGAGATTCCAGTGCAGGGTTGATGGTGTTCGGATTTCCTTGATAGTTGTACTGCGTGCGGCACCAGGTATTACTCTGCGCGGTGCCAGTCACCCCGGGTGGTAACGCGCAGGCAGCATTGGCCACCGTGGTAGACGGGTCGTAAATGGTCTGCGTCACGCCCGAGCTGACGAGGTTATTGAAATTTCCGCCTCTCTCCGCCAGCGTCGGCACGGCCACATTTTCAAACGAGACCTGCGCTAACGAGTAGCGCTCGTAGGCGAAGAACCAGAAGCTCTTGTCTTTGCCGTGATAGATGTGAGGCAAAACGATCGGGCCGCCGGCAGACGCGCCGAATTCGTTGCGGATATACTGTGGCGCCGCGTAGTTGGGGAGATCGTTCCTCGTTTTCGCCACGCCCCAGTAGTTGTTGATTGCCGTTTCAAACAGCGTGCCGTGGATCTGATTGGTTCCGGACTTGGTGGTGATGACACCTGTGCCCGGTGAGGCGTACTGCGCCGGTGCGGCGATCAGGTCGAACGAAACCTCCTGGATCGAATCCGCGTCCGGCAACAGGGTTCCGTACGTATTCTGCTGGCCGCCGAAATTATCGTTGTCCAGGGCCACGCCGTCCGCAACGTATTCCATGCCCTGGTACTCCAGTCCCACGTCAAGTTCACCGCCCTCCAGGCCGGGCACCGAGTTGGCAGCCAGCGTGAGCACGTTGCGCCCGTTCATCGGCAGTTGGTTGATGCGCTGGTTTTCCAGCGTCGTGCCGATCGTGCCGTTCTCGGTGTTTGTGAGCTGAACCAAGTCAGCCTTCACCGTGACCTGCTGCGAAACCGTTCCCGCACTCATCACCGGGTTGATCACGCGAGTCTGGTTCGCAAGAAGATCGGTGGTCTGAACCTCGGTCTTCATGTTGAGAGCGGTAACGGACACCGTGTAGGTTCCCGCGAAGAGATCGGGCACCTGGTAGAATCCGACTCCATTCGATGTTGTGTTGACGGCGACCCCCGTGGCCTGGTTGACCACGTGAATTGTGGCTCCCGGCACGACGGCCCCAGTGGAATCGGTAACCGTGCCCTGAATGGACCCGGCGCCGCTCTGGGCGGCAGCACTCAAGCAGCAAATTGCAATTAGAAGGACTGCTGCGATCGCAGCAACCCCTGAATGCCACTTGCGCTGCGCGTGCGTCATATGACTGGCTAAGGATTTCATTGGAATACTTCCTCCTGGGTATTTGGGTTAGTGTGCGTCGTCATTTCGGAAATCTGGTGTTACGCATCCCAGTTGCTTCGAGGCATCTTCCGGCCTCGCTTCGCCGTTAGAGCCCATCGGCCGGAGTCCGGAGAGCGGTCTCTTGCTTGAACACACAAGTTTTTAGTCTCGGGAAACCAGCTGTTGACCCCGTGTCCTTCGTGAACCATGCGTCGCAAATTGCCGAGTGACGCGATTCTCAACGCCCCGACCCTCGGCAGGATTCCGACATTTTGGCCCTCTTTAAGACGAGCAAAAGGATCGATAATCCAAGCAACAGTGCACAAGTGAATTCACAGATAAGAATGCAGATAGAGTCCTGGGTCCCAGGGGGCGAGGTGCTTATGTCCACCGTAGCCCCAATCGGAATCAGACCGGGGCCAACGTTATCTGGCGGTGGGTGACGCGTAAGGCTATCTCTACCCTTACGTTAGGGCCAATGGTTCAGCATTGCAGAATCAACGGATATTGTTTCTCTATTGTTTTTGCCGCGATTGAGGCTGGCGCCCGTTGAATCTATCACATGGGGTACGCCCTGGCCGAATTCGGCCAGACGCAGCATCCGGGAAGGCGGCGCAAAGCTTGACCAGTAATTCGCTAGTTCTAACCGGATAGAGGCTAATTTCTATCCGATAAAACCACGGCTTGTGGTGTGATAGACTGTTGCCGCTACGTAGAATTCGGCAAAAAGCGATGCAAACTGTAGCAACGGATCCAGAGTCCAAACAGGTGCCCGACCCAGAGATATGCTGGGCCCTGCTCGAGCGTGTTGCTGCGAGCGGCCAGCTACGCCGTGCAGCCCGACTACGAGAACTTCTGCTTTACATAGGCCGGCGGTCGCTGAAAGACAATTGCGACCGAATTCATGAATCGGAGATCGGTTCCGCGGTGTTTGAGCGGGCAACCGACTATGACACCAGTGTAGATACGATTGTTCGCGTAAATGCGACGGAATTGCGGAAGCGTGTCGAGGCCTACTTCGAAACGGAGGGATTACATGAAAAAGTGGTCATGGAGATCCCTCGAGGCAACTACGTCCCTGCCTTTCGGTATCGTCCAGTTGAATCGCCGGCCCCGGCTCATCCCCCGCTCGCAGACGTAGTATCCATCACCGATCCGCGTGACGCCGTTGCAGCGATTCCGGAGACTTCTTACCGGCGCTCGCACCTTCTTGCGGAACGAATTATTTCCGGACTCATCATTTTGGCGCTGGCCGTCGGCTGCGCGTATTTCTGGAGCCGATACCGCTCATTGGATCGGTCCCTTTATGGCTGGCAGGGTCAACCATCGGTAGCGGCCTTGTGGTCCGATGTCCTGAACGCAAGGCCGGACACGGATATCGTGTTGGCCGACGCATCGTTCGGGCTGCTTCAAGATATAAGCAAGAGTTCGTTTTCATTCGATGACTATCTCAGCCGCAGATACATCAGCCAGCTTCAAGCCCAGCAGCTAAATCCGGAAACACGCGCTGCGATGAACCGGATCGCTGTCTGGAACCTCGGAAGCCAGGATGAGTTCAAACTGGCAGAACGGTTTCAGGCCCTGGACCCGCTGGGCAGGAAGATCCACTTGTACAACGCCCACGACTATATGCCGGATCTTCTCAAGCGGGACAACGTGATTCTGATTGGCGGCCAGATCTCGAATCCGTGGGACGAGCTTTTTGAAAGCCGAACGAACTTCATCACAAGATTCGATAGCAACGGCCTTATCGCTGTGATGAACCGCGCGCCCGCCGCCGGCGAGCAGCAAATCTACACACAAACTGATTCCGTTGAATATTGTGCCATCGCTTATCTGCCCAACCCGGACCACAACGGGATCGTTCTGCTTATTGCGGGGACAGATGCTGAGGCAACGGAAGCTGCCGGGGATTTTCTCCTGTCAGAGAACCAGCTATCCAGCTTCAAGAAGAAGCTGCACGTAAGCAAACTTCCCTACTTTGAAGTTTTGCTGAAAGTGTCATCTGTGCCCGGAACTCCGCTGACTGCAACAATCGAGGCTTACCGAATCTACCCGAACCTGAGCTAGACGCCATCCCCATCCTGCGTTGACCTGCCCGATTAGTGCATCATTCCAAGTGAAAGCGGTGAACGCCGCGATGTGAATGGTGCAGGAGCGAAGGACTCGTGTCACTTACTTTGCAGGCGTAATGCGAAAGATGCGCGATGCGTGAGATGCGAGAGTCAAGTTGATCCCTTCTTCGGAGGGCGCAATCTCTTCGCCGGTGATGAGGTCAGTGAGTTTTGGCGGATGCAGGGCGAAGTGCGTGTCGCGCAACGCGTCCACTTCGCGCCAATCGAATTTGATGAGAGCCGGGTCGGGGCCGAGGTTAAAGAGCGAGAGAACCGCAGAGCCATCGCGGTATAAATTCATCCAGGCCTGTCCCGGCTTCTTGCGCAAACTCTGGATGTCGAGCGGGGAAGCCGGAATGCCGCGCTGATCGATGGCGATGATGTCGCGGTTGGAGATGAGCTTGAGATCGCCGGGGTCCATGTGCGTGAGGTCCGTGCCGAGATAGAGCGGAGCGCAGGAGATGGCCCAGAGAATGAACATGGATTGACGTTCAGGCGGAGTGATGCCGTCCTTATCTCCCTTGCCCAATTCCAGCGAATCGAAATCGTTCCAGCCGCCGGGCCTGGCATAAGGGATCCAATCACGCACATCCGTGAAACGATCCACGACTCGCGTCGACCAATCGGTCAAATTGCCTTTTATGGCAGGGTCTGTGCTGCGGCCGCAGGCATAGCACTCAATATCGTTCTCAATGCGCCAACCGTTGGCATTGGCGCGCCACAACTTGGCCTGGTCGATGGAAAGCCAGTTGGAAAGCTCAAGCCAGATGGGACGGCCAGAGCGGAGGATGGCCGCATGCCACTGGCGAATTTCTTCGCGATTGTCAGCGGGGAGGTTGCCGCCGCCTGGGCCAACGAAGTCGAGCTTCACGAAATCGACCTTCCAGCGCGCGAATTGTTGAACGATAGAGTTGATGTAGGCGCGGGCGGCCGGTTTGGTGAAGTCGATCTTGTAGGTATTTCTGAGGGTTGAGCCAGGCAATGTCTTGTCCGTGATGTCCTGAATATGAGCCGTTGTTCCCGCGATGACGGGGTTGGCGTCATAGAGCGAGGGGCGAATGCCCGGCCCCAGATAAAGGCCAAATCTCAGGCCGCGGCTGTGAAGATATGCGGCCATGCCTGCCATGCCGTCTGGAAACCTGCTGAGATTCGGCTTGGGAATGCCGCGCTCATCGTAGCCATCGGACCAGCCGGAATCAATATTGATATACCGATAGCCGAGCTCGGGAAGATGCGCAGCAAAGAGAGCATCGACCTGGGCTTTTATCTTTTCCTCGGTCGGCTGTCCGCGAAGAGACGACCAACTACTCCAGCCCATGTAGGGCCGCTCAGCCAGGGTAGAGGTTCTGCGAGTGGGAGCCGGAGTTTGCGAACTGACTGAGGCAACGCAGCAAAGCAGGACGAAAACAGTGAGCGGGCGCATGCGGAGGATGGTAGCACAGCGTTAGAGCCGGTGAGCAGTATCAAAGAATGCCGTGGGGGAGCGACGGCAAGGAAGCCGGTGCGGGCATTGTGCTACGGCGAGGTAGCGCCAAAAGTGAAAAGAGCAGCACCTTCGATGCGACGCAATGAATGGAGGAACCGGGACTCTCATCGAGAAAGAGCATTCTGTAATGTGGTATACGTAAGTCATTCGTTAACGGACAACTCCGCGAAACGAAAGGGGCTTTGAACGGCGGCTTAATCGAATGGATATGCGCGATATTGCGAAGATTGCGGGCGTCTCCAGCGCTACCGTATCTCGCGTGATTAACGGCTTGAGCACGGTGAAGCCGGCGACTGCAGCACGCGTGCAACGCGTGATCGACGAACTGAAGTTTATCCCCAACGGCAGCGCCACCACACTGAAGTACGGGCGAAGCAGCACCTATGGCCTGATCATTCCGGATATAACCAATCCATTTTTTCCGGAGTTCATCCAGAGTTTCGAAGGGATCCTGGCCGACACGAATTACAACATGCTGATGGCCACCACGGAATCGCAATCGTTGCGCATGCAGAAGACGATTCACCGCATGCTGGTGAGCCAGGTGGAAGGCATTGCGCTGCTGGCGTCAGAGATTGAGACGGTGCCGATTGAGGCGATGATGAACAGCCGCGTACCGCTGGTGACGATGGATCGGCGGCTCGTGGGCAAAGGCCTGAGCGACGTTTGCGTGGACAGCACCAGCGGAATGCTGCAGGCGGTGAAGCATCTTTACGGCCTGGGCCACCGGAAGATCGGTTACATCGGCGGATCGGCCGGACCTACCATCTCAGACCATCGCCTGCACTCGTTCCTGCTTGCAATGGGAGCCGTAGGACTTCCCGCTGAGCCGGAGTTTCTGCGCGTGGGAAACTACCGGGTCAGCGGCGGAGAGAACGCGATGGCCGAGCTGCTGAAACTTGCTCGGCGGCCCACTGCGATCGTTACCGCAAACGACCTGACAGCTATTGGAGCACTGCGCGTGATTCACAGCCAGGGATTCTCGGTTCCCGCAGACATTTCGGTTGTCGGATTCGACGACATCGAGTTCAGCGATATTGTTTATCCCCCGCTGACAACTTTGCGGCTGTCTCGTCACGAGCTGGCAAAGACGTTTGTCACCGCATTGGAAGTGCTGGGAAACTCTCCGCACCGCAACGGAATCCAGTACAAGGTGGAGACGTCACTGGTGAAACGGAACTCGACCGGACCGACAAAGAAGAGAACAGGTTCGGCGAAGGGGACCTCCAAACGCAGAGCAGCGCTCACCGGAAAATGAAATTAAGCGCGGCGAAGACTGCCAGGACGAGAACAACAAGTCCCCATGTCGCAGGAGAGATACGCCTCCGCGACCCCGCCTCACCGGAGTACGTGACATCGCGCAGAGATTGTGCGGGCTTCGGTGTCGTGAACCGGCTCACGATGCAAGTGACCGCGGCGGCAACCGCGCACCCGTAGATTGCCCCGTAGAAATCTCCGATCAATTGACTTCCGTAGACGAGCAAGCCGGAATGAATAGCAAAACTGTGTGCTGACGCCGCGATCATGCCGAACAGAATCCCCCAGAATCCAGCCGTGGGAGTGGCCCACGTGGTGAACATGCCGAGAAGGAATACAGCGAAGAGCGGCGCATTGAAGATGGAGAAGATGAGCTGGAGATAATCCATCAGGTTGTTGTAGAGCAGAACAATGTAGGCGGTGGCGACGCTGAGGCAAGCGGCCAAAGCAGTAATTGTTCTGCCCATGCGCAGGTAGTGCGCGTCGGATTCGTTCTTCCGCAGGTGGGTTCGGTAAAGGTCGTGTGTCCAGAGTGTGGAGAATGCAGTGATGTTTCCAGCCAATCCAGACATGAGGCTGGCGAGGATGGCAGACACGCCCAGGCCAGTTAGGGCCCAGCCGTAATAGTGCCGCATGAGAATTGGAAGCGCATAGTCGTATTGCGGGTGAGGGCTTTTGGTAAGAAAGGTGACGGCGGCCATGCCGGGAAAAACAACGAGCCAGGGAAACACCAGCTTGGGAATTGCCGCAAGAAGCGGCGTGCGGATGGTGGCCTCGAAGGTTCTGGCCGCAAGCGCTCGCTGAATGAGGATGAAGTCAGTGCACCAATAGCCGAAACTGAGGACAAAGCCCAAACCAACAACCACTCCGAAGACGTCCATGGTTGCAGTTTTTGGCTGCATCAAGGGGAGAGTCGTCCAGAGGTGCGTCTTTGCCGGTGGCAGTTGCTCCATGATGCCGCGAACGCCGTGAAACGAGCGGTACACAGCAACCGACATGGGAGCGATCCCGGCGATTGTGAGGCCAAGCTGAAAAATCTCGTTGTAGATGGTGGCTTTGAGGCCTCCTGTAAAGGCATAGCAAAGGACCACCGAGGCAGCGACGATGGCAACCGCAGAAAAGTTCCAGCCGAAGAAGAGATGAAGGACGGCAGAAATCGCATAGAGGCTGATGCCGGAAATGAGAACCATCATGGCGGCAAGGAGGACGCAGGCGAGAATGTGAGTCGCGTCGTTGTACCGAAGCCGGATGAAGTCGGGGACGGTCATTGCTCCGCTGCGCAGGTAGACCGGCAGCATGAGGAGAGAGAGGACGACCATCGCAGGAATTGCGCCGATCCAATAGAAATCGAGCGCTAAAGCTCCATACTTAGCGCTAGCCGCAAAGATGCCAACGATTTCAAGCGCACCGCAGTTTGCCGCGAAGAAAGCAAGAGCCGCGATTGGCGCCGGCAGAGATCCGCGGGCATGGAGAAATCTGGAGGCGGTATCTGCGTGGCGCCGGGCGATGTACCCAACCACGATGGTTGCAGCGAGGTAGAACGCAATCACCAGGAAGGTAAGTGTGTTGGGGTGCATGGGAGGCACGAATGAGGATAAAGCATTTGCGCCGCCATTGTCGCGAAGCAAGTGCAGCCGGGTATAAGGGCGTAAATCAAAGAAGCAGAGGAAGTTGCTTTGGAAGCGGGCTTCTAGTGACGGTATCAGGCGGTGTGGGAAAAACTGCACCCGATGGCCGCGAAGCGATGTCAACCCGAATGCCCCGATTGAATGGGTCTTTGAGAAGGGGGCTGCGCCAGGTTTGCATGCCATAAACGCATACGAGGCGATGTCTGGCTGGCATTCGAGGTGTAAGCGCGCTCCAACTATACGTATTCGTACGAGTTTGGCCCATGACAGTGGCTTGAATTCGGGTTGCCATGGTGCAACTGAAGCCCATTGCCGCATGGGAATAGAAGAACTCGCCACCGACATGGGCACTTCGGCGTATGCCGGGCATTTTTTCGCTTGACAAGCGTATATAGGCCAGCGTTATCGTTTACGACGGCCATCCAACGAGCTTCAGGAAGTCTTGAAATCCGGCAGGAAGCAAAGATAGCTGCTGGTTTGTGAAGCAAATGGCCGGCGGTCGGTCCAAGTGGAAGCTGAAAATCTGAGAGGTTAGAGAAGAGAAGGAATTGTTTACGGATGGGCCAGAATGTATACGTATTCGCTTTGCCTGGACACGTGTTGAGAAGAACCAACCGCGTGCCCCTGAACCAACATCACGGGCCAGAGCTCGTGTTCCATGCGAAACCAAGCCCCGCAAAGGCTGAGACAACAAACCCAGGGAAATGAGGGCATTCAAGATGAAGATCATGATGAGGCTGGTAGCAGTTGTATTGACGCTAGGACTATTTGCAATTCCGGCGATGGCGCAGACTTCCAGTGCCACGATCACCGGGCATGTTGTGGACCAGAGCAAGGGCGCGGTGCCCAATGCCGCGGTAAGGTTGATCGACGAGCAAACTCGGGCACTGCTCTTTACGGCGCGAACCAACGCGAACGGCGATTTCAGTTTCGCCAGCGTCGCGCCGGGCACGTATACCATTGCGGTCTCCGCCAGCGGTTACAAGGAACTGCGCAAGGTCGGACTCAACCTGTTCGCCGCGGTGAACCTGGACGCGGGGATTTTCGTGCTTGAGGTAGGGACGGTGGCGCAAACCGTCACGGTTGAAGCGGAGGTTACGGCGCTGCAGACCACGAGCTCAGAGCGCTCAGCCGTGCTTGACACGACACAGATCGACAACCTGCTGGCCATTGGACGCGATGTGATGTCCATGACCAAGACCATGCCGGGCGTGGTGGAGAACAGTGACGGCGCCGGAAGTTTGAGCACGACAAGCGCGCCTGTTGTGAACGGCGTCAACAACGAGTATTCCCTCACCCAGGTTGACGGCGTGGTCTCGAACACGCGCGGACTCGCCACCATGGATACTCCCATTAACCTCGACGCTGTGAAGGAAGTGACGGTAAACGAGGGCAACTACCAGGCGCAATACGGCGGCGAGGCCGGTGGAAACTTCAGCTTCGTCACCAAGAACGGCACCAGCCAGTTCCACGGCGGTGTCTATTACTACTTCCGCAACGAGGATCTGAACGCCAACCCGTACTTTGACAAGTACGGTCTCACTCCGTCGACGTACAAGCCCCGTCCGCTCTATCGCTACAACGTTGCGGGCGGCACCATCGGCGGACCGATCTTCTGGCCCGGACACTTCAACGCCAACAGGAACAAGCTCTTCTTCTTCGTCTCTATCGAGGACTCGCCGATTAAGTCGCCGGATGGACTGAAGAACTACATGGTGCCAAACCAGTATGAAGTGAAGGGAGACTTCTCCCATACCTATAACCAGGGAGTGTCGTCGTTTACTGCGGCCAACCTGGTCAACATCGCATATCCGGGGAAAAGCAAGAATTCCGGTGGCGGCACATGCCCGGTAAACGGCACAGCAACCACCGATTGCTTTCCGGGCAATGTTGTCCCCGCAGCCTACATTAACTCGCAGACTCTCTATCTGATGCAGTTGATGTACAACACCACGTTGGCGAAATACCCCCAGAACGCTTACACCAACCTTGCTGTGAGCAATAACAACTATAACTACCAGACCAACTGGTCGGCAGATAAGCCGGTGAACCAGGAGGTCTTCCGCATCGACTACGTCCCGACAGAAAAGTTGCATATGTTCTTCCGCGGCGACCAGACGGTGTCCAACGATAACGACTTCTCTTCGCCGGCCAACACAATGAGCTGGCTGCTGAAGGTCAACTATCAGCTCGGCGAGCCGAACTACGTTTACAACATCGTCTACGCGTTCACGCCGACGCTGGTGAATGAGTTCAACATTGGCACCGCGGGCTGGAGAGAGCTTCAGCTCTACAATAAGTCGGATCTGGAGCAGGTTACGCTCGGCAGCAGCGGATTCAATCTGCCGTCGCTGTATTCGGGCGTCAACCCTCTCAATCTTTATCCGGCGACATCATTCGGCGGCCAGAATCCGGCGAACTATGGCTGGGACTCGCGCTTCCCCATGACCGACCAGGTGCGGTCGTATAACGCCACAGACAAGGTGACCAAGGTCTGGGGCAACCATACGTTCGTGGTCGGTATCGATGCGGGGACCGACGCTTATCTACAGGTGAACCATAACCGCGTGGGAACCTTCAACATGTCGGTCAATAGCAGCAATCCCAACGACACCAACTGGTTCTACGGCAACGCGGCCAACGGCGTCCTGAACCAATACAGCCAAACCACACAACTGGTGAACTACGATCCTCGCACCAACCGGCTGGAATGGTACTACCAGGACACGTGGAAGATGTTTCGCAACTTCACCCTCGAATTCGGCATCCGCAACTCCTGGGCGATGGCTCAAAGACTGAAGGTCGGCAACAACTTTGTTCCGGAGCTCTACAATGTGAACAGCGCGCCGACCCTTTACCAGTACGGTTTTGACAGCACCGGGAAGCAGGTGGCCGTCAATCCGTCGACATCGACGACATACCCGTTGGCTTACGCTGGGCTGATGGTGCCCAACACTGGAAATCTGAACAACGGAATCCTGTATGTGAACTCGCCTGGTTATCCACAGGGAACGACCTACGGCAATGGAATTCTTCAGGCGCCGCGCGTCGGATTCGCCTGGAACGTGGTGCCCAGCACGGTGATTCGCGCCAACTTCGGTTTGTTCTATAACGTTCGCGCGCGCTCCGGGCAGGAGGGCGACCTTACAAATAACGCGCCGACGACAAACGGCCCAACCCAGTACTATTCCAGCGCTACTTCCACCGCTCCAAACTACTACGCATCGGCCGGAATCAGTAACCTGAATGCGCCTTTCGGCATCGGACATGGACTGCCTTTGCACGGCAACATTCCATACGCTGAAGAAACCAGTCTCGGCGTCCAGCAGGCATTGCCGTTCGGTACAGTGCTGGATGTGGCGTACGTTGGAACATTCACCAAGCACGCCAGCGAAACAAAGCCCATCAACGAGGTTCCATACGGGGCTGAGTTCCTGCAAAATCACCAGTATTGTTCGGGCGTAACGAGCGGCAACTGCAGCAAGAGCTCAACTCTACCCGACAACTTCTTCCGCCCGTACCCGGGATTCAACAGTATCAGCCAGCAGTATTACGACCTGACGGCAAACTACAACTCTTTGCAGGTGAAGGTCACGCGGCGCTTCCGCAACGGCCTCGAATTCGGTGGCGCGTACACCTGGGGCCGAGCGATGGATTATATCGACAGCTACAACGGCGGCGGTCCTCTTTACCAGAACATTCGCCAATGGCAGTATGGACCGGCCTCATGGGACTTGAAGCACATGCTGGCGATCAATTATGTGTACGCCCTGCCTCGGGCAAGCCGGGCCTTCGGCGGAAATTCAGGATGGAACAACATCGCCACTCGTTCCGTTCTTGACGGGTGGCAGCTATCGGGCTTCATCACGTACTACAGTGGTGCGCCTCCGACCAGCCCCGTCAGCCTGAGCGTCAGCGGCAGTCCGAACATCACGGGCGGCGGCGACGGCGCGCGTGTTGTCCTAACCTGCGACCCGTGGAAGAATGTTCATGGAACGCGCACCTTCAAACAGTGGTTCAACACAGCTTGTTTTGAACCGCCCATCGCGGGAAGCACAGGGCAGGTTCCGACGACAGCGCACCCGACAGGTGTCGCCCCCACGTTCTACTCCACCGGTACGGGGACGTTTTCAGGGAAGGTGAACTATTTCCTGCCCGGCGGCACGAACTTCGAGACGGCGCTCATCAAGAACATGCCGATTGAGAATAAGTTCACGCTGCAACTGCGCGTGGAAACCTACAATACGTTCAACCATACGCAGTTCAACGCGTTGAACAGTACAGCAACGTTCGCAAATGCGACATCGCAAGCGGCGGGAAATCCGCAAACGGGCTCCGCGTTCGGGCAACTCTCCGGTACGCCGAACAACGGCAGTCTGGGCGGTCCGCGCACGATGCAACTTGCATTGCGGATTGATTTCTAGATTCGCTTCTTCCCGTCGCCGCCGGTACGCTTGAACTTGCGTGCCGGCGGCAAAGGGATTTCCAACTTCAACTCAAATAAGCCGGACTCCGCACGCTGGAGAGGGAGCAGCACTCTTGAAAAGTCCACTTAAGCAGGAATCTGAAAATCTTCTCCTGTCACGTCGTGATTGGCTGAGCAAGCTGGCCCTGCCAGCGACTGGTGCGGTAATAGCGGGCGGGTTGCTGGACGGGAAACCTGCGGCAGCTCGGGCAAAACCAGCCGTAAACAGCGATGACCTGGGCGCGCGTGTGTATAACATCCGCACCTTTGGCGCAAAGGGCGATAAGGCCACGATGGACACGGCTGCCGTTCAAGCGGCGATCGATGCGTGTGCGGGCGACGGCGGCGGAACGGTGCTGGTTCCGGCCGGAACGTTCACCATTGGCACCGTACAGTTGAAAAGCAACGTGACGCTGCACATCGCCGCGTCAGGGACCCTGCTGGGCAGTGGAGACGGCAAGCAGTACCACGCCGTGGATGCGATTCCTCTGCACGGAGACACAACGCTCAACGACGGAAACTGGGCGCTGCTCTTTGCGGTTGACGCGAAGAATGTGACCATTGAGGGCCCTGGCACTATTGACGGGCAGGGAGCGCAATTCCATTCTCCGGTGCGCGGCACGCCGCCCCCGAGCGGGTTGGGCGGAAACAAACGTCCGTATCATGTGTTGGTTTATCACTGCGAAAATTTTTCGGTGCGCAACATTTCAATGATCGATTGCGCCTATCACAGCATTCGCATTATCGAAAGCCAGCGCATCTGGCTCGATGGCATCTACATTCACAATCGTGTGAACGGCAACAACGACGGATTTCACTTTATCAGCGCCGAACAGGTGCGGCTAAGCAACTGCACGGTGAAATCAGGTGACGATGCTTGCGCCATGTTTGGCTCCTGCAAATACATCACCATTACCAACTCCTACTTCAGCACGCGCTGGTCAGTTTTTCGCTTTGGCGGAGGTCATCCAGAGAATATCGCTATCTCGAACTGCGTGCTCCGCGAAGTGTATGGATGCCCGATGAAATTCCAGGGCGATCCGGGGTCGGAATTCAGAAATATCTCGTTTTCAGATCTGGTGCTTGACGACGTTACCGGCCCCATCAGTATCAGCGTGGGCAAAGGACACCGCCGAGCGAGCGATCAGCCTCAGCCTGAGGTGCTTCCTCCAGTGTTGGTCCGCGACATTTCATTCAACAATATTCACGGGAACGTGACGACGAATCCACCTCATCAACTGTCAGAAGGAATACTCACAGTTGGCAGCAGGCCGGGCGAGGCGCATTCTGCCATCGTCCTCAACTCCGTGGATGATGCCATCCTCGAAAACATCTCGTTCAGCAATGTCCACCTCACCTTCGGCGGCGGTGGGACCGCTGAGGAAGCCGCGAGACGCGACGTCCCAAAGGTCTTCGGCGAGTATTTTGAGCTCGGCCCGATTCCCGCATACGGCCTCTACGCAAGAAACGCGCATGGAATCACGCTGCAGAATGTCCGGTTCGAAGTGAGTACGCCCGATCTGCGCCCCGCGGTGATCTTCGACCACGTTGAAGACGCAGCGATTTACGGATTGAACGTGCAGGGCAACCCGGAGGCGGAATCTGTGCTTCGGTTTATCGATTCCAAGCAAGCGTTGCTCACCGCGTCGCGGGTTCTCACCGCATCTCCGGCGTTTCTCCAGGTTGAAGGCGAAGGCAACGAGGGAATCATTCTCGAAGGCGGCGACCTGTCGAAGGCCGCAACGCCGGTGGTCTTCAAGAACGGCGCAAGCGAGACTTCTGTCAAATTGCGGAATTTGTCCTGATAGCAGTAAATGCAACGGATCTTCGCGCGCCACGGCGAAACCGCGGTCGTTGCTAGGGATTGGCATGTCAATCGAGCACACTTCCTACGCGGTTACCATTTGCATAATCTTCGCTCTCGGGGCGGGTTGCGTGCCGGCGCAATCGCAGCGCGTCGCCAGCACGCCGCCCATGGGATGGAATAGCTGGAATCACTTTCAGAACAAAATCGACGACAAGATCATTCGCGCACAGGCAGACGCCATGGTGTCAAGCGGGATGCGCGACGCCGGCTATGAGTATGTGAACATCGACGATACGTGGCAAGGGAAGCGCGATGCGCAAGGGTTTATCCATGCGAACACCAGATTCCCTGACATGAAGGGACTTGCCGACTACGTTCACAGCAAGGGTTTGAAACTGGGCATCTATTCTTCGCCTGGGGCGAAGACTTGCGCGGGCTACGAGGGCAGCTTGGGGCATGAGTTGCAGGACGCTGAGACCTACGCTCAGTGGGGCATCGACTATTTGAAATACGACCTGTGCGGACTGGAGAAGGAAATGAAAGCGGCTCCCGACTCTGAAGCAGCGCACCAGGTCATGGTGGACGCGTATATAAAAATGGGCGACGCACTGCGCAGCACAGGGCGTCCGATTGTCTACAGCGTTTGCGAGTATGGCGCGGACAAGGTTTGGCGATGGGGTTCAGATGTCGGCGGCAACCTCTGGCGGACGACGGACGACATCTCAGACAGCTATTCGCGAATGACGGAGATCGGATTTGAGCAAGCGGGGCTGGCACGATTTGCGGGGCTCGGTCATTGGAACGATCCCGACATGTTGGAAGTGGGCAACGGCGGAATGGACGAGGAAGAATATCGCACTCATATAAGCTTATGGGCTCTCTTGGCCGCGCCGCTTCTTGCCGGAAACGATTTGACCACCATGAACTCGCAGACGGTTGCGCTTCTCACGAATCGCGAGGTAATCGCAGTCGATCAGGATCCTCTCGGGAAGGAGGGCGACCGCATTGCTGCCGAGGGACCGATTGAAATTTGGGCGCGGCCGCTTGCAGACGGCTCGAAGGCAGTGGGCGTATTCGACCGGCTCACGAGGCCGCTCGACGCTACGGTAAAGTTCAAACAGCTCGGCTTTGACGGTCCGGTTCAGGTGAGGGATATCTGGCAGGCAAAGGACCTTGGAACACTCACTGGGTCAATCACCGTAACGGTGCCAGCGCACGGAGTTGTGCTCCTTCGGGTGAAGTAGAAGTCCGAATCTGTTGCCCTCTATGATCCGGTCCCAGCAATGTTATCCAGTTCCGCCGAGACCTCGTTGAGATGGATCAATTCGCACCGTGCCTCCAGGACGCTCGAATCGATAGCGAGGACATCCTGGAAGAGTGATCGAGCCTTTTCGGCGTTTTCAAGACCAAGCTCTGCATAGGCCATCAGCAACAGACATGCTGCCGTATTACGACTCCTGGAATCATCTTCAAAGAGCAGAAGGTCAGGCAGGGAAGTGGCAAAGTAGTCGATCTTAGGCTCAACTTTCATCTGTCTCGAAGCAAAATCAGCAAGGTCCATCAGAATTGCACGCGCCGCCACGGCGTCGCCGAGTTCATGCAACGCCATTGCCTGGAAGTAGCTATGAACTCCCATGGCGGGAAGTTTCTCCGCTGCGGCGCTCCAGTATCGGCGAGCAAGATCTGAATCCCCGAGCTTCTGCGCAGCCAGTCCGGAGAAATAATCCAAGTCGCGCTCCAAGGTCAAAAGGTGCTTGCCTTCGCCCAGGTTTTCAGGGTAGTGCCGCGCGGCCTCGAAGTGATCCAGGGCTTCGCGCGGCTTGCCGGCGGCTAGCGCCTGGCGTCCGAGTTCCCGATGCGCATGAACATACTGCGCAGAAACCAAGCCTTCTCCGCCTTCCCAGGGGCTGAAGCGTCGTGTGTCCAATTGCCGCAGCGCTTCCTGCCACTGTGCACACTGGTTCAGGAGAGTGATGTATTCCACACTAATGTCGTCTCTGCGCTGAACCAGCGCTCGATGCTCATTGAGCAAGCGCAAACGTTGCTCCGGCGACGCAAGGCCGGCGCGCTTTTTCAACTGATCCCATTCGTACAGTAAGCGTGCATCGCCCGGCTCAATGGCAAAGGCGCGTGCATAGTTGCGGTCAGCGGCCTCGGAATTGTGTAAGACGTTGAATTCGGCGATCCCAAGATTCCTGAAGGGAATGGAGAATTCCTTATCCAGTTGTACCGATCGTCGCCAGCAATGGATCGCTTCATCGTAACGCCGCTTGTCGTAATAAAGGTTGCCGAGATAGTAGTGCGCTCGCGCGCTCTCGGGATAGCGCGTCAAACAATCTTCGAGCACAATCATCTCTTCGATTCGCGCTGGGAAGCAGTAGCGCGATGAGGCTGCTTCAGCCGTTTCCATACACTGGCTTGCTTGCTGTTCTTTGCCGAGGCCGGCGGCAAGCCACGAAAGCGTATACCAGAGCATCGGGTGCTCGAGGCCTTGCTCAGGGCCGCATGCTTGCAGCAGAAAGAAGGCATCGTTTCGCAGGCCGGACCAGGCGAGGTCATAGCACACATCGAGGAGCGTCTGAACATCTCCTTCGAGTGAAGAGGAGAATGCTCGAATTCCCGCCGGATCACGGCCGAGGAGGGCGCGCTCGGCCAGCATGCGGAAATCGAGAGGATCGTGCGCCAAGGAATCGTCAACGAGAGAGCGAGCTTCATCTGCGTTGCCGATGATGCGAAGCAGCGCAACCTTCAGCGCGAGCGCCTTCAAATTCCGCCCATTCGCCAACAGGCTTTGCCCTACCTGATCGAGTGCGAGCGACAGGTCGCCGCGCCCCGTAGTGACTGACGCTAACGCGTAATATCCGGCGCTTTGCCACGCATAGTTCCAAACTGACTTGTAGAAAGAATCGTATGCAGCCGAGTCTTTCTGCTGGTACATGCGTGCGAGCCCGAGATTGTAAAACGGTTCTCCATCGTAAGGGTTCAAGTTTCGCAAGGTCAGGCGGTGGACGGCGCGCTCAAAATGGTTCTCAGCCTTAGCAAACAGCCCCCTCCGGAGAAAGGCGAGGCCCATCGCATTGTTGAGACGGGCATCTTCCGGGTCTCGCCTGAGTCCCTCGCACCAGTAAGTTTCTGCAGACCGCGTGGCGTGACGATACTGCTCCAGGTGCAGTCCGGTCAGGTAGAGTTCGTCGGTGCTCGCAATCTCCGGGGGCGGCAGAGGCTCAGTGGCAGGAGCGGGAAGTGCGGCGTCTCGAAGTTCTTCCGGCTGAAAGCTGATCAATTCTCTATCGCCGGCGTCGAAAACGGAGAGGCGATATTCATTTGGAGCGCCTCCGGACGTCTCGATACGGCGGACAAACGGCTGTCCGGGCGCCAGTTCCATGCGCTCCTCAAAGACCACTTGGCCATTCCGGACGAGCGCTACCCGCACGTTTCGTTTGGATGTGACGCAGACGCCGATGTTCGCGCTGTTTTGATCGAACTCAAGATTTACCGCTGCCGCAGTATTGGCATTTTTTGCGGGGCCGATCTTTTGGATCGGGTACCAATATTGGCTGAACGCTTTGGTTTCGTATGGCTGCAGCCAGGAGAAGTCAGGCTGATTATCCGTGTACACGCCCGACATCAGTTCGATATATGGACCGTCCTCGTCGGTCAGATTACGATCCCATGCGTAGCCAAACTCTGCGTTGCCCCATGTCCACATTTTCTTGCCAGGTGCAATATGGCGATCGCAGATGTGCATCAGGCCTGCCTGGCGGGCATGGTCATAGCCGCCCATGAAATCGTACTTTGATTCCGTGACCATGTATGAGGTTGGAACAGGAATGTTCTTATACCAGGAAATGTCTGTGCCGGGACTGTAATCTACGCCGTAGTACACGCCGCGCGCCAATGGGAAAGATGAAACCGCGCGCCGGGCATGATCGGCCACGAAAGCTACGTCCGGTGGGAAGACCGCCTGGTAATGATCGTTCGCATGTACGGCGACATTGGCCCACCATAAGAATGACTGCGGCAGCGGAGTGCGATTGTAGAGTCTCACCTTGGCTTCGACGACCGCTGCGCCCGGGGACAGGCTGATGCCGACCATCCCCCTCATGCGGTTCATCGGCTCATGCTCGCTGAGCCAGACCGTTGCGCTGCCATCCTCCCCGTGCTCGATCGACGCATGTACCGGCATAAATGTCGACGGACGGTGGTGCTGCGGCCAGTTGAATTCGACACCACCGGAGATCCATGGCCCAAGCAGCCCCACAAGCGCCGGCTTGATCACGCTCTGCCGGTAGAAGAAGTCGTATTGGTTGGTCTTGTCCAGGCCGGCAAAGATTCGCCCGCCTATTTCCGGAAGAATAATGAGCTGGATGAACTCGTTCTCCAGCAGAATTGCCCGGTAACTCACGTCTTTCTTTTCGAGCGAAACGCAGTCAGTAATCGGACTTGGATAGACTTTCCCACTGCTTCCCTGATACACCCTCTTTTCGAGAAACATGGGATTCTGGTCGGCGGCAGGAACCGGATAAGTGGGTAGGATCACCTGCTGCTCCCAGCATCGGACATGGTTGGATTCGCGTGTTTCGCCCACGGATCGGAACCTCATTGGCAATAGAACTGCAGCGAGTGAGATGGAAGGATACCATCCAACGACGCAAGCAGGTCTATGTCGTCGTTTACCGTTAACGTACACGTTAGGACGAAACCTGTCAATTATGTACGGGTTTGGCAGCAGCCTCATCCCCCTGGGGTTCGGCGCTAAGGCGCAGATTGCTTCTGTCCATTTCAAATTCTTCCTTGCTGTACAATTTGGACTTCAAGCGAACTCACATGAAGCCTCCCAACATCAAGGACATTGCGAAGGCCCTTGGAATATCAATCGGCAGTGTGGACCGCGCGCTGCACGGACGGCCCGATGTAAGTGCAGCCACGCGTGCGCGGGTTCTTAAAAAGGCCGAGCAGCTTGGCTACCGGCCCAATGTTGCGGCTCGCTCGCTGAAGCTCAATCGTCGATTGCGTATTGGCGCTTATTTCCCGGAGCAAATCTCCTCGTTCTTCGATCCTCTGCGCGCCGGCGTGCGCGCTGCTGCATCGGCTGCGATGGGAGTGAATGTGGATCTTGTTTTCCACTCATTTCCTCGGCTTGATGAAGGGGATGTTGAGATGCTGAGCGCGGCCGCTGCCAGAAAGTTTGACGGGATTCTGATCGCTCCGGGAAATCCCGACCGCATTGAGCCGGCACTCCGCGCACTGGCCCATCAGGGTGTGGCAATCGTCTGCGTCGCCAGTGACGCACCACGCAGCGATCGGGTGGCTACGGTCGCCATCGATGCCCAGGCAAGCGGTGCAATCGCCGCGGAACTGTTTTCGCGCACGATCTCCAAGGCGGGCCAGCTGGCGACCATCACAGGGGAATTGACCACGCTGGACCATGCGGAGAAGCTGCGCGGCTTTGCGGCGACTCTCGCCTTGTACGCCCCGCACCTGACTCTATTGCCGGCGATCGAATCGCACGAAAATCCCAGAGATGCTTATCGCCACGCCCGTGCCCTGCTCTCGCGTATGCCCCATCCGAGAGGAATCTACATCAGTACCGCAAACAGCTTGCCTGTGCTACGTGCTCTCGAAGAGATGAACCTGTTCGGCGATGTTCAGGTGATCGCAACAGATATTTTTGCCGAGGTTGTTCCGTTTATTGAATCCGGAAAAGTCCTTGCGACGCTCTTCCAGCGCCCCTTTACGCAAGGCAAAACGGCATTTGAGCTTCTTCTGCATTACCTGGTGGATGGCAGCATGCCGAATCCAGTTACGCGCCTTGCTCCACATATTGTCTTGCGTAGTAATCTATCGCTATTCAATATCCCTTAGATGTCTATCAGAGGGTAGAATTTTGTCGTTACGCTAATTTACACGTAAACGCCCCGCTTCATAAAAAACAGAGAACACTCCTGAAGAATTCTGTACTTGCAAACTCGGGCGACGTTTTCTGTGGGTGTTCTAATCCCAGCCAATTCAACCCTCAACTGGCCAAGCTTCGGCCCCAAATTGGAGTTGTATCTAAAGAGTCATCAGGAGGCGAGTTGTGCTGACGCCCCCAAGAAGCTTAGTTTCGATAGGGGTGACCTCCTTCCATGAAGCTCTTTTCCTTTCGCCTACCGATTCAGCTTAGCTTCAGCCTGTTCCTTCTTTCGTGTTTCGGCCCTGCGCAGGGCATAGCTTGCGCGCAGGCACAGGCTGCTCGACACTCTGTTGAGGTTCGGGAAACAGCCGCCACGGGCGCCACAACATCACTGCAGGGCCCGCTCGACAGCGGCTTCCTGAACCCTCCGCCCTCGGCTCGTTTGCGCTGCTATTGGTGGTGGCTCAACGGGCACGTCACGATTGAGAGCATCGATCACGACCTAACGGAGATGAAAGCGAAAGGCTACGGCGGCGTTCTCCTCGTCGACGCAAATGGCGCCGACGCAGAAGGGAACGATCCAGTGCCCGCCGGCCCCATGTTTGGCAGCCCAGCTTGGACCGCTCTCTTTCTTCATGCGGTGAAAACCGCGCACAAGCTTGGCCTGGACATCATTCTGACGATCACGAGCGGCTGGGATCTGGGGGCGCCGTTCATCCAACCGAAAGACGGGATTAAAATCCTCACCTGGTCGCGCACGCTGGCCGAAAAAGGCGAAACACATCTGCCGCAGCCCAAGCCAATGAATGCGTTTTATCAGCGCATTGGCGTGCTCGCTTATCCATTGCGCCATGGGTCACAGCTGGCCGGTCAGGATGGCGATCCGCGTGCGCCTCGTGCAAATCTAAAGCAAAAATCTGCAGCCGCAGAGACGGGCGGATCCACGCCGCCAAGCGCTTATCTCCTTTTTGATAAGGCGGGGCAGACTGGCGATGAAGACACCGAGGTGTCCGATGTCCGCGACGTTACGCAATATGTTGATGCCAGCGACACGCTGCACTGGACTCCGCCGACACCTGGCCCCTGGGAAGTGCTGACTGTGGGCTACACAAACTCCGGCATGCGCCTGTCTCCGGGCAGCGGAGCCTGGCAGGGTCTCTCGCTCGACACGCTGTCGCCCGCGACGCTCAACTCTTATTGGGATAAAGAGGTCACGCCTCTGTTGAACGCCGCCAAGCCATATCTCGGAAACACCGTCAAGTACGTAACCACTGACAGTTGGGAAATGGGAGGAATGAACTGGACGGAAAACTTCCGCGAAGAGTTCATCAAGCGGCGCGGATACGATCCGGTGCCCTATCTGCCCATCGTTGCCGGACGTATTCTCACCAGCAGAGAAGTGAGCGATGAGTTTCTTGCCGATCTTCGCCGCACCGTAGGCGACCTGATCAATCTGCATTTCGATACGATGGCGGAGCGCGCTGCACGCTTCGGACTGGGCGTTGAATGCGAGTCCGGCGGCCCACACGGTGAACCCATCGACGCGCTTGAAACGTTCCGGCACTCCGCGGTTCCGCAGACGGAGTTCTGGGCGATGTCAAATTATCATCGCACCGCGTACACCGACCGCTACTTTGTGAAAGAAGCAGCCAGTGCCGCCCACATTTATGGCAGGCCTATCGTCGCCGACGAAGGCGAAACCAGCATGGGCAATCATTGGACGGAATCGATCGGCATGAACCTGAAGCCCTCATTCGATATGGCGTTGACGGAGGGTCTCAACAGGCTGGTGTGGCACCAGTTCGCCAGCTCGCCCACAGAAATGGGTCTGCCCGGCCAGGAATATTTTGCCGGCACTTACCTGAATACGAAAGTGACCTGGTGGCAGGAGGCAGGAGCGTTTACGGCATACCTTAACCGCGGGCAGTTCATGATGCAGCAGGGTGAACCTGTGGCCGACGTGCTCTATTACTACGGCGACCAGGTTCCCAACTTTGTCCGGCTCAAGAGCGATGATCCAGCGGGTGTTTTGCCGGGCTACGACTATGATGTCACCGACACTGAGGCGCTGCTGCATCGCATCGTAGCCGATTCAAGCGGCCTGCGCACGCCAGAGGGCATTCATTATCGGATGCTCGTTCTGCCGCC
The DNA here is from genome assembly GCA_963841095.1 of uncultured Acidobacteriaceae bacterium. Taxonomy (GTDB): domain Bacteria; phylum Acidobacteriota; class Terriglobia; order Terriglobales; family Acidobacteriaceae; genus Telmatobacter. The sequence goes on from CAWJBE010000008.1 coordinate 53,753, forward strand.
GTGGCGCATCGTGCCACTTTCGGTCCTGGAACTGGTTCAACGCTATCTCGATGCCGGAGGCGTCGTCGTCGGCGAGCGCCCGCTGCGCCCGCAGGGCATTGTTCCCGCATCGGAGGAAGCGCGCTACGAACAGCTTGCAGACAAGATCTGGGGAGGGTGCACAGCCACGTCTCCGAATGCCGGCGTGCGCGTCGGGCGCGGCACACTATTCTGCGAAGCCAAGGCACGCGACGCTTTAACTGCTTTGCGAATTCTGCCGGACTTCGATGCGGAGTCTTCGGCCATCGACTACATTCATCGCCGCACGGCCACAGCCGACATCTATTTCATTCGCAACGGCAAGCCGGAAGCGGTTACCTCCGCAATTACCTTCCGCGTGTCCAATCTGCAGCCGGAAATATTCGATCCAGTAACCGGCAAAGTGACGTCTGCCATGCTCTATGAAAGAACTAGCGATGGCCGTTCTAAAATGACGTTCTCCTTTGCGCCCTATGAGGCATTCTTCGTCGTCTTCCGGCGTTCTGGACAGTTGCACCTCACTGGCTTGCAGCGGGATGGTCAGCCAATTCCACTATCAGACGACACGATGGTGACAGAAGAGAATGGCCGGCTGGAACTACGAACGTCCGTTCCAGGAAACTACTCGGCGATGCTTTCCGACGGGCACGGAGTCAATGTCAATGTGGAACCAACAGCATCGCAGCAAATCGCGACTGGCTGGACCCTCGACTTTCCGCCAAACTGGGGCGCCCCGGCACATGTCGATGTGCCAACGTTGAAGTCGTGGACGGAATTTGCGGACCCCGGCATCCGCTATTTCTCCGGCACGGCAGCGTATCGAGCCAGCGTTCATATCGATCCGGATCAACTTGCTCCTGGCCGCGAGTTGTGGCTGGATTTAGGCGAGGTCCGCGAAGTCGCTCGTATTCGAATCAACGGCAATTCGCTTACTCCGCTCTGGAAACGCCCCTATGCGGCGCGTGTCGATCCCTACCTTCACCCTGGTGACAATGCCTTCGAAGTCGATGTAACCAACCTCTGGCCAAACCGGCTCATCGGCGACGCACAACCTGGTGTAACGCATCGCTATACGTGGACCAATATCAAAAAGTTCTCCAGCTCGTCGCCGCTTTTGACTTCGGGGTTGCAGGGTCCAGTGAGGTTAGAACCGGAATACATCCGCCTCATTACTGCCAGGTAGCCTCAAGCCGCCTCTCTTCTTCGCAAACGATGAAGTGTGGCGCTCCGTGTCTATCTGCTGAAGGTGGTCGCTCGGACTCAGACGTCATGACGTCGAATACACCATTTCCGAAAGTGCTGTAGTCGCCGCGCCAAACCTGATGCCGGTTGCTCCGCAACGCCGGTATTCGAATTTACTTAGTTTTCAAAACGGCCGTTGCAGCACTCTCGTCGGGGAAACGTTAAGATTGCCCCGCCAGAATTCGCGCCGATCGCAGAGTTGCGCAAGCGTGCGTTAAGTTAATCTCGCGGCGGCAGACTTTGCAGATCAATTCCCAACTGCTGGCACTTTTTATAGAGATGGCTGCGTTCAAGCCCCAGTGCTTTTGCGGTTTGCGTGATCTGGCGGCCGTGCCGATCGAGCTCGGCGAGCACAGTAGCGCGTTCGTAGGCAAGCACACGTTGAGCAAGCGGTGCTGTCGCATCGTCGGGAGCGGAGCCACCCGCATTGGCGCTAGCGGCAGTATGAGAAACCGGCAACGCCAGGCGCACGTCTTCAGCACCCACTTCATTGCCGGCCAGCAGCAGGAGACGCTCAACGATATTGCGAAGTTCGCGAATGTTGCCCGGCCACGCATATTCCTGCAGGGACGCAATTGCCGCAGCCGTAAAGGTCGCAGGCTTCCATCCATTCTGCGCGCTCACCTGGCGCGCGAAGTGTTCTACCAGAGCAGGCAAATCCTCGCGCCGTTGGCGCAGCGGAGGTAGTTGTACAGGGAAGACAACGACACGATGATACAGGTCGCGCCGGAATCCGCCGGAATCGACAAGCTGCTCGAGATTGCGATGCGTGGCAACAACTACGCGGACATCGACGGCCGTGGGCTTTGAAGACCCGATGCGTTCAACTTCACCTTCTTCAAGCACACGCAACAGTTTGGCCTGCATTGCCGGTGGGCATGTCGCCGATCTCATCCAAGAAAAGTGTGCCGCGGTGGGCCTGCTCGAACTTGCCGGTGTGCCGCTGCGCCGCGCCGGTGAATGAGCCTTTCTCGTGTCCAAAGAGCTCGCTCTCAATCAACTCCGCCGGCACCGCCGCGCAATTCAGAGTGACAAAGGGCCCCGCAGCGCGATTGCTTTTTTCATGCAGGGTGCGTGCCACCAGTTCCTTGCCGGTGCCCGTTTCGCCGTAGATGCAAACGCGCGTTTCGCTGGCCGCCACGCGCTCAATTTGCGCCATCACGCGGCGCATGGTTTCGTCGGCGAAGACCAGCGTGTGCTTGCCCACGCGCGCGCGCAAGTCGCGATTCTCGGTTTCAAGGCGTGTAAGCTTGAGCGCATTCTCTACCGTCACCAGAAGTTTCTCGGTAGAGAGCGGCTTCTCAAGAAAATCGAGTGCACCGAGCCGGGTTGCCCGCACTGCCATTTCGATATGCGCCTGGCCGCTCATCATCACCACAGGCGCCGTGATCCCCGCCGTCTTCAAATCTTCAAGCAGAGCCAGGCCGTCGCGTCGCGGCATCACCACATCGCTAAGAATCAAGTCGAAGGGCTGAGTGCGGGCCAGCTCCAGCGCGCGCTCTGCATTGTCGCAGACCACAGCCTCGTGGCCGGCCAGGCGAAAGGCGCGGGAGAGTGAAGCCAGCGTATTGGCCTCGTCATCAACAATCAGGATGTTCGCCTTGCCATTCATGATGCAGCCTTCGGCAGCGTAATGATAAACGTTGCGCCGCCCGAGCGGCTCTCCACGGCAATAGTCCCCGCATGATCGGCAACTACCGACTGCACAATGGCGAGACCAAGGCCGGTTCCGTGCTGCTTGGTGGTGTAGTAGGGAGTGAACAGCCGCTCGCATTCCTCAGGCGTAAGCCCGCTGCCCGTATCGGAGACGCGCAAGTCCACTTTGTCTTCCGTAGGGCGGGCTGAGAGGGTAAGCGTTCCGCCGTCGGGCATTGCATCCATGGCATTCAGCACCAAGTTCGAGAGTGCTCGGTGCAGCAGCTCAGGGTCGGCATCGAGCGGCATGGGAGCGTCGGCAACATTGGTCGCAAAGTGAATCGCCGCATCGCGGCCTGCCGCAGTTTCGTAAAGCGCGCGAACGCGTTCGATAATATCCTTTGCATCAATCCGCTCCAACTCGGGCTTGGGCATTTTGCTGAAGTCGCTGAAGCGGCTAATGATGGTCTTCAGATTCGCGATTTCTGTGCTTAGGGTCGCAGTGCTTTCGTTGAAGACCTCGTCGAACTCCGCTGCCGGCAAATGGCGCGCACGGACGAGATTTTCCACCGTAAGTTGCAGCGGGAAAAGCGGGTTTTTGAGCTCGTGGGCGAGGCGGCGGGCCAGCTCGCGCCACGCGGCCACACGCTCACTTTGCACCAGGCGATCGCGCTGGCTCGCCAGTTGCTCCGTCATGTGATTAAAGCTCTGCGCCAGCACGCTCACCTCGTCGTGTCCACGTTGCGGCACGCGCACATCCCAGTTGCCGTCGGCTACCTCCTCCGCTGCATGTGCCAGTTGCTCAATGGGGCGCGAGACGCGCGCGGCAATCCACAAACTGAATGCGATGGCAAGCAGAATGCCGCCGGCCGCGACACCGTAGGCGATGGCGCGGATGCGCTGCTGCGCCTGGACCATGCCGCTGCGCGAAAGGGCAACCACCAACACTGCCATCACATTGCCTTGCTCGTTCTTGAGCGGAATGGCGGTCGCGTTCAGGCTGTCTTCGCGCCGGCCTGTCGCATCGACAATTCCACTGGCCTGCTGGCCGGTTCTGCGAGCATTGTCAATGAGGCCTTGATAATGGATCGCACCGGGCACGCCACCGTTCGGGCTGGCGAGCCGCGCGGGATCGAAAGCGGCGAAGGCGGAAACCGGAGCGACAGGGTTGGCGGCAGATATGCCCAGACTCCCGCTCGCCGATAAGCCCGAGTCGCTGTAAAGACCGATTTGCATTCCCGGCGCAACAGGCAAGTCCGCGAGAAAGCGTTGGTCGAGCCGTTCGCCGCCAATCAGCCGCACGGTGGGCGTGGCGCTGCCGATGGCGTCAACAACAAAAAGCCCGAGAGCCGTCGAGCCGTCGGACAGGTCTTCGCGTTTGAGGAAAGTTGTTGGCGAAGCGTTTGCGGCCGCGGGCTCAGGATAACCAAATCGCGCAGGCCACTGTGCTGAGCTAACGATTCTTCCATCCGGACCTACGATCTCAAGGAAATCGAGTTGTGCATCCTGCGCCATGGATTGCGCCTCAGTGAGATAAGGCGCAGCGTCGCCGGTCTGCGCCAGGTCGAAGGCCATGGCGCGGGCCCGCTCGCTCGCCGCCAGGCTGCCGACGGCGGCTGCTACCTCGGAAGATCGATGCTGAAATTCGCGCTGAAACTGGCTGACAAAAAGCGCCGTCTCTTCCTGGTCCCGAACTTCAAACACGTGGCGAATGCGCACCAGCACGGTCCACGCTACTGCGGCCACCGCCGCCGCGACGGTAAGCGAAAAGAGGAGCAGCAACTTTTGGCGAAGATTCACGGCGCGCCCTCCAATGAGACGCCGGCGAGGTCGGGAGCGCCGTCGGCACGCAATCTAAGGTCACGGACCCTTCCGCTGATGGCGTATGCACGGGGCAGGTCGAGCAACGGAACCAGCGTATTGAGATCGAGTACATCGTGCTCGGCACGGAAAAGCGCAGCAGGATTTTGCCCCAGGACGGGCACATTCTCTCCCGCTGCGCGAAGCAGTGTTTCCAGGGCGGCAGCCGGATCGGCGCCCACCAGCGGCAACGTGCGCAGGGCCAAGTCAGGGTGGGGAGCATTGCGTGCATTTACTACCTGCACATTCAATCCAGCCTCATGCAGATTGAGCGCAATGCGCTGCGCCGCTAACTGCATGGTTGGGTTGCCATCGGCAGCCAGTGTAAGCGGTGGGGGAGTGAGCCCTCCGCGAAGCTCATTCGCCTTGTTCACGTCGCGATCTGTTGGAAATAGAAATGCGTACCCAGTGAGAGTCTGCGGCAAAAGGCCTGCCGTGATCTCGCCCTGTTTTTGAAAGATGACGTTGAAGAGTGCGCCGCGGTCGACTGCCCGTGCAATCGCCGCGCGCAGCACCGGGTTCACCAAAGCGCCGGAGTCAGAGACTTGCAGCGCCAGCAAATCGACGGACGGCGATACCACCACAGTTAGTCGCTGCTGCTGTGCCTGGCGTAACTGCTGCGGCGGCACTTCTGCCACGTCGGTTCGGCCCACGCTCAGGTCGAGCCATTGATCTCGAATCGCACGGTTGGCGCTGATTGCTATTGCGTCGAGAAACGGCCGGCCCTGCCAGCAATTGTCGTTGGCCGTGAGCACGAGCACGCCATTGCTATAAGACGTGTATTGAAAAGCTCCCGTACCGATGGGACTCGCAGGTGCTTGCCCATCTGCGGTGCGCGTGAGCGCGATAAGATACGCATCGCCCGCGAGCAGGGCAGGCAAGTTGGGCATGGGCGAGTCGCCGGCAAACACTACCTGGAAGCCGACGGCATGAACTGTGGTCCACGGGCAGTTTTCCGTACAGGAGAGGTTGAGCGACATGACTACGGCGGTCGATGTGAGCGGCGAGCCGTCATGAAAATGCACGCCGGGGCGAAGGGTAAACTCCCAGCGATGATCGTTGTCCGCCGATTGCCAGTCGGTGGCCAGGGCTGGACTCACGTTGCCGTCGGCATCGAGCGAGGTGAGTCCGTCGAGGACGAGGTGCCGGGCGATTCCGTCGGGGTTGTTCTTGGATTCGCCCCAGGGGTCGCCCGCGACTTCAACGCGCAGCGTACCGCCGTAGTGTGGCCGCGTCCTTCCCCAGGCGCTTATGCAACCGAAGACCAGGAAAAAACTAATTACAAAGCGCCGTAACACGGTCCACCTCGTATTCGTTTGCCGCATTGCGTACTACCGCAAGAACGCTCTTGCCGTCGGGCGCGGACCACAGCGCCATTACGGTTCCGTCCATGGCCAACGGCGCGCTCGCCGGGATAGCTTCAAGCGCCGGCAGTTCGTAGGCGCGGAGGCTGTCGCTGGTTGCTTCGCCCGATCCGGATGCAATGATTTGCGTGCCCCCGCCGCAACCGGAGCGCAGCGCGGCAAAATCGCTGCCCCAATCGCGCGTGCCGGCAACCGGCTTCAGCGCGCCGTTATCCAGCAACTGCACTTTGGCATCGATGCCGCCGATGAGCAGCGCGGCCGAGCCGGGAGCTCGCGGTATGAGCGCAGCGTCGTAGAACGGCGGAAGATCAACGCCAAGGCTCGGCGTAACGACGCCCGTGAAGTAATCGCGCGATGAGTTATAAAACGCATTGAGCGAAGGGACGCTGGTTCCGTCGGAGGCTGCGGGTTCCGTCGCTGCTGTCTCTGGAATAGGCGCATGCGCGATGGGCCATGGATCATCACTTTCCGCGCACGCGGCCGGCCAATCAGCGGTGGGATCGCTGACGCCGAAGCTGCCGCTGCATTTGACGTCGCCAACAAATGCCACAAATCCGCTCGCATCTGCCAGCGGTCCGGGGACGATTGTTCCCCTCGGGTCGCGTGCCAACCCGCGCCTCTGGACGAAACCGAGATGTTTCGCCTCCTTCCAGCCATCGCCGATTTTCTGATAGAGAACGATGGACTCCGGCTCAACGGCCGTGAGCCAACCATTGCTTTCAAGCACCGCTAGCACGGGTTCACGCGAAGTAAGGATCTGCTGGCTGCGCAGCATCACCCCACCGGCGGCGGACGTTTGCTGCGGTTGAATCGGTCCCACATCGACAATTGCCACCTGCGTTTGATTGCCCTCGACGATCTCGGCCACCCAAAGCCGTTCGTGTGCGCTCTCACTGAGCGTGACTTGAACGGAATTAGCGCTGTCAGTCCCTCCGTCGGTTACACCGTGTGCCCTTAGGTCCTGCACCAACAGGCGCCGGATAGAAGGAATTTCGTCAGCCGAAGTCGAGGAGAGATTGCGAATGGACAGGTGCGCTTCGCCGGGGCCGAGAATGGCTGCGATCTGGCCGGCGAGTGAGGCCGCGGGCTGTTCCCAGGGGCCCGGTGCGGCGTACACCGCACTTCCCGCCAGTCCAATCATCGCTGCCGTAAGCCAAATGAGTTTCATTGCCTTCATCGTTTTTGTGTTTTTCCGTTTGCGCGGATTATATCGTTTGCGGCGTGGGTTCATTGCAGAACTCGCGCGCTCGTGTCGCTTTCATCTGCGGCAACTCGCGCTGTTTGGTGCAGGACGGGCGCTGCCTCCGCCGCACCCGTCCCGCGTGGCCGATAGAGGTTGCTATTGGCCGTTCTTTTGCGCTGTTGAACTCTGCTCACTGTCCATCTCCTGCTTCACGATTGGATTGGTAGCCGCGCTCTTGAAGACGTCGCTGGCGAAGAAGAACTTTCCGTCTGATGGCACCATCACCACCTGAATCTTGTCGGAAAGCCGCTCAGCAACGATCTTGTTGATCAATAGAGGCGACTTGTTGAGCAGTGACGCCTCGCTGGCCATGCGGACTGCATCGGCTGCAGCCACCACTCTGATGCGATTGGCCTCCGCATCGGCCAGCATGTTGCGACGCTCGAGCTCGGCTTTGCTATCAATGACCTTGGCCTGCGCATCGGCGTCGGCGGTTTCGATCGTCGCTTCCTTGCGCGCTTCAGCTTCGAGCTTGCTTTGCTCAATTTGCTTTTGCTTGAGCGGCAGCGTGTACTGCATTGCGTCTGCCTCACCCTTGGCTTCAACCACTTTGGACTGCGCTTCGCCTTCGGCTTCCTTCACTTTTTGTGCCGCTTCGGCCTCAGCCTGCAGCTCGGCAATCTTCACCTGCTTCTGCTGGATGTCGGTATCGACGCTCATCTGGTCGTCCTGCTGCTCCTTCAGCAGCAGTCCTTCCAGGCCGCGGGCATACTCTTCGGGCAATTGGATGTCAGAGAGCATCACTTCTTCCACCACAATTCCGTCGGCTGCCAGCTTGCGTGTAATGAGGTCAGCAGCCCTGGCGCGCACTTCTTCGCGCTTGGTGGAGAAGATCTCTTTCACGGTGTACTGCGGTGTGAGTTCACGCCACGCGCTGGCCACCACGGGAGGGACGATCTCCTTGTCTGCGGGCTGCGGCAGATGCGCCTGCACGCTGGCCAGTTTGCCGGGATCGAGACGGTAGCGCACAGTAATTCCGAGACCGATGTTAAGCCCCTCACGCGATTGCACATTCAGGCCGGCAATTTGCGGCGTCTTTTTCGCGTCTTGTTCAAGCATGCCGGCCGTGAACAGGTGATCGCGCAGGTCAAAGGTTTGCACCGTGTCAACGAGCGGCGTAATGAAGTGTACGCCGGGATAGAGTGTGCCCGGCAGCGTGCCGCGAATCTGGCTGATGCGCACGCCGCCCATCCCGCTGGGCACCACAACGATGCTGGCGGCCATCAACAGCGGCACGCAGCCAGCGATTGCCAGCGCCCCCACGCGGCTCCATTCTATTGATTGGCGCCACGCAATCGGTTCAGGTTCAGTGAGGTTTTCGTCCATGGTTCCGTCTTCGCCGGCCTTTTTGCGCGCCGCTTGCAGGCGCAGCCAAATTGCATACAACGGAATCGCTACTGCGGCAGCCCATAACAATGCTCCCGCGACTGTCAACAACATCTTCAATGCGAGCATTTCCTGCCTCCGCTCCTGTAATTGGGCTCATTGGGTTTCCCGGTTTCCGGTCGTGGAGCCAGCAACAGCCGGACCAGTCCCCCGTAGGTCAACTCCTCGAGCAGCAGTGCTGCCGCTACGGGCAGCAGCACCGCCTCAAACCCCGAGATCGCGTGAGCAAGCAGATTCATCGCAGACCTCCATTACATCGAACCGGCAATCGTGAATCCCGCAACGGCTGTCAGGCCGGTGCTGGTAAGAGTGCTCAGTGTGCTGGGTGCGTTCGCAGATTTCTGTGAGGCCGGTGCAGCCGCCACAGGCGTGGCAGACGCCAGGGCAGTTTGCGAAGCTGGCTTTGCCATCGGAGCCGGGTTCGGGCCATCTCCAAACAGTTGCGCAGTCTCCTCGTCGCGCTTGCCGATCAGTTCAACTTCGTCGCCCACAGCGACCATCGAAAAAAGCTCTTCCACGTCGGCCTTGCCCATACGGATACAGCCGTGCGACGCGGCCTTGCCAATCGAACTGGGAACATTGGTTCCGTGGATGCCGTAGCCGCGGATGCTGAGTCCCATCCAACGCGTGCCTACCGGATTGTTCGGCCCCGGCGGAACGACGCGGCCATCGTGCGAGTAGGTCGGGTTCGCCACGCGGCGCTCGATCACGAAGGTGCCCACGGGACTCGGTGTGGACGACTTGCCCACGGCGACGGGGTAGATCTTCACCACTTTGCCGTCTTCCACCAGCGCCAGCTTGTGGTCTTCAAGGCTCACCACGATCACGCGCTTCGTGGCTGTGGCGGGGACCTGCTGCTTCTCCGCGGCGAGATTCGCAGCAACTTGCTGCGCCGCGCTCTGCGCCGACCACTGCGCCGCCAGAACCACCGTGATCATCGCCGCCATTGCCAACTTGTTTTGCTGCAGAGCCGTCATCGCATCCCCCAAAACTCCGATTTCCGAACTGCCGACGCCAGAAAGAAATGCAAACGGCGCGCCAATCAGAAACTACTGAAAATAAATGAGTTGTTATCGATGCGGAGGAGCTTGGCCGTGTCTCGGAACACACACTGTGTGCGAATTGACACGCCCGGAAAGGCAAATTGGTGGCGGGAATATCGCTGGCTTTGAGTTGGGAGGGAGGATTCGAAAATGCGCTAAGGCCGCGCGATACGCGCAGACCTTCGACGCGGCTGCGGATTGAGATTCGCGGCTGGCGTTGTCCGCGCGGCCTGAACGGTGGTGGCCAATGAAACTGGGCTCAGCCAGAGGATGAGGCGCAGCGCGAGCTGCGCCGCGCCTTCATCGGACAGTTTATGGATACCATTGCCAACGTCGGAATCCGCCGCTCGCGCAAGGCGTCGCCGGCAATCAATCTTTGAGCGTCACCAGTTTTGCGTTCTTCTGCGCTTTGATCACCAGTTCGGCGGCGAGCAGAGCCTCGTCGAGATTCTGCGCCAGGTGCGTGCGGTTCACAATGTCGGCTACGAACTGCGGCCCGAACGGTAGCGGCATTGCGTTGCAGTCGATATAGCGCCACTGCTTGGCGTCGACCACGAAGAGGTTGTTGCCCTGGTGGCTGACGGCGATGTTGGTGTACTTGCGAATCTCCATGTATCCGTCGGTGCCGAGGATAAACAGCCGGCCGTCGCCCCAGGTGCCCACGCCGTCCGGAGTGAACCAGTCGAGCCGCACGTAGCCAAACCCGCGGTCGCCGCGGAGCACCATATCGCCGAAGTCCTGAAACCGGGGATGCTCGGGATGGCGCACATTCGCGATCTGTGACTCCGCGACCTCCGCCTCCGTCGACCCCGTGTAATACAGGAACTGATCCACCTGGTGCGAGCCGATGTCGCACAGGATTCCACCGTATTGATCCGGGTTCCAGAACCAGTCGGGACGCGGCATCGCTCCGCCGGCGGTTCCACCATTTTGGACGATCTGATGCGGCGCAATGTTGATGGTTTGGATCACTTTTCCAATCGCGCCCTGCCGGACCAGGACCCCCGCATAGACGGCAGCCTTCACCTCCAGCAACTCGCTATAAAGGATGGCGTACACCCTCTTGGTCTCCGCTATGGTTTTGCGCACATCCGCCAGTTGCTCCAGCGTCGTCATTCCCGGCTTATCTGAGAGGAAATCCTTGCCGCGTTTCATGGCACGGACAGCGATTCCAGCGCGTTCGTTGGCGATCTGCGAGGTCAGCACCAGTTGCACCGCAGGATCATCGAGAATCTCGTCCTGCGTCTTCGCGATCTTCACATCGGGAAATCGCTTGCGGAACGCCGCCAGCTTGTCTTCTTCGCCGCCCCACGCCGCCACCAGCTCGCCGCCGCCGCGTTGCACAGCGCCGATCATCCCATAGATGTGATCGTGGCTCATGCCGCACACGGCGAACCTGATGTGATATTTGGGCGTCTCATCTACCTGCGCGGGCGTCACTGCATCTTCAACAACACGCGCTGCTCCACCGCCAAGTGCCATGGCGCCCTCCGGCAGCCCGACCATCATCGCCGCCGACCCCAGCGACCCCACCAGGCTCGCCTGCTTCAAAAACTCGCGCCGTTGCGTAACACTCGCGTTCATATGTCCTCCGTGCTCCCCAAGCAGCATACTCGATCCGACACAGGTTGTCTGGTCTCTTGCTCTTTCCGGCGTTAAGATAAATCGTCCCCCGCGGACAAGTGTATTGCGAGGAGCTGCAATGACCCGCTACGGAATGGTGATTGGCCTCAGGCCCGAGACCGAAGAAAAGTACAAGCAACATCACGCTGCCGTCTGGCCCGGCGTGCTCAAAATGATCCACGATTGCAATATCCGCAACTACTCCATCTATCTGCACAATCACACGCTCTTCAGCTACTTCGAATATCACGGCACAGATTTTGCCGCCGACATGGCGCGCATGGCTGCCGACAAGACCACGCAGGAGTGGTGGGCCTTGATGATGCCCATGCAAGAACCTCTGCCGGATCGTAAAGAGGGCGAGTGGTGGTTGGAAATGCAAGAGGTCTTCCATCTCGACTAAGCGCGTCTTTCGCGACTAAACCTACTTGATGCTGCAATCCGGCGGCGCATTTACCGGGTTGCACCGCGCCACCGCATTGCCAGGCAGACTCACCGAAAAGTGGCCCTCCCATCGCGCCGGCTCGCTCGCCGGATAATCCGTGCTCAGGATTTGCGCGCCGCTCGCCATCATGGCGTCGCGTCTTTGCGTATCGTTGACGCGCGCTTCCCTGGTGCTGTCATCGGTTCGAGTGCGGACAAGATAGCCCTTTTTTACGAGCTCGCTGATCTCATCCGCCGGCCCATCGTTGAGTTCGGTAAATGCAGAGTCGGGCTGGCCCGGCACCGCGTTTGTGAACAGCACACGCCCGCGCAGCGAGGGATGGCCCTCAAGATATATGGGTCCCATGGGCCGCTGATCCATTAGAAATATCACCTTGCCGCGCGCACTCCTGAGCGTGGGCCATTTGCCGGCTAGGACAGCCTTATTCAGTGTTTCATATTTGCCACGAACATCGTCGGGGGTGATCAATTCCTTCGGCGTGAACACCGAACGAATGTCAGCGTCCAGCGCGTCGAAGACGGCCGGAGTGAACGGCTGGGCCGGCGTTAACTGCATCGAGCCTTCCGAGGAGTTCTGCTTCGTTTCGACGAGAATGAAGATTGGAATATGGTGCGGATGTGCCTGCGACCACTGCCGCACCTCTTTGAGGCATGCGATAAACGGCTCGCACACACTGCGATAGTCGATGTCCTGTATGTGCATCACCTTGAAGCCGGGCTTCATCATCACGCCATCGGGATCGAACGGCGGATCAGGCGGAAGATGCGCCTCGGCAACCATGCGTGGTCCCACGGGATGCGCAAAGCGACCACCCTCGCTGTCGGCAAAGATATCGAGCTCAATCTGGCGGACACCGCTGTCTAATTGTTTCGCGAGCGGCTGGTGACTGTAGTCGAGGCTCTTAAAGCCCTCGGGATCCTTGATCTGCCAAAGTTTGGCTTCGCTGGGCGCAATTCCGGCGTGATAGCTGTTGTGTGTTCCGATTACTTGAATCTGATTCAGTTTCAGCGCCCCATCCTGATCGAGAGCCTGGCACTGAACTACCGCAAACGAACCGCTCAACACGATGCCCAGCGCATGCGCAACAATCCCCCGGCCAGTCAAAAACATGTCTGCTCCATCTCCATTTGGCATCGCAATGCCCGCAGCGAACAGCCTACAGGATTGGACGCATGCCGGCTTCTGTGAAAATCGAGCAATCGCTGCGCGCGCGGCGAGCGTTCGTCTCTGCGAAAATAGAGCTTCATGCTCTCACTCAAAAATGCCGGCAAGCGCTTCGGTCCGCGCGTTCTTTTTCTTGAGGCCAACTGGCTCATCCGGAACAACGAAAGGACAGCACTGGTCGGCGCCAACGGAACTGGCAAATCCACGCTGATGAAGGTGATGGCCGGCCTGGAAACGCTGGATTATGGATCGCTCGACCAGACACGCGGCATCAGCATCGGCTATTTACCCCAAGAGGGGCTGCAACTGACAGGACGCACTGTCTTTCAGGAATGCCTCACCGTCTTCGATGACTTGCATGCGATGCAGCGGGAGATTGAGCAGCTCACCGGACAACTCGCAGAGTTGGATCATCAGAGCGCCGAGTATGAATCTGTTGCCGAGCGCTACTCTCTGTTGCAGGATCGATTCCACGCCCTCGACGGGTACGCGCTCGACGCGCAGGTGGGCAGCGTGCTCACAGGTCTCGGCTTCGGCAAAGAGGATTGGGCTCGCCTGACCGATGAGTTCAGCGGCGGATGGCAGATGCGCATCGCTCTGGCCAAACTTCTGCTCGCCAAGCCCAACCTCTTGCTGCTCGACGAGCCCACCAATCACCTCGACCTTGAAACGCGCAACTGGCTCGAAGACTATCTCCTGCACTATCCATTCGGCTATATCCTCATTTCGCACGACCGCTATTTTCTCGATGTGACCATCGACCGCACCGTGGAGATTTGGAACAAGCGCCTCGCCATCTATCACGGCAATTACACCAAATACCTCACGCAGAAAGACGAGCGGCGCGAGCAGCTCATGGCGGCTTATCGCAACCAGCGCGAGCGCATCGAGCACCTTGAAGCATTCATCAACCGCTTCCGTTACCAGGCCACAAAGGCAAAACAGGTGCAGTCCCGCATCAAGGAGCTTGAAAAGATCGAGCCCATTGAGATTCCCGAGGAAGAGCCGATCATCCACTTCAAGTTTCCTCAGCCGCCGCCTTCGGGGCGCATTGTGGTTGAGGCGGATGAAGTGGCCAAGAGCTACGGCCCAAAGCACGTCTTCGCCGGGGTGAGCTTCACCATCGAGCGCGGCGACCGCATCGCGCTTGTCGGTCTGAACGGCGCGGGCAAGTCGACGCTCATCAAATTGCTCACCGGGACAGAAGCGCCGACGGCCGGATCGATCCGCCTGGGCCACAACGTCGTCGCCGAATACTTTGCGCAGGACCAATACAAGGTCCTCGACCCTGAAGCGCGCATGTTGAGCGACATCAGCCGCGCCGCCCTGCGCGTTCCCGAGGTTACGCTGCGGTCGCTGCTGGGCTGCTTTCTCTTCTCAGGTGACGATGTGTTCAAACCGCTCGGCGTGCTCTCAGGCGGCGAGCGCAACCGCTATGCACTGGCGCGCATTCTTGTCTCTCCGGCGAACTTCCTGCTGCTTGACGAGCCTACCAACCACCTGGACATGCGTGCCAAGGATGTACTGCTCGATGCACTCGCGGCCTACGGCGGCACGGTTATCTTCGTCTCCCATGACCGCTACTTTATCGATCGCCTGGCAACGCGCGTGCTCGAGATCGAGAACGGCGCGGTGATGAAGTACGAAGGCAACTACGAAGACTACCTGCGCCGCAAGGAGGCGCTGGCTGCGCCCGCTCCTGAGAAAGCACCGGCTCCACAACACGAAAGGACAGCGCCGGTCGGAACCACGATCGTCATCGAGGGAGGGTTTGAGGAGACCAATGGCGCCGGAGCGTCGCCGGGAGCACGTTCTCGCCGACTGAATCCCATCAGGCAAAAGCAGATGAAAGACCGCTGCGCCTTCCTTGAAGAAGAAATCCCGCGCGCTGAGGCCGCGATTGCGCACACTGAAGAGCAACTGGGCGTCTACGTCTCTGCCGCCGAAACCCAGCGCCTGACCGTGCTCGCCGAGGAACTCCGCGCGCAATTGGCCACGCTCACTGCCGAGTGGGAGGAGTTGACAGCGCAGCTGGAAGCTTGAGGCCTCGCAAAAGAGCGCGATTTATACTGACTATCGAGACAATGAACAACAAGGCCAAATCCCGTTGCACCTGGGCAGAGAGCGATCCGCTCCTCCGCGATTATCACGACACCGAGTGGGGCGTGCCTCAGCGCGATAGCCGCGCGCTTTGGGAGTTGCTCATGCTCGAAGGATTTCAGGCCGGCCTGGCCTGGATCATCGTGCTGCGAAAACGTGACGCATTCCGCAAAGCATTCAAGGGGTTCGACCCGTCGAAGGTCGCCCGCTTCCGCGAGGCCGACATCGAACGCCTGCTTCAGAATCCCGGCATCATTCGCTCCCGTGCCAAAATCGAAGCCACCATCAACGCCGCCCGCATCTACCTCGAGATGCAGAAAGCCGGCGAAGACTTCGCCATGTTTCTTTGGGGCATCGTGGGCGGCAAGCCCATCCGGACCCAAGGCCCTATCCCTGCGCAAACGCCTCTCGCAGTCGAGATGTCGAAGCAGCTCAAGAAACGCGGTTTCAAATTTGTCGGCCCCGTGATCGTCTACGCCTTTATGCAGGCCGCCGGCATGGTCAACGACCACAGCTCGATCTGCTTCCGCCGCAACGCAGCCCGCTAGAAGTAACTCCCAGGCTACTCCACCTTTCCGCTCCGTTTACGGTGGCCGTAGCGGCTGGCAGTGCCTGAGGCGCAGTTCGTCGTCCGAATGACCCGCTCGCTTATTGCGCCTGCGACATGGATGGTGGCGCCGCATCCGGCGCAGCGCCCCATTGCTTATTGGGCTCCGGCCCCATCTCCAGCACCAACCTTGCACCGTTCGCAATGTCAGCGTGACTGAACCACGGCTTGTTCCACGGCTTTCCATTCAACGTCGCACGACTGAATATAAATATTCTTCTCTGAGTTATTCCGAGCCACAATCTCGAATTTCTTCCCGTTTTCCATGTGAATGGTCACATGGTCGAAGATCGGGCTGCCCATGATATAGTTCGGGCTCGATGGATCGACAGGATAAAAACCCATCGCGCTCATCACATACCACGATGAAGTCGAACCTTGATCGTCCATGCCTGGAAACGCGAGACCATACTGGTCGCTCCCGTACATCAGTTTAAGTATTCTGCGCGTCAGCTCCTGCGTCTTCCATGGCTGCCCGGCCCAGTCATAGTAATAAGCGGCCTGTTGATCGGGCTGATTGCCCTGGACATACTGGCCGATCACACCCGTGCAGTCGCGGCAAATCCCCTTAGGGCGGTAAGGAGTGCTGAAGAACTCGTCGAGCTTCGCGGCGAACTTTTCGCGCCCGCCAAGCAGATTCTCCAACCCCTGCACATCGTGCGGAACGAGCCATAACGTCGACCAGCCAGAGGCCTCCTTCATCATGAAGTTGTAATAGGGCTCGCGCGGATCAAATGGAGAGATCCATTTCCCATCTTCCGTGCGCCCGCGCATGAATCCAATGGAGGGATCGAAGACATTTCTGTAGTTATGCGCTCGCTCCAAAAACATCCGGTAGTCGTCGTCTTTGCCGAGCTTCTTTGCGAAAAGCGCCATGGCATGGTCGTCCCAGCTGTATTCCAGGGTTGTCGCTACGCCGGCCTTGCCGTCGGCATAAGGTGGGCTGGGGTCGCGATCCGGAATGAAATCCGAAATCCAGCCCCGCTTTAGATACTCGGCAAGGTAGTGCCTGGGGCCGTCCACGTCCGTTGCATTCTTGCGCAGATACTCATAGACGCTCGCCCAGTCAAAGTTCAGGCCGCGCTCCCACGCTCCGAGATACATAAACACCGCATGATCGCCGTGAAATGACGTGGCCATATAGCCGGTCTCGCGCGCCATATCCAACTGCGACTGCAACACGTTCTCCATCAGGTCAGGCTCGAGCAGCGTCAGAAGCACGATCTGGTTGCGGCCTGTATCCCAATACGGCACAGGACCATAACGGTCGTACCCCGCCATCTTTACCTCACCATCGAGCGCGGTGAACTGTTCGCCCTTGCGTGCCACAAGCCTCGGACTCGCAAACGAGTGATACAAGCAGGAGTAGAAGAGCATCTTCTCCTTTTCTGTTCCGCCCGTCACTTCGATCAGATTCAGCTTTTTGGCCCACGCATCTTCCGCCTGTTTTCTCATGCGGTCAAAATTCCAATCAGCCTCTTCGGCGCGCAGCCGGCCTTCCGCCGCGGCAAAACTCTCGCCCGATGCAATTCTCACCAGGACTTGCTCGCCCTCTTTCGTCGAGAATTGCAGGTACGCTCCGGCATAGTTTCCGCTCATGCCTCGACCGCCCGGCTCCACATCTTTACCACCAATCAATGAACCCGAGCCTGAGGGAGGGATTTGCTTGAAGACGCCGAAGCTTTTGAACGGCTTTGAAAACTCCGCCACGAAGTATGTGGTTCCGATTTGCCCGCGCCGGCCGTGTACAATCTGTCCCCTCACCGTGTCGTCGCCGGCAATTTCCATCGTTCCCCCGCCTCGCCCAAGGTCGAGCAAAACATGTGCCTTGTCGGATTGCGGGAATGTGAGGCGGAACATCCCCGACCATGTCGCGGCAGTCATCTCGACTTTGGTTTTGTAATCGTCAAGATAAACCGAGTAATATCCCGGCGACGATTTTTCGCTTGCCTTGTCATAGACCGACGCGCTGCGCTCCGGTGGCACCGTCCAATTGCCGACAACCGGCATCAGGATCGGCCCCGCGCCGGTCGAAAATCCGATCATCGTTCGATTGGGATAAAAATACGAATCTGCGACTCCCGCTCCATAGGACAGGTCCACATTGCGGTTGATCGGAGCCAGATCGATCGCGTCGTGGGGTAGCACGGCTCCCGGCGAAGTCATGCCTGAGTAAAGGCGCTCGCCCGGCGGCGGCGCGTTGCCAATCAATTCCTGCCTGTCGAGCGGCGCCGTTCCCACCAGGCCATTCGCGTAATCCAGCGGACGCTTGTTTGCAGACCGCGGGTTCTGCGCTACCGCACCCGGCAGGAACAAACTACCGGCCAAAACTATTGAAGTGAGATTTATAGCGGATCGATGCGATGGAAGTTCAACTGCACGTGAGGTCATGTTTGCTCTCGTCGAGAACTATAGCAAACGCGATGAGAGGGTATCGCGAAAGGATGGGCTATAAGAGGCGGGCAGACCCGTAAGGCGAGCGGCGGATCGGCCGCCGGCGGGTTGGCCCGCTCGTGCATAATCGAATTACGATGGCTCTTTTGTGGAATCCCGAGAGCTGGTCACAACGGCTGGCTGAGCTTGAAGCGCAATCCGGCGACCTGAAAGAAGCGCCGCTTCGCCGCGACGTGCGTTCGCTGGGTACGCTGCTCGGCGAAGTTCTGCGCGAGCAGGCCGGCGAAGAATTGTTTGCGCAAGTCGAGGCGCTGCGCCAGGGCACCATTCGCCGCCGCGATGCCGAAGCGCGTGGCCAGACCGATCAAGCTGCCCGTCACGCAAGCGGGGCAATGGAACTTGTCCATTCGCTCTCTGTCGACCGCGCCATCCTGCTCACGCGCGCCTTTGCCTTTTACTTCGAACTCATCAACCTGGCCGAGACCAACCATCGCAAACGCCGCCGCATCGCGCTGCGGTTGAGCGACCAGGCCGGGCGTCAGCGCGGCTCGCTCGAGGGCACTTTCAATGAGATGCGCCGCGTGGGTATTGGCGCGGAAGAGGCGATGAACTGGCTGCGCCGAGTGCTCATCGTTCCTGTATTCACCGCACATCCGACTGAGGCAGCGCGCCGCACCGTGATGTTCAAGCGCCGCCGAATCGGTGAGTTTCTTGAGGCTCTCGATCGCATTCCTCTCCCCGAACAGGATATGGCTCGGCTGGAGGAACTCGTGTTGGCCGAAATCACCGGCCTGTGGCAGACAGATGAAGTGCGCTCGCGCCGGCCCACCGTCTACGACGAGATCAAGATGGGCCTCGATTATTACGACGTCTCAATCTTTGAGACGCTGCCCGAGCTTTACCGCGAGATCTCTGCAGCTCTCAGTGCCGCATACGGTGTTGAAATCGAGCCGCACCAGCTGCCCCTTGTGTTGCGTTTCGGTTCCTGGATCGGCGGTGACCGCGACGGCAATCCATTTGTCACTCCTGAAGTCACGCGCGCCGCGCTGCAGCTTGCGCGCGGACACCTGCTGCTCTACTACCAGCACCAGCTCGACGCCATTATGGATCTGCTGACGACAAGCGCGCAGCAGCGTCCGGTGAGCGAGGCGTTGCTTGAACGCCTCCGCGCCTACGTGGCTCAGGTGCACACGCCCGAGGCGCAGGTCTTCGGTGCGCAGTACGAGTTCGAGTACTATCGCCGCTTCGTCATCTGCCTCAAGGCGCGCATCCAGCGTACGTTGGAGCGAGCGAGCGAACTGCCCGCCACGGCCGGCGTCGCGCTGCCGGTGACGCCTTACACTTTGGCGCGCGGACACGACAAGCTCACGCAGGCGCTGCCGGCCTATTGCTCGGTCCAGGATTTCGTTGATGATCTCGAGATTCTGCGCGCATCGCTGGCGGCCAACGACGGCATCCGCATCGCGCGCACGCTCATCGATCCGCTCATCCTGCAGGTACGCACCTTCGGGCTCCATCTCCACACGCTCGATATCCGCCAGCACGCACGCGTCCACGCCGCAGCGCTGCAGGAAGCCATCAGCGACACCATCGCGCCCACGCTGGCGGGCGGCCTCTCCGCTGAAACGTCAGGCGTGCTCGAGACATTTCGCGTGGTGGCCGAAGTCAAGAATGGATGCTCGCCCGAGGCGATTCGCCACTACGTCATCAGCGGCGCTGCAAATGTTGAAGATGTGCTCGCCGTAGTTCGCCTCGCGCGGCTGGGCGGCGTAAAGGTGGAGGGCGTCGGGCGAAGGACCGGGTCTCGATCCAGGCTTGATGCCCGTTCCGCTCTTCGAATCGATTGAAGATCTGCGCAACGCGCCCGCCGTTTGCCGCGATTTGTGGAGCCGTCCCGACTACCGCAGGCTTCTTGAGTCCTGGAATAACTGGCAGGAGATCATGCTCGGTTATTCCGATTCGAATAAAGACGGCGGCATGTTGACCTCAACCTGGGAGATCTTCCGCGCCCATCGCGATTTGCACGTCGTGGCGCGCGAAGCCGGCATCAAGCTGCGCATCTTCCATGGCCGCGGCGGCACAGTGGGCCGTGGCGGAGGACCCACGCATCGCGCCATCTTCGCCCAGCCCTTCGACTCCTTTGACGGCCAGTTGCGCATCACCGAGCAGGGCGAGGTGCTCAACTTCAAATACGCCGACGAAGTGCTGGCCGAGCGCAATCTCGAGCTCATGATCGCCGCCTCGCTTGACGCCCTGGCCCGGCCCAATGCGCGCGATCCCGAGGGCCACTTCACCGGCGTCCTCAAGCCGGAGTGGGAGGCTGCGCTCGACGAGCTATCGGCGCTTGCCTACGGGTTTTACCGCAAGCACATCCTTGAAGATCCAGACGTCATTACTTACTTCGAGCAGAGCACGCCAGTGGGCGAACTGGAGAACGCCAAAATCGGTTCGCGCCCTGCGCAGGCGCAGCAATTCTCCGCAGTCTCTCCGACCTGCGTGCCATTCCATGGGTCTTCGGCTGGACGCAATCGCGCCTGCTGGTTCCGGCATGGTTCGGCGTCGGCTACGCAGTCGAGGAATTCCTCAGTCGATGCCGGGCGCGCTCGAACTCCTGCAGACCATGGCAAAGGAGTTTCCGCTCTTCATTGACCTGCTGCGCAACGTGGAGATGGCGCTGGGCAAAGTCGATCTCGGCACGGCGCGGCTTTATTCCACGCTGGTGGATGACGCGAAGCTTCGCGAGCGCATCTACGATTTGTTCGAAGCCGAGTTCCATCGCACCGTGCGCGCGCTGCTGGCGATCACCCGCCAGAACGAACTGCTTGAATCCAACCAGGTGCTGGCGCACTCCATCAAGCTGCGCAACCCGTATGTCGATCCCATGCACTTGATCCAGGTGGACATGCTGCGCCGCAAGCGCGCCGGCGAAGACACGCCCGAAGTCAACCGCGCCATCGCCGCGACCATCAACGGCATCTCGGCTGGGCTCAGAAATACAGGCTGAATAGGGGCGTCGCGGCGCGCATCCGTGCGAAGCGCCGCAACCTCTCAAAATCCGTTCATTTGGCCAGGGCTCTCACAGATCGATCATGAATTTCTCGGCTTCGCCGCTTGCCATCCCCGCGCATTGGGTCTACTCTGTTTGTCATGCGTCGATGTCGCTAACACCGTCCTGGTGCCAGCTCCGATGCCGATGTGCGCCTGATCGCGCGCTTTTTCCCGCCTGACAAGCTCGCACCATTACCCCAAAATCCGTCACATGAGAGGTCCGGGCAATGGCCCCGGAAAAAGGAGATCATTATGGCGCGCATTGCCGCGAATGTAACTGAACTGATTGGCCGCACTCCCCTGGTGCGGCTGAACCGCGTGGCAGCCGGATTGCCCGCTACCGTGGTCGTCAAGCTGGAAAGCCAGAACCCCGCTTCGAGCGTCAAGGACCGCATCGGCTTCGCCATGATCGATGCCGCTGAGAAGGCCGGCAAAATCACCCCCGGCAAAACGGTGCTGATTGAGCCCACCAGCGGCAACACCGGCATCGCGCTTGCTTTTGTGGCCGCGGTCAAGGGCTACAGACTCATCCTTACCATGCCGGAGACGATGAGCCTGGAGCGGCGCGTGACGCTGCTGGCCTACGGCGCCGAGATCGTGCTCACTCCCGGTCCTAACGGCATGAAGGGCGCCATCGCCAAGGCCAAGGAGATTCTGGCCAAGACGCCGAACGGCTACATCCTGCAGCAGTTCGACAACCCCGCCAACCCGGCCATCCACCTGAAGACCACCGGCCCCGAAATCTGGGAGGACACGGACGGCAAGGTGGACATTCTCATCTCTGGCGTGGGTACCGGCGGCACGATCACCGGCGTTTCCAACTACATCAAGCCAAAGAAATCCTCGTTCAAGGCCATCGCTGTTGAGCCCACCGACAGCGCGGTGCTCTCCGGCGGCAAGCCCGGTCCGCATAAAATTCAGGGTATTGGCGCGGGCTTTGTGCCTGGCGTGCTCGACACAAAAATCATCGACGAGGTCGTCCAGGTGACCAACGACGAAGCTGTTGAGACGGCCCGCCGCCTGGCTCACGAAGAAGGCCTGTTTGTCGGCATAAGTTCCGGTGCGGCGGCCAGCGCTGCTCTCAAAGTGGCTGCGCGGCCTGAGAATAAAGGCAAGCTGATCGTAGCCGTGCTGCCTGACTTCGGCGAGCGCTATCTGTCGAGCGTGCTCTTTGAACCGCTGCGCCAGCAGGCGTTGGCTTTGCAGCCCGAGCCGATCGCTGTGCTCGCGTAATCGCTTGCCGGGCCGGCGGTGATAGCTTCCGCCGGCTCTACCGTTTTTCCGCACGTCATGCCTCTGTTCGGCCGAATCCGCGAAGACATCCGCTCTATTAGAGAGCGCGATCCGGCTGCGCGCTCACAACTTGAGGTTTTGCTCTGCTACCCAGGGCTTTGGGCTGTGTGGGTTCATCGCGTCTCTTTTTGGCTCTGGCGCCACGGGCTGCCACTGCCGGCGCGGATCCTGTCGCAGGTAGGCCGTTTCTATACCGGCGTTGACATCCATCCCGGCGCACTGATTGGCCGCAGGCTTTTCATTGACCACGCTACCGGCGTCGTCATCGGCGAAACCGCTATAGTGGGCAACGACGTCACCATGTATCAGGGCGTCACGCTGGGCGGTACCGGCAAAGGCCACGGCAAGCGGCATCCCACCGTGTGCGACGGCGTCTTCATCGGCAACAACGCCAACGTGCTGGGCAACATCACGGTCGGCGAAAACTCGCGCGTCGGCGCTGGCTCTGTTGTGCTCACTGACGTCCCGCCGAACTCCACCGTCGTTGGCGTTCCCGCCCATATCGTTTACCGCAACGGCCAGCGGGTGCTCATCACCGATCCGCACGAGGTTAAGGACCCGCTCTCCGACGCACTCATTGCGCTCTCGGCGCGCGTGCAGGATCTCGAAGAACGACTCGGCGCCGAGCCGTGTCCGCCAGATCCCTTTGCGGCTGAGGCGGCGGAGCGGGAATCTTATCGTGAGGATCTGGAACGGATGCGCATCTATGTCACCATGGGTGAGGGGATTTAGGAATCGGAATGTGCGGCCACCTTGGCTTCAAGGTGGGCATGTGCCGCCGATTCCAGACATCCGCTGATCCCTGTTCGTTGGAAAAAACCCATGGACTATTTCCTGAATTCAGAACGCCTGGGCTTCCGCCATTGGACTGCGGACGACCAGGCTTTGGCCATCGGCCTCTGGTGCGATGCCCAAGTGACCGCGTTAATCGGTGGTCCGTGGAGCCAGGATGTGGCGCTCGCTCGCCTCGCACAGGAGGTTTCGCACGGCCAACAACTCGGTGTCCAATACTGGCCAGTCTTTCTCCTTGAGGACGGCAGCCACGTTGGATGCGCCGGTCTTCGGCCATACAAGCTGGAGGAGAAGATCTTTGAAATGGGGATCCATCTGCGGCCGGGCTTCTGGGGCCGGGGCTTCGCGTACGAGGCCGCGCGAGCCATTGTTCCTTATGCCTTCAGCAGTTTGCCAATCGATGCTTTGATAACGGGACATCACCCGCGGAACACGGCATCGCGCCGGCTTCTCAACAAACTTGGCTTCACATTTTTAGAAGAGCGGGTTTATGCGCCAACCGGGCTTATGCACCCCATGTATCTGCTGCGCAAAGAACAGGCGATCCCGGGCCAGGGCGAGACCCGCTGATTTCACGATTGATCTGGCTCGGTGCCGATACCCGCACTGAAAAACCGTTGCGCTCTGCCGAATTGGCCTCGCTTCCGGCGGCGACGGCAACGGCTCCAGGCCAGTTTCCAAGCCGACTGATAGAATCGAGAGCATCGCTTTCCAATTGCGAGAGCCTCCTCGAACCTCATATTCTTTCCGAGCGGGTAGAGCGAATGGGGCTGGACCTGCCGGCTGATCGTAATTCACCAATTTGTGCCACAAAGGGATCCTTGCTTCCTTCATGACCTCCTCACTGTCTCTAACTGGTTTCGTTTTGAAGAACCTCCTGCGCCGCCGGCTGCGAACCGCGCTGACGCTGTGCGGGATTGGGGTGGCGGTTGGTGCTTTTGTGGGCCTGGTGGGCTTTTCCCGTGCATTTGAGCAGCAGTGGATGCGAATCTATTCCAGCAGCGGTATCGACCTCGAGGTGATTCAAGGAACGTTTCTGAATACCTCAGTGGACGAGTCGGCGGCGGACAAGATCAAGTCATTGCCCGACGTGGCACAGGCCGCGCCCACCATCTTTAACGTGATGGACCTGACACCGGATGTGAATGCTCTGGTCTACGGCTGGAAGGCCGGCTCGTATGAATTTGGGTCGCTCCAGCTTCTCGCCGGGCGGCGCTTCAGCGACGGGCAGCCGGAAGTGATGCTGGGCGATCTGTTGGCCCAGGATCTGAAAAAGAAGCCCGGCGACACTCTGGAGATTCAGGGTGCGAGCTTCACTGTGACAGGGATCTACCATGGCGCATCGACGTTGGAAGCGGATGCAATGATCATGCCGCTCGACCAGCTGCAAAAACTGAGCAGCTTGCAGGGAAAGGTGTCCGCAATCCACGTGTGGCTGCGGCCTGCGCCTCACGGAGAGCCGTGGCCGCAATATCTAAAGCAGGCGCAAGCCCAGATCGAGTCTGCGTTGCCAGGCCTCCGTGCCGTTCCCGCTGCGGAGCGCGCCAGCAACAATCAGTTCGTCAAGCTTGCTGAGGCCTCCGCGTGGGGCACGTCGTCTCTTGCTTTGCTCATCGGCATCCTCGGGATTGCCAACACCATGGTGATGTCGGTCTTTGAACGCACGCGGGAGATTGGCATTCTGCGCGCCATGGGCTGGAAGCGGTGGCAGGTGCTTGTCCTCATCCAGCTTGAGGCCGCCATCCTCGGTTTGGTCGGAGGGATTCTTGGCGTCGGCCTCGGTTTGTGCGCCCTTCATGTGCTTGCCGCCATGCCGCAGACCGCAAGCATCGTCTCGGCGTCAATCCGTTGGCCGCTTCTGGCTGAGGCGATGGGAATTGCTTTGCTGGCGGGACTCATTGCCGGGGCGCTTCCGGCGTGGCGCGGCGGGCAGCTCTCCCCGGTGGACGCGCTAAGGCACGACTAGCCTATCTCTCCCGAAAATCGCTCGCGCAGGGCGCGCCGCAACACTTTGCCGTTGTGATTCTGCGGTAAACCGCCGGGCGCGAGAATCCAGATGCGACGTGGCGCTTTGTAAGGGGCCAGATGCCTCCGGCACCATTCCAGCAGGTCGCTTTCACCTGCCGGCGTGCCCGGTAGCAGTTCAACCGCCGCGACGGGAATCTCTCCCTTCTCCTTGTGAGGCAGGCCGAAGGCAATCGCGCGTGCCACTGCCGGATGAGCCTGAATAGCCTCTTCCAGCTCACGCACGTAAACTGAATAGCCGCCGGACTTGATGACGTCTTTGATGCGCCCTACAAGCCGGATGAGGCCCAGCCGATTGCGTGTCGCCAGATCTCCCGTGCGCAGCCATCCGTCGCGAGTCAGCAGACCCCTGCCATCGTCCTTGTCCTTCCAGTAATGCGGCCTGAGGCCGCGGCGGCGGATTTGGCACTCGCCCGTCATGCCTGCTCTTACGCGCCGGCCGTTCTCTTCGGCTACGCGAATGTGGAACGGAGGCACGGGAAGGCACAGTTGGCCGCTTCCGGGCAGAAAAGGCAGCTCAATACCCATCATGGCCAGGCCCCCCAACTCCACCATGCCGTAGCCGTTCAACAGCACAGGCGGAACGCGCCGGCCACCAGGCAGCCGGATCAATGCGCCGAACTCCTTCAGGCGTTGGCGAACTTCGCTAGGTAGATGGTCGCTGGCCGAGAGCCACACGCGCACGCTTGCCAGCCGGGCCGGGTTGGGATTGCTGTTCACCAGCCGCGCCAGCATCGCCGGCACGCCCACAAATGTAGTTACTCCGAATCGCTCCACAAGATCGAGAGCATGTTCGACATCGAATCGCTCAAGAAGGCATCCTCGAATTCCGGCCATCATTCCGTAAAGAGCGATGCTTGTGCCCATGATGTGCGACCAGGGCAGCGCGACCAGCGCAATATCCCTGGGGCCGAGGAAAACTCCGGAAAGAACCGTAGACGCGCGCGCCCCGAGCAGTGCGTTGCTTGAGAGTGCCGCTCCCTTCGGAAACCCGCTTGTGCCGGATGTGTGAAAAATCGCAACGGTAGCCGCCGGATCGATAGCGGCCGGCGGCGAAGGTGCGCCACCGGCATCAGGGCGCACAAATCCGTCCAGCGTCTCTGCCTCATCGTCAGACTGTATCCAGGTGCGCACATTCAGCGCGCTGCGGTGCACAATGTTGTGCTCAAAGACCGCTTTGTCGGTGACAAGGATCTCCGTGCCGCTGTCGGCGAGAATCCGCTGCACTTCGGAAAGCGAAAGCATCGGATTGAGCGGTACCGCAATGCCGCCGGCACGAATAATGGCCAAAAACCAGTGGAAGCAGCAGCGGTCGTTGGTGCGATAAATCGCTACCGGCTCGCCGGGGCGCAGCCCGATCGAGCTGCGAAGGAAGCTATCGAACGAGCAGACAATGCCGTGCAGTTGAGAAAGGCTAAAAGAGCCATCCTCGCCGACCGAAACTTCGCAATCGCCATTTCGCCGCAGCAGTTCGTCCACCAGGTTCGCAACGGTAACGCTGCGGTCTCGCGCGAGTTGAAAACGGCGAATAAGATTCATTGGGCTGTAATTACTTTGCGTCCCCAATCGCTGGCGACACAATAGCGGAACAAGCGGTCAAGGTAGTTCATCACCGGTGGAGGACAAATACCGGCAGGTCCGAGCAACCTTTCGGCATTCGTCGTGTCGAATTGCATGCGCATTGAGAAGTAGTCGCGGTAAGCGCGGCCGTCAACGAGCACGCGGCGCTTACGCCCCCACAAAGTGAGGAACAGCAGCGGCCGGATCGCGGCAAAGAAGATTTGCGGATCGACGTAGCGCGGCTCGGGCCCATGGAAAAACTCTGCCGCCTGCCGTGCCACCTCTTCGATTGTGGCGCTGCCGCGCGGTCCCGCACAGAGGTGGACGGTGCTGCCGAGAGCCGCTTCTTCGAACGTAAGGTGCGCCACCGATGCGGCCACAAAATCCACCGGCACAATATCCAGCACAGCGTCAGGATAGCCGGGCACCGTGCGCCAAAGGCGGCGCGCATAGATTTTGAGCGGCCAGTACATCATCTTGAAGCTCGAGGTCACTCCGGTGCGCGAATCGCCAACGATAATGCTTGGGCGCAGGATCACCCCGGGAAGTGAGTCCAGCCGCGACCGCACCAGCGCCTCCGCCTCGGCCTTGGTCTGTTCGTAGGTATTGCGGTAACCCTGGCTGACAGAAAGTTCATCTTCGCGAACCAGCTCCGTTCGCTGCCCCGCCACATAGGCAGTGCCCACATAGGCAAAACACTGGAGTTGAGACATCGCCGCGGCAAAGTCCAGCATGCCGCGCGTTCCCTCCACGTTCATGCGCCGCGCTTCTTCAAGCGAATGATCGAACCGTACTGTAGCCGCGGAGTGAATCACGCGTGTGGTCTCATCCATGAGAAGCCGATAGGCCTCTGCGTCCAGCCCGCAGTTGGGCAGGCTCACATCTCCTGCGTAAACGCGAACCCTCGACCGCTCGGACTCCGGGACGATCGATTCGGCGCGCTGCTGGGCGGTCTGGCCTGGCCGCGAGCGAATGATCAGCGCCAGTCTGGCGGCCGGCTGGCGTTCAAGCAGTTCGCGTACAAGCTGCGAGCCAACAAAGCCCGTCGCGCCTGTAATCAGGATGAGTTCATGGTTATGCATGTATAAATCGGGCTACGTGCGGAAAACGACTCACAAACCGATAAGCAATGCCATTGATCGTCGAGGTAGCCCTTGAGTTAAGTAAATTATAGTTCAGCCTGTGGTTTGAAGATGGTGATCGACACCTCGCCATCATCCCAATGGCATCAGCACAGGTGGAAACTGCCTCCCGCTTCAATGCACATCCACTGACCGGTCGTCCTCGTACTCCATGATGTGGAAGTACCCCTCCCATCCGCTCCACGAAGCCGGCGCGGGCAACTTGGCCATCGGATCCTTCAGATGATTCGCATAATCCTGCACCAGTTCCCGTGTGCGATAAACACCCGTGAGCCAGTCGCCGCGATACCAGTTCTTCCACTTGCCATATTCGGCCAGGTGCATCGACGCTTGAATCTCATCCAGCGCCTTCAGCGCCTGGTCGGCTTCAGTGAGCGCCTTGGCCGTGTCGCCGGCGTTCTCGTCCTTCATTGACTGCGCCACCTCCAGCAGCATGCGATTGCTGTTGCGATTGATGGTGATCATGGTCAGCATTTCTGCCTGGTAGTATTGGCTCCGCGCGGGATCGATCAGGCTCTTCGCGGCCTCTGCGTCCTTCCACGTCGTATCCCAGCGCGGCTGCGCGTCGGTGCATTTCTTGATGTCGCGATCGAGAAACGCGGCACGCTGTTCGTCGTTCAACGTGAAAAATCCCACCCGTGGCTGTGTCCATTTGGGCGACTGGCTTGGAATATTGACCACCTGGTGTCCGCTGAGGTAGTCGAGAATGATCCGCCGCGCCTCGCTGTGGTAATGCTGATCGCCAACAACGAGCGGGACATTGCTGTAGCGCGGCGGGGGCGGAGGAGCGTTTCCGGCGGAGGTCATGCGCGGCGGCCCGAACGATGGGCGCGGAGCCGGCGCGGCAAAGTACTCCTTGTACACTTTGGCCAGCGTATCGGCTGACTTCGCTCCGAACTCCTCTGTCGCCCACTTCCGGTAGAAGGCCGCATCGGCGCCGCCCTCGGGATCGGCAATGCCGCCGGTGGTTGCCGCGACTCCTCCCCATGCCATCTCCATCACCGCGCGTGTCGTCATCGCCACAGGCCTGATGTCGCTGGTGTTCACCAGAAAGTACGAGGTCGCGCCGGCCTTGATGTAGCGTCCGATCTCCGACTGGATCGTCTTCACCGGCACCATCTCCGAAAGCTGGTTCGCCTGGCCGTTCATCATGGCCACGTGAAAGTACATTCCCTGGCCGGCTGCGACCTTGCCGCCATCCTGCATGTCGCCGTAACCGGTGTCGGCCCACACCAGCGCCACCTCCGGAGGAATCTTCAGGTATCCCTCCTGCATCAGCCGCGCGCCCTCCTGCCAAAGATCGGTAACAAACTGCGCGTTGGGATACCTGGCCCGCACAATCTTCATCTGCTCGGCAATCGCTTCGTTGATCCTCTGACCGAGCAGCGGATCGTTGTCGCGTACGCTTGGGTCCAGCGACGCATAGCTCGAGTCCGAAAGCCCGCGCAGCCCCACGCTCCACAGAATCTCTTCGTCGGGCTTGTACTCAGCCACGGCGTTGGTCCACGCGCGTTCCAGAATCTCAGGATGCGTCGAGAAGTTATACGGCACGCCTTCAGGCCAGCGCGCCACGTTGACCCCAAGCGGAATCGCATGATGCTGGTTGATGATCAGTCCCCGCTCAGTGGCTGCGTGCACCTGCGCGTCATCAGGAAAAATCCATGTACCGGGCACAACCATGTTGCCCTTCAGGCGCAGAGTCGTCTCAAACACCATGTCCCAGGCCTTGAGAGAGATGCCGGTCTGCTCGCCCTTCGCGGGCACGATCCAGCCGGTGAGCAGATCCTCGTCGTTCGTAAAGAAGCCGCGGTATTTGAAAACGGGCTTCGGCGAGACGCGCGCAAAATCGGCCGGCAGCGGAATGCGGGTGCGCTTCGCGGGCTCCTTGTCCGTCCAAAGGTACATCGGGTCGACGCCGAGAACGGTCTGCGAGAACTCGTAGATCGCGTAAATCGTCCCGCGCATGTCCGCGCCTGCCAGGCAGACCACGCGCTTCCGGCTTGGCCCAGTGCCGGTTTCCGTAATCGAAAACGCAAAAGTCTCAGTATCGCTGGCCTTGGCGCAGTCGATCCCTGCCGGCACGTTCTCGCTCTGCGCGATCAAAAGCACAACCGGTCCGCCTTGGTCCAACTGATCCACCAGCTTGGGCGCATGGCCGAAGACCTTTGTGAAGTCGCCGAGCAAATCCTGCGTTGCGCGATGCACCGGTCCCGGCTCCTGCGCGCTCTCCACAACCGTCACCGCTGAATCGATGGCAATGGGCGACTGAGCACTGGCAACGGGCGCACCGGTCGGCAGCATGATCCCGAACATTGCAGCCACGGGCAGAGATTTGAAGAATTGCTGAAAAAGACGGGGCATCGGCATGAGAAGAGGCTCCTGGCGGAAAATTCGCAGCGAATGGGATTTTATTCGCGTCACGAATTATACACACCGCATCGCGCAGGTGTCGCTCGATCTCGCTGTCGGGGTGCCAGAGCCTGTTATTAACTTTCGCGCGGGTGGCGCTGGGAGCCAATTTTTCTCAGTTCGAGGAGCGAGGAGCGACGCATACCGGGGCCCCCGCGGACGCGTTCTTTGTCCGTGGGGTGGATACCGGGTGTCTGCTAGCGACGAGCGACAATGAAATGAGAAAAATTGGCCCCAGCCCGAAGGGTTGCGGCGCAAATCCGGGGCCCCCGGCGACGGCTTTGTGTCGCTGGGGTGGAAATCGGGCCATACTTCGTTCTCGGCCTCGACCTTGGAACCGCCAAAGCCTTCGGCCTCCGCCTCGTCTGGCCCGATTTCCGTTCGCAACGCCACTCGTGGGAAAGTTAATAACAGGCTCTAGAGTGGTCTCGTTTCCTGCGTTGTTCTGAGGTCTTGCTTGTTGCCGCGCATTCGCACGCTGGTTGTCGCCGTTCTTTCACTTTCAAGTGTGGCCCGCGCCGCTTCGCACGTCGATGCCGCGCCGGTCCCGCCAGAGATGCGCTCCGGCTTCTTCGCTGTCACGGTCAACAACCAGCGAATCGACGTCGCCGAAGCCGCGTCGAACTACGAATTCGTGAGCTTCGATACCACCGGGCCGGTTGAGATTTCGATTACGGTGGCGGAGCCCGGCTTCTGGGATCGCGGCGTCGATATCGAGCCGTGGCGGCTCGGCCTGCGCCCGGTTCGCGACGGCCAGACCATCCGCTTTCGCTTGCCCGCCCCGGCCAAGCTCTCCATCTCGCGCCCCGGCGACTTCCTCAATCGCGCCCGGATGCTCTTTGTCTTTGCCGGCACACCGCCTCCGCCTCCGCCCACCGGCCCAAACGTCACCATGGTCCCCGCGGGCGTGCACCGCGAAAGCCTGAACCCCAAAAGCGGCGATACCATCTACCTCGCGCCCGGCGCATATGTCTTCGGTAGTCTCAATCTGTGGCAGGTGCAAAACGTCAAGGTGCTGGGCCGGGGAACCATCGTTTACGACGGTCCGCAGGACCCGAACACCGACGAGGGCTGGATGCAGAAGCCCGACTGGCACTGCATCGGGGCCTACCAGTCACACAATGTGGAGATCGACGGGCTCACCTGCATCGTGCGCTCGCGAACCTGGTCGATCCAGATGAAAGACTCAACCGGGTTCCGCTATGACGATCTGCGCGTCATCGGCGGCAACCCGGACAACGCCAACCAGGACGGCATGGACTGGCTGGGCGGCGGCGATGCCGTGGTGCGCAACGCGTTCATTCGCTCCTCAGACGATGACCTGGCCATGCAGGGCAACTGGGACGGCTACACCGAAGCCGACATGGTGCGCCCCGGGCCTGACGTCGACAACATCCTCGTGGAAAACAGCGAACTCTCGACCAGCATCTCCAACACCGTGCGTATGGGATGGCCGCAGAAGATCTTACAACTCGCACAACTTCACACTGCGTGACTCCGACATTCTGCATGGCGGCATCGGCGCGTGCGGCCAGACCTTTGGCCTGCTTGGCTTCTGGGGAGCGAACGGCGCCCACGGCGACCACTCAGGCGTCACCTTTGAGAATCTCATCCTCGACAACTGGTATTCGCTTGTGCAGATGGAGCAGGAGCAGCCCGCGCTACACGGGTTCACCTTCCGCAACATCTGGGCGCTCGATCAGCCGCCGCTGGCCGCCTCCACAATCACAGGCGACGTGAAAGACGTGGCCTTTGACAACGTGAAGTATGGGCAGACGCGCGTGACTAGCGATGCGCAAATGCCGCTCGTGGTATCAGGCGGGGCTCCGCAGCCGAAGTTCGCGCCTGCGCCCACGCTCGTGGCTGCGTTTCGCACTGATCCGCCGATCATTGCTCCGCGGCAGCAGGTAACGTTCACCGCGCAGTCTGCGCCCGGCGCGCACTATACGTGGCTCTTCGGCGATGGAAGCACGGCTCACGGCCGCCGCGTACGGCATCGCTTCCCTGATGCGCTTGGTACCGAACTTGACGGCAAAGACGGCGCGGGCCGCTTCCGGGTCCTTCTGCATGTCACGGATAAGGCCGGCCATCAGGATTGGGCAGCGCAGGGGCTGGTCGTCGTGGCGCAATGGCACGAAGCCGTGAAGGCCACCCGGCCGGCAACCTCGGGCCTGGCGTGGAAGATCTATTCAGGCGGGTGGATCGAGCTGCCGGACTTCTCCACATTGCAGCCCGTGCTCACCGGCGAATCACCGAATCTCGAGGCCAGCGCGCAAGGGTTCACGCGCTACGCAACGGTGTGGGCGGGCTACATTAAAATTCCCGTTAATGGCGGCTATACGTTTCATCTCATTGACCGCGACGGCGCGCGTTTGCTCATCGACGGTATGGAAGTGGCGAAGACCGGCCCACCGTTCGCTCAGGTTTGCGGCTCGTCCGGCAACGCGCTGCGCTACGATCGAGGCGCAATCGGCTTGCGCGCCGGCCTGCACACAATCAGCGTCCAGGCGTTAAACACAACGAGTGGTGGCGCGCCGCGGCTCCTGTGGGAAGGTCCAGGCGTGCCCCTTACCGATGTGCCCGCCGCGGCTTTCTTGCACAGCTTGCAATAAGGAACACGCAACAGAGAACGATCTGATCATCGACTCTCCGCTCTCTCTTCTCACGGCAACTGCGTCACATCCCAGCCGCCGCCAAGGGCGCGGATCAGGCTTACGCTCGCGGCAAACTGCCGGCTTTCGATATCGATGGCAGTTGTCTGGTCCTGCAGCAATGTTTGCTCGGCGGTCAGTACCTCAAGATAGCTGGTCACACCGCCTTTATAGCGCGCGTTCGACAGATCGAAGGAGTGTTGCGCGGAATCCACCGCGCGCTGCTCCACGCCCGCTTCCTGCTCCAGAATGCGCAAACCGGAGAGCTGGTCTTCAACGTCGTTGAACGCCTGGAAGACCGTGTTGCGATAGCCGTCGGCCTGGGCTTCGTAGGTGTGGCGAGCCGCATCGGTAAGCGCGTGGCGCTGGCCGGCGTCGAAGAGCAGTTCAGTCGCCTGCGCGCCCAGGCTCCACAGCGCGCTCGGGCCCTGAATCCAGGTACCGGCATTCGTGCTTTCAAAGCCTCCTGATCCGCCCAGCGTGATGGTGGGATAAAAGGCGCTGACGGCGATGCCGATCTGCGCGTTGGCCGCTGCGGTCAGGCGCTCGGCTGTAGCGATGTCAGGCCGGCGCTCGAGCAGCTGCGAAGGCACGCCGAGCGGAATCTTTGGCAGCGGCAGATCGAGCGGCGATGGCGGAATGCTGAAGCCGGGCAGGTCGTAATTGGCGATGGTGCCGATGGCGTGCTCATACTGCGCGCGCGCCACGCCCAGGTCCACAAGTTGAGCGCGTACGGTTTCAAGCTGCGTCTGTGCCTGGGCTACATCCACCGCGGTGGCTACGCCGCCGGTTAAGCGCTTTTGCGTGAGATCGAGTTGCCGTTCGAGGTCGGTCACCGTGGTCGTCAGCAGCTTGATCTGTGAATCGAGTCCGCGCAGGGCAAAGTAGTCGGTTGCCATCTCCGCATGCAGCGTAAGGGCCACGTTTGCGGCGTCAGCGGCGCTCGCCTGGGCATTCGCGCGGGCCTGCTCTACACTTCGCCGGATGCGGCCCCAGAAGTCCGGCTCCCAACTGGCCTGGCCGGCGATGACGAAATCGGCATAGCCCGTGGTCTTACTGGCCGAGGCGAGCGGACGATTGGCGGAAACTTTGTCGCGGCTGATCGAAGGGTTGGCCGAAAGCGTGGGATACAAATTGGCGCGGGCCGCGCTCACCTGGTCGTGCGCCGCCAGGTAAGTCTCCATAGCCTGGCGAAGTTGCACGTTGTTGGTATCGATGCGCTCTTCCAGCCGGTTCAGCTCCGGATCCTGGTAAATCTCCCACCACTTGCCCTTCAACATGCCGTCAGAGGGGTTCGCCGGTTGCCAGGCGCCGCCTTGCGGGTTTGGCGGAGGCGACCACGGCCGTTGCGCCGGTTTCTTTATAGACTGGAGGCGCGTTGTAGCCGGGGCGGTTGTAGTTGGGGCCGACGGGCTTGCAGCCGCTAAGCAGGATGAGCGCAACGCCGATTGCGCAGGAGCTGGCGAGCGACGCCCGGCTCATTGCGAAGAAACGGCTCAGACGCCGAACGCGAGGCTCTTCCAAAGCTGCGTAACCGCGGCTTGCTGCGCCCATCGCTGCGGCAGTGCACGCATCGTTAAAAGCCTCCCGCGTCCTGAGGACCACTACCCGGCTTTACGACAGTCACTTTTTCGCCGTCGATGAGCGAGTCGGGTGGATCCTGAATGACCTGGTCGTCGGCGTTCAGGCCACTCACGATCTGCACGGTGGCGCCGTCATCCTCGCCAATCACGACGGGCACCAGATGGGCCACGTCGCCATGAACAACCGTGCCCACCTGCATTCCCTCACGGCGGAAGATGAGCGCCGCGGCGGGCACAATGAATGTGGGACCGACCGGCGGGGCCTTGAAGTGGACCTGGGCCAATGCGCCGGGCATCAGCTCGCCGGAGCGGTTGTCGACATCGACCTCCACCAGCAGGGTGCGGCTGACGGGATCGATGGCGTCCGCAGTGCGCACCAGCGTGCCCTCGAAAGTCTTTCCCGGATGCTCGGGAAAAGTAAGGTCGATCTTCATTCCGCGCTTCAGCGTCTGCGAGTAAAGCTGCGGCACGTTGGTGTAAACGCGCAGTGTTTGCAGCGCCTGCATGTGAAAGAGCTCGGTTCCTGCGCCCTCAGTGATCAACTGTCCGGTATCCACGGCGCGCGCGGTCACCACGCCATCAAAGGGCGCGTAGACCTTCTCAAACGACTGCAATTCCCGCAGCCGCTGCAGGTTGGCTTGCGCCGATTTTACCGCCGAGGCAGTGGCGGCCGCCTGATTGACGAAAGTATCGGTATCCTGCTGTGAAACAGCATTCGATTTAACCAGATCCGAATACCGCTCCGCCTGGATGCGTGCGATATTTGCGTTCGCCTGGGCGGTGGCCAGGTCGGACTCGGCCTGCGCCACCTGCTTGTCGAGCTCAGGCGTTTCAATCACGGCCAGCAAATCGCCCTTCTTCACTTTGGCGCCGATATCGTAGTACCAGTGCTGCAGGTAGCCGTCAGTGCGCGCATAGATGGGCGAGTCGGTATAGGCGGTCACGTTGCCGGGCAGCACAAACATCTCCGCCGGCGCGCCGGCCTTGGCGGGCGCAATGGTTACCGTGGGCGCGGCCAACTCATCGGTGCGCTGGGCCAGAACCGTGTCTGCATGCATGCGACGCAGGATGCCGGTGGCCACGAAAACGCCCAGGATGAGCAGAACCACGCCCACAACTCAGCCAAGACCTTGCGCGGCGTGAACGGGCTTTGCTCTGGTGCGGCTGCGTGGCTGTCCGCAGCGGATCGTGGATTCGGGTTCGATTAGAATTCAGTTCCGGGTTCATAAGCATCTACTCCGGTTTCGCATCGAATTCGTCAAAATCGGGCGAGGCAGAATGGCGGTCCCGTTCCCGCCGGCGCTCAATGCGGCCGTGAATGAAGTGAAGAAAGCAGGCACAAAGAAAAGCGTAGCCACGGTGGCCAGCAGCAAGCCGCCGATCACGGCGCGGCCCAGCGGCGCATTTTGCTCGCCGCCATCGCCCAGGCCCAGCGCCATGGGCACCATGCCGATAATCATGGCCAGCGCGGTCATCAGCACCGGGCGCAGGCGGACAAAGCCCGCATTCAGCGCGGCGCGCCGCGCATCGCCGACCAGGACTTCAAGCTGCTCGCGCGCAAAGCTCACCACCAGGATGGAGTTGGCCGTGGCCACGCCCATGCACATGATGGCGCCGGTGAGCGCCGGCACGCTGAGCCGGGTTCCGGTGAGGAAGAGGAACCAGACGATTCCGGCCAGCGCCGCGGGCAGCGCGGAAATGATGAGGAACGGGTCCAGCCAGGACTGGAAGTTGACCACAATAAGCAGGTAGACCAGCAGAATGGAAAAGGCCAGGCCGCTCAACAGGCCGAGGTACGACGAGTACATGGTCTCGCTCTGGCCGCGGAAGATGAAATGGGAGCCGCGGGGCAGGTCCTTTTCATGGCGGGCGACGATCCTCTGCATGGCGCGGGTCACGCTGCCCAGATCCGTGCCTTCCACATTCGTGTAAATATCGATCACCGGCTGCACGTCGTAATGGCTGATCTCGCCCTGCTCGGCTCCAGGGACGATCGTGGCAAGGTTGCCAAAACCTGCACAGGCTTGGGCGCTCCCGGGGCGGTCGTGGCCGCATTCGGATTTTGGGCGGGCGACAGCGTGCCAAGCGGCGCTGCGCCGGGAGCGGTGGTGGAAATATTGCCCGAGGGCTGAGTCATTGCCGCGTTTGTGGCCGAACTCGTTATAGGCAGGCTCTTCAGGTCGGAAAGGTTATCGATGCGGTATTGCGGCGACTGGATGGCGACGCTGTAGGAAACGCCATTGCGGGGATCGAGATAGAAACTGGGGCTGGTCTGGAAGCTGCCGCTGAGCGCCACAAGCAGGCTCTGCGCCACATTCTGCTGCGTCAGGCCCGTGCTGGCGGCGCGCGTGCGGTCTACATTCACCGTAAAGTTCGGATAATTGAAGGGCTGCTGAATTCGCGCATCCGTGGCGCCGGGAACATAGCGCATCTCATTTAACATGCGCTCGGCGAGTGCGCGATTGGCGTAGAGATTAGGGCCGACAATTTGTATATCGATGGGCGCCGCCAGGCCGAAGTTGAGAATCTGCGTAACGATGTCGACCGGTACCTCATAAAACGTCACGCCGGGGTAATCGCGGGCAAGCACGGCGCGCAGCCGCTCGACGTAGGCTTCGGTGGGATGATGCTTCCGGCTCAATTGCACCTGGATGTCGGCATCAGATGGCCCTACGGGCGCTGAAACGGAGTAGGACATGTTCAGTGAAGAGTAGGGCAGCCCGATGTTATCGAGAATCGTAACTAGCTCATCGGCCGGGATCTGCTGCCGGATCGTATCCTCGATATGGTCGCAGAGGGCAGCCGTCTCCTCGATGCGCATGCCGGTGTGCGCCCGCACATGAATCATGAACTGGCCGGAATCGACCGATGGGAAAAAGTCCTGCCCAAGGAACGGCGCCAACCCGAACGACGCCAGGGCGAACACCAGGAAGAGGATGAGAAAAATTCCGGAGTGATCGACGCAGAAGGTGAGCAGGCGCAGGTAGCCATGGCGAAATCGTTCGAACCCGCGTTCAAAGCCGAGTTGGAAACGCGTGAATGGGTTGCGGCTGGCGTGCTTTCTTTGCTCCGCTGCATCGTCGTGCTCATGCAGCAGGTACATGGCCATGGTGGGCACAACGGTGCGCGACAATAAATAGCTGGCCAGCATGGCAAACACTACGGCTTCGGCCAGCGGCACAAACAAGTAGCGCGCTACGCCGCCCAGAAGAAACATCGGCACGAATACGATGCAGATTGCCAGCGTTGAAACCAGGGCAGGAGTAGCAATTTGTGCGGCGCCGTCCAGAATCGCCTGCTCAATCTCCTTGCCGGCCTCCAGGTTCCGGTTGATGTTCTCAATTTCAACCGTGGCGTCATCCACAAGGATGCCCACCGCCAGCGCCAGCCCCCCCAGGGTCATGATGTTGATGGTTTCGTGCAGCGCATAAAGCAGGATGAGCGAGCACAGAATCGAGAGCGGAATCGACACCGCGATGATGACCGTGGACCGCCAGCTGCCCAGGAAGACCAGGATCATGATCGCCGTTAAGCAAGCGGCGATGATGGCCTCCTGGAGCACCCCATGAATGGCGCCGCGAACGAAAATCGACTGGTCGGACAGGGCAACGATCTTCAGTTGCGGGGGCAATTGCCCCTTGAAACTGGGGCTCGAAAGAATGTTGTGCACGCCCTTGATGATGTCGAGGGTCGACGAAGAGCCGATCTTGAGGATGTTCATCATGATGGCGCGATGGCCGTCGACACGGACGATGTTGGTTTGCGGCGGACTGCCATCGCGGACATGAGCCACATCGCGGATGTAGACCACAGAGCCGTTGACAGTCTTGATGGGCAGGTTGTTCAAGCTCTCCAGCAGCGACGGTGCGGAGTTGGTCTCCACCTGGTACTCAAAGCGGTCCAGCTTGATCGTTCCTGAGGGCGCGATTACGTTTTGCGCACCGATGGCGTTCACTACGTCGGTCGGCGAAAGCCCCCTGGCCTGCAGCGCGTTCAGGTCAAGATCCACCATAATCTCGCGCTGTTTGCCGCCGTAGGGATAGGGTGACTGCGCCCCCTCGATCGTCGCCAGTTGAATGCGAATGGTCTGCGTTGCCAGATCGTTCAACTGCTGTTCGTTAAGACCAGGGCCGGAAAGACCGAGTTGCAGCACGGGAACGCTGGAAGCGTTGTACTGGATGATGAATGGCGGAGTAGTGCCTGGAGGCAGCGACCGCAACTGCACCTGGCAGATCGCGGTCACGCCTGCTACAGCTTCGGCGACGTTCGCGCCCGGATGAAAGAAAACTTTGATCAGGCCCCGGCCCACGACCGACTGAGATTCGATGTGATCGATGTCGTTGACCGTGGTGGTGAGACCGCGCTCGGTCCCGGTCACGATGCGCTCGGCCATCTGGTCGGCCGAGAGCCCTTCGAAGTTCCACACCACCGTGACCACCGGAATGTCGATGTTGGGAAAGATGTCCGTCGGCATCGAGTCGATGCTGAAGACGCCAAGGATCAAGATCAGCAGCGCGAAAACGACAAAAGTATAAGGCCGCCGTAGCGCAAGCCGGACAATCCACATCATAAGGCTGGTATTCGCTCCTCGGCCGGCGTTCTGACGGAAATGAAGCCCGCGGCCGGAATGCCATCAACCCCCTGATTGAAAGCAGGGCAGTTTGCAGTTCCGGTGCGGATCGCACCGGCTCCTCGGGTTGCGGCCCTGACGCCGTTTCGGCGTGCGTCGGGACCAACAGTCCATGGAAACTACTATGTTAGTCGAAAGGATGAGATGAAGAGAGCGCGGCTAAAAACAGCGCCCGGGAGATTGCACACCTTTGTTAGGACGCCCAACCAGCAAAAAAGATTCGAATTCCAGTGCATGGGATACTGCATTCCGGCACACGGATCGTCAGCGCCTGGGCGATTCGAGCTGCACATTGGCCCAGACCACAATGGGCCACATCCACGCTTCTCGCCAAACAGGTCTTGTCTCCGGCCTGCAGAGCGGGCTTTTTCCGTACCCGCACAAAGCGCAAAATCCGTATCGGCAGGCGGGTATCGTGACGCGCTCTCGCGCGTCTAAGGGGCATACTGCCAGGTGCAGCGGAAGCACGGGCATCGTAACCCGCCTGAGTCCGGTAGACTGAGGAATGAATTCCAAATGGGATTCAGCCCTGATTCCGGCGGCGAGCACGGCAGGGAATTTGTGGGAAGAAAACGGTTCAAGAGTCCGATGTCGACCCTGGAGTTTTCACCTCAACGGCAAAAAACTGCCGCTGGGGTCGCCGTGAGTTTGGGCGGGGTGGCCACGGTCCCATATAATCGATCTTTCCTTAAGGTAAGGCCAGATTTTGAGCAATGAGGGTGTGCATATTCTTCCTGTGAAGCCGAATTATGGAACGAAAGAGTATTTGTGCTCGTCGCAGGGCTTAAACCCGGTGAAGATTAAGCACACTTCCATCGCCGGAGCCGGTTGGATTCTCAGGCAGTTGGCGCGTGTCGCGCTGCTTTTGGTCCTGGCTTCAAGCGCCATGGCGGCCGTGGCGCAAACGCCCGATACCATCTACCAGATTCGTGTCATCGGCAACCGGCGCATCCCCAAGGAAACCATTCTCGCCCGCATGTTCACCCACGAGGGCGACACCTACGATCCCATCTCGATCGAGCGCGACTTTAACTCGCTGTGGAATACCGGCTACTTCGAGAATCTGCGCATCGAGCGCGAAGACTCGGAGAAGGGCATCATTCTGAATGTCTTTGTCACCGAGAAGCCGAGTATCCGCGAGATCAACTACAAGGGCCTGAACAGCGTCACGGTTTCCGACGTTCTTGACCGATTCAAGAAGGAAAAGGTCGGGCTTTCCGTCGAGAGCCAGTTCGATCCCACCAAGATCAAGAAGGCTGAAACCGTTATCAAGGAACTCCTGGCCGAGCATGGCCACCAGTTCGCCACCATCAAGACAGATGTCAAGACCATTCCGCCGGCATCGGTGCAGGTGAACTTCAACATCAAAGAAGGCCCAGTCGTGAAGGTGGGCAAGATAACCTTCGTGGGCAACCAGCACCTCGAGCGCGCTTTACCTGCGCCGCTCCATGAAGAACCTCAAGCCCATCGGCATTCCCTATTCCATCATCTTTGAGGACCTCTTCCCGCAGACCTATGACTCCTCAAAGCTCGAAGAAGACACCGAGCGCGTGCGCCAGGCCTATCGCGACAAAGGCTACGCCAACGCCGCCGTCGAGCAGCCCAAGACCCAGATCCGCGACGAGGGCGGGCTGAACTGGTTCACCTTCAGGCCGAATAAAGGCAAGCGCATCGATATCCAGATGACGATTGAAGAGGGTGGCCGCTACCGCCTGGGCTCCATCACCTTCACCGGCAACAAGGAAATCACCAACGTCAAAGCTCTGCGCGCCACCTTCCCCATTAAGGACGGCGATTGGTTTAGCGCCACCGCAATCAGCAAGGGCCTCGACAACCTGAAGAAGGCCTACGGCAGCCTCGGCTATATCAACTTCGGCGCCATCCCCAAGCTCACGTATGACGACCAGAAGAAAACGGTGTCGATGAACATCGACATCGACGAGGGCAAGCAGTTCTACGTCTCGCGCATCGAATTCCAGGGCAATACCATCACCCGCGATCGCGTGATCCGCCGCGAACTGCTGCTCGACGAAGGCTCCGTCTACAACTCCCAGCTTTGGGAGTACAGCTTGCTGCGCCTCAACCAGTTGGAGTACTTCGAGCCGCTCAAGGTCGACCAGGACTCCGAGGCCCACCAGGATCCAGACAACGGCACCGTCGAGCTATTGCTGAAAGTGAAAGAGAAGGGCAAAAACTCCATCGGCATGAATGGCGGCGTCAGCGGCTTGTCCGGCGCCTTCCTGGGCGTCAACTACCAGACGAACAACTTCCTTGGGTTGGGCGAAACGCTCAGCCTCCAGGCTAACCTGGGCAGCATCAGCCGCACGTTCCTCTTCGGGTTCACGCAGCCGTATATCCGCAATCGTCCCATCAACGTGGGCTTCCAGATCTTCAACAACAAGCAGGATTACAACGCGGCCAAGAACTACCAGGCCACGACCGGCGCATCACTGAACCTGTCCTCGGCGGAGAAGTCGCTTACGCAGAATTACAACGTGGGGTCTGACGGCATCAACTTCTCCCTCAGCTACCCCTTGAAGCGGCACGCCTTCCAGCGCGTAGGCATGACCTATTCGCTCACGAAGTCGAACATCACCGCCTTCAGCACCGCGTCGCAGACGTTCTTCCAGACCATCGCATTCCGGTCGGGCGTGCAGGGATCGAACCCGCTGGCGGGCATTATCAACAGCTCCATCGGGCTCAGCTACACCTACAACACAGTCAGCAATCCGCTGCGCCCGCGTGAAGGCAAGGAATACAGCGCATTCTTCCAGGCGGCCGGCATCTGGGGCAGCGTGCGCTACATCAATCCTGTGGTCGCCTACAAGCGCTTCATCCCGATGCACTATCTGATCCCCTCGAAAGAAGGGCACAACGTGCTGGGCGTGCGTGCGCAATTGGGTTACATCCAGGGCTTCGGCGGCGACGTGGCTCCGCCCAACAACCGCTTCTACGACGGCGGCGAGCAGCAGTTGCGCGGCTTTGACGTGCGTGCTGCCACCCCCTATGGCTACGTGCCCACGCGGGTCAATTTCCAGCTCACCAATCCTGACGGCAGTTGCGTGCCTCGCGATCCCACCAATCCCGAGGACAACCAGTGCATCCAGGTTCCGCTTCCCATCTACGGCATCGCCTCGATCGGCGGCGACACTGACCTGACCACCAACGTCGAGTACCGGATCCCAGTCGTCGGGCCATTCACCTTTTCGTTCTTCGACGACTTCGGTATCGATGCCGCGGTGAACCACGGGCAGTTGAAGCAGAGCCCAGAGGGCTTTGCCTCGCTGACCGCTCCGCTCTACGGCTGCCCGGTCTTCAACAACGGCTCCTGCCAGGGCGGCATACCCGGTTCCAAGGTTGGCTTCAGACCGGACATTCGCCCCGTGGAAGGCACCAACTTTGTTCCGCGCATGTCTCTCGGCGCCGAGCTCTCCGTGCTGATGCCTATCATCAACGCCCCATTCCGCCTCTACTATGCCTACAACCCCCTGCGCCTCTATGAACGGCCGTTTTGCAACGACGTCGTTCTGGGCCAGAAACAGTACAGCTGTCTGCGGAGCTGATCACGCGCTCCATGTTCCCGCCGGGCGGTGCAGGCGACTACACCTACCAGGAAGCGATTCAGGCCTACGGAGCGCAGTATGTCTTCCGCGAGCCGCGCAAGACCTTCCGCCTTACCGTATCCACAACCTTCTGATGCACGTCATTTCCCGAGATTGGGCCGTTCCTTTGGGAGCGGCCCTTTTTCGTTTTTTTGAGCGCCATTCTCCGCGGTCATCAACAGATCATCGCAAAAGGCCGCCCGCCGAAGGCCATATGAGCTCCGGCCTTGCGAAGCCGCTCTCCGTCCACAGGTCCAGCGAAATGCCGTATAATCCCCCTAGTTCCCGGCGATGCCTCCGCGCATGTATTTCATCGCAGGTCTCGTGCCGGACGGAGTC
Source organism: uncultured Acidobacteriaceae bacterium (assembly GCA_963841095.1). Lineage (GTDB taxonomy): Bacteria > Acidobacteriota > Terriglobia > Terriglobales > Acidobacteriaceae > Telmatobacter. Next base: position 96,951 of record CAWJBE010000008.1, read on the forward strand.
CCAAGCGCATCTCAGGACGCGCCCTGGCTCGAGCCGCCGCGCTGAGAAGACCGGCACGCGGGAAATTCGAAGGAGTTATTGGTTCACATGAAGCGTCTGCCTCTGTTCGTCCTTTTTTTTGCCGTGGCATCCATCCTTTCAGCCTCCGGCCAAACGGCACCATCCACCCAAAGGTCTGCTGCTTCGCCGGCCGCCGCTCCCGCCAAGGTCGCGGTCGTTGCCTTCCAGGCCGCCGTCACCCAGACCAACGAATTCCAGCGGTCCTTCGCTGACTTGCAGAAGAAGTACGATCCCCGGCGCCAGGAGATCAAGAGCCTCAGCGACGAAATCGATACTATGACCAAGCAGTTGCAGGCCGACGACGCCAAGCTGACCGACGAGGAGCGCGTATCCCGTTCCCGCGCTATCGACGAAAAGAAAAGGCAATTGGACCGCGATACGCAGGACGCCCAAAGCGATTTCCAGGGCGACATGCAGCAACTGATGAGCACCATCGCCGGTAAGGTTGGCGCCGTAATGACCGACTATGCCGAAAAACACGGCTATACGCTGGTGCTCGATGAAACCGACCAGCAAAACGCCACCGTGCTCTATGCGATTCCTTCCACCGACATCACGAAAGCTGTGATCGAGGCCTACAATCTCAAGTCGGGCATCCCGGCGCCGCCTGCTCAGGGCGCAAACCAGCCTGCAGTCGATGCGCCCCAGCCGCAAACTGCACCGGCTCACTAATTCAGTTCGGCGGAATCGAGGGCGGCGCCTTGCCGCCCTCCGTCCACTGTTCACTACCGACTCTTCACTGTATAATCCCTCTAGTTCCTGCTGATGTCTCCGTTCGCGTCCTTTTCAGCCCTCCCGCCATCCGGCGCGGAGTTTCCTTAGAAAAGTCGTGAGGTGTGTCAGAAGTGACAGGCACGTTCCTGCGTCTAATTCAGGAGCCGCACAGGAATTCCGAAGGAGTTTTTGAATCAAATGAAGCGTTCGCTGCTAGTAGTCCTTATGCTGGCCTCAGGAATGATCCTGAGCGCCCCTGCCCAAACACCGGCCGCATCGGCCGCGCCTGCCGCCGCGCCCGCAGGCCCCGCTAAAATTGCCGTCATCGCCTTTCAGTTGGCCGTGGCCCAAACCAACGAGGGACAGCGCGCCTTTGCTGATCTGCAGAGGAAGTACGCTCCCAAGGAAGCTTCTCTCAAGTCGCTCAACGACGAGATCGACGGCCTGACCAAGCAATTGCAGTCCCAGGGCGCCACCTTGTCCGATGCTGACCGCGCTAACCGCGCCAAGACGATCGACGACAAGAAGAAGCAACTGGACCGCGAAACCGAGGACCTGCGCAACGACGGTCAGCAGGACATGCAGGATCTCTACAACAACCTGGCTTCCAAGGTCTACGACGTGATGCAGTCCTATGCCGATAGGCAGGGATTCACACTGGTCCTTGACCGTTCGCAGCAGCAATCCCCTGTACTTTACGCGAGCCAGAGCACGGACATCACCAAGGCGGTCATCGACGCGTACAACGTGAAGTCGGGTGTGCCGGCTCCGCCGGAGCCCGCTGCCGAGGCGCCCAGGCCGAGATCCACTACGCCGGCCAGGCCCGGAACGTCAGCTCCAAAGCCTGCCTCCCACTAGTCTCCGGTTCATTGCCACAGCACAGGTCCCGCCTTCGCGGGGCCTGTCTGCTTGCTATACCGGAAGGCAGTGGAAAGCAATCTTTTTGCCACACCCCAGCGGAACTGCCACAAAACCGGTTCGGCAGGCGAAAAATTTCCTTCAGAACTCAGTCCACCTGTGGATAAATTTGTGGATTTCTTCCGGAAACCCCTTTGAAAAAAGCTGCCTTCCGCTCTTGCCAGCCGCCATTCCATTCTGGTAGATAGCGTAACTCCTTATATATCAACATGGACCTCTCTGAAAGGCCCTTGGTGAGGCAGATCACCCGCTCGGGCGCCAATCTCTGCCACTACCGGCAGCTTTCCACAATCGGCCGTGAAGGTTCTGTAACAAAGGGAACCCGCTAAAGCACTGTTCAGACTGCTTCTGCTGGTCCTGACGCACCCACAAAACCGCCAAAAACCGCTTATCGGCGTCCACTTTACCGATCCCGTTCAAAGGATTATTTGAGCTCTTTTTGTCCTGCAGACACGATGCTGAATGAGGGGGAGTCTAGCCGGCCGCGCCCACCAGCACCTTGGGACCCGTGGGCTGGGGTCTGCCTCCCAGTGGCTCCAGGGTCACCGCAAATGCTTTTGCCGTCAGTCCAGGCGTCAACCGCACCACCACAGCGCCATTCTGCTGATTTGCTGCCACCAGACCGGCATCCACGGGTGCGCCCGACGAAGGAACAAGCCACAACTGATAGCTCTTGTCGGCAGGCGGCGGCGCGATTTGCCCAGAATAAACGGCCAACCCCATGCGCGCGTTATAAAGCACATGCGCCTGTCCCGGAGGCCCGCCGGGCTGCTGCAACAGCGTGATCTGCGCAGAATCCGGCGCACTGGTTACCGCGCCCATTGCCTGCATCGACGCGGCATCCTGTGATAACTGCGCCTGCAGTTGCTTGATCTCTTTCCCGCGCTCCAGGTCGACTTTCAGCAACTCGAAGGTCGCGATGGCCAGCACCGCGGTTGCCAGACCAAACCCGAGCGAGAAGCGCAAGCTCCACCGAATCTTCTTCGGCTCACTTTGGACGGCTTGCTTTTCCTTTGCCGGTCCCTCCGCTCTCACCTTCCGCATCAGCTCCGATTTCACGCTGGGCGGCGGCGCCAGCGGCGGTGCGGCTAGTCCCAGAACAGCCGTGCGCTCCCGTGCCAGTGCGAGATCCCGCTGGCAGGCAGAGCAGCCGTGAAGATGCGCCTCGAGCGTCTGCTTCTCCGCTCCATCCAGCGCGTCCAGCGCATACAGATCGAGGTCTTCCGGGTTGGCGTGCTGCTCCGTCATCCGAGTATCTGCCTTAACGATTGCATTGCGGTCCTCATCCGGGTCTTCACTGTGCCCAGGGGAGCTCCGGTTTTGGCGGCAATTTCACTTTGTGTCATTCCTTGAAAGTACGCAAGCTCCAGCGATTGCCGCTGCTCGGCCGGCAGCTTTCCAAGCGCTGCCTTCAGGCTCTGCGCCAGCTCCGACCGCGCAGCCTCATCTTCAATGTTCTGGCTTGAAACAAAGGTATTGGCAAAGTCGCCTTCCTGTTCTTCCAGCAGCTCACGGTCGCGCCGGCCGCGCAGCCGCGAGATCGCCCGGTTTCTGCCGATAACCATCAGCCAGGCGGGAAGGGCGCCGCGGCTCGCATCAAACTGTCCCGCATTGCGCCAGAGCTGCAGAAACAGATCCTGCAACACTTCTTCCGCCGCCTGGCGGTCATCGAGGATGCGAGTCAGCATGCCGAAGAGCATCGCGGAATAACGGTCGTAGATGGTCGAAAGCGCGGACTCGTCACCTGTCATCATTCTCTCGATGAGTGTGGAGTCGGGCACGTGCGGCGTGGGCGCAGTCACAGGGCCAGGCTCCGTCTACCTATCGAATACGCGGTAATGAGTCCCAATGGATTGTACATCTGGCGAGAAATTCGGAGTGGAGCAACGCTCCTCATGCACTTATACCATCCAGCGCCGGTAATTCGGCGCGCCACCGCCTTTTCGTTCCGATGCCGCCTGAGTCCGGGCGGTTTTTTTGATGGGCCCCAATCCGATTCCCCGTCGACCCGCGTACATCGAGCAGGAAGTCCTCCACGAGGCTCCGAGCAACTCCAAGGACGAGAGGAAAATTTGCCATGAAAAAGCTTATGACTCTGTTGTTTGCCGCGGCGCTGGTCTTCGCAGCCTCTGCAACCTATGCCCAGAAGGACCCAATGGTGGGCGGGGCAGCGATGTACCCATCGAAAAACATCATCCAAAACGCGCTGAACTCGAATGACCATACGACGCTGGTAGCCGCGGTCAAAGCCGCAGGGCTGGTCGAGACTCTGGAAGGGCCAGGGCCGTTTACCGTTTTCGCACCCACCAACGAAGCCTTCGCCAAGCTCCCCGCTGGCACGGTCGACAATCTGCTCAAGCCAGAGAACATCGACACGCTGAAGAAGGTTCTCACCTACCACGTCGTTTCGGGCCGCATCACCACCAGGGACCTCAAAAAGATGATTGAAGAAGGCGGCGGCAAGGCGACATTGACAACCGTCGAGGGCGGAACTCTCACCGCGTGGATGAAAGACGGCAGCTACATGCTCACCGATGAAAAGGGCGGCATGGCAACCATCACCATCCCCAACGTGTACCAATCGAATGGCGTTATCCAGGTCATTGACGCCGTTCTCATGCCGTAACGTTTCCTCCCCCGGAACGCAGTCGCACAGCCTTTCGCTCTATCTCAATGCGTCAGGCTGTGTGGCTGTCGCTTACCCTGCAACAAACGCTTGCAAAATCGCCCGAGATTGGTTCGAGAGGCGCAAGGACGAGCCGTCAAAGTCACTTCTGCTGGTCTTCACCCACCCGCAAAACCGCCAGGAACGCCTCCTGCGGAATGTCCACCTTGCCGATCCTCTTCATCCGCTTCTTGCCTTCTTTTTGCTTCTCCAGCAGCTTCCGCTTGCGCGAAATGTCCCCGCCATAGCATTTCGCCAGCACGTTCTTGCGCAGCGGGCTCACGGTCTCGCGGGCAATCACCTTGGCCCCGATAGCCGCCTGGATCGCCACCTCAAACTGCTGCCGCGGGATCAGCTCGCGCATCTTCGAAACCAGCGCACGTCCGCGCTCGTAGGCGTGGTCGTGGTGCACGATAATTGACAGCGCATCCACCGGCTCGCCCGAAACCAGCACATCGAGCTTTACCATCGGCGACTCCCATTCACCCGCCAGTTGGTAGTCAAGCGAAGCATACCCGCGCGAAATCGACTTCAGCCGGTCGTAGAAGTCCAGCACGATCTCGTTCAGCGGCAGTTCGTAGGTCAGCAACACCCGCGTTGGCGTCACGTACTCAAAGTTGAGCTGCTTGCCGCGCTTCTCTTCGACCAGCTTGAAGATGCCTCCGACATACTCCTCGTTCGTAAGAATCTTCGCGGTGATCACCGGTTCGCGGATGATGGCGATGCTCTGCGGTTCAGGCCAACGCGATGGATTATCGACTTCGACCTCGCTGCCGTCGGTCAGCTTGATGTGATAGCGCACGCCCGGCGCGGTCGTGATCAGGTCCAGCTCATACTCGCGCTCCAGCCGTTCCTGGATGATCTCCATGTGCAGCAATCCCAAAAACCCGCAGCGAAAGCCGAAGCCCAGCGCCACTGAGCTCTCCGGCTCAAAGAAAAACGACGAATCATTCAGCCGCAGCTTTTCCAGGGCGTCGCGCAGCAGCGTGTGTTCATGCGAATCCACCGTGTACAGCCCCGAGAAAACCATCGGCTTGATATCTTCAAACCCCGGTAGCGCTGAGGCCGCCGGACGGCCATCGTGAGTGACCGTGTCGCCGATCTTGGTATCGCCTACATTCTTGATGGTGGCCGCGAAGAACCCAACCTCGCCGGCAATCAGTTCGCCGATCTCCACGGGTTTGGGCATCAGCACGCCCATCGACTCGATATCGAATGCCTTTCCGTTCGACATGAACCGGATCCGCTGACCCTTGCGCATCGTTCCCTGCATCACCCGCACCAGCACAATCACTCCGCGGTACGCGTCAAACCACGAGTCGAATACGAGCGCCTGCAGCGGTGCATCGGGATCGCCTGTGGGCGGCGGCAACCGGTGCACAATTGCTTCCAGCACCTCGTCCACACCTTGGCCGGTCTTCGCGCTCACCGGGATCGCGTCGGTCGCATCCAGCCCCACAGCCTTCTCGATCGCTTCCTGAGTGCGCAGAACATCCGCCGACGGCAGATCGATCTTGTTAATCACAGGGATAATTTCGAGGCCGTGATTGATCGCCAGATAGGCGTTCGCCAGCGTCTGCGCTTCGACGCCCTGGCTCGCATCCACCACCAGCAGAGCGCCCTCGCACGAAGCCAGTGAGCGCGAAACTTCGTAGCTGAAGTCCACGTGCCCTGGGGTATCGATCAGGTTCAGTTGGTAGGTATTGCCGTCCCGCGCCTTATACATCATGCGCACGGCGTGCGCCTTGATGGTGATGCCGCGCTCCCGCTCCAGATCCATGTCGTCCAGGATCTGGGCCTGCATCTCGCGCCCCGTCACTGAGCCCGTCAGTTCCAGCAGCCGGTCGCTCAACGTCGACTTGCCGTGGTCGATGTGGGCAATGATCGCGAAGTTGCGTAGGAATCGGGCGTTCATGAGAAGCTCGCAGACAAAGGCTTTAGCGCAGTAGACCGCGCCCGCCGCGGCGGGCCTCCATCGCATAGCTTATCATCGGGATAGTGCCTAAAGTGACTCCAACGGGGCCCTGTCGGCCGCGTTTTCCCGCGCGTCCGGCCCGCCGTCGATTCTCAGCGTTCGTTTGCATTCTCTTAGCCTCGCTTTTGGCAGGCTGCCCGTCGCAGCAAAACAAAGCGCCGCAGGCTCAGGCCACCGCGCCGCCGTTATCGGCAACTCCTGCACCGCAAGCGTCCGTTTCATCGCAGCCTGCGCCTCCTACTGCCGAGCAGCGGCAAATTCACGCAATCATTGCGCAGGTTGAGGCAGCCTATGCCCGCGGTGACGCAGACTATCGCAAGGGGATGCTGGTAGAAGCCAAGGGAGAGTTCGATCACGCCGTCGATCTCATGCTCTCCTGCGGCATCGATATCAAGTCCCATCCTGAGTTGGATACCGAGTTCGAAAAGATCGTCGACCAGGTGAACTCCCTGGAGATGGAAGCTCTGAAGCAGGGCAATGGATTCGTGCCGAAGGAGGAGATTACTCCCTCCGAGGCGGCCAGCGAGGTCACCTTTGCGGTCGATCCCAATCTGGTGGCCAAGGCTACGGCCGAATTGGCTACTACAAAGTCTGACCTTCCGCTGGTCATGAACGACTATGTGGCCGCCTTCATCAACTTCTTCGCCTACACGCAAAAAGGGCACAACACTCTCCTACACTCATTTGAGCGCTCCGGCCGCTACAGGGCGATGATTCAGCGCGTTCTCGCTGAAGAGGGAGTGCCGCAGGACCTCATTTACCTGGCCGTGGCTGAGTCGGGCTTCCAGCCGCGCGCCATCGACCGCAAATCGCGCGCCGGCGGAATGTGGCAGTTTATGCCCGGTCCCTACTACGGCCTGACCCGCAATGCTTATGTCGACGAGCGCTTCGATCCCGAGAAATCTACACGCGCCTACGCCCGATATATGAAGTTCCTCTATGACCAGCTCGGCGATTGGTACCTGGCCATGGCCGCCTACGACCACGGCGCCGGCAACATGCAGCGCGCCGTGCAGCGCACCGGCTACGCCGATTTCTGGGAACTCTACAAGCGCCACGAGCTGCCCACCGAGACCCAGAACTATGTTCCTGAGATCATAGCCGCCATCATCATCGCCAACCATCCTACGCAATACGGCTTCGACGACGTCACGCTTGATCCTCCCGTCCTCACCGATACGGTCACCATCAATTACTCCATCGATCTGCGGCTTGTATCCGACCTGGTCGGAGCCCCAGTCGACGAGATCGAAGCCCTGAATCCCAGCCTGCTGCGCATGATCACGCCGCCCGACGCCCAGTTCGACCTGCACCTGCCCGCCGGCACGGCAACGCTCTTCGATCAGCGGGTTGCGCTCATCCCTGAAGCCAGGCGCAACTCGTGGCGGTACCACCTCGTCTCTCCCGGAGACACACTGGAAACCGTCGCGCGGGAATATCGCGTGCCGGTAGACGACCTGGCTTCCGTCAACCAGCTCGATAGGGGCGATAGTATCGCCAGCATTCAGGCGCTCGTTGTCCCTGTTCCGCCGTCCGCCGAGCCCCTGGCCCGTGCGCGGCTCTACATCGTTCACCGCGGCGACACCCTGATCACAATTGCCGACCGCTTCGGCCTCTCGCTCAGCCAGTTGCGCCGCTGGAACGGTATCCCTTCCGGCATCCGCGTCGCTCCAGGCCGCCGTCTGCGCGTAGTCGAGCCCGCTCCCTTGCGCCGCTCCTCCACATCCCATCGCCGTGGAACCTCCTCGACTGAATCCGCGACCCGCTCCCGGGCCGAAACTGGCGCCAAAGCCGCTGCTCCGGACCATGCAAAATCTTCCACCTTGGAGCGGCGCCAGGAGTCTTCTTCGGCCAAACGGAGTGCCCCTTCATCCAAGTCTGCCCATGAGTCGACCCACCGGACCACTCGCAAACGGACCGCCAAATCCGGTTCGGAAGCCGCGAAACCGGCTGCTCACTAGCCTGCTTCCCACATCCCCCAATGAAAAACCGCGCCGTGATCCGCCAATTGCTTGCGTTTTGCTTGTCTTTATGCGCAAGCTAAAGCTACAATCGCATCCGCGAGCAGTGCAATTTCGTCTGCCCTGCGAAATGCGAACTCAAATTTGATCAGCGATAATCCGCTGGAGGCATTGGGATGGATGAAGTGTTCAGGATGTACGCGATGAGTGACGGCGACCCGATGGGGAAGCCGGGTGACCTGGACTCCGGACAGGTCGAAGCTTTTGCTGACGAGGAAGATGAGTTGGAAACCGCCGGTATCCTTACCTCCTCAGATGATGATGACGTGATCGCTGAAGAGACGGTGATTGCCGTTATCGAAAAGCCGGCGGCAAAGCCGGCCGCGAAAAAGGCGCCCGCCAAGAAGGCTGCGGCCAAGAAGGCAGCCCCAAAGAAGGTGGCGAAGAAGAAAGCTCCGGCTAAAAAAGCCGCGAAGAAAGCTGCCAAAAAGGCCCCGGCAAAGAAGGCGGCGAAGAAAAAAGCTCCCGCCAAAAAGGCGGCCAAAAAGGTCGTTAAGAAGGTAGCAAAGAAGAAGGCCGCAAAGAAGGTGGCCAAAAAGAAGGCCCCGGCAAAGAAGGCGGCGAAAAAGGTCACGAAGAAGGCCGCGAAAAAGGCCGCCAAAAAGGCCGCGAAGAAGAAGTCAAAGAAGAAGTAGGCTCGGCGGCTTCGCCCCGGTCGTCCGCGCCCCCGGCTGCGCCTGATCTAGCTGGGGCCGCCATTGCGGATCGCCGCGCGATGCTAAGTCCTGCGCTTCGCAATAATGGCCAGCTAGCGAGGCGGATATCACTCGTTTCCCCGCGTCGCCTGTGTAACAAGACTGACAAGCCCGGCTCTCGAGCCGGGCTTGTCGCATTCTGCCAGGAACTCGCCTACGAAACCGTGGCGAAAGCCAACGCGCAAAGTGCGAAGAGAAGTGGCTTTTTCATTGCAACCTTCCGCGTGTTGGGAATTGAAGAGCAAAGGAGTCGGATCAACTGCCCCACTCTGATCAGCGGGGGGCCGCCACAATGGCAATGCCCGCCTGCGTGGCGCGCTTCAGCAGCGCCTCGCGGTCGAACAGCAACGTTCGCCCCGCCTCGATCGACAGGCAACTCGCCCCGCCGCGGATCATCGTCTCCACCGTCGACTGCCCGATCACCGGCACGTCGAAGCGCATATCCTGGTTCGGCTTGGCCACCTTCACGACCGTCAGCCGCCGTTGCAGCGTTGAGGCCCCCCCATCGAGCGACTCCATCAGCCGCCCGGCGCGTTCAATGGTCGCGTCCGTGCCCTCCATCGCCTCAACGGCCACGCAGGCCTGCGCCGCCACCACCACCGTCTGCCCGATGTCGAACCCCGCCAGCGCTCGCGCTACGCCCAGCCCGTATTCAATGTTCAGGCACTCATCCTCATCCGGTGCGCGCTCCGTCAGCACGCCCTCCTCGGCCAGCAGCGGCTCCAGGAACGCAGTCGAACTCATCAATTCGATGCCTTCGTCGCCCAGCACCTTGGCTACCGCGCCCAGTAGGGCATCGGTCGAGCGCGTCTTCAGGTTCAGCAGCAGCTTGGCCAGCCGCCAGTCGGGCCGGATGCTCGAAAAAATCTGCTTGTGCTTCACCTGGCCCGCCATCACGGCCTTCTCGATGCCTTCCTTCTTGAAGGTCTCAATCAGCCGCGAAAGCTCGCCCAGCGAAAGCCAATGCACGGTCACGCCGGGGTCTGCTTCAGCACGACGGTCCATCTCCGGGTCAGTCTCTTCCTTGATGGCCGCCACCACCACGGGCAGCCCCTTCGCCCGCGCCGCGTCAAGCAGCAGAAACGGAAAGCGGCCGTTGCCGGCAATGAGGCCGAGTTTCACTGCGCATGACCCTCCGTTTGAATCCAGCTCTTGTTCACGGATCGGCTTTTAATGCAAAAGCGCGTGAGCGCTTACTTGATCACCCCACGCTCGCTGCGCTCGATAAACTTCACCAGCAGCGCCACGTCTTCGCCTTGTAGCTCGCGCATCTTTTCCAGCGCCTGCGTGGTGTTCATCTTGCCGGCGAGCAGTAGCCGGTAGGCCTTTTGCAACAACTTGATCCGCTCCGCTGAAAACCCGCGCCGCTCCAGCCCGATTTTGTTGATGCCGAATGCCTTGTTTTCCCGCCGCGATGAGGTCAGCGAAAACGGCATCACGTCCTGGGTCACAATCGTTCCGCCGCCAACAAAGGAGTACGCCCCCACCACGCAATGCTGGTGCACGGGGCAAAACGCACCCAGCGTCACGTGATCCTCGATAATCACGTGGCCGGCCAGCGTGGCGTTGTTGGCCAGAATGCATTGGCTGCCCACCTGGCTATCGTGGCCAATGTGCGCGTAGGCCATCAACAGGTTGCCGCTGCCCAGCCGCGTCACCCCTCCGCCGCCCATCGTGCCGCGGCTTATGGTCACGCACTCGCGGATCGTATTCTCATCGCCGATCTCCGTCTCGGTCTGCTCGCCTTTGTACTTCAGATCCTGCGGCGCCATCCCGATCGAGCAGAACGGATAAAACGTGTTGCGCGCGCCGACTCGCGTCCGCCCGTCCAGAACCACGTGCGAGATCAGCGTGCACTCCTCGCCCAGCTCCGCTTCGGGTCCGATGGTGCAAAATGGCCCCACGGTACACGATTCCGGCACCCGCGCTCCGGCGGCAATCACCGCGCTGGAATGAACACTCACTCCCCAGCCTCGGAGGGAGCCGATTCCGCCTTCGATTCCGGCTTCGATCCTGCTGCGCGCGGAACGATCATGCAGGTCAGCGTAGCCTCGCAGGCCAGCTTGCCGTCGACATATGCCTTGCCCTCCATCTTGCCGGCGCGCGGACGGAAGCTCACCACCCCCACTTCGATACGAATCTGATCGCCCGGCGTGACCGAGCGGCGGAACTTGGCGCCGTCGATGCCGGTAAAGACAGCCAGTTTCGAGTGCCGGTCCTCCATCTCCGAAAGCAACAGCACCGCGCCGGCCTGCGCCATGGCTTCAACTATCAGTACGCCGGGCATGAGCGGATGGCCGGGGAAGTGGCCCTGGAAGAACGGCTCATTCATGGTCACATTCTTGATGACGACGATGCGCTTTTGCGGCTCGAATTCCAGCACGCGGTCGATCAACAGAAAGGGATATCGGTGGGGCAGGAAATCCATGATCTCCTGGATGCTAAACGCCATGCTGCGGCTCCTAGAGAGCGCTGGAGTTGGGTGCTTTACGCTCCTAGGGATTATAAATATCGATCCCGCTGCAGATGAACGGATTGCGCTCCAGAGGCCAGGCCCTACTTGTTCCTGATCTTCCGCGCTTCCGCGTCAGGATCCCAGAACTCGGCAGGCAGGCTCTGGTTAAAGCTCACGTGTGTCACGTAGTACTGGCGAAACGTATCGCCGTTCTTCAGCCGCGTGATGGTAAACGGGGTAGGGAAGCCGTCAATCACGTGATAGTCGTCGTACTCCTCGGTGTCGGTGTTCTTGTCGTGGTACTCCGGATCGCGCCATTGGAAGCTGCGCTGTAGCGGCAGATGCGTCTGCGCGTCCATCAGGATGGTGATGGCCTCGTTCTGCGCCGAGATCAGCGTCACCTGCTCGGCCAGGTGCCGCTCCGCCAGATGCTGCCCTTCATAAATCAAAATGGTGTTCGGGTCCTTCATCCACACCTTCACCGCCGTCTCAATCGAGTGGTCGCGGCGGCGCAGGTAGTCATCCACAATATCCTTGTCCAGCGGCTTCTTACCGCGGTAGGTCACTTCCCAGCCCTGTTGGCCAACATAAAACTGCACCACGTCGCGGTGCTTGGTGTACTCGATGCGATCGTGATCGGGCCACTGGTGAAACTCGTAATACTCCGTAGTGCCAGGGTCGGGATTGCCTTGATAAAACGCGGCGATATGCCCCTGCCGCTCCATGTTTTGCATATTCAGCCAAAGCTGTCCACCCAGTGCCTGCACCATCGCGTTCAGAGCCGCCCGCGCCTGGGCCGCATTCTTTGCGGCCTCCTGGTCGCCAGTCTGCGTGCGTGTCGCGCGTGGCGCCATCAGCGCCATCCCCACCAGCGCCGCTGTCAAAACCTTACGCATCCGTTCTCCCCTTCCGAAAAAAGCTAATAGCTGGAAGCTAGAAGCTAGAAGTTGTTTTTCTCACCCCACCAGCACCGAGCCCCCGTTCACGTTCAGCACCTCGCCGCTGATGAACCCGGCCAGCGGTGTGCACAGGAAAAGCACCGGCCCGGCAATCTCGCGCGGGCTGGCCACGCGGCCCACCGGAATGGCAGCCGCTATCTTCGGCCCCGTCGCGGGATCGGCCAGCGTGCCTGCCGACATGTCCGTTGCCACCCACCCCGGCGCCACACAGTTTACGCGAATCCCCTTTGGCGCGAGTTCGCTCGACAGACTTTTGGTAAGACTGATGAGCGCGCCTTTGGTCACGGCGTAGTCGGCGTGGTACGCTTCGCCTCGTTGCCCCGCCGTCGAGCTGATCAGCACAATATGCCCGATGCCAACGCCGCAGCTTAGAGCGCCGGTCTCCTCACCGGCTGTCGTGCGGGTCTCCCGGCCCGCACCAGGCGCAACGAACTCCGATTGTCTTAGCATCTGCGCAACCGCCGCCTGCACCAGGCCAAAAACCGAGTCCAGATTCACCGCCAGCGTTCGCCGCCATTGTGCTTCGCTCATCTCGGCAATGGACGCATCCTCGGCCTCCCACACGCCATGATTTGCCACCAGAATGTCCACCTGTCCCAGCGCAGCAGCAGCCTTCTCCACCAGCGCGCGCCCATTCGCCGGCGAGCTCAGCTCCTGCTCGATGGCGACACAGCTTCGCGCCCCGCCGCATTCGGCCACGAGCGCCTCAGCCTGCTCCCGCGCCTGCCGGTAATTGAACGCTACCCGCGCCCCAGCCTCGCAGAACAGCCGCACCGTCTCCGCGCCAATCCCGCGCGAGCCGCCGGTAATTAACGCGGCTTTCCCATCCAGCGCCAGAGCAACTCCCGCCATAGGCTCACGCTATCGCATTGTTGAAGGGGATGTCGAGGGAAGTGGTGAGATGCTTCTGAGCAAGTTAACCGCCATGCCGCGCCCAAAACATCGCCGGCGTGATGATCGAGTATCGCTCTGCGAGAGCGAGCAGGTCCTTGTCTCCGGTTACAAGGTAATCGGCTTGTGCCGCGCGCAGAGTTCCCAGGACTGCTCGATCTGCCTTGTCGCGCAGCCGTTGTTCAATCTTCTCATCGGGCTCAACGACCTCTGCCATCAGCATCAAGCTGTCAGCCAAATCACGAATCTCAGCAGCGCTCAAGCGAATGCGCTTGAGCTTCGGCAGGACACGAACCATTTCATCAAGGATGTATCGCGAAAGAACCACACCGATGCCGCCCTGCTTCCATGCGTCGAGGATGCGTCCGGGGATGCTTTTCGGATACGCAAGTCCCGAGACTAGAACATTGGTATCGAGCACCACGCGCAGTCCCGGCATCAGCCTCGCCGCGCCTTGGCTACCGCCGCATCGATCTCAGCCATGCCTTTATCTTCCGGCACGTTGGCGTAAGCTTCGGCGATCCGGTTGCTCAGCGCATCGAATCGATCGCGCATCCGGCGGATACGCGCAAAAAGCTCAGCATCCACAAGCGCGGCCACTGGTCTGCCATCCTTGCTGATCACGATGCTGTCATTTCGATACTGGACCTGATTGAGCATCTCGCCCAGGTTCTGGCGAAAAGTAACAGCGTTGACCTCGGTGACCATCGGACTCTCCAATCGTATCGATCAATATGATCATTATGATTGATACGATCTAAATTGTCCAGAACCCCTGGGTCAGAGGGTTCCCGTAACCGCTTTTCGTCGAGAATTCCCGGAAGAGAAAGGGCCCGCTTCACACCGCTCGAAACGCCCGTCCCGGCAAAAGAATGATCGCCTTCACCAGGTCCAGAACGCCGTCCACCGCAATCCCCACCACCCGGAACGGCAGAAGCAGCAGCCACACGATTGGATAGAGCACTAACGCCAACAGGGCCAGCGGCCAGCACAGCACAAACAGAATGCACCACAAGAGAAACTTGATCATCGCTTTCAGCGCCTCGAACGCGCAGGCTTGCGCCCACTGCGAGTCTAACTCTAACTACGAAGGCAGGCCGGCCTGGGTTCCATTGCTACCTGCGTTTCGCCCCCTTGTGCCCCCAACGCATTTCTCGATTGCGCTGGAATCCGCTCGATGCTAGCATCAAATTCATGTCGAGGCTCCACAAGACGGCTTGTTGTTGTCCGCGCCCCAACGCGCCGGCAGGCCTGGAAATCTGTTCTTGTTGTTGAGCACCGACTGAACTCAAGACGGAAGTAAGCATCTCCAACCGCCGGCCACCTTTCTGGGCCGGCGTTTTGCATTCCCAGGAAACCTCAAATTTCGCAGCAAGCTCCAAAAACTTTCCTCTGGAAAGGATCGATTCCATGATGATTCCAATCGTCAAAGCGGCTTCCCGCATCCTCCTTCTCGCGTCTCTCGTAATTGCGAGCTTCAAATCCTTTCCTGCCATCGCGCAGGATTCGTCCTCGTCTACCGCTCCCGACGGCCTATGGACAGGCGTCGCGCAATTGAATGAGCAGCAGGTCCCATTCCGGCTCGAAATCTCGGGCACAGGCGATCAGGTGCAGGGGGCATTGATCAATGGCAAGCGGAATTCGCCCTCTTCGAGCGGCAGCTACGCCGATGGCCACCTGGTGCTGCACTTCGACTATTTTGCCAACACGCTCGATGCCACTGTGAAAGATGGCACATTGACCGGCACATTCGGCAGAGAATCTCGCAGCGTGCCCATCTCCGCTCGTCTCAACGCAGAGTCTCCGTCTCCTTCACCGCATCCTCCCGATATCGCGGGAAGCTGGGAAGTCAGCGTGCAGGGGCCGAAGGGTGAGCACGCCTGGATGCTCCAGGTTCGGCAGTCCGGCGCGAGAGTCGAAGCCGTTATTCAGCGCATCGATGGAGATACTGGCGCACTGTATGGCGTGTGGCGTGACGGCCAGTTCGCAGTCAGCCACTTTACTGCAGGAGGACCTGCGTACGATGTATTGAGGCCGCAACAGGATGGCACGCTGCAACTGCTGACCTTTGGCCGCAGCGGCCAGGTCCAGACTCTAACTGCCCGGCGGCCGCAGGTCGCGCATGCTGAAGGACTCGATGGCCCGGATGACCCCATGCACCATACAGTGTTGCAGAATCCCAATAAGCCGCTCGCCTTCCGTTTCCCTGACCTGAACGGGAAGTTGGTATCCAACACCGACCCGGAGTTCCTGCATAAAGTCATGATTGTGTCGATTGGTGGAAGCTGGTGCCCCAACTGCCAGGATGAAGCGCCATTCCTTGAGGATCTCTACCGGAGATACCACAGCCGGGGGCTGGAGATTGTCGAGTTGAGCTTCGAAGAAGGACCCCAGCTTGCAAACCCTACGCGCTTGAAAGCCGTGATTCGGAAATTCGGAATCACCTACACTGTGCTTCTGGCCGGGACGCCGGATCAGCTTGACGAGAAGATACCGTGTGTCGCGAACCTTAACTGCTGGCCAACTACTTTTTTCGTGGGTGATGACGGTTTGGTGAAGGCCATTCACACCGGCTACTCCGGACCCGCGACGGGCAAAGATAATGCGCGCCTGGAACACGAAACGACAGCCTTGGTGGACAGATTGCTCGCGGCTGACGAACACACAAAAAAAAGGCAAACCGTCCAGGTGGCACAAGCGCAGTGAGAATTGCGCTGCGCCGCCGCGAATCGCGACCCCGGCTGGGCTTTCTGCGGCGGCCCGTGCGCTCAGCGACCCGTACGCCCTTTCGCTTTCGCTCGGGTCGCCAGCACCTTCTTGCGCTCGCGGATCGCCTTCGCGCGTTCCTTATCCGGCATCGCCAGCACCGCCTTGGTCCGCTTCGGCAGCCTTTCGTAGATCAGCGCATGCGCGCGCCTCAGCTCTTCTTCAATCTCTCTCGGACGCAACGCATTCCATCGCTCCAGAGCCACCCAATGGGCCTTGGCCAGGTAGGGCGATGCGCAGATGCCCTCCCGTTCCAGCAACTCGTGAAACCGCTCTGCACCACAATGGAACCACAGCACCCCAATCCCCGTGCCGTCCACGTCGGTCATCGCAAACATCTTTCCGCCAATGTCGCGGTCGCCCACCCAATACACCAGGTGGTGGCCCCAGTTCAGCGTCTCGCAGGCATGCGGCAGCGCCAGACAGATCTCGCGAATGCGCTCATTGTCCATGAAGCGAGTGTAAGTCGTCGTCGCGGATGCAGCCGGCCAGTCCCGCCGCGGTTCCAGCAGGGGCATCGACCTATACAAACCCGAGATTGTTCGTGCTGAAGTTTCCGATTGCCGGTAGCACCGTGGGCAGATTTGCAGCGCTTACGCCGAACCACTGTGCCAGCGTGGCCGCGTACTGTGAGCTTGCCGTCGTCGGAACCCAGCGGCCATTCGAATCCGAATCATCCGGGCCGCCGAGCGCCAGTGTGGGATAGGTGCCGTAGATCTGGCCGCCGTTCACCGCGCCGCCAATCACCATATGGTGCGCACCCCACGCGTGGTCGCTGCCGTTGTTTGAGTTGGGCTGGAACGTGCGGCTGAAGTCCGACATCGTGAACGTGGTCACTTCACTGGCTACATTCAATTCCACCGTCGCGTTATAAAACGCCGCCAGCGCGGGAGAGATTTGCGCCAATAGGGAGCTTTGCAACGTGAGCTGGTCCGCGTGAGTGTCGAAGTTGCCGATTCCCGCAAAGAAGATCTGGCGCTGCACGCCCAGCGCGGCGCGCACCTGGATGATCTGGGCAATCTGCTTCAGTTGCGCGGCCAGGCCGTTATTCGCAGGAAATACCGTTTGCAGCGGGCTGATGGATTGCACTGCGTCGGAGAGCGTTTTGGCGTAGGCGTATGCGTTTGTCGTGATCGCGTCATCTGCCTGCACCAGCGAAATACCTGTGTCCAATGTCAGGAGCGCTTGCGCCGTAAGCTGGCGAGCCGAGCACTCCGAACCCTCAGAACAACTGGCTCCGCCCACGTTGCCCGGTGAAATGGAGACTGGCGTCGTGGCACTGCCGTTGCAGAACAATGTGTCGCCGGCCACGGACGTGATCATCGGGATCGATGCGCCCTGGTTGTAGCTCGAGCCCAGCACATCCGCCATGCGGCCGGCCCAGCCAGTCGGTGTAGCCGCGCTTTGCGCAGCATTCTGCCACTCCAGTTGCTGGTCAGGATGCGAAAACAGGTTCACCGGTGCGGTTTGCCCGGCCTGGTACTGCGCCCGGGTCAATGGCTGCACCAGCGTGCCCACATTGGCCACAAAGGCCGCGTTTTTGTTGTTGAACAGAGTCTGGATGTCCGGCAGGTTCGGATTCAGTGCGAAGTTGGGCGCCGGTGTCAGAGGCAGCAGCGTATTCTGCGCCAGAGCCAGATCGCCGCGTATCGAAGAGTACTGCCCATAGCCGGTGGTGTCGAACGGAATCAGTGTATTGTTGGCATCGTTGCCGCCAAACAGAAACACGCAAACCAGCGCCTTGTAGTCGCTGCCCGTGCTCTGCGCCAGAGCATTCAGCGCTCCAAATGGCCGCAGGCCCAATATGTTGCCTGCCGCCGCCATGCTTGCATAGGAGATAAAACTTCGCCTTGTTGCCCGCATTGCATTTCTCCTGTCGAAATCGGACCTGCCCGAAAAATCCGCTTCTAATGCATCACTTTGTACTGCGACGACGTGATCACCAGGTAAGTGGCCACGCGTACTTGCTGTGCTGTCCCCAGCCCGCCAATCGCACTCGTAATCTCATTGCGCATGTCCGATGGCATTTGCCCGTGCATGAAGATCTCACCCAGCCTATCCACCATTTCTCCTGAATTGATCGCGGCCAGTTGCCCCAGCGTGCTGGTGGCGCTCAGGTCGATACTGAAGCTCGTAATCTTGTTGTTCACCAAACTGTCGGCCAGCGAAAGGCGCAGAATTGATGACGCCGTATTCTCCAGATCGAATTCCGGCGCATGGAGCGTTGTTCCGGGAATTACGTAGCTCGGCGGGAAGAAGTTGAACACGCTGCCGGAGCGGTAGGGCCGCTCGTTCAGATTGTTGGAGTAATTCGACAGCGAGAAATACGACCCATTCGCATCGGTATTGGTAAAGCCCACAGCGCGAAGAAAGTTGGTGATATAGAGCATCGGCTCACGGAGATGGCCGCCGTTGTATGTTGGGTCGGTATCGGCGGCGCGCGCTTCAGGATCTTCCAGAATGGCCCGAATCACCGCCTGCATATCGCCCCGCACGCCGCTGCCATTGTTGGCGAACACCGCCGAAATGCGCGCCACATACGCCGGGCTTGGCGTGCTGGTCACAAGGTGCTGAATCAACTGCGTGCAAACGAACGGCCCCACATTAGGGTGGTTGAAGATATTCGTCAGTGCGCCCTGCAGGTCTTGCTCCGCGGTCTGCCCGGCCGGCAGAACAGTGCCGTTCAGCAGAGTCTTTGCTGTGGTGTCGTGTTCGCTCTCCACTGCCACCATCGGCGCCAGGTAGTTCGCCGTGTTGTTTGGATACTTCGTGGGCACGCCTCCGGTTGAAGTGGCGTAAGTCCAGCCCGTGTATGCCTTGGCGAAGGCTTGCACCTGGTCTTGCGTGTAGTTCGGAATCGGATTGCCGCTGCCATCAAGCTGCAGACTCCCATCGCTGTTCAATTCGTCCAATCCGATGGTGAATAGTTGCATCAGCTCGCGCGGGTAATTCTCGTTCGCAATCTGCCCGGCGGGAGCCTTGGCGCTGTTCAGCATGTTCAAATACGCGCCCATGCCCGGGGATACCGACACGTCGTGCATGATGGTGTAAAAGTTGGTGAAGGCATCCTGCGCCAGCATGTTGTGGTAGTAGGTGATGGTCGTTGCGTTGTCAGTGTCGCTGGAGATTACAAAAATCTCGCTCAGCGCAAATGCGACCCGCTGCCGCAACTGGTCGGGACCGTTCAGTACCGTCTGCCACCACTCCGATTCCTCGCAGTTGGTGGGCGTGTTAGCGGCCAGGCACAGGGCTGGCAGCGGTGCGGGAATGTTCGCAAGCGGAGTGTCGGGCGTGTTGAACTGCTGCGTGATCCAGGCATCAAGCCCCGTCGACTGCACTTGTTGGATTGAAGCCAGCGAGGGCCCGAATGTGGCTTGATCCAGCAGCCGCGCCGCCGCGGCCACGGTGGTCAGGTAGATTGTGGCTTGCGCTGAGTTTGAGGCTGCGGCGCCGGGGCTCGGGTTCATCACTTCAACGCTGAGTGTTGTGGTTCCGGTCGGGACCGTAATCGTCGCCTGTAGCTCATTTGCGGCCACAAAAGTCGTCGTTACGCTGGCGCCTGCCACCTGAATCTGCGCGCCGTTCACGAAGCTGGCGCCGTCGACTTCAAGCGCGTAGCTGTTTCCGGTGACCGGGGTTGCTGCAGCCGCCGAAACGGATGGAACGGGATTCAGGATGCTCACTGGCGCAGACCCTGTTGTGCTGGGCGAGGCCACACTGACCGCCGTCACGGTCACGCTATTATTCGCTGGGATACTGGACGGAGGAGTGTAGACGCCAGCGCTTGTGATCGTCCCCACGGTGCTGTTTCCGCCCGCAACGCCGTTTACCTGCCACGTGACCGCGCTGCTGGACAAATTAGTTACGGTGGCCGTAAAGCTGTCAGTGCTTCCCAGCCGCACCTGGCTGCCGCCGCTTACCGTAACGGAAGGTTGTCCCTGGGGTTGAGAAGTCGAACTGCCAACCGCTCCACTCCCGCAGCCGGCGAGGATAACGACGAGAACGAGCGCGGGCGCTAACGCATAACCAAGGCGAGGGATCCGCAAAATGCGCAAGGGGGCCTCCATACCTTAGGGAGGGTCTCGCAAACAGGGAGAAGCGGGACCGGGGTATTCCAATGCTAACCATCAGCAAGAGAAAAAGTCGCGCAGATTCTTAGGATTCTTGATTTATTTCGTCCGGCGCGGTACTGCTCATTGTCCATGAAGCAGCCTGTCGTAGCCGGGCCCCTGAAACTTCGCTTCGAATGCCCGGAATCTCCGCTCCAGCTCCCATTGCGCCGCGGCCTTCTCGCTCTCTTTTAGGAACGCGTTGCAATCGGCCGAAGGATCATCGCCGCCCAGCGTCTCGCCTTTGCATGCATTCGCCGCCGTTCCAAAATCATCCGGCTTCGCCCACAAGCTCGCGCCCGGCAAAAAGTCATGCTCCATCCCCGTCCGGGCCAGTTGCTTCAGGTCCCGGTAGGTCAGTCCATAATCGATCGCTGCGCGCACGTATTCGTGCGTCAGGTCGATCCGGCTCACTCCTTCATCATCCGTTGAAAGCGCCACCGGCACATGCGCCGAGCGGTACACCGGAAACGGATGTGCATCTCCCTCCACGCCCAGGATCCCCTCGTTCGAGCTCAGGTTGATCTCTACCATGATGTGCCTGGTTGCCATCTCCTGCAGGAGTTGCCGCGCGTTGTCCTCGTACATTACGTCTACGCCGTGGCCGATGCGCTCTGCATCGCCCAGCTCCACCGCCTGCCGGATGTGGAAGCGCAGCCCCTCCGGCGGCACCAGACCCGGCGCAAGCTCTCCCGCATGCAGCGAAATGTGCACCCGCGGATAGACGGAATGCAGATAGCCCACCATCTTCATCTGCAGCGTGTAATCGCGCATCGAGATGAGTCCGTCTTCGGGCTGAACGAAGTTGATACCTACCCAAGTCTCATCTTTTGCTGCCATGCTGGCCTGCACCGTCTCAAATCCAAGCAGCGCCTGCGCAAACACCTGCTCGGGTGGATTGCCGCGCAGCACCTGGTAAAGGTAGCGAATCTCCACCTGGCATGCGGGCGCCGTCTGCAGCATCCCGCAGCGTTCTATCTCCCGCCGTCCCGCCTCCGTCGTCTGCGCTTCCTCGCGGTCCGCGGCCACCTCATCGCGCAGCCCGTGGTCCAGCAACTGCTGCCTGAACTCTGCGAACGCCTGCGGGTCCGCTTGCGCCAGCTTCGCATTCCATCCGATCGCATTGGCAATCTGCTTCGCGTGGCTGAACACCGGGGTGTGCATCAGCTCCAGGTATTGGTTATTCTCGGCCGCGGCGCGGCTCGCTATCTCGTCCACCCACTCCGCGTGATGCGTCCCGCTCAGGCGATCAAAGCGGTCGAACGTCGCAAAAAACTGGTCGTGTTCGCTCCAGTCGGGAGTTGCCACAAAGCTCCGCAGGCTGAACGAGTCAACCAGTTTGTTGTAGAGTGCCTGGTCTGCCGCTGTGATGTTCCCGGTGAGCTCCTTCGCCGCAATCAGGTTGCCCCGGCACGGCGGCTTGGCGAAGCTCAGTGTGGTTTTGTCCACGCACAACCCGTCTTCCCCGGCATCGTGAATAAACGTCTCCGCATACACCGCGCCAGAAAGGTGAACGTGCAGATCGGCGCCCTTGGGAAAATCGTTGAGAAACGCCCGCAGCGTCTCCGGCCCCTGATGCAGGTTGGCCTCATAGATCAGCCCGGTCCGTGCCTCGGCCTTCGTTGGCACGCCCTGGCCCGTGGGCTTCTGGCCGCACCCGGCCAGCGCCGCCAGCGCCAGGCTTCCAGCAACTCGCAACAGTAGAAAAGCAATCCCGTTCCGCATGATTGCTCTCCAGTGTATTCCACCGCCGCGGCTCCATTCGCCGCCGCGCCTAGGGTGTATCGACATATACGGATGGGCAGCGTTGCGAGGGAAAATCCGGCCAGACGAAGCCGTGGTTCCCAGCGACAGGTCTTCGTCGCCGGGGTGGGAAGCCGAGCCCGAAGGCTGTGACGGGTCCACTGTCGAGGGCGAGAATGAAGTGTGTTCGGAATTTAGCCGCAACCCAGGGCTCCCGGTATGCTTCGCTCCTCATTCCTCGATCTGAGAAAAAATGGCTCCCGTCGCTGCCTACCCGTATATGCCGATACACCCTCAGGTCCCAATCTAGTTAATGGTTTCGGCGGCCCTTCTGTTAGGTTTTTTTATACCGGATTTTGACCAACAGGCTGTAATCTCAGTCTTAGAGGCACCCGGGCCACGCCCAACTTTCAATTAGAGGTGCGGTTGCAATTCGCACCAATGGGGCGGAGAATGTAGCAATTGCAGACATTACCAAAGTTTCCCGCTGCTTTGCCGATAGGGTCGGAAGAACGGAAACAGCTGGAGCAGTATTCATGCGCGCCCAGGCAACGGCAAGAAGCAAATTTGAAGCGCCGAGATTTTCCCAAAGGGGTACGGGCGGGTTAGAGCCTACGCTATGAATAAGATCATCCTGGCCGATTCACAAGCAATCTTCAGGGCTGGCACCGCCAAGGTGCTGGCGATGGACGAGGATCTGCGCATCATTGCGCAGTGCACCGATCTTGAGCGGATGTATCACGCGATCACGACGTTCCCCGGTTCGGTCGTGGTGTTTGCGGCATCTCTGCGGCCGGACTTTGCGCGGCTCGGCATCTTGCTTGAGACGACCGGCAGCCGCGGCATCGTGGTGGCGGAGAACAACGAGAACGCGGGCGCCTACCTGCAGCAGGGCTTCCGCGGGGTAGTGTTCCGCAGCGTGACGGGGCCGGCGCTGGTGGAGTGCGTGCGCCGCGTGGCGGCGGGCGAAACCTGGATTCCGACGCAGTCCGTGCCGCCGGAGTTGCACGAGGACGATATGGTGGGGGCGCGGGTGCGCGACCGGCTGACGCCCAAGGAGATGCGCATTGTTGCACTGATCGTGCAGGGGTGCAAGAACCGCGAGATCGCCACGCGGCTGAAGACCACCGAACAGGTGATCAAAAATTATCTGCGCTCGATTTACGACAAGACCGGCGTGGGTGATCGGCTGGAGCTGGCTTTGTTCACGATCCATCATCGCGTGCTGGCGCGAGCCGCGGCGGAAGTGGGCAGCAAGATGGAAGCAGAAGCGCAGGCAACGCCCGGAGCTGTTGCGTAGCGGCATTCCCTGTCATCGGAGCGAATTGGATTGGCGTCTAAGTGCCCGGCGTCAAGTTGCGCGAATCAGGCTGAATGCAAGAATCAAGAGCACAATCAGGCTCACCACGGTATATAAGCGGTCCCGCTCAAGAAAAAAACCCACCACAGCCAAAGCGACGCGCGCCACCGGCGTGAGGATCAGCAGCACCAGCCCGATCTGAATCAATCCTTCGCTGTCAAGGCGCGCTGCCGATTGCAGGATTCCGGGAAGCGTTTGGATAGACGGTCCCGCAGCGACAAAATGCCGGTAATTCGCATGATCGGCGTGGTGCTGGGCAAGGTACAACACCCCGCCCGACGCCACAACAGCAGCAGCCAGCAGCACTCCCGATTGCAGAAGCCGGCCGATGATGGTTTCAAGGCGGCGATCGTCCATATGCGCTAGACCTTCCCCGTGATGCCGTTGACGATCATTTCAATGGCGAGCGCCAGAACCACGAAACCAAAGACGGCGCGCAGCGTTTTGACATGCGCGTGGACCAGCACCTTGGCTCCCAGCAATGCTCCGCCAAGAACGCCGAGCATGACCGGCATGGCCACGCGCGGGTCAATAAATCCGCGGCTGAGGTAGACACCGGCGCTGGCGGCAGCGGTTACGCCGATCATGAAGTTGCTGGTGGTGGTGGAGACTTTGAAAGGAATCTTCATGGCGCGGTCCATGGCGATGACTTTGACGGCTCCGGAGCCGATGCCGAGAAGGCCGGAGAGCGCGCCGGCCCCGAACATCATGCCGAACCCGGTGCGAACATTGCGGACACCGTATTCCAGGCGTTTGCCGTTGACGGGGTAGCTGCCGCCGAGCCGTAAGCGCGCTCCAAGCTTGTCTGACTCGACCGGTTGTTCACCGCCTGGCACTCCTTTGAACGACTGGTACGCCGCCTGGAGCAGAACCAGGCCGAAGATGATAGCGAGCGAATGGGTGCTGAAGCGGCCAGCAAGAAAAGCGCCGAAGATGGCGCCGAGAGTTGTAGCGATCTCAAGAAACATGCCGATGCGGATGTTGGAAAACCCCTCGCGCACATAGGCTGCCGCCGCGCCGGAAGAGGTGGCGATGACGGAGACGAGCGACGCGCCGATGGCGTATTTCATGTCGACGCCTAGAGCGAGCGTGAGCGCCGGCACTACGATTACACCGCCGCCAAGGCCGGTGAGCGCGCCAAGAAAGCCCGCGAGGGTGGAGAGAATCCAGACGACTAGTGTGAATTCCCAGGCTGTCATTGAGTCAGTCGAGTCTCCCCGTGCGATTGAGATGGCGTGCCGGCCGACGATCGCGAGCCGTTGCTAAACGATCGATGCTAGAGCTTTTCTGCGACGCTCTTGGCTTGGGTGAAGAGACAGAGGTAGTCGGTCCCGCCCGCCTTGGAGTCGGTCCCGCTCATATTGAATCCGCCAAACGGGTGCGCGCCGACCATTGCGCCGGTGCATTTGCGGTTGAAGTAAAGATTGCCGACATGAAATGCACTGCGTGCGGCAGCCTTTTTTTCAGGATCGCTGGTATAGAGGGAGCCGGTGAGGCCGTACTCCGTGTTGTTCGCCACTCGCAGGCCTTCGTCGAAATTGGCCACTTTGATGACGGCGAGGACGGGGCCGAAGATTTCTTCCTGAGCAATCACAGCATTGGGGGCGACGTCAGCGAATACCGTTGGCTCAAGGAAGTAACCGCCGCCGGAAGTAGTTGACGCGTTTCCGCCCGCAATCAGTCTGCCTTCCTTTTTGCCGGTCTCGATGTAGTTCAGCATGGAAGTGAGGGCAGCCTGGTTGATGACCGGACCGAGGTCAGGATCGGCGGTGGAGTCGCCCACAGTGAGCGCAGCGACGCGCTCGCGCAGCCGCTCGACGAAGACATCGTAGATGGGAGCTTCAACAATGGCGCGCGAGCAGGCGGAACACTTTTGCCCACTGAAGCCGAAGGCCGAAGCGACAACACCGGCGACGGCGGCATCGAGATCGGCGTCTGCACAGACGAGGATAGAATCTTTGCCGCCCATCTCGAGGATGGTGCGCTTGATCCAGATCTGGCCGGGTTGCGCGTGCGCGGCGCGCTCGTGAATTTCAAGGCCGACCGTCTTGGAACCGGTGAAGGCGATGAAGCGGGTTTTGGGGTGCTCGACGATGGCGTTGCCAAACGATGTGCCGGAGCCGGGACAGAAGTTGACCACGCCGTCGGGAAGGCCGGCTTCTTCGAGGACATCGACGAACCGGGCGGCGATGGTAGGCGCGTCGCTGGAAGGCTTGAGGATTACGGTGTTTCCGGTGACGATGGCTGCGGCCGTCATGCCCGCCATGATGGCGAAGGGGAAGTTCCAGGGCGGAATAACGGCGCCCACACCGAGGGGGATGTAGAGGAGTTCGTTGCGCTCGCCGGGATACTGAATGGGCGTGGTTGCGGCGGCGAGGCGCAGGGCTTCGCGGGCGTAGAACTCGAGGAAGTCGATGGTTTCGCCGACATCGGCGTCGGCTTCGGCCCAGTTCTTGCCAACTTCATACGTGAGCCAGGCCATGAATTCGAACTTGCGCCTGCGAATGATGGCAGCCGCGCCGAGGAGAAGAGACGCCCGTTCTTCGGGTGTGGTTTTGCTCCATGATTCGAAGGCTTTGAGCGCTGCGGACATGGCAGTTTCCGCTTGGGCCGCTCCGGCTTTCTGGTGGATACCGACGACCTGGTCAGGGCGCGCCGGGTTGATGGAACGAATCTTCTCGGTGGTTTTGAGGCGATGGCCGCCGATGATGAGGCCGTATTCGGTGCCCAGGTGCACAGCTACGTGGTCGAGCGCGCGGCGCATGGAGCGCTCATTTTCAGGGTCTTTGAAATCGGTGAAGGGCTCGTTGGCAAAGACACCCTGCGGCGTGCGCGGCTGAATCGAGGGAGCAACGTTGGCGATGGCCATAACGGAATCAGTTTAGATCATATGCGGCGGGGAGTGCGGAGAGAGCGTAATTTCCTTCTTGACAGGAATCGAGGCCGAACCGTATACGGGGAACTCCGGGATCCCCTATCAACATCGATGGTAAGAGGAGAGAGGTCAATGAGGAAACTTGTGTTGTGCATGGCAGCGGGACTGGTTGCGGCAGTAAGCCTGGGCGCAGGGCCGCGGGCGCAGGCGCAGGCGAAGGACGAGCAGGCGATTCGCGCGCTGGAAACCAAGTTTGCGATGGCGTTTGTCGCCAAGGATGTGGACGCGATTATGAAGTTCTATGCTCCCGGCGATCAACTTCTGGTCTTCGACCTGATCACTCCGCGGCAGTATGCAGGCTGGGATGCATATAAGAAGGACTGGCAGGACACCTTCGCCTTGATGAAGGACACGCCGGAGTTCGACATACAGGACCTCGGCATCACCACCGATGGAAAGCTTGCGTGGAGCCACAGCATTCAGCACGCAAAGTGGACCGGCACGGACGGTGCGCCGTTCGAAATGACGGTGCGCGTAACGGATTGCTACAAGAAGATTGATGGCAAGTGGCTGATCGTGCTGGAGCACGTGTCGGTGCCGATCGATATGACCGGCCCGAAGCCGACGCCCGACATGATGTCGAAGCCGTAAGACCAGTGGTTAGTGGTCAGTGGTCAAGGATCAGGGATCTGTGGTCAGATGCGGTCGTGGCTGCGTTTGCGGAAGACGACTTTGAGCTCGCGGCGCCAGTGCTCGGTGAGGCCGAGCAGCTCCCACTCGATTTGCGGGGAGAAGTAGCGCAGGACCGGCTCGTTGGCAGGATGGATGCGCAGCGCCGGGGCGGCGAGGATGAGCCGCGGCTCGACGGGAGAGACCTGGGCTCCGGCGAAGTATCCGTTGCGCTCGAATGCAGAAATTGGCGCTGCGGAGCCTGCCGCGGGCTGGCGGTCGGCATTCAGTGCGCGGACGCGAATCCAGTAGTCAAGGGCCTGCATAGGCAGATGCAGGTCTTCATCGGCCTTCAATTCGAGCACGACGAGGCGGCCGTTGCGGTCGAGTGTGAGCAGGTCTAACATGCCGCGGTCACCTGTAGAGAGCGCAGGGACCTGGGTGTAGAGCAGATCACCGCGCAGATTGGGCAGCAGCTCGGTGAGGCCAAGGCGCAAGCGCGACTCTAGCCAGCGCTCGGGGGCCATGCGGAAGAGCGGATCGGTGTGCGCGCCATCCGCGTGGCGGCTGAGGAAGAGCCGCTGAAGGAGATCGCGGCAAAGGTCTTCGCTTTCCGGGGTGAGCGGGGTTTCGCTGGGGCCGGCGCCGAAGGTGATCTCGTTTTCGCGCGCGAAGGAGTGCGCCGAAGCGCCGTGGCGGACGCGGGCGAACTCTAGGCCGTGCAGCAGGAGCGCGACTTCAGCGGCGGAGCGAGGGTGGACTTCGACGCGATCGTGAGCCGCCGCGGGAACGAGCGCGAGCAGGCGATCGATGCCGGATTGGCAGCGCTCGAGTGCGGCAGCCGAAGAATAGGCGTGAACCAGGCGCGAGTCGAGGTTGCCGGTGTCGCGAAAGTCGACGGGTGCGAGCTCTTCGCTGCGCTCATCGAGCGTGAACAATTCAAAGTTGGCGGCAGCGTGGTTGAGCCAGGCGATGCGCTCGGCGGTGGTGCGCCAGGCGCCGGCTGGGACGATGACTTTGAGGCCGCCGAAGTGACGCCGTGCATCGGCGTGATGGCGGCAATAGTCGAGCCAGAGAACTCCGAGGGTGAGGACGCCGTCGATAACGGAGGCAGACTCGGCTGCGCCGACGCCGATGACGGCATCGGCTGCGGAGCCCTTAAGCAGGCGGCCGCGCACATAGGCGGGGCCGAAGCTGTGCTCGAGATCCATGGCCGTGCGAAACCCGTCGACTTTTGTGCCAATGAACTGGCGGGCGAGCACACGCTCAAGGAGCCGCTGATAGCTACGGCGCGCGGTGTCGCGGGCAGAGGGGGTGCGGCGGTCGCTGGTGGGCGCCAGCTCAAGCGACTGAGGTTTGGCGGCGCCCATGCGGCGCGTGGCGAGGCGCAGGCATTGCGCGCGCTGCTCGGCTGAAAGAACAGTGCGCACGAGGTTGCGCTCGTCGCTCCAGAACTGGAGCAGGCACCGGCCATGCGATTCGGAGACTGAGTAGCGCGCGCAACCCTGAAGAATGGCGGGCCAGACGAGGTCTAGGAGTAATCACCGTCTTCGTTTTCCTCCGCCTCTTCTTCGTCTTCCTCGACGTAGCCTTCTTCGACAGCCTTCAATTCGAGCGGACTGGCGGTAATGACCTCAAAGTCGGTGCCACACTCAAGACCATCA
>CAWJBE010000009.1:0-411835 GCA_963841095.1 uncultured Acidobacteriaceae bacterium
GATCTGTCGACCGTCGATTTCCGGGGCGATCAACGGCCGGTCGCTGCTGATGGGCGGCCTCGCGGTCTGCGCGCTCGGCCTGCTGTTCGGCCTCATCGTCTTCACCAGCTCAAGAACCTGCCGGTGCACGCGTCGATGCGCGAGGTGTCCGAGCTGATCTACGAGACGTGCAAGACGTACCTGATCACGCAGGGCAAGTTCATCCTGATCCTCGAAGTCTTCATCGGCGTGATCATGGTGTTCTACTTCGGCGTGCTGCGAGCACTTCGAGCCGATCAGGGTCGTCATCATCCTGCTCTTCAGCCTCATCGGCATCGCCGGCAGCTACGGCGTCGCGTGGTTCGGCATCCGCGTCAACACGTTCGCCAACTCGCGCACGGCGTTCGCCAGCCTGCGCGGCAAGCCGTTCCCGATCTACGCGATTCCGCTGCGCTCCGGCATGAGCATCGGCATGCTGCTCATCAGCGTCGAGCTGCTTCATGATGCTCTGCATCCTGCTCTTCATTCCGGGCGACTACGCCGGGCCCTGCTTCATCGGCTTCGCCATCGGCGAGTCGCTCGGCGCCGCGGCGCTGCGCATCGCCGGCGGCATCTTCACCAAGATCGCCGACATCGGCTCCGACCTGATGAAGATCGTCTTCAACATCAAGGAAGACGACGCGCGGAACCCCGGCGTGATCGCGGACTGCACGGGCGACAACGCGGGCGACTCGGTCGGCCCGAGCGCCGACGGCTTCGAGACCTACGGCGTCACCGGCGTCGCGCTCATCACCTTCATCCTGCTGGCCGTGCCCGACGCCGCGCGTGCAGGTGCAGCTGCTCGTGTGGATCTTCGTCATGCGCATCATGATGATCGTCGCGAGCGGCCTGTCGTACTTCATCAACGAGGCGATCGCGAAGGCGCGCTACGCGCACGTCGACAAGATGAACTTCGAGGCGCCGCTGACCTCGCTCGTCTGGCTCACCTCGATCGTCTCGGTCGTCGATCACCTACGTCGTGTCGTACGTCCTGATCCCGGATCTGCGGCGACGGCATCGCTCTGGTGGAAGCTGTCGACGCGTCATCACCTGCGGCACGCTGGCCGGCGCGATCATCCCGGAGCTCGTGAAGGTGTTCACCTCGACCGAGTCGGCGCACGTGAAGGAAGTCGTCGACGTCGTCGCGCGAAGGCGGCGCGTCGCTGAACATCCTGTCCGGCTTCGTGGCCGGCAACTTCAGCGCCTACTGGCTGGGCCTGAGCATCGTCGTCGCTGATGGCGATCGCGCTACTACGTCAGCACGCTCGGCCTCGGCGACGCTCATGCTGGCGCCGGCGGTCTTCGCCTTCGGCCTCGTGGCGTTCGGCTTCCTCGGCATGGGCCCGGTCACGATCGCCGTCGACTCCTACGGCCCGGTGACCGACAACGCGCAGTCGGTGTTCGAGCTGTCGGTCATCGAGCAGATCCCCGGCATCAGCGGAGTCAGCTCAAGCGCGAGTACGGCTTCGACGTGCGACTTCGAGCACGCCAAGGACCTGCTCGAGGAGAACGACGGCGCCGGCAACACCTTCAAGGCGACGGCCAAGCCGGTGCTCATCGGCACGGCCGTCGTCGGCGCGACGACGATGATCTTCTCGATCATCGTCGTCGCTGACCGACGGGCTGACGCAGAACGTCGACGAAGCTGTCGCTGCTGCATCCGCCGTTCCTGCTCGGCCTGATCACCGGCGGCGCGGTGATCTACTGGTTCACCGGCGCCTCGGCGCAGGCGGTGACGACCGGCGCGTACCGCGCGGTCGAGTTCATCAAGGCGAACATCAAGCTCGACGGCGCCGAGAAGGCGTCGGTCGAGGACAGCAAGAAGGTGGTCGAGATCTGCACGCAGTACGCGCAGAAGGGGATGTTCAACATCTTCCTGACCGTCTTCTTCTCGACGCTGGCGTTCGCGTTCCTCGAGCCGTATCTTCTTCATCGGCTACCTGATCTCGATCGCGCTGTTCGGCCTGTATCAGGCCATCTTCATGGCCAACGCCGGCGGCGCGTGGGACAACGCCAAGAAGATCGTCGAGGTCGAGCTGAAGGCGAAGGGCACGCCGCTGCACGCCGCGACCGTCGTCGGCGACACGGTCGGCGATCCGTTCAAGGACACCTCGTCGGTGGCGCTGAACCCGGTCATCAAGTTCACGACGCTCTTCGGCCTGCTGGCGGTCGAGCTGGCGGTCAGGCTGACGGCCGACGCAGGGCGCCGGTCTGAGCCACGTGCTGGCGGCCGTTTTCTTCGGCCTTTCGCTGTTTTTCGTCTGGCGGTCGTTCTACGGCATGCGGATCGGGTCGGGAAGCCGTCGAGATCGACGGCCGAAGTCGTCGGCCATTTCGCGAGTTCGGTGTCTAACGTTCGCACGAGAGTCTCGTTGACTCGCCGTTTTTCGACTGACTATAATCGGCCGCCTTTGACGCCGTCTGTCCGCGCGAGGCGCTGTATCGGCGCTCTGGCCGGGATCGAGACGTCCGAGGAGGAGCATCCGTGCCACGTGACATGTTCGGCGATATCGTCGACCCGTCGATCAAGGTGGGCAGCCAGAAGTGGTA
The DNA here is from genome assembly GCA_963841095.1 of uncultured Acidobacteriaceae bacterium. GTDB lineage: Bacteria > Acidobacteriota > Terriglobia > Terriglobales > Acidobacteriaceae > Telmatobacter. The sequence continues at coordinate 2,569 of CAWJBE010000009.1, forward strand.
CACGGTCCCGCTGTCGATCGTCGTGCACACGGTGATCATCGCGGCCGTCATCATCATTCCGCTGATGGCGGCCGACGTGCTGCCGACGCCGCCGGCGATGATGGCGTTCGTGGCGGCGCCGCCGCCGCCGCCGCCGCCCCCACCGCCGCCGCCGCCGCCGCCGCAGGCTGCGCAGCGCCGCGCCCAAGCCGGTCGAGACGTGAACCCGGCCGCCGCGCCGGTCGAGGCGCCGAAGGAGATCAAGCCGGAAACGCGGTCATCGAACCGGCGTCGAAGGCGTCGTCGGCGGCGTCGAAGGCGGCGTCGTCGGCGGCGTCGCCGGCGGCATCGTCGGCGGTCTGGCCGGAAGCGCCGCCGCCGCCGCCCCCGCCGCCCCCGCCGCCGCCGCGCCGGTCCGCGTCGGCGGCAACATCAAGCCGCCGACCAAGATCGAAGGACGTCAAGCCGGTCTATCCGGCCGATCGCGCAGTCGGCGCGCGTGCAGGGCGTCGTCATCATCGAAGCGACGATCGGCCCGAACGGCACGCGTGCAGGACGCCAAGGTGCTCCGCTCGATTCCGCTGCTCGACGCGGCGGCGCTCGATGCGGTGAAGCAGTGGGCAGTTCACGCCGACGCTGCTCAACGGCGTGCCGGTGCCGGTCATCATGACGGTCACGGTGAACTTCACGCTGCAGTAATCACGACGCTCGGGACTTGACGTCTGCAGCACGTACTCGTAACCTCGTCTCGATGGAGGATGGACCGTGGATTTAATGGCAATGTGGCAGCAGATGGGAATCGTGGCCAAGGGCGTGGCCTTCGTGCTCGTTCATCATGTCGATGTGGTCGTTCGGCGTGGCGATCGAGCGCATCTTCACCTTCACGCAGGCGCGCAACCAGTCGAAGCTGTACGCGCCGCAGGTGGCCAAGCACCTCAAGGAAGGCCGGCTGAAGGACGCGATCGCGCTGTCCTCCTCGAAGAACTATCGCTACAGCCACCTCGCGAAGGTCGTGCTCGCGGGGCTGCAGGAATACCAGTTCCAGCAGGAGAGCGGCGGCGGCCTGAGCCGTGAAGACCTGATGGACACGGTGCGCCGCTCGATTCAGCGCGCGTCGGCGCTGACGGCGTCGGACCTCAAGAAGGGCGTCTCGGCGCTCGCGACCATCGGCTCGACGGCGCCGTTCGTCGGACTGCTCGGCACGGTCGTCGGCGTCATCAACGCGTTCCAGGGCATCGCGCGCGAGCGGCTCGGGCGGTATCGGCGCCGTCTCGGTCGGTATCTCGGAAGCGCTCGTCGAGACCGCGCTCGGTCTGGTCGTCGCGATTCCGGCGGTGTGGTTCTACAACTACCTGACGGGCCGCATCGAGTACTTCAACGTGGAGATGGACAACTCCTCGTCGGAGCTCGTCGACTACTTCATCAAGAAGACGGCGTAGACCGGGTCGCTTCAGCGCCGGAGCACCTCACGCTGACGACAGAGGATACTCTATGGCAATGGATCTCGGCGGCGCCAAGGGCGGAGTCAAGTCCGACATCAACGTGACGCCGCTCGTCGACGTCATGCTGGTGCTGCTCATCATCATGATGCTCGTCGCTCCGCTGCTGCAGCAGGGCGTGCACGTCAAGCTGCCGATCGGCGAACAACACCGTCGACAAGCCCGGAGACGCAGGACCAGACGGTCGTCGCGATCGCGCAAGGACAAGGCCGATGTACCTGAACGCGAAGCCCATCCAGCGACGACGAGCTGGCGACGAAGGTCGACCGAGCGCTTCGAGAACAAGAAGGAGAAGGTCGTCCTCATCAAGGCCGACGAGGAGGTCGACTACGGCGCCGTGATGGCGGCGATGGATTACTTTACCCAGGGAATAAATACACAATAGCGCAGAAGCCGGTGCTGGTAGCGAACGATGAGTTCGTCGAGCAGCCCTGCCTTCTGACGCTTGAGCCCTTCGGCGACAGCAAGGCTCTCTTGCCGCGCCAGATCGTCAACTGTTACGGCAGAAGCCTTAGCGAGAAATGGCCGTATGGCTGCGATAGTCATCTTGTTCAATTAGACGACAGAATCGGCAGCGAGGACCAGAGAAATGCGGCGCTGGGTTTCAGGCCGGCCAGCAGTCCTTCTTTCCGGCCGACAGCATTTGCAATCGGGGTTCAATCGTCAAGGCCGCACAGTGCGCAGCTAATCTGCCGGAATCTGCGCATAAGCCTTTAAAAATCAATGAAGCTCATCTGCTTCAGCGAGTTTCTGAGGCTCGCTTTCCAGCCCGCAACGCATCTTCAATGGCCTTGGCGGCGCGGCGCTCGCGAGCCTCAGGCGTCTCATAATAAAAGATGCCAAGCAAATGGCTGCGGCGCTGCGTGGGAGTCAATGCATTCCATCCTTCGCGGGCCCGTGGGTCGCGCAGGAATGCTGCACGAAGCACCGGAGGTGGCTCGTCTTCGCCGTCCATGGTCAACAGCATGCGCTCAGCGATCTTTTCAGCGCGCTTACGGCGCGATTCAGCGCTCTTGGGCTCGTCTGCCCATTTGCCGATCTCGCGGCGCATCGAGTCGCTCAGCCGATCGAACCAGCGGCACAGCCGGCGGTCAGCGTTCAGCATACGCGCAAGCTCTGGCGGTATCACTACAGCCCGCACTTCCAAATCCGGCTCCAGCCAGATGCGAACCTTCTCGCCCGCTCGCGCCCTGGCCCCGGCCTGCATCTTCTTGTTCACCAGGAGAACCTGTCCCGAGCCGCGTGGATCGGGAAACAGCGAAGTGCGAAAGCCGAACCCTTCAATCTCGCCCTTCACGCGCCGGCCTTTGCGCACAGGCCATGTCTTGGCGATGTCGAATGGCACGCGCGCAATCACCCAGCGCAACTGCGTGCCGTCCGGCTCCAGTAGCGCGGTAAACGATTTGCGGATACTGCTAGCGCGGCTCGCCATACGGAATGTCCGTCGGATCTTGCGTGCTGCTGTCAGTGAAGACCGGTTTGCTGCCGTCCGTTGTCTGGATAATGTTATCGGTGAGCGTCCAATTCTTCGCGTTGGCAATCGTGCCGGCATGAGCGGCTTCGATGTCGAGATGATCCAAACGAAAATTCTCCAGCGGTGCGTTTGAGTACGCGCTCATGTTGAAAGCCTGGCGCGCGCCGGTCGCCTTGATATTCCAGATGTGCACGTCGCGAAAATGCGGCAGCCCTTGTGCCTCGGGCACCGGCGTCGCCAGCACCTTATAGTACGGCGGAACATCCTTGAGCCCAGGCGGAATCACCGCATAGCTGTAACTTGGGTTCCAATTCATCGTAATGTGAATGGGGATCGCGACGCCCTCAAGCGTGAGGTCGTGGATGCGAATATCCTCTGCAAAGCCGCCGCGCGTATGCGCTGACTTGAACAGCACGCCCGAAGGCACGCCGCTCAGCGCGGTAATATTGTATGCCTCAATGTCGCGGAAACCACCGGATGTCTCGCTCCCGATGGTGACGGCTGCGGCGCCATGGCGAACGATGGAGTCGCGCATCACAATATGCTCCGTTGGTCGATTCACGCGCAAACCGTCGGAGTCTCGCCCAGCCTTCAGGCACAGCGCGTCATCATTCACGTCGATGTCCGCATGTTCCACCAACACATTATGCGAAGAGTCGATGTCGATTCCATCGGTCGAAGGGCCACGACCGCCTTCATTATTCCGAATCGTCACGCCATCCACATGCACATCGTGCGAGAAGAGGATCTGCACCGTCCAAAATCCTGAGCGCTTCAGCAAAATGCCGCCGCCAAGCTTCACCAAAGACGAGTTCTGGATCAGGATGAGGCGTGGACGACGGCAGTCATAATCCGAAGCCCAGCGCAAGCCCTGGGTTCATAGGCCGCACGCAAATCCCAGTACGACTTCCACCAAATAGGTCCGTCGCCATCGATAGTTCCCTTGCCCGTGATTGTTACGTCGTGTTGATCGCGCACATTGATGAGCGCCGAGGGCCAGGTCATCTCGATTCCGGCGATGCGCGTGGGGAGCATGGGGTAGTCCTTCAGGCTCTCCGAGCCGATCAGCGTTGCGCCTTCGGGAACATCCAGGGTCGTGCCGGACTTGAGGAAGAGCGATCCAGTGAGATAGGTGCCGGGCTTCAGCGTTACCGTGCCGCCAACTGCAGAGGCCGCGTCGATAGCCTTCTGGATGGCTGCGGTGTCCAGGCTTTGGCCGTCGCCCTTGGCTCCGTAGTCGTTGGCGACGAAGGTTGTGGGTGCTGCAAAGCTTGCGGGGGCAAGGGCCAACAGTAACAAGCCGGCATGAATTCCTGGAGCAGAGTGCATGTCAGTACCGTTTTCGGCGCGGGCATTCTGGCCGTAGAGTTGGAGAGACTCCCGAAGCCAAGCTCATTCGGCCGAATCGCGCGGCCAAGAGCCATGATACGCGGATCGCAGGCCACATAGCACGAGGTTCGTCGCATCAAACGGCGCAGGGAGATGATTCAATGTCTATATCTGGAAGCACGAGAACGGGTTTCGTTGCCTTGGCGACGGCGATTTGCGCGCTCGGAATGGCCATGCTGATTGCCGGTTGCCAGACGAAAGCTGAACATGACGCGGCGTTCAAGACCGCGCTTAACACTTACTACAGCGGCCATCAGGATTGCCTGTGGTCGAATCCAGTCAAGTTTCCCGAATCCGCGGACACTCGAAAAGCAGACCAGTTAAAGGAATTCGATGCGCTGGTCGATGCGGGGCTGCTGCAGCGCACGGGGGGCACGGAGGCACGACATGCGCGTCACGAGGAGCGCCGGCGTGAATACGCACTCTCGGACATTGGGAGGCTGGATTGGACGGCGGATCAGGCGCGCTCGGGGTATGGGAACTTCTGCTTCGGTCATCCACAGGTGAACGCCATCGAGAGCTACTCGAAGGTGAGCACAGGAAGCTCTGAGTATGACGTGAGTTTCCGCGACTCCGTGACTCTGCCTGCGTGGGCGACCATTCCGCAGGTGAAGCAGGCGTTTCCCAAGGTTGCCAATGCCAGCACTGGGCAAGCAGCATCAGCGACGGTAGTGAAGAACAGCAACGGCTGGCAGGTGATGAACGTGTCGCCAGCAAGCGCGACGCCAATGGGATAACGAAGTGAGAGCGGCCGAACTCACAGCTTCGGCGGGGAGCTGCGCTCTCAGACGAGTTCCTCTGCGCCGCGGAAGAGGGCTTTGAGAGCGCTCCAAACCCAACGGATGAGCAGGAGCGTGATCACGATCAGGATTGCGGCAATCGTGGCAGCGATGTAGGGCTTCCAGGTTGCAATCCATGTGAGGAAGACGGCCAGCGCATCTTCGCCGAGGCTGAGCGCGATGTTGGAGAACGGCTCGGGCGATGGAGTGACTGCGGCGCGCACCGCGGTTTTGCCTCCGTGCGCGATGAAGGCGATCAAGCCGCCAGCCAGAGTTGCGGCAAGCTGCTCGCCGGGAGAGAGCGACGCTGTTGCCTGATACGCGAGCAGCGCTGCGATGGGAACGCGAATGAAAGTGTGCAGCGCGTTCCAGATCAAGTCGAATGCGGGAATCTTGTCCGCGAAAAATTCGATGGCGAAGAGCACAGCGCTCGCAATAATGATGGGCCATCCGGCCAGAAGGTGCAGACCTGGAGGCAGCGCAAGCACTCCGAAGCGGCCCAGCAGGCCGAGCGTGGCCACGGTGGCGTACACGTTGAGCCCGGCGGCGAAGCTGACTGCGATCAGCAGGGCGACAAGTTCATTGCCGGGTAGGATCATCACGACAGTATAGGTGCATAGGGCAGAGATCAGAGATCAGGGAGCAGGGAGCAGAGGTCAGTGGTCAGTGGTCAGTGGTCAGTGATCAGGGATCAGTGGTCAGGGATCAGGGATCAGTGGTCAGGGACCAGGGAACCAGCAGGTCGGCTATCGGCCAGGCGATGGGCCATTCGGAGTGCGGCTTGCGCCGGAGTCCGTTGTGCCCGATTCGGACTGCATACCCAATGCATACTGCCAGCTCAGTCCCCTCTCCCCCTACCCCGTGGTTTTTGATGTTAAGCGCTTTTGTTTCAGCGACTTACACGTTCAACCCATTTCCATAACCCTTTGATTCTAAATGGCTTACGTCGCAGAATATTGCAGAATAACGAGTTAGAGGCTGCCACTTGCGGCTTTCACAGCACTTCCTCTCCTATTACGGCCAATTGCACTGAAAATGCGATGCAGGAGCCGAGCGTGCGAGCTCCGTCAAACTCCCTGATCCGCACCACTACAGACATTGTGCGCCAAAGTGGGGCAATACCCTGCAAACTATCTTGAACTTTCCCTCTCCCAGGTAACGGCTGGCATCTATCTGACAAATAAGCTGCTTATCGGCCAAGAGAAGGCGTTGTGGAGGCTCTCTGTAGCTTGCGTGGGCTTGCATTGCGGCGGGTGAGACACTGGAGCCGGCCAGCCAAATCGAGTTCAGCGCTTGCGTAAAGATATATCTTAAGATATAGTTTGAGATATATTTTGGAACAGGAGGTTCCGAACCATGTTTGGAAGAGAGAGTTTTGAATTTGCAGGGCACCGCGGATGCGGTGGGCGGCACGTTGCGGGGCGGCAGGAAGCCTGCGGCCCACAGGGATCGTATGAAGGCCGGTTTGCGTGGATTCGCGGAGGCCCGTTCGAGATGCCGGGCGGTTTTGGCTCTGGGCATCGCGAAGGGTTTGGCCGGGGTTTTGGCCGCGGCCGAGAGCGGCTGTTCGACGCCGGAGACATCAAGCTGGTGATTCTGAGGCTGCTCTCTGGGCAGCCGAGCTACGGCTACCAACTGATCAAGACCATGGAGGAGCGGCTGGGCGGCGGGTACACGCCGAGCGCGGGCGTGGTGTATCCCACGCTGACCATGCTCGAAGAGGAGGGCCTGACTGCCGCGACGCAGACCGATGGCAAGAAAGTGTACAGCGTGACAGAAGAGGGCCTGAAGTACCTGGAGGCCAATAAGGAGCGCGTCGGCCAGCTTTTCGAGCGGCTGGAAGAGACGGGGCGCGGGTTCCGGCGCGGCCGGTCGCCTGAGCTGATGAAGGCGTTCATGGACCTGCGCGGCGCGGTGATGTCGAAGGTGTGGCGGAAGAGCGCGACTCCGGAGCAGATCAAGAGGATCGCGGAGGCGATTCACGCGGCGGCGAAGGCGATTGATGAGATGTGAGGCAGTGGTCAGTGGACAGTGGTCAGTGATCAGGGATCAGGGATCAGGGGTCAGGGGTCAGTGATCAGTGGTCAGTGGTCAGAAAGAACGGAGTGAGCTTGTAGCCGGTTGCTCGTAGCCGGTAGCTTCCAACTCTTACCTGTCCCGGGTCTCAGAATCGAGACTCGGGGCGGGGTGATTGGTGCTGGGTGAGGCTCGGATGCGCGCGATCTATCCCACCCTAGCAAAGCCAGGATGGGGCACCCCGCGGGTTAATGCGGGGGCAGGATGTGGCGCGCGAAATTCATCCCACCCTAGGGTGGGGCACCTCGGCAGCATGATTGGGCGCCCGGTTGACGGGCGCCCGGTTGCGTCATACAATATGTATATACAAATGCGGTACGAGTGGGACGAACGAAAGAACCGCGAGAACCAACGAAAGCACAGCGTCAGCTTCGAGCTGGCGTCCAGGGTGTTTGAGGATAAGCGCTGCCTTATCCGTTTTGACCGCGTGGATGAGGCGGGCGAGCAGAGGTGGCACGCGCTGGGCGCAGCGAGCGCGGAGCCAGGAACCGCGCTGATTTTATTGGTGGTGCATGTCTACAGAGAGGAGGATCGCGATGGCGAAGAGATTGTCCGTATCATCTCAGCACGAAGAGCTGGTAAGAATGACGTCAGAAGATATCAGGAAGAGGAAGTGGAGTGAGGCGGAAAAGCAAGCCATCCGTCGAGCGGCGGCGAAACAGGCAGCGGGAGATGACTCGGACATCGATTTCTCCGACATTCCACGGCTGACGGCGGAACAGCTTGCGCAGATGGTGCGGCTGCGCAGCTCGCGGCGGAAGCAGGCGGTAAGCGTGCGCCTCGATCCTGAAGTGCTGGGTTGGCTGCGGTCGAAGGGTGAAGGGCACCTGACGCGGATCAACGATATTTTGACGAACCTGATGGAAGCGGAGCGGCGGAGCAAGACCGCTACTAACCGTTAGCTTTTCTGTCGCCCCTGCGGGGCTCCTGAATTGATTTCGGCTGCTTTCCCAGGACTGCGTCTGACGCGCCACCCCACGAACGAAAACAAATCCGTGGGGACCCCGATCCACGGCGGACTTGTCCTGGGCTAAACTCTTGCGCTCCCTCCGGGAGCTTTCGCGGGTAACGCGACGCCGGAACGGATCAGGGGTCAGAAGTGCAGTGGTCAGGGATCAGGGGTCACTGATCAGAAAAACAATTGGCCGGCGGACGATCTCACGTTAGCCGCAAGAGAAGCGACTTGGCGAAGGTGGACCCCATTGACGTGTCCACGTCAATGGGGTCCTGGGGGAGGGCTGCTTCTGCGGGTCGGCCAGCGTTTATCGTTCCCAGGTCTCAAAATCGAGACCTGGGGCACCCGTTTCTTCGTGAGTTGGCATTACGAGATCTGAGCACCCGGTTTCGTGATGAGTTGGCGTTAGAGATCTGAACGAACCCGCTTCGTGATGAGCTGGTGTTGCGGGAGCCCGGGGCATCGGTCGCGGCGCCGGACTCCCCTGTGTTGCCTGAATTTCAGGGGATGTACTCCCACATGTCATTCAAGTTGGAGATGGTATTTGCGGTCGTCCAATATCCGAATCCGCCAAAGACCCAGAAGTTTCCGGATGCATCCGTCCAGGCGGCGGCACGGTACCGCGACCCAGGAATGTTGCCGGCGGCAGTCTTCCCCTCAGTCCCGTACGTCGCAAGCTGGTCAGCTACATCAGGTCCGCCGACCCAGGTCCATTGGCCGGCGCTGTACTCCCACATATCGCTAAGCCAGTTTCGGAAACCTGTTGAGTCAGCGCCATATCCGCCGAAGAGCCAGAGGTTGCCGGCGGCATCAGTAAAGCAGGATGGCAGGTATCGTCCGCCGGGGACATTGGCGGCAGCAGGCTTGCCCTCGGTTCCGTAGACACCCGTTTGGTTGGCCAGATTTGACCCGCTCACCCAGGTCCATTGGCCGGTGCCTGGGTTGTACTTCCACAGGTCGTTGAGCTGGCCCGATGTCCCTGCTGAATCGAGGCCGCTGCCGCCGAAGAGCCAGAGGTTTCCGGCCTTGTCGGCCCAGCTGCAGGCAGAGGTTCGCGCGCCGGGTATGTTGGCTGCAGCGGCAGTTCCCAGGGTTCCATAGGTTCCGGATTTGCCGGCGAGGTTCGAACCGCCGATCCAGGTCCATTGACCGCTGCTGGGAGAGAACTTCCACAGGTCGTTGAGGTCAGCATAGGTTCCGGCCGAATCGAGGCCGTCTCCGCCGAAGATCCACAGGTTCCCCGATTGATCTGTCCAGGCGACGCCGGATTGCCGCGCCCCAGGGACGTTGGCGGCAGCGGCAGTTCCTTCCGTTCCGTAGGTTCCACCGGAGTTGGATCCGTTGGAGCCGGAGACCCACGTCCACTCGCCACCGCTGTACTTCCAGAGGTCGTTGTCGATTAAAGTCGTGGTACCCAGGAACGGTGTGGCGTTTCCGCCGAAGAGCCAGAAGTTCCCCGACGCATCGAGCGAGCCCACGGCGCCAGTTCGTTGTCCTGGGACATTGCCCGGCGCAGCGGTTCCCTTGGTCCCGTAGACGCCGGCCGGTCCGGCGGTAGCGGAGCCGCCCACCCATGTCCATTCTGTTCCGTTCCACTTCCACAGGTCGTTCATGCTGCCAAAATTTCCAGACCCGTCGTAGCCCGAGCCGCCGAATAGCCAGAGGCTCCCCGACGAATCGGTCCAACTGGTTGAGTAGCTTCGCGACCCCGGAGAATTCCCCGCAGCGGCTGTCCCCATGGTTCCGTAAGTTCCGGCCGTGTTGTTCGCGTCGGCCCCGGCCATCCATGCCCACTCGCCGGCAGAGTTGTCGGTGCAGGCGACGGCGACGCTGGTCACGTTGGCGGTTGCCGTTCCGCTGCCGCTCGTCACCATGCAAGTCTGCGCCGGCGTAGCGGGTTGCGTCAGAACCGTCACATCGTAGGCGTTCTCGCTGGTGATTGCCGTGGTGAACGTGAAACTTCCGTCCGCAGTAACGGCCAGGTTGTTTCCGCCGTTATCCTGCAGAACCAGGCCCGCTCCCGAGAGACCGGAGACTGTTCCGCCGATGGTGTAGCCGGGAATTGGAGTAACGCAGGCGACCTGAACATTGGTGACATTGGCCGCGGCCGTTCCGCTGCCGTTGGTGACCGAGCAGGTTTGGGTGGGACTCGATGGCTGCGTAAGAACCGTGACGGCGTAGGCGCTGCCACTCGTGATCGCCGTGGTGAAGGTGAAGGTTCCGTTCGCGGTAATCGTGAGATTGTTGCCGCCGTTGTCCTGCAGCACCAGCCCTGTGCCGGTGAGGCCCGAGACTGTGCCGCCGATGGTGTAGGTTGGCGCGGCACAGGTCACCTGTACGCTGGTCACGTTCGCGGTGGCGGTCCCGCTGCCGGCGGTGACCGAGCAGGTCTGGGTGGGACTCGATGGCTGGGTGAGAACCGTGACAGCGTAGGCGCCGCCGCTTGTGATCGCCGTGGTGAAGGTGAAGCTTCCGTTCGCGGTGACCGTCAGATTGTTGCCGCCGTTGTCCTGAAGCACCAGCCCGGAACCGGACAGGCCTGAAACGGTGCCGCCAATCGTATAGGTGGACGGAGTCGGCGTCTGGGTGGTCCCAGTCGACTTGCCGCTGCCGCAACCGGCAAGAAAGCCAAGGACGCTGACAGACAAAAGCATCGGGCTGAATCGCAGAAGAGCGGGAAGAGCGCGATGAGAATTGAACGGACCCTGATTCATTGAACTGCCTCCATGGGGAAAAATGTGCTCATTGGGATATGCGGAATCTGTTCGAAAAAAGGCTCATAAAGTTTTGGGCGGGTTCGGAAGAGTGAATCTGGCGCCGTGGCTGAGTGATTCTGTTGCGATGGCGGAGGTGTAAAAGGCCGGGTGGGCTTATGATGGGCTGCGAGAGGTAACGATGCCCGCAGAATCGAACGCGCCGCAACACTCCGACGTATGGCCTGCGCTGCCGCAGAGCGCTTGGAGCGACACCTGCGCCACACTGCAACTGTGGCTGCAGATGGTGGGCAAGGTGAGGATGGCGCTGACGCCGCCGATCAATCACTGCTGGAATGTGACGCTCTACCCCACCGTGCGCGGCCTGACGACGATGCCGATGGCGCATGGCGCGCGCATGCTGCAGATCGACTTCGATTTTCTGGATCACGTGCTGCTGATCCAGACCAGCGATGGCGGGCGAAAGACGATTGCCCTGGCGCCGATGACGGTGGCGGAGTTTTACAGCCGCTTGATGACGGCGCTCGACGGCCTGGGCACGCTGTGCCGTGTGTGGCCGGTACCGTGCGAGGTGGCGCAGCCGATTCCGTTCAAGCAGGACGAGGTGCACCACGCATACGATCCCGAATATGCGCAGCGGTTCTGGCGGATTCTGCTGCAGGCCACGCGGGTGATCACGGAGTTTCGCACGCGGTTCATCGGCAAGATGAGCCCGGTTCACCTTTTCTGGGGAGCGATGGACCTGGCGTGCACGCGCTTTTCGGGGCGCACTGCTCCGGAGCATCCGAGCATGCCGGGGCTGCCCGATCGCGTAACGCGCGATGCGTATTCGCACGAGGTGAGCAGTTGCGGATTCTGGCCGGGCGCAGCGGGCGCACCGGGCGGCGGATTTATTGAGCCGTTCTTCTACAGCTACGCGTATCCTGAGCCGCCGGGCTACAGGGACTACGCGATTGCGCCGGCGCAGGCTGGGTTCGACAAGACTTTTGGCGAGTTCATCTTTCCGTACGAGGCGATGCGGCAGTCGGAGAACCCGGACGCTGCGCTGCTCGAGTTTTTGCAGAGCACGTATGAGGCGGCGGCGAACTGCGCGAAGTGGGATCGGGGCGCGCTGGAGATCGGGACGTAGGGGTCAGGTGTCAGGGATCAGGGATCAGGAATCAGGGGTCGCGTGCCCCGGAGCTAGGGACGCAGGGACTTGGAATCTCATCATGGCGAAAAAGGCACTTTCAAGTGGAACGGTGCATTCAGTGCCGGCGGATTTAAGGCAGGCGCTTCTTGCTTCTGCTGCCGCCAGGGCCGCGTGGGAGGACATCACTCCGCTGGCGCGCAATGAATGGATCTGCTGGACGACTTCAGTGAAGAAACCGGAGACCCGGAAGCAGCATGTCGAGCGGGTGTGCTCGGAGCTGATCGAGGGCATGCGGCGGCCGTGCTGCTGGCCGGGCTGCCCGCATCGAGGCAAATGACCAGAACAGAGAGCAGAGAACAGAGATCAGGGATCAGACGACAGGGGTTATGGAACGACGAATTCGAGATCTTAAATTGGGTGCCCCACCCGGTTTCTTGGTGCATCAGCGGGCCGGGACTCGAGCCACCCGACGGGGATCAACGATATTTTGACGGCCCTGATGGAAGCGTGGCGGAGGAGCCGCAAATCGGCGAGCAAGCCAGTCAGCGCGTCGAAGAGCTGTGGACTTCGGCGATGTAGCCGCCGGGGAATTCGAGGATGGCGGAGGTGCGGCCGCCGGATGTGTAGGGCGGCGAGAGAATCTTCACTCCTGCGGCTTTGGCTTTGGCGAGTGTTGCGTTCAGGTCGCGCACTTCGTATCCCGTGGTTTCGTGGCCGAAGGGATAGGGCAGATGGCCGTCGGTGACCATGACCTGCATATTTCCGAACCCTGATCGGATGCGAATGCGGCGATAGGTTTCTCCGGGGCGACCGATTTCGCCGGCGTCGGCATGGTGGTCGTCGGAAAGCACGCGGCCCGCGGAGAACTCGACGAAGCCGCGGACAAAGTTGTCGGCCGTGTCGGGCGAGAGATAGACGCGGTTGTCGGGGACGGTTTCAAGCGGCGGGCTCATGGTGAAATTGAAGTGCGAATAGATCTGCATCCTGACGCCGCCGGGCCACTGCAGAATGGCGTCGACGCCGATGGCATCTTTGAAGGGCGCGACGATGACCTCGGCTCCGTCGTCGTGCGCTGCCTCGATGGCCCGGTCCATGTTTGAAACCATGTACCCGGTGCGCTCCTCGCCGAAGGGCCAGGGGATGGGCGTTTGAAAGGCAAAGACCGAAAGCAGGCCAACGGGTGTGCGCACGGCGCGCCATAGAGTACGGCTGGGAGTGGGCGTGACCGTGGTGGTTCCGGGCTTGGTAGCGCTGCCACCAAAGGTAGCGGTAAAGCTCGAAACGAAGGCGTCAAGATCGGAGGGCGCAACGTAGACGTGCGTGGTGCAATATTGCGCGCCGACGGCAAGGATTGGGGGCGGCGCGGATCCCTCAGGCAAGCTGGCGGGTTCCTCGGTCACGCTGGCCTGGGCACGCGTGGCGAGCGGGTACAAAGATGCGAGAACGAGAGCGAACGCGACGCAGGCGGTTGGGGCGTGGGATGGAAGACGCGAGTTGAGGGGTAGCGGCATGGACGGGCCTCGGGGCGATTATAGCGGCGGAGGATCAGGGGTCGGCGTCAGGTAACAGGGGAAGATGGATTGGAAAACTCAGATTGGTGCAACCCATTTTGTGGTGAGTCGAGCTCCGAACCCACCCTAGCAAAGCCAGGACGGGGGCACCCGGCCACTCCGCGGTTGGCGGTTGGGCGCAAATAGATGATTTAGCTTGCTCTGTGTTTCAATAGTAAGGATGGGTACTCCCCGGAGATCGACGGTGCGTGGGCGGGCGATTGCGGCTCGGCGGAAGGCGCGCGAGTATGCGATGGTGGCGCGCGCGCTGGCGTCCACGTCGCATCCGGTGCTGGCGCAGATTATTCCCGCGCGCTTTTGCAACCTGAGCTGCGGCTACTGCAATGAGTACGACAAGGTGAGCGAGCCGGTGCCTCTCGATGAGATGCTGCGGCGGATTGACCACCTGGGACGGCTGGGCACCGCGATGATCGGCATCTCGGGCGGCGAGCCGCTGACGCATCCGCAACTGGACGACATTATTCGCCGCATGAGAAAGACTGGCGCGATTGCGGGGATGATTACGAATGGCTACCTGCTGACTCCCGAGAGAATCATGCGGCTGAACGAGGCGGGCCTGGACCACATGCAGATCTCGATTGACAACGTGATGCCGGACGAAGTGTCAAAGAAGAGCCTGAAGGTGCTGGACAAGAAGCTGGAGATGCTGGCCGAGTTCGCCGAGTTCCACGTAAACATTAATTCGGTGGTGGGCGGGGGCTTCAAGGATCCCAACGACGCGCTGGTGATCGGCAAGCGGGCGCTGGCGCTGGGGTTTGAGTCGACGATCGGGATTATCCACGACGGGGACGGGCAACTGAAGCCGCTGAAGGCGGAAGACGCGCGCGTTTACCACGAGATGACGAACCGGAAGAAGACGAACTACGCGCAGTTTGACAAGTTTCAGGAAGCGATTGTGCAGGGGCGGGCGAACGACTGGCGCTGCCGGGCGGGTTCGCGCTACCTCTACATCTGCGAGGACGGGCTGGTGCACTATTGCTCGCAGCAGCGCGGGTACCCGGGGGTTCCCATTGCGGAGTACACGACCGCCGACGTGAAGCGCGAGTATTTGACGGCCAAGAGCTGCGCGCCGAATTGCACGATCGGATGCGTGCACCGCATCAGCTACATCGACCACTGGCGCGGGGAGCAGACGCGGATGGTGGCGCCGGGCGGGCAGGAGCTGGTGAGAATACAGGGAGTAGGGGGTAGCCAGTAGGGACCAGAGACTCGGGGAATTGGGATTGGGAGCGGCGTTCGCAAAGCGGACGCCGATTTGATTTTTGGAAAGAGACTGCGGGCCGGCAGCGAGTGACAGACAGTGTGAATCGATGTTGGAGTATCGAGTTATCCCAGGTCTCAAAAGCGAGACCTGGGGCACCCACCGGGCGCCCTCGAAGATTTTCCGCAATCAATCAACGAGGCACTTACAGGTTTAGCGGCCGCGCGTCGTGGCCAGTGCCTGGTCAATGTCGTGGTACAGCTCGCGATCGGGGTCGAGGACCTGCTTGTACGATCCTCCGCTGGTGACGATGAAGATGGTTGGCGTGGCGTCGACACCGGTGCGCTTGCCGAGATCGGAATCGGCGCTGACCGCCGCGTCGAACTTGCCCATGGGATCGACTGCAAAGGGCATCGCTATGCCGTGATCCTGTGCAAACTTGAGAGCGAACTGGTTGAGCACGCCCTGATTGTAGATATTGTCCTGGTCCGCGAAGACGGCATCGCGAAACTCATCGCCGAGTGTCTTGCTGCGGGTGTCGAACCAGCGCGCGTCGATGGCGGCCCGGCGGCTCCAATTATGGAAGGGGATGATAAAGTCGTGCCGAATCAATGGGATCTTGTAATGCTCCGCCGCCTGGCGAAGCAGCGGATTGTAGTGAGCGCAGGTGGGGCACTCCATGTCGTCGAACTCCACGATGGCGACGCGAGCGCCGGCCGGCGGATGCAGCGCGGAGTTGTCAAGAACCTTGATTGAGGGGAGCTGCGCGAAGAGTGCATGCGGGCTGGTGGCCGCCGCAAGCACGACGACGGCGAACAGCAGCGAAAACAGAGTGCTGCCCGCGCGCGAATGTCGCGCTGCACCTGTCGAATTGTGAGGACACGAGCAGATTTCCATTCCGGTTAGACGCCTGTTCGAAAGCATTGTATCAATTCGCGAAAGCGGCGCTGGGGCGGCGAAAGGACTCCGCATGCAGCGGCGCAACGGGCCTCAATGGCCGCGGGTTTCTGCGAGGGCCTGGTCGATGAGCTGGAAGAGCTTGCTGCGGTCGACGACCTCGACAAAGGGTGCGGCGCGCGAGCCGTTGGTGACGATCCAGATGGTGGGTGTGTGCTCGATGCCGATGCGCTGGCCGAGGGCGTAGTCGGCTTTGACTTCTGCAGCCAGGCGGCCCATGGGATCGATGGCGAAGGGCAGCGCGACGCCGTGGGCGGCGGCGAATTTCTCAGTGAACTGGCGGAGCTGGTCGGGGGTCTCAATGGAGACCTGGTTGGCGAAGATGTAGTTGCGGTAGTCGTCGCCGAGCTGCTTGCTTTTGGTGTCAAAGAAGCGGGCGTTGACGGCGGCCTGAAAGCTCCAGTTGTGGAAGGGGAGCGGGAAGTCGTGGCGGATCCAGGGGATGTGGTATTTTTCGGCGGCCTCTTTGAGCAGCGGGTTGGCGTTAGCGCAGTCGGGGCATTCGAGGTCTTCAAATTCGACGATGGCGACCTTAGCGCCCGGCGGCGGCTTGAGGGCGGCGGGGTCGTGGACCGGGGTGGTATCTGGCGCGCCGAACTGGGCGTGCGCAGCGACTGAGAAGACGAACGCGGCCGAGGCTAACAGCGCGGCAAATGCGATGGCCAGCGAGAGGCGGGCGCGCGGCGAGCGTGGGTGGTTTCGGCGAGAGTGGCGCAAGCGGGCGCGGGTTGGGCGCGAGGGGAAGTCAGATGCAAGGATCATATTCTTAAGACAGCTCCCTAAAGCCATTGTAACGGGAGGGATGCGGGAAGCAGGGAACGAGAGAACGAGGGAATAAGGGAACGAGGGAACAAGGGAACAAGAAAGCGCAGGTAAGGACCAGGGAAAAGCGACCAGGGAGTAGGGAGTAGCAAGCCTGAGGTGCGAGGCTATTGGCGGTCGCGGCGGCGGGCGGCCATCCACTGGCGCCATTTGTAGTCGGCGTAGAAGGTGGCGGCGACAAGAGCGACGGCGATGAGGATGAGGAGAAGCTTCATAAAGACAGTGAACAGTGGTCAGTGGTCGGTGGTCAGGGGTCGGTGGTCAGGGGTCAGGGGTCAGGGAACAACTTGCCCGGAATTCATACTATAAGAGGCACAGAATCTTTCAAAGGCGAGTTGGGCGCCGGCGCAGGCACTTGCAGGCCGATGCATTACTCTCAAAAGTGCGAATCATTCACGCACCGGGGAGCCAGGATTGCGGATTGTTCTGTCGAACATTGGAACGTTTGGTGATATCAATCCACTGATTGCGATTGCGCTGGAGCTGAAGCGGCGCGGACATGCGCCGGTGATGGCGCTGCCTGAGATCTACCGGCCGAAGATCGAGCCGCTGGGCCTCGAGTTCCACGCACTGCGGCCCGACATCGATCCAAAAAACACGCTGCTCGTGGAGATGGTTTACGACGTGAAGAAGGGGACAGAGACGGGGCTGCGCCAGTTTCTGTTTCCTGTGCTGCGGCAGACCTATGACGACTTGCTGGACGCGGCGACCAGGCCCACGCGCGCCGACCTGCTGCTGCTGGGCGAGTTGAACTATGCGGGGCCGATCGTGGCGGAGGTCACCGGCATTCCGTGGGCGAGTTATGTGCTGGCGCCGTTCTCCTTTTTCTCGGCCTTCGATCCGCCGGTGCTGCCGCCGTACCCGCGGCTGGCTCGGGCGGACAAGATTAAAGGAATGGGGCGCGCGATGCGGCGGCTGGCGCGGTTTGTCACGCGCAAATGGCCTGAGCCGATTTACGAATTGCGGCGAGAGTTGGGATTGCCCATGGGCAAAAATCCCATCTTCGATGCGAAGCACTCGCCGAATCTTGTGCTGGCGCTTTTTTCGCGCGTGCTGGGCGTGAAGCAAAAGGACTGGCCGGAAAATACGCTGATCACTGGATTTTGCTTTTACGACTCTGACGCTGGGAACGCCGCGCTGCCGCCGCAGTTGGAGAAGTTTCTCTCGGCCGGTGAGCCGCCCGTGGTTTTCACGCTGGGCTCGGCTGCGGTGCTGGCTGCGGGAAATTTCTACGAGCAATCTGCGCGGGCAGCGATAAAGCTGGGCGTGCGCGCTGTGCTTCTCATCGGCAACGACCAAAGGAATCGCCCCGATATGCCGCTGCCGGATTCAATTTGCGTGGCGGAGTATGCACCGTACTCGGGCTTGTTTCCGCGCGCGGCGCTGGTGGTGCACCAGGGCGGCGTGGGAACGACGGCGCAATGCCTGCGCGCGGGGCGGCCGATGCTGATCATGCCCTACTCGCACGACCAGCCGGACAACGCGCGGCGCATGCGGCGCATGGGCGTGGCGCGCGTGATCCAGCGGGCAGCCTACAAGCCGTGGCGCGTGGCGCGGAGGGTACGGGCGATGCTCGCGGAGCCGGATTTCGAAGCGCGGGCGCGGAGCGTGGCCGACGAGGTGGCGCGAGAGAACGGCGTGAAGACGGCGTGCGATGCACTTGAGCGGCTGCTTGAAAACCAGAGTTCCGGCAATCGGGCATAGCGGATCTGAGCGGCCTAAAAGAGGCTCGGCGCGCACTATGCTACCGTGATCGCGGCCACCTCATAATCCGCGACCGACGGTACGGTGAAGTGCAGCCCGCGATCGTCGAGAACGAAGGGCAGACGGCGCTCGGCTTTGAGTAGTTCGACGGAATGTACGCCCACTCCGGCGGGCAGCTTTATACTGACGCGCTGTTCGCCAAGCGGTTCGACCGACTGCAGCCAGCCGTGAAACGCGTTAGCGTTGGAATAGTTGAGCAGGTGAACGGCGTAGCCCGGATCGGTTTCCCAGGCGAACATTTCGATGAAGCCGGGCCCATCGACGGTGACCACGCGCTCGTCGCGGGTAATCCAGCAAATCGTGTTGTGAAGCAGGCGCAGCATATCGCCATCACCGGTGATCCAGTAAGTACGCTCGACATCGCCCGAGATCCACGCCAGGCGGCTCGGGGCCTCCTCGCGCAGCACGACGGCCGGCTCGTTGGTGTGCGAGACGGGCGGGTAGGCCAGTTCGGGAGGATAGCGCACAAATCCCGGCACAACCGTGAGGAGTGGTTGTTCAACCGGCTTAAGCGGCACGCGATTCTGCGCGCCCGGAAACCAGTTGGTATTGGTGAACCCTTCCAGAATCGGATGCGGATGCGCCGCTTGCGGATCCTGGATGCGCGCATAGTAGCCGTTGCCGTTGGTGCCCACCGGATCGCCCGCCTTGGAAACGCCGAAGAGACTTGCCAGGCCGAAGTCAGATCGCGGATTGAGGTTTTCGTCGTAGAGGCTGGTCTCAAAGCCGGCCATCAGCGAGCCGCCGGCGCGCACATAATCGCGGAGCTGCTCGCATTGCCGGTCGCTGAGCATCGCGACGTTGGGCAGCAGGAGTGCGCGATATTTCGCCAGCCGTTCGGCGTCGAGCCGATCCTCATGCACGAAATCGAACGCGAAGCGGCCGCGCAGCAGCGCGTCGTAGATGCCGCTGCGTGGTCTCGTGCATGTAGGTGCGGCTGCGTTCCGACGAGGGGCCCGGATAGAGCAGTTGCGTGCTCTGCCCGAAGACGACGCCGATATTGGCGATGGAGCGGCGCGTGGCCAGGTGCGCATCGTGGCGCGCAGTCCAGAGAAAGTAGTCTTCGCTCACCTTTTGCCAGCGGCGATCCTCGCCAAAGCCCGTCTCCGCGCCGACGAAATGGGAGTAGGGGCGCATGCCGCTGGCGAGGGTTTCGTTGAACCACATGCGCATTTCTTCGGGACTTTTTGAAGCATTGCGCCAGCCGGGATTGGTGGTGACGTAGGCCCCGGTAACGTTCGCGGCAATCTTCCCGTCGAGCACGGCGTTGCACACCCGGCCTTGCAGGCTGCATCCCCAGATGGCCGGATCAAGATAGTTGCGCCCCTGGTTATCGGCCTGGAACCAGGAGATGATCTTGCCGAGCTGATCCAGATTTGGTCCGCCGCGCACATTGCCGCCGGAGTTGGCAAAGAAAAAGCTTTCAGCTTTCTTTTCTTTCGCGATCGCGTCGTAGCGCTGCCACAACGCCAGCACGCGCTGAGTAAAGGCGCGCCAGTACGCGGGCGTGCCGCTCGCCGGCAACTTGCTGCAGATTGCGCAAAAACACTCCGGCAAATTGCCGAGCGGCGGCCAGCCGTTGGTGTAAAAGCAATCGACATCGTAGAGCGAATTGACTTCGCGCATGATGGCGGGCACGTAATCATCCATGTAGGTGGAAAACATGCACGTCTTGAAGAGGCGCGGATCTTCGGCGCTGAGTAGCGGCGAGCCGTCCTTGTGGCGCATGGCCCACTCCGGGTGAGCCGCGAGCGCGTCGGGCCAGTTCAGGTCGGGACTCATGCGCGCCACGACGCGCATACCGCGCTTTTTTGCGGCGGCCGCACACTCGCCAAAGAAATCGCGGCCATTGAGAAATTTTCCGTGCCGATGAAACGGCACTTTCGAGGGGTAGAAAGCAAGAATGCCCGTCACGCTCACATAGACAACGTCGACTTTGGACGCGTGCCAGTAATCGGCCCACTCTTCGACGTTCATCACGGCCGGGTCGTGCTCGGTCATGTTGGTCTGGCCTACGCGGCGCACGCGTTGCTGCCACGGCTCGGCGGCCAGGTCGGCCTGCGGCAGGCGAGCGGGCACGGCCGCGAGTTGATATGCCGGCGTCGCTGGTGTTGCGGCCTGGTCAGCGGGTTGTTGCGCTGCGTCGAGAACCGAGGCCAGTGGAAGAGCAGCGGCGCCGGTGGTGAGGCTGGTTTTTAGAAATGTGCGGCGACTGAGCATGGAAACCCCGAGGCGAATGCCGGGACAAGTGTACCTGCCGCGCCTGCGTTCTGGCCACGCTGTGCATTTTGGGATGCTACTGCAAGGTGGTATTTTCTGCCCCGGTCTTCATGCAGATAGGCCGGCCCGCTAGCTAGCTGCTATTGCGGTGCGGGAAAGTTGCCGGAGACTTCAGGCGGCGGAACGGAAGCCAGGGTTTCGGTTTCGGCGGGCAGCGGCGTGGGCAGCGGGCGCTCCAGCGCGAGCGCCAGCACTTCGTCCATGGTGTCGACAAAGTGGAGCTTCATGGCGTTCTTGATGTTGTCTGGCAGCTCAGAGAGATCCTTCTCGTTGGCGCGGGGCAGGATGGTCTCGAAGATGCCGGCGCGGAGTGCGGCGAGGAGTTTTTCCTTGAGGCCGCCGATGGGGAGCACCTTACCCCGGAGGGTGATTTCGCCGGTCATGGCGATGTCGCGGCGCACGGGAATTTTGGCGAGCGCGCTGGCGAGGGCTGTGGCCATGGTGATGCCGGCGGAGGGTCCGTCCTTGGGGATCGCGCCTTCGGGCACGTGCAGGTGCAGGTCGACGTTGCGATAAAACTCGCGCGAGAGGCCGAGCGACTGCGCCTTGCTGCGGATATAAGCGAGCGCGGCCTGCGCTGACTCCTGCATCACGTCGCCGAGTTGGCCGGTGATGGTGAGCTTGCCTTTGCCGTCGAGGACCTGCACTTCAGTGGTAAGGATGCTGCCGCCAACTTCAGTCCATGCGAGGCCGGTGACGAGGCCGACTTCACTCTTTTCGTGCGCCTCAGAGTCACGGAACCTGGGCACGCCAAGAAACTCGTTGATGTTTGCGGCGGCGATCTCTTCCTTGTGCTTGGCGCCGGCCTTGATCACCTTGCGGGCAACTTTGCGGCAGACGTTGCCGATTTCGCGTTCGAGGTTGCGGACGCCCGCCTCCCGCGTGTAATAGCGGATGATCTCAAGGATGGCGTCATCGTTGAAGACAATGTTTTTCTCGCTGAGGCCTGTCTGTTCGCGCTGTTTCTTGACGAGGTACTGGCGGGCGATCTCGAGCTTTTCCTGCTCGGTGTAGCCCTGCAGGCGGAGAATCTCCATGCGGTCTTGCAGCGCAGGCGGAATGGTGTGCAGCACGTTGGCCGTGGCGACGAACAAAACCTGCGAGAGGTCGTAGTCCACGTCGAGATAGTGATCCTGGAAGGTGGTGTTCTGCTCGGGATCGAGAACTTCAAGCAGCGCGGAGGCCGGATCGCCGCGGAAGTCCGAAGAGATTTTGTCGACCTCGTCGAGAAGGAAGACGGGGTTCTTGGTGCCGGCGCGCTTCATGTGCTGGATGATCTGGCCGGGCATGGCGCCGATATAGGTGCGGCGGTGGCCGCGAATTTCAGCTTCGTCGCGCACGCCGCCGAGCGACAGGCGCACAAACTTGCGGCCAGTAGACTTGGCGATGGACATGCCGAGCGAAGTTTTCCCTACGCCGGGAGGTCCGACGAAGCAGAGGATGGAGCCTTTGGGATTTTTGACCAACTGGCGGACGGCGAGAAACTCAAGGATGCGCTCCTTGATTTTTTCAAGGCCGTAGTGGTCGGTGTTGAGAACCTTTTCGGCGTAATCGATAGAGCGGGTTTCTTTGGACTTCTTCTTCCACGGCACGGCGAGCAGCCAGTCAATGTAGTTGCGGCTGACAGTGGACTCGGCCGACATGGGCGGCATGGCCTCGAGCTTCTTGAGCTCCTGGATGGTCTTTTCGAGGACTTCCTTGGGCATGCCTGCGGTTTCAATCTTCTTGCGCAGCTCGTCGAACTCGCTTTTTTCGCCGCGGCCCAGTTCCTTCTGGATGGCCTTGATTTTTTCGTTGAGATAGTACTCTTTTTGCGCGCGCTCCATCTGGCGCTTGACGCGGGACTGGATATTGCGATCAAGATCGAGCTTTTCGATTTCGACATCGAGCACATCGGCGATGCGCGCAAGGCGAGCGGCCGGATCGAAGACGGCGAGCAGTTCCTGTTTCTCTTCAATGCCGATCTGCAAATTGGCTGCGATGGTGTCAGAGAGCTTGGCCGGCTCGTCCATCTTCACCGTGGCGATAATGGTTTCGTAGTTGAGCGACTGCTGCAGCTTGACGTAGTTCTCAAACAGCGTGGTGACGCGCTGCATAAGCTGCTCAGCGGCGGGCGTCATCTCAAACTGGGTTTTGCCTGTGCGCACCGTGGCCACGAAAAAGCCGTCGCGGTCGTTCACCTCGATGGATTTGGCGCGCTCGACGCCTTCGACGAGAACCTTGATGTTGCCGTCAGGCATTTTTACGCTCTGCACGATGTTGCAAATGGCGCCGACCTGGTAGATGTCCTTGGCCTTGGGCTCGTCAATGGAGGCGTCGTGCTGCGTGGCAAGAAAGATCTTGCGGTCGGCGTTGAGCGCTTCTTCAAGAGCGCGCACGCTGGACTCGCGGCCCACGACGAAGGGCGTCATCATATAGGGGAAGATGACCATGTCACGAATGGGCATCATAGGCAGCTTGCGCGGCTCGTTTTTTTCGCGGGTTGCGGTCATCGGTTCCCCTGAATGCATTCGACACCTGTCATGGCCCGATTTGCCGGGCCAGTCGAGGAGTCATGTAGGGATTGTACAGCGGAACGGGCAGTGCGGCGAATGGGAGGAATGGACTATTGGCACCATGACGAAAGTCATGCGTCGATGCAAGAAAAATGTAAGTGGCGGGCGCCGCGCTATTTGACGCTTAGTTTGCGGTTGGGACTTTTGCTGCTTCGTCGATAACCATTACCGATACGTTTTCTTTGCGGCTTTCGATCTTCAGTCCCAGCTGATCCTGCAGGATGCGCTGCCACGAGGTGAACCCATCCGTACCCAGCTCGGGGCGCATGTCCACACTGAAGTCGTAAATACCCGTAAGTCCGGTCTTGTCCAATACCGGAATCTGGGGACCACCCGCTATGACCGGTTCACTTGGACTGCTTGCCGCCGGCATGGTGAACATGACGGCCAGAAAGTCCGCGAACTTGCGCATGTCTCCGTGAAAACTGGATCCGGAGTTTGCCGCTGCAGTTTCTCCGTCGCCTATCGGGTGAATTTTTGGGCCGGTATTGCCGACGACCAAGTCGTATACGCGCATCTCTCGCGCCTCGCTGTGCTGCTGCAGATTGAATCGGCTCGCGAGAAGGCTGCGCAGCATCAGCGCCATTTGCTCCCTGGTGGCGGCTTCTGCCGTTCTTGCGTCGATGTCGTATTCATTCCGGTCAATCCAGCTCGGCCCTGATATCTGGCTCAATTGCACGCGATAGGCCTCCGCTACAAGGCGCTTCAGCGTGACGTTCCTGGCTGTAAACCTGCCGGACGAATACGTGAGTTGATTGTTGTAGTCGAGTCCGACGATGCGCTGGTCCGGCTTCACGGAGGCAACTTCAAATGCCGGCGCCGGCGGAGGGGCTTGACCGAAGGCCACGGAGCTTGCGAACGCGAGCGAGATGAGAGGCGACAGCGCGTGCATGCACCTGAGCATAGCTGCAGGAAGGGGTTCCGGGAAACTGAAAACAACGGCAGATCTCTCAACATTCGACCCTGCGGACTTTTGCTGCGGACGAGAAACGTGCGTCTGGTCTCGCCGTTCTATGATGCCGTATAGGAGACAAACGAATGTCAGAACCCACGATCGCGCAAAAGGGCCCGTACGCTGTTGAGCTCGAGACCGGCAAGTGCTATTTCTGGTGCGCCTGCGGCAAAAGCGCAAACCAGCCGTTTTGCGACGGCAGCCACAAGGGCAGCGGCTTTACTCCGGTAAAGTTCGAAGCAACAGAGACGGAGACGGCGTATCTGTGCGGATGTAAGCACACGTCGAATAAGCCCTTCTGCGATGGAACGCACGGGGGACTTTGAGGGCGAGGGGGCCGAGCTTTCCAGAAACCCGAAACGAGGTTCGCGGTGAAGCCGCGTTTGCGGGGTCGCGAGGATTGAGACGAGTAGCGAATCAAATCACAGTCGAAATAAAAAGAGCCGCTTCCAGTGGAGCGGCTCTTTGAGAAACTTTGAATCCGGAATGCCCTATCCGGCTTTTTCAAGCAGGCAGAGGCTCAGATCGCGGCGCTCGACCATATCCTTGGTAATTTCCAGGTCGCGGACGCGCTTGTTGCTCGGCAGGTGATACATCAGGTCGAGCATCAGCTCTTCGAGAATCATGCGCAGGCCGCGCGCGCCGACCTTGCGGGCCAGGGCCTCGCGGGCGACGGCGCAGGCTGCATCCTGCGTGAAGTGCAGGCGCACATTCTCATACTCGAACAGGCGCTGGTATTGCTTGAGGATGGCATTGCGCGGCTTGGTGAGAATCTCAATCAACGCAGGCTCGTCGAGCTCATCGAGGACGCCCATAACGGGCAGGCGGCCGACGAACTCGGGAATCAGGCCGTACTTGATAAGATCCTGCGGCTCGGTTTTACGCAGCAGCTCGGTGTCGCGATGCGAGCGGGTGGTTGCCTGATCGGCATCGGCATCGACGGTGCGGAAGCCGAGCGCCTTTTTGCCGACGCGCCGGCCCACAACGCGCTCGAGACCTACGAAAGCGCCGCCACAAATGAAGAGGATATTGGTGGTATCGACGGCTGTGAACTCCTGATGCGGATGCTTGCGGCCGCCCTGCGGAGGAACGTTGGCCACGGTGCCCTCGAGAATCTTGAGCAGCGCCTGCTGCACGCCCTCGCCCGAAACGTCGCGGGTGATGGAGGGGTTCTCGTCTTTGCGGCCGATCTTGTCGATCTCGTCGATGTAGATGATGCCCTGCTGGGCACGGGTGACGTCGCCGTCAGCAGCCTGCAGGAGCTTGAGGATGATGTTCTCGACATCCTCGCCGACGTAGCCGGCCTCAGTGAGCGTGGTGGCATCGACAATCGCGAAGGGCACATCGAGCATCTTGGCCAGCGTGTGCGCGAGCAGTGTTTTGCCGGAACCGGTGGGGCCGATGAGCAGGATGTTCGACTTTGCCAGCTCGACCTCGTTGTTGCGCGTGCGGTTCATCTGGATGCGCTTGTAGTGGTTGTAGACGGCAACGGCGAGCTTTTTCTTGGTCTGGTCCTGGCCGATGACATAGTCATCGAGGAAGCTTTTGACTTCAGTCGGCTTGGGGAGATGGCCTGCCGTGGTCGCGGGAGCAGCTTCAGTGCGGTCGTCATCGAGGATGGAGTTGCAGACGGCCACGCACTCATCGCAGATATAAGCGCGAGGGTAGTCGCTGGGCGAAGAGATCAATTTGGCTACGGCGTCCTGCGATTTATGGCAGAACGAGCAGCGCAACGCCTCTTCGGGTCCCGTGCGCGTCTTCATACTGGTTGCTCCCCCTGAGGAACGAGTCTAATCCAAATCCCGTGGCACCGCTAGGTTACGGCGAGGTTACCCTTAGGTACGGGGCCGGTCGATGATCTCGTCCACAATTCCATATTCCTTGGCTTGTTGCGCGTTCATAATGAAGTCCCGCTCGACGTCGCGCTCGATCCGTTCGAGGGGCTGCCCGGTATGGTGGGCGATAAGGTTGTTGGTGATTTCGCGGATGCGCAGAATTTCGCGCGCATGAATGTCGATGTCGGTAGCCTGGCCGCTCAGGCCGCCCATGGAGGGCTGATGGATGAGAATGCGCGAATTCGGCAGGGCAAAGCGCTTTCCCTTGGTTCCAGCCAGCAGAAGAAAGGCGCCCATGCTGGCAGCCTGGCCGATGCAATAGGTGACCACATTGTTCTTGATGAACTGCATGGTGTCGTAGATGGCCAGGCCCGCGGTGATGGAACCGCCCGGCGAGTTGAGGTAGAGCGAGATGTCTTTTTCAGGATCCTCGCCCTGGAGAAAAAGCATCTGGGCGACGACAAGATTGGCGATTTGGTCGTCGATCGGGGTACCAAGAAAGATAATGTTATCGCGCAGCAGACGCGAGTAAATATCGTAGGCGCGCTCGCCTCGGCTCGTCTGCTCAACCACCATGGGAACTAATGCCATTCTTTCGTCAGCTCCTAGCTGCTAGATGCTAGCTTCTAGCTTTTTCCAGTTTCTGCCTGTTTCTATTGGATGCTTTCATCGCAAAAGTCAAAATCTTCGCTGCGCGCTCGCTTACGCGGGCAGGCGGTCATAAAGTGTCGTTGACGTTTTGTCGCGTCTTAATTGCTCCCTGATCCTAGCCATTCCACCGTCATTGGTCAATCGCGCCTTCAGGGTATCCAAAGGCTCACGTGACTGGATGGCGGCCATCTGCAATTCGTTGTCCATTTCCTCGTCGCTGACCGTAATATTTTCTTCGCCGGCGATGCGATCGAGAAGGACATTGGCCTTAACCTCGGCCACGGCGCTATCACGCTGCGCCGCGCGAAGGCGGTTGAAATCGAGCTTGCGCATCTGCTCGGGCTGCATTCCCTGTGCGGCCAGGGCGCGCAGGCCGCGATCGAGGCGCGTGTCAATCTGGTCCTGCACGAGCGACTCGGGAACCGGAAAAATGTAGCGATCGACAAGCGCGGCGAGCAGGTGATCTTTGGTTTCGGCCACAACGCTGCGGCGCTTCCGGCTGGCCACGTACTCGCGGACGCTCTTCTCAAGATCGGCGTAACTTTCGTAATGGCCAATCTCCTTAGCGAAGTCGTCATTCAATTCGGGAAGGATGCGCTTTTTGATGGCCTTCACTTCGACATCGTAGGCGACGGTCTTTCCAGCAAGCCTGGTTTGGGAGTAGTCGGCGGGATAGATGACCTCGACCTTCAACTCATGGCCAGGCTTTGCGCCGCGCAGCGCGGTGGTGAACGCTTCAACGGTGTCTTTTCCGCCGATCTCGACCAGCGTATCTTCTCCCGTGAGCGGCTGTGTTTCGGCAGGCTGCGCTTCGGCGCCTTCCGGCGCGGGTTCAGTCGATTCATTCTGAAACTGTCCCTTGTAGCTGATCTGCGCCCAATCGCCGTCGGCGAGAGCGCGGTCTTCCTCGACTGGTTCCACGGTGGCGCGCGAGTCGCGAAGCTGATCGAGCTCGTGCTGGAACTCTTCCTCGGTAATCTCGACGGATGGCTTGGGAACCGTCACGTCCTTGTAGCCATCGATAGAGAACGCAGGAAGGACTTCAAAGACGGCCTTTGCATGCAGCGGAGAGCCTTCGTCGAGAGAAAGCTCGGTGACCTGCGGCTGCCCGACGGGGCGAACGTTCAGTTCGCTGACCGCCTTGTTGAAGCGCTCTGGCAGCAGCGTGTCAAGCACTTCTTTGCGGATCTCGGTGGCGAAGCGGCGGCGGATGATGGACTCCGGCACTTTGCCGGCGCGGAAGCCGGGAATCTTGGCGTACTTGCGATAGCCGGCCGCGACGTTGCGCCAGCTTTTGGCCACTTCGTCGGCAGGGACATCGATGACGATTTCCCGAGTGCATTCAGGATTGAGAACGGGACCGTGCTGGTGGTCGTGGCTTTCGGCGGCGTGATCGTGATCGTGCTGTGGATCGGCCGTTTCAGGATTGCTTTCGAGGGTGCCGCTGGAACTCAACGTTTTGCCTTCCCGGCGCACGCGCCAGAATCATTTCGGCCACGGGCTGTCGTTGCAGACACTACAGCGCCGTTTGGCCGGGGGAATACCTCGTCTTATGGTACGGGGGTTTGCAGGCAGGGTCAAACGGGGAAAAACAGGGAACAAAGGAACAAGGGAAGAGGGGACGTGGGAGCGAGGCTGTCAGTGTTCAGCAGGTTGTGGCTTGCGGACATAGGAGAGAAAGCGAGGGTGAGATGCGCCATATTGGATGAAGTACTCGCGGGCCTCGGTCAGGCTGAGCTGGCCATTCACGGTCAAACGCACTTCAGAGGCGTCGCGGTCTTCCTGGCCGTCATCCTCCCACCAGCAGACGGGGCAGAGCTTGAGGGCTCCGGGCGCTTCGAGAGTTTTATATCCACAACAGGGGCAGCGATAACGCACTTCTACCGTGGGACTCACACGGAAATAGACGGGAAATGGGTGGGCGGGATTACGGGAGATAGCTATCAGCCATCAGCTTTTAGCGGCCAACTGCGAGCTTCTCATTCCGCGAGGGCTGCGATCTCGGCGAACGGAACCACGAATGAAGTTCCAGGAAGTTCGAAGACAGTGCGAGGCGTCAACTGGCCCTCGCAATAGCGGAAGAAGAGTTGCTTCGTCGGCTCAATCAACCAAATGGCGCCGATGCCCATTCGCTCATATTCGGCGAGCTTTTCGAGCATCCGCGACATGGTGTCCTCAGGAGACAGAATTTCGAAGACCGCCAGTGGCGCGTGGGTAATGATTTGTTCGCGGGGCGCGGTGCGGCTGAGGAGCGTTACATCCGGTACGCGGAAGCGGTCTAGTCCAACCTGTACTCGTAATTCAGTTCGCGCCTCAACTCCCAGTTCCTTTTGTCGAATGGTAAAAAAGGCCGCCAGGATCGTTTGCCAAGTTGCATGGTCGTACTCGCCCACAGGTCGCTCCTCGATGACACCGGCCACGTACTCGCAGTCGGGATCTGAGGTCATCCTCAGGTACTCCTCGACCGGGATCAGGGAAGGTTGCGCAGCCATGACAAATGGCCTCCGTGGCTTGTATTCTACGCCCGCGAAGGATGAGCGGCTACTTTCCGCTGCATCCGCGCTTCAAGCGACGGTCAGGCCCGTCCCGCGAACTCGCGGGTTTCGGTGTAGACCTTCACCGTTTCGCCTTCCTGAACGTAGAGGGGAACCTTGATTTCCAGGCCAGTCTCCAGCCGGGCAAACTTGGTGACGTCGCCTGAGGTGTTGCCGCGCGCGCCGGGCTCAGTGTAAGCAACCTTGAGCTCGACCTGGGCGGGCAACTGCAAGCCGATGGGGTTGCCGTTGAACTTGTGCAACTGGATGATCGCGCCCTCCACGAGGAAATTGAGCGCGTCGCCGACCATGCTCGGGGAAAGCGCATGGGTATCGAAGCTCTGCTGGTCAAGGAAATACGAGCCGTCTGCGTCGCTGTAAAGATACGACGACTCGACAAGCTCGAGGTCCGGCTCCTTGAACTTCTCGCCGGCTTTGAAGGTCTTGTCGAAGACGGCGCGCGTGAGCAAGTTGCGCATCTTGAGGCGGACGAGAGTCTGGCCGCCGCGAGCGGTGGGCGTGGAAATCTCAGCTTCAAGGCAGTAATACGGAGTGCCTTCAAACTCAAAAACCATCTTGCGCTTTACAGTGATTGCTTCAATCAGTGCGGCCATGCGTTCCCCGGCGTGAATGATACGAAAAGGTCGCGTGTACTCGGCTGCGACCAGTAGATCTACATCGATCGCGAAATAGCACCAGCAGTCGTGGAGAGCTTGAAGAGTGCCGGATGGTCAAAAATGGTGGTGTTGATGAGGGCAGAGAAGGCGGCAGCGGCGTCCAGGAGTTCCTGGCCGCGACTCTCCGGCCCCCCGCTCCAGACGCGCTCGATGTCCTCTGCTACAAGTTTTTCGACGTCCTTTGGGTGCATGGCGCCCAATTCTTCGCGCAAATAAGCAGTGATGGTCTCGAATTCTCCCTTATCGAGCCAGACTCCGTGGCATTGCGGGCACCAATCGACAATGACGGAGGATTTGCCGAAGATAACGGAAACCATCTTGGTGGTCTTGCATTTCACGCATGAGCGATTAGTCACTCGCGCACTCGTCTTCTCCATGTCCGCAATCTCGTCGTTCAGCCAGCGCATGGACCCGCCGTTCACCTTGTTCTTCAGTTTTCGCAACTCATCTTTGATCAGCCAGATTCCCTTGCATTTCGGGCAGCCTTCAAAGTCCATGGAGAAGATAGAATACACAACCAGATTTTGTCCGCATGCGGGACAGATATCGGAAGTCTTTTCCTTTTCGACCGCATCCTTTATTGGAGGAACGCCCACGGTGAAGTCCGTTTCCGAGCTTGGCGTTTTGATTCGCTTGTACCAGTACGGAATATGGACATCATTGACGAAGTCGGAAAAGCCATGACCCTGGGCTGACCCATCTCCGGCGAGCGTTTTGTCGATCTGCTTTAACTCGCCACCGTCGAGCCAGAAGCCGCCGCAGTTTCTGCAGAGGTGAATATCGATGTCGTCCGACTCAAGGAACCTTACCTTGCTCAGTTTGAAGTCGTCGCATCGGGGACACTTCTTTGGTTGCTTCTCGGGTTCGTCGGTCCCGATCTCTTCGCAGTATTCGATGCTGCCGATAGTTTTGTAGGCCATCTTGTCCAGGTCGCCGGCATCCAGCCAGAGGCTACCGCACTTATCGCACATGTCATACGAGATACTGTCCTTCTTGGTGATGACTTGGTTAGTGGTCATCTCATTACCGCAGTTCAGGCATTTCATTAGGGGACTCCGGTGGCGCTGGTGGGGCGGACCTGATGGCGTGAGATGTAGCTATCGTCCGCGTGGTCGAGTCGAGGTCATGCGTTATGGACAAGGCTGCTACGGCTTTCGATTCTAGCAGGCGGTGGGTGGCTGACCCCGCCTCACTCATGGTTTAAGGCGCCGGCGTGAGGCATTGAGACCGCTAGCCTTCTTC
Organism: uncultured Acidobacteriaceae bacterium; assembly: GCA_963841095.1. Taxonomy (GTDB): domain Bacteria; phylum Acidobacteriota; class Terriglobia; order Terriglobales; family Acidobacteriaceae; genus Telmatobacter. The sequence continues at coordinate 33,607 of CAWJBE010000009.1, forward strand.
CGCTTCGCGCAGCTTCGCAATCACGGTGAAGTCCTCAAGCGTGGTGACGTCGCCCTTGATCTCGCCGTGTGTGGCAAGATCGCGGAGCAGGCGGCGCATGATTTTGCCGCTGCGGGTTTTGGGCAACGCTTCGGTGAACCTTATATCGTCCGGGCGAGCCAGCGAGCCGATCTCTTTCGATACCCACTTGCGCAGCTCGTCTTTTAACTGGTCCGAAGGCTCGTTGCCGGACTCCAACGTGACGAAGGCGGCGATGGCCTGCCCTTTCAAATCGTCAGGCCGGCCCACGACGGCGGCTTCGGCGACCTTGGGGTGCGCCACGAGTGCGGACTCGACTTCCATGGTGCCGAGGCGATGACCGCTCACATTGATTACGTCGTCGACGCGGCCCATGAGCCAGAAGTAGCCGTTGGCGTCCTGGCGCGCGCCGTCGCCGGTGAAGTAGCAGCCGGGAACGTCGGACCAGTACGTCTTGATAAAGCGCTCAGGATCGCCATAGACAGTACGGGCCATGGAGGGCCAGGGCTTGCGAATGATAAGCAGGCCTCCCGAGCCGGCGGGGACAGATTCGAAGTGGCCATTGGCGTCCGGCTTCGTGACCACCTCAGCCTGGATGCCGAAGAAGGGGCGCGTGGCCGAGCCGGGCTTGGTGGGCACTGCGCCGGGAATGGGCGCAATCATGATGGCACCGGTCTCAGTCTGCCACCAGGTATCGACAATGGGGCAGCGATTGTGGCCGATCTTCTCGCGATACCACATCCACGCTTCAGGATTAATCGGTTCTCCAACCGTCCCGAGCAGGCGCAGCGAATCGAGCTTGTGTTTTTCAACGTGCTCGTCTCCCCACTTGATGAAGGCGCGGATGGCTGTGGGCGCGGTGTAGAAGATGCTGACGCGATGATCGTCGACGATCTTCCAGAAACGCGAAAAGTCAGGGAAGTTGGGCGCGCCCTCGTAGATGAGGACGGTAGCGCCGTTCTGCAGCGGGCCGTAGACGATGTAGGAGTGGCCGGTGACCCAGCCAATGTCGGCGGTGCACCAGTAGATGTCGTCGTCGCGCAGGTCGAAGATGTATTTGGTAGTGAGGTAGGTTTGCACGGAGTAGCCGCCGGTGGTGTGCAGCAGGCCCTTGGGCTTGCCGGTAGAGCCGGAGGTGTAGAGGATGTAGAGCGGATCCTCCGAGTCCATGTGCTCGGCGGGGCAAACGGGCGCGGCGGCAGCAACCAGGTCGTGCCACCAGTGATCGCGGCCCTCGACCATGGTGACCGGCGAGCCGGTGCGGCGGTAGACGACAACATGCCTCACAGTGTGGCAGGCGGGCATGGCTTCGTCGACGGTTTGCTTGAGCTTGATTTCGTTGCCGCGGCGATAGCTTGTGTCCTGCGTGATGATGGCCACACAACCGGAGTCGTTGACGCGGTCGGCGATGGCGTTGGCGGCGAATCCGCCGAAGATGACGGAGTGCACGGCGCCAATGCGCGCGCAGGCGAGCAGAGCGATGGCCAGCTCGGGCGTCATGCCCATGTAGACGGCTACGCGATCGCCTTTCTGGATGCCGAGCGACTTGAGCGCATTGGCGAATTTCTGCACTTCGACGTGCAGCTCGGCGTAGGTGAGGCGGCGGATTTCGCCCGGCTCGCCCTCCCAAATGATGGCGGTTTTGTGGGCGCGCGGGCCGAGCGCATGGCGATCGACGCAGTTATAGCTGAGATTGAGCTTGCCGCCAACGAACCACTTGGCCCAGGGCAAACTCCACTCCAGAACTTTGTCCCAGGTCTTGAACCAGTGCAGTTCGCGCGCAGCGCCACCCCAAAAGCCCTCGGGATCATCGATTGACTGCTTGTAGAGAGCTTCGTACTCGGCGAGGCTCTTGATGTGCGCTTTGGCGCTGAACTCCGGCGGCGGCGGGAAGACGCGGTTTTCGCGCAGCGTGGAGTCGATGTCGCGGTTGGCAACGGCGGAAGCGGGCAAGGAAGACATGCAGGGTCCTTTAGGGAAGCGGTTATGGCTTGGCAGACTACGCGAATCCAGTCCCATGTCTCAAACGCGAGACATGGGGCACCCGCTCTGGCGCGGGAGAAGCCTCGGCTCAAACTTTAGCGGGCGGGAGGGGTGGAGGGCAAGTTGTCCGCGCAGAGGCGGGGTTACCAGCGCAGCAAAGGCAGCAGGCTGGAGTAATCGTCGGTCCAGAGGCGCAGGCCGGGCCTGAAGACAATCGGATGCGAAGCGGCCGCCACTTGAGGCTGCGCAAAGAATGCCGCGTTGTCGCTCAGCAGCATCCAGATGGCTTTGAACTCGTCGCGGTCGTCATTAGGGGGACTGGTGACGCGGACAGCGTGCATGCCTGCGTTTTGTGCCAGCAGGGCAATGGCCGGCTCCAGATCGACGTGCTGGTTGGAGATGTGGAAGGCGATGATGCCGCCTGGGGCGAGATGGCGGCGGTAGAGCGAGAGCGCCTGCACAGTGAGCAGATGCAGGGGGATGGCGTCGCCGGAGAATGCGTCGACGGCGAGCACATCGAAGTGCTGCGGCGCCTGGTGCGCGAGAGAGGTGCGGGCGTCGCCGCCGGTGATGTCGATTTGAGCGCCGGAATCGCGGATGTAGGTGAACACATTTTGCGCGATGGGCACGACCGCGGGGTTGATCTCGTAAAAGCGGATGCGGTCGCCGGGTTGGCCGTAAGCGGCAAGTGTTCCCGCGCCGAGACCGATGACGCCGATGGTGCGGGGGCGGCCAGGGATCGAACTGGACCCGTTTGGGCCGAGGCAGCAGAAGCGCAGCGCGAGCCCGATGCCGGAGTCCTGCGCGTAGTAGGTGGTGGGCGTTTTGCGCTGAGCGTCGGTGCCGAACATCTGCGTGCCGTGCTCGATGGTTCCATTGGTGAGCGTGCGCAGCGTTGCGCCGGGATAGCCGTAGGTCTGCTTGACGCGGAGAGTGCCGTAGAAATTGCGCACGGCCACAACGGTGGATCGCTGATAGGCGATGTGCAGCCAGAAGACGAGCACCAGAAGCATGACGCTGGCGACGGACCAGAGCAGGCGCAGTGCCCAGCCCGCGCGCCACCAGCAGGCCAGGGCCAGCAGCGCGGTGACGAAGAAGGTGATGGCGAGATCGTAATTGAAGGAAAACAGGAACGGGAAGACGATGGCGGCCAGAAAGGATCCAAGCGCACCGCCGGCGGCAAACAGGAGATAGAAGAGCGTGGATTCCGAGGCGCGCTGCGGACGAAGCGCGTATGCCTCGCTGTGGCAAAAGAGGCCGGCGACGAAGAGTTCAATAAGGAAAAAGAGAACGCCGATGCGCAGGGGCAGCGTGACATCGACCTGCGAAAGCATGTAGCCGAGGCTGGCCAGCATCACGGCGAGAAGGCGAGCGACGATGCTGCGCGGCAGCAGGCGCGGAAACTCGAAGGCGACGATGATGGTGAGCAGATAGACAGCGAGAGGGAGAATCCAGAGCAGCGGGATGGGAGCGATGTTGGCCGTGAGATAGCTGGTAACAGTGTTCAACTGCATGGACGCGCCCATGGGCAAGAGCAGCCAGAGCATCTTGTGCGCGAAGGACGATGCAGGAAGCGAAGCGGCCTCGGCGGCCTGGGCGGCGTCGGCGGCATGGGACAGCGTGGAGGATTGCGTGGCCGCCCTGGAGCGCAGCGTGAGGATTGAGGCCAGCAACACGAAAAGCAGGAAGCCGATGAACCAGACCGCCCGCTGCGTGTGCAGAGTGAAGTTCGGCTCGATGAGCGTGGGATAGAGGCCGAGCGCGAGAAGCGAAGCCAGATTGGAAAGAGCGAAGAGGCGATAGGGAATGCCTTCGCCTTCGACGCGCGACCACCAGAATTGCAACAGCGGACTGGTGGCGCCGAGGGTGAGGAATGGAAGTCCGATCCAAAGGCTGAGCGCGAGGAAGATGGTCGTAACGGGATGCTCGGGACCGCTGCTCAGATCGATGGCGCCGAAGGCCCAGAAGCCGGAGAAGGCGATGGCCACGGCGAGAAGGATGAGATGACCGATCCATTGCGGATGCCGTGTAAGCCAATGCGCGTAGGCGTAAGCGCACAGCAGCGCCGTCTGAAAGAAAACGAGGCAGGTGATCCAGACCGCGGCCGAGCCACCAAGAACCGGCAATAATTGCTTGGCAACGATGGGCTCGACGAGAAACAGCAGGAACGCTGCGAGAAAGACCGCACTGGCGAAGAGCAAACGAGTGCGGGTCATTGCGCTAGGGCCGCCATCCCAATAGTTTTAGCAGACGCTGGGGTGCATCGGGCTAAGACTTTTCGGCCGCCGAGGCCAACTTGGCATCGGCTTGGTTGATTACGTGGAGGAGCCGCACTTAGCGCTTATAGACTTCCCGGCGGTGGCCAACCGCTACCACCAGCACTCGCAGAATGTTGTCCTCGATTTTGCAGATGATGCGGTAGTCGCCGACACGATACTTCCAGAACTCGCCAAGCTTTGAACCGTGCAGCGCTTCACCGATGAGGCGAGGATTGTCCAGTGTGGCTACACGCTCGTAGAGAAATCGTTCGATGCGCCGGGTAACTTGAGGATCGAATTTGTCGAGATCGTGCTCTGCTGCCTTGTCCAGCTCAACCTTCCAGGTTCCCATGCTTCCTCATTACGACCTCGAGGGGAACGGTTTTGCTGCGGCCAGCGCGGAGATCCTCGAGCCGCTTTTCGGCAAGATGGATATCTTCGAGGTCTTCCAGGTGCTTCAGGATGGCTTCGCGGGCATAGTAGGTCTTGGTGCGACCGGTGCGCTTCGCCAGCCGGTCGAGTCGCTTTTCAATGGTTGCAGGAAGCCGAATGGCAAGCATGGAGATCCTCCGCTATACATGTATAGCATAGCACTTTCATCGTCCTGTCACAAGACGGTCACAATGCCCTGAATGCGCTAGACCAGCGCTGGATTAGTGCTTTGCGACTTCCGCGGCCGAGGCCATCTTGGCTTCGGCTTCGTTGATCACGCGGAGAGCCTCGTCGTAGGCTGCTTCGCTTTCGCCGGCCTGCTTCCATAATTCCAGGCCGTGATCGAGCTGCCGCTCGGCGCGGGGTACGTCGATCTCCTCGGGCTTGAGCGCGTCGGATGCGAGGATGGTGACGCGATTGGGCAGAACTTCGACGAATCCCCAACTGACGTTGTAGCGCGTGGTGTCGGGGCTGTTTGACTCAAGGCCCGCACCGCCGTGGATACGCACGTCGCCCGCGCCCAGCTCGGCCATGAGCGGAGCATGGCCGTAGAGCACTTCCATGTAGCCGGACTTCGAGGGCAGCTCGACGGCGGAGGCGTCACTCTCAAAGAGAGTGCGCTCGGGGGTCACGAGACGGACGCGGAGTTGGTTGGATGTTGATTCTGCCATAAATGCCTTTCGTGGCTCGTGAATCGCGCTTCGTGACGGACGTCAAAAATCGATTCTCACGATTCACCAATCACGGTTCACGGACTTTACACCGTTGCCTTCAACTTCTCTGCCGTCTCCAGCACTTCTTCAATGCCGCCCTTCATATAGAAGGCCTGCTCGGGAACATCGTCGTGCTTGCCATCGATGATCTCCTTGAAGGCGCGCACCGTGTCGGCAATCTTGACGTAAGCGCCAGGGATGCCGGTGAACTGCTCGGCCACGTGGAAGGGCTGCGAGAGAAACTTCTGCACCTTGCGCGCGCGAGCCACGGTGAGCTTGTCGTCGTCGGAAAGCTCGTCGATGCCGAGGATGGCGATGATGTCCTGGAGATCCTTGTATCGTTGCAGGATGCGCTTGACTCCCTGCGCCACATCGTAGTGCTCGTCGCCGACGATGCGCGCGGAGAGAATGCGCGAAGTCGAGGCCAATGGATCGACGGCCGGATAGATTCCCAGCTCCGACAGCGGACGGCTGAGCACGGTGGTGGCGTCGAGGTGTGCGAAAGTGGTGGCCGGCGCGGGGTCAGTAAGGTCGTCGGCGGGCACGTAGACGGCCTGCACGGAGGTCACAGATCCTTTGCTCGTGGAGGTGATGCGCTCCTGCAGCTCGCCCATTTCAGTGGCCAGGTTGGGCTGGTAGCCCACGGCAGAAGGCATTCGGCCAAGCAGCGTAGACACCTCAGAGCCGGCCTGCGTAAAGCGGAAGATGTTGTCGATGAAGAGCAGCGTGTCAGAGCCTTCCACGTCGCGAAAGTACTCGGCGACGGTAAGCGCGCTGAGGGCCACGCGCAGGCGCGCGCCGGGAGGCTCAGTCATCTGGCCGTAGACCAGGGCGCACTTGGAGGCCGCCCAGTCGCCAGGCTTGATGACGCCGGACTCGGTCATTTCGAGCCACAGGTCGTTGCCTTCGCGGGTGCGCTCGCCAACGCCGCCAAAGACGGAGTAGCCGCCGTGATTTTTGGCCACGTTGTTGATCAATTCCATGATGACGACGGTTTTGCCGACGCCGGCGCCGCCGAAGAGGCCGATCTTGCCGCCCTTGAGGAAGGGCTGGATGAGATCGATGACCTTGATGCCGGTCTCGAACATCTCCTCATGCGTGGACTGCTCATCGAAGAGCGGCGCAGGGCGGTGAATGGGCATGCGCGTCTTCTCGCCGATGGGGCCGAGCTCGTCCACCGGCTCGCCGATGACGTTGATGACGCGGCCCAGCGTCTCTTTGCCCACCGGCACGCGGATGGGACCGCCGAGATCGATGGCCTTCATGCCGCGGACCATGCCGTCAGTGGCTTCCATGGCAACGGTGCGCACGCGGCCCTCGCCGAGGTGCTGCTGCACTTCGAGGATCACGTTGATGGGCGTGGGGACGGTGAAGCCGTCGTCGGTGACGCGCAGCGCCTGATAGATGGGCGGCATGGTGGCTTCTTCAAACTGGACGTCTACGGCGGGGCCGGAGACCTGGATGACTTTGCCGATGTTTTCTGCCATTCGTTTTGCCTCGGGGGCTAAAGCCCCCTGATATTTTTGCGACGTTTCGGCACGACTGAAGTCGTGCCCTGACACTTTGCTTAATCCCAAATACTTCTCAGCAGCCGAAGCCCTACAGCGCGGCTGCGCCGGAAACAATCTCGATAATCTCCTTGGTGATGGCTGCCTGGCGCACGCGGTTCATGTGCAGCGTAAGCGAGTCAATCATGTCGGAGGCGTTGTTGGTTGCCGAATCCATCGCCGTCATGCGGGCCGCGTGTTCGGCAGCGACCGACTCCGTCATGGCGTGGAAGAGCACGGAAAAGATGTACTGCGGGAGCAGGCCCGCAAAAAGTTCCTCGGGCGGCTGCTCGTAGATGTAATCGACGTCGGCGGTGCCGAACTTTCTGGCTTCCTCCTCCGCCTCGGTGGTGTCGGCGGCTTCAATCTCGATGCCGGCGGAGAGGGCGGCCTGGGCCATGCGCTCTTTTTCCTCGGCAGTGGGCTCGACTGCGCCGGCAATCTGCTGCTTGCCAATATCGATCAACGGCAGGAGGCGCTCGACGACAAGGCGCTGCGAGATGACCGACTTGAACTCGTTGTAGACGATGTAGGCGGCATCGATTTCTTCGCCGACGTAACGGGCAATGATGTTGTGCGCCAGATCGAGCACGCGCGAAGGTTCCAGCTTGATCAGCAGGCCGGGGTGGTCGCCGGTGACTTCAACATTTGCCCTCCGGGCTCTGACCTTTTGGATTAGTTCTTGCCCATCCGGTTGCTCAGTGTAGACGGCCGAAGGATAGCGGCGTCGCATCTGGTCGCGGCCCTTGCGGCCCACGGCCTCGATATCGATTTGCTTGTCGGGGTTGCCGTTGATGAACTGGTAAGCGGTCTTGAGGATGTTGGCGTTGAAGGCGCCGGCAAAGCCCTTGTCGCCGCTTACGACAATGAGCAGCACGCGCTTCTCAGGCCGCGTGAGAAAGAGCGGATTGCAAAGGTTGCCGGATTTCTCGTCGTAGAGATCGACGCGGCGCGTGAGCGACTGCAAGACGCTGACGATCATGCGCGCGTAGGGTCGGGCAGCGAGTGCGCGCTCCTGCGCGCGGCGCAGCTTTGCCGCCGAGACCATCTTCATGGCCTTGGTGATCTGCCGCGTGTTTTTCACGCTTCGGATGCGGCGTCGGAGATCGAGGACATTCGCCATTTTCTTGTCAGGGGTCAGAGATCAGGGGTCAGGGATCAGAAAAAACCCAACCCAACATGATGCCTAATCCTTGATCCTTTCCAAAATCCCGAAAATCATTTTCCCAACTTCGTGCGACTGACCTTCAGTTTGATCCAACAGTTTCGAGTCCCCGGTTCCAAGTGCGCGTGCAATTTCCAATTGCGTCTGCAACTCAAAATTAGATCCTCTGGCAACTCCCAAAAACTGCCGGTACTCGCCAGTATTCAGCCGGCCATGCCCTTCTGCGATGTTGCTTGGAATCGATACCGCGGCTCGCCTCATTTGACTGGTTAACCCGTACTTTTCTTCTTTGGGAAACTCTCCAGTTAGCCTATAAACCGTCACAGCCATCTGAAGCGACTTTTTCCAAACTTCCAAATCCCGAAACGACCGAACCATTATCTTGCCTTTCTGACCCCTGAACCCTGAGCCCTGATCCCTTTTTCTCACGCAGTAGCCGCTGCCAGTTCCGCCTTAAAGTTTTCCGAGTACTCTTTGAGCGCCGCGTGCAGGCGGTTGCGCAGATCGTCGTCGAGCGCCTTCTTTTGCGTCACATCCGCAAGGAGCGCCTGTTGCGAGGCGTCAAAGTATTTGTAGAGCCCATCCTCATAGGCGCGAATGTCGGCGACCTGGAACTCGTCCAGATAGCCCTGCGTGCCGGCAAAGAGAATGACCATCTGCTGCTGCCAGGTGAGCGGATGGAACTGCGGCTGCTTGAGCAGTTCCGTGAGCCGCACGCCGCGGGCCAACTGCTTTTGCGTGAGCGGATCCAGGTCGGAGCCGAACTGCGCGAACGCAGCGAGCTCGCGGTACTGCGCCAGGTCGAGCTTGAGCGTGGAACCAACCTGCTTGACCGCCTTGATAGCCGCCGAGAAGCCGACGCGCGAAACCGAGAGGCCGACGTTGACGGCCGGGCGGACGCCGGAGTTGAACAGATCGGTTTCCAAAAAGATCTGGCCGTCGGTAATGGAAATGACGTTTGTCGGAATGTAGGCGGAGACGTCGCCGGCCTGCGTTTCAATGACCGGCAGTGCGGTGAGCGAGCCGCCGCCTCTTTCCTTGCTCATTTTCGACGAGCGTTCGAGCAGGCGCGAGTGGAGATAGAAGACGTCGCCGGGATAAGCTTCGCGGCCGGGCGGGCGGCGCAGCAGGAGCGAGATCTCGCGATAGGCCATGGCGTGCTTGGAGAGATCGTCGTACATCACCAGCGCATGCTTGCCAGAGTCGCGGAAGTACTCGCCCATGGCGGTGGCCGCGTAGGGCGCCAGATAGAGCATGGGCGCGGGCTCTGACGCCGAGGCGGCAACGATGATGGTGTGGCCCATCGCTCCCGCTTCAGTGAGCGTCTGCACCACCTGCGCGATGGAAGAACGCTTTTGGCCGATGGCGCAGTAGATGCAGATGAGATCGTTTTTGGCGTTGTTGATGATGGTGTCGAGCAGGACGGCGGTCTTACCGGTCTGCCGGTCGCCAATGATGAGCTCGCGCTGGCCGCGGCCGATGGGGATCATGGCGTCAATGGCTTTGAGACCGGTGGCCATGGGCTCGCGCACGGGCTGACGGTCGATGATGCCGGGGGCAAGGCGCTCGACGGGCAGTGTCTCAGTGGTGGCGACGGGGCCCTTGTCGTCGATGGGCTGGCCCAGCGCGTTGACCACGCGGCCAACCATGGCGGGGCCGACAGGGACGGAGAGAATCTTCCCGGTGCGCTTGACCTCTTCGCCTTCCTTGAGCTCGGTGTAATCGCCGAGGATGACGCAGCCCACCTGATCCTCTTCAAGCGAGAGAGCAAGGCCCGCGATGTCGTGGGGAAAGCTGAGCAGCTCGCCGGCCATGGCCTTGTCGAGGCCGTGAATGCGGGCGATGCCGTCGCCGAGCGAAGTGATGGTCCCGACCTCGTCGACCTGGACCTTCGAGTCGTAGTTCGCGATCTGCTCGCGAAGAAGTTGTGTAATTTCGTCTGCTTTGATTTGAGCCATGTACGTTCCTTCTAGTGGTCAGTGATCAGTGATCAGTGATCAGAAAGTTGAACTTCAATGCTTAATTTTTTCCAGGATTCCGTGGATCATCTTGCCCACCTCGTGCGACAGACTTTCCGTCTCGTCAATCTGCTGTGAATCGCCGAACTTGAGCGAACGCGCTATTTCCAAATGAGTTTGCAGCTCGAAATTGGAACCGCGGGCAATACCCAGAAATTGCCGAAACTCGCCCGTGCTCAACCTTCCCTGCCCTTCCGCGATGTTGCATGCCACCGAGACCGCCGAACGCCGAATCTGGCTGGTCAGGCCATACAATTCTTCCTTCGGAAAGCCACTGCTAACACGATAGATTTCGGTTGCTAACTGAATCGATCGCTGCCATACAATCAAATCCCGGAACGATTGCGCAGCCACTTTCTCTTCCATCTTTCACTTTCCTGTCCGTCTGTCCACTGACCACTGATCACTGATCACTGATCACCAACTAATGCTTCTTTGAGGCGGTCGAGGCGTCCGCGCACGGAACCGTCGTAGACCGTGGAGCCGATACGCACCACGGCGCCGCCGAGTATAGATTTGTCGAGCTTGAAGCTGGCGTCTACTTTAGCGCCGGCGAGTTTCCCTGCTTCAGTCACCAACGCCGCGCGTTCGTCTGCGGCCAATTCGCGGGCTGTGACGATTTCCGCGGGGCGAATGCCCATCCGCTCCTGCAGAATGCGGCGATAGGCCGCGGCCACATCCGCTACGTGGCCGATGCGGTTATTCGAGATGAGCACAGCCAGCAAATTGCGCAGCTCTTTTTGCAGGCCCATCTTTGCATTCAGCTTGTCGAGAACAGCGATCTTCTGCACGGCCGGAATCGCCGGATTCACGAAGAGTGCGCGCAGCTCCGAACTGCCGCTCCATGTAGCGAGAAAATCGGTGAACTGGCGGTCGATGGCGGCGGTGTCGAGTTTGACGTCGGCAACAACATCGGCAAAGGCGGTAGCGTAGCGGGCGACAAAGGCGGGCATCTAGCTGCGTCCTCCCTTGCCTGCGGCGTCAGCGGAGACGCCGGCAATGAACTCGGAGATCAGGGCACGGTCGGTCTCAGGCGTAAGCGCAATTTGTTTGGATGCGTGATCGATGGCGAGATCGGCGGCAAAGTTGCGCAGCCCGCGTTTCGCCTGGGCTACGGCCACGCCAATCTCCTGCTCGGCGGCGGCCACGATGCGCGAGCTTTCTTCGCCGATCGAGGACTTGATGCGCTTTTCATCTTCGAGCGCTTCCTGCTCAATCTGAGCGCGGAACCTCTGAATCTCCTCGCCGAGTCCGGCCAGCCTGGCTTCGACAGCGCTGAGTCGTGCCTCGGCATCCGCTGTGGCCTGGCGCGCGGTTTGCAGATCGTGGCTCAGTGTCTGCGAGCGCTTGCGAATGATCTTCGGCATGGTTCGGCCAAGCGGAACGACGATGAGCAGGAAGATGACGGCGAAGTTGATACCGAGAAAAACGGCAACCGTCGTATCCAGGCTGAGGTGCAGCACGCGAGCCACCGACTGCACCGCGGAAGAGTGCAGGAATGCCTTTTCCTGGTCCTCCTCGGAATTGGGCTTCTCTGTGGCCGCGGAGCCGCCCGAGGGTGCGCTTGCAGCAGCGGGCGAAGAGGTTGAAGCGGGTGCCTGAGCCTGTGCGAGGCCGCGAAGTGGAGCGATGACCAGCACGCTGGCGGCCACGGCGATGAGAGCGGGACGCTGGAATCGGTTGAACAAGCGCATCAAAAAAAACATCGTGCTCAAAAAAGGTATCCGAAAAAGTATCCGGGGGAGGGAGTATTTCAACGTGACCCTCCGGCAGCGACCGGCAGCACGGCGCGAACAGCCTGGCCGGCAAGTTCGGCGACAGAGCCCTGGATGGTGTTGCGCGCTGAGGCGGCTTCGGTTTCCAGATCGACTTTGGCCTGGCGAACTTTCTGGCCGGCAGCGGTGCGCGCGGCGTCGAGAACGGCGTCGCGCTCGGTGGTCCACTGCTTCATGCGCTGCTCGCGAAGCTTGTAGGCTTCGGCGCGCGCCTGGCGAAGGCGCTCAGCATACTCAGCGGACCTGGCTTCAGCTTCGCCGACGGCTTTGCGCGCGTCTTCCATGGCGCCTTCAGTCAACGCGCGGCGCCTGGCGAGGACGGCAGTGAGCGGTCCCTGGATCAGAAACTGATAGGCAAGGACCAGGACGACGAAAAGCAGAGCTGTAGGGATTGCATCGACCAGGAGCTCGCCGAGTTGTTGAAGAATCTCTTGCATGGTTTTACCGGGCCGCTCCGGTTGTCAGATAAGGATTTTCGCAGGTGGAACATCCTTTTGTATCAAGCAAAGGCCCCCAAGTCAACGCGCTGGGGCCGGATACGCGGCATTGTGTGACCACTGTCACGACGTAGAAAAATTAATGCAAAAAAAGGCTTGATTTTGCAGCAAACGGGCCTAGACTTAAAGTTACCACCTAGACCCGGTCCAGGGTCCAGCGGGCAGGCAGTTCCGGGATATCCTTCCACTCCCGAAGCTGTCTGCCCGCCTCTAATTTTCAGCCCTTATTTTTGGACTTTAGCCCCAGGCTGCCGATGCGCAAAACCGGTTTGGATTCCGGCATGTAGAACGGTTAGGCATGGCCCTGGCGGCGACGAATAAACGCGGATTCGATGATTTCGAGGCGTTCACCAGATAGCTAACAGCAGCGCTTACCGCTTTTCGCCGATGGCCTCTTTGTCCACTGTGAGCAGCCCCTGCGCGCGCAGCCAGGTTTCGAGCAGCCCTGGCCATTGATCCAAAGCGGGATCGCCTTTTCCCAAACCGGTACCGTGCGGGCCTTTTGCAAAGACATGCATCTCTGAAGGCACACCGGCCTTGAACAGCGCCTCATAAAACTGCAAGGTCGCTCCGGGGGAGACCGTCTTGTCAGTAAATGTCTGGTAGATGAACGTGGGTGGAGTGTCTTTGGTTACGAACAGGACTGGATCGTATTTGGCGCGCAGCGCGTCGCACTGGTCCATGATGTTGAAGATTTTGCAGTAGCTCAGGTACGTGGTGTCGGTGGTAATGGCGTCGAGCCATGGATAGCCGAGGACGAGGTAGTCGGGGCGGCTGGAGACGCGATCGATGGAGTCTTCGGCTTGGGGATTGCCGGCGACGAATTGGGTTCCGGCAAGCGCGGCAAGATGGCCTCCGGCGGAAAAGCCAATGACGACGATGCGATTGGGATCGATGTGATAGTCCATCGCGCGGGCGCGGACGGTTTGGATGGCCCTGCGTGCATCGAGTAGCGGAACGGGCAGCAGGTAGCCATGCGATGTGAGGCGGTAGCTGAGGATGAAGGCGCGGAAGCCGCGGGCGGTAAACCAGTCGGCCACCTCGCCACCTTCGAGATCGCCGGCCAGTTCGCGATAGGCGCCGCCGGGAAAGATGATGACGGCCGAGCCGTTTTCGCTGCCCTTGCGGGGATTAAGGATGGTGAGCGCGGGGATGTCGAAGCAGGTATCGCCCTTGGCCTCGGGTGCCGGACCTGGCCAGAGGCGGATGGTCTGAACGCCGAGGAAGGCGTTGTCCGTGCCGGGGATGGCGCAGCTGGTGGTCTGCGCTTGGGCGGCGGGGATGGACAGCGACGCCGCAGCCAGAATTACGAAGAAGAGTTTCATCGGGAGCCTCTCACTGCATCGCCGGAATTATACGACCCAGCTGGAACTTCTCATCATCTGGCAAAGAGCTCGCTGTGGGAGCCCATTCGCACCAGCCGCAGAGTTGCTTTATCCGGCAATTTGCAAATCAGCAGCAGGTCCGGCTTCAGATGACATTCGCGATGGTCTTTCCAGCTTCTGCCTAACGCATGGTCGCGATGCTTCTCCAGGAGCGATTGATCGTCTGCGAGAAGGCCGGCGATCTGAGGCAGCAGTGCTTCGATGTCTTTATGCCGGGGTGTTGCCCTCACACGCTTGTAATCCCGTTTGAAAGCCGACGTCCACTCAATCGTCCGCATTGAGGTCTGCCATAATCGCTGCCACGGTAGCGGCACGCGACACCTCACCTCGTTCACCGGCCTCAATGGCTTCGCGGGTGGCGCGGTTAGGGACGCGAAGCTCGAACGGCATGGCCTTTTCGGCCGCTATGCGTACGAGCAGCAGGCGCACCGCATCGGAAACGGTTAAACCCATTGTGGCCAATGTCTTAGCGGCCTTGGCCTTCACCTTCTCGTCTACGCGGATATGAACCATGCCCGTCGCCATCGTTTTACCCTCAGGTATACATTGTATACCTCAACGGTCCTCTACAGCCAGATGGCCGTGTGGCCGGGGCAGTTGCTGGCGGCCTTTGTACAAAGCATCTCCGCAAGATCGAGGCCGTAGCGCGCAAAGTAATACGCGCCGCCGTGCACGCGCTCTTGCATCACCCCGCCCGGATAGAGCGCCTGGAAGATCGAATCGGCGTGGCGGGTGAGCGTAGTTTCGCGCTGCAACTGGAAGTTGGCGGCGAGGGTGCGCAGGCGGTTCATCTGGTAGCGCATCTTGCCGGCCGCAGTCTCCGCCGATTGGCCAAGGCCCTTGTCCTGCGACTGCAGCCAGTCCACCAGAACGTTAAGATCGGCGTCGAGGGCGTTGCCGGCAGCGGCGAGCTTTTGCTTGGTTTCCACGGGCATGGCTCGCGCGGCGAGACGCTGCGCGAGCGATACGGAGCTCTCCTCAGTGAAGATCTGCTCGAGGGTGAGTTCGTGGCGGCTGAGCAGGGTGGCAACCGAAGGCTCAATGAGGGTGGCGGAAAAGCGAGAAACAACCGGTGTCTGGCGGCCGAGGATGCGTTCGAACAGAACCGTGGACTGTGCCAGATAAGCAATCTCGGCAGGGCCGCCGATCTGTGCCGAGGTCGAAAAGAGAAAATCCTGAAAGACAGGGCGAAGCAGCGCCGCAGGCGAGATGCGCTCGGGCTCGGCGTCGAGAATGCCGACCAGATCGGCAGTGGAAAGCGCCTGATCGCCAGCCTGCCACAGGCCTTTCGGCTCGGAGGGTGTGGGGTTGCTGCGCTTGAGAGCGATGCGTGCGCCGGTCTTGTCGTCGAACAGGAACAAAAGACTCGATTGCGGCGCGACGGCGACCTGAATGTGATAACCGGTAGCTTCCAGCGCTTGGCCGCGCTCAACCAGGGCTGTGTGGAACTCGTCGGCGCGCTCGATGGCCGCGCGCAGAACCGACGCCCCGAGACGGTGGAAGTCGCGGGTGCTGGCGTCGACGATCAATAATCCCTGAGCAGCGAAGATGCTGGAGTAGAAGTCGGCGAAGGCCTGCGCAAAGTTGCTGCCGGGCTTGTAGGCAGCCACCAAAGCATCGGTGGCGTCAGAGGGGCCGAGCAATTCCGCCGCGCGCTCGACCAGCGGCGTGATGGAATCGTCGAGCACGATTTTGCCGGCAGGCAGCGCCGTTGCAGGTGCGGCTTCGTAGACCAGTTTTGCCAGCTCGCGGCCGGCGGGGAAGGTGACATGGTCGATTTCTGCAAAGTCGTGGTCTTCATTGGCGAGCCAGAAGATCGGTACATGGGGTTTTCCGCTCGCAGTGCCCTGGCGGGCGCGCGCGATTGCCGTGGCCGCTTTGAGCGGCGTGTACAAAGGTCCACCGAAGAGGCCGACCTGCTGGCCGGTGAGCATGGCTGCGGCGCCCTGGTCGAGGGCAGCAAGGGCTGGCGCGGCGGCGGCGGATGGATTCTGCGCGCACAGGAGACGAACCAGCTCCGGCCAATGCGCCGGGAGCACCGGGCGGTCCCGACCGGGTTTGTAAGCGGGGAGATAAGCGCCGAGCGAGCCGGCGCAAAAATCGGCGAAGAGGCGACTATGCCCCGGGATTGCGGATACGGGATAACACTCTGCGGTGATCGAATCGCTCACTTACAGTTCATCTGCCTTTGGAAGGATGTCCGATTGCGGAATCTGGCTGTGTAAAGGATGCCACGGCAGGCCCTATCGATGCACAAGCAGCAGGAGAAGATCGCTGCGATGCGTATACTCGTGTTGAATTGAGCCCGTTGTTGAAACGATATCAACGGGCGCTCATAAACGAACAGGAGTGGATGCAGATGCCCAGCAAAAGCACGGGGAAGACCGCCAAGGCCAGTGCGGCAAAGGCGAGAAAGCCGAAGACTGGCGCGGTGATTGAACGGGCGACAGTGCTGAGTTCTGAAGTGGTTTACCAGGGACCGCTGTTTCGCGTGACGCACGACAAGCTGATTGAGCCGGGCGGCCAGCGCAACGAGCGCGAACTCATTCGCCACAACGGGAGCGTGGTGATTCTGGCTGTCGACAGCACAAATAGCAAGAAGGACCCTTGGATTGTGATCGAGCGGCAATACCGGCACGCCGCGAACCAGTACTTGTGGGAGTTGCCAGCGGGCAAGCTGGAGGCCGGCGAGGAGCCGCTGGCCGGTGCGCAGCGCGAGTTGGCAGAGGAGACCGGCTATAGCGCCAAAAGATGGAAACCGCTGGTGGAGTACTACCCCAGCCCTGGTTTCCTGGGCGAAACAATGAAGGTGTTTCTCGCCGAGGGCCTTGAGGCGGGTGAGGCACGGCCTGAAGAGGACGAATGTATTGATTTTCGCCTGGTGAAACTTTCAAGTCTTCTGAAGATGATCGAGAAGAGAGCCATTCTGGACGGCAAAACCATGGCCAGCGTGCTGCTCTACGACCGGGTCAGGCGAGGCCGCGGCAAAAGATAGGGTCGAAAGATACCGGTTTTTCCACCGCCGCGAGGTGCTTTTTGCGAAAAAAAACCGATCCATCGTTTCACGTTGTGGGATCAGAAGAGCCAGTCAACCTTTCGTGAATTCTTTGCGTCTTAGCAAATACGGTGTGCGAAATTCCTCACAACTCACCGTAACCTCGCAAAATGCAAAGGAAGGTAGGATCCTGTGGCTCAGTACAAAGGAAAGGTTAAGTGGTTCAACAACGCCAAGGGCTACGGATTCATCGGTCGCGAAGACGGGCCGGATGTATTCGTCCACTACTCAGCAATTCAGCTGGATGGATACAAAACGCTCAAAGAAGGCGATGAGGTCGAGTTCGACATAGTCGAGGGGCAGAAGGGCCCGCAGGCGGATGCCGTAGTTCGCTTTCGGGATGCTGCTGCCCACACCGCCGCCTAGGCGGACGTAGGGCTGGGCGTTGCAGGTACGACCGCCGCCCGGCGGGAGTGGTGAACTGCGCCCCGGTCGTCTCTCCAATCACAAATCAAAATCTGGCTATCCGGATCAGCTCTCCCCAGGCGGAGCCGCGCGTGGTTTCAGCTTGTTTGTCTCCCTGCCCTTGGATTGAGCCGAATCGCCGAAGCTCCGCATTGGCCTCGAAGCGCCGGGAATGATCGGATACTGCGGACGGAGGGCCTCCCAATGGACAACAAAACCATGGCCCGCCTGCTGGCGGAGACGGCCGATCTGCTGGAGATCGACGGAGCCGACAGCTTTCGCATCCGCAGCTACCGGCGCGCCGCCGAAGCTGCCGAGCAAACCACAGTGGATCTGGCCGAGGCTGCGGGCGATACGGCGCGCCTGCTGGAGATTGCCGGCATCGGCAAAAGCATGGCCGCCAATCTGCAGGCCATTGCCGCGACCGGCACGCTGCCACATGCGCGACGAGTTGCTCGCCAAATACGGCGCGGGCGTGCTGGAACTGCTGAAGCTGCCTGGCATGGGTCCGAAGACGGTGGCGCTGCTTATGGGATGCGGCGAAGATCGGCAGCATCGACCAGCTTGCCGAGGCGATCGAGGCGGGGCGGCTGACAGGGCTGCCGCGCATGGGCGAGAAGCAGATTGAGAAGCTGCGCAAGGGGATTGAGGACTACCGCCGCAGCGCGGGGCGCTTCCGCATCGACGTGGCCGAGGAAGAGGCGCAGCGGATCGCCGCCTATCTGCTGAAGTTCAAGGGAATTGAGAAGGTGACGCCCGCCGGCTCGCTGCGCCGGGGGCGCGAAACCGTGGGCGACCTGGACCTGCTGGCGACCGGCCCGGCCTGCATGCCCGAGAAAACCAGCCGCGGCGGTGGAATATGTGGCCGCGTACCCCGGCATCCACAACATCATCGCCAAGGGCGAAAACAAGGTGAGCTTCAATACGGACCAGGGCTTGCAGGTGGACGTGCGCCTGCTGCCTTCGGCCTCCTATGGCGCCGCGCTGCAGTACTTTACCGGCTCAAAGGCGCACAACGTGGTGCTGCGGCAGCGGGCGCTGAAGATGGGCTACACGCTGAGCGAGTGGGCGCTGGCGCGGCTGGACGACGGCTCAACGGTTGCCGCGGAGACCGAGGAGGAGATTTACGCGGCGCTGGGGATGGACTGGATGCCGCCTGAGATGCGCGAGAACCTGGGCGAGATTGACGCCGCGGCGCAGCATAAGCTGCCGCGCGTTGTTGGGTTGGAGGACATTCGCGGCGACGTGCACATGCACACCACGGCCAGCGACGGCCACAACTCGATTCGCGAAATGGCCGAAGCGGCGCTCAAGTGCGGCTACAAATACATTGCGATCACCGACCACTCGAAAAATCTGGCCATGACCAACGGGCTCGACGAGAAGCGTGCGCTCGAACAGATCAAGCAAGTGCACGCAGTGGACAAAGCGATGGAAGGGCGCATCCGCGTGTTCACCGGCATCGAGGTGGACATTCTGGCCGACGGCGCGCTCGACCTGGACGACGAAGTGCTGGCGCAGATGGACGTCGTGATCGCCAGCGTGCACACGCGCTTTGAGCAGAGCCGCGAAGAGATGACGGCGCGCGTGCTGCGGGCGATCGAGAATCCGTACGTGCGGATTCTGGGGCATCCGACGGGCCGGCTGCTGCTGCGCCGCGAGCCGTTCGCGCTGGACATGGGGGCGGTGCTGCGGCGCGCCGCCGAGCTGGGCGTGGCCATGGAACACAACGCCGCGCCGGAGCGGCTGGATCTGAACGACCACGACCTGCGGCTGGCCAAGGAGCTGGGCTGCAGGATCGTGATGTCCTCCGACTCGCACGACAGCCGCAACCTGGGAAAGATGGAGTACGGCGTCAGGCAATTGCGGCGGGCCTGGCTGGAGGCCGACGACGTGCTGAATACGCGCAATGCGAAGGATTTTCTTGCGGGGCTGAGGGCGAGGCCATAACCGCCGCGGCGCCTAAGCAAACCGGAACTATTGCACCCACTACGGTTAGCACTCGGCAAGAGCGCGGTTTAAGCCCGCCGGGATTCCATGGAATCGAATCCCCATTCCCCATCCGATCCCACGAAGGTCACCTTATCTATGCACAGAGGAATTGTGGACTCCGACGCGCGCCCAAGGAATCCTTGGCTTGTGGTGCATGTTGGAGATAAGATAAGGGCGCAATGGAGGTGGAGGCGCCATGAGCCTACTGCAGCAGGATTCGGCCGAGTTGGACGATGCCGCGCGCGGCGAAGAATTGACAAAGGGCACAAGCCACGTGGTGTGGGCCGCCATCGCCGCAACCGTCGTGGTCAGCATCGCCATCGCGATCTATGTGATTGCCGGACAAAAGCCGCCCATCGCAACCGGAGAGATTGTTGCAGTCTGGGCGCATCCGCAACACACCGAAACCTCGGGCCTTGATGCCAACGGCGCTCCCAAGCCGGCGGAGAGCGTTGACCAGGTCATGGTTTACACCAAGGTGAGGCTGCACAACCAGAGCAAGCACCCGCTGTTCCTGAACAACGTGCTCACCAATGTCACGCTGGACGACGGCATTCACTCCAGCTATGCGGCCAACAAGGGCGACTACGACCGGATTTTTATCGCCTATCCTGACATGCCGGTGCCGCACGGCCCTGCGCTTTCACCGCTCGACACCGAGATCGACTCCGGGCAGACGGTGGAAGGGACTTTTGTTTCGGCATTCCGGATGACGAAACAGCAGTGGGACGCCCGCAAGAAGCTGAACTATACCTTCAGCTTCCGGTATCAGCCCAACATCGAGGTCACGCCCCACGTGCCGGTTACTGTCCAGTAGGCGGAACAGGCGCGTTCTTGGGCGCGGATAAATAGCCCGAGATCTGGTTCTTCGAATTGATGTTGTTGACCACGATCTCGTAGAGCTCCGGCTCTTTGCCGCTGTAGAACTGCAGAGGCTCGTTCACGTTCCGGTCCTTCTTCTCGTACACCTTGTCGTCGGCAAAAACGTCAAGCGTGAACTTGTTGTGCTTCTGATCAGTCTTTTTCAGCTCCAGGCTTACCGTGCCCACGGGCTTCTTCTGGCCCTTGTTCAGGCTGAACTCGTAGTAGTTGCGGTCGCCCTTGTGCTCCAGCAGCACCAACTCGTCGTGGTTGCGCGCGATCACACTGTCGGTATTCGTCAAATCGCCGCGCACCTGCTGAAGCTGGGTAATCGTAGTGGCCAGGTCGGTCTGCGTCTTGCTCAGATCGGTCTTCACGCCGCCAACATCGGTCTTTACGTTGGAGACCTCGCTGGTAACCTGGTTCACCTGCTGCGCGGTCTGCTTCTGGGCGCTCTCAAGCCGCTCGCTGTCAGCCTGCTCGCGCTGGATGATTGCCTGGGCGCGCTGATCCAGTTCCTTCTGCGTGAGGCCGACGGACTTGCCCAGCTCGTCGGTGGTCACCTGAAGACGGGCTTCGGTTTCGCGCAGATCCGCAGCCAGCTTGGAGTTTTGCTGCTGCGCATCGGTGAGCTCCGTTTGCTCGGTGCTTAACTTGCTGCCGAGCGTGAAGCACCAGATGAGGCTGCCAATTGCAGCCAGCAAGGCGATGGCGATGGTCGCCAGCAGAGCGCCGGAGTAAGTTCGGGGTGCGTCATCAATTTCACTCATTCGTTACCTTTCCTGCGCAGGCAGAGCGTTTTGAGCCAACCGCGCCTGGCGTAATGGCGGCATCCTGTCCGGTTAGACGCCATATTGGGGGGAAATTGTCTCAGTCCTTCCGGAACTCCCCCTGATCCACGGTGTTGCGCAAGGCAAACGCGCCGGCGGTATTTACTGAAGGCCCGCCCATTGCGCTCATTTGGGAATACAACTGAGAATATATCGAATTGCCCCAAATTGTGCAGCGATTTCGCAGCAACTTCGGCTGGAGGCTGGCCGTTTTCGACGGCGCCAGTCCCACTCTCCGTGACAAGGATGGAATGGCTACGTTATAAACATCTTTACTGCAATTTTTGGCGTCCGGCCTCATTTTAGGCTCGCCATACGAACGAAACGGCCGAACAGCCACCGAAAAAAAGGGAGAAGCAAAGGCTATGTCGACTGCTGTCGCAGGAAAGGGTCTGGAAGGAATTGTTGCCGCGAACTCCGGAATTTGCTGGATCGACGGGGAAGCGGGCGTGCTCTCCTACCGTGGCATCGACATTCACGAGCTGGCCGAGAACTCGACCTTTGAGGAAACCACCTACCTGCTGTGGAACGGCATGCTGCCCAACGCAGCTGGCGCTGCGCGAGTTTCAGTCGCAGCTGGCACTGGCCCGGTCGCTCGATCAGCGCATCATCGACATGCTGCGCAGCTTTCCCACGGTCGGCCACGCCCATGGAGGTGCTGCGCACCGCGGTTTCGGCGCTGAGCTTTTACGATGCCGACGAGAAGGACAACTCCCACGACGCCAACGTGCGCAAGGCCTATAACCTGACCGCGCAGATTGCCATGATCGTGGCCATCTACGACCGGCTGCGCAAGGGCAAGGAGATTGTGCCGCCCGACCGGTCGCTCTCGCACGCCGGCAATTTTCTGTGGATGCTGAACGGCGTAAAGCCTTCGGAAACCGCAACGCGAACTCTGGACATCGCTCTGGTTCTTCATGCCGACCACGAACTGAACGCCTCCACTTTCGCCGCCCGCGTCATTGCCGCAACACTCTCCGACATTCATTCCGCCATTACCGGCGCCATCGGCGCGCTGAAGGGCCCGCTGCACGGCGGCGCCAACGAGGGCGTGATGCGCCTGCTGCTGACGATCGACAAGGCACGGCGCCGACCCGGTGGAGTACGTGAAGAACATGCTGGCCGCCAAGCAGAAGATCTCCGGCTTCGGCCATCGCGTGTACAAGACCGAGGATCCGCGCGCCACCCACCTGCGCAAGATGAGCGAGCAACTGGGCAAGGACTGCCGGCCAGCCCAAGTGGTACGAGATGTCGCGCGCCATCGAGCTCTATATCAATAAGGACAAGAAGCTGAACGCCAACGTGGATTTTTATTCGGCTTCGACCTATGCCACGCTGGGCATCGACATCGATCTCTATACGCCGATCTTTGCGATCAGCCGCATCGCCGGCTGGGCCGCGCACGTGATCGAGCAGTTGGACGACAACCGGCTGATCCGTCCGCGCGCGGAGTACATCGGGCCGGCCTATCCGTGCCCCTGGGTTCCAGTGGCAGAGCGGCTGTAAGCAAGTCCCTCAAGAGTCCGCACCATTTTCAAAGCAATCGAGACGCGAGGGAATTCTCTTGCGCATTCCACCGCATTTCATGCATCCTAGGCGCACGGCAAACGGACTATGGCATTCTGTCAAGGTCCCAAAGCGCGCCCAAGAGTCGAGAGATCGATGCCCCCAGGATCTCAAAACGACATTCCTGGAAAAGGAGGGATTTGACTCATGATTCTCGGCTTGAGCATAGCTGCGTTTACCTTGCTCCACGTGATTGTTAGCCTTGCGGGAATCGGCGCGGGGCTCATCGCGGTCTTCGGACTGATGGGCGACCGGTTGTTGCCTCGCTGGACCGCGCTCTTTCTAATTGCCACGACCCTCACCAGCGTCACCGGGTTTCTCTTCCCCTTCCACGGTGTCACTCCCGCGATTACCTTGGGAGTTCTCTCGCTGATCGTGCTGCTGCTGGCGACCGTTGCGCTTTACGCCGGCAACCTTGCAGGCGGCTGGCGCGGAACCTTCGTCATCAGCGCGCTGCTGGCGCTTTACTTCAATGTTTTCGTACTTTTTGCGCAGCTCTTTGCAAAGGTTCCTGCGCTCAAGGCCATCGCGCCTACACAATCGTCGCCCGCTTTTGGGATCACCCAGTTGATCGTCTTGGTGGTCTTTGTTGTGCTGACGATTCGCGTATTCAAGCGGTTCCACGGCAACGCAGCGGCATGAGGTCGGATGTCCGTCCTGGCTTTGCCAGGGCGGCGTATGTGGTCTCATCGATTCGCGAGCATCTGGCGTAGAAGCCATTCGAGCACCGCATTCTCGTCTTCAATCTCGATGTGGAGTTTGACGGTCTCGACCGGGATTGGCGCAGCAGACCCCGGGATCCGCACGCGATCCTTCTCCGTCGTGAGCAGCGACTTTGCTCCGGCCGCGCGCGCTTGCGACCCTGGCCGCTCACTTCATCGCGGGCTTCAGCAGCACGGTTTCACCGCCATTTGCCAACAGGGTGAGATCGATCGAATCTCCCCGGCGCACCGTGCGATGGTCGATAGCCACATGGGTGGCGGTTGAGACCGCGGGGTCGTCGCGATAGATCGTTGCGTCATACGTCGTCCTGGACTTCAGAAAATCCAACTTCAGGGGTAGGCGCCGCGGATCGCTGTTGGTAATCGCGCCTACGTACCATTGCTCGCCAGAGCGGCGCGCCACGATCGCAAATTTGCCAATCTCGCCCCCGGGTACGCGTGTTTCATTCCACACCGTTGGCAGATGGCTGAACCACGCAAGTTCCGGCTCATCATGGAACTCCGCGGGCGTGTCATACCAGAAGAGCCACTGCAGGGGGCTGTAGACGATGACGGACATCGCCATCTGGTGTGCCTTCGTGTTCACCAGCCGCTTGTCCATGTAGCAGATCGTCACATCCGCCGCACCGGCGAGGAAGCGTGTGAACGGCAGGGTGGCGTTGTGCTCCGAAGTTGGCATGTGTTCATTGCCGCGCACGCCCTCCACCGTCAGCAGGTTCGGATAGGTACGCGTATAACCCGTGCCGCGGTACTGATCGTGGATGTCGAGCATCAGGTGATACTCCGCCGCTTTGCGCACGGTCTCGGTAATCCACGCTGTATCTTGCTGAGTGCCCACATCGACGAAGCCTATCTTCACGCCGGCGACGCCCCAGCTCTTGTACAGCGGGAAGAGAATATCGCGCTGCTTGAAGGCCTGGCGGCGGTCAATGTAGATGAAGAGGCCGATGCCGTGCTGCTTGCCATACGCCGCCACCTCGGCGATGTTCAGCGGCGGCGTGGGTTTTCCGTTCTTATCGTGCGTACGCTCGTGCGTGGCGTCGCCGCGCTCGATGTCTTCGCTGCCGTACCAACCATCGTCGAAGCCAATGTACGGGATGCCATGCTGCACGGCGAAGTCGATAAGCTTCTTCGCGCCCGCGGTGCTGAGCGAGGTCTCGCGCATCGCGGCCCCGGGATGGATCCACGAGACATCCTCGAGAGCCTGCGGGGCATTCAGGTTGAGTTGCAGATAGTTGTGCTCGAGTAGCTGCGCAGGTGATGTTGCGAACATTACGGCGCGCCATGGCGAGGCGGCATTGGCCGCAAGCGTCGCGGTTCCGCTGAGCTCGGCCTCGATCGTGTCGTGGCTGCCGGCCAGCGTGCCGGCCATCATGTACGGAAAGTCCGCGTTGCCTGCCTCCAGAATGGCCGCATAGCTCCCGTCAGGCAGCTCGATTGTGAGAGGCGTCTGGCACTTCGGGGCGATCTCCCCGATAGCCGCGCGCGCGTATACCCCCTCCGTACCGCCGTGCTCCTCATACGCAAATGCGCCGCTGTTCCAGCGGAAGGTTGTCTTCTCCGCTGCGACGTTCATCGGGCGCAGCGCGACGTAGCGGAAGGCGAGGCCTTCGTTGTAAGCGCGCACCTCGAGCCGCAGCAATGGCGAGCCGGACTGGGCGAGCGCAAGGTCGAGCTCGTTGTAGTGATCGGCGATGAGATCGCGCTCACCGTACGCAGGACGCCATGAACTGTCGTGCGAGTCACGATGCTCTGAGGAGATGGCTAGCGGCGATGCATCTCCGGTGTCCAGTCCCAGGCGCGAGGAAAGCAGCTCGGGCTTGCCGTTGAACATTGCCGAGTACATCGGCACGCCATCCTGCAGCCATACACTTACCTCCAGATGGTGATCCGGAGACGAGAGGTGTAGCGGTTTATCCTGGGCGACCGCAGAGATGCTTACAGCCACGCCCATGAACGCCACAACGAGACAACGCATGCTTGTTTCTCCTGAGATCGCAGACAAAGCGGGAAATTCCGTGCACGTTACCGTAACCAACATAGGTGATCGATAACAGCTTTGTACAGTTGTATCAGGGAGCGCCATTCCTTAGAGACCTCGGTGCAGGCGCGTCCCGATAAATGGGATGAGCCGGTCTTTCGGATCGGAGAGACTGTTTCCCATGAAGAAGGCATCGCAGCACCTCATCGCAGAAGTACCCGCCAGCCGGTCCAAGGTTGAGATGACAATTGGCATTGATCTTGGAGATGTCTGGAGCCATTACTGCACGCTTAACGAAGCCGGAGAAGTGGTCGATCGAGGCCGCTTCAGAACCAGCCCCAAGGGAGTAGAGAGGTGGTTTAGTGCTGTGCCTCCGGCACGTGTGGCGATGGAGGCGGGGACGCACTCGATCTGGATCAGCGAACAGATCGAAGAGCTGGGTCACGAGGTCATTGTGGCCAACGTCCGTGAGTTACGGGCGATATCTCATAGTGACCGTAAGAGCGATCAGGTCGATGCCGAGAAGTTGGCGCGTTTCGCACGGCTTGATCCGCAGATCCTGCGTCCGATCACGCATCGCACGGTCCGGCAACAGGAAGCCCTCACCTTAATCCGTGCACGTGACCTCATTGTGCGGCTGCGCACGGCGGCGGTGAACGCCGTCCGCGGACTGACCAAGTCCTGCGGTTATCGGATGCCGGCTTCGTCGACGGAGTGTTTTGCCAAGCGCAGCTGGGCAGCCATGCCGCCAGGACTGGCGCAGGCGCTCGGTCCGGTCCTCGAACAGATCGCGGATATGACGATCAAGATCAAGCACTATGATCGCAAGATTCAACAACTCGCTCAGACGGAGTATCCGGAGACAGGGGCGCTGCTGCAGGTTTTCGGCGTGGGCCACATCACGGCTCTGACCTATGTGCTGACCTTGGGAAGCAAGGAGCGTTTTCAACGAAGTCGCGATGTTGGTTGCTATCTCGGCCTGCGACCGCGACGCAGTCAGTCCGGCGACCGAGATCCTCAACTTGGTATCACAAAGGCCGGCAACGTTTATCTGCGAAGTTTATTGATTGAGTGTGCAAACCATATACTCCGGCCACAGGGAAAGGACTCCTCGCTGCGCAGGTGGGGACTTGACTTGGCTGCACGAGGTGGGAAGCAGGCTAAGAATAAAGCTGTCGTTGCCGTAGCGCGTAAGCTGGCAGTTCTGCTTCATCGCATCTGGGTTACGCAAGAGCCATACACTCCCTTCTACGAAGAAGCTGCCTGAGGAAGCGTCATGTTTACCTGTTGCGACGACACCGTGTTCCGATGACTGCGAGGGCGTTTTGGCCTTCCAAGGCCGTCCGATAAATGGCAGCATCGATTCTCCTACTGAACCCTGACCGGCACCGAGCTTCAGACAAGCTCATCAGAGTGCGCATAGAAACCAGGTGGAGAACAACATGCGGCGCAACCAAAGACAACACCAAAAGCAAAAACGCTTTGAAGGAAAAAAACAAAAAACAGAACTTGACTTCAGTGGCCTGCTCATAGAAAACTCCCTTCTCGTCAGCTACGACCCCCTAATCGCGGTAAATCGGCAAGTCGCTCATCGGTTCCCGCGATCAGACGTAGCACAAAATTAGCACAGAAACTTTCACGGGTTCCGCAATGCTCTGAATTCGTAGTGGTTCCTTGCCGTACTTTGTCTCAGGGCGTGACTTCACGACTTGCTGAAAAACTCACTATTTCGGTCGCCGGAGGGAGCGGGAGGCTTTAGCCGCCCGAATAATGCCCCACAATTCAATGCGGCTTTAGCCGCGGGCCGTTCTTTCCACATGCTCAATGGACTTTTTCACCAAGCTGTTCAGTTGTGCCGCTAACGCTACACAATGAATGAGGGCTTCAGCCTCTGAGCTTTGCTTCGAGCCGTCCCATCAGCCAATCCACTGCAGCGCTCTCGTCTTCAATCTCAGTTTGCAATGGAACTACCTGAAGCGGTAACGAAGTGGGAAGCGCCGACGCCAGCTCACCCATCCGCACGCGATCCTTCTCCGTTGTGAGCAGCACCTTTGCCCCGGTATTGCTCGCGGCGATTGCGATGCTTTCGAGATCGCGCGCAGAGTAACGGTGATGATCGGGGAAAGCGACGCGGGCCGCGAGGCGCAGGCCGGCGGATTCAAGTCCCTCAAAAAACTGCTCCGGGCGCGCGATTCCGCAAAAAGCGGCGACTGAGGCGTCGATAGCTGGGGTTTCCATGCGGCGGCGCACGCGCCAGATCTGCGCCTTCCAGCCGCGCGTTTCGATCTCCGCTTCAATGCCGGCTTCGTCCGCGGGAATCGCAATCACCTGCGCGCGCTCGGCTGCCGGCAAGGGCTCGCGTAAATTGCCGGCCGGCAGCAAATGATCATTCAAATCGGCGCGGCTCAACAGCAGGATGTCCACATCGCGTGCAAGCTGGCGATGCTGAAACCCGTCGTCGAGAAGATGTACGGATGACCGCCCGGCCGCATCGCGCTCGGCCATCAGTCCCGCTTCGTAGCGCTCCGCCGCAACGTAGACGGGCACGCCGCTTTCGCGCGCGATGAGCAGTGGCTCGTCGCCGAATTCCTCTGCTGTGCCATGGGGGTTTACAAGGAGCGGCAGCGCGGAGCTTCGGCCGTAGCCGCGCGAGAGCACATCCACGTGCAAGTCTCTTGCGGCAAGCGCCCTGGCCAATGCGATCGTGAGCGGCGTCTTCCCCGCCCCGCCCGTAGAGAGATTGCCAATACTCACGACGGGCCACTTGAGTCGCCGCACCGGCTTGAGTCCCGAGCGCAATTGCAACTCGCGCAACGCCAGCCCGAGCCTGTACGCCGGCACGAGCGGCCAAAGCAGCGGGCGCTGTGCGGATGTCTGCGTCATCACGTGCGCTCCGAGCCGGAGTTTGGCGCGAGCAATACGCGAATGGCCGCCACGCACCGCTCCGTCGCACCCGCCTGCCGATCGAAGACTTCGATTGCGCGCGCGCCCATGGCGACTGCAGCCGAACGGTCGCCGAGCAGTTCGATGAGCGCCGTGGCCAGATCGTCCTTGGTCACAATGCGCAGCGCATCGGCTTCGCGCAGGCTGTCGGTGATGGCAGTGAAGTTGGCATAGTGCGGCCCCATCACGATGGGCACGCCAAATTGCGCCGGCTCGAGGGGGTTGTGGCCGCCCGCGGGAACCAGGCTGCCGCCAACGAAGGCGACGCTCGCCAGCGAATAGACCGAAGCCAGCTCGCCGATGGTGTCGAGCAGGACGATCTCGCCGGGACGAAGCGGCCGTGCCGGCATCGACGTCCAATCGGACCGTTTGCACCACAACTTGCCCGATTGTTCCAACAGCGCCGCGACGGCTCCGAACCGCTCAGGGTGGCGCGGTGCAAGAATCATCGCCAGTTTGGGATTGGCGGCAAGGAGTCGCGGCCACTCCTCAAGCAGCACAGCTTCCTCACCCTCCAACGTGCTGCCTGCAACAACGAAGCGGAGCTGGCCGGTAAGTGCTTTCAAACGCCGCGTGGCGTCGGCTTCATCCACGGCGCGCACGTCGAATTTCAGGTTTCCTGCAACCGTAACATGGTCCGCCCGGCACCCGAGGGCGATCAGGCGATCGGCATCGGTCAGGCTTTGCGCCAGCACGCGGCTCAGTTGGGAGAGCAGTGGTCGCCAAAGCCAGCGCAGACAGCGATAGCGCGGCCACGAGCGGTCAGAGATGCGGGCATTGACCACGGCTACGGGAATCTCGCGGCTGAAGCAGCCTTTGAGCAGGTTCGGCCAGAACTCGGTCTCGGCAAGAATCAGCAGGCGCGGTTTGAGGGCGCCGAGATAAGCGCGAACGGCCCAGGGCAGATCGAGCGGGCAGTAGAAAACGCGGTTGGCGCCGAATCGCTCCCGCGCCAGCGCCTGGCCCGTGCGGGTGGTGGTGGAGACGGCAATCAAAAACTCAGGCAGCGCGGCCTCCAGCGCCTTCACCAGCTGGGTCACAGCCAGCACCTCTCCGACGGAGACAGCATGCAGCCAGATCAGCGGACGGTCGCCACCGGAAGCTTGATTGAAGATCAGCCTGCGCGGAATGCGGCCCAGGCGCTCCCACAGCCCTTCGCGATATTTGCGTGTGGTGGCGATGCGCCACAGCCACCAGGGCGCACCGGCAACGAGCGCCGCAATCAACGCAACGTTATATAAAAAAAGAATCATACGTAACCGAATTTGTGTTCTGCCGGTCTAATCGTAGGGTGTCTGTCCTTAAAATGATACAGTCGCACACGATGAGAACCTTGCGGGGAATCTCGTTCTTTTTGCTTTGGTTGGCGCTGCCTGCAGTTGCCAGTGACCACACGCCCCCGCCCGTCCAGCCTGCCACATCGTTCCCGGCGGTTGAAGTGCATCCCGACGAGCACGTGGCCATCGCCGTCGAGCCGTATGACACGAAGCAAAAAGAATCGATCTTTCGCGTCGATTACCTGAGCCACGATGTGATGCCGGTGCGGTTGATTGTGACCAACCTGGGCGACCGGCCGATCTCATTGAGCCAGGCGCGGATTCTGTTTGAAACGGCGGACGGCCAGCGGATTCAGGCGGCGGAGCCGGAGGATGTCGAACGGCTGATGACGCGCAAAGAGCGCGAAGGCACCAAGATTCCCATGCCCGGCCCGCTGCCGCCGATCCATACCAAGCCGAAAGGCAGCGACAAAGAGATCGAGCAGGACTTTGACACATTCGAGTACTCCGCCCTGGCGGTTGAGCCGCACACCACGCGCGCCGGCTTTCTGTTTTACGATGTCTCCGGGCTCAGCCATCCGCTGGTGGGCGCCAAGCTTTACCTGCGCGACCTGCGCAACGCCGACGGCCAGGAGCTCTTCTACTTCGAAGTTCCCTTCGATAAGTATCTGCGTTCCAAGTCGAACCAGATGAACTGACAGGCCGCAAGCCATGAGTCTCTAAAACTCGATTCTAAAGTCACTTCCGAAGTGAATGATATTGCATGTGATATGATGCTTTTGTGCGGATGGTGCTTGATACGTCGGTTCTGGTTGCCGCGATCCGAAGCCCCGGCGGCGCATCAAGGAAGCTTCTCGAAGCGGCTCTTAGCGGCCAGGTCCAAATTCTGATCTCGACAGCACTGGTGCTTGAGTATGAAGCAGTCCTGACCCGAATCGAACATTTACGGGTTGCAGAGCTCACGCTCGGAGAAGTGGAGGAATTGCTTGACGCGATCTGCCGAAAGGCCCTGGAGGTCCCGATCGAATTCCAATGGCGGCCGCAACTGCGCGATCCGGACGACGAAATGGTGCTGGAAGCAGCAATCAATGGCCATGCGGAGGCCATCGTCACGTTTAATCGAGCTCACTTCGCTTCCGCGGCAAAACAATTCGGCTTGATGGTGCTATATCCAAGGGAAGCGATTGGGAAGGCGGGGATTCTATGAGGAGAAGCAACTTTGCTTTGCGCCTACAGCCGTCCTTGATGGAAGCGGCGCGCAAACTTGCGGAGGCGGAAGGCGTAGCGCTCAACCAATTGGTCAATGTTGCCGTGGCCCAGATCGTGGCTTCTCACGGTACGGCGGATTACATCGCCCAAAGAGCCGAACGAGCGAACGTGCGGCGGGCGCTTGCGATTCTACGGAAGCCCCGAAAAGGAGAACCACCACGCGAGGGCGATGAACTGCCAGGGTCGTGGAAGCGCGGTCGTCTTGCGGGCGGGCAAAAAGGGAAAGTGCGGCTCGCTACTCGAAGTAAGTAGCCGTCGTGGTGTCGGTCTCCCAGATGGTGCAGTCTTTCACGTGCACTCGGCCGGCGGTCATCTCCGCAAGCTGCCGGTTGGTCTGCTCGTAAAAGAATTTGGCGATGTTTTCGGCCGAAGGGTTGAGCGTGATAAAAGGCTCGATGTCGTTAAGCATCTGGTGGTCGATGCGGTCGATGATGGGGCGCAGCACGTGCTTCATCAGCTTGAAGTCGAGCAGCAGGCCGGCTTCGTCGAGCTCGGCACCCGCCAGCGTGACGCGGACCTTGTAGTTGTGGCCGTGCGGGTTCTCGCACTTGCCCCTGTAGTTGCGAAGATAGTGGCCGGAGGAGAATTCCGCCTCCACGGTAAGTTCAAACATTGACGTTGGCTCGATTCTGCGGGGGAGATTCCCTCTACTCCTATTTTAGTTCTTTTTGCCCGCGCGCCCTTGCCGCGCAAGTGGACCCCGATTCACCACTCCAACACGCACAGATTCCTGCTGCGGACCCCCGCTATTCGCGGTTTTCGCGGCGCCTTCTCCGCGCCAAGCGGCGGGCCTCTTCACTGCGCCGGTCCACTTGTTCAAACAGGTTGCTCATCACGCCCACAAGAGCGGACGCAAGCGCGGCCAACAGCAGAATCAGCGCCAGCGTGCGCCACAGCGTTCCATTAGCCGGTAGCCCCGGCTGAAAGCTGGATGGCACCAACGACATGGCTCCCGAAATGAGAGCAAAAAACGCGAGCGTGGCGGCGAGGATGTAGAAGTTGCGGGACATACGCGGCGTGGCGAGCAGTTCGACGACCTGATGCGATTCTACGGCGCGCCGCCTCAACCGGAAAGCTCCGCCGAGTCGATAACCGAGACACGCGCTTTTGCGAACTCGGCCTCGATCGCAGCCACGGAACCATTCAGGTCGATGCCGCGGCAGGCGTCGCGCAAAATAATCGCGGGCAAGCCCAGACGGCGCGCGTCGAGCGCCGAATATCCTACGCAGTAATCGTAAGCAAGCCCGGCAAGAAACACTTGCGTCAGCTCGCGTTCCCTCAGATAGCCGGCCAGGCCTGTCGGCGTAACGCGGTCATTCTCAAAGAAAGCGGAATAGGAATCGATCTGCGGGCGGAAGCCCTTGCGCAGAATCAGTTCTGCCTGTGGCAAGTGGAGCGCAGGATGAAACTCCGCGCCGTTGCTGCCTTGAACGCAGTGCGGCGGCCACAGCGTCTGCGTGCCGTAAGCCAAGCTCGATTGGACTCGAATGGCTGTTTGCCGGGATGTGACGCCGCGAACGAAGTGTGATTCGGCCGGGTGCCAGTCCTGCGTGAGGATGATGTGCTCAAACTTCGGCGCGACCGCGGTGAATCGGCGCAATCACCTCGTCCCCGTGCGGAACGGCAAGCGCGCCGCCGGGGCAGAAATCGTTTTGCACGTCGATGACGATCAGAACATCGTGCTCGATCGAGTCTGCCGACTCATCGGCAACTCCATTCGCTCGATAGATCAGGCGGAGCGCGGCAACTCCGATTATGCGAGAAGCACTTCAATGCCATTGTCGCGGAGCAACGCAACGTACTCGGAGCCAAGCTCTGTATCGGAGACGACGATATGCGCGGCGCTGAGCGGAGCCACAGGAATCATGCCGCCGCGGCCGAACTTGGTGTGGTCGGCAACGATGATCACCCTGCTCGGCGACCTCGATCATCTTCTGTTCGGAGCCGACCACGAGCGTGTTGTTGTTGCTGAAGCCGGACTCGGTGATGCTGCCAATGCCCATGATCACGGCGTCGGCGCGAATGGCGCCCAGCATCTGCTCGCAAAAGGGCCCGAGCATCACGCGGAGGCGCGGATCGAGATAGCCGCCGGTAAGTGTCAGTTCGATGTTGCGCAGCGATTCCAGGCCCTCGGCGATGGGCAGAGAGTTGGTGACGATGTGCAGGGATTTTGAAGCCAGCTCGCGCGCCACCGCCGCCACCGTTGAGCCGCCATCGAGAATTACGGTCTGTCCATCTTCGATCAGTCCCGCGGTGAGCTGCGCGATGCGGTCTTTTTCGTCGCTCAGGCGCACGCTCTCTACTGCATAGTCGAAGGCTCGATCGGGCGGAGCCTGCAGGGAGACGGCGCCGCCATAGACGCGCTGCAGCAGACCTTCCCCTTCCAGAATGTCAAGATCGCGGCGCACGCTGGACTCGGAGGCATCCAGATCGCGGCAAAGAGTCTCCAAGTCGAGGAAGTCCCGGGTCTCGAACATCTGGCGGATTCGGAGTTGCCGTTCAGCAGCTTTCATCGTTTGTCAGTCGATTGCTTATGCGCTCCAGTGGCGGCTGAACCCGAAAGACGTGCCTGCCTTGTCCCACTCGAATTTGCACCTACTTCGCGCCGATCGCCTCCATCACAGCGTCCGTCACGGACTTGACCAGCGATTCGAGATCCGCGTCTGAGCCGGAGTTTGCCGGTATTGCCGTCGCAAGGAGTGGGTTCGAGCGCGATCGAACCGGGCACTTCGAGATCGGAGAGCTGGCACTCCTTCATGCGCGATGTGTCGAAGCGAATGTCGGGCAGGCCCAGCTTCTTCTTGATGGCCAGCAGGTCCGACGCCTTGCTGCTTCAGAGATGCGAGAGATGGGAGCGCCCAGCTGCGCCGCCAGCATCAGCGTCCAGCAATAGGTTTCCAGCACTTCGGCATACCACTCGGCGTGGGTCACCGTATCGGCCCAGCAGACGATGCCATGATTCGAAAGCAGCACCGTGTTGTGCTCCTTCACGAACGGCAGAACAGTTTGCGCAAATGCCTTGGTGCCCGGCGTCTCGTAGGGCGAGATGGCGACCTTGCCCACAAAAACTTCAAACTCCGGAATCACCAGGTTGGGCGGCACGTGCCCGGTGATGGCATAGGCGGTGGCATGCGGCGGATGGCAGTGCACGACGGCCTTCGCCTCGGGCACCGCTTTGTAGATTTCAAGATGCAGCAGGATTTCGCTGGTGCGCGGCTTGCTTCCGGCAATCTGGTTGCCGTCGAGATCGATGAGGCAGATGTCTTCAGGCGTGAGATCGTATTTGCTCACCAGTGTCGGCGTGCACAGAACTTCGTTGGGACCGATGCGATAGGAGATGTTGCCGCCGTTGCCATCGACAAACTGGCGCATCCACAGCTTGCGGCCCACGGCGCAGATTTCCTTCTTGATGGCTTCGGCCTCGGGCGTCGTGAAGAGGCGGCGATTCGACCGGGGCCAGGCTGTGAGGCTGCGGCGGGCGCTGCGGCAGCGGCGGCCGGCACAGCAGCGCTTGTTGTGCCAGCAGCATTGTCCGCGACCAGCTCGACGCCGTGCTGTTGCAGAAAGTCGCGGGCCGAAGGCGTGACGACGCAATTTGCGGCCGTCACGATGCTGGTGGCGCCTGCCGCCAGCGCATCCTGCACATCGCGCATCGCCACAACCTTGCGGCCGCCGAGATCGATGCTCTTCTCTTCGTTCTTCAATTCCGCACCTCGGATCAAAAAATCTATGGCTTCACGTCGACGGAGTCGACAATCAGCGATAAATACGCGTCCACGGGGACCGGCGTGGGCTAAAACGGATTCGACGCCTCGCGGCCCTCGGTGAACGCCACCATCTGGCCTGTCGCAGCGCCCAGTTCGTCGATGGCGATGAGAGACTTGCCTCCGCCCTGGCCATTCTTCGCGCGCAGATTCTCCATCGTCACCGGCTCCACAATGGCAAGCGTCCGCGAATGAAACGACTCAACCGCGGGAGTGAGCGTGAGGTGCCCGCGAACGATGCCGAGTCTCATGCCTCGCTCCCTTGCGCCACGGGTTGCTGCACTGCATCCACCATGCCCACGACGACCATGCGCGCCGGCGTGTTGTTGCCGAACTTTTCGCGCGCAATGTCTCCATCGGTTGAGACCATCACAGTGGATCCACGCGCAGCGCCCATCCAATCAACAACCACATTTGGTTCTTCCGCCGCGGTTCCGTCGGCCTCGAGCCGCCGCGCGACAAGAAACCGGCATCCATCCAGCGAGGGATGCTTGGTTGCTGCAACGACCGTGCCTTCTATGCGCGCGAGAAACATTCTTTGTACCTACCGTCCTTAGTCCCCGGTCCCTATGTCCCTGGTCCCTGCTTTTCTGACCACTGACCACTGATCACTGACCACTGTCTTTCAAATGATCCGCAAAGCGTCGCAAACCACCATCTGGCGCTCGCGCGTGAACGTGAGCGGCGTCGTGATGCCCTCGCCGGTTGGAGTCGCAATGGTGTGGCTGAAGTAGCCTGGCCCGCCCACGCCCAACGATGCAGGCGATGCCGCGTTGTGAATAAACAGCGTTGTGTTCATGGCGCGTGCCATGCGGGTTGCTGTCTCAAGATTGTTGGTGTGAATAATCGCGGTGTGCCGGTAGCCGTGCTCGGCCTTCACCGCGGCGGCGATCGCCGCATCGGCGCAGCTCACGCGCACGATCGGAACAAAAGGCATCATCTGCTCTTCCACAACAAAGGCGTGGTTCTCATCGGTCTCGCCAAACAGCAGATCGGTCCCAGACGGCACCTGGACTCCGGCAGCCCTGGCCAGCACGGCCACATCTTTGCCGACGAGATCCTTTTTCACATGCGCGCGAGCGCAGCCGCCCCCGCCGCCTTCAAAAGTAAAGGCAGCCTTCGTCAGCCGATCGATAGCCGCGGCGTCAAGCTGGTACGCGCCGGCGCGACGCATGGCGGAAATGAAAGCATCGGCAACGGAGGCCACCACGAAGACTTCTTTTTCGCCGATGCACAATAGGTTGTTGTCAAAGGCAGCGCCCTCAATGATGCAACGGGCCGCGCGATCCAGATCCGCAGTCTCGTCGACCACGACTGGCGGATTGCCGGGACCGCCGGCGATGACACGCTTGCCGGTTTTGGCGGCTGCCTGCGCCACCGCTGTGCCGCCGGTGCAGCAGAGCAGCGCGACTTTGGGGTGATGAAAAATCTGCTCTGCGTTTTCGATTGACGACTCGGTGGTCGTGGTAAAGACGTTGGCGATGCCCAACTCGCGCTCGATCTCCCGGTTCCATAGCTGCAGCGCGTACTGCGCCACCTTGGCGCCTGAAGGGTGCGGCCCGAAGACCGCCGTGTTGCCGGCCGCAACAATATTGATGGCGTTCGACGCCATGGTGGGCACCGAGTGCGTCACGGGCAGCATCATGCCGATAACGCCCCAAGGCGCATGTTCAATCACGCACAGGCCGGTCTGATTGCTGCGCGCCTCGGTGTGCAATGCATCCACGCCGAGCACGAAGCGCATGTTGGTTAGCTTCAGGATTTTGTGATCGAGGCGGCCAACCTTGGTCTCCTCCAGTTCCATCCGCCCCAGCTCTTCGCGGCGGTCGTTGCAAATGCGGACGACAATGTCGACGATGCGGCTGCGGTCGGCAAGGCTCAGCGACGCCACTTTCTTTTGCGCCTCGTAGGCGGCATTCACTGCGTCATCCACCGTAACGAACACGCCATCGCGTGAAGCAGGGGGCCGCGGCGTGGGCGCCGATGCGTGCTGCGCCGGAGCGGGCTGCATCTGGACGCGGAGCCGTGCGACAACTTCTTTTGCAATCTCAGCAATAATCTGTGGCGAGACCTGCTGCTGCGTCTGCATTTCAACTTCTCCAGAGAATCTACGGTTTCGCAACCGTTGCGCCGCCCACCTCAATGGTGTCGACGATGCCGACGATCACCGCATCGACGGGCGCGTCTTTGGTTGTAGGCGTGAGGCGCGCGGAGCTGCCCTGCGTGAACAGCACGCACTCGCCCTCGCCGGCTCCAACGCTATCGACAGCGACCACTGAGCTGCCGGAAATCTGCAGCTTCCCGTCCCTGCTGATGTATGGCTGGATCAGCAGCAGCTTCATGCCGCGGAACTTCGCGATCTTCTGCGTGGAGACAACGTTGCCGATGACTTTCGCTATAAACATGCCGGCTCACCTCGTGCGTTTCGCCTTCACTTCACCCGGGTGCCCCATCCTCGCCGCGTCTTTGCCTTTGCGGCTAGGGTGGGGTAGCGCTTGCGGTTACTTCGGCATTACGGTCCCGAGGGTGTCGTGCGGGCGCGCGATCACGTGCACGCTCTGCACTTCGCCTGCCGCGCGGGCCGCGCTTGCGCCTGCATCCACCGCGGCACGCACGGAGCCCACGTCGCCGGTGACATAGACCGAGACCAGGCCGCTGCCGACCTTGTTCCAGCCCAGAAATTTGACGCTGGCCGCTTTCAGCATTGCGTCCGTCGCCTGCACCAGGGCCACCAGGCCCTTGGTTTCAATCATTCCAATTGCTTCACTCGCCATGTGCGTTCTCCAGGTTTCTCGCTACTTCAACATGTTTTCGACAAGCGCATCGTGGGGCCGTGGAATCACGTGGCTCGACACCAGCTCTCCCACAACCTTGGCTGCGGCCGCGCCTGCATCCACCGCGGCGCGCACGCTGCCCACATCGCCGCGCACAATGGCGGTCACATAGCCGCCGCCAATCTGCATGGTCTTCACCAGCTCCACGCTGGCGGCTTTCACCATCGCGTCGCTCGCTTCAACCAGCCCGACCATGCCTCTGGTTTCGATCAATCCAATTGCTTCACTCATTTGTTCTCCTCGAAGTGCAGCTTCTAGCCTCTAGCTGCTAGCTTCTAGCTCGGTCCGTACCGCATCCGTCTGATTTCCAATTCACATGGAATCCCAACGTTCCTGCGAAGCTCGTTCTCCCGCTTCAAAGCTAGAATCTGGAAGCTGGGAGCTGGGAGCTAGTTTTTCTTTGCCGGTTTGCTGTTTTGAACGAAAGACGGCAGCTCGTCGTGGGGCCGTGAGATCACTTGCACACTCACCACCTCGCCGATTCGGGATGCTGCTTCCGCGCCCGCGTCCGTAGCGGCTTTCACGGCCGCCACGTCCCCTTCTACAAAGGCGGTTACCAGACCTGCTCCTACGGTCTGCCAGCCGGCGAAGGACACGTTTGCTGATTTGAGCATGGCGTCGATCGCCTCAAACAGCGCGACCAGGCCTTTGGTCTCAATCATTCCAAGCGCTTGCTTCATCGCTTCCTCTCTTCTTGCGAATATTGTTGCGTAGCGTTACTTCAATTCCCGTTGCGTTACTTGAAAAGTTCCACGTCTTTGGTCAGGTGCAGGCCGCAGGCGTTGGCTTCATCGGTGTCCATGTGAACGTTGAGCCGCGAAGTGGGATCGATGCGCACATGAACGTTGTTGAATGTGACACCTGACGGGCCGCCAATGCGCAGCTTCATCATGTCGCCCTGCTTCACGCCGAAGTAAGCTGCTTCTTTCGGATTCATATGCGCGTGAATGGCGGCGCGAATCACGCCTTCCTTGAGCTCAACCACGCCCTTGGGCCCGATGATGACCGCGCCGGGCGTGCCCGCAAGGTTGCCGGAGAGCCGCACCGGCAGATCGTTAAAGCCAAGCATGATGGCGTCGGTAAATGCCAGCTCCACTTGCGACTGCTTGCGCATCGGCCCCAATATGCGCAGGTTCGAGATGATGCGGCTGCGCGGCCCGACGATCGTCACCATTTCCTTGGCGGCAAAGTTGCCTTCCTGAAAGAGCGGGCGATCGAAAGTGAGCTCGGTGCCGGGACCAAAAAGCACGTCCATATCCGCGCGGCAAACATGCATGTGGCGCGACGAGGTTTGCACCGTGAGCACCGGCGCGGCGCCGTTTTTATCGCGGCCCAGGTATTCGAGCGCCACCTGGCGCACGATGCGCTCCACCGTGGACCTGTCAATCGAAACCGTATTTGCTGCACTTGCCATAACCGATCCTGTTAGTTGCCCCAATCCCGTTGTGTGCCCCACCCTCTGCGCTTCTCTGTCTTTGCGCCTAAGGTGAGAAGGTTCAAATCTCAACCTGCCACTGTTGCCCGATCTCTGATCTCTGCTCTCTGTTCTCTGCTTCTCATCACCACAGCCACCGTTTCCCGCGCCACAATTGACTCTTCGTTGGCTGGAATCACCAGAACCTTGACCGCAGAGTTATCTGTGGAAATGGCTCCTTCGCCCTTGATCGCCTTGTTTTTCTCTTCGTCGAGCTCGACGCCAAACGCGGCCAGATTCTTGAGAACCGCTGCGCGAATCTCCGCGCCGTTTTCGCCGATGCCGCCGGAGAATGTGATCGCGTCCACGCCGCCCAGCTCCAGCATGAATGCGCCCACATAGTGCCGGATGGCGCGGACAAAAACATCCAGCGCGAGCCGCGATCGCTTGTCTCCCTTGGCCGCTGCCTCTTCCATATCGCGCAAATCGCCGCAGGTGCCGCTGATTCCTGCCAGTCCCGACTCGCTGCCGAGCAGCGTCGCCATCTCGTCCGGCCCGAGCGCGAGCTTCTTCATCATGTGCAGCACAGCAAACACGTCGATATCGCCCACGCGATTGTTCTGCGGCAGCCCCGATTGCGGCGACGCGCCCATGCTCACGTCGATGGCCACACCATTGCGGAATGCCGCCACGCTGGAACTGCCGCCCAGGTGGCACGAAATGTGCCGAAGATCGTTGCGGCCCAGCAAAAGCCTGCGTGCGTTCGCTGGCCGAGCGATGGCTGGCGCCGTGAAATCCGTACCGGCGAATGCCGTACTCCGTGCGCCACTCGTAAGGCACTGCGTAGGTGGTCGATGCCTCGTCCATGAATCGGTACGGAAACGGCTCCATCACCGCGACCAGCGGAACCCCGGGCAGCTCCTGCCGAAACGCCTTCATCGCCGCGATGTAGGGCGGATTGTGCGCCGGCGCGAGGAAGCAGAACTCCTCCATCGCCGCCAGAAACGCATCGTCAATAATTTGCGGTGCGTTCAGCGGGCCGGCATGAACCGCCTTGAAGCCGACCGCGCCAATCTCCGCCAGGCTCGTCAACGCCTTGCCCGGCCCGGCAATTTCACGAATGCATTTGTGGATGGCGGCCGGATAGTCGGCGCACTCGCCGCCCGGCTGGCCGATGCGCTCGATGCGCCCCTGCGCCAACACCACCTCGCCCGAACTGGAGCTATCGAGCGTAGCGCCCTCCGAAAGTTCGAGCACCCGGTACTTGAACGAGGTGCTGCCGATATTTGGGATCAAACACCTTCATTGTTGAATGATCTTGATTGAAAATGAATGATACTATACAATGTTTGTCAGAGTCAATCGTTACTTTTGACGGATTCTGAGGTAGAACCGAAATATGACGCCAAAAACTGGCATTTCAGCAACCGGATCGCGAACGAGCGGATCCGCCGGCCACACCCCCTCCCTCGGCCCAGCCCCCTCTCTTGACCGTATCGACGAGCTCGGCATCGTCGGCGCCGGCGGCGGCGGCTTTCCCACCGCGGTCAAATTCCGCACCCAGGTCCCCCTCCTCATCGCCAACGCCGCCGAGTGCGAGCCCCTGCTCCACAAAGACAAGGAGCTGCTGCACCACCTCGCCGAGCCCTTCCTGCGCGGCATGCGATGGCCATGGAACTGGTGGGCGCGCGCGAAGGCGTCATCGGCATCAAGGAGAAGTACCACGACATCATCGCCGCGCTCGAGAGCCAGGCCCCCGCCGGCATTCGCGTTCAGTGCCGCTGCCGGACTGCTACCCCGCCGGCGACGAGTTCATCCTGGTGCACATGGTCACCGGCCGCGTGATTCCGCCCGGCGGCCTGCCCAAAGACGTCGACGCCGCCGTCGCCAATGTCGAGACGCTGATGAACATCGGCCTCGACCAGCCGGTGACGCACAAATACCTCACCGTCGCCGGCGCGGTCGCCGAGCCGGTCACGCTGCGCGTTCCCGTCGGCATCACCATCGGCGAAGTGATCGAGGCAGCGGGCGGCGCAACGGTCGCCGACTTCGGCGTGCTGCTCGGCGGCGTGATGATGGCCAAGCCCGCCGCGGACCTCGAGCGTTCCGGTCACCAAGACCACCGGCGGCATCGTCGTGCTGCCCGCCGAACACAGCGCTCATCCGCCGCCACAATGCGCCGTGGCTGCACGTCGCCAAGATCGGCCGCTCGGCCTGCGACCAGTGCCGCTTCTGCACCGAGTTCTGCCCGCGCTATCTGCTCGGCCATCCCATCGAGCCGCATCGCGCCATGCAGTCGCTGGGCTTTTCCGCAGCCGGGCGATGCTGATGGTGGCCACGCTCTACTGCTGCGAGTGCAACCTGTGCACCATGTTCGCCTGCCCTGAAGATCTCGATCCCAAGAACGTCTGCGTGCAGGGCAAGCCGATGGCGCGCGAGCGCGGCCTCACGTTCAAGGGCACGCCCGAATCGATCACGCCGCATCCCATGGCGGAGTTTCGCCGCGTGCCCATGCGCCGGCTGATCGCGCAAGCTCGGCCTGGGCGAATTCAACAACGAC
The DNA here is from genome assembly GCA_963841095.1 of uncultured Acidobacteriaceae bacterium. Lineage (GTDB taxonomy): Bacteria > Acidobacteriota > Terriglobia > Terriglobales > Acidobacteriaceae > Telmatobacter. Next base: position 74,871 of record CAWJBE010000009.1, read on the forward strand.
AGGCCCGCTCACCGAGCACGCATTTGCGCCGCGCAAGGTGACGTTGCCGCTCAAGCAGCACGCCGGCGCGCCGGCCGTTGCCGGTGGTCAAGTCCGGCGACCGCGTGCGCGCAGGCGACTGATTGCCGCGCCGGAAGCGGGCAAGCTGGGCGCGCGCATTCATGCCAGCATCGATGGGCGCGTAACGGTTGGCGAGCGACGCGATCGTGATCGAGGCGTGAAAGGCGGGGTCAGAGTTCAGGGTTCAGGGTTCAGGGTTCAGCGAGCGTAGGTCGAAGATCGGGCGCGGGGCAGTTTGCGTAAGACGCGTTTGAGTTTTGTGTCAGGGCATGAGTTGACTCATGCCGTACAGGCCGAGAAAAAGTTTGGGCTTTAGCCCCTGAGGTAAAACACGAAGGCCGCGCGTAAGACGCCGTAAGACAGCGCGTCGGACGGCGCAAGACGCAGGTAAGACACGCAACGCGGGAACGGTCAATGGCGTAAGACGGAGCAAAACAGCCGGCGAATTGAAAGCCGAGTGCTGGCTCTTGAGTCGAGGTAACACTGAGATCCAACTGACCACTGACCACTGTTCACTGACCACTGACCACTGCTTTTCAAGGAGCCAACATGGCGACGGAAATTAATTCGATTGGACTCATCGAGCTTTCCAGCGTGGCAACGGGATTCCTGGTCGAGGACCTGATGCTCAAGGCGGGCTCGGTGCAGCTTATGCTGGCGCGCACCATCTGCTCGGGCAAGTTCCTCATCGTCGTCGCGGGCGACGTCACGAGCGTGCAGTCGGCGCTGCTGGCCGGCGCCGCGGCGGCCGGGGCGTCGCTCATCGAGCGCCGCCAGATTGCGCGCGTGCATCCGTCGGTGCTGCAGGCCATCTCTCAAACCGTCGACATTCCGCCCAGCCAGTTAAAGTCCATCGGCGTTATCGAAACGTTTTCCGCGGCCAGCATCATCGAAGTGGCCGATGCGGCAGTCAAGACGGCTAACATCACGCTGCTCAAGGTGCACCTGGCCATGGCTCTCGGCGGCAAAGGATTCGTCGTGATGGCCGGCGATGTCTCGAGCGTGCAGGCTGCCGTCACCGCCGGCTGCAAGGCCGCGGCCGACGACGGTATGCTGGTGGGCAAAGCCGTAATTGCAGCGCCCTCACCGGAGTTGTTCCGGGATTACGTGTAAGACAGTGGTCAGTGATTAGCCGGTAGCTCGTAGCCGCTAGCCTCCGACCTGCGCGCCCCGTTCTAGCTCTGCTAGGGCGGTGGAACGATTTCCGATTCCCCGTTCCCGCTTCCTGCCTTTCTGATCACAGACCACGAATCGCTCTCCACTGTTTTTCTGATCACTGACCACTGACCACTGATCCCTGCTCTCTGCTACACTCTGAGGCTTGGTTCCCAAATCTTCCCCTCCCCCACGAAAAGGAGAAAGCGCATGAAGTTCATCGTGAGGTGGAAAATTCCTAAAGCCGCTGTTGTTGCCTCTGAAGCCAGATTTCTATCCACCGGCGCCGCGCCACCGGCGGGCGTCAAAATGCTCGGCCGCTGGCACGGAATGAGCGGCGGCGGCGTCCTCATCGCCGAAACCAGTGACGCCAAGGCCCTCTACTCCTGGCTCGCCTATTGGAACGACCTGCTGGAGTTTGAGACCACGCCGTGCGTCGAAGACGCCGAGGCCGGCGAGGTCCTGAGCTCGGTGAAACGCTGAACGACAGTTCATAGTTCGTCGTTCACGACGGGCGGGCAACAAAGGTCACGCGCTCTCAGCCGGGAGCCAGTGTCCACTTCCGGCTGACAGCTGCCGATCTGCCTAGGGTGTATCGACCTACGCTTCTCTCAGAAGCTCGGTGCGGTATTTGGGCGCGAGCGCAACTACTTTCGCGATAAATGCGGCCTGTTCCCTTTCGTCCAGCCTGGGCGACGCAGTGGTGCGCGTGGCCACGGGCACACCAACCTCGATAAAAAATCGCTCCTGCCCCGCGGGCGAGCAGATGCAGAGCATGCGCACAGGTGCGGCGGATGCGTTGTGGAACTGGTGCGGAGCATTAGCGGGGACATTCAGCGTGTCACCGGCGCGCACTGTCATCTTCTTGCCACGGAAGGTCGCCTGCATCTCGCCTTCGAGCAGGATGAAGGTTTCTTCGAAGTCGTGGCGATGCGGGGGCGGGCCGCCGCCGGGTGGAATGTGCATGTCGATGACGCAAAAGCGCCCGCTGGTATCGTCGCCGGTCACGGTGATGGTGTAGGTATCGCCGACCAGACCGATGTGGGGCAGGTTTTCAGCCTGCGCAAGCGTGAGGGTCCGGCTTGGGTCGTCCGGTGGAATGGCTGGCAGTGCAGTCGACATGCTGTTCTCCTGATGTGGGGTTCTGGCGGTTGCGTGGCTTCTATCTTCGCCGCGTGGGCGCGGGTTGGCTCTCAGTATGGACCAGATGGGCAAAGGGATTTGTAAAGAGGCGGTGACGATTCTGCACTTGGCCCAGGTCTTGGGCAGCGGGTGGCCCCGCGTCTCGGGATGTCGATCTTTCACCGACAAGGGGCGCCCCATGCCACGTTTTTTTGCGCTCCGAACCCCTTTCGAAAAAAATTTGGCGACTGCTGTGTCCTAAGCTACCTTCGTGTCAGGGCACGGCTTCAGCCGTGCCGAATCCGGGTGGATTAGGTGCGGCTTTAGCCGCTGCGGGACGCTTGTAGAAGAAGCAATTCGTTCAGGAACGCACAAGCGGATCACGCTTGCCCTTGCGCCTTAGCGTCGGCACGTTTGCGCAACTTCAAACAGGCCGATGCGTATGGATAATCTGCCGGCGTGTGGGCCAGGCCCGCCTTCACTGGGTTCTGGTCGATGTACTCCTTATGCCGCTGAAACCCATCCGCGTCTGTCGCGCGCACGTCAGAGAAGCCGCGCTGCCAGAGCTCGCCATGAAAGCCCAGCTCCTTCCCGGCTCGAAACGAGAAACCGCCTTTGATCAGTTGCATTGCTTTCTCGACGCTCAGATCGCCGGGGACAGTTATCAGGATGTGCACGTGGTTCGGCATGATTACGAAATCGTGTATCGTGAACCTTTGCGATCGCACGCACGAGCGGAAAACGTCGATGAGGAGATTCGCCATGCGCTCCGTTTGGAAGATTTGTCTTCCGCCTGCGGTTCTCGTGGTAAGGAAAAAAGTTCGAGGTTTCCCGGTAGCATTTTTCGGATCCGACGGCCGGGAGGGTTTTGACATGACAGGGGCTAAAGCCTTCGATTATTTTGCTGCTTTACGGCACGACTGAAGTCATGCCCTGACACTTGGCGCTTCTCCAATATAGTTTTGGGCAACTTCCAGTGTATTCTCTGCTCGCCGTAGCGAGTGAGGTCATTCCCTGATACCAGGCCGAACTAAATGCCTGGGTCGGCGATCAGCGCCAGCCCGCGCGCCCCTCCGCACGCATATTTCATCTGCCGCTCAACGAATGTTCTTGCAATCCGCCGGGGTCTCGAAGAGAATCCGAAGTATTCATCGCATGCCGGATACTTCCCCCGACGGCTGTCTGCGATGAACGAGGGTCGAACTTCCACAAATCAGGCTCAGGATGCAACCGCCGGGTCAGCCGCGCGGATTGCGGGGGGATCTTGTATGGCGACATTTGCATGGCAGACCTGGAACAGCGCTCCTTTCAGCATTGAACGCAAACAGGGCAAGGCGCCGGGCACCGTGATTCTGCGCTTCTGCGGGCCGTTTACCGTGCGCGACGCCTACACCGCTCTGCCGCCGCTGAAGCTGAACCAGGTGCTGGCGTTGGAACAGGAACCGGGCGAAGAGCCGCTCGCGAGAAACATTCTGGACATGACCGCCTGCCCGTACATGGACTCGTCTGGGCTGGGCATCATCGCCACGCATTATGTGCGCTGCCAGAAGAGAGGCATCAGCATGATTGCCGCGGGGCTGAGCCCGAAGGTCCGGGACGTGCTGAGGATCACGAAGATGGACAGCGTGATTCCGACCGCGGCCTCGGTTGAGGAAGCGGAGGCAAACTAGCTCTCATAGAGAGCGCCGTTCTCAATTCCCTGTTCTCTGTTCTCTGTTCTCTGTTCTCTCCTCCCACTGCGTGCAAAAACGCGCAAAAACATGGCTGCTAAGCGCTATTTAGCGCGTTTTAGCCTGTTTTAGCGTGCAGAAAGCGGCGTTTTGGGTAATTATGTGTGAACTAAACACTCGATTCCTAACCTTATGTGGTGCCATTTGCAGGTCTTTCGGCACCTTTCCGGGTTAAGTTGGCGAAGAATCGTAACCATATATGCGAACAATCTGGCCTAAATGACACCACTTAAGCGACCATTTCCAGCGCCCATCGCACCACTAAAACAAACATTTCACACGCTATCCGTTGCTTAACCGCCCCCAAAAAAATTCGCCGGAGGCCCGCAGTCTGAAACGGATGGTAGGCTTTTTGTGCGAGCCGAATGGCTTGCACGGAGGCCAGTTGAGCATGATGCCGTTTGGGTCCAGATCCGCGTTCGTCTTCCTCATTGCATTGGTTGGTGCTTCGTGCTGCGCCCCAGCACAGAGCACGTGGGTTCACCTGGGCGCGCACGGCAAGCTGGTATACGCACGCACAGCGAAGGGCGATCGCATTCCCGACTTCTCGTATGCGGGCTACGAAGGCGGCGGCGTAGCGCTGCCACACGTGGCGGCGAAGCGTACTGTTGCGCCGTCAGGGCAGGACGATACCGCGGCGATCCAGAGCGCGATTGATGCAGTGTCCGCGATGCCGCCGGTGGATGGATTTCGCGGCGCGGTGGAGCTTGCCGCGGGCACTTTTCACTGCTCGGGGACGATCGCGATTACCGCATCGGGCGTGGTGTTGCGCGGCGCGGGAGCGGGCAAAGACGGCACGACGGTGATGATGACAGGCGCGCCGCATCTTGCGCTGCGCATGGCCGGGCAGCTGGAGCAGAAGGACGCGGGCGCGGAGACGGCGATCACCGATGCCTATGTACCGGCCGGCGCAATGAGCTTTCATGTAGCCGATGCCAGCGGATTCCACGCAGGCGACATGCTGTTGATTGAGAAGCCGGTGACGGCGGCGTGGGTGCACTACATGGGCATGGATGACCTGCACCGCAGTGGGCGCGATGAGCACTGGGTGAGCGCGAGCCATCTGGATGTGCGGCGCCGCGTGGCGGCGGTGAAAGGCAATGCAATCACGCTCGATGTGCCGCTGATGGACGATTACGATGCGAGCTTTTTTGATGGCGGGCACGCCGACGTACGGAAGATCGAGGTGAGCGGGCAGATTACGCAGGTGGGCGTGGAGGATTTGCGAATTGTGGCCCCGCCGCAGACCATTGCACTGGGGCAGAGGGAGTTTAGCGGTATGCAGGTGCGCGACGTGGCGGATGGCTGGCTGCGCGGCGTGACGTGGGTGGATACGACAAACGGCGTGGGCGTGAATGCGGGGAGCGAACGCATTACGTTTGAGGATTGCGCGATTGTGCAGCACGTTGCAGTGACAAGCAACGCGAAGCCTGCGGATTTTGCGATTGATGGATCGCAGATTTTGCTCGACCGGTGCACGGGCAGCGGCGACAACACATTTTATGTCGTGACGCAGGACAGGCAGCAAGGGCCGGTGGTAGTGCTGCATTGCCGGTTCTCGGGGAACGGGCACATTGCACCGCACCAGAGGTGGTTCACAGGTTTGCTGGTGGATAGCTGCGAGGTGCCCGAGGGCGGCATCAGTTTTATGAATCGCGGCGAGATGGGTTCGGGCCATGGATGGGCGATTGGCTGGGCGGTGGCGTGGAACAACACGGCAAAGACCCTCGAAATGAATCAGCCGCCGGGATCAAAGATCTGGTCGATCGGAAATATCGGCGAGGAGGTCGATCCGCCGTTTCCAGTGTTCGATGGGGGCCCTCCGCGCGCACCGCTGCCGCCGCCGGAGATCGAATCGGCAGGAAAACCGGTGAAACCCCAGAGTCTGTATCTTGAACAACTGAAAGAACGCCTGGGAGCACGAGCCGTGAAGGCGATCGGATATTAGTTTCCGGACCGAGAGAATATTACTTCGAAGCATCGTGAAATCCCAGGTCTCAACATTGAGACCTGGGTCATCCTTTTTGGCACAAAACCAATCGCTCAGAGAACCCTCATCTAGTAGCGCGCCGGCGAGGTGCAGGTCATTTCTGAAAGAACGTTTCGACGTCGGTGATGGTATTGGTCATGCGGTAGGGCGGAAGGCTTTGCAGGAAAATTTGGCCGTAGCGCTGGCGAGTGATGCGCGGATCGAGGAGAACGAGAACGCCGCGGTCTTCAAGCGATCGGATGAGGCGGCCAAAGCCCTGCTTCAAGGTGAGGACGGCTTCAGGGACCTGGTAATCGAAGAAGGGGCGGCCGCCGGATTCTTCGATGGCTTTCATGCGCGCCTGGACAACGGGATCGCTGGGGACAGCGAATGGCAGGCGGTCGATGATGACGCAACTGAGGGCTTCACCCTGCACGTCAACTCCCTGCCAAAAACTTGAAGTACCGAAGAGGACCGCGTTGGGGGTGGAACGGAATTCCTCGAGCAAGGCTTTGCGCGGGGCTGTGCCGTGGAGAAGGATGGGGAAGTCGAGGACGGGCAGGAGGAGATCGTAGAGGGCGCGCATTTGCGAGTAGCTGGTGAAGAGACAGAACGCGCGGCCGCGGGTGATGGTGAGAACGCGCTCGATCGTAGTGGCGGCGGCCTGGAGGAATTCCGGATCGCGGGGGTCGGGCATGTTGGGCGGCAGGTAGAGCAAGGCCTGCCGGTCGTAGCGGAAGTGAGAAGGGACGACGAGCTCACGAGCTTCAGCGAGGCCGAGACGGCGGCGCAAGTGCTCGAAGCCGCCCTGGACCGTGAGCGTAGCCGAGGTAAGGACGACAGTGGGGAGTTGATCGAAGACAAGGTTGCGGAGGAGATCGGAAACATCGATGGGTGTAGCTTGCAGGAACGTAGTGCGTGAACCACCGCGTGGGGCAGCCTTCCGGTCGAGTGTAGCGGCAGATCTGCTAAGACGGTCCTGAAATGATGAACCGCGGCGCTCGAGCCAGAAGACCATGTTGGATGCGTTGGACTCGAGCATGAACTCGAGGTCGCCGCGAAGGGCGCCGGCGCGGTTTTTGAGGCCTGAGGACTCTTCGACTTCAGATAGACGCTCCATTTCAGACTCGATGAGCTTGAGAGTGACGCGCACAGCGAGATAGAGATCGCCTGAAGACTCAAGAAACTGGTCGCGGTCTGTGAATGGATGGCGGCCATCGCCATCGTGTGGGAGCGCGGCGAAGAAGAGGCGGGCGCGCTCGCGAAGCTGCTGCGAAAGCGCGGGGATGTTGACGGCGTCCTGCTTGCCGCGCATGAGCACGTCGGTGTCGCGAGCGAGATCTTCAAAGCGAAGGTTGGAGAGCGAGCGGCCGAAGTATTGCGAGGCCACTTCCTCGAGTTCGTGCGCCTCGTCGAAGACGACGGCGGCGGCTTCGGGGAGAATTCCAGCGTCGGGCGCGCCGCCAGCGGCGAGGCGGACGGCGGTGTCAGCAAAGAAGAGGTGGTGATTGACGATGACGATGTCGGCTTCAAGAGCCCGGCGGCGCATCTCCGTGATGAAGCAGCGGCGGTAGTTGGGGCAGGTGGAGCCGAGGCAGGCGTCGGTGCGTGCGTCGAGTTTGTGCCACAGCGCGCTGGATTCAGGAAGGCCGGAGAGTTCGGCACGGTCACCGGTATCGGTGATCTCTTCCCACTCCGCGATCTGGCGGTACTCGTCGATCTCGTCCAATCCCGATAACACGGGCTGATCGCGCAGTGCGTAGAGCTTGTGCCGGCACAGGTAGTTGGCGCGGCCCTTCATGTAGCAGACGCGGAGCTCGCCGAGGAGGGCTTCAAGGAATGGCATGTCGCGGAAGTAGAGCTGGTCCTGGAGTGCCTTGGTTCCCGTGGAGATAATGACGCGCTGGCCGGTGCGCAGGGCGGGCAGCAGGTAAGCGAGTGTTTTGCCGGTACCTGTGCCGGCTTCGACGATGAGATGGCGATGCTCACCGAGGGCGCGCTCGACAGCTTTAGCCATCTCGTATTGGCCGGGTCGGTATTCGTAGGGGAGCGGAGAGCGGGAGAGGATGCCACCGGGCGCGAAGAATTCGTGGAGAGTAGGCAGGGCGCGGGCTGAGGAGGCGGAGGAGGACATGGAGGCCGGGAGCTTCGGGATTGGGTTCTGAGTTTAATGATAGTGAAGCAGGCGACGGGGCGCGGCGAGGCAGAGGCGCGGAGGCAATAGCGGGTCTGCGCGGTGTGCGCCAAAGGGCGCGTGATCGCAGCTAGGCTTCGGCTGTGGTGGGATCGAAGATGGCTGTGATTTTTGACACTTTGTTGGCGGGGAATCCACCCTGCGCCGCATGTTCGCGGATAAGCTCCTCATTCGGCGCGATGTAGATGCAGTATATTTTGTCGGCTGTGACATAGCTCTGCACCCACTGGATGGGGGGTCCCAGGTTGCGTACGACCCCGCAGGACGTTTGCGCGATGGCCTGGAGTTGCTGAGGCGAAAAGGAACCGGCTCCGGGGATTTCGCGTTCAATCACAAATTTCGGCATTGGCGCGACCTCGCTCAAGGGAAATTCACAGTAGTGTATACGCGCGCGGCGGCGATGGTGAAGGAAAATCGGGTGGCGGCGCAAGAGAAAGGAAAGGTGCCGCACATAAGATGGAGAAGGAATGCCAAGGCTGCTCAAAGGCACGTATGGGGCCAGATGAGCGAGACTTGGGTGACGGCTCTGCCTCCACAGGCGGGAGCCGGTATTTTGGAGGGCACTTTTGCCGACGTATCGAAGATCGGTTGTGCCTGCGCGAGCAGGGGCCGCGGCGTTACCGCTGGTGGCTATTGTAGGGCGGCCCAACGTGGGCAAGAGCACGCTGTTCAATCGGCTGACGGGAAGCCGGCGGTCGATTGTGGGTGATGAGCCAGGAATTACGCGTGACCGCATTTACGGCGAGTATGAGTGGGCGGGGCGGCGCTACCGGCTGGTAGATACGGGCGGTATTGTGCCCGACGATCCAGAGCTGATTGCGACAGAGATTTTTGCGCAGGCGCGGGTGGCGCTGGAAGAGGCCGACGCGCTGGTGATGGTAGTGGATGCGCGCTCGGATCTGGCGGGACCAGATTACGATCTGGCGCGGCTGCTGCAGCGCGGAGGAAAGCCGCTATTTCTGGCTGTAAACAAGGTGGAGAGCGAGGGGCTGACGGCAGAGGCCGAGAACTTTCGCCGGCTGGGGATTCGCAACACGTATCCGGTGAGCTCGGAGCACGGGCGGGGTGTGGGCGAGTTGCTGGATGCGATTGCGGAAGTGATTCCAGAAGGGCAGCAAGTCAGCGAGTCAGCGAGTCAGCAAGTTGGCGTTGAACCCCGCCGCAGCCGCAAAAGCAAAGACGCGGCGAGGGCGGGGCACCTTATGGGAGGAGCGTCGAGCGAGGATGCGAGATCCGCCGGAGCCCGTGAGCAGAGCGTGGAGGCGGATGAGAAGGATGAGAAAAGGATCCGGACGCACGGAGAGTTTGAGCAGTACGAAATTTCAGTGGCGATTATCGGGCGGCCGAATGTGGGCAAGAGCACGCTCCTGAATGCGCTGACGGGGACGTCGAGGGCAATCGTATCGCCGGTTGCGGGCACAACGCGCGACGCGGTGGATGAGGTGGTGGAGTTCGAGGGAAACACACTGCGGTTTGTGGATACGGCAGGCATACGTCGCAAGGGCAAGACTAAGCTCATGGCCGAGAAGCTGAGCGTGGTGATGGCGCGGCGGCACCTTGAGGCGGCAGACGTGGCGTTGCTGATCATCGATGCAACCGAGGGCGTGACAGCAAGCGATGCGACGATCGGGGGGTACGCGCACGAGAGCGGACGCAGCGTGATGATCGTGGTGAACAAGTGGGATGCGGTGACAACGGGACGGACGGATGGAAAGCCGGCCGCGGATCGGGAGATTTTTGAAGAGCAGTTGCGCAAGACGCTGAAATATCTGGATTACGCGCCGGTGATTTTTCTTTCGGCGCTGCAGGCGATCGGGCCGGCGAGAAAGGGCATGGCGCGCTTGCTGCGCGATGTGGTGGCCGTGGCGCGAGAGCGGCGCAAGCGCGTGTCGACTGGCGCAATGAACCGGTTTGTGGAAAAGATCGACTTTCAGCGCGCGCCGGTTCCGATGGCGAAGAGAGTGCGGATTTTCTATATGACGCAGGCAGCTGTGGCGCCGCCGACGTTTGTGCTGTTTACCGATCGCGATGTGAAGCTGCATTTTGCGTTTGAGCGATTTTTGGAGAATCAGATTCGCAAGGCATTCGGCTTTGAAGGGACGCCGATCTGGTTTAAGGTAAAGGCGCGGGAGGGCAGGGGAAAGGGATCAGGGGCCAGGGATCAGTAATCTGTCCAAAGAACGGCCTGGCAGGATTGGAATGGAACCGGCGAGGTCCGGAAGAGGAAGAGGGGTAATGAACTATTTGAACCGCGACGTGTTGGAGAGCCTCTCCGCGGAGAGTTTTCAAAGGGCGGAGCCGTATCCTTACGCTCACATTGACGATTCGCTGACGGCGGAGGGATACGAACGGCTCCGGGAGACGCTGCCCGGAGTGGACAGATTCGACAAGCATGAGGGGATGAAGCGCGGGCACGGGCAAATGCCGCACAACCGCTACATGCTGCACTATAAAGCTGGCCTGGAGTTGCCGAAACCGTGGCAGGAGTTTCTGGAGGAGCTGCGGGGCGACTACTACCAGAAGTTTTTGCGGCGGCTGCTGGGGCCGCGCAGGTACATTCCCACGTTCTCATGGCATTATGCGTGGGCGGGATGCTCGGTGTCGCCGCATTGCGATGCGGCGCGCAAAAGGGGCACGCACATCTTTCACTTCAACGACGAGAACGACTGGAAGCAGCAGTGGGGCGGCGAGACGCTGATTCTGGCGAGCGACATGCCACTTTCGACGCATTCGGCGCCAACATTTGACGAGCTGAAGGTGGCCGCGGCACATGGGCCGGCGGGGAACGGCAGCCTGCTGTTCCAGCGCACAGAGCACTCCTGGCACGGGATGAAGCCGCTCACTTGCCCACCAGGAAAACTGCGGCAGATTTTTTCCGTAACCCTCAACATCCCCACTGCCCAGGTGTGGTGGCGGAGGCTGCGCGGGAAGGATCCGGACGGATTCAGGCTGAAGGCGGCGTGATAGAGACAAGGATCAGGGAGTAGGAACCGAGCAATGGGGATTGGCGCGGAAGGATCTGCAACTTTCCGCCCGTTAGGTAAGCCATGATGCTTTTCGAGCTGTTTTTCCTTGCCTTTGTGTTCGTTTCGATCGTTGCAGCGATCGGCGGAGTGGCGGCGGTGGTCCGCGGCGCGCGGAGAACAGGGAAGAGGATCTTTGTGGGCCTGGCCATCAGCTGGGTCGTCTACTTTTCCGTAGTCGCAATTGTCTCCGCGACGACACCGCAGCGCATTATTCCGATCGGGCAAGATCGCTGCTTCGATGAGATGTGCTCCGCTGTGATCCATGCCGAGACGGCGGGAGAACTCGGCCCGCCAGGCCAGACTGTTAAAGCCCAGGGCATCTTCTATGTGATTACGATGCGCGTGAGCAACCTTTCGAGAGGCCGGGCGCAGCGAGAGGGCGGCTTGCGGGCATTGCTGTGGGCTGCTGGGAAGAGCTATGAGGTCTCGCCCGAAGGGCAGAGCGCCTGGGAGACTGCGAACGGAGCAACCGCTCGGCTGACCGCGCAACTGCAGCCGGGCGAGAGCATCGAAAGCGTGCAGGTCTTCGATCTTCCGAAAGATGCTTTGACGCCGGGATTGGTGCTGAGCCATGGGTTCACGCCGGGCTACTTTGTGATTGGCGAGTCGCCTATCTTCCGCAAGCCGACGCTGATGCGGATCACGCCGTAGCAGATTATTGCGACGGCGTGATGTTGGCTACGCGCGAAGGAGCGCATCATCAGAAGTTGATGCGCCCGGCAAATTGCATCACGCGCCCGAAGTTGCCTGCGCTGACCCCTGCGGTGCCATTGAGTTCGCCGAACGAGGCGTCGCCTGACTGCGGGGCGGTGCCGTTGATCACGAGAGGACCGTTGTAGGTCTGGATCGTTTGCCCACCGGTGAAGGCGGCAAACTTGGCTGAGGTGTTCACCGAGTCAAATTCGGGACTGTTGAACGTGTTATAGGTTTCAACCCGCAACTGGAACGTGAGATTCTCATGAATCTTGAAGTTCTTGAAAAGCGCCGTATCGAAGTTCAACACTCCCGGCGGGTAGATGATCATAGACTCTTCACTGGTATTGCCATTCGAGTAGATCTGCTGGCCTTGTGTGCAGGCGGCATTTAGACACTGGTAGCCGCCAGTGGTCGGCCGCGCCACCGTGTTGATGTTGAACCATTGCGGTACAGCTGCGTTTGGCTCGTGATGTGGGCCGCCAGCGTTAGGATTGCTGGTCACCAGAATACGGGCCCCGTCGCCGCCACCTGTGGTATTCACCGTATCCACGGTTGAGTAGCTCAAGGTTTGCCCTCCGGCAGTGGCAGTTGCCGCCTGATGGCCAATATAGGTCACGATCCCGGAGAGTTGCCATCCATTCAGAACCGCTTTGGTAGCGAAGTTGCTCCACGACTGCGGGATAGTGGGGATGGCGTAGACGTAGTTGAGAGCCAGGTCCTGACCGGGCGTTTCGAGGGCCGGGCCGTAGTTCCAATTACGAATCGGTTGATACGTCGCCGCACTGCTGTCGTACTCGTCAACGTAATCCATATTCTTGGCCCAGGTGTATCCCAGATCGAACTCCAAGCCGTTGTTGAAACGGTGATTGAGGGACACCTGCAAGGCGTTGTAGTTGGAGTCGTAGCTTGTAGTCCGGTAGGTGATGGTGTTGAAACCGGGGTAAGGCTTGAAGAAGTTGTCGGGAAGGGGATTCCAACCACCGCTGCCGGTAGTGGGAGCGACGGTGCACGAAGCCTTGGTGCAGTACTGGTTCTGGGGCAGGAACTCCGCACCGTAGGGAACTTCGTTGATATTGGTTTGGCCGGTTCCGTGGCGCATCTGGTTGCCCGCATAGCCGATGCTGAAAACGGTGCCGAAGCCGATCTCCTGCTGAATCTGGAGACCGTAATCATAGATTCTGACCATGTTGGCATGTTGCTCGAAGGCGGCGCCCATGCTGGTCGGCCCGATCAGACTTCCGGCGGAGAGGAAACTGCCGCTGCAGTTGGTGCCGATGCCAGTGAGGCAACCGTAGTATTGCGTGGGGTTGTACTCCACCGGCGCGTTATGGGTCATGTCGCCCGACTGCCCGCCGACCGTGGGCGGGTACATGAAGACCGCACCGTGGCCGCGGATGGCTGTCTTTCCGTTGCCCCATGGATCATAGGCGAAACCTACGCGTGGGACGGCCTGGAAACCGGCGCCGCTGACCAGACCGGCGGGATAGCCCGAGTGGCTCAAAGTGCTGATTTCGCCTATGGCAGTGTTTCCCGTACCGAGCTTTCCTGTGTAAGTGCTCGGCACCCACAGGCCGGCATATGACGCTGGCTCGACGGCTCCCGTATTGGGATCGACGGCCACCTGCTTTCCACCGCTGTAGCCGTACTTATAAAGCTTGGGGGGTGTTAGCGCACTTGAACCGCCGGTTTGACTGGCGTAGAGGCTGGGAACGAAGTTGCCGCCGACCTGGAGCGAGTTCGCAAGCGCCCACTCGAATCGCACTCCGTAATCCAGCGTGAGTTTTGGAGTGATACGCCATTGATCCTGCACGAACCAATCGGGGGTATAGAAGCGCGGATTGTAGTCGTGGCGGCCTGCGGTCAGATTTCCGCTGGAGTCCGGCGGTCCCACCGGCTCGGCGTAGGTGTCGAAGTAACCCAGCATCGCGTTGGCGTAGGCATAATTTGAGTCGTTTGGGTTGTTGGTGTCCGACGAGAAACTGAAGGTGCCTTCCGGCGTGCCCGTGGAGCCATGCGCCTGGAGGTAGTGGCCCGTCAGGAACTGGAACCCGAACATCAGGGTGTGCGGGCCGATGATCTTCGTCAGGTTGTCGTTGGCTTCCCACACCGAGGCGCGGTCGTACATGGGGAAACGTGAATCCCAGCCGTAGGATGGGTTGTCGGTTGAGTTGCTGCCGCCGAAGCTGACAGCCGGCAAAAGGTTCAGGCCATTGTAGACGTTGGCCGAATCAAGCTGGGGCAGATTGTAGCCGCTGGAGCTCTTGGTTGCCAGGGCGACTTGCGACTTCGTATAAATCTGGTTTTCGCCGAACTCCGACCATCCGGCGACAAACTCGTTCAAAAGAGTCGGGCTAAACGTGTAGGTCACGTCGTAGGCATAGTTATAACGCGGCGTCTGATAGTTGACCCGCATCAGCCACTTCAGATCATTGGCCGCGGAAGTATAGGAGTCGCTGTTGTTCTGTGTAAGCAGGACACGGCCGTACATGCGCAGCTTTTCCGTCGGATCCCAGTCGATGCGGGCGATCTGCTGACCGATTGGACTGTTGGCGGTGGAGTTGAAGACGTAGTTGTAGTTGTTCTTGGTGACCGAGGTATTGTTGATGGCTGTCCAACCGGGCGCCGTGGTGGCGGTCTGGTAGAGCAAATTGACAAAGTACTTGGAGTTTTGGTCGATGTAGGCTGGGTTAATCACATCGAGTTGGCCGTTGTAGTCCCAGCAACCGCTGTAAGTGCCGCCCGTGGTGCCAGTGGTTGAGCAGGAGCTCGCAGGCTGTCCGGGCATTCTGATGTTGATCTGATTAGCAGCGACGGTAGGGTTGACTACGTTCTGCTGCAGGACTCCCTGAAAATTGCCCTGCGTCTCGGCCAGGGTTGGGATGTTGTAGTCCTGGGAGACGGGGGACTGAATCGGCCAGTACTCCTGCGAATAGAAGAAGAAAAGTTTGTTCTTGTTGGCGTTGAAGTGATTCGGCCAGAAGATGGGTCCGCCAATGTTGCCGCCGCCCACGTTGTAGCGGTAGCGGCCGCGGTGCGTGCCGTTGTAATTGTTAAACCAGCTGTTGGCGTTATAGTCCTCATTGCGGTTGTAGTAATAAAGGGAGCCGTGAAACTGGTTGGTTCCGTTCTTGGTGACCACCTGGATTTGAACGCCGGCCGAATCCTGGCCGTACTGCGCCTGATAGCCTGACGTTTCCACCTTCACTTCGGCGACCGCATCCATGTTCGGCGAGGTGTCGACCCCCTGGCCGGGACGCGGCGACCCGCTCATGCCGTCAATGTCAGTAGAGTTGTAGATGTTGCGGATGCCGTTGACATAGGGGGTAGTGGAGCTGCCCGACGACGAAGCGCCCTCGCCCACGTTCGCGACACCGGGAATCGTACGTGTAAGGGCCATCCAGTCGCGGCCGGCCGCCAGTTCGTTATCGATCTGGGTTTCGTCGATATCGCCAGAGACTTCGGCGCTCGTGGTTTGCACCGGCGTGGTGGTGGCGGTAACGGTGACCGACTGCGAGACCGAGCCCACCTGAAGGGCCATAGTTCCCGCGGAGAGGCGCTCACTGGCAGTGAGCACCAAGTCGCGCTTGACGAATGATTTGAAACCCGCGGCCTTGACGGTGACGGAATAGTTTCCCGGCGGCACTGCGGCGAAGACAAAATTTCCGTCGGATAAGACCTTGGTGGCAACGCTCACGTTGGTCTGCTGCTCAGTCAGTTGAACCGCAGCGTTGGGTATGATCGCGCCGCTCGCGTCGACGACGCGTCCGGTGATGGTTCCGCTTGTAGTCTGCGCTCTCGCGCACAAAGCAACACAGAACAGGAGAATCGCGACTGACAGGCATCGAAAGAATTTCATTGGGAGTGACCTCCTATGCATTGAGAATTTTTCAGCATTTAGCTGAAGGCCCGCATGCGCCCCGGAGGGCGACGGATACGTTTCCGTTTTTACTAACGGATACGTTTACATAAAATGTTCAAAAGTTGCCGCGTGCTCGAATACGTATACATTCCACTGCGAAAAATTCGTTGGAACGATCTGCTCCGTATAGATCGACAACTTTACGGTTTGGGAGGCGCCACGAAAACCACTTCTAGCAATTGCGTGGGGAAATCTAACTCGGGGAACGCCGTCCGGCAATCTGTGGATTACGCGATTTGCTCTGGTGACTCAGGCTGGACTAAAACAATCACAGCCAACTCCAAAGCGAACCGCATCACATGGGCTTCCGTTATACGACGATGAAAATAGGCCTGTCAAGAGAGATCTTAAATATGCTGGTCAGCGAGATTCCCGGCCGTAAATAGCATTCCTGAATAGAGAGCTTTGACTTCGGATGAGAAATGTTATGCTATCGGACCTGCGCGGCTATCTTCCCTACGGAAAGGGGTTGCGGCGACTTCGGCAGAAAACTTGTAACTCCCGCTTCATCCACGCCTGCCCTATCGCCGGGAAGGAGGGCTTGCTGTCAAGGTGGCGTAAAGTTCTACTGCACAACGCCGACTGCGGGCGCTGAGGAGGAACTTGCGGATGTGTCGATGAGATGCGTGATGTGGATGCTGGCTTCGGTTTCGGGGACGGTGCCGTCGTTGGCCTGGACCTGGGTGGGCCGGCCCTGGATGAGAATGCGCTGCGTGGCTTTGCCGCGGGCGGGGACGAGGACGCGCTGCGTGACGGACGTGTCAGCGTTGCTGACAGTGATGGGGATTTCGGCGGCAGCGTAACCGGAGTTGGAGAGGTTGACGGCAACGAACCACATACCGGCTTCTGGACCCGAAATCTCTTCAGACGCAGTTGGTCCAGGCAGTGCAGACGTTGAAGACTTGGATGAATGCGGAGTTGGCGGCGGCGGGACGGCGGCCTGCGTGGGAAAGACGCTGCTAATGGAGATGTCAGGCAGCCCCCTGTCGTTGTTGACCCAGTCAGAAAAGAACCATGAGAGATCACTGCGGAGGCCGGCCTGCGACCCAAGCGATGAGGAGTCGTCGCTCCCTTGCTGCGCGCCGCCTGCCTGCTCAATTAGTTTTTGAAGCATGCCGGAGCCGGAGTTCGGGCCGAGACCGTGGGCGGTGTCGGCGGCTGGGTCGTAAGCGCGGAGAGCTGCGGAGAGCGCAGGGTCGCCGACGAGATCGCGGAGCATCCAAAAGACATAGGTCGCTTTGGTGCGGTAGAAAACGGGCGAGATAGCCTGGGCGAGGGGCTGGCCAGCACTAACGCCGGGACTGGACGGCTCTGCGAGCGCCAGGGCCATGCGGCCGGACTCGAGGGCTTCGAGAGCCTTTTGGCGGCCTGACTGTTTTTCGAGCCAGAGCGTTCCGATGAAGTGAGCAACGCCCTCACTGAGATATGCGCGGGGAGAATTCATCCAGGCGTGGGCAAGAGCGTGGGCCAAAATGCCAGTGAGCTGATCAGGTGTGGACTGGTGGATGGCGGTGGCGAGCAGCGAACCGGTTTCAAACGACGCGTCCTGAGGGTCGGGGAGATCGAGAATGGTGAGCTGGGAGCGAGGCGTTTGACCGAGCCAACTCTGCAGGAACGGCGTGACAGTGGCCTCAGCGGAGACCCATGCAGGCACGGCGGCCTCGTTGGTGGGGAGGGTCCATAGGGTGGTGTTGCTGGCCTGGTGAGCCGTGCGGATGGCGATGAAGAGGCTGGGAGCCTCAAAGCCGAGGGTGGAGTTTTCGAGGCTGGCCGTAGCGACACCGGAGACTTCGGCGGTTGCTGAGTCAGTAACGGAAAGCTGTGCAGGCTGGCCGTTGATGAGCGCGACGGTGGGCGGCTGGCCGTGGGGAAATTCATCAGTGAGCCGCAGACTAAAGCGCGCGCCGGCAAGGCGCAGTTTGTGCTCTCCCATTTCGTCGAAGACGCGCGCACCATTGCCGAGGAGAACGGGAACGCTGGAGACGGGATACCAGACAACGTTGCCGAAGCCGCGCAGGCCGGTGAAGTCGACACCGATTGCGTCCCAATCGGAGTTAAGGGCGAGTTCAGGCGGCGTACCGATGGCGAGGAGGCGCTGCGCGGACTGGACTATTGTGCCGGAGTAGGTGACGTCGAGCTGGAGAGTAGCGCCGGGATCGAGGGGCGTCGCGAGAGGGACGGCGGCTTCGTGAAGCTGGCCGGTGTGGTCAATGTCAGAGTTGAGCGTTGCCACAGTGAAGGGCACATCGCGAGAGCCGATACGGATGCGCTCCCAGTTGAGAGAGGAGGAGATTTGCAGCGGAACGCAAGTGAGCGGGGTTTTGCCGTCGTTGCGCACTGTGAGAAGAGCGCGAACTGCGATGTAGCGTTCGGCGGAGCGAAGGTGCACATCCAGGTCGAAAGCTGTGAAAGTGACGGCCCGCCGCTCGGCATCAGTGGCAGTAGGCGCAGCGACAGATTGGCCGGCTTGCTGCCGCCCCGGCGTCGAAGGCCTGTCGCTGGGGACATCGGTCTGGGGCGAAGTGGGAGTGGTGGTGGTTGTCTGGCCGTTTTCATCGGTGGAGCGCGAGAAGATCACCTGGCCGTGAGGTTGCTGATCCTGCGGCGATGAGGACGTGGGAGCTGTTTGCGATGAGACGGAAGCGGCCGCAAGGAAGACGGCGGATACAGCAAATAGACGGGTTGCCCGGGCGACCTGGGCCATTGCAGACTTCATGAACCGAGACCTTTCGCATTGCGTGCTACACCACTGCGTGGGGCAGCCTTTTGGACGGGTGACGCGGCGGATCGGGCAGCAGTACGGCGCTGGCGGGCGGCCTCATAAAGGACAACGGCTCCTGCGGCAGCGACGTTGAGCGAGGTGACCCCGCCAGCCATGGGAATGCGCAGGATGTGATCGCAGGTGCGGCGGACAAGCTGATGCAGGCCTGCGCCCTCGCTGCCCAGAACCAGTACGAGATTGCCGGTGAGATCGAATCGATCGTAGTCGGTGGGGCCGCTTTCGTCGAGACCGACAATCCAGAGATTGTGACGCTTGAGCACTTCAAGTGCACGGACCAGATTGACGACGCGCGCGACGCGGAGGTGTTCGGTTGCGCCGGCGCTGGCTTTGACGGCTGCCGGGCTGAGGGGCGCGGAGCGACGCTCAGTGAGGAGAACGCCATCGACACCTGCGCCATCGGCGACGCGAAGAAGGGCGCCAAGGTTTTGCGGATCTTCAACGCCGTCGAGGGCGAGGAGGAGGCGCGCGGCCGCGGAGCTGGCAAGATCGGGTGTGAAGAGATCTTCGAGAGAGAGAAATTCCTGCGGGTGGACGAGCGCGACGACTCCCTGATGGGCGGGCGTTTTGGCGGTGAGGGTAAGATGCTCGCGCGGTTCCTCGCGGACGCCGACGCCGGATTGGCGGCATTGGGCAATGAGGCTGTCGAGGCGTGCGTCGTGGCGCTCGCGAGCGACCAGGACGTGATCGAAGCGCCGACGGCCGGCCTTGAGAGCTTCCTCGACCGGATGCAAGCCGTAGAGAACTTCCATAAGGAAATTGTAGATGGAGTGACGATAGGGGTCTGTTTGAGAAAGAGCGCTCTTCAAAGGCTAAAGCCCATAATCATCTTGTGCGTCTTTGGCGCGCCTGAAGCCGTTTCCTTTCAAGACCCGATTTACGCGACGATTTCTATACAAAGTGGCCGCTGCTTTGCTCCTGCAGCTGCAGCATTTGCCGGCGCTCGGCAACGATAGTGTTGCCACCGGGGCCGAAGGGTTTTTGATATTCGACCGCGCTGCGATGTTTTGAGTCGACCTGAAGGTTGAGCTGCTGCTGCTTTCTATCGCGCAGAATTGTGACCTGCACGGGCTTGCCGACGTTGGAGCGAAGGGCACGATCCCAGTCCGCAGATGTGGAGATGGAATCGGCGCCAACTTTGAGTATCACGTCGAAGGCCTTGAGGCCCGAGGCGGCTGCCTCGCTCTTTTTAGCGATCTGCTTGACCATGAGGCCGCCCGGAACGCCGAGGTATTCGGCCATTTGCGAAGTGAGCGGCTCAACCAGCGCGCCAACATTCAGCGTGCCGGTAAAGAGTGACATGTGAAAGCCGCTCGAGACAGGCGCACTGCCTCCGCCGGGGAGGATGCCCATGCCGGGCGGCGGAAGAGGCGAGATGCCATCGGCATCGATGCCGATCTTGCTCCAGATGGCCTTCTCCATCGCCTTGCGATCAACCAGTTGCACGGCCAGTGTCTGGATATTGCCGTCGCGGCTGATTTCGAGGCTGACTTTGCGGCCAGGAGGAATTTCGCGCAGGATGCGGCGCAGCGCCTCGGCGCCGTCAACATTCTGGCCGTCGATGGCGAGAACCACGTCGTTGACCTTGAGGCCAATCTGGCCTGCAGGCGCGTCGTGGTCGATGAGAGTGATGACTGCGCCGCGCACTTCCTTAAGCTTGAGCGTTTGTGCCCTGTCAGCATCAACATCAACCACATCGACGCCGAGATAGCCCGGCGCGCCGGTGTGGGCGAGCAATGGACTGGTGTCCTCAAAGAAGGGCGCGAAGTCCTGGGCTTGAGGATGGGCCGCCGGCGGCGCAATTACGAGAAAGGCTGTGACCGCGGCAAGACTGAATTGCAAGTGAAGGTATTTGTACGGCCTCAAAAGGTGTTTCATTTTTCTCCCCCGGTTGTTTTTTATCCGGTCCTTACTCTTTAAGACGGCGCAGTGACCGGAAGGGTATGCAAGGTTACTGGATTTCGGGCACGCGACTTAAAACCTCTCTGGAAACGGTCCTGATTTGGGGATTCTGGTCGGAATTGGAGACCGAATAAAGCACCTGGCGGACACTGGTATCAGCGTCGACAGGCTCAAGCAAACCGATCGCTGCAGTGCGGATCGACGGGTCGCTGTCGTTCAGCACCGCCTCAAGTACCGCATCGCGGACGCGCATATCTTCGGCCACATAGGGCTGCAGACCCTCGAGCGCCTTTTCGCGAACTTTGGCGCTGTGGTCAAAGCGTAGGGCCACCATGAGCGCTTCACGAATGCCGGAGGGCTGACAACTGTGACCGGCGCGGCATTCGGCGGCAAGCAACGCGACTGAGTCATCGCGAACACCCGGCGAGGCCGCATCCTCAGTGGCCAGCATGAGTAACTGACGGATGGATGGGTCATCGAGCGAGCCCTCGATCTGGCGCGGGACGATCTGGTTGTAGCTGACGTCGACCATCTCACTGTTGGGCTCGCGCACAATGGCAGAAACGCCGGCCACGTTGGCCATTTGCGGCAACGTCGCAGCGGCGGGTTGAGCCGCAGGTTGTGTGGCGGCCACGTGTGCTGCGTGGCTCTGCGCATACTGGAAGCCGCCGAGAAGGCCCGCTCCGGCCCCAGCGACAAGCAATAGCAGCGCCGCGACGGGCGCGGCCTGCAAGCCAGCAAAATTATTAAGAATGCGCTCGCCCAGGCGCTCATACCAACGCTTGGGTGGAAGTGCGTCCAATGCTTCGTCAAGGCGAAGATGGGCGCGGGCTACGAGATTCGGTCCCGGCTCCGCGACAGTGTGCGCATCCGCGAGCACCTTGAGCGCCAGTACCTGTTCCCGTTCGCTTTGGCAGTGTGGGCAACCGGTGAGGTGCCGCTCAAGGTCGTGCACCAGCTCATCGGAGAGCTCACCGTACGCAGCGGTGACCATTCGTTCATGTGCGAGATCGCAGTTCATAGTTACGTCCTTCCAGCCCCAAGTACAGCTCTTAGACTTTAGCTCTTAGTTTCCAGCTTTCAGCATTCAATGCTCAGCTTTATCGAGCCTTTCGTATTGTTTCTTTACTTCAACTCCGCCAACTGAGCTCGCAATTTTTTGGTTGCGCGGAAGAGGGTGTTTTTGGCGGTCTCTTCCGTGGTATTCAACATTTCGCCGATGGTGCGCAGGCGCAATCCCTGGTAGTGCTTGAGTTCAAAGACCATGCGTTCGCGCGGCGTAAGCTTGGTGAGCGCAGCCTGGATTTTTTCACCCAGCATTTTGCGGTCAAGCTCGCGGGCTGGGTTGGAAAACGAGCGATTGTCGGAGACGGACGCCAGCACGTCAATCTCGTCTCCGGCGCGGTCGACGATCACGGCATGATCCTCGCGGCGGGTCTTGCGGCGCCGCAACTGGTCCAGGCAGAGATTGGTTACGATGCGATAAATCCAGGTATAAAACGAGCATTCAAAGCGGAAGTTGCCGATATAGCGGTAAGCTTTGAGGAACGCTTCCTGGTAGATGTCTTCAGCGTCCTGCTCAGAACCCGTGAGGTGCAGTGCGAGACGCAGGACCTGATGCTCATACTGACGCACGAGGGAGTCAAAGGCAACGCGGGAACCAGCCTGGGCCTCGCGGATGAGATCCATCTCGTGGGCGCGGCTCTGCACCCGCTCCTGACTCCGGCTGGCATCGTCTCCGCCAGAGTTCTGCCGCCTTGCTCCGCCCATTGCTCTCGTCGCAGCCACGTCTGGAGAGGATTGTACCCTTCCACCTGCCGGCCAAGCTAAAGTCGAGACCGCCTGGGCAAGACTCATTGACGGTATTGTCATGGAAACGCCGACTGCATCCGTAGCCATTGCTTCTCCGTCTTGGGAAGATGAAGCCTATGCGTAAGGAAATAGACGTGGAATGACGGGTTTGGTCACCAAAAGGCAGGGGACGAGAGAACAAGGGAGCAGGGGAGCGAGGGAGTGGATACGTCGGGACATAAAGACTGCGGACGCACCGAGCGAGGGGTACGGGCAGTTAAGTGTGCGCAACGGGGAACCTGCGTGGAAGGTGCGGTTTGGAGCTGGCGGCGAACGGTAAACTGGGGGAACGATGACTGGAAATCTGTTTGACGGCGTTGGAGATGAGGGGAAAGACGGGGCGGCGGACGGCTGGTATACGGCGCATTGCGACGGCGGGGCGCGGGGCAATCCGGGGCCGGCCGGTTACGGGGCGGTGATCGAAAACCCCGAGGGGCAGGTGGCGGCGCAATTGAGCGAGTATTTGGGCCGGCAGACGAATAATTATGCCGAGTACAGCGGGCTGCTGGCGGTGCTGGGATGGGCGCTCAAAAACGGGGCGCGGCGGCTGAGAGTGGTTTCAGACAGCGAACTGATGGTTCGGCAGATGAAGGGCCAGTACAAAGTAAAGAGCCCGGGGCTAAAGCCGCTGTGGGAGGAGGCGCGGAGCCGCGCTGCGAAGCTGGATGGGTTCGAAATGCGGCATACGCTGCGCGGGGGGAACAAAGACGCGGACCGGCTGGCGAACGAGGCGATGGATAGGGGACAGAGGAGCTAGCAGAGTTAGCGGGGTTAGCGATCAAGTGAGTGAGCAAAGGGGCGGAAGGGCGGGTTGGCCCTTCAATCAACGCTGGCCCGTTGGGGGAGCGAAGATCCCATTCAGGTCGCGGAAGCTGGCGGCGTCTTTGGTGAAGGTGAAGGTGCCGTGGTCGCGCATCTCATGAGCGGCGCGGAGGAAAGCGCCAAGAGCGGAGCGGGAAAGCGCGCTGCCGATGCTGATGCGCTTGGCACCGACTTGAGACAGCGTCGCCAGGTCGAGCGGAGGATCACCGAGGCCTGCGAGCACATTAACGGGCCGATCGACGGAGCGGATGACGGACTCGATATCTTCCTTGCGAGTGAGGCCCGGCGCATAGAGAACGTCAGCTCCCGCTTCCTGATATGCCTGGAGTCGGCGGATAGTATTGCCGAGATCGGGTCGGCCATTGATGAAGTTTTCAGCGCGGGCGGTGAGCGCAAAGGAAAACGAGAGGGCATGTGCCGCCTCAGCGGCTGCTGCGATTCGCTCGGCAGCAGCACCGATTTCGTAGATGGGATCTTCGGGACGGCCGGTCGCGTCTTCGATGGAACCGCCTACCAGCCCGGCAGCGGCGGCGAGCAGGATGGTTTGCGCGGCGTCTTGCGGGGAATCGCCGTAGCCGTTTTCGAGATCGCCGCTGATGGGTAGATCGACAGCGGCAGCGAGGCCAGCCACGTGCTCCAACATTGCGTCGCGACTCACCTGGCCGTCAGGCTTGCCGGCAGAGAAAGCGTAGCCGGCCGAGGTAGTGGCCAACGCTTCAAAGCCGAGATGCGCGAGCAGGCGCGCTGAGCCAACATCCCAGGGGTTGGGGATAATGAAGGCGGTTTCGCGCTCGTGAAGGGCGCGGAAGTTGCGCGCTTTTTCGGCTTTAGTGAGCATGTGGGCTCTCGCTGAAGTGGGTGGTTCAGGTTGCAAAAATTCACTTTAGCGCATACGCCGCGGCAACTTCGCGAAGGTGGAGCACCCGAATCACTTCTCTGCAGCTTACACTTTGCGGCCGAGGTCGTTGCGCCAGGCGCGGCCATCACTTTCGAGCAGATGGTCGGCGCACTCTGGGCCCCAGGAGCCGGCGAAGTAGTTGGGAAACACCTCGGGCTTTTTGGCGGCCCAGGCCTGCAAGATCGGCGTGTAGAGAGCCCAGGTGGTCTCGACGCCATCGCGGTGGGCGAAGAGGGTTTGGTCACCGAGCATGGCGTCAAGCAGCAGGCGCTCATAACCGTTGGCGCTTGACTTGCCGAAAGCGGCCTCGTAGTCGAAGTCCATGTTGACGGGGCAGACGGTCATCTCAGGCGTGGTGGGTACCTTGGCGCCGAAGCGCAGCGCGATGCCCTCGTCGGGCTGGATGCGGATGGTGAGCAGGTTGGGCTGAATTTCGCTGCAAGGGCCCGAGAGGTTCATGCGGTTGAAGATCAACAGCGGCGGCTGTTTGAAGAGGATGGAGATTTCGGTGGCGCGTTTCTTCATCCGCTTGCCAGCGCGGAGATAAAAAGGAACGCCAGCCCAGCGCCAGTTTTCGATTTCGAGTCGGAGTGCAGCGTAGGTTTCAGTGCCCGACTCGGGATTGACGCGCTCTTCGTCGCGATAGCCGATGACGTGTTCGCCAGCCACGATGCCGGGGCCGTACTGGCCGCGCACGGTGTGGAGGATGGGAATAGACGGAATGGCGCGCCAGACTTTGAACTTCTCGCGGCGCACGCTATCGGCCTCAAAGCTCGACGGCGGCTCGAGGGCAACGAGCGAGAGCAGCTCCATCATGTGGTTCTGGACGACATCGCGGAGAGCGCCAGCCTTCTCGTAAAACGGGCCGCGGCCCTCCACGCCTAGCGTTTCGGCGACGGTGATTTGCACGTGGTCAATGTAATTGCGGTTCCAGACAGGCTCGAAGATGCCGTTGGCGAAGCGGAAGACTAACAGGTTCTGCACCGTTTCTTTGCCAAGGTAGTGATCGATGCGGAAGACCTGGCTCTCACTGAAGACGGCATTGACCTGGTGGTTGAGCTCGCGGGCCGAATCAAGGTCGTGGCCGAAAGGCTTCTCAATGACGACGGCAACTCGGCCTTTTTCCGGCTGCGCCATGCCGTGAACGCCCAGATTCTCAACGATGCCAGTGAAGAACTCGGGAGCGGTAGCGAGGTAGAACAGGCGATCGCCGCCGATTCCCTTCTCTTTGGCGATGCGATCGAGCTCGGTTTTCAGGGCGGCGTAGTGGTTTGGGTCATCGAAGTTGAGGGGAAAGTAGCTGATGTGGCTGACGAAGCTGTCGAGCCTGGGATCGCTCTTGTCGGCGCCGCCGAAATCGATGATGCCCTCGCGCATGTCGGCGGCGAACTCGTCGCCGAGGGGGCGGCGGGCCACGCCAACAATAGCAAATTGCGGAGGCAAGAGGTTGGCCTGCCAAAGGTGAAAGAGCGCGGGCAGAAGCTTGCGCTTGGTGAGGTCGCCCGAGGCGCCAAAGATGACCAGAATGCCAGGGTCGGGAATGCGCTCGCCGCCACTGGGAACCTGGGAAAGATCCTCGGGGCGAACCGTCATTTGCATGGTTGCCATTGCGTGTTTAACCTCCGGCGGCGGAAAGACAGATTCTAGCCGCTGGCTTCCAGCTCGTTTGCGAAAACCACATGAATCCTCTTCGCACGAAAAAGCTGGAAGCCAAGTTCCGGCCCGTGTGATTTCGAACCTGGCGATTACTAGTCCCAGGTCCCGGAAACGGGACCTGGGGCACCCCTTTTTGCAGAAGACGAAGCGGTCTAAGACCTGAAGGCTGGTGGCCGCTTTTATCCCTTAGCCTTGGCGAAACGCTTGTTCACTTCGGCCCAATTAACGACGTTCCACCAGGCAGCAAGGTAGTCCGGACGCTTGTTCTGGTACTTGAGGTAGTACGCGTGCTCCCAGACGTCGTTGCCGAGGATGGGGTAGAGACCCTGCGAGAGCGGCGAGTCCTGATTGGCGGTAGTGATGACCTTGAGCTTGCCACCGGTGAAGACGAGCCATCCCCAGCCGGAGCCGAACTGCTTGGCCGTGGTCTCGTTGAAGGTCTTCTTGCAGGCATCGAAGTCGCCGAAATCGGCAGTGATCTGCTTGGCGATGTCGCCGGAGGGGTGGCCGCCGATGCCGGACGAGTTAGCCTTGCCCATGATGTTCCAGAACATGGTGTGGTTGGAGTGGCCTCCGCCGTTGTTGCGGACCGCGCCGCGGATGTCTTCTGGGACGGCGTTGAGGTCGCTGATAAGGTCGTCAACTGATTTGGCGGCCAGCGTGGGATGGCTGGCAAGAGCGGCGTTCACGTTGTTGATGTAGGCCTGGTGATGCTTGTCGTGGTGAAGATGCATGGTTTCGGCATCGATGAAGGGTTCAAGCGCATTGTAGTCGTAGGGAAGCGATGGTAACTCGTATGCCATTGGGAAGATCTCCTCCGTTCGGATTGTACTGTCTGGGTTTGACCTGGTTGCTCTGTGGGTAACTCCGGCGCGGGATGAGAACAGTCAGCGGGGCGCTCGGAACTTGAGGCGTGGAGAACCGATGAAACCTCATTTTCACATATGCGGCAGTGCCTGCTCTTAGGATGGATGCGGAAATTGGCGGTTGGGGTGCGGGAAAGTTGGCGGTTCACAAGCCTGCAGCCGGGCAAACGGCTGGCGCAATCTCATGGGGTGGGATTGTTGTCTTGCGAGGAAAAGGCCGTTCAGGGCAAGGGCCGAGAATCGAGTTCCAGTTCGACTGTTCCGGCTCGAAAGCACCGGCTAATCCGGTGGAGGGTAGAATGGCAACTTTTCGTTCTTTTCGTTGGCGCGCCGCACCGTGGCATCGTCAAAGAGCAACGCGGGAGCGATGACAGTAGCCGGCGGGTCGCCAAAATAGTTGGCGAGCCAAAGATCCTTGCCCGCGGCCTCGACGCTGGAACGAAGAGCGCGGTCGTCAATGTCATCGAGCTCGGCGCCGCGGACCAACTGGCGCTTGCTATCGGGGCCGATGCGGTAGAGCAGGCGCGGGGTCAATTCGCCGCCCATGGTTTGAACGAAATAGACGCCGGGCAGGCCGCGATCTTTGGCGATGGCAAGCAGCTTCTGGTTCAGCTCGTCGCTGGTGAGGCCATTCTCGGCCGAGATTTTGAGGACGCCAATCACGGGACGCGCGGCTCCCGTGATGCCGGCGCGGCCGTGGCCGTTGGATTGCGGGAAGTCGCGGACCGGCTGGCGGCCGATCAGGTAGTTATCGAGCCGGCCGGCATCGACGAGCTTGACGGCCTGCGCGGGAACGCCTTCATCGTCGACGTCGTACGCGCCGAGGAGGCCTTTGCCGTCGAAGGTCTTGAGGCCGGGATCGTCGACCACGCTCAGGAAATCGGGCAGGACGCGCGCGTGGAAGCTGGAGGCAAAGGCGCCATTGGTGCGAGCCTCTGTGCCGAGGGGCGGACGCGTGGCCGCGACCGCGCCGGCAAGCAGAGCGCGCAGTGTGTCGGCTGCTGGCGTCGGCGCTGAGCAGCAGCGGGCCGTGATACTCCTCTTCAACAAGCGGCGCCTTGCGCAGGTCTGCGAGCGAGGCGATTTCATCCACCGCGTGCTTGTCGAAGACGGACTCGGAGTCGAGTTCATTGGGCGAAACGCCGGATGAGGCGTAGGAGCGGTCGAGGCGCATGCCGTCGGCAGCTTGCGCACCCGCGGCAAACGATTCCTGGTACTCCGCTGCGGATTTGCGGACGATGGTTCCCTCGCTGGTGACGAGCCAGGTGGTGGTGAAGCGCGGGCGCGAAAGCTGGCGGTGGAGTATTCGATGTCGCGCTGGCCGGCGCTGACGGCGGGGTCGGTGCGGTAAAGGCCGCTGGCGCGCGCGACGCGCTGGGCCCAGGCGTTTTCGTCGAGATGGAGCTTGACTGGATCGGCGAGCGAGATGACGGGCTTTTCCTGGCTGAAGTCGTCGGCCTGCGGCGGAGTCTGCACTTGTTTTGAGCTCGCCTGCTTTTGCGCGTAGGCGGAGAGCGCATTTTTGTAGGCCTGGTCGGTTGCGGTCCAAAGCGCGGAGCGGAGCGCGATGGGATCGTTGTCGAGAGCGGCAAGCTCGAGCGAGCCGTCGCCGCGGCCGCCGGAACTGTCGGTTTTGTAGTCGCCCACGCGCACGGTGACGCGCGCGACGCGCTGGTGGGCGTGCTGTGCGCCTTCGCTGGAGCCGAACTCCGCCTTGGTCTGCGAAGTCGTCGACCTCTTCAATGCGGTACTGGATGAAGAACGGCTTGGCGAAGCCCTTCAACTGGAGCTGGCTCATGCTGCGGTCGAGCTCAGTGAGCATGGCCGTGAGGACGGGATCTTTTTCGGCGTCGGCGCGGGTTTGTGCAGGCGCGAGCATGCAGAGGACGAGGCCGGCAGAACACGGTCGAGGCGAGGATCGGCAAAGCGAGCGCTTCCGACCTAAAGCTCTCCGCTCCGCGTCGAACCTAGAATGGGGCACGCCAAGGATTTCTGAATGACGAAGCGGGCAGATTCATTGCGCCTCCTTGGCGGCGGCCGCTTGGAAATCCGCACCTGGCATGGGCAGGATCGGCGGCCGCGCGGTGCCTTGCGGCTGGCGCTGGGTCTCGATCTCGCTGACCAGCATGGCGGGAGCGACGGCGCTGACGGGGATGGTGCCCGACTCCGCGCCGCACTCGCCGTTGAAGACCTCGCTCTTGTCGCCGGTGGCGAGGATGCTCTTCATGGCGGCCAGCGGCGTGCCGACGATGCTGACGCCGCGCACCAGCTCGTCGGGGCGGCCATCGACATAGACGCGCCAGACGACCAGCGGAATGACCTGGAAGGCCTGCGGCGAACTGCGCTGCGTGACGGCGAAGCCGGAGGAGATGTCTTCAAAGTAGAGGCCGTAGGGCTTGCCCTGCTTCTTGGCTTCTTCGATGAGCTGCTTGCGCAGACTCGGCCTCGGAACGATTTTGGTGGAGGTGACGATGAGGTTGCCCTGGCGGCCGGTGGGAATGTGGCCGGTTTCAGCGCGGCCGTGGCCGTTGGACGCGTTGAAGCTGGCGATGGGCAGGCGCGACATCAGGAAGGTTTTGAGCACGCCGTCCTGGATGAGGTCGACGCGTTGCGCTTTCTGGCCTTCGTCGTCGTACTGGTAGCTGCCGCTGAGCCAGGTATTGCCAAACGTGGTCAGGGTAGGGTCGTCGGCGACGGAGAGAAAATCGGGCAGGACGTCTTTGCCGACATCCTTGGTGAAGGTCTGGCCCTCCTCGTCGCCGCGCTGGCGCTGGCCCTCAAGCCGGTGGCCGAGCACTTCGTGGAAGAAGACCGCGGCGGCGCGGCCGGAGAGAATGGCCGGTCCGTCGAAGGGCTCGGTGACCGGCGCTTTGCGCAGAGCCTCAAGACTCTTGCCCAGTTCGCGCATAGCCGCTTCCAGATCGGCCTGCTTGGGCAGGCCGTCAACGGTTTCGGCCTCGAAGGTCTGCTCGCGGAAGAGATCCATGCCATCGTCGGCGCGCGTAACGGCGACGGCCACGATGCGCGCCTGCAAGTGCGGCGTGACAACTTGCGAGCCCTCGGACGAAGCGAAGTAGTCCGTCTCGTTTTGCACGGTAGAGCATGACCATGTTCTGGTAGACATCGGGGTAATCGCGGAAGATCTTCGACAGTTCCCTCACCCGCTGCTCCCACGCGGCGCGGTCGACGACGACGGGCGGGGCCACTGCGCCGATGTGGGTTTGCGGCGCCTGCCTGCTGAAGTCGGGCGAAGTGTCTTCTTCCTTGGCGCGAACCTGGGCTTCGGTCTTGACGCGCAGATAGTTGTCGAGCGCATTGCCGTAGCCGGTGTTGGTGGCCAGCCAGAGGCGCGCGTGCCAGCGCCTCGCGGTCGTCGCCGAGCGGCAGCTGCAGGCTGTTGACGGCCGAGGCGCGGTGCGTGCCGTGGGTGTTGTCGAGCTTGGGGTCGCCAACCCGCACCTGCACATCGGCCACGCGCACGCGGCTTGCCGAGCTGTCGGCCAGCGCTCCATATTGGGCGCGGATGGAGACATAGCTCGCATCGCTCACCGAGTAGCTGAGGAAGTAGGGCGGCAGCTGCTTGTCGATCGTCCTGCCGCAGAAGACTTGCCGAGCGACGTGAATGCGCGATGCAGCTCGGTGGTCATGGCGTCGAGAAGAACCGGCGGCGCCTGCTGCGCGCGGGCCGCTGCAGGCATGATAAGCGGAGCAATCAAAGCTGTCGCGACCAGGAGGAGTGGGCGGTTAAAAGCGCGGCGAAGTGGCGCCATGGGCATAGAATTGTCTGGCGTTATAGGTCGAAGTTCGAGTAAAAGCATCTGTGTGTTCGATTGTCGCAGGTTCACTGAGATATAGGGGAGATGATATGACATTTTGGCGCCATTTGCTGCTCCTGGTCTGCTTCGTCGCCTTGCTGGGCGGATTGAATCCCCGACCGCTGGTTGCGCAGGCCCCGGCGGCCCCATCCGCTCCAACTGCGGCTGCGAATGTACCCGCCACACCCGCGAACGCCGGGCAGGCTTACACGCTGGCGCCTGAGAAACTGGCACAGGCGATTGCACTCAGCCGCATCCGCAACATCCTGAATATTGCTGGATCGATCTGGGGGCTCGTATTTGTGTGGCTGCTGCTGGCTGCGCGAGGCTGGGCCGGGCTGGAGCAATGGGCGGAGAGGATTTCGCGCCGGCGATGGATTCAGGGAGCAGTATTTTTCATCGCGTATTTCGTCATCGGGGAGCTGGCTGGGCTGCCGCTGGACTGGATCGGACACCACTACGAGCGCGCCTACGGCATCAGCGTACAGGGATGGGGAAGCTGGTTTTGGGACCAGGCAAAGGCGTTGGGCCTTGTGATCGTGTTCGGCACGCTGGTGCTGATGCTCTTCAACAGGATTGTGCGGCGCTGGCCACGGCGTTACTGGTTTGGCATTTGGCTGGTTACAGTGCCGATCCTGGTTCTTGTGATCTTTGTGTCGCCGCTGCTGGAACCAATGTTCTACAAATTCGAACCGCTCCAGAAGAATCACGCAGCCCTGGTGGCAGAACTTGAGAAAGTGGTGGCGCGTACCGGGACCAATATTCCGCCTGACCGCATGTTTTTGATGAAGGCCAGTGTGAAGACCAATGGCCTGAATGCTTATGTCAGCGGCATCGGGGCCACGAAGCGGATTGTGGTGTGGGATACGACGGCGGGCCGTATTCCCGACGACGAAATGCTATTTATCTTCGGCCACGAGAGCGGACACTATGTGCTGCACCATATTCCAAAATACATTGCGATTTACTCGGTTGGCCTGTTCTTCGTGTACTGGGCGTGTGCGGGGTTTGCGGCATGGCTGGTGCGGCGGTTTGGGGCGCGATGGGGCGCGACGGAGATGTCTTCGCGAACGGGATTCGTCGTCCTGCTGTTCGCGATCTCGATTGCGAGCTTTCTGCTGGAGCCGGCGGCCAACGCAGTCAGCCGCCACTTTGAGCACCAGGCCGATGTCTTCGGGCAGGAGGCGATTCACGGGATCGTTCCCGATCCGCAGAAGACGGCGGTGGCTGCCTTCAACGCCCTGGGCGATGCGTGGCTTGAAGACCCCAATCCGAACCCGATCATCGAGTTCTGGCTCTACAGCCACCCGAGCGTGGAGCAGCGCGCGAATTTTGCGGAGCACTACGATCCGTGGGCGAACGGCGGGCACGGCGAGTTCTTCAAAAACTAGGGGTGTGGTGACGCAGCGACATAGGGACGAAGGGATTGGGAAACGCTACGCGACGATTCAGGTGAGTAGCTCAAAGATGCCGGCGGCGCCCATGCCGCCGCCGACGCACATGGTGACCATGCCGTAGCGGGCGCCCCGCGCCTTCATCTCCCTGAGAAGCGTCGCGGTGAGTTTGGCGCCAGTGCATCCGAGTGGATGGCCGAGAGCGATGGCGCCGCCGTTGACGTTGACGCGGGCAGGATCGAGGCCAAGGGTGCGGACGATGGCAAGGACTTGCGCGGCGAAGGCTTCGTTGAGCTCGATGAGCGCGATGTCGCTGAGCCTGAGACCGGCGAACGTGAGCGCTTTGGGGATTGCGGTGATGGGGCCGATGCCCATCTCTTCAGGCAGACAGCCGGTGACGGCATAAGAAACCAGGCGGGCAAGAGGGCGAATGCCGAGCTCGCGCGCACGGGCGTCTTCCATGAGGATAGCGGCGGCTGCGCCATCGGAGGTTTGCGAGGAGTTGCCGGCAGTGACCGTGCCTTGCGCGTGAAAGACAGGCTTGAGTTGGGCGAGAGCTTCAGCGGAGGTATCGGCGCGGGGGCCTTCATCGGCGGTGAATGACGAATCTTTGATGATGGGCTTGCCGGACTCCTCGCCGGGGACCGCGGTGGTCACCTTGACCGGGACGAGCTCATCGGCGAAACGGCCGGCGGCTTGCGCGGCGAGAGCTTTCTGGTGGCTTGCAAGGGCGAATGCATCCTGGTCGTCGCGCGAGACGGAGTAGTGGCGGGCGACGCGCTCGGCGGTGAGGCCCATGGTGAGCAGCGACGCCGGGTAGTTGGTCGGCGAGCCAGGGATTGGGGCTGGGCTTGTTGCCGCCCATGGGGATGAGGCTCATGGATTCGGCGCCGCCGGCGATGACGATCTGCGCGCGCGCCGGAGCGAATGCGCTGATCGGCCATGGCGATGGCCTCAAGGCCGGAGGCGCAGAGGCGGTTGACGGTGGCGCCGGGAATTTCGACGGGAAGACCGGCGCGCAGTGCGGCCATGCGCGCGATGTTCCAGCCCTGTTCGCCCTCAGGCTGAGCGCAACCGAGAATGACGTCCTCGACCTCGGTTTTATCGAGGCCGGAACCTTGTCCAAAGCCCCGCTCAACGCAATTGCGGCGAGGTCGTCGGGGCGGGTGGTGGAGAGCGCGCCTTTGGGGGCGCGGCCGACAGGGGTGCGGACGGCGGCGACGAGGACGGCTTCCGGCATGAGTGGCTCCTGCGGTGCATTGGTCGGTGATCAGTGGTTAGCAGGTCAGAACAAAGCAGCGACTTGCTGGCTCATTGTTAGATGGCGAGGCCGGCAGAGGTCAAGTCGCTCCGGCACCAACTCCGACGCGATGCTAGTCCTGAGTATCAGAAGCGTCCAGGTGCCTTGCGAGTAAAAGTGGTAGACGGTGTGGTGGTCGATGACGGAGTCGGCGAGAGCATCGTGGTCGAGGCGCGGCGGGAGATGGCGCATGCCCAGTTGCGCTTCGTGAACCTGCTCCGGGCGATGCCGGGTCGATGCCCCAGTTGAAGCCGAGAACGCCGCTTGCGCCGTGTGGCTGCAGGCGCTCGGTTTCGGGCGACGAGGCGAGAGCGTGGGATCGGTATACTGGCCGGAGAAAAAAACGAGCAGCGAGACGGTGCCACTGGCGGAGCAGAGGACGGCCCAGTCGGAGGAGCCGCGCTGCTCGAGGCTGGCGTGGACGACGTTTTCGGGCGGTGCGCCTCGTAAGTTTGCGGAATGAGGCAGCCGCGGCGTGTGAGCGTTTCCTGCACGGCCGGCGGGAGTTGGGGAAACGAGCTGACGGGAAGATGGCGGATGATGTAGGACGTGGGGCGGCCGTCGACGATCGACCTTGCCGGAGTCGTTGAGTGGGCCAGAGCTGAAATTCTGCGGTCGAGCAGTGGCGACACAGCAAAGAAAGAGAAGGCCGGGGAGCGCCGTTTTGAGACATCGACGAACCATGGCAAAGTCTCATGAGCACTTTAAGCCGAGAAAGACGGAAGCGCAAACTTAGCTGCTTAGGCCAGATCAGTTGCGCAGCGGCTTGCCGGTTTTGAGCGTGAAGGCGATGCGCTCCTGCGTATTGCGCTCGCCGCAAAGGGAGAGGAAGGCCTCGCGCTCGAGGTCGAGCAGGTATTGCTCGCTGACGAGCGAGCCGGGTGTCACGCGGCCGCCGGCGAGGATGTACGCGGCCCAGCGAGCGACTTTCTGGTCGTGCTCGGAGGCATAGCCGGCCTCGCCCATCAGAATAGATGCCGGTTTCCAGTGGTGGCGAGCGCAGCCGTGCCGGGAGCGGGGATCGGCGCGCGGCTGCGGCGCGGCGTAGCCGGAGCCGGCCAGCGCGGCGGCCTGCGCTTTGGCGTCGAGCAGCAGGCGCTCGCGGTTCATGGTGATGCGATCGGCGGGCGAGAGCAGTCCGAGGATGCGCGCTTCGGCGGCGGAGGTGGAGACTTTGGCCATGGCGATGGTTTCAAGTGCGCGCTTGAGTGCCGTGGCGAATTCAGCGGATTGCGCGAAGCGCGAAGGCGGATCGCGGGGATCGGGCGGCGCGAGCGCGGTGGCCGAGTCAAAGGCGCGCAGCAGCATTTCCTTGGTGCCGCCGCCGGCGGGGATAAGGCCGACGCCGGCTTCGACCAGGCCCATGTAGGTTTCGGCGTAGGGCTGGCGGCGCGCGGCGTGCAGGCAGATCTCCGCTCCGCCGCCGAGAGTCAGGCCGAAGGGCGCGACCACCACCGGACGCGGGCAGAATTTGATGGCCGCGGTCATCTGCTGGAAGCTGTGGATGACCTCGGCCAGCTCGTCCCACTCGCCTTCCTGCGCGGCAAGCAGGAGTTGCATCAGGTTTGCGCCGACGGAGAAGTTGTCGCGGTCGCCGGAAATGACGAAGCCGGCAAAATCGCGGACCGCATCGGAGGCGGGATTCAGGACGGCGGAGATCATCGAGAGCACATCGCCGCCGATGGCGTTCTTGAGCGAGTGCAGCTCGATGCAGCCGATGCCGTCGCCGAGATCGACCAGCGAAGCGCCGGCGTTGGTGCGGACGACCTGTGAGTGCGGCGGAAATCGGCGACGCGGGCGTGTCCGGGAATGGCGGGAACGGGCATCAACTGGCCCGTCGCCGGCTGGAAACATGCGTCGTCGATTCGGCGAGTACCAGCTGGTGCGCGAGGCGCCGAGCAGCGCGAGGACTGGACCGCTCACGGGGAGTCCCATGGCTTTCATGCGGGCGACGGTGTCGGCGACTCCGGCGGCATCCCACATTTCAAAGGGGCCCAGCTCCCAGTTGAAGCCTGCGCGCATGGCTGGTCGATGGAGGGCGCGTCGTCGGCGACTTCGCCGATGCGGTCGGCGGCGAAGTTCCACAGACGATGCAAGAAACGGCCACAGAAAGGCCGCGGCTTTGTCCTTGGCAGGGTCGTTTGCCGAGGAGCAGGCGCAGACGTTCAGGCAGCGTGGCGGCGTTTTTCGCCATTTCAAGCGAGGGCAGTGCGGGTTTCGTAGCGGCGCGGTATTCAAAGGTGGAGAGATCGAGGACGAGGCGCTCGTCTTTACCGGCAGAATCAGTTGCGCTTGGGCCGCGGACTTTCTTGTAGAAGCCCTGGCCGGATTTGTCGCCCAGCCAGCCGCGCTTCATCATTTCGTCGAGGATCGCGGAAAATTTGCCGCCGCGTGACGCCTTGCGGGAAGTTGGCGGCGACATGCGCGAGGATGTCGATGCCGACGAGATCGGCGAGGCGAAAGGTGCCGGTGCGTGGCCAGCCGATGGCGGGGCCGGTGAGCGCGTCCACTTCTTCGATTGACAATCCCTGCTCGAGCATCAGATTGGCAGCGCTGAACATGACCGCGATGCCAATGCGGTTGGCGATGAAGTTGGGCGTGTCGTGGGCGAAGACGACCTGCTTGCCCAGGATTCGATCGGCGAAAGCGGTGAAGGAGGCGACCGCGATGGGATCGGTCTGGGGAGTGGGAATAACTTCAAGCAGGCGCATGTAACGTGGCGGATTGAAGAAGTGCGTGCCGAAGAATTTCTTCTGGCTTTGGACCGGCAATACTGAGGCGATTTGTGATATGGGCAAGCCTGAGGTGTTGGTAGTGAGGAGCGCATGCGCGGCGAGATGCGGCAGGACGCGGGTGAGAAGCGTGGTTTTGATTTCGAGATTTTCCGCAACGGCTTCAATGACCCAGTCGCACTGGACAAGTTTGGGAAGGTCGACGTCGAAGTTGCCGGGCGTGATGAGGCGGACGAGCGATGAATCAAAGAGCGCGGCGGGCTTCGACTTTTCGAGGCCTTCAAGGGCGGCCTGCGCCAACGAACGCTGAGTGCTACCTGGCTTTGGCGCGAGGTCGAGCAGGAGCACGGGTATTCCGGCGTTGGCGAGATGCGCAGCGATGCGGGAGCCCATGGTTCCTGCGCCGAGAACGGCGGCGCGACGAACAAGCAGAGGCTTCGAATCAAGCGATTGAGCGGGAGTTGCGGCCGTGGCAGCAGTGCTCATGCGGGCTCTCCCCTGGGGAGCTTTAAGTTGATGCTCAACACGAGGTGTAAACGGTGGTCAGCATACGCAAGGCGGCTGGGCGAGGTCAAGGAGGCGCTGGCGTGATCACCGAGCAGCCTTGGATGTTTTGAAGAGAGTCATGTTGATATGAATTTACTATTTACTATGAATTTCATACCTACTATAGTACATTTCAGAAAGGACGGCTAAGTGGCGAGACAGTACAGCCTTGCATGTCCGGTGGCGCGAGCGCTCGATGTAATCGGCGACCGCTGGACCATTTTGATCCTGCGCGATCTTTTGCTGCATAAAACGCGGCGTTTTCAGGATTTTGAGGGCTCGCTGCCGAAGTTGACTCCCAGCGTGCTGTCAACACGATTAAAGACGCTGGAGCGGGCCGGAATTGTCGCGAGCCGCATGTATTCGGAGCATCCGCCCCGACCAGAGTATTTTTTGACGGCAAAAGGGCGGGAGCTTGGGCCGGTTCTCAAGGCCATGAAGCGATGGGGAGAACGATACGCATGAAATCCTTTGGAACCGTGTCCCCAGCCACATTTCTAATACGGCCAGCGTGAGGAAGGAATTTGTAACAGGTTCTCGAGCAACAGGGAGCAGTTAGAACAACACACAGGAGGCAACATGAGCGGTTGGCATCAGGCAGTACTTATCGCAGCGATGGCTCTTCCCTTCTCCGGCGCGGCGCAAACAGCGCAGTCGCCATTGGCTATTCCCGTACCGACGACGAAGGTGCTCGCAATCGGTCACCTGACTGGCGCTATGACCCCAGAACAGCGGCGCAGCATCATGCCGGCGGAGGTTGCTGACACTGTGCGGCTGTATCTGGACGGGAAGATCGATCAGTGGTACACGCGCCAGGACCAGTCGGGCGTGGTGTTTGTGCTGAATGTGCAGTCAGTGGATGAGGCGCGAACGCTATTGAGCCAACTGCCGCTGCACAAGGCAAATCTGATGGAGTTTGAACTGATGCCGCTCGGCCCGCTGAACCCGCTGCGCATTCTGCTCATGAATTCCGGCGAGGCATTGAAGCACCCCTGACGCAGCGCAGACTAGCTTGAGTTGGCGTGGTATCGCCGAACTAGCGCTACACTGGGCGCGGATCATCAATACTCGATCTTGCTGGGCGAGACGATCCACGCCGCGAAGCTGGCCCACGCCTCGTCGCCGAGCAGCTGCGTAGCGGGAAGCTTGCGTTGGCCTATGTCTTTGCGCAACTCTGTGTAGAGGAAAGCGTCATCGAAGCCGGCGCGGGCCGCATCGGCAGCGCTGGCGCCGTAGTAGACGGCATTGAGCCGCGCCCAGTATGCCGCCGCGAGGCACATGGGGCAGGGTTCGCAGCTGGTGTAGAGTTCGCAGCCGGCGAGAGTGAAGGTTCCCAGCGCGTTTGCGGCGGCGCGGATGGCGTTGACTTCAGCATGCGCCGTGGGATCGTTGGTGACAGTGACGGAGTTCGCGCCCTCGCCCACGATTTTGCCGTCACGCACGATGACTGCAGCAAACGGTCCACCCTTGCCGCCGACCACATTTTGCGTGGCCAAAGCGATCGCGCGGCGCAGAAACTCCGGGTTGGGTTGGGCGGGCATACAGAAAAACCGAGTTCCAGGGGAATGCGAAGACAGATTCAGTATGGCATACGGTGTGAAATTGCCACACCCGCCGCGAGTCTCCACGCTCCCAGAAGGAAGTAACCGGAAAGCGCCGCGTGCTTGCATTCGGCTTCAGGCAACCGCTCGCGCTTCAAGCACCTCAAGGAAGCGAGCCAGCCAAGCCGGATGCGCGGGCCACGCAGGGCCAGTGACGAGGTTGCCGTCGACGACCGCGTCAGAAAAATCGACGGAAACGTAGGTGCCGCCCGCTAATTCCACATCGGGCGCGCAGGTGGGATAGGCGTTGAGCTTGCGGCCCTTGAGCACTCCGGCAGCGGCGAGCAGTTGAGGGCCGTGACATAGTGCGGCGATGGGTTTGTTGGCACGAGCAAAATGCCGGACGACCTCTAGAACTTTGGGGTTGAGCCGAAGATACTCTGGTGCGCGACCGCCGGGAATGACGAGGCCATCGTATTTCGCGGGATCGATTTCGTCGAAGGTGGCATTGAGCGTGAAGTTGTGGCCGCGTTTCTCGGTGTAGGTTTGGTCGCCCTCAAAGTCGTGGATTGCAGTGCGTACGATCTCACCTTTCTTCTTGCCAGGGCACACGGCGTGGACGGTGTGGCCAACCATCTGGAGGGCTTGAAAAGGGACCATGATTTCATAGTCCTCAACAAAGTCGCCGGCAAGTAGCAAAAGCTTTGCGGATTTCATCGCGAATTCCTCCGCACCAAGTTTGCCACAGGCTGCCAGGCCGCGCCGTAAAATCTCTTCATGGCTGAAGCCGGAACGCTTGCCTCGCTGAATGCACGCATTGTTGCTTGCGAGCTTTGTCCGCGGCTGCGCGCGCATAGCACTGAGATGGCGAGGGTGCGGCGAAGGGCCTATATCGATTCCGTCTACTGGGGACGGCCGGTGCCATCGTTCGGCGACCCGCGTGCGCGTGTGCTGGCGCTGGGATTGGCGCCCGGAGCTCACGGTTCGAATCGCACGGGGCGGCCGTTCACGGGCGATGGATCTGGCGACTTTCTCTATCCAGTGCTATACGACGTTGGCTTTGCGTCTCAGCCAAAGGCAACATCGCGCGATGATGGGATGAAGTTGGACGGGTTATGGATCACGTCGGTCGCGCGATGCGCTCCGCCCGGGAACAAGCCGACGAGGGAGGAGCTGTGCAATTGCGCACCATGGCTTGACCAGGAGATGCAGTTGCTCGATGACTTGCACGTCGTGGTTTGCCTGGGGCGCATTGCGTTTGACGGGCTACTGGCGCACGAGGCGCGGCTGGGAAATTTGCCCAGACGCGCGGCGTTTGTCTTCAGTCATGGAGCAGAATACCGATTGCCGAGCGGACTCGTCGCGATCGCGAGCTATCATCCTTCATTGCAGAACACAAACACGGGCAAGTTGACGCGCGCGATGCTCCTTGCAGTCTTCAAGAGGGCGCGCAAACTGGCAGGGCTGTGAAAGATCTGCCGCAAGGCTGGCGACGCGGAAACGATTGTGCGCCGAAAGCGCGATACGCGCAGAATTGAAAGGAAACGAGATGGACAGGATTGCCAATGAGATTTTGAAGGACGCTGCACTTGATGAGATTGCGCCGAAGCCTCGGGTAAACAGGGGCCCTGTGGATCATTGGGCGCCGGCGGTTTTGCTGGAGCGTGCGGCTTATCTTCGCAAGATGGCCAAGCTGGGGGACGGGTCAGCGTCAGAGATGCTGAATGAGTATCCGCAGCACTGTGCGATGCTGTCGTTTCGCAGCCGCAGCGGTGAGGTGGAGGTGCATGAGCGATTCGCAGATCTCTTTTGCGTGCTGGCGGGCACTGCAACACTCGTGACAGGCGGCGTTGTGGCCGGGGCGCGGGTGACTGCGCCGGGAGAGACGCGTGGAGTGTCAATCGACGGCGGCTCGCGGCAAACATTGCGCGTGGGAGATCTTGCGCACGTGCCAGCGGGCACGCCGCATCAAATGCTCTTGGCGGGAGAGAACACTATCACCTGTCTGGTGATGAAGGTGCAAGAGGTTTTTTAGGGGCGAACAGGCTACGGGAGAGGATTGGAGCGGGAGACCGGGATCGAACCGGCGACATTCAGCTTGGGAAGCTGACGTTCTACCACTGAACTACTCCCGCCCTTTATAATCAATCATTTAAGCGATTGATTGTCGCTTACTATCCAACTTACTATCCATTTTGCTACACTGGAACACGGAAGCAGGGCTCCCTGACGGTCCCCAATTTGCCCTTCCGGCGCCAGCGCGAATGCGTGATGGATAGTAAACATGGATAGTAAACCCGGGCGAAAAACTCACCTTAAGAAGTATCTCTCGCACAACGGGAAATGGCAATTTTTTCCGGTGGTCAATGTCAACGGAAGGCCCAAGCCGGAGCTCGTCATCATCGACGGCAAGCCGCGGCGCTCGACCGGCGGTACCTTCTACCTCGACTGGCGGGAGAACGGTCAGCGCCGCACGCGCTCGGTGGGAACATCGCCGCGCGAAGCGCTCGACGCCTGGCAGCTCCAGTCCGGCATCTTCGCCGGCGAGATCGAGCCGCCGGAGGAGGAGCCATCGGCCGCCTCCACTTCGGCGACGATTCGCGCAGCCGTGGAGAGCTACCTCGCTGAAGTGAAGGCCACAAAAGGCGATGCCACCTGGCGCGCCTACTCGGCTGACCTCGCGTGGTTCCAGAAGGTTTCGAAAAAGCATTATGTAGACCAGCTCGGACGATCCGACGCGATGAAACTGTTCGCTGCGGGCCGGGACGAGGAACTCAATCAGAAGACGATCAACAAGCGTGTGATCGTGATGCTTCAGGCCATGCGCCGTGCCGGCGCGAACATCCAACTTCACAAGGGCGATTGGCCGCGGACCATCGACAAACGTGTCGAGATTTACGAACGTGAGGAATTGACCCGCTTTTTCAAGGCCTGCAATCCCGAGGAACGGCTCGTCTTTCAGATCTTCCTTTGCTCGGGGTTCCGATCACGCGAGGTTTCATGCCTGACCTGGGAAGATGTGGACTGGAAAGCTGGGACGTTGAGCGTCCGGCCCAAACCAGAATTCGGGTTCACACCCAAGAGCTACGAAGAGAGGACCGTGCCGATCCCGTCGGCACTTCTGGAATCCCTGCGTGCGCGATGGAAGAAGCACCAGGATTCGACGCTGATTTTCCCGACTCCTCCACACCCGAAACGGAAAAACTATGGCGGCGACAAGCCCGACGCGCATCTGCTCGAACTCGGGAAAGAGATTGCCCACCGGGCGGGATTGAATTGCAAGCGGTGCAAGACCAAGCAGGGGAAATGCAGCGACGGGCCGTTCTGCCAGAAGTTCTACCTGCACAAGTGGCGGCATACCTTCGCCACGCAAATACTCCAGTCCGGCATCGACATCAAGACGCTGCAAACGCTACTCGGGCACAAGAACATCGCGACAACTGAGAAATATCTGAAATCACTTCGCCTCGATGATCTCCGGCATAAGGTCGAAGCATCCACGCTGGCGGCGATGCTGTAGTTGCAATTCGCTCCTCTGATAATCAAATCGCGAGATTGCAGACAACGACCTCATACGTTCGAGGTGCGTTTATCTCCAACTCAATGAGCGTACAATACTTATCGACATGAGCACTATCCAGAAAGTCAATTCAGAACAGGGATCCCAATACGACGTTATCTTCGTTCATGGTCTCGATGGCGACGGTATCGCCACTTGGACCAAGGTCAAGACTTTAACGGATAGTTGGCTCGCTTGGTTGGCTTCCGATATCTCTGAAATTGACGTGTGGTCACTAAGCTACGATGTTCACACCTTTAAGGCTGGCGCGACTACAGTCTCCCTCCCAGACAGGGCAGTCAATGTTCTGGAACTTCTCTTGTCCACGGGAATTGGCTCACGTCCAGTGATATTCGTTTGCCACAGTTACGGTGGTCTCCTAATTAAGCAAATACTCCGAAGTGCCTCCGACTCGGGTCAGATCGCCAAACGAACATTCTTAGATGCGGTGCGCGGCATCATCTTTTTAGCTACGCCACATGCTGGATCAGAAAAAGCGACCTGGTTCACTTCCTACGCAAAGATCTTATTCCCGAGTGTTGCCATAGCAGAACTGCAGGCCCAAAGCGCTCAACTTCGTGACCTGAACTCGTGGTATCGCAATAATGCGAGAAAGTTGGGAATCGAAACAGCAGTCCTATCGGAGACAAAGTCCACCAAAGGACTGAGGATTGTCGATGAGACGAGTTCAGATCCAGGGATCGAAGGAGTGTACCCCATCCCGATAGACGCTGATCACATTGACATCTGCAAACCCGGAGTGAAAGAAAGCGAAGTTTACCTTCACGTCAAACGTTTTGTTCGGACCTGGCTATCACGAGATTTCGAAAAGGCGGCGGGGACTCCTGCCGTGATAGTACGGATCGATTTGGGTGCAAGCACTAGGACACTTCAAGAAACCAAGCAAGCAGTTCAGCGAGTGGCGGCAACTATATTCCCAGACGGCGATCAGCCATTTCCACAAGGGTCTCGTCTCGAAAGTGTTGGCACAGACGGTTTCGTTTTAAGAAAACCTTCGGTTGCAATCCGTAGTTCGATCGAATTCATGCAGGCGTGGCACGCACAGGTTCAAACTGGTTTCCCGGATTGCCGAATCGTTATTGGTGACGGACATGTAGAGGACATTGCGAAGTGGCGCTTCTCGGAAATCCGCGACGATAAGATCGGAGAACTTCCCATCGGGAGCTTGTATGTATCCGAAGCCGTGGTAGATGCTGCCGATCGCACAATGGCCACGTTCTCCACCGTTACACTTAAGGGCCAGCCTGGGAGTCGAATGTTTCGTGCGGAATTCGAAGACCCAAGGACCGTGCGAGACTCCGGACTGATCCATGCTTTTTTTGTCGCGCATCCGGCTGCTCAAAGCGTCAGACGGCGCCTTATTGAACTATTTCTCGTTGAGTTTGCCTTGGAACACAAGCAAATCACGTCCCTACGCGATGTATCGAATTGGCTCCGTGAACACAATTACCCAGCTCTATCGCATTCGCTCATCCTGGAAACGCTCTCTTCATCGGAGTACTTCGAACAGGCGATAGAGACACAAGACTCGGCCTACAAGTTACGTCCCGAAACGTGCTTGCAAATTGCGGCGGAGCAGCTCAAATACTCTCAGAGCAAAGCAGAGTGCATAAACATCGTGCAGGACACTCTGAAGGAATCAACGGGTACTGAACACGCGATCGAGGTCGCAGATCTTGAGCCCCTCATTGAGGAATACCTAAGTGCGATATTCCTCGAAATTCGCTTGATGGCAAACTATTTGCGGCGAACTGAGCAAGTTTTCGAAGGTGGCGCGCAGACGCTGTCGAAGTTTGACCACATTATTAATCGGAGGTTGAAGGGGCTATCCGAAGGCGCAAGTAATACATGGCGTACTTCATTCATCCGCGGCCTTAAACGAGCTGCTGAATCCAAGAATACATATGTCGCAGCTCTTTTCCATAACGTGCTTGCTACCTACTATCTAAACCGATCACCTCGAAGCGCACAGTATCAGCGCGATCGTCTTAAGGACCGGAAGCTGTTCATTGACACGAATGTGCTTTACGCGGCG
The DNA here is from genome assembly GCA_963841095.1 of uncultured Acidobacteriaceae bacterium. Classification (GTDB taxonomy): domain Bacteria; phylum Acidobacteriota; class Terriglobia; order Terriglobales; family Acidobacteriaceae; genus Telmatobacter. The sequence goes on from CAWJBE010000009.1 coordinate 118,459, forward strand.
AGAGTTCCCGCAAGCGGCTACAACGATATCGTTGTTTATCTTCTTTCCCAACTTGCGAGCTTAGGTTTCGACTTGCGCATCTTCCCGTTCTCGATCGATGAATACGAGACGGCACTTCGTAATGTTGACCACGCTCTCCACGATGGAGTGCCGGAACCCTGGGTCGTTGAGACGAATCCGTGGATTTATCAAGAATTTCAAATGAATCGTGAGATGTATCTGACGTTCCCTGCTTGCAGAAGCGTTTACAGCGTCGTGAAGTCGGCGCGCTTTTCGGAGGCTGAATTCGACCGAGTCGACGCTGAATTGAAGCCGATGGGAGTAAGGCTTGAGCGCACCTACGAACGATTGGAGCCAGACGAGATTTCGAAAATGTGGAAAGACCTCATTGGCAAAATGGGCACGAACTCGCTGGAACTGGAGCGTTGGTGGAACTTCAGGCATTCTGCTTTACAAAAAGGCGAAAAGGCGGTCCAACATGACGTGCTCTGTATACACAACGTGAGTGTAAAGGCTGGGTCCTTGGGCTCGGACGAGTTTGGACCGCGCGCTTTGTTTCTGACGCTTGATTCGGAGCATCTTCTTCGGCTTAGGAGAGCTTTTCCATTCATTGTCGGTGTTCGCCAGTGCCAAGAATATTTCCTCCCATATCTCTTCCTCAACGATGCACCAATCAAACAATCTGTAGAGTTCCCGAATCAACTCCTATCGGCACAGCTTGGAATGCTGTTGATGAAGTACCGCCCCACCGCACTAGAAATCGTTGAAAGTGCATTGCGATCTGAAAAGCCCTTGCAAGCCTTGAAGCCGGATTCGCTTCCTTCCGTTTACAGAGACGTAGCGAGCAGCTTCAACCAAGACCGCCTGAAAGATGTAGTTACAAGAGCCAAGCAGAGCCCAGAGGAAGCCAGATCGGCGGCAATAGAGATCGCTGAGGTTTTCGAGTTCGGTCGTAAGGAAACTCTTGGAAACGAATATGCGATCCGGGCGCGCGATCAAGAGATTGTCCAGCTACGCGTACAACTGGAAGAAGCTCAAAGAGACGCCGCCAAGAAGGATGAAGCACTTCGGAAGCAGATTCGTACAAATAGATATCTGCGAAGCCAATCACGCGGCAAAAAGGGCTAGTCTAGCGTGACATTCACAGCGGTTAACTAGATTTCTCTTGTCGACAGGTCGCCGCTGATTCTTTGTCATGCCGTCCGCAACCGTCTTGCCGCCGTGGCGAGCGAAGGCTCCTTTTTGGACAGCCACAACGCCAGCACGGACGGATCGAAATACCGTGTCCCGCCGATCATCAATGAGGGAATCTGCCGGCGCTGCGCCATTCGGTAAATGGAGAAGTGAGATTTTTGTAGAAGCTCGGCCACTTCGCGCACTGTGAGCATCCGGTGTACTGATTCCAGAGCGATCAGAATGTTGTACATTGCTGGCGGTTCGGATCTCGCGTCACCCCGGGAATCAGCGGAGCTGACGGGGAACTTTGCAGTCGGAGACGCGGCTGGAATGCGACGGGGCGTGGTTGCGTTCCGCATGAACGACCCTCCATATAGGCCCATGGGCGAGCCTTGTCGCAACTCTGCCGTTTTGCTGAGGAATTGTCCAATGACGATTCCACGCGGTGTGATGACCGCCGCGCATTACACCTTCCTTTTGGCACGCGCAAGATGCGGGTATCAAACTTGACAACAGAAAGCAATCCTTGCAGAATTGTGGAAAACGAGATCGTTCGGTGGAAAAGCTGGACGTTTTTGGAAGTGTCTTGAAGCCTTGGTAACCGTTCACCTGCTGAGGGACCTTCCTATGCGTCACCACATCTCGCTGGGCCTGGACGATCTTCGTACCGTTGTCGCTCTTGCTGAAGAGCTGAACTATCATCGCACCGCGCACAGGGTTGGAAAGACCCAATCCGGCGTAACTCGCGCCGTGGCGAGAGTCGAAAGACAAGTTGGCGCGCGCTTGTTCGAGCGCAGCCATAGTAAAAACCATAGCGTTTCGACAACCGATGCCGGCGTCCACTACGTCGCGCGCGCCCGCTTGGCGATTGCCCACTCCGAAGGCGCAGAGTTGGCCGCGCGAGAGGCTCTCAATGGAGTGAACCATCAGATCACTGTTGGAAAATCGGTCTTCACTGATCGGCGTCTGCTGACAATTCTTCGATCCATCGAACTCCCTTTACACCCTGGGCTGGAGGTTCTGCTTCACACAAGATCGCCCGCAGAACTTCCCTCATGTGTTCGCAGTGGGGAGTTCGACCTCGCGATTGTCAGCAACTCTGTTGAAGACTCTCTCTTGAGCGGTACAGCCATTCGGTGTATTCCTTTCACCGTCGTTTTGCCTGAAGGGCATGACTGCGCGACCAAGGAATACGTGACGCTCACGGATCTTTCCTCGACGCCGTGGGTTCTCTTTGAGCGGCACCTTCATCCTGCACTTTACGATTCGTTTTTGAATCGCGCAAACCAACTCGGGATCAAGGTCCAGCGCATCCACCACATTGCGGACGCCGAAGAAGCATGCGAAATCGTGCGTCTCTATGGAGGAGCCGCGTTCCTCAGTCCTCAAGGAGCGGAACGGGCAGCAACAGACGAATTGATTCTTCGTATCCTCGCGGAGAAGCAGGTATTTCTGAAGACCCAAATTCTTGCGCGGTCCGAGAATACCTCGAAGCTCGTTGCAGAATTTGTCCGCACATTCGTGAAGCGCCTCAAACATTCGGGCCTTTATCAGCCCATTCCTTTGGAATTTGCAGTCGATGTCCAGTGTGCTTCTGAATCCCGGTACGGCGCGCAGGCGCTACCCGTCCCCCTAGATCGGCAGCCCACCGCAGAATCTTCAAAAGCTAAGGTTTGCGCAGCGTGAAAAGCTAATAGACGCGCAGCACCAAAAGCTAAACTTTGCTCGTCTTCGGGAAGCGACTCACGGACGGCACCTGTACGTCTCTCAGACAAATCAGGCGATCCTGCGCAAAGTCTTGCTAGGTGAGCACCTTGGACGTTATTGCGTCTGTCCGCATGGTCGCAGCGTGGAATACAATCGCGAGTGATACTCATGGCTACTTTACCTCAAGCGATTGCTGCCGTTCCAAACGTGTTTTCCGCCTGCAAGCCCAAAGAAGATGTACTCAAGGGCGCAATGGCGGATGCGGAGTTTGCCGCCGACCTAGCGCAGGTTCTTAGGGGCAATGCGCCAGCTCAATACGCAGACCCGGCTCGTTTCTTTTCAAATACTTATCCGACTCGTGGACTGAAGGATTTGCTCTCGAATGTCTGTGGGCGACTAAGTGGAGGGCAAAGCACAGCCTCAATTTTCCGCTTGGACACTTCCTACGGCGGCGGCAAAACCCATGGACTGATCGCTCTTGTCCATGCTCTTCGCAGCGGTCGGACGATCGCCAATATCGCCGAATTCGTGGACCCGGCCCTTATTCCAACCGGAAATGTCCGCATTGCCGCTTATGACGGCGAGAACGCCGATCCTTCAAATGGCCGCAAGATGGATTCCGGCGTCTTGGCGTACACCCCGTGGGGCGAGCTCGCGGTCCAGTTGGGGGGTTCTGAAGGCTACGAAAGGATTCGCAAGAGCGACGAAACTCGCACCGCACCCGGTGCCGATACTCTCCGAGAACTCTTCGGCGGCGAACCGACGCTGATCCTGCTCGATGAGCTTTCAGTGTATCTGCGAAAAGTCCAGAGTATGCCGGCGGCGAAAGACCAGTTGACTGCCTTTCTCACGGGCCTCTTCAAAGCGGTCGAAAGCACGCCGAACGCGGTTCTGGTTTACACGCTGGCGGTGGGCCGCGACGGCAAAGCACAGGATGCCTATACACAGGAGAACCAGTTCCTGGCGGAGAAAATGGCGGAGGCGGAGAGCGTATCTGCTCGCAAGGCTACTCTGCTGAATCCAACCGAAGATGACGAGACCGTCCTCGTTTTGCGCCGGCGGCTGTTTGAGTCAATCGACGAAGATGTTGCAACGCAAGCGGTGGATGCTTACCGTGCCTTGTGGTCTGCACAGCGCGATTCGATTCCCGCTGAGGCCCTCAAGCCTGAGATCGTTGATTCATTTCGTCGGTCCTATCCGTTTCACCCGGAAGTCCTCGACACTCTCACCGGCAAAACTGCAACTTTGGCGAATTTTCAACGAGTGCGGGGGATGCTTCGACTACTTGCCCGAACAGTTGGAAACCTTTGGGAAACACAGCCGTCAGATGCGACGGCGATTCATGTACACCATATAGATCCGGGCTTCGCTCCCATCCATCAGGAATTCGTCACTCGACTCAACCTGCAAATCTACAATCCAGCCATCCGCAACGACATCTCCGGCGAAGGTACCCGCACCGCGCTGGCTCAGGAGATCGATTCGAGTTTTTATCATGGGCTGCCGCCATACGCCAGCTACGTGGCGCGAACGGTCTTCATCCATTCGCTGGGCTTTCCTTCTCAGATTCAAGGAATTGCCCCCGACCATCTGCGATTCAGCGTCCTGGCTCCGACGCTGGACATTGGATTCATTGAGGACGCTCGAAAGCGGTTCCAGGAACGTTCCGCCTACCTCGATGACAAGCCGGGCGCACCTCTACGCTTTCTCACCGATGCAAACCTCACGCAGATCGTCGAGCGGCAGATTCAACTCGTGTGACCCCGGCGAAGTTCGTGCAGAATTGTCCGCTAGGATTCGCAGCCTTTATCTCCAGGGCGATTTCGAACTAAGGCCTTTCCCGGCGGCCCCCGTAGATATTCCAGATGAGATTGGGAGCGGCAAGCCCCTGCTCGCACTGATGTCCTATGACAGCGTCTCCGTCGGCACAACCGTGGACGCGGTACCCGAATTGATTGCCCGAATTCACAAGAACGTGGGTTCGGACGGGACCGGCTTCCGGAAGCTTCGCAACAACCTCATCTTCGTCGTTGCCGAAGAAGCAAAGATCAACGAGATGAAACGGGAGATGGCCCGTTTCATTGCGTTGCAGGAACTGATCAAGCCTCAGCGCATGAGCGAGCTGGCGCAGCACCAGCAAAACACGTTGCTCGAATGGGCGCGCAAGGCTGGCGGACGCGTGAATACGGGGATTCAACTCTGCTATCGTCACATCTTTTATCCATCGCGCCAGCCACTTTCGCCCGACACAGAGTTGGCGCACTCGGCAGTTGAGGTTCATCAAAACGACACGCTCGATAATGGCCAGCGTCCTCCAACGCAAGTGCTTCGCGAAAGCAACAAGCTGCGGCTGCCGGAAGACGCTCCCGATTCGCCCAGCTTCGTCCGTGATCGAACGCCGTTGCGCAAGGGCCAAATCAGCACCTTCGATCTTCGCGCTGAATTCCGGCGCGATCCAGCTCTGCCGATCCTGATCTCCGATATGCCATTCACGCGCGGCATCCAGAACGGTGTCGAGCGCGGCGAATACGTGTACCGTTTCCGCGAACTACTCTTTGGGCCGGGCGATCCTTTCACCCACATCACGATCAGCGATGACGCTTTCGTATTCACGATGACGTATGCGCGCGAGCACGGGATATGGCCACGACCCAAGCCGGCTCTTGCCGAGCCCGCACTGCCCAAAGATCCAACCGGTCCTCAGATTCAGTTTCCCGCGCCGGGAACCCCAGGAACCGTTCAACAGCCTCCAGCTCCTGGAGGAACTGCAACGACGAAACCAACTGCCCCTAGTACAGGGCCGGGGCCGTTCACCCATGAAGGCGTTCTTCGCGAAGCACTCAAGAATTCTTTGGGAAAAGACGCGCACGGCTGGCGTGAAGCAGATTCGACTGATTACGATTCGACCCTTCGAACAGGTAGATGCCTTCAAAATGCTGGCCTTGGTCGGCGGCATCTCCGGCGCCAAAGTCAAAGTCGAGTTCGAGGGCGAGTATGGAACGCAGGCTGGCGGCGAATTCAGATTTACATTCCAAGGCCCGGTAGAAGATGCACTTCCCGTGAAGGATTTCCTTGGCCCGCAGTATCGGGCGGCAGTTGACCGTGGCCTGGTCGCGACCTTCAATCTCAGCTTCGCGGGCGGGCTTTCATTGGAAGGTGACGCAGCAGATAAACTGACGGAGAGGCTTACCCAGCAATCGATGGGCGCGGCCTACGTCACCGCATCTGTAGAGGCACAGTCATGAGAAACACTGCGAGGATTCCCCGCCTTCGCCTGGTTGAAACGCCACAGTCCGTACCTCAATATGAGGTACGCATCCGCCAGCACGGCCTCGGCGATACCGAGATCGAGGTTTGGCGCATGCCGTCGCCGGCCACACCCCAACTCACAACGCCCACGCGTCTTGCTGGATTGCGTGGCGATGCCTTGGAACTGGTCGAGCATCGCGTCTTCCGCCAGATGCAGCGTGCTGGATTGCGAATTTCATCGTTGCGACCCTTGCCAAGCAAAAAGCAGATCGAGCGCCCGGTGCAGGCATACAACATTCCTGAAGAACTGGCACTGACATTGGGGCTCCTGTTCCGCGTGCTTGCGCCGATGCGCAGCCGGCCTCGGATGCGCCAGGTGTCTGAGGGAGTCGAAGCCATGGAGCGCGAAGAGGCAAGCTACTGGCTTAGCATGGCCATTCACCGTAAGAACCCCCGGCGAGTACTGACCGCCCTCCGTTACCTTCTGACCGATCCGCTCCGGTAAACTGCGGCCCGGCGACGGGAAGAATTGGGACCGATGACTGAAAGACGATTGATTGAAGAGTGGCTTCCCATCGCGGAACTAGGCATTGAAAGTCTTCGCGAACGCACGCCAATGACCCCTTTCCCGGCTCCTAATCGGCTGCATGTATGGTGGGCTCGGCGGCCACTAGTCGCGTCTAGGGCGGCAGTGTTGGCATCCCTTCTGCCGGCAGATGCCAACCACGAAAAGTTCTTACACGCGCTTGGCATTCATGGCGATCCAGTCGCAGCTCGGCGCGAAATCGATCAGGCGCGCAGAACGGGTAATCGAGTCGCAGACCCCTACGGATACTCAAGAGCATTCGGCTACACCCCCGATAAACAGGACCGCGAGTGGCTAGACCAGGCCGGTTACGTTCTCAAGCAAAAAATTCTGGACCCCACAGCCGGCGGCGGGAGCATACCTCTCGAGTCCGTACGTCTCGGACTGCCAACTCAGGCCAACGATTTGAATCCCGTCGCAACTCTGCTCCTTTTGGCGACTGTAAGATGGCCGGCGGTATTCGGTATCCAGCTTCTGGGCGAATACAGGGCTTTAGCGGAAAGGTGGCGCAAACGAATTGAATCCGAGCTCGAAGGTTTATGCCCGCAAAACCACTTGCCTGAACAGGTGGATGCGACTTATCTTTTTGCCCGCACAATTCGCTGCCCCTATTGCGATGGACTAATCCCGCTTTCGCCAAACTGGAGATTGTCGTCCGACGGTACGGGAGTACGGCTTTTGCCGCAACAACAATCGGGGCCGCTGACACCTGGGCGCGTTTGTCGTTTTGAAATTGTTACCAAAGTCGTGGATCATTCAAATGGCACAGTCAACGATGGTGACGCCACCTGCCCTTTTGCTGATTGTGCCCGGGTGGTTGACGGGGATGAAGTTAAGCGCCAGGCACAAGCTGGTGGCATGGGCGACCAGCTATATGTGATTGTCTATAAGCAGCGCATTCTCACCCAGTCCAAGACGGGAAAAACTAAGGAGAAATGGGAGCGTCGTTTTCGCGCCCCTTTAGAGGAAGACGACAATAGCGCTTTCATTTCCTCGCGTCTTTTCGTGAAGCTCCCAGAATGGGAGGCAAACGACATCGTGCCAAGCGAGGAAATTGACGAGCTTTCCAACTATGATCGCGGCCATCGTCTATATGGTGTGAACAAGTGGACGGAGATGTTCTCTCCTCGCCAGTTACTTTGCCACGGCACGAGTGTTCAAGTCTATCGTGAGCTGTTGGAATCTGATCAGGCGACTGGAGCGCTGTCCGATTTGCGTAAAGCCGCGTATGTGTACTTGGCGCTGACCATTGACAGACTCTGCGACTATGGCTCGCGTATGACCCGCTGGCATGCAAATCGAGAAGTCATTGTGAACACTTTTGACCGCCATAATTTCTCGTTTAACTGGTCCTATGTCGAGATGGCTCCGCTTATTACAGGACTCGGGTATGACTGGGCAATCGAGCAAACTTCAAAATGCATCGAGGATCTGGTGGGGTTTGTTCGGCCAGAAGAGGTCATCGCCGCCAAAGTGGCGGCGAAATCGCTGAACCGTAATGCCAAAGGTGCTGACCTTTTCCCTAAGCCTCCTGATGCACTTCTTGGGACGAGTTATCAACCACCACCAATGATTATTAGTTGTAAGTCTGGAGACCACTTAGACCACATCGAAGCGGCCAGCATAGATGCAGTAGTGATGGATCCGCCGTACTACGACAACGTTATGTACGCGGAGCTCTCAGATTTCTTCTATGTCTGGCTGAAGCGAACGGCGGGGTATGTGGAGCCTAGCCTTTTTACGCGTCAGCTTACAGACAAAGACCAAGAGGCCGTCGCGAATCTTGCCCGTTTTAAGGGCCAGAAGGGAGCGAAGGTTCTAGCCGGCCGCGACTACCAGGAGCGTATGGCGGCCATCTTTGCCGAATGCCGTCGAGTACTGAAGCCCGACGGTGTGCTCACACTAATGTTTACGCACAAGGCAACGGGCGCGTGGGATGCATTGACAACCGGATTGATGAAGGCTGAATTCGTAATTACGGCTTCGTGGCCGATCAATACTGAGGCCGAGGGTAGCCTGCATATTAAAGATAAGTCCGCGGCCAACAGCACGATTTTCTTGGCCTGCCGTCCCCGTCAGAAGCAGGCGGTCGCAGCCGACAAACTCTATTGGGAAGATGTGGAACCGTTGGTCGCAAAAGCGGTTCGTGAGCGTGTACAGAAATTCCAAGATGCCGGAATCACCGGCGTCGATCTGTACCTCGCAAGCTTTGGTCCCGCGCTTGAGAAGTTCTCAGAGTTTTGGCCGCTGGAGCGTGGAACCCCACGCCCGCAAGCCGAAATTGAGAAAAAGCGCAAGAAGCAGGCCGAACTCTTCCCCGAGGAGATCGATCCCTACGCAGTGACGCCGGAAGATGCGCTCACCGCAGCCCGCCGCGAAGTGAAGAGTTGGCGTTTGGAGCAACTGACCCACCGCAAAGCCCGCACCGACATGGACGCCGTGACAGCGTGGTTTGTGCTGGCGTGGGATGCATTCGAAGCGCCTGTCTTCCCCTACGACGAAGCTCTGCGCCTGGCGCGCGCCGTCGGCGTGGATCTCGACAAAGAGATCGTAGGCCGATTGGCAACCAAGAAGGCAAGTGACATTGTTTTGTTGGATAGCCAACAACGGGCAGCCAAGATGTTCCTGGGGCCGGCAGATGGCTCGCGTTCAATGCTCGACGTTCTCCATCACGCCGCTCACGCCGCTCGCTCGCGTAGCCTGGAGGCCGCACGCGAGCAACTCGAAAAAGGAAACTGGCTGGGTGATCCGTCGTTTCATGTTGCGCTCCAAGCGGTCTTGGAAGTGCTGCCCGTCTCGGCGACGTTTTCAAAGATAGAATTGACGCCCGCTCTCTCCGGCTTCGGAAGTGACTTTGAGGCACTTGAGAATTTGCGGCGGCTCGCGTTTACGGAGCAAGTCGATGAACCCACGCTCCTGTCGAAGTTACGCATGGAAGAGGCGATCCAAATCTAATGAGCCTACTGCCGGACATCAAAGTGGAAGCTGAAGTACACGCCAGAGGACGGCAACCTGGTGCAGTGCTTCTACGTTCCGGCTCTTCGGTGTGCCAACCGGTACGACCGCTCCACCGGGTTCTTCTCGGCAACTGCGCTGACTCTGGCAGCTCGTGGCATTGAAGGCCTCGTTCGCAACGACGGTCATATGCGGCTCATTGTGGGTTGCACCCTGCATGAGGAGGAAGTCGAGGCGATCCGCAAGGGCGAGGAGTTGCGCGCCACCGTTGAAGCACATCTCGGTAACATGCCACTGCAGGCTGAGAATCCCGACGAGAAAGATGCGCTGGAACTGCTGGCATGGATGGTAGCCAAGGGAATTCTTGACGTGCGTTTGGCGGTTCCCTGCGACCAAAAGCGCCAGCCAATCGCCAGCAATGGCATCTTCCACGAGAAGGCGGGAATCGTTGAAGACAAGGCCGGCCATCGACTGGCATGGAATGGCAGCCTGAATGAAACGGTCTATGGCTGGCAGGTAAATTGGGAGAGCATCAACGTATTCCAATCATGGGAACTCGATTCGCGCCGTGTCGATGAGGAAGAGCAGAACTTCGCTCGTATCTGGTCTGGCACAAGCCCGCGGCTCCTCACACTGGATGTTCCCTCGGCAATCGAACAGAATCTCCTCCGTTTCCTGCCTGAAAACGACATGCCGGCCCGGCTTGAGAAGGTGCCGACGCCAGATCATCCGGTCAAGTCACCTTCTTCGCTTGAGGGCGATGGCGCCGAGCTTGACCTTGCAGAGCGACGCAGAATGCTCTGGGGTTACATCAAGTACGCGCCCTCGTTCGATCAGCCGGGTGCAGAACGCGTGGGTGAAGCTACGGCTGCAATTGAGCCATGGCCCCATCAAATAAAGGCTTTCGAGCGGATGTACAACCAGTGGCCGCCCAAGCTCCTGATAGCTGACGAGGTGGGACTGGGAAAAACAATCGAAGCGGGGCTGCTGCTCGGCAAGCGTGGATGGCAGGGCGGGCCAAGAGAATTCTGATTCTCGCTCCGAAGGCCGTCCTGAAGCAGTGGCAATTGGAGTTGAGAGAAAAGTTCAATCTAAATTGGCCCATCTATGACGGCCATCGCCTGGAGTGGTATGAGTCGCCGGCGCTGCGCGGTAAGAATGTGAGGAGTGTCGATCCTGACAAATGGCACGACGAGCCGATCGTTCTGGCGTCAAGCCAACTAATGCGACGGACAGAGCGCGCCCGAGAGATATTGGATCAGGCCATGCCGTGGGATCTGGTGATCCTGGATGAGGCGCACCATGCTCGCCGAAAGTCTCCCGGTGCAACAAACAGCCGCGGTCCAAACGCTCTGCTGCGTCTGATGCTGGGATTGCGCGGAAAGACCCAGGGACTTGTGCTGCTGACTGCGACGCCGCTTCAGGTCCATCCCGTGGAAGTCTGGGATCTTTTGAACTTGTTGGGGATGCCGCCGGAATGGACGGATCGAGCATTCGTTGCCTTCTATGAAGCACTGGCCAAGCCATCACCTTCGCACGAGGAATTTGAATCGCTTTCGAGGTTGTTTCGCGCTTTTGAGTCGCAGTACGGAGAAGTTTCGTCCGAGGCCGTACAAAGCAAGACTCTGATCAGCCGGTTGAAAGCCGTGCAATTGCTGCGGAGTCTGCGCGACGAGGCAACCATGCCCCGAAGAGCACTGTCTGCAAGGGATCGCGAGACCGCACTTCACATCCTTCGTCAGAACTCGCCGGTCGGGAGGCTCATCTCCAGAAACACTCGCGACCTTCTTCGCCGCTACTACAAAGAGGGGCGCATTTCTACGCCCGATTGCCGACCGCGAAGTGGACGACCGGTTCCTGACCATGAGCGATGACGAGCGGCATATTTACGAACTGGTCGAGACCTATATTCGTGAAACTTACAACAAGGCCTCGGCATCAACCAGGACCGCGGTCGGATTTGTGATGACGATCTACCGGAAGCGCCTGGCCAGCAGTTTCTACGCCCTGACCAAGACACTTGAGAAACGCCTGGCGGCGATCAAGAAGGGCGATGGCTCCATCGCCGGCACAACTGATGAGGATCTTCCCGACGACGATCTTGCTGAGGAACTGCTCGACACGGACGAGATCACGGAGATGGAGCGGGAGGCGCTGAACTTTGAGGAACGGTCGTCGATTGAGGACTTGCTTCTTCGGGTAAGCAGCCTCCCGCCTGATACCAAAGCACAGCGAACTTCGCACAGTGATCGATGAACTGCGCGCCGCCGGGTATGGGCAGGTGATGGTGTTTACTCAGTTCACCGATACGATGGATTTCTTGCGCGATCAACTTCGGGCCACGCCGGGATTGAAAATGATGTGCTATTCGGGACGCGGCGGTGAGATTCCCATCGGGGATTCGGAATGGGCAGTGATACCGCGAGACCAGGCAAAGCGTAGGTTCAAGAATGCGGAGGCTGACGTGCTGCTCTGCACCGACGCCGCCGCTGAGGGCCTGAACTTCCAGTTCTGCGGAGCCCTTGTAAACTACGACCTGCCCTGGAATCCAATGCGAGTTGAACAGAGGATTGGACGCATCGATCGCGTGGGGCAGAGATACCCAAAGATTCGAATCGTAAATCTTCAATACGATGACACCATCGAAACCGCGGTTTACAAGGTGCTTCAGGAGCGAATTGGGTTCTTCACTTCGGTGGTAGGCAAGTTGCAGCCAATTCTTTCCAGCGTTTCTCAGCGAATCGCAGCCGCCGTCTTGGGCACAACCGCCTTACCGGACGATGACAAGCTCATCGCCGGAATTGAAGACGATATTGCAGCAACAGATGCGGCTTCGTTCGACCTCGACAGTTTGGTGGTTTCCGAGCTTGAGATGGATCAACGGCCCGAGCCACTTTATGGATTAGGCGATCTCCGCGACGTGCTGTCAAACCACGACACATTCCTCCCTGATGCCACATTGGAAGCCACACACAGCAGCGAGTTCCAATACGTAGTTCCAGGAGTCAAGAAACTCCGCATTACTATCAATCCGGAATATTATGATGCTCATGCAGGGGATGTGGAGTTTTGGTCGCCTGGCAATCCGGTATTCCCCGAACCAATCGACATTGTAGACAGGGAAGTAGCCACGCAGGTCCTTCTTGGGATTCTGCTTGATGCATCTGAGCGAACATCGGATGCATAGCTTACTTGTCGAGCTAAGAACTGCGGATCGGAATCTGAAGCACCGGCTGTAACGGTTGCAGAATTGTCCGGTAGCGTTGGGTAATCTTGTTATAGATGTCCTTCGCGTGCTTGGCATGAATTGTCAGAACAAGTGCATATGGAATTGATTGCGCACGCAGGTCGTTGGCGCCAGCCTTGCGTGCGTTGTAATGAATATCAAAAGTCGGGTCATTGAGGCTTGAGGCTCGGAAGGTCTTTGTTGCCTTAAGGCACGGTTCCCACTTGTGGGCGTCCCGCCGAAGCTCGTCTTCCGTTTGATACCCACCAACCGAAAAGAAGCTCTTACTCGCTGGCTGTTGTGACAACTTGTTGTCAGTCTTGTTGAACTTGGCCTTGTCTGGGCGGAAGGTAATCTCCAATCCGGCACGTGTGTAATTGATCGGATCTTGCGGGTCCGTTTCCGTGGCGTAGCAGAAGGTTGCTCTCAGTCTGACATCGCCCGTAACCCCCGTCGCAGGCAGCGGAACGCGAGCGCGCAGGTATTTTCCGGGTTCCAGAGTTCCTTGATAGAGGACATGGACGGTTCCGTCTGGACAGGTGATCATCTGCTCAAAGTCGGTCGGGACCCGCCCCCAACCAACTTCACGCTGTTCAAAGGCGAGTGGCTCGCTGTGATGAATCAACAGCGCCTTCAGGGCCAACGGGTTGATCACTGGGCCAAGATAAGTTCTGACGGCAATCGCAGTGCGCAAAGCAAGCGGGGCCGCAAAACTGGTTCCTTGGATTGGAACTGTTCTGTCTTGCACAAGGCTATCGGGAATCCAAAAAGGGTGCTTCTTGGATCCACCGAACGCCAAGATGTCTGGCTTTACCAGTCCCGGACTTCGACCTGGTCCGATGGAACTATAAAGTGCCCGGCTCCATTTTTCATCCGCGCAATCGGCTGCACCAACTGACAGAATATTGACTCCATCTGCAGGAGCTTGAATTCGAGCATTGCCTGCATCCCAATCGTTCTCGCCTGTGTTTCCGGCCGCTACGGTAACGAGAGTGCGACCGTCAGAGAAATGATCGTCGAGACTGGCCGTCCACACATGCACTTCGTCATCTTCGATGGGGAGATCTGGACCAAGGCTCAAGTTGACGAACTGATAGTCGTCTTGGCGGAGAACGTCCATGATGCGGTTAAGCACATCGAAGTAATGCCCCTGGGGGTCGTTGGCGGTGTCAGCGTCGATCACTCGATAGTGATCCACAGCAGTAAATGGCTGAGGCAGCGATTGACCATGGGTCAACGAACCGTACAGGATGGCTGAAGTCACGCCCACGCCGTGTGCCTGACACTCCGGTACTGCCGGGCCAATCGTACCGGGGACCTGCTTTCGCCGGACGAGACGATTTGGCAAGCAATCCTTGGGGACACCTCCGTCAAATACCGCGACTCTTAGTTCTGAATTCAGAGGAGCTACATTCTGCATCTTTATCTGAAAGGGCGTTGCGGATCGGAGTCCGCCGGGAAATGCTATGGGCCGCAATTGCCGCAGCTCTGGCATCTCTCTGGCAACGCGGAGAAATGAAAACTGAGCCATGGCTTTATGCTGTTTGACGGGCACTCGCACCGGCAAGAAACAAAGATCCCGCACAGTGATTCTCTGATCGAGGTCGAGGTTGACTCCCAGTTCTTCCAAGTATTCTCGGAACCCCTGCAGCACGTAATCATCGCTCCGATGCAGAACAACCTCGAGCAAAGGATTGTCGTTTCCCGATCGCATGGGCCGAATGCGCTCGGCGGGCTGGATGAAGTGCACGTCTTCGACACGAACGAGTTCGCCTGCCCCTTGAAAACCTTCCGACCATCCCCCTACGCTCTGTGCCCATCGTTGAAAATTCTGACGGCGCCCCATCACGAAGATTTCGGCTGTCGGCGATGGACCCGGGGCCTCCCCCTTCGAAGGCTTCTTTGCTCCCTTCTCTGGAAGAATTTGACGTGGGCGGCTTCCAACCGCATGCACGCCGACGGTGTCGAACAACCCTCTGGGGAAATAGCTCTTTGCTAAATAGGATGGATGGATCGTTACCGCCGCGACGGACTCATTGTGTGGACAGGCGGCGGCAGGCAGCTCCATGATTTCCTCGGCCACTTCCCTAATGCGCGGCGCAAGCCGGGCTTTGGACTCGGCAAACGTGTAGGTATCCGCCTTTTCGGGCCGGCGACGCGGAGGATCAATTGTCGCCGTGAGGCGTTCACCATACCCCAACAGATAGTTCTTTGGGTCTGCCATGATCTAGCTCACCAGCCCTTCTTCTCGGACCGCTTTGCGAATCGTGTCTCTACTCACTCCGGTCCACTCATGTGTTTCCCTCTGCGATAAGCCGGCTTCCAACAGTTTCAACGCGAACGAGGTGCGCCCTTGACGGTCGAGATGCCGTATCTTTTCAAGGACCATCCGGCGAATGGGAATGGCGGCTGGTTGACGCTGAAGCACAGCCTGTCTTCTGATTTGCATCAATTCCCTTTCCACTTCGGCATAGGACAGCCCACAAAGTGCACGTGCAAGCACGTCGGACCAATTCATTGCGTCGGGATCGTTCTTCAGATGCAGTTCGATCGTCTGTTTCACCTCATCGAGCGTCGGCATGGGAAAGTCAATGATCATCTCAAACCGCCGCCAGACTGCGGGGTCCAAAAGCTCCTTGTGATTGGTGGCAGCGATGAGCAATCCTGAACTCGGCCAATCATCAATCTCCTGAAGGAGGACAGTGACCAATCGTTTCAGCTCGCCGATTTCGATTGCATCATCCCGCCGCTTGGCAATGGCATCGAACTCATCCAAGAGAAAAACGCAATGAACTCCTTTTGCGTAGTCGATGACGTTTCGCACATTATTGCCAGTTCTTCCCAGGAAGCTACTCATCACAGCCGCAAGGTCCAACACGATAAGAGGCCGGTCCAACTTCGAGGCAAGCCAACGTGCGGCCAAGGTCTTTCCTACTCCGGGAGGACCAGTAAACAGCGCAGACTTCGTCGGCTGAAGATCAGCTTTGAATAGCGCTGCTTCCTCTACCTGCTCCAGTACGATTTGTTCCACCTGTTCTTTTACCTGGCTGGTCCAGATTGGTTCAATCTCCATGAGCACGGGGTATTCCGTTCGCGCCAGATGAAGTCTGGAGTCCAGGTCCACAGGAACGTCCTCCACCAAGGCGCCACGAAGCACGGACTTTGCTCCCGGGACCTCCCGTACCAGTTTGGTGAGCTGTTGTGCGAGTTCGGGCATTTTCCCTTGGTATCGATTTGCGAGCCGTCGCAGGAGCAATTGAACATCCTGGGTCTTTCCCGCTGACGCAAGCCGAGCCAATTGGAAGAAATCCTTCTCAATTTGTCCATTGTCGCCCATGCCACATAATATATGCTGATTCTACTCATATTGCAAGTGGACTAGTTTTTGAAGTATGTGATAATCTTAGTCCAGTCGGCGGGGCGAAGCCGATACAAATGAGAGGAGATGGCGATGTCGGAAAAGGCTAAAGAATGCCGCGATGGGCTGGACGATCGGTGCCAGGACCAGGACGGCGAGATCCGCCGAAAGCGGAGCGATACCCTTGTTGGAACGTTAAGGGATACTTACGGACCTGGCTTTGCTCCAGGAATACGCTCCGATGCGACACTCGGAACGCTGCTGGACCGGTCTGGAGCATCATCCCTGTCGGAATACCTCAAGATGCCGAAGAAGTGAATCGGACTCGGGGGCATCAATAACGAGGCGGTTCCGTTCCAAACGAGACCGCCTTCAGTTTTTTGCCCGTCGGGTGGGCTCATGATGCCGCTCCTGCCATATCGCAGGAGCCACGAAAGAGGGCGGGAAGACGGGCGGGCGCACAAAAGGGGCGGAGCCTGTCGTTGCAGACTCCGCCCAAGTGTTTCGATTGGGTTGAGGATTAGGCTGCTACTTCTTTTTTCGTCGCCTTCGCCTGCTGCTTGGTTAGCGGCTTGGGTGAGGTTTTTTTGTCGGTTTTCCCCTTCTCCTTCGCCGCGAACTCCTGCTTGACTGTCGCGGAGATGGCGTCCACGTCCACCTTGTAGGCCTGGGCGGCATCGCGGAGAACTCTTCGCCGCGTCGGTCTGGTTGTGCATGGACAGGAGAATGACCGTCTCCACCAAAATGCGGCCCAGTTTGCTTTCCTCCGCTTTGGGAAGAAACGCGGCCAGCAGTTTCGCCGGGGCTCGCATCGTCCTTCGGCTTGCCGATGCCGTGCTGCCGGATGAGAACGGCAACCCGCCGCTCGTCCAGCATCGCCGTCAGCCGCTCGGCCAGCAAACAGCAGGTCGCGCTTCATCAGCCGGACGGGAACCGCGTCGCCAATGGCTTTCAGGACGCGCAGTCCGGTGGTCTGGGCCAGCGCCTCCTCGCGGCGGCGCTTCTCCTGTTCGGCCTTGAATGCAGCATCGGCGTGTGTCCGCTGTTGCTGCTTCTTCGGGTGATGGACCGGGCATTCGGGATTGGCGCAAACCCGTTTCGGTTTCGCCCTTCTCGGTGCCTTCGGTGACGATGGCCTCGGTGGTGTACTTGCACGTCTTGTATTCCGGCCAGTCGCGCTGCTTCTTGCGTCTGCGGCTTGTCCTGCCGGATTTCGACGTACTTGTTGCGCGGAATGGCTGCGCTGCCGTCCTTCGGCTGGCCGTAGGCCGTGCTGATCTGTACCAGCTTCGGCTTGGCGGCGACGGTCTGCTTCACGTGCGCGTCCAGCTTGGCGGCGTAGCATTTCGGATCGGTGCACGAATCGGGCTGGTCGGTTCCGATCTCGGCAAAGAGCAGCGTGTTGTGGCCGGTGCGCTTGGGGCAATCGAGGCAGGAACCGGCCTCGGGTACAAGCTGCGCGTCGTCTTTGGAGAACGGCGCGGCGGCAAGCTCCAGCAGAATGTTGTGCTCGATCCACTGCTGGAGATGGCGAACGGGGAGCAGGATGCGCTTGGCCTTGCTGCCGTTGGTGTACGTCTCCTGATAGCAGGCGGCGAGTGCTTCCTCCTGCTGTTCGGCTTGCAAGTTTCGCCAGCAAGAGCGCGTGGCCCACGCCGATTTCGTCTTTGGCGAAGGCTTCGATCACTGCCGGGGCAAGCTGTGCAAGGCGGGCGCGGGCAGCCACGTATGCCGGCGATTTGCCGCACTTGGCCGCGATCTGCTCCACGGTGTAATCAAGGTGCAAGAGCGAGACGTAAGCCGGTCGCCTCGTCCAGCGGGTGAACGTCGCGCCGTTGCAGGTTCTCAACGATGCTGGTTTCGAGGGCCTGCGCGTCGGTGAGTTCCACGATGCGCACGGGCACGGAATCGAGTCCGGCCAGTTGCGCCGCGCGGTAGCGCCGCGCCCCGGCTACGATCTCGTAGCTGTGGCCCTTTGGGCCGAACCAAGAGCGGCGAAAGCACGCCCTGGGTGCGGATGGACTTCGGCCAGTTCGTTGAGCGCCGTTTCGTCAAACGTGCGGCGCGGGTTGGCTGCGCGATTCGGTGAGGCTTGAGAATCGGCAGGTTGCGATATTCGGACTGCGATTTCGACTGTGGTCGTCATGGGGAATTCTCCTTTTCAGGTTGTCGAGCGTGAAGGGGAGAGCGGGCGCGTTCCGAGCGCGCCCGCTCAGAACGTGGGCCTTAGCTGGCCGCTGCGAACTGTTCCGCTGCTGGCTCTTCCTCCGGGCGGATGCCCGGAGGATGATGGAGGCGGTGCGCTGGATGACTTCGAGGCTTTCGGCCAGAAGCGTTGCGTTGCCCGCGTACATCTGGATGTAGTCGCTCGAAGCGTTGCCCATCTCCAAGCCAACGGCCTGGCCCACGATGAACGCCACGGCCTCGGCTTCCGTCTCGCGCACGGTCTGCGTGGTCATGGTGCGGCGTTCGGCCTTGTGTAGAAGCTCGTGCGCCGTCTCGTGAACCAAGCTGACGAATTCCTCGGCCTTCGACTGGCCGGGGAGCAGGGCGATCTTTCCGCCGTAGCTGACGCCAAGGGCCGGGGCGATCTTCTCGTTGAATTCGAGCGCGATGTTCTGCTGTGCGAGGAAATCGATCAGCCGGTCGCGGTGCTCGCCCACTTCGCCGTTGATGCTGTGCTCGAATTCGGGCAGGTCCGCGCCTTCGGTCTGCACTACATCGAACACGTACACGGCGCGGAAGCCGATCAGCACGGGCTGCGGCTTGGCTTCCGGTTCCGGCTCGGCGGCTGCGTCTTTCCGGTTGCGCCGGTAGCCGGTCATCGGAGCGAGAATCTGGATGCCCTTCTCGCCCTTCTTCACAAACCGGCCCATCTCGTTCCATGTGCGAATGCCAGCCACGCGCGTAGCCGTCGGGCGCTGTCTGGCGATCTGCAAAATGTTCCCGAAAGAGTAGGAATGGAATCGGGCCATTGCGCTCAGGTAGGCGGTCAGGGTCTCGCTCTTGCCCGCTTCAAGCTGCTGGATGAGGTAGTCCACGGCCTGCTTGATGAGAAGTTGCGTGGGGTTATCGCGCTGTGTGGTCCGCTGCTGATAGGGCGAGTCGCTGCGGCTCCGCTGCGCCGCATTTTTCCTGTGCGGCGCGGCGTTCGGCTGCGGGTTGCGCCGTTGCTGGCGGCGTTGGCTGCTGTGGTTGCTGCGATGGGAAATGGCATGTTGATGCTCCTCTGTTGCCCGCTATGGGGCGAATTGGCGTCCGAAACGGAAGAGCACCCAAACCAAATTTTTTTCGTTGAGTGCTCCCGCTTCATGGCTCTTCGCAACGGGCGGAGGCGGGGAGGTTCGGTCAAGGGCGGGCGTTTGGTGCCCGTTCATCGGAGCGCAGCGGAGACCCTTGACGGGTTCTTCCCGCCTCTGCCAGACCGTTGCCTGAAGCGGGGGCACTCAGACGAGAAAGAAATTGGATTGTCCTTCCTTATTGCTGTACGCTTGTACGCACGCGCCGGACCAGGTGTTAAGGGCAGGAGACGGGGCCCGTTGGGAGGGGGCAGAAAGCCGTTCCTTGGTTGGCGGTTGCAGCGAGAGAGAGCGAAGCATCCTTCCGACAGAATGGCCTGTGGGGATGTACAAATCACATATGGCAAAGAGCCGAATTGATCCATCGATTTCGGTCGATGACAAGGAGGTATCGTGCGCTGTTCTTTGGGCATGGCGAGTCGGGCCCAATGACAGGGGGTTTCACATCTCCTTGACACAATCGGCCATCTGACTAATAAGATGGAACTTGCACTCAATTCATTGGGTTCCGTATGGCTGATCGCGGCTCCCGCAATTTTGGCCTGCCGAATGCGCCCTTGCCTCTTTGTCCGTTGGATTCGTCGGCACATTAGTATCTGTGTTTCGTCTATATGCGATGCCTGAGGCAAGAAACCAACAATCGCGCACTAGTACTTCGGAACGTTCATCCCGTGCCGAGGTCAACCAGCCCCTCATAGGTGTTCATGAGTGGCGCGGACACAGCCGCGAGGGTATTGAGTGGGAGGTCCATAAGGGTGATGCGCAGGTGGTACTCAAAAGGTTCAAAGCCAGTTCTTTCAACTGCGCAATTACGTCGCCGCCATATTATTGGCAGCGCGACTATAAAGTAGCGGGCCAAATTGGTCAAGAAAAGACAATCAAAGACTTCGTAAAGAACATCGCTGACACCATGGACGAAGTGCGCCGAGTTCTGACCGCAGACGGACTGCTTTTTCTTAACTTGGGCGACACATATTACTCTGCGAAGGGTCAGCCAAAGGGGGACGACAAGAAGAGCGCCGCACGACGATTTGGGTTACGGGCGGTCGATGCCAGCGGTCTCGGTGTTCCTCGGAAGACCGCTATCGGCATTCCATGGCGAGTCGCTTTAGAAATGATTGAACGTGGATGGGTTTTGCGATCTCCTATCGTTTGGATGCGCGAAGGGACGATTCCCGAGCCTACGGCCAAGGACAGGCCATGGCGGACTTATGAAATGATTTTCATGTTCAGCAAGTCGCCTAGGTACTACTTTTCTCGTCCTGCGTTGGGTGGCGTCGAAGACGTTTGGAAGATTTCCGCGCGGAGGCGTTCCAACGGGGGGACCCATTCCGCGGCATATCCCGATCAATTAGTGCAAAGGTGCATCGAGATTGGTTGTCGAGCTGGGGGACGAGTTCTTGATCCTTTTGCAGGTAGTGGAACCACGCTGCGTGTCGCGCTCAAATTGAAAAGAAGCACGGTTGGCATAGATCTCAGCGAAAACTTTTGTGAATACATGGTGAGTCAGTTGCGTGAAATATGAGCTTTTACTTGAGTATTGACCAGGTGAAACGATCATTGCCGCTTCTCGAACCATTGAATCCCTTTTTTGGGATGTCATTTCTCGCTTTCAAAAAAGCTGAGATTCCCGTTGGAACGACTCGCTCTTTGGTCTTTACACAAGTTGCACAAGAGATTTTGGAAAGGCACTACAAGCCAGCCGCGGCCTATGGCGGCTTCTACAACCCCTTCAAGACTTCTGATCAGTCGAACAGATGGACAGCTCCTCGATATGGCAGCACGTCGCTGCAAAGGATTACAACTGACACGTTCGCTGACACTCTGATTCATCGTAAGAAAGTTTCATCTTGGGGCTGGAAGAATGAGTATGTCGCACGCTTACAAACGCATCTGGGTCGAGAGCGAATCCCGTCTTTTCATTTGAGTGTCTGGCTGTTCCGAGACGAGCCTTGGCCCTCGGAGGTCACTCCGCAGGATCTTATAGACAGACTGAACCTGGAATACCATCTGACGAGTGAAGAGAATGCTGCACTATTTGACAATACGGCCCCCGACGCACCGACATCGTGGATTTGCGAAAGGCAGATTTTAGAAGGAGACCTTATCGCGGTAATTGGCAATCCACCCGGCTGGGCGCCACCTCCGGGAGCTGCGTTGCGCTCCCTCGAACTTCGCGAGGTCGGTCCTGTGCGCTCCCTACAGTTCGAACCAGCGGAACGTCTCAACATCATTACCGGAAACAACAGTCTTGGTAAGACATTCTTGCTCGAGTGTATCTGGTGGGCCCTAACGGGCGATTGGTTGGAATACGCAGCGTTACCCAGGCAGGATGTGGGTAAGCGCCTTCCTCGGATAAGTTTTTCCTTAACCTCACCCAGTGGTCGCGCTCAGGCCTATGCCGCCTCGTTTAATTGGGATCGCCAAGCATGGTCCGTTAATCCGTCGACTACCCGCTCACCCGGACTTGTCATTTATGCCAGGTTTGACGGGTCGTTCGCAATTCTGGACCCCTTCAGAAGCCAAATTGCGGAGCAACATTCCAAGATTCAAACGTCCGGACGTATCTTCTTATCACGCAAGCAGGTTTGGGACGGAACTCAGGAAAAGGATTCGGAAGACGGGGGTAGATGGGTTTGTAATGGTCTCTTGAGAGATTGGTTTGCTTGGCAGACAGGGGGCGACCGCTACAAAGCCCATTATTCCGCTTTCATTTCTAGTTTGGCCGAACTGTCTCCATCGACCTCAGAATCGCTTCGGCCTGGAGAGCCCAAACGGCTATTCCTTGATTCACGTCCAATCCCGACTCTTCAAATGCCGTATGGTGAAGTCCCTATTCTTCACGCATCTGCAGCTATCCAGCGGATCGTTGCCCTTGCATACGTTCTTGTTTGGGCGTGGCAGGAACATCTCGTCACAAGCTCCATTGTCCGGCGTGAACCGCAGCGCCATTTGGTCCTTATCGTAGATGAAGTTGAAGCGCATCTTCATCCTCTATGGCAACGTCTGATCGCACCCGCAATCATGCGTGTGGCTTCCAATTTGTCATCCGCAGTTAAACCACAACTTTATGTTGCGACACATTCCCCTTTGGTTCTTGCCTCGATTGAGGCTGAGTTTGACGAGAAGCGAGACAGCCTTAACCACTTGAAATTAGATGACAGTCACGTGATCCTTGAGGAAATCCCATTTGTCAAGCGGGGAAGAGCCGACCTTTGGCTTATGTCCGAGGCGTTCGGACTCGGTCAAGCTCGTTCTCTCCCTGCGGAGCGCGCAATTGATCAAGCAAAGGCCCTCCAGCTCGCTACGATCGTGGCGCCTGAGAATGTGCGCGAGGTGAATGGTCGTTTGGTAAGCTTATTGGCTCCAGACGATGAATTCTGGCCGAGGTGGCGTTACTTTGCTGAGCAGCATGGCATCAAGAAATGATTCACATTGATCGACAGGTAGAACCTTTGGATTTCGATAATCGCGTTCGCAGGCCCGGTCGGCGTTTTCTTCAAAGCAATCCGAGACCTACGTCGAAGCAGTGGCGTAACCATAGCTATTGGAGGGAAATCGGCTCCGAACTACACGATGTGTACGGTGGAATTTGTGCATATAGTTGCCATTGGATCCCCTATGACACTGGCGCGGATACTGTTGAACATTTCCAACCCAAAGATACCTATCCGGATCATGCGTACGAGTGGGACAACTACCGCCTCGTTTGTGCGACACTAAACGGCCGAAAAGGGACCTACGAAGATGTCGTAGATCCTTTTGTAATTCAGGATGGATGGTTTGTCATCGATTTTCCGTCAATGCTTGTGAAGGCCGGGCCAAACACGAGCCCGGAGGATGCACTGCGGATTAAGGCGACGATCGATCGCTTAGGGCTGAACGACGAGGGAACGTGCCTGAAAAGCCGCGTGAAGTGGCTGAGCGACTATTGTGGCCCGAACGGAGTCCCGTTTGAATATCTACAAAGACATGCGCCCTTCATTGCTTCCGAATTGATTCGGCAGGGGCTACGGCAGAGTATTCAACAAATCTTTTCCGCATGATATGTCCGGGCGCCGTGGTGGAGAATGTGCCGAATCTTCGGTCGATTCAACGCTGCTGAAGGGTGATGAAGATCTGGATCGGATGAATACTTGGCCAAGGCCAGTTTGGCGACGCGTCCTCGTCGAGTGCGCTAAGTGAATCACAGGTCTTACGGAGCGTTTGGCCGATCGTGATTCTGCAGACAATGTCTGCAAAGTTGCGTGGTCCGTATCAGTCCATTCCGAGGTCTCGGCCAGGAGACACTGACTGGTTGATTTCCAGAGCAGACGATTTGCTGACCTCGGTTCCGAGGTGTTGTGCCAGTCGAGCCGCGTCGTTGGTGAATATAGTCGCCTCGTGGCTGGCACGAGAGACGGCTACATACCCGAAGCGGGAGCTGAGCAGGTCGGGATGGATGCTGGTATCGGCATGAATGAGAACGCGCTCGGCAGTGAGCCCTTGGGAACTGTGACTGGTGACGGCGTAACCGTGATCGAAATGCCTGTGGTCGGTGGCGTTGAATTCGATGCTGCGATTGTCGTCGAGTCGTGCGGCGATGCGCCCACCGGTTGAGATCGACTCGATCACGGCGAGGTCGCGGTTGGCAACGCCGAGTTGCTTGTCTGGGGCGGTGAACTGGATGCGATCGCCGACGGAAAAATCGCGCGTCGTTTCCCGAAAGACACTCACGCCCGCAAGTCGACGGGCATCGTAGGTGACTGAATTCGCCGGAGTCTTTCTGAACAGTCAGCAGATTTTGCGAAGCATCAACCGCGGCAACAGTGGCGTAGGAACCGGCTTCGATCCCGGCGGCTTTGCTGCCGCGAGCGTAGCGCACGATGTCGCCCGTTTCGTAATGGTTTGCCCACGCCCGCTCAGCACCGGTCATGTCTTGCCGCTGCACGAGAATCCGTAGGCTGTGGTCTTCGGTCGAAAGTGCGCCGCTCGTCTTCAGCTCCGAACGCACAGCGTTGTTTAGTTCGCGACGAGAGGCGTTGTCAGGCGATACGATCAGCGTATTCGCGGGCGATTCAGCGTATGTTCGCGCGATTGAGCGGATGCGTTCTCGTGGATTGGCGATCTCCTGAACACGGCCCTGGCTCTGGAGGCGTTCCAACGCGGCGGCGGATTGGCCATGAGCAAGCAGCTCGACGGCGGATTTGAGAGCCGGATCGCGCTGGCGGACGATTTCGTCGAGTTTTGCGGTGCGCATCCCAGCCTGTTGCAACTGCTCGAAGGGACGTCCGGCCTCGACTCCCTGGTGCTGTCGCGTGTCGCCAATAAGGAGCACGCGATCATTTGGTGCAAGGCGAGTGAGAAACTCGCGCACTTGGCGAGTGCTCGCCAGGCTCGACTCATCGACAAAGTAGAGCCGCCTGGTTTCTGCGGTTACCTCGCTTGGACGGGCGCTCGAAAGAAAGGCTTGCAGAGTTACCGCTTCGATCCCCGCCTCACGGAGTTGTTTTGCGGCGCGGGAAGTGGGCGCGAAGCCCTGGACCTCGTAGCCCTGACCTTCGGCTGCGGCTCGCAGAACAGACAGCGTCGTCGTTTTACCCGCTCCGGCGAATCCCTGAATGCCCTGAACTTTGTCTGCCGAACTCAGCACTTCTTCAACGACGCTTTTCTGAGCCCGATTCAGGTGCGGATGATCCTGAGCAATCTGATACGCTTCGGGCCTGTTTGTCACCGGGCTGTACCTGACGTTGGCCTTCCCGGACCCGATGAATGATCTCCTGTTCCGCCTCGATGGTCCGTGCCGTTGTGAGCTTGCGGCCGGGTATGTTGGCCGGCCGTTCGACGGCCAGGAATTCGCCGGACGCCACACGGGTATTAAGGTTCGCTCGCACCTGCGAATAGGTGACGTAGCCCATGCCGCGACGGAGCGCGTCGCGGACAATCGCGCGCTCATCCACAACCGCCTCCCGTTCAAAGTTCTTATCACGGGAAAAGGTGACCGACTCGCGGACGCGCTGCTGAGGGTTCACTTCCTGGCTCTGCGTCCGGGCGCGCTCGTGCGCCGCCCGCACGACTGCCTCTGCCTGATTGCCGTACTCGGCCGCTAGCTTTCGGTGCGCCGCCATGACTTCGCCGAGCGAATGAATCTCTTTGTGATCCCGAGTTGAATGGGCGGCGATCTCCGCCGCTTCCTTGCCATTCCGGCCTGTGCGTTCGAGGTACTCGCGTATCTGTTGGCTGCGCGGGCTGGAGGCATCCAGATACTCCTGCGTGTAACCTTTGACTTCCGGTGCGCCGCTGCGCCCGACCGTGATTTCGTATCCAAGCTGTCGGAGCCGGTAGGTCAATTCCGATTGGTAGATGGCTGTAGCGAACTGTTGGGAGGCGAAGAGACTTTGCGGCTGCAAGGCGCGATATTGGCCGTTTTCGCGCTCGGTCATATTGAAGACGACGGCGTGCGTGTGTAGCTGCGGAGCAGCGTAGCCATCGACGGGCCGCGCCGTGTCGTGCTCAAATTTAGCGGCAACGAACTTGCCGGTGGGCTCGGCCGGGTGATTCCCGCCGATGCGCGCCAGCGTGTAGTGCTCGAGGTGTTCGATCGCCGTCCGAACGGCCTCACGGTGGGCTTCGCGCACGCTGTAGTCACCGCCGACCAGAGCTGTGAGTGAAACCGACTTCGGAGCGGAGAACGTTGCGTCCCACCCGGCGCGGTGCTCCATCGTCTTGATGTTGTTCCCATCGCCATCCTTATATTGATAGGAAGCGCGCTGGCGAACGAGCTGCTCGCCGGTTTGTGGATGCTGACCTTGACTGAGCCGGGCGAATTCCTCGGCGGCGACCGCCCCGGTGAGTCCGAACCTTTCGGCCAACCGCCCCTGCCACTCGCCCATGGTCTCGCCGCGCTGGGACCAATAGTTCTGCTCTTTGGCGGTAAATTCCTTCTGGTGGTAACTCTGCGCTTGACCAGCAGAGAGCGGTTTGGAGATCGTGAGCATACGGCCTCACAGCTTGTTGGTGTCGAAGGAAAGCGCTTCTTGCTTTGGGTTCGGCGCAGGCTGTTTCGCGCGCTTTGGCGCTCTGTCGCGCTCGATAGGCCGAACCACGTCGCGCAGGTCGCGCTTAACGAGGTCGTTGGCAATCTCCGGCAATTCCACCTTGGGCAGCCGGAAACGCGTGACGCAATTCTCATACTTTAAGTACCCGTGGAGATCTGGCAGACCCTCGATTTCCGAGGCCATCACCAGCGGTTCAATTTGCCGGTCGAGGGAGAAGTTGCGGCCCCGCCGCGTGCCGTCATAATGCGTCTCCTTCAAGCGTTCGATTTCCACGTCGCCAACGGCTTTGCTCACCCACTGTGCCGAAGGCGGGTCGGTGACCCGGAAGTACATCTTCGAGGCCGGTTGCGAAAGCATGGAGCTTGCTTGCGTGCCGTAGTTGGCCTCTAGCTGCGCGGCGTTTTGGAAGCCGAGGACGATAGGATTGCCCCACTTCCTGCTCTGCGTCAGCGCTTTGTGGAGCGAAGGGAGCTTTTCGAGGTCCGCGAGTTCGTCGATGACATACCAGCTCGGATGGTGGTGTGGCTCGGGCCGGCTCAGGAGACGCATGACCAGCAAGTCAAACCAGACAGTGATGAGCGGCCGAAGAGCCTCTATGTAGCTGGGGAAACTGGTAATGAAGATCCACCCCTTGCGTTCCCGTGCCCACTCGCGCGCTGTCCATCGCATCTTGGTTTTCTCGACCGGCGGCAGATAGCGAAGAGCATTCGCCACCATGCTCAACGAACTCAGGACGCCGGCGCGCTGATTCGGAGCGTAGGCATCGATCAATTCCTCCATCTCGGTTCCTTGGACCTTCTTTTCGATCACGGCGGGATTCGACATCCACGCCACGAGGTCCGCCGGGCTGGGTCCAAACGTAAGCAGGTAGGCGAAAATCTTGCGCGGCGCATCGATGAAAAACCTGTTCAGATCATGCTCCGGGAATAGGGCCTTGGCCATGGTTTCGGCCTCAGCCATATCCTCAACCTCATCGACCGGTGACCAGTAGGGACAGCGCAGGTCAACGGGATTGAGGACGATGTCGCCGCGTTTTTCGTCGTAGAACTGCTTGAGAAATCCGGCCGAGGAGTCGTAGAGGATCGCGTTATCCCCGCGGGCGCGGACTTCAAGAAGGATTTGGCGGATCGCTGTCGACTTGCCCGAACCCGTGTCGCCGATCACGGCGAGATGCTTGTTTTCGGCGAGTGCAGGCAGGCGGACGACTGTGCCTTTCTTGTTCACAACCAGGCCCAGCCCGTGCGGCTTGAATCTTTCCGTGAACGCCGCCGGCTCCAGCATCTCAGGACCACGAAGGCGACGACCGTAGCGAAGTTGTCTGCGACGGGCGATGTCCTTCGGGATAGCGAGCAGAAGAGCGATCAGCAGCAAAGCAGGCGTCGCCTCAAGCGGACGGATGAAAAGTTGGAGCGGTCCCTGGCCCGCATAGACCCATCGCGAGAGCCAGTCATGGAGACCAGCGTTCCGATAGACCCGCTCCGGCTCCCGGACAAGCGTCCGCGCGCCACCGTTCAGGGCGTCCGGCGAAAGTCTCGAGGGGAATCGGTTTGCCGCCCGGCTGATCGCTCTTGCCTTGCTTCACGTCGTCAGCCAGAGCGGGCCGGGTTTTGCCGCTGGCATCGACAACGTAAAGAAGCTGGTACTTTCCCGCGGGCCGCATCGCGCCGGCCATCTCGCTGCGCAGGTAGTACGGCAAATAGTATTGCTGGAGCGGTGAGAGGGTGAATCGGAAGCAGAGGTACATGAAAAGTGTCAGTAGAAATGCGCAGGCAAACAACGCTGCCCACGAATAGACCGGACCATGCGGCGGCCAGATGACGGACTCGTTCCTACCCCATTTATAGATGTTGGTCATCGGGCTTTTCCTCCCTTGAAGCACGCCGCGCGAGCAGCTCACGTGCCTTCGATTGCTTCGTCGCCTGGATCTGTTCGGCGAGTCTCTGGAACTGTTCGGGGCTGATTTTCTGGCCTGCCGCAAGCGGCTGCAGAACGTTCAGCAGCAGCAACTGAAGACCAACGAGTTCGGCGAAAGCGTACTCCGCGATCCGCTCTTCGGTTCCGATTCTGACGGCCCTCGACAGGAATTCCCGCGCCCATTCTCCGGGAGTCCGCCCCTCTGCCCACGCGAGTTTTTCAAGTGCCGCGAATTCGGATTCGCTGAGGCGTACTCCGACTTGGCGACTTCTTGTATCCGGCCGTTGCGGAGCTCGGGCTTCGTTATCGATCAATGATTTCGTGGCCATGTGTACCTCCAAAATGGGCCGTACCAAGCGACAATGCTCGATATCAACCGCTACCGCGACATGATCAACCCATTCATTCCAAACGCGGTGTCATTTGCTACCACGCGGTAGCAAACGCAACCCTTTCAGGGGTGGAGTGTCGAAATAAACCCGGTGCGCAGCACCGAACGGGCACTCGTACCGATGCGATTAGCCGCGTGCGCGAGAATCATGGGCCGCCTCGGTTGATTTGCCTGGCTTAGCAGAGCCATTCGTGGGCTCAGACGCCGACCCATTCTGACCAGGCTGGCGAACCCGGAGACTCGTGTGGAACGTGAGCAGCCTGCGGGGATTCAAGGAACTCCTGGAAGTCCTTGTCTTTGGTGAAGACATAGGCCATGGCTTTATTTACGACTTCATCAGCAGTCGTCTTCAAGAAGGCGGCATACTGGTCGATCCGTTGGGCAGTCGTATCCTCGATGCGGATCATGGCGGAAACATAACGGCGGGTGTGAGCGATTTCAAGCAGCGGCATAATGGGACTCCTTAGGGTTGGGAGTGCGGTTCGGCTTCGGGTCAGGGAAAGCATCTGGGCAGTCCAGAGGATCTGGATGGCATAGGCCCGGCAATCGGCCGGGGAAAATTCGAAGCGATGCTTAGCTTCGAGCATGGTCAACACGTCGCCAATCGGGATGCCATCGGCGAGCCAAAGTTGAGCCGATCGGATGTCTTCCGCAGGGCGAAGCGATCGGTGATGAGCAGTGAATCCCGTCAGCCGTCCGCTCGCCCATGCAGTCGTCGCGCGGAGCGATTGAGGTCCACGTACTTCGCCTTTGCGGGTGTTCTTCAGCATGGCATTGCCTCGACTGTCGGCTGGGTTTCCGTGGGGAATGCATACTCGGTTTCGAACTGTTGCGAGCGGCGGTCATATCCGATGACCCGCAACACTTCACGGACAATCCTGCGGCCTGGCTCGCGTTCGATGTGAACAACGTAATCGACCGCCTCGGCAATCTCGGCCTCGATGTCGCCGTAGGTCATCTGCGAGTTGCCCCGAAGAACCAGGTTGGCAAAGCGGCCTAATGCTTTGGCCGCAGAGTTGGCGTGAATGGTCGCGAGCGACCCGGAATGGCCAGTGTTGAGCGAGTCGAGCAGGGTTCGTGCCTCGGTACCGCGGACTTCGCCGACGATGATTCGATCTGGGCGGCAACGCAGCGCCGTGCGGAGCAGTTTCTCGAACGAAAGCGGCTCTTTGAACGTATCGGTTTGACACTCGAACGAGACAAGGTTGGGCTTCGGGATGCGAAGCTCGGCGGTGTCCTCGATGGTCACAATCCGTTCGTCATCGGGGATGGATTGGGCAAGCACGTTGAGTAGCGTGGTCTTGCCGGTTCCCGTCCCGCCGCTGATGAGCAGGGTCTTCCCGCTGCGAATCTGATCCGTCAGGTAGTCGGCGAGCCGGCGAGAAAGCGTGCCGCGAGCGATCAGGTCATCGGCTGCAAAGTGCCGGCCGGTGAACTTGCGAATGGTTAAGCCCGGCCTGGGCTTAACCGCAGGAGGGATGTACGCGCAAATGCGGCTGCCATCGGGGAGCTGCGCTTCAAGAACCGGGTTGTCTTCGTCGAGGCGCTTGCCGAGATTGTTGGCAATGACTTCGAGTCCGGTACGAAGGCTCCCGGGATCGAACGCAATGTCCGGCTGCGGAAGCATCTGCCCCTCGCGTTCCGCATACCAGGTCGCGTTGGGATTGCCCATGATCTCGCTCACGTCATCGTCGAGCAAGAGCGGCTCGATGGGGCGGAGAAACGGAATCAGAAGATCGAAGCTCATGGGGTTGCTTCCGGTGTAGAAGCCCGGCTGTGACGCCGGGCTTCACAAAAGGGGAAGGGGCGGATCAGGCCGCCTCTTCCTCGGGGTTGAACTCGGCGTCCGCAGTCTCTTCCGGGCCGGACTTCTCTGCGCGGTCGAGCTTGAGGATCGAAGCGACGCGCACTTCCCAAACGCGCTCGTTGCGACCGGACTTCTTGTCCGTGCGCTCGCGGCTCCGCAGTTCGCCCTCGACGCCCAGGTGAGCGCCCTTCTTGAGGGTCTTCGCGTATTCGGCGAGTTTGCCCCAGACGATGCAGCGATGCCACTCGGTGTGGCCGTTGTACTCGCCGGTCTTCTTGTCCTTATACGAGCTCTTGGTGGCGAGCGAGAGGACGGTGAAGCTGGCGTTGTTGGCGATGTGGGCGCTGGCGTCCTGCCCGAGGAATCCGATGAGCGAGATGCGGTTCTGATACATGGTGAAGTCTCCTGAAGTGAATTCCCGGATTGACCGGGTCACCCATTGGCGAAGCCTGAGCGAGAGGCCCGGCTCCCAAGTGCCAAGTCGCGCTTTCTTGGGGGGTGCCCCTTGGGGAGGAACCAAGACCCGAAGGGCGTTCGCCGCAGCGAACGAAGCAGAGCGACGCCGTGCCGCCGGGCGCCGGAGATGACTCGACGCGTGTGACCGGACAAGCAAGGGAGAAACCGGGAGACGTGCGCTTGATGGATCGCATCGCCGGCGGTTTCATTGGGCACCTGCAGCGTATGCCACAGAACGCTGAACTGTTTTCTTGCCACCACAAGGGAACGAAGATTGCCGGCGGAATAGGCCACGCCCTTTGCATCGCATCGTCCAGCGCCAGCTGTTATTGCGAAGTTCCAAAGATACTCTTAGCCGTGTCTGAAAGCCGCGATTGGACATGATGACTGCCTCGCAATGGGAAGTGGCTTCGATCAATCGAACGCCTGGTCGGCCCGGAAGCGGACGATGGTTAACCCGAGTGGGTTCACGGCCAGTTCGTTATTCTTGACTTGCTCGCGGAACACGTAGGTCACACTGGCTGTCCACCGTTCCCGTTTGAGCTGAGATTGATCCGCGGGATTCGTGAAAACTTTCTCGAACTCAATCCGCGCCGAATAGGGCGACTGCCGAAGGTCATCGAGAATGACGTTCTTCACCTCTACGTCTACGAACGGGAGCGAGCTGTCCTTTGCATAGTCGGCGATCACATTGTCCTTGCGCTCCTGGTCGATCACAGCACGCTGCACGTCGCCATTGAGGAAGTAAAGAGCACTCGTCTGATCGCGCTCGATGGTGAACCGGTTCCGGCTGAAGTAGAGCTCCGCCCAGCGCGTCAGGTAATACTTGTTCTCCGCCTCTTGCGGCTTGTACTGGAAGTTGCGGTAATCGACCGCTTCGGCCCGGCCCACCTCGTTGATTCGGACAATGAGTGGATGAACGCTCGCGAGGGCCATCTGGCTGTGGTAGACGAGGCCGGCAAGCGCGACGCAGACCGCGGCGAGCACGAGGATCGTGACCTTCAGGTACGTATTCATCACCAGCGGATCGCCGTACTGTTCCAGGTAGTGTTCCGCCGCGCGTGTGATCTCCGGTGCAAGCTTCGCCGTGGTCGCCATTGAACGCCTCCGTGTCTCCTAAACCATTCTGAGAACCGCAGCCGTAATGAGCCCGCCTGCGCCGATTCCGTGCCCACCGACGTGGCCTGAGAAGAGTGAAGCCGTCATCGTTGGGATCTTCAGCAGGATGAAGCCGGCTACGAAACACAAGATCAAAAGGCCTGGCATGAGGTAGATGAGGTGCGACGCGCTATCAGCCTGCATCGCCCCACTTGTTAGGTAGGTGATAAGCAGATGGCTAATGACGCTCATGGTGGCTGCTGCTACAACCTTATAGAACTCGAAGCCAATAAATGCCTTGAGCCATCCCCAGAAGAGGAATTCTGTCTTATCGAAGACCATCCAGGGAATGAAAACTGGACCTACTAAACCAACGATCGTCGCGCCGATGGCTCCGTAGGCGATGATGACACCGATAAGAGCCGTGAGGATGCTGAGGATTACTTGAACTGTGTACGTGCACAGCAAGGTGTAGGGTTCAGTAAATGACGGAGATAATGAGCCTATCTTGTTTAGAGCTGCGTGGACGGTGTTCTGCACCTCCTGGGTCGAGTCGGTGCCGATGTAATCGACGAGACTGCTCGTACCGCCACTGACGAAACCCTTTAGCGAATACCCCACACCTGGGATTGCGCCGTCATAGAACTTCACAAAGCAGTAGGCGAAGGTAATCAGCACAAAAAAGCTGATGAATCGCCCAGCATTAAACCCTGGACCTCCTTGGGCTGACGCAAGCGCCTCTTGGATACCAAACCAGGCGAGCATGATCGTTGCGAGTGACAGGATCATGTGAAGCCCGAGTGCGTCAACAGACGGCGAGACCGTCGCGGTGAGGTTATCGCAACCGTTCTTGATGAGAATGAGAAAGTCCATGGTAGATCCCCGTTTCAGTAATGGAAGGCCCAGTTCGTGCCTATGCTGGTTTGTTGTGGCGTGGCCGCATCGAAATTCTGCTGATAACCATTCGCGGTGATGAAAAGCGACTTCAGATTGTCCTGTTGCACCTTTTGACCGACAATTTGCTGCAGGGCAACGGCCTGGTTGATTTGATTGGCCTCTTGTTGTTCCTGAATCAGCAGGATCATCGCCTTATTGATCCGCTGCAAGGCCGCCATTTCCGTATGCTGCGCGGGGTCCGAGGATTGCGAAGCACTGATGAGTCCGTTGATGTCGGCCTGCCGCTGCTCTGAGTTGGCGCGGATTGTGCCGAGCGTTTGCATGTTGCTTGTCGTGACGGAATCGCTGAGATCAACGGTGGCCCCCTGTGCGGCGATTTGCTGTTGCCCGAGGGGACTCAAATTGCCGTAACCGTTGATTTGCCCTGTGCGCGGAATCGTGGCCTGCTGGTAGCCGATGCTGACTCCGACCCCGGTGTTGACAGAAGCGGTCCACTGCCGCGAATTGCCGTACGTGTTGGCCGCCTGATTGAGCGCCATCCAGTATGTGGAGGGCGAAAGAAACGGCTGATACAGGATTTGTGGAGCCAACGACATTTGGTGCGCAAGATTGTAGGTGGAGATTGCGTTATCAGCTAACCTGACTGAGTTTGTGAAAATCTGTTGACCCTGTGAGATCTGTTCGATGGCGTGGGCCGACTGAGTGGGATCGTAGACAATCCCGGAGCCCAACTGAGCGTGCGCAGGCAACACTACGAGTGTCGCCGCCGCAATGGCGGTCGCGAGTAAGGACTTCATGGTTCCTCCGTTAGTGCGTTAGTGTTTTGCGCGCTCTGACTGAAGCCGTTCAGTTATGTCTTTCAACTTCTTGCTCTCATCAGCGCACTTGGGACTGAGCTTCTGTGGCAAATCCATCATTTCCGCCGAGCAGTCCTTAGCGAATTGCTGATTGATTTCGTCGTACTGCTTTTGGAGATCTGCCACTTTGGATTGCTGGCTCTGACACCCAAACAAGAAGAACATGGCAGCGAGTGCGACGACGCTGGTAGTTCGGTGCATGAAAACTCCCTTCAGAATGTCTGGGGAATCGTATGGTTCTCATACGCAGGCAGCAGCATATCCTGCGTGAAATAGACCTTGACGCGGTGGCCCTCCCGAATCGTAATTGTCGGTGGGATTTGGATGAATCTGTCGAGAATCGTAGTCGCTGATTGCGAAACGCTTCCGGAGGCGCCGGTTGCAAAGGCTTGGGAACCGCTTGTTGTGATTGTTCCACCACCCTCAGTAATTTGCCCAGCTCCTGAAATCACGCCCAAGGCAATCGAGGTGCCGAATATCTGCATGTAATGGTTGTTCACTTTGTCTTTCAATCCCTCTTCGCCGATCTGGTCAAGACCGTGGAATTGATCGAGATCAACAGAATAGCCGTCTGGCATAATCAGACGGTGAAACACGACGGCCAAGCGTCGCTGCTGGCCGAACCCGGTTGACCCAATCTTGCGTGCTTCTCCGAGCACAATGGTTCCCTCCGGGACCAGCACATGCTGCCGGTCGTGCGAATAGACGGGATTGGACACGAGTACCTTCACCGGGCCGGCGGCGTCTCCATCAAGCCGATTCATCAGCACTGCGTCCAATGTCGTTCCTTCATAGATCACGTACGGTTGACCCGCAGCGGCATCAATATTGACTTCCGGCTTGCGCTGCGCCGCGAGTTGTTGCGTTTGCGCGGACGAAGCTGCCGGAGGATTGCCTGCCGTGCGCGGCCCAATCAGACTGCTGGAGCCCGGGTCTGGCGGAAACTGCGCGGCGACGTTTTGCTGCGGGCCGGTTGCGCCTGCACCCTCTGCCAAGGCAGCAGAGGAGGGTTTCGAGGAAGGCTGGTCCGGCGCTCGCGTATATACCAGGTTCGATGCAAACCGCGAGGCGTAAGCAAGTTCCCGATCCTTTGCGGCAAGCTGCTGTTCTTCCTGGGCGGCAGGAGACAGTTGCTGTTGTTGCGGGGTGCAGGGTTGACCGGGAACACAGGGGACGGGCTGCCCGTTCGGACCGTAGGCGGCGGCCGCAGCTTGTTGTGCCGGTGTTGCATTCTGAAGGGACGGGTCCAGGGTGCCTGTGCCCTGTTGCGCCATCTTCTGCTCCGCAGCAGCGGCCTGGCTCCTAAGTTCCTGGGCATTATTGTCCGTGTTGTCCTGGAGAACGGGCTGCGAAGCCTGATGGGAAGTTCCGCCCTGTTTCGTGGGCGACTTCTTGCCCGTTCCACTGAAGAATGCCGCAGCGATAACCAAGCCGGCGGCGCCCAGATAAAGCGCGGGCTTCAGGTTCTTCGGGAGAACGCCTTTCGGGTTGCTCTTCGTTTTGTTCCGCCTCGAATCGGCGATCGCAGGATCGGCGGACGTGGCCATCGGCTCAGACATATTCGTCTCCCGCTATCCCTTACGGCTAAAATCCATCCGCTTCTTGCCCAGTTCTACATAGCCAGAGTCCATCACCTTGGGGATGATGTATGTTCCATTCTCAAGTTGGTAGGAAACAAGATTCGGCTTGCCGTCTCTCATCTCGTAAATCGAGAACTTTTCAGGCGCGCTGGTTTTGATATAGGTGAACTTGTCGTCGTGATAGATTGCCTCGATATCGAACGGCTCCTCGTTCGCATGGAAGGTGTAGTCGAATTTCAGCGAAAGCGGGTAGGCGCTCTTATATTCATCGACGGCGTCGGTAATGTGCGCTTGGACCGCAGCCAGGGCCTGCTGCGATTGCGCCAGTTGCGCGGCGGGCACAAATTGTGGCGGTC
The DNA here is from genome assembly GCA_963841095.1 of uncultured Acidobacteriaceae bacterium. Lineage (GTDB taxonomy): Bacteria > Acidobacteriota > Terriglobia > Terriglobales > Acidobacteriaceae > Telmatobacter. Next base: position 154,408 of record CAWJBE010000009.1, read on the forward strand.
CGCTGGCCGCAACCATCGAAGAGTGATCGGCCGGAACCACAATCACCTTCAGGTCTGGCGGCGGGTCCGCGGCTCCCGTTGCGGCGGACACGTCCTGCAGCGTGAAGCTGTAGATGTTGCCCTTGTCGGTAATGAGATTCAAATTCGAACTGATGCCGGCCTTGGCAGGATGGACGAAGCAGAAGTTGCCGACAACATCGACAATCCAGAAGTCCTTGTCGCCCGTCGCGGCCTCCATGATTTTCTCCGTAGCTGGAAGCTCAATGAGCGTTGTGTATTTCAGCTTCGCGTGGATCGGAATGATGTCCTGCGAGTGATATTGAACGGTGCGGGACGAGGCATCCTGTGCAGATGCTCTCATTGCGGGCAAGAGCACGGCGAGTCCTGCGATGAAGATGAATTTGCTGTTCATGCTGCTGCTCCTCTCGGGATAAGAGTGAGTGCGCCAGTGGGTTTACCTGGGTCGAATGGGAACTTGAGTGCGAGTTCGCGAAGGCCGGCAGGGATGCCATAGCGGTTGAAGAATTCCTGCCGCAATAGGTTCTTGTCGGCGCTGTTGACAGCCATCCAGTGCGTGACGGAATCGACGTACAGACGAACCTTTTTGGAACCATGCGGTTGGCAAACGACCATCTGACCCGGCGGGATCAGGCCAGCGATCAGATCAATTTCGGTGGGGTTCAGATGGAATGCCTCGCGATAAAGGTTCACGTCCATCTCAGGATTGGCGAGAAAGATCTTCGTCGGGCAGCTCTCGGCGACGATGTGCAGCATCCCGGATTCCTGCAACTCCTTGATCGATTGCGTAGCCAGAATCATCGCCGCTTTGTGCTTACGCCATACCTTCTGCGCCTGGACGATGTAATCACGAATGACCTCGTTCCGCATGAACAGCCAAGCCTCATCCATGAGAAAGGTCTTGAAGGTGGCAAGCCGCCGCGGGTCGCAAATTTCCTGCGATGCCCGATGGAGAACGTAAAACAGGAGTGGTTCCAGCAACTCCGGCGCATCGCCCCAGCCGGAGAAATTGAATGTTTGGAACTCGCGGAAGGTGAGGGTGTCTTCGGGGTTGTCGAAAAGGAATCCGTACTGGCCTGCGCGTGTCCAACGATAAAGCCTGTCCTTCAGTTCTCCGATGATGCTTGCGAGATTGGAGAGTGTCCGCTGAGCGGGTTCCAGCATATAGATTCGTTCGATCGCGTTCCACAACCGGATTTCGTCTTTGAAGTCGATCCGGTATCGCTGGCCGTCGCCCTCGATCAGCACGCGCATCAGGCTGAATAGAAATTGCTGGTTCTCCCTCGTCGGTGCGAGAGAGAACGGATTGATGGTGAAGTCACGTTCCTCGCGGCCGACGTTCAGATACGACCCGCCGAAGATGTGGGTCAATGGCTCGAAGCTGCCGCCAATGTCAAAGATGAACGTGAGCGGCGAATACTTCTGGGCACTCTGCAGCAGGAAATTGCACAGGTACGATTTGCCCGATCCGGTCATACCCAGAATCAGCGTGTGCGCCACTTCCCCGCAATGCAGATTCAAGTAGTAAGGCGTCTGGTTGTCGGTTTGAAGCACCGCCAGATATTCTGCACCGAGGTACGTGTTGGTCTTTTCACCGGGCAGGATCGTGAACAGGAAGCTCAAATCGGCGTAATTCGTGTTTAACAGGTACAGCCTACGCAAATTGAATGCGTAGTTGCCGGGCACGATGGCAAAGTAAGCATTGAGCTGGTTGTACGTTTCAGCAAACAGGGTGCCATCGGCATTGGTGAAAATGCCGGCAAACTCGCCCACCACGGAATCGACCATTTGCCGGTCTTTGCCGTAGAGCAGAATGGTCAGTGAGAACTCTCCCAACTGCTGGCCGTCGCCCAAAGCCCGCAGGCAGTCACCCAGGTCTTCAATGTCCGCCTGTTTCGATTCATCCACGAGGATATCGCGTGGATTGGTCTTCGCCGGATCGTTACCCAGTTGCGAGATGAAGCCTGTCTTCGAGATGTTGAAGTGCCGGCGGCGTTTGTTTACTTCCTTGCGCGCCGTCGCGGCTGGAAGCGGCACCCACTCAGAAATCGCGATGAAGTTGACGGGGATTTTCAGCAGGGCGTCGAGAGCCAGCGGCCGGGTCTCTCCGATGGCCTCTTTCATGGTCAGAATCCGAACGAAATCGTCACCTACGCGAAGGTGGTTACGTTCGCTCTCAAGCAAGGAATTCGCGATCTGGTAGTCAAGAAACTGTGTATGCCCCGGTTCTCCTTCGATGCGCCAGTCGTCATAGTTGACCAGCCGTCGAAAGAAGCGGAACTGGCCTTTGTTGCCCAAAAGCTCGATCCTGACGAAGTCGGAGAGCTGGTTTACGAATGCCCGCACCTGCTGCTCGAGACACGCCAAGTCGCGCTCGATCTGCGAACGCAGGAGCGTCTTCATACCCTTATTGGTGAATTGGGCTTTCAGCTCGTTGATAGCGCCTGCTGGATCATGAGGGAACCTGCGCAGTGCGGCAGCCACCCCAGTCTTCGACCGCGAGCCTTCGAGCAAGATCGCATAGTAGATTTCGATCTCAAACAACCGGTCCGCTTTTTCGTGGAAGAGCTCTTTACGACAGTCCACAGATTCCTGAACCACAGGATTCTCGTATCGTGCGAACGGGATCTCCGGCCGATTGGTCTTGAAGAGGTATTGATAGACGTGGAATCTAGGTCCGAAGTTCTTCAGTGCGGCCTCAAACCGCTTCACGGCGTATTCCTGCTCACCGTAATCCAGGCTTTCATAGTCCACGCCGGCAACCCGCAACACCACGCCGAGATCGCCGCTCTTGGTCAGAAATGTAGTCTCGTTCCAGAATCCGTAAAGATTCATGTGGTCGCAGAACGAGGCGGAATCCCTCCAGGCTTTGATGGCTTTGTCGAGGCGCAGCATCAGAGCACCTCTATGCGTGGGGTCGTCTCTTTGGCCGCGTCATAACGGGTCTTGTATCGCTCGGAACGCGCGAGAATGCGCAGAAAGGCCGGATCGGCATTTGTTACCCAATGCCCGAATGCAAATCCGCCCAAGAAAACGGCGATGCCTGCCAAGAGGCTGTTGAATAGATTGAACGCTCCGACTGCGGCAACACACACGAAAAAGAAGAGCGTCCGCTCGACGCCCAGGTACGTAAGAGGCTTATGCAGACTCTTGTAAACCCGGTTCCGTCGGCGCGTTGTCGGCTGTGCCTGCATTGTTGGCCCTCACACGTGCTGAGTCGAGCGATAGCAAATGACGTTCCGCAGCAACCACGATCAAATACCCCAAAGCCAGCTCAGGACGTTGGCGGCGAGAACGGCAATGCCGGTACCGGCCGCCACGCCCGCGAGCGTCTTCTTCGCGCCCGGCTCTCCGTGGGCAAACTGGTAGCCGCCGATCACGATGGCAATCAAGCTTGCGACCTTGGCAATCGTTCCAGTGAACAGGGTCTGTAAGTTGGTGAATCCGGTATCGAACGGCGATCCGCTCTGCGCGAATGCCAGTGTGGGGAAGAGAGCGAACAGTATAAAGAGGGTGACAGATTGGCGTGTTTGGCGAAGCCATCTTAGTGAGGCGAGGCGGCGCCGGGTCATGGGCGGGGAAAGAACAGTCATCGGGCACCTCCAGCGGCCCTGCTGGGCCGTGTTATGTCGAAACTCTGCCCTGAAATCTCGTTCGCGTCCAATGACAGACGCGCTTGGTGTGATGACGACTGAGCATTACGAGACAATCGCACGCGGACTCAAAGATTGATACAGTCAAGAATCCGTCGGAGCCACCTATTATTAGGTGGCCCCGACGCATGCCCTCAACCGAATATCCTCTGAAACCAGGACCGCCTCTGTGGTCGACCTGCAGGGCGCGACGCTCGCGCGCGCTGTAACGGGTAACCGAGCCGACGGAGCAGATTGCTGGTTTTGGTGACGTTTACGCTGTGGTAAGTGAAGCAGGACTTGCACATCGGTTTCCCCGACCAGAAGTGTGGTCTTCCGTGGATTGATCTTTGGCAAACCTTGCATTTCATCCTTGAATGTGTGTGCATGGCATTTACCTCGCTTGAATGTTGGGGCGCCGCAGCAGGCGCCGCGTTGATTGATCGGAACGGGACTCGTTAACGGGGCCCGTTCCACTGCCGGGAGTGGCCAACGATGCGGCCGTTACGCCACATCAACCGGGAGTTGGGCGGCACACGATGGAACCATGCGTACGCCGTTTCAAGAGTGTTGTTCCAGATGTCGGCCAGGCTGACCCATGAGCCTTTGGGCCGGTAGCGATTCCTGAGGAGGCGCTTGGCCAGGCTGACTCGCTTCGGCGGCCCGCGGCGATTCCCGCGCTTCGGGTATCTAGACATGACGGCCTCCCGAACGCCTGCTGGCGCGCATGCGGCAGCCCTGGCGGCCGTTGTGATCGCCCCCGGCCGCCTGCGGAACCCGCAACATCGCAGGCTCCACGTAGAAGTTACCCTCCACCAGGTGCGGCACCTGCTGTTGCAGGAGGCGCGCGCTGGTGCATCCACGAACGCTGAGCGTGAAGACCTTGAGCTCAGGATCCACGCGCTTGATGCCGCGGGCGATCGCCAGGGCAAGATCTCCGTCACCGGTGCCCAGCAGCACCGTGTCAGGGGTTCCGCATGCGACGCGAAACGCGGTTTCGAAAGCGAGGTCGAAGTCGGCGTTGCCTTTTACGATCGTGCCGCGCTTGGTGGACACCACCTCGCGCTTGACGTCGAGAGCCTGGTAGCCGCGCGCTTCAAAGTACCTGGTGCGCCCGGCATCGTCAGCGTTCGAGGTGAGCACGGCCCACAGTTCGCAGTGGTTGGCGAGACCGCGGAGACACATGGCCAGTGTGGCGTAGGAAAGCTTGCTGCCGAACTTCTCGCGGCAGGAGATGTTGAGGTTGTCGTCGTCGAAGATGCCCAGCAGGTTGCTGCCGAGGAGCGGAGCGAAGGGCGCCGCCGCTTGAGGGTAGGACTGTGGCATGCGCGGCTTCGGCTGCGCCGGCTCAACCAGCGGCAACCAGATGGGCTGCGCCGGCCGCTTGAGGGGAAGTGGAAATGAAAGAATGCTTGCCATCGAAATCTCCTTTTGGGTGAGTGGATCGAGTGGAGAGGACGGGCCTGGGCCCGTCCCTCGGCTTGACTTAGGCGGCAAGGCGCACAGCGCGCGCCTGCAGCCCCTTGGGAGTGGCGACGATCACGGCCGTCAGCTTGGCGCCCACCTCGAACGGCACACCCTGTCCAGCGTGTTTGCGCAGCAGGAAGATGCCGTCGCGGTTCATGGTCAGATCGCGCGCGAAGCAGTAGGGCCCGTTCGGCACTGCGTGGGTAACGACCAGCGCATGGCGGTTGCCGGCGGCAACGAAGAACTCCCCGGCCTGGCGACCGCCGGTGATGCGGGCCGCATGCTCAGAGGCGTAGGTGTCGCCGGCGCGCTGATCGAGCTTCTCAGCCTGACTCCAGTTCAGCTTGAGGTGCGCGCAGTAGGCGGCGTCGTTGCCGCGCCGGTCAATGATGATGCGCTTGCCGACGACGGTGGCGCGGTCGATAACCGGGCATTCGATGCCGCCCGAGTCGGCCTTCACCTGCGCAGAGCGCTGCCCGCTGCGCGCGAAACTGACGCTGAACTCGCCGCACACTTTGCCGGCCTTGTCGATCAGCTGCAGCGTCACTCGTTCCAGGTCGCCGAAGTGCCGCATCAGGCGCAGGTCGTGCTCGTAGCTGGCGCGGTGCTCGGCCCCGTTCCAAAGGGCAAGGTTGTAGCTCTTGTCGAGGAAATCAAGCTGGCGGCAGGCCTTGCTGATCTCTAGAGTCGTGTCGCTGTTGATCACCGGCTCCGGCTGCCTGGCGGCCGGCCGTTGCGTGGAATTCGTTCCGAAAAGAATATCGAGCAGGTTCATTGCAGGCTCCTTTGCAGGTTGGAGGTGGAGGTTATGCGGCGCCCCGGACGGGCGGCGCCGCGCCTGTGGTTGGCGGCCTAGGCGGCGCGCACGTTGCGCGCCATCTTGCCCTTCTCGTTGAAACCGGGGTTGAACTTGATGCGGGCGTGAAGCAGGAGAGGTTGACCGTCGTGGCGCTCGCTGGCGTGGACGAAGTAGGTCTCGCCCGCGGGCGTCTGGGCGAAGCCCCACCGGAAGTTGTCGGCAACCTTGGTGATGATGCCGGTCACCGTCACCACCGGCGCCGGTGAAGGCGTGGGGGGCATGCGAGCCGGAGACTTCGGCGTGGCGATGATGAACCAGTGCGACAGGGTGGTTTCAGCGCCGGAGCGCGCGATCTCACACAGCAGCCTGGTGCCGACCGCGAGCCCGGCGCGGAGTGCGTCGCCGAGAATCTTGGCAGGAGGGAGGTTGGAGTTTTCGAACACTGCGGTCGCGCCGCTGGAGCCGGCAAAGACTACCCGCGCCGGCAGCAACTCGTGGAACTTACCCGAGTTCGGTTCGAAATAGATCAGTGACGACGGTGCGCGGCCAGGCCCGGAATACTGGAGTTGCGACGCGCCGAAGGAAATCGTGCGAGGAAACGAAGAGGAACCGTTTGAAGCGCTCACGTTTTTTTCTCCTGTGGCTGGTTGCCACAAGAGAAAGGTTGCGCTAGATCAGGCTGCTTCACATGCCGGTTTCTGCCGGGATTTGCCGCCGGTTGTCGGCTACACTGCTCCACGCTTTCTGCGTTGCACGGAGCTGTAATTCGACTGTTGCTTTTTTACTCCATAGTCCTTCTGCAAGTCTTCGAACCGTGTGTGGTCGCCAGCACTAAATACATACGCTGCCAAATCCTTGAGAGATCTATTCCAGTCACGGTTTTTGAAATAGTTGATCGCAGTATCGAGAATTCCGCTGTTACACGTGGCCAGAGCCGGATATTCCGACCGGCGACTCAAAATGAAGTCTGCGCCGCTGACCCGGTCTCTCCCATTCGTGTTTTCAATGACAGCCCGAACTGTCTTTAGCTCCTTCTGAATGGCGAGCACGCGTTCTTGAGCAAACGTCCAAACATCTGGTCCATTCATCTCCGGTACCGAAGGTGTCATTCCGGATGCGACATCATGTTGAAGCGATATTGAAGGCGATTGAGTGGACGCAGCTATTGCCTGGCCGTTAGTTCCGGCTTTCCGATTCGGCAATTGCAGATGGTCCACACGAAGTTCACTGTCGCCAAATTCTTTAGCCCGATGAATCGCTTCCCTTAGGACTACTTGGATTCCTCGAAGATTATCCGGCCAGTCAGTTGTTGCAAGTTCACCGTACACTTCCTCGACAACAGGAAATCCAGGCGCATACTGGTCGACGACAGACCCCGTGATCTCAGATACGTCTTCAGCTCTTAGGTTGTCGATTTGGAGGGAATGAGTCTGCAATAAGCTGACGAACGACTCCGAAAGCACCTCCGACTCCCTCAGGTCACTGATTGATTTCGCTGACCATACACATAACTTCTGCTCTCCATCCTGATTCTCCGCCATCTCCTCGAGCTCTCGATAGACTGGGTCGTGAGCTGCTGGACTCATTCGCTCCAATTGATCAATGTATAGTCCGCCTTGGTGCCACCGTGCCTTAAGACCGTCCTTGTCTAGCATCCCTGCACCAATGATCGGCGGATCGTTGAAACCTCTTTCTGACAGTAAAAACCGAGCGAGGACAGATTTTCCAGAGCCAGTAGGACCGAGTACGAGAACGTGGCGGACATGCTGTTGCCTCGCCATTCGGGACGCTTCGTAACGGAGTGATCTCCACTCGGAAGTAGCCGGATGGAACTGCCCATCATTCCAGCTCTTCGCCTGGTAATTAACCAATGCTTGAAGCAGTGCATAACGATAAAGATTGAGTCTGTCTCCGCGCCAGTGTTGCGGGCACTCATCCTTATCGAAGTATTGGAACCACTCCCGATTCTCCCTTGCGAACGTATTCACGTTCCGGCGATTCGCGGCGACGAGTGCTGCAGATAGGAGAACAAGCTTCGGCAACTGGAGATCGGGGCGATTGTGCCGCCAATCCGAGAGATTCTTTGCAAGATCAAAGCCCCCACCTTGAAAGCTTGGGGTGCTCTTGGGCCCGCTTGTAACCCACACGGTATACCCATCTTTTTGCGTGTGCTTTGCATCGAACTGCTCTTCTAAGGGCATCATTACGTCACTGAAAATGATGTCCCACCGATCAGATGCACCGTCAAGCGCACTCCACGCCCACATGGCAGAATTTGAGACCTCGATCCCCATCTTGATGTCAAGACTCTGCAACGCAGGCGCTAGTTCTAGCTCCCGGATCCGCTTTGCCATTTTGAGCGCAGCTGGAAGATCATCATCGATAACAAGAATTCGACACTCGGGCATGGTCACGACTCCCTAGACTTTCGTCGCTTCTGCAAGTGGGAGATACACCACTTGCTCAAACACTTTAAGGTCTTCCGTAGACGAGAATCCAGGCTCGCTTACATCCTCTCGGTGCCACGGTTTCCTGGCTTGGTTGTTTCTAGACCTGAGCCTCCTGCAAAGTAAGCGTGGTTTTCTGGCCGTCTGTACGAACCTGGGAATATTGGTTTAAGGACCGATCGTGTCCACGATCTTCTTCAAATGGACATGACCGGTCGCAGTATTGTGAGGATCATTTAGTTGGGGTATTGATCTCGTCCGTGTAGATGTCTTCGTTCATTGCCTTGGCGATGGCTTGGTCCAGGCGGATTAGAAAGCTGTTGAGGGTTTCGTTCTTTCGGCGCCTGAGCATAGCCAGGCAGCCATCTTCGGAGTTGGCGATGGCGACGCAGCCGACCGGTTCCATCTGACCAACTGTGATCCCGCCGAAATCGATCAACTCCGCGATGTTGGGCAATGTGGAGTTGATGGGGTGCTGAGGATCGGTTGCCGGCTTCTCTACGCGGCTTTCCGACTGATGGCCGGCAGCTTTTCGGCGACGTTCCATGGCAGCAGTTCCTCGATGCGGTTGATCGGGTGTTCGGCGATGTTGCTGAGAACGTAGCGCAAGTACGCTTCTGGATCCAGTCCGTTCAGCTTCGCCGACCCGATCAGACCATAGATGACGGCCGCCCGCTCGCCACCGTTGTCGGAACCGGCGAAAAGGTAATTGCGACGACCCACCGCGACCGGGCGCAGCGCTCTTTCCGCGATCATGTTGTCCAGTTCGATCCGCCCGTCGTCGAGATAGCGTGCAAGGGCATCCCAGAGAGCCAGCGCATAACGGATGGCCGATGCAGTCTCCGACTTCGGCGCAAGTTGTCGCAGCGACACCTCGAGCCATGTTCGCATGGAATCGAGCAAAGGCCTGGCACGAGTATTGCGCACCATGCGCCGTTCTTCGGGAGGACGCCCTCTGATCTCTTTTTCGATCCGGTAAAGCGCCGCGATGCGTTCCACGGCCTCGGTTGCAATGGGGGACCGATGCGCCTCCATCAGTTCGAAGAACTTGCGACGAATATGCGCCATGCACGGGGCCTCCTGGATGGCTCCGCCTTCGTAGAGCTTGTTGAAGCCTGCATAGGCATCGGCCTGCAAGATGCCGCGGAACTTCGCCAGATGCCGTTGCGGATGCTCGCTCTTACGATCGGGGGAGTAGGAGAACCAGACCGCAGCAGGAGCTTGATCGCCGGCGGGGCGTCCGTCGCGAACATAGGTCCAGAACCTGGCGATCTTCGTCCTTCCATGACCGGGAGCGAGAACCGGGAGCGGTGTGTCGTCGCCATGCAGCTTGTCAGTGCGCATCACATAGCGGCGTAAAACCTCAACCAGCGGCGCCATCAACTCGCTTGCCTCGCCGACCCACCTTGCCAGCACGGAGCGATCCAGCTCGACACCTTCTCTGGCATACATCTGCGACTGGCGGTACAACGGTAAATGATCAGCGAACTTCGCGGTGAGCACATGAGCTAACAAGCCCGGCCCGGGCAGTCCGCGGTCAACCGGTCGCGGAGGCGCGGGAGCCTGGACTACGCATGAACAGCGGCTGCAGCTGAGCTTGGGGCGGACATGTCGAATCACGATAAAGCTCGCTGGCACGTACTCCAACATCTCGGAGACATCTTCGCCCAGCTTCTTCATCGTGCCGCCGCAGCCCGGGCAGTTCTCCTGCTCGGGAAGATGTGCCCGGGTCTCCCGCTTCAGATGCTTGGGAAGAGCGCGGCTCTTGCGGCAACGGCGTGGAGAGATCTCAGGTGCGATGGCCTCGGCCTGCTGCTGTTCGGCAGGCTCATCAGAGGCGTCCACATCATCAAGCTCGAGACCAAGTTGCTGGTCGTTTACGCTGGCCTTCTCGGAGCGACGCCCAAAATGCATGCGCCGCAGCTGGGCAATCATCAACTCCAGATGCTCGATGTGGGTCAGGCATCCTACCACCATGGCGCTCAGCGTTCGCGGATCCATCTGCTCAAGATCGGTCTGCTTGGCGCCCACCGGAATCATGACGGAAGTATGCCATGGAATCTAACTTGGAACAGAATAAATATCGACTAACTCGGATATAAGTTACCCGGCAAAAAACATACTCTTCACACTGCCATCGGCGGCGCAAATGTACGTGCCGGCCGGCGCCAATCTATCCCTTCGCACAGCATGGATAGCTGCGCCCTGGTAAGCGAAACTGTGCCACTTGTCGCTTGCGGCCATACAAACCGTCCACGGTCGAGCCTTTTCTGAAGTAGACATAGCCCATCGCCGTCGTGCCAAAGAATCTTGACGAGGTCGCCTCTTCGTCCCCTGAAAATATAGACGCTTCCGCCGAGTGGGTTCTGATCCAGTGTGGTCTGCACCAATCCGCTCAGGCCTGTGAAGCCGCGGCGCAAGTCGGTCACCCCGGCGACGATCCAGATCTGCGTGTTGGCCGGAATCATCCGCGCAGGCTCTCAAGCACAGCGCGAACAATATCGGCATCAACATCCCCTTCTACGCTGATCAGCGCACGACCGGGGAACTCGATGTTGATCGTCCGCTTCGCAGAGATCGAATCACGGTGCACTTCATCCTGCGTCTGATCTGCAACGGCAACCGGAAGCAAGCGCACTTCGGAACTGCTCTCGACTCGCGTTGAAGGTCCAAGCTGGCCGGAGTGGTATAGCTTGCGCCAGTAGAACAGCTGGTTGGCATTTAGGCCATGCTGGCGGGCAAGTGCAGCAACCGATGTCGACGAGGATAATGTCGCCTCGACGATCCTCCGCTTCTCTTGTATCGTCCAATATCGGCGCTTGACGGCGCCATCACTGGCAGAGACCAGGCCATCTTCCATATAAGCTCCTCCTCGGGTGCACACCACCACAGGAAAAGCTTGACCGCGCCGCCTCGCCCTGTACAGACGGTCAGAAAACCACGCTTACCCTGCAAAGGCCCGCGATGATTTCTCTGCCGAAACCGGTTGACGAGGTGCGCTCGCTCCAAGGATCGTAGGAATTCCTTACGGAGAGTTTAGCCCAATACTTATCTTCAATTGTGACCTCAAAGCGATACAGACGGCTTTCCGAGGGTAGCGGTTCAAGTGCCTTCAATGCGTTATCCAGAACCTCTCGTACAAGCGGTACAAGCGTGGATTCGCGCTGGCTTGGAGCCAACCAAGCATTAAGAGGTCTCGGAAAGGCTATTTGGCACTTGGCAATCAGCATTTGATTCCACATCTGATTCTGCTGCTCAAAAATCTGATCTACCCGGCTCCGCTCGCGCTTCCCGGCATAAATCCAGGTGCGCGATACGAGAAAGCGTTCGACACGATCTATGAATCTCGCTCGGAGAGCGTTGGCCTCGGTAGGGTCTCCAGACGCCTCAGCCATGCTGGTGAGCCACTCCCTGTCGAACTCGTTCTTGAACTGGTGAGCATAACTGTTTTCACTGATTAAGTCAGCAACACCGCTCGTGAGCGTTTCTATGAACCACTGAAATGCAGCGAACCACTCTTCTCGAGACGAGCACTCGTTGCAAAGATGGTCAACCAGCGGAGAAAGCAGGGAGAACCACTTGTCTCTTTCCCAAAACATTCCATTGAAAAGGTCACCTTGATTCGCAAGTGTTAAATTTGCGATTTCAACCATTGAACCTAGTTTCGGTGGAAGATGAAGCGGTATTGGATAATCTGGTGAGGCAATCAATTTGCATATCTTGTCTCTGATTTCGTTGGGTTCGCTGAACACCTTACTCAGATCATCGGGTCCAAGTGATTGAAGAAGCAGACAAATATCCTTGATACCTTGCAGTGGACGCTCTGCTAAAGCCCCTGCATACACTCCTTGACCACGCGCGAGTAGATGAAATACGGCTTCCCGCTGGCGTATTTGAGGAAGCAGCATGACACCGTCAACGACCACATCGAGCCGTGCTCTCAATTCATCAGAAGAATGAGAAATATAACCGTTAATGAGCCATCTCATCAAAACTCGGCCAGCACCTACAAAGGGCCAATCTCCTCTTCCATTCATGCGATTTGGCAAGGGAGCATCTTGAAATGCTTTCAGGCATCGATTTGAATCAACTTCCTCGTAATAAAACACCTTCCTAACTCTGTCAGCCGCATCTTTGGGCAACAGGAATAGCGCATTGCGAATTTGCTTGCTAAGAGGTCCCCAGTCCTGTAATCGCAGATAGTCAAATCTGGAGTGCAGATGTTCGAAAGCGCACATGAAGACTTGGTAATCTTTAAGATCAAGCGCGGCTTGCAGGAGTGATGACCATATCCATTGTTCAGATTGCTCGAATGGCGATTCGGACCTCTGGATCGCACTGCTGAGTAGTCGATTCAGAAGTTCTCGATCTTTCGACTGCACTGCTGCAGCATTCAGGTCGATCAATCCACGCCTCGTGAATAAGAGCACCTCCTCCAGCAGATCCGGCCTGTTCCTGACCGCTTTAGAGAAGGATGCTAGGTCATTTGGACTGAATCTTATTCGAGACCATCGAGCCGCCTGAAACAACTCGCGGGCCTGCGGGCTATTGGCTGCTATCGCAGTTGTGACTGTAGTAGCCCAATCGGATGTGTCGAAGCGATCAGCAAGGGGGGTAACTGCCTGGGCAAATGCTTTCCTCCCTTTTTCATCTCTAATCTGCGCACTTTCCTTTAGGAGACGTTCAATCTCCTGCACGATTTCTTTAGGGCATTGTGGAATCGATGCAAGTCGTCGGACTCCATTAAGTAATTCTTGGAATAAGAAGGGATCGGTATGGCTAGTTAGCGATCGACGCGCTAGTGACTCGCGAAGCGCTTTAGCTGTTCCTTCCAGAATTGCGCCTATGGCACTCATACACCCCTCGTGCAGGACAGATCAGGATGCCCACGGGCTGCCGATAAGGTTTCGGCAGGCTATAGAGGTTGCTGTGATGCCAATTTTACTGCACCTGGCTATTCCAGGTTCACGCCGATGCGGAAGCACCGCGCCCAGCCGCAGATGAGAGCGTCGAGTTAACTACCCTACCTGAAATCGCGTTTCTACTTCACTTCCACAACCCACACGTCTTTGTGGCTTAGATAGACGCTCGTGTGTCGAGCAGTAGTCCCCAGGTCCTGCACCCATGACGAGACCCGCCGGCAAGAATGCAGTGAAAAAGAGAGATTAAAGCCGCAACATTTGCGTAGATTATTCCTTGAAGTTGCGGCGAATACACATTATATTCTCTGCACATGGTGCGGAGAATAAAGCACGGTGCCTACATCCACGAACGTCCAGAATGGGCGGAATTTAGCTGGGATTCTGAGCGCATTTCCCAGCGTCTTGTTGAGGTGCGACACCGGCAAGGACGTCTGATTGGCCGCATGGAGGGGCTTGGTTTCCAGCTTCGAACGGAAGCTGTATTGGACACCTTAACCGAGGATGTCCTCAAATCGAGCGAGATTGAAGGGGAGAAGCTCGACAGGGACCAGGTGCGCTCTTCGATCGCACGCCGGCTCGGAATCGACATCGGCGGGCCGACCCTTGCGGATCGCAACGTCGAGGGTGTGGTCGAAATGATGCTGGATGCAACGCAGCACTACGACCAGCCCCTGACAGCGCAACGCTTGTTCGATTGGCACGCCGCGTCTGTTTCCGACCGGCCGAAGCGGAATGTCGAGGATCAACGTGGGCGCATGGCGAGACGACAAAACGGGTCCGATGCAGGTCGTTTCAGGCCCAATCGGGAAGGAGCGAGTTCATTATGAAGCTCCAGTCGCCGCCCGCCTTCGCGGGGAAATGAAGAAGTTCCTCGACTGGTTTGAAAAAGAGAAGTTCGACCGACCTCGTGCTCAAGGCGGGCGTAGCGCATCTGTGGTTCGTGACCATCCATCCATTCGAGGATGGCAATGGACGTATTGCGCGCGCCATCGCTGACATGGTTCTGGCGCGTTCAGAGCGCAGCCCCCAACGCTTCTACAGCATGTCGGCGCAGATTCAGACAGGAGCGGAAAGCCTATTACGAGATCCTCGAAGCGACGCAGAAAGGTGATCTCGATATTACGCGCTGGCTCGAATGGTTTCTGGCGTGTCTGGGGCGCGCCTTTGACCGGACGGAGACCATACTTGCCGACTGTGCTCAACAAGGCCCGCTTTTGGGATCGCTTTGCTGCAACGGAACTCAACGAACGGCAACGAAGGATGATCAACCGGCTATTGAATGGCTTTGAAGGGAAGCTGACTACATCGAAATGGGCCAAGCTGGAGAAGTGCTCCCAAGATACGGCGCTGCGCGATATTGAGGACCTCATCAGGAAAAGTGTTCTTACAAAGGAATCGGCCGGCGGGCGCAGCACATCCTATTCGCTTGCGAAGATCAAATGAGCGATTCAACTGGAGAGGCTTGATGCCGCAATTTGATCGCTACATCGGCGTGGACTATTCCGGGGCTGAGACCGCTGAGTCGAGCCTTAAGGGGCTTCGCGTCTACGAGGTGAAGCAAGACCAAGAGCCACATGAGGTTCCCCCCCAAGTTCACCCGTCCCTTGGCCATCGAAAATATTGGACTCGGAGAGGAATCGCGGAATGGCTCACCGCCGAACTCTCCACCGGCCCGCTTGCATTGGTCGGCATCGACCACGGCTTCTCATTTCCGCGCGAGTATTTTGAAACGCACAACCTGCCGCTTAATTGGGCCGAATTTCTTGATGACTTCCAGCGCCACTGGCCGACAGACGAAGAGAATATTTATGTCGATTTCGTGCGCGATGGGCTTCGTGGAAACGGGGCGCTGCGAGGCGGAAACGCAACCTGGCGTCGAGTTACCGAAAGACGTTGCCGGGCAAAATCGGTATTCCATTTCGACGTGCAAGGCTCTGTGGCAAAGTCAACTCACAGCGGAATTCCGTGGCTGCGGTTCATTCGATGTCGCACTGGGAAGCAGGTCCACTTTTGGCCTTTCGATGGCTGGCAGATTCCAGAACGAAAGTCGGCCGTTGTTGAAGTTTACCCAGCCTTGTGGAGCAAGTCGTTTCATCCTGAAGACCGCGACCCACATCAACACGATGCCTACTCCATCGCTGCGTGGCTCCGCCGAGCCGACGGAGAAGGAGCCCTCGGTCGTTTCCTATCCCCATGCTTGAACAATGACGAACGCAAGATTGCGGAATTTGAGGGATGGATTCTCGGCGTGCCTTAGATCGCCGTCGGGACTGCAGGATCCGAGAATCGAGCGAGCACCCGGCCGGCGACGCAATCTGAAGGCAACAGCAGCGGAACCACCCCATTAGAATTAGGACCAATTGAACGCCTACCTTTGCACATATCGGCATTACACGCCCACGCGGTCACAGTTGCGGAAGACGGCGTCCGGGACGCCGAACGATCCACTGCTACGCGAATTTCTAGATGAATATGAAGGCAGCTATTTCGATTGGGGAGATGACCCCTCATTTTTCTGTGCTCTTCGGCGCTTGGGCAATGTGAACCAAGCGAGTTGGGGTGTTTGCAGAACTGACGTTCGCCGCAAACTTGCGGAGCAGGATGTGGTGGTGTTCTTCTGCGCGCGCCAGGACAGAACGGCTCAATGTTGGCGCTACTACTTCATCGGCTTCGGCAAAGTTAAGCACATCGTTGACCGGCGAGTGCTTTGGACGAATCCGAAATATAGGCCATATTGCGATTTCTATAACGTGCTCGCTAGTTGCGAGAGAGGTGAGCTGAAGCAGAAAGAATATTTTCACCCGTATCACGAGGATTGGCACGAGGGCCGCGCAGCAGCGCCTTACGTGATCTTCGATCCCGACCGGTCGGCGTTCAATGTAGATTCTCCTCATCACGTTGCGACATGGACCATTGGCCATGCTCTGCCGGAAGTGTGGAACCGGGACCGGCGTTCACAAAAACTCGAGAACCTTCTGTTCGAGGAAAGGGAGATCGCGCGACGCCTTAGGACATCGACCGGCTGGTATGCTCACGTGAAGTTAAATCTCATGCGCGAAGGAGAACTAACGCGAGCCGGTCGAAGCCTGGCCGAGCTTTGCGCTGAGCTGAAGAAGCTTGTTTGAATTGCTAGGCTTTGCGTGCGCGATAGGCTGCACGATGGCATGCTTTGCAACGGCAGTGCCGACCACCCTGAAGTGGGCCGTGGGTCCGATCTTTAGGAAAGTTATCGAGCGGTTTCCAGCGACGGCAGGTCGAGCAATGTTTTCCGTCAACCCCGTTTTTGGTTACGATGGCCATTTCCTCCCTTTCGGTTCGATTTGATGCTTTTCACAAACGCATCAAAAGAACGATGTTTTGATGAGGCAATTCAGACAGCTGAGGGAGCGCCTGGTCGTACCTGCTTTGCCGCGATAAGCCGTCCGCCCACCCTCCACAAGAATTTGTCGATGTCCTTAAGCGAATGGTCCTCAAGACCGTAAGAATTCTGAAACCTCTTCACGATCGCGAGAAAAGCGGCGTACTTAACAAAGTCGCGCTCGGGAAAAGCGAATCTGTCGTCATTGGCTCCGTACGCGGCAAGCGCTTCCCACACGTTGCCGTCATAGATGGCGTAGGCTTCCTGGTTATGCCAGCTGCAGAATTTTGTAGCGAAGGAGGGATAGTGACGCGTTGTCCCCTGAGAATTCCAAATCGCATCGACGATTTCCGGATCTCCTTGCGCCAATCTTGCATCCAACGCGCCGATTTTCGAGATGTGGATTGAAAGAGGCTGTAGATCAATATCGCGAACCCTAGCGTGATAAAGTGCGTTGATCGCGATGACCTTCACGAGAACCTGTCGGCCGTCCTGATTGCTGGGGTAGGTACAAATCAACTCGCGGAGGGACGATTCGGCAAGTGCCGTTTCCGGGTCAGCATCGAAAGCTGCGATTTCATTGTTTATTGTGCCTCGTGGATCTCCGATGTTTCCCATACTCACCTCCGATGGCACGAGAAGGCTTGGTTGTCGTTTCATCTACAGTAATAGCGCACCAAGGCAAAGTTAGAGCAGCCGAGGATCGACCGAGCACACAACTGGCGATCCGATCTGAATTTCAGGAAAACGCGGATGGCTCGGATTCAGCACGTAATTGCGTTCTTCAGGAACAATCACGCTGGGCACAGCCAAAACTGGGCTTTTTGCGGTCAACACCCAAGCGTCTCCCGAGACTCTGACTGGAAGTTGTTGGTGGCTCTGAATTCCATCCCAGCCGGCAGGCTTGAGATGGGTAGTTCCTCCAGCAGAGCCTCGTCGAACGAAACGGCATACAAATAGAATGGTGCGCTGATCGCTGCGCGTTCCCATACCTGCGCCGCCCTTTATATGAACAAGGACCTCAAGTATTGAAAGCGAGCGATGCGCAGCAGTGTAAACCACCGCAACGCCCCTGCTGTTCCATCTGCCTCCCCAATCCTTCGCACCTTGTCCTGAGAAAGCCTTTGCTGGGTCGGATTCTTTCGAGATCCGGTACGCCTCGATCAAGAAAATACCCCGTCTGCAATCCGTCCGATCAGAGCGCGAACCTCACGGCCGCCGAACTCGGTTCGAGCGTAGTCGATAGGAGTTGCATTTCCCAAGCCGAAGGCTGGCGCCACAAGCCATGCACGCGTGCGTGCTTCGTCTCCGTCGAAAAGGTCCAAGGCCGCGTCCCAGATTTCTGCCAGGCGCAGCAACTTTTCGGACTCACGTCGGTCGAGAGCTCCTGTCTCGCGCCTGCGAGCGAATGTTCTCTCGGGAATGTCCAAGTAGTTCGCTAGTTGTTGCTGGTTGAACCCGGTTGCTCCCAAAAATCTCTTG
The DNA here is from genome assembly GCA_963841095.1 of uncultured Acidobacteriaceae bacterium. Classification (GTDB taxonomy): domain Bacteria; phylum Acidobacteriota; class Terriglobia; order Terriglobales; family Acidobacteriaceae; genus Telmatobacter. Next base: position 172,533 of record CAWJBE010000009.1, read on the forward strand.
ACGGAGTTCCAGGAGAGCCCGGCACTCGCCGCTTTGATGAGCGCAGGAACGTCCATGCTCTTCAGCCCGAGCGTTGCTCCAATTCGCGGTCTTACTTTGGGAGCATGGGACGGGACGAATGCTGCAACGGATTTGTTTGCCAATGCCATGGCTACATTCTAAACCTCAGACTGCCAAAATGACACGAATTTGCAAAATGGCAGGTGTTGAATGGGCCCACGATGGATAGTAAGTTGGATAGTAATCTGGCCAGCAAAATCCTTCAGTGGTCGAAGTGCAGAAACTCTCGCCAATTTTAAGCAGAGTTTTTACTATCCATTTTTACTATCCACATGCTCAAAATCACCAAAAATGGTGCAAAATCTGCCACATCTGCCCACGCCTGACAAGGGCTTCGCAGCCGCATGTATATCAATGATTTTTATGGATTTATTTCGATTGAAAGAGGGTTAACTGAGAGGAAGGTCGCAGGAATCAAGGGTGAAGCTGACGTTCTACCACTGAACTACTCCCGCAACTGTCCTCCAAAGTATATCAAGATCGAAGGCAAGAAGCGTTTAGTGGCGCCGCTGCGATAGCCGCTCACTTCGGAAGGTTCTTGTTAAGCAGGCAGGCCGCAGCCCAGTCGGAACGATTGACATTGAATAGCGACGTAGACGGAGAAGCGCGCAGCGGACGCTACTTTGACGCCTTGACTTCGATGATAGCTAGCCCCTGTGGTGGCAGATCAAGGGTCAACGCATCCTTTTGGATCTTTGTCTTTTCAGCGGGAACAATCTTGGCAACCTGCCAGAGTTGCTTAACCTGAGCAAGCGATGGGTAAGTTGGACTTCCCATTGCGCGGTATGCTCCTAGCGTGTCTTCATGCGTGTCATCTAGTCGATAAACCACAGCTTGCGAATGCGAGGGAATGTGGCGAAATTCAAGATGAACGCTACGGTTCGTTCCGGAGTCTCCGGGATTCACCAAATTCCATAACGCAATTACAAGAGCACCGTCCTCCTGCTTCGTCACAATCACGTCGTCGGCTGGTTCGAATATCCGCTCGTCACCGAGTTGATGGAGAAGCGCAAACGCGACATAGGAAGGTTTCGGAATGCCGTCCGGCGCGATCAATCCACGGCCCTCCTGAAGTGGACGGACCGGAAATGGCGATCGCGCCACGCCATGTTCCTCAAAGACATCAGAAAATGGCCAGAACGACATCATTTGAGTAAGTCCGTCACATTCTCGGACGACGTTCGCGATCCAAGGACCCATATAAAGACTGTCTCGGTTGCCTGTTGGTACACGGCCGTCGCTGAATTCACTGACGATCAGGGGCAGATCAGGCCGCGCGGATTGCATGATGTCATCATGCATCTTCTTCGTGCCGCGATAGACCATTTCACTCTCGGGGACGACGACGCCCGAACCAAAAACCTTGCCAGCCTGGTCCATTCCGTATATGTGGCTCGAAATGAAATCGACAGGAATCCTGTTCGCCGTCGTGTGTGCGATAAATTCTTTGATCCACGCTGCCTGGGCTGTCGATGGACCGCCAACGCGCAAGCGTGGGCTCACGGCCTTCAGATCTCTGGCGGTGTGATCGTAGAGCTCAAAGTACGTTTGCTGCGCCGGCTTGCCAGCCCAGAAACCGATGTTCGGTTCGTTCCAGACTTCGAAGTACCACTGCGCGACCTCATCGATTCCATAACGTTCGACAAGATGCTTCGCAAATTGGCTAATCAATTCGTCCCATTCGGCATAGTCTTTTGGCGTAGAAACGATCGGTTTATACCAGAAGCCTTGATAGTCAAGTTGCGAGGCAAGGTCCTTGGGCATAAAGCCTATCTCGACGAAGGGTCTGACGCCGTTTTGCAACAAGCCATCGTAAATCTGATCTACGTAAGTGAAATTGTAGTGCGGTTTGCCCTGCTTGTCTTCGCTATAGACTCCGACTTCGTCGAGGAAGATTCCGTGGAAGCGCACGAGCCGGAAGTCGGTAACGCTCTTTACAGCGCGCAGGTCACTCCGATAAGTATAACGCAATGACAGAATAGCCCTGCCGGAGCCAAACATTTGTTCCCAGAAATGGGGAAACGGCGTCGCGGCCGCGGACGCATCGATCGTGATGAGCTGAGTCTGGCTAAAGAGCGGCACCGCAAGAAAGAACCAAGCCAGCGTAATACACAACAGTCTTGATGATTTCATTCGAATTCTCCCAGATACCCAGACAACACGCCGAAGAACGACTTCCGCACGATGCGATCCGTCGACTTGAGCGGCATTGCAGTGACTCTTGGTGTCTATAGACTCTATTGCCTTATTCCGAAGCGCGGTCCAATCTCATTGGCCAAGCTATTTTGAAGAAACTGCGCGGACGACAGTTATCCTCTTTTCCGCTCTTATGTCTGCCGAAGAGCTTCCGATCATCACGCGCACGCGACCAGGATTGATCGCCCAACCCGGTTTGGCTTCATCCCACAGAGCAAGGGCATTTGCGGGCAAGTGAAACTTAACCGATTTCGTTTCGCCTGGATTCAGAGGAATGCGCTGGAAACCCTTCAGTTCTTTCATCGGAGCATCCAGCCCGTTCCCGTCTTGCCGCACATATAACTGAACTACTTCGTCTCCGGCCGTGGGTCCCGTATTTGTTACATCGACGCTTACTCCTATCTCGCCATTGTCCGGTAGGATCCCTGAGGTTACTTTCATCTTTGAATACTTAAAGGTTGTGTAGCTAAGTCCGTAGCCGAAAGGATAAAGTGGCCTATCTTTTGCGTACATATAGGTGCGCCCATTGCGCAGGTTATAGTCCATTATCGGCGGTAGTTGGTTCATCGACTGCGGCCAGGTTACCACCAGGTGGCCACCCGGATCGTAGGTGCCGAAGAGAACATTGGCGACAGCCTTTCCCTCTTCCTCGCTGCTGTGCGCCATGTGAACAATGGCGGGAATGTGCTGCTCCACCCAATCGATTGTGTAAGGAAAGCCGCTGACCAGTACGACGATCGTCCGCGGATTGGCAGCATAGACATCCTCCACTAGCTTTTCCTGTTCCGGATTCAGGTTGATCTGTTTGCGATCGATGGCTTCTTTGCCTTCTGTTGGGTCCGGACACTGACCGAATCTCGTGCCGCAAGTGGGATCGTTGCCGATTAGAATAATCGCGACGTCAGAAGACTTTGCCATTGCGACAGCTTTGTCATGATCCGCACTGTAGCGCACCTCGACATTACTGCCCACCGCATCCTTGATTCCGTCGAGCGGCGTAATGGCCAAGGGCGGGGTACCGCCGTAGAAGTCCCCAAAGACAGCATCAGCGCGCGGCCCGAGAATCGCGATGGATTTCAGCTTCGATGCGTCGAGGGGAAGGAGGGGTCCAGAGCGTCCGGCGGGAGCATTCTTGAGGAGGACGATCGACTCCTGCGTGAGGCGCAGCGCGAGATCTTTGACCTCGGGCGAGTCCCATGGCACCGGTTCAAGAATGGCCTTGATCTTTGTGTAGGGCACGTCGGATGGCGGATCGAGGAGGCCCGCACGAATGAGAACTCGAAAGACTCCCCTCAGATCCTCGTCTATGTCGGCCTCAGTTATTAACTGATCCTGGAGCGCTTGCTGCAGGGCAGGCACATACTGATTGAGGAACTGATTGACGCCTGCATGGATCGCCCCTGCCACGGAGTGCTCCAAGTCGGGATAGTACTTGTGGCGTGTAACCATGTTCGTAACTGCGTTTCGATCGGTATCGATCAGTCCGTTGAAGCCCCACTGCTTCATGACCAGGCTCTTTAGCAGAGGACTGGCGGTCATAGGAACGCCATTAACAGCATTGTAAGAAGCCATCATGGCATTAGCTCCGCCCTGTTCAATTGCCATTCGGAACGGAGCCGCGTAATACTCATGCATCAGCACGGCATCGAAGTTTGATGACGTACCAGCGCGTCCATCTTCATTGCTATTGGCCATGAAATGCTTGAGAAGTGAGATACTAAGCCAGTAGTGCGGATCATCTCCCTGGAGTCCTCTCACATAGGCAGTCGCCATCGTGCCCGTCAGGAAGGGATCCTCGCCGTAGGATTCTTCCGATCTTCCCCATCTTGGATCTCGGGCAAGATCTGCATTCGGTGCGCGCACAATAAGGCCGCCCCGGTCGTAGCTCTGGAAAACGAAGCGCACCTCCTTGCCTTCTTCTGCCGCAGCTTGCTGGACGAGCGCAGGATCCCAAGTCTCGCCAAGCCCCACCGGTTGCGGAAACTGAGTTGTTGCAATGGTCGAAGTTCCCCCATGCTTCCCAGTGCCTCCGGGCGATCGCCTGCCCCAGTTGGCTGGTCCTCCTACCGCAACACCATGCAGCCCTTCAAACTGGCCGCCAGACCCTGGAATGGTCGGCACGTCTCCCTGCGCGTGGATCCCAAGGCGCTTGATGTTCAGCGACGTCCCGAGAAAGTCGATCTTCTCTTGAAGTGTCATTAGCGAAAGAACATTGGTTATTCGATCCTCGACCGGCAACGCGGGGTTTTGAAACGGGTATTGCTGTTGTGCGGAAACTTTGCCGCTCGCCATCGACAAAATGACAAGAAACGGTACGAGTACGAATGATTTCAATTTCTATTCTCCTGGTTTCCGAGCGACCTACAGCGAGCTGGTCGAGTCAATTCAAGCCCGGTCAGTTTTGGGGTTGATTCCGAAGGATCTCTTGAAAGCTGACGTCAGAAAACACCGCGGACTCAATCTTAGTAGCGTCGTGCGAACAGACCGCGAGCCCAAGATAAACGGGATTGGCAAGCTTCAACTGGTATGCGCCGAGTTCTTGCAATGGCTGCCCCTCCTCGCCGGCATACATTGTGAACCACCCAGCTTTGCGCTCCAATCGAATCCTCACTGGCCCGTCTATCGGGAAGCGGATTGCATGCGTCGCATCCCCCGCCTTTTCGCGGAATTGGAGTTCAGTGAGTCCGCTGCCGTGAACGACCGCGTCCACATACGGAGCATCGCCATCGAGGCCCTCACGCGCCATCAAAGCGGCCTTGCGGTGCGAGGGAGGTTCCGGCTTCGGAAAACGAACGGTAGCGGTGAGCGTGAAGTCACCCCTCACCTGGCGCCACACGAAATGAAATTCGTCCCTTGCGGCCCACATATTGGCGCCGGCCCCGGACACGGTGTATTGCTTTTGCGCCGCATCGAAGGTAGCCGAACCCGCTAGAGCCGGACTCCCGACGTCCGATTGTCCTTGAAACATTCCCAACGCACTGGCGACTTTCCCAAAATCTGGCGGAGTTACCACGACGGTGGGAGCCGGATGCGCTGGATCCGCCGCCTGCAGAAACTCCACCCGCGTGCCATCCGGGTCGAAGAGGTTAAAGTTCCAGCGGTTGTCGAGACCATAGCGAGGTGGCGCTGACCGGAGATTGGGTTCGAGCGACTGCGCTGACGAAACCACGGCCTTGATATGCGGAACAGTGAAAGCGCAATGGGCAGCCGACCCCGCCTGTTTTCTCGTCAAACGCCCGCGCCGATTGCTTTGGTTGGACAACTCAATAAAGTCGCCGCTCGATCCTGGCATTTCAATATGATCAATCACAACACGACTTCCATCGGTGCTCATCCGCCGCCAAGTTTCATGGAATCCGAGAGTTTTTACGTAGAAGTTGTAGGCGGCTTCGAAATCGGTCGCGATGATTCCGGCATGCTCCAGATGGCTTGAGAGACGGCGCGCACCCAGGTATTGGCCTTTCGTGCGCTCCGCCAGCGATTTGGACCCGTATTCCACAAATTCGAGATAGTCGAGATCCTGTCCGGGCAAGCTCGTCAATTTGAATTCTCTGCTCCCGTCGGCGTCGCGTTGAATCTTGCCTGGGTTTACGCCAAGTGCGATTAGCATTGCACTCAGCTTCTCGATCTGGTTTGTGCGGATGGCAATCCCGGCCATGGGGCGAACTTCATTCGGTTTTAGTCCAGGAACGATTTCTAAAAACTGCAGGTTATTGATCTTGAAGTAAGCAGCGGCGATACTCCCATCGCTTTTGCGAATATCATAGGCATCGTCAAAGCCAGCAACTCCTGAGTAGAACGCCCGAGTCTGGCTGAGATCGGAAACCCGGATGGTGACACGCGCAAGTCCGAGCAGTGGCAAGTGTTCCGCTGCCTCGGCGACTCGGCCCAAGCTGCAGCCGATTAACAACAATACAAACATTCGCTTCATTTGACATCTCGCTGTGAGCTTTCAGCCGCACGTCCTAAGTAAGCTGGAGCGCGGAGAGAATCTTATCGTCAGATTCCGGTTCGAATAAGCGTTTCCAGGTGCGTCAATGTCGGATCCGAATTGTATGAGCCAAATGGTTCCTCATGATACGTAGTGCAATTACCGGTTTCGCTCACTAGAAAAATATCTTCAGCGACGCGATGAACTGTCGTTGCGTATTGGTCGTAGATGTGGGAAGCGTTCCGAGTCCAGTCCAACTTGTCGTGGAGGAGAAAGCAGGCGGCGTGGCGATAGCAGTACTCGGAGCTCCAAATGTCGGATGGTTGGCCCCGTTCAATGCCTCCATACGGAATTGCGCGGATAATCCTTCCGGTTTCAAAGGAAATAGCCTGTTCATTGACGGGTTCCAATAGACAAAAGCTGGGTTGCGCAGAAACCCGATGTATAGGGGCTGAGCCTGGGCTTGCCAAGTACCGAGTGCCGACCAGCAACTCTCGTTGTTGTTGAACCAGTGCGCTCGCGTCTGACCGCCTGCGGGTGCATAACTGCCACAGCCCGGCGTGCCAAATGCAAAATTTCCCGACGGAAGCGCAAGCGGATTCCCGGTTCCCCACAATACCGTCGAGTCGAAAAGCCAGCCATTGGTCAGATAACCAAACACTCCACCTTTCCCGACGCCTGGAATTGGATAAACAAGGTTGGTGTCAAAATAGTTTCTTCTATCATCGGCGTCAAGTTCTGTCACGGGGTTAGCGTCGATAAAGTTTCCACTGTTCAGGTAGCTATCCCTGTCTATCCAGTTCGAGTACGTGTAATTAAATACGAAATCAAGGCTCTTAAGCCGACGCTCCACGCGCAGATCGAGACCATTGTAGTGCGAGGAGCCAATCGGAATTCTATCCTCCGTGACCTTATTAAAGAGCGGATAAGTGCGCATCAGCTCCCACGCTGGAATGGTCGAGGATGCGCCCAGCGAAGTGCTGGAGGCCAACACACCGTAGAAAGGATTCGCAACATTTGTATTACAGACAGACAGGTCGGCGTTACATTGCTGCTGTAAAGATGTGGATATGACACCTACCGGCGTGTCGATCGGAATTCCGTGAACATTCGTGCCTAAGTATTCTACGTCTAACAATGTCCCCCATGGCATCTTCCGCTGGAATCCAAAGGACCAATGCTGCGTCATACGGAGCCGCCGGTCAAGATCATTGAAAGTGATTGCATTTCCCGCATCGGTTGCAAGACCGCCAGACGAACCAGATGGCGCAATCGCTCCGCTCGGATAAGGTGCTCCGGAATTGAGGTAAGCGTCAGGATTCAATCCGCCGTTGAGCGACGCAACAAAGGATGTCGTCTCGCTGAAACCTATGTCGTCGACGGCCAGACTTTCCCATGGAAAATAGATTCCATAGCCTCCACGTATCACCGTATCGTGCAACGCAGCCCAACTGAATCCGACCCGTGGCTGCCAATCATTCCGTCGAACCTGAAAGGGTGCGCTGGGCAGCCCACCAACGCCCGCAAACTGAAGACCTCCAAGCAAGGGAGATTGTAAGTCGGGCGCACCTGCGAAGTTGATCTGGCTGGTAAGTGGATTGGTGCATGTGAAGCAGAATCCCGCGTTGATCCGATTATGGCGATCTCTCGGTGATGTATTGATATCCCATCGAAGTCCCAGGTTGATCGACAGGCTCTTCGAGGCCTTGAAGTCGTCCTGAATGAATGCACCAAAATAGTGGACAGTGATAAAGGTTGGCTCGTCCCATGTGATGCTTCCTGAAGAAGGATAGCCGAGAAGAATATCGGCGAACTCATTTCCCTGCCCAGATACGGCTTTGTTGGGGTTCTCCTGCGTATAAACGGAATTGAAGGTGAAGGAACCGTTCGGAGTACCTAAGACACCAGTTGGGGCCGTCTGGATATCCATAAACTCCGCCCCATAGTGCAAACTATGACGACCCATTAGTTGAGTAACACTTCCGGAAAACTCCGCGTCCGCGTCAGCAGTGCCGTTAGCCGTATTGCCGAAAAGCGCAGTCGCACCCGTGACGGTCATGCTCGGTACAATATTCTGGTGCGATGTGGTGCCAACCGCCGGCATCGTGAATCCCAGCTTGCTAGCGGTGAAATCTTGCTGGAGCGCGTTGCCCGTGATCTTTAGTGAGGCGTCGTGTCCATAAGATGCCTTGAGATCCAAAACTTTGGTTGCGGAGAAAATATGAGTTAGATCCAAGATCGCGTTGTAGTCCGTGCTCGTTGGAATGGTGCCCGTCCATGCCGCATTCGTAAATCCGTTGCCTGCAGTTGCCTCATTGTCAAATTCATGCGTGTAGAGCCCATACATACGCGTATTCTCCGTGAAGCTCTCATCGACACGGCCGATGTATTGCTCATACTCGTAGTTCGTCGGCCACAGAATCACATAGTTGTTCGTGAGACCTGACTGCTTCGGGGCAGGGTACATGGCAAGGATTGCCTTTCCGATCGGGCTGATATCACCCAGCGGAATTGTGTCGTTGGGGAAAGCTGTTCTACCGTAAGTGGTGCAGCCCCCGGATGAGTTCTTAGTCACGCAGTAAGTAGAGGTAGGATCGTAGATCGTGTAGCCCGTCCCGGCAAAGTCCCCACTAGCTTCTCCGGTTGGTCCCGTCGTTGGGACTGTGTCCTTCGCGGTTCCGGGTTCATCCTGATGGAACCCTTCGTAGGAAAAAAAGTAGAACGTCTTCCCTTTGAGGATCGGACCTCCGCTTTGAACACCCCAAGTATTGCGTGTATTCGTGGGGTTGGGAATGCCGGATAATTTGTTAATCCACGTATCCGCGTTCAAAACCTTATTACCGTAGTAGTCGTAGATTGTACCATGGAAAGCATTTGTGCCGTCTTTTACATTTGTGTTGAATGCACCGCCGCCAGTTCGGCCATACTCGGCATCGTACGGCATCGCGCTGGCTTGAATCTGCTGGACAGCGGCCTGATTGGGTGTGAAATACCAACTACCCTGATCGCTCACCGGCGCCCCGTTCATGTAAAACACGTTCTCGTCTGTCTGCTCTCCTGACACGGCGTATAGATTCGCATTGTTCCGTGGAGTGAGGTTGAATGCGTTTGCGCTGTCGCTGCGAATTCCCTCGGTAAATGAAACATCATCCCATACCATTAGTCCCGCCGATGGTACATTTTCGACCTTTACTTGATCGATTACCCCACCAGTGGTTGCAGACACTGTGTCTAGATCCACCGGTCCAGCTGTTACTACAACTTGCTGGGATACTGCCCCGGGACGAAGAGTGACATTCATACCCAGTTGCTGAGCGGAATCCAGAACCACTTTGTTATAAACCGCGGTCTGAAAGCCTGTAGCTTTTACAGTGACGGTATAAGTGCCTGGCAAGATATAGAGCACGGAATAGACGCCCTGATTGTCAGACTTTGCCGAGTATGAGACGCGAGTGTCTACGTTGAGCGCTGCGATTGTTGCGCCGATAATTGCAGCACCGCTAGAGTCTGTTACCTCACCCGTAATGGTTGCACGAAATTCCTGGGCGTCCAGACGAGCGGGTGAATTGACTACAAAGGACAGGATGATCAGCACTATCATCGACGCAAATAGCCGGAAAGGATCCCTGGAATTGCCTACGAGGATGACTAACTGTGAGGGAGTTCTGTTGTTAGCTCCCCGTGGCTCCGGTGGAACAGAATCTGTCGAGCGCCGAGGATTTCCGGCAGAGCACGATACGTAAGACAACATAGACGCCTCCAGTTGGTAAATCTCCAGCACTCTTTGCCTGCGTGCCACTCCTCGGAAATCTTTCTCGAACAGGCACATGAAGTCTTGCGCTTGCAATGAGTTGTCCGACAGGATGCCGACACACCGCATCCTCAGCGCTCAGCAGCAGTTCGCCTGAGCGGCTTTTAATCGATTGCGATGGCTCGCTATTGATTTTCTTTCAACTGATAACGGTGCCTCGTTCTATTCGTGCGGGGAATGACAGCGTTGTCAATTGACGCAGTGAAGCGTACACAGACATGTTCATCATTGTCAAGAAGTTTTTAATATCGAATCTGCACCTACGAATCCAAATGGAGATCATGCTACCCGCTCGCGCAAATCTCACTCTACTAACTTGCTTTTTGTCAGCGGCATCCACAAGACCCGCGGATAATCATTTCGGCTTCCAAAACAACCGAGCGGCGGCTTTTGGCCCCCCCTCCATTCAATCTTTCGAAGAGCAGACTCGCAGCTTGGCGCCCCAACATCTCGGACGGCTGGCGCACGACCGAAAGTCCGGGTGAAACCATGTCACCGAGATCGAAATCGTCGAAGGAGATGAGCGGAATATCGCGACCGGCTCTTTTTCCAAGCGTGCGCAAGCCGCGCAAGATATGAAGGGCGCTAATCCAATTCAGCGTGAAGATCGCGTCGGCAGCATGCAATCCAAGGACTTGGCTTTCAAGCCATTCGGCAGTTAGCATGCTTTCGTGTTTCACAAGGCACACCCTTGGCTCAAGCGATGAACGATTCATGCTTTCGCGATAGCCAGATACCCGCTCAGCTGTCGTATAAAGATACGGACGGGCGCCAATGGCGACTACTCTGCGCAAGCCATGTCCGAGCATATGCTGAGTGGCCTCGCGTGCACTCCGGCGATTCGTAATCGTGACGGAATCAAAACGGCCGCCTCGAATCAACTGGTCGAAAGTCACTACTCGCAGGTCGGCTGGCAGTATTTCACTGAGCGTATCCCGGTGAGTTTCAGCCGGCGCGATCACAAGACCGTCAATCTGCCGTCGAACGAGAGTCTCAATCTCCGACCTCTCCACGTCGGGGTCGCCTCCGGAACTGGTAACGATGACAACATACCCGTTAGAGCGCGCCGCCTCCTGAACAGCTCTGATTACATTGACAATGAAGGGATTAGACAGGTTGGCGACGACCATCCCGATCGCAGACGATTTGCGGCTTTTGAGGCCGCGAGCCAGCTCATTCGGTCGATAACCGAGCCGAACCATCACTGCCTGAATTCTGGCGACTTTCTTTTCACTTACGTTCTCGTGTTTGTTCAGTACACGGGATGCCGTCTTAAGAGAAACATGAGCCTCGCGAGCAACGTCGACTAATGTGGGGGCCTGGCTCTTTCTTATGCCCATCTATCACCGATCCCTTCGCCTTCGCAGCTAAGATACAACCATCCTCCGCCCCTTGGGACTCACCCGACTCATGGGACTGACGACCATTCTTAAACGGGAGGATAGCAGAGTAACTTGGGAACTTTCGAATTCCTTCCGGCTTCAAACTCCTTTGCTACTGTGACACGAGCCACAACAAACACCCGTGGGTGATAGTGACAATGGCTGTAACCTGATGACAAATCGGGGTTGGCCGATCGCCACGGCATACTCCGTCCATGCAGTCGCCATCTTCGACCATTTTCACTTTATCGTGGTGATGAAAACGCCTGGAACAAGCATGAGCCGATCACGCTACAAAAGCCGAAAGCGATCTCCGGCGCGAAGAACTCCCGGTTTAACAAGGGCTATGAACCTGTTTCGCAGTTTGAGCAGCACCGCACCGACATGTCTCATTGATCCCCTGAGGATCAGCGGAACCTGAATACAGTAATGTGGGGAAATGGTCTCTTTGACTTGACAGAGTTCCGTACAAACTCTTGAGCCAGCCTTTTATTCGCCAGAGTGTACGACGGTCAAAGTCATCCGAGTCATGCCCTTGTACACAACATCCACAAATTGCCCGTGTTGGGCGGCTGTAAAGCTCTTCGCGTCCGTTTTCACCCGAACCGACAGACTCGGCAAGCTCCACTCCTCGCCTGAAATATCGCGAGCGGCCAGGTCCGGTGCGCTGAGGCGAAAGCTCACGTCGCCCACCGCTGAAATCGCAATGCCAGATTGATCTGCCGAGGCATCAATCGGCGGGCAGCGAGTGAGTTGGATCCACCCGATTTTGCCGTTGGGCGCCTGCCATTGCACAGTGACCGGATGAAACTGACTTCGTGCGTCCACATCGCGCGAATGACCAGTGATCTCGCCGCCGTAGATGATGGTCTTTCCGATCCATGCCGTGGCGACGCGTTTGTCGTCAATCGGTCGATTTACCTGGTGCGGCCCAGGGAACCGCTCAAACTTTGCCATCGCGTCGGGAGGGATTCTGGTGTCGAGGACCACGATCAGCGGCGCGATCCACAAATCAGCGACGTGATCAACGGGAGGATCGAAGCTGGTGAGAGGGGCATGATCCGCGTCCAGCACAGTGCGCAGCCACAGGCCCATCACGCTCACGTAGCTTTGCATATCCATTCCATATGCGCGATCATAGGGTCCGGAGATGTTGCGGAGATTGGCGTTGTACAGGTCCGCTGTAGCTCGCCACAATCCAGCTTCCATTTCGCTGCCACGCTGGCGCATGAGCGACGTGAATCCATAGTCGCGCCAAAGTGCAAGTGCGAAGATATCGACGCCGGAATAGGTGGGTGAGTTGTACTCCCAAAACGCATCGTGCTGTTTGTACAGGTCGTAAACCGTCTTTTGCCATTGCTCTGCCTGTGCCGTCCACTCCGGCCTGCCGCCGCGCACGGCCGCAAAGCCCCAAAGAAAGCCGTACATCAGAGAGATGTTGGTATATGTCGGGGCCAGGCGTTCTTGTTTCATCTCGCCTGCAACCGCGTAGTCAATAGCCTCGATCATCCGACGCCGTAGCTCCGGCGAAACGCGGTCAGGATATTCGGTAAGGATAACGGCAAACGTTGTGCCTACAAACTCGCGCCAATTGGGATCATAGCCACGCCACATCACGGCTTCGGGTCCTGGCTCCGGCTCAGCCGGCGAGCGACGGAATGTTCCATCCCACGGCTTAGCGGGCTCACGGTACTGCGCTTTCAGCACCACATCGAGAATTTGCGCGGCTCGCGCCCGGTCGCTTGCGCCATCGCGGAGCAACAGGCCCAGTGCATACCACGTCGATTCGCGCACCATGAGGTAAGAAGGAAGCCATAATTCCGCATTGGCGGGCGATGGCGGCATGCGGCACAACTTCGCCTGTGCGTCGTAATACCGGTCACCCCACGACATTGAGGTGAGAAAAAGCTCGCGGCTATTCTTGCCGAGCGACGCAATGTCCGGGTGCCGTGGCGCGGCAGATGCCGCCAAAGCAAAACTGATGGCGCAAAGAGCCGGCGCTATTCCCGCTCGCAATGAACGCATCTTTATCCCCAATCTGACCACACTTCACGCCGTAACGCCGCCTTGGCATTCAAAGCCCTAGCCAGGGCTGTTCCCTTGCGGGAAGAGCCCTGGACGATTTACGTCTGCAAAAGGCAGGAAACGCTAGAAGTTTAATTTGACGGCAAACTCCAGCGTGCGCTGCTCATAGCTCGGCGTCCCTGAAGTGGAGGTGATTGTGCCCACGTTGGAATTGGAGATACTCGCATTCGGCGTATTGAAGTTCGGATGGTTGAAGACATTGAACGAGTCAGCTCGCAACTGAAGGTTGTAGTGGTCATGCCAGCTTGTATTCTTCTGCAGGCTCATATCCCAGTCCTGGTACGCCGGGCCGCGCAGCATATCGTAGCCCGAGGTTCCGTACGTGTCGTATGTAGTTGGACCGGTCGAGCTATAGATCGTGCTGCAGACGCCCGTCGTGTTTGCGTTGTAGCAAGACGGCGCGGTAAACGCGGCCGGATTGAACCACTTAGAAATGCTCTTACTTGATGGGTAGAGCGCCACACCCGCAACCTGGTTGGCGCGTCCGCTTACCTGACCAACCGGCGAACCCGGTGCGGTATATGTCACTGAGAACGGCTGTCCAGTCTGGAAGTCGGAAATTCCCGAGAACTGCCAGCCATGAAGTAACTTGTTTGCAAAATCGCCTGCATTCGCAAACAGCGCTTGCCCATGACCAAATGGCAGCGCATAAGAGTAGTTGACCTGGAGCACCTGCGGAGTAATACCGGCAATCGGACCATACGAGTCTCTTGGATGAGCGCCTGATGGATCTTCGACATTTTCTGTTCCCAGCACCCGGGTCCACTGATACTCCGCGCCGATTGCAAAGCCACCGGTGTATTGCTTGTGCACGCCTACCTGCAGCGAGTTCATGATGCTGTGGAAGATGGGGAACACGTTCAAGGGGATCGATGCAAAGGGCTGAACCAGATTGGTGGTTTGTACCGTGGAACCTACGACTGGCGGGTCGGCCAGGTTGATGTTCGGCGCGGTTGTGCCGGAGCCGCTTGCATTGTTTTGCTTCAAGTTGTGCTGCCCGACGTATCCGATCCGAATATCGAGGTCCTTTGGAAACTGATGCTCGACGGCCAGGTTGAACTCCTGTGTATAAGGCGTTACGAGTGAGTGTTCAGCGTTGACGGAAGGGTTAGCGCTGAATGTTCCCGTCGCGGAAAAAGGGTTGCTCATGGTGAACGCCGAAGCATAGCTCTTCGAGTTGGTAAACGTCTGCGAGGCCTCGAACGGCAGCGTTCCAAACATGTCGCCCATGTACGAAGCCGGCAGCAGGTTGAAGTAGATGCCGTATGCACCGCGAACCACGGTATTTGGCCAGATCTGGTAGGCAAATCCGAGGCGAGGCGCAAAATTCTTGTCGGGCCGACCCAGGAAGCTGAATGGATTGTTGCTGATTCCAGCGCTGGACGACAGCGTCATCAGGCTGGAAGCGGTGAGCGAGCTTACATACGAAGAAATTGCACCCGCCGGATACGAACTGCCGAAGACGACTACTTTCTTGAGCGAAGGCACATACAACGAGAACTCGCCGTAGGGTCCGGGTTCAAACCACTGCAAGTCATAGCGGATGCCCATGTTGACGGTCAGCTTGGAGGTCGCCTTCCAGTCATCCTGGACGTAGGCCGCCCATTGGCTCGATATATTGCGGGTGATGAAGTTGCCCGGAGTCCCCTGACCGGTGGTGGCCGGCAGTCCGAGCAGAAAGTCTGCGAAGGCCCACGGAGCACCTGAACTGGTGCACGCACTGCTGAAGGTGGTGGTGCATTGGGTGTATTGGCCGTTGAAGGTGTACGACCCGCGCTGCGGGCTGGTTGCCGAGTCGTTCCAGTGGTTATCGTAGACAATGCCGAAGCCGGTCTTGATGGTGTGCCGCGCAAAAACCTTAGTTACAGCCGTATTCGCCTGTATCACTTGCTCGAGGTCCTTTGAACCCGCCTCAGAAACACTGGTGATGTTGGAGATCGTGATCTGCGGCGCGCCTTCAATCAGCTGCGTGCTTAGCCCGGGGATAATTGACTCCCATTTGGTACCGACATTCTGCGGCGTGCGGTAGATGGGCAGGTGGAAGTAAGAGGCGTAAGTGTCGATCAGCAAGGTCGGAGAGAATGTGTGGGTCCAGCCAAGAATTGTGTTGGTGTTGTGTTCGCCATCTCCCGAGAAGCCGCCTTGCAGGCTTGAAGAGCCCACGTCGGGATTCGGCCCGTAGAGCGCTTCGAGGAATGTTCCGCGGATTTGATCCTTGTCGCTGATCTTGTGATCCAGACGAAGTGAGAAGCGTTTTGCGTTGCTTGTGTAGGGAATCAGCTCGAAGGTGTTGGTTCCGGTGCCGCTGGCGGTTGGAGTGGGATAGAGGAGTTTGAGTAACTGAAGCGAAACGGAATTCTGACTGCCTATTGGAATCTGCTGACCTGAAAAAGCCAAGCCTGTTGAGGGATTAATGATTGGCTGTGTGAACTCAGTAAAGATGCCCTGCCGCTCGAGCGACGTTGGCTCCTGGCTGTTCACGCTGGCTGACTGGGACAGGCGAAACCCTTCCCACGCGACAAAGAAGAATGAGCGGTCTTTACCGTTATAGCCCGGGAGCAGGATCGGTCCGGCAAAGTTGCCGCCGTATTCATTGCGCTCATAGGGCGGCCGAGCCTTGCCGGCACCGAAATACGGTTTCGCCGATGTGCCTTTTGAGCGGTTGTACTCAAGCAACTCGCCGTGGTACTGGTTCGAACCGCTGGCAGTCACCACGATCACCTGGGATGGCTCATTGAACTCAGCCGGGGCGCCTGTTGTGAGTACTTTGAATTGGGAGAGCGCATCGAGCGACGGGACCTCGGGCTCAGAGCGTTGCAGAGTCACTTCCTTGTTGATCACACCATCCAGCGTGGAGCCCAGACCGCCGTAAGCATTACGGCTCCCGGTACCAACCGCGTACGTAAGGCCGCGGACCGCAAGCTGATCCTGCGCACCCACGCCCTGGACTCCTGGAGCCAGAGCAATCAGCCCCATTACACTTAAGCGCCCGTTAAGCGGGGTGTTCTGGATGGCCTGGCTGTCAATCACCTGGCCAACCGATGAATCTTCGGTCTGGATTACCGGCCCGGTGCTCGTCACCTCGACACTCTGCGATGCCGATCCCACTGTCAACTGCGCATTAATCTGCGCCACTTGATCGATGGTGAGCGTGATTCCGCTTTGCTGAAAGGCTTTGAAGCCCGCTTTCTCGACCTTAACGGTGTAATGCCCCGGAGGCAATTGGGTCACGGTGAACGTTCCCGCCTCCGAGGTTTCGGCCGTTCTTGCGGCATTGGTTTCTGTTTGTCGAATGGTTACAGTCGCTCCCGCGACGACCGCCCCGCTGGGATCGGTGACTACTCCGGTCATGGAGCCAGTTATGCCCTGGCTGTGGCCGGCCTTTGAGGCCGAAAGCAACAGGAATAGCGCGACAAGCAGCGATGCAATCGCAAAGATAGAGCTTGCTGCTGTTTTATGAGCTTGCGTCGTAGTTTTGCTGGCTAAATCTTTCATCGGTGTTCCTCCTGAGGAAATCGGTTCGCGCTGACACTCTTTCGCAACCGTGGCTAGATACCAGAAACACTTCTCACGACCCGCGAGGCACTCTGCTTGGGAGCATTTGCCGGTCGATATGCCGATCAATAGAAGGTAGTTTGGCTGCATGCATCATTCAGAGCAGCTTGGAAGTGGGACGCCGCACCTGCCTTTGACTGGCGGAACCACTGTTGCCGAGTACACAAGGAGTTGGGCAGTCAATTTAACGCTATGGTAATCGCTTTAGCGAATTCTTTACGTTAAACCGTTTAAAATAGAGATAGTTGCAGACGCAATTAAGAGATTTCGATTGTCAATTCCATCCCGCTTCAGTCATAATCGCGACAGCCTGGACGGATACCATCCATTGATCACCAAGGCAAAGAACCCGAATGACCTCGGCGTCGGCACGTCGGTTCTTGAAAGTGATGCCCGGTGGAAGCTAGCGGAGAGAGTCGCCCGCAGTTCCGCGCTCTATCGCGCCACTCAACTGCGCGAGATGCTTCTGTTTATTGTCCGGCAAGCCATACTCAATCCCGAAGAGCCGATCCACGAATCTGAAATCGCGCATCGGGTACTCGGTCGCCGCAGCGATTTCAATCCTCTCGACGACAATATTGTCCGTGTTCAGATGGCACACCTGCGCAAGAAGCTCGACGCCTATTTCTCCACAGAAGGCAAGCAGGAAGATGTCGTGATCACGGTTGCCTTGGGCAATTACAAGCCAGTCTTCAGTCGACGCTCGCGGCCCGCCGCCGGCACCGCGCCAGAAACGGATGCGGGCCGGAAAGGCGATCGGGCTGCCGTCGACGATGCGGCAGCCGAAGCACTGGCTTTGCGTGATGGCGAAACCTGGCAAAAAATCGGCCCGGTGCATATTCGCCGCTTGGCAATTGTGCTGCTCGTCATTTCTGTCACGCTGATTCTGGGATTGGCTGCGTGCTGCGCTGCGTTGTGGGTCCGTGTGCGCGATCAGCAACAAACCATGAATACGATGCGCCAGTCGCTCACGCCGTGGAAGAGCAAGCCGGCGGTGTCGGCGTTGTGGTCGAATTTCTTTGACACAAGCCGCGATACGGACTTAGTACTCAGCGACGACTCTTTCCTTTTGATGGAGCAGATCAGCAAACATTCGACGCCATTCTACGGCTATCTGAATCGCAGCTACATCGACCAGTCTCAGTCAAACACGATGAGCGCGGAGACCCGTTTTATCCAGGGCATGATCGCGACCAAGAGCCTTGGAAATACGAGCGAATTCAAATTGGCGCTGCGCATTCTGGAACTGGATCCTCTCGGGAAAAACATTCATTTATATAGTGCCCGTCAATATATGCCTGCGCTGGTAAAACAGGACAATGTGATTTTAATCGGCGGCCGGATCTCAAACCCATGGGTGGAGCTCTTTGAAAGCCGATTGAATTTTGTTGAGAACACGAAATTCGAAGGCTTCGGTGTCACGACCGTGACGAATCGCGCGCCTGTGGCGGGAGAGCAGGCTACGTACACATCAACCGACTCGGCGGGCTATTGCGTGGTAGCGCTTTTGCCGAATCCAGGCCAGGATGGCAAGGCGTTGTTGATAGAGGGCACTTCTGCTGAAGCCACTGAAGCTGCCGGCGACTTCCTTTCAGGGGAGCAGTTTTCAGCGTTCCGCGAGACGCTTCATACAGCCGGCCTCCCCTACTTCGAAGTGCTGCTCAAAACCTCTCAGGTAAGAGGAACTCCACTGACAGTCACCGTCGAAGCATACCGTGTCTATCCGGCCCTACACTGAGCCTTGAGCGGCAGTGATCGCGATTCTGGGGGCTTCGGACCGGGAGCGGTAACTGTGTTGATCGATGAGCGGATCGCTCCCAAGCCACTCGCAGAGCAGCTTTGCAAATTCGCAGAATTTCCCGGCCATGCAGCGATGCGCGAAATTCCAACGGCCATTT
This sequence comes from uncultured Acidobacteriaceae bacterium, assembly GCA_963841095.1. Classification (GTDB taxonomy): domain Bacteria; phylum Acidobacteriota; class Terriglobia; order Terriglobales; family Acidobacteriaceae; genus Telmatobacter. Next base: position 191,451 of record CAWJBE010000009.1, read on the forward strand.
CCGCTCACTTGCCACAAGCAAGCCCGAGAATGTAGTTTTCCTGTGAAGCTGGCGGCAACATTTTTCCGCGGCTAGAGGAATTTCGATGACCGTACGAGCGCAATCATCCCGGATAATCAGCGAAACGATCTCGCGGCGCGACGCGCTGAAGGGCCTTGGAGGAGTCATTGCGGCGTCGGCCGTTTCCGCACAGGCGCAACCCCCATCCTTACCTCCACAAAGAGGAGCGGTCCAAACTTCTCCCGGTACGCTGCCGAAACAGCCAAATATTCTGTGGATTACCGGGGAGGGAGTGCCGATCAGCACGCTGAGTTGCTATGGCAGTAAGTTGATCGAAACACCCAATATCGATCGGATCGCAAAAGAGGGCGTGCGGTTTGAGAATGCCTTCTGCACGAACGGACTCTGTGCCCCGAGCAGGGCAACCCTGCTCACGGGGACGTACAGCCATATCAATGGGATGACCGGAAATCCGGACGTTGCGGACATTCCCAGGGACGAGATGCCGCATTTCGATACGGCGCAAGAGACGTTTCCGAAGATTCTGAAGCGCCACGGCTACCAGACGGGGACAGTGGGCAAATGGCACCTGCCCGTCAACCCCGCCAAAATCGGGTTTGATTACTTTGTCTATAAAGAGGGCGCCGGTGGGCCATATTACAACCCAAACGGATTTCTTGGAAATCCGAGCCTTGGCAGCGAAGAGATTCAGAATTTCCACTATGAAGGCTACGAAACGGATGTGATGACCGACCTGGTAATCAAGGGACTGCAGCAGTTCAAGCAGCCGTTCCTGATGATGGTGCAGTATTTCAATGCGCATCGGCCGTTTGATCCACCGCATAAATACGAACATCTTTACGAAAGGGTCAGAATTCCTGAGCCAGGTACATTCTGGGATGATTACGAGCACCGGGCGAGTCCTGCACGCGTAGCAAGAATGCGGATTGAGGATATGCCGGATTTTAATCCGCCCACGGACCTTACCGGAAGACAGCGAAAGCAGTGGAACTACCAGAGATTCATGGAGCATTTTCTTGGAACGCTTCGTTCGCAGGATGACAATATCGGGCGGCTCCTGGAGTATCTCGAGAAGAACGGATTGGCCGAAAACACAATCGTGGTTTACACAACGGATCACGGCTTTTTTATGGGCGACCATGGATGGTTCGATAAGCGGTTCATGTATGAGCAGGCAATCCGGGTACCGTGGATGATTCGCGGCCCAGGCATTGGCGCACAGGGCAGCGTGCGCAGCGATTGGGTGATTAATATCGACAATGCACCGACGGTACTGGACCTGGTGGGCTTGCCCATTCCTGCTGAGATGCAGGGGAAGAGTATTTTGCCGGCTCTGCGCGGTGCGAGCCTTTCGAGCGAGCCCCCAGCTTTCTACTACCACTATTACGAATTCGGTTCGCCGCATTGGGCCGCACCGCACTACGGAATCCGCACCGAGCGCTTCAAGCTCATAAGCTACTACAACAGGAATGAGTGGGAGCTCTTCGATCTGGAGAAGGATCCTGACGAAATGGAGAGCCTGTTTATTGACAACGGTCGTCGCGTGCAGCCGGGCTACGAGGCGGTCGTCGAGGACCTCGTTGGCCAACTAAGGGCGATTCGGGATCGCTACAAAGATACGACCGGGCGTCCTGTAAATCTCCAACTGCTGGGCGATTGAACAGGTTGTATCAATCAGCGTTAACCGAAAGGAATCAACCATGCGACTTTCCAACACTCGATGCTTTCTTCTCTTCTCACTTGTCGCTGTCGCACCGCTTTTGGCCGCATCGTACGTCAACGCGCAGGATTCGGCGCCGCAGCGGCCGCAGATCACCGGCATCTCGCACGTGGGCTATTTTGTCAGTGACTTGCCGAAAACGATCTCGTTTTGGCATGATTTGCTCGGCTTTGACGAGTACACGACGCTTAACCGGCCGGGGACAGATCAGACTCGCATCGCCTTTATCAAGATTAACGATCACCAGCACATCGAGCTTTTCACTGACGCTCCGGCCTCGCCGCCGAACATGATGAGCCACTACTGCTTCAGCGTGAGCAACGTCGAGCAGATGCGTGCCTACTTGCGCGCAAAGGGTTTCGACGTGAAGCCCGGCAACGGCGGCAAGACGCGCACAGGAGACTACGCGTTCGAGATCCGGGATCCTGACGGAACGCTCGTTGAGTTTGTGCAAAGCCTGCCCACGGGGATCGAGATGCAAGATGTGGGCAAGTTCATGCCGCCGTCTCGCATCAGCGACGCGATCTATCATGTTGGATTTCTGGTGGGGAATCTTGACAAGTCGCTCGCGTTTTATGAGGACGTGCTTGGCTTTAAGGAGACGTGGCGCGGTAGCAGCGATGGGAAAGTATTGAGCTGGGTGAACCTGCAGGTCCCTGACGGCAAAGACTACATCGAGCTGATGCTCTACAAGGGAAAGCCCTCAAACTTTGGAGTCAAGAACCATGTGTCGCTCCTTGTGCCTGACATGCTGACGGCAATCGCAAGGCTCGAGTCGCGCCCGGCGTTCAAGACTTATCTCACAACCTACGGTAAGCCGCTGGATATGCACGTGGGTAAGAACGGCAAGCGGCAGGTGAATTTGTACGATCCGGACGGAACCCGGGTGGAGTTGATGGAAGGACATACAGTCGACGGCAAACCGGTGCCACCTTCGACCGCGCCGCCGCCCACACTTTGAAGATGATATAGAAGCACGACGAAGAAGAAAGCGATCGCTTCAATCCCGCTAAGTCTTTGGGGGCGACAGATCTCGCAACCGAACATGCAGACCGCGAATCTCCTGATCCATTATTGGGAACGGTGCGTTAGGATTAGTTCGCGAGCATCGAGTTGGTTCGTCATGCTGTTCGCATTGCCGGATGCGGCTTGACTTCTGATCAGGTCCAAAAGCTGACCTTAGTCAACCCGCTTAGGCATGCAGCGCAAGTGAGCTAAGCTCATCACCGGATGAGGACTTATCTAAAACCAAATCGATGGGTACGTCAAAAGTGAGGAAGGTGAGTATTAGAACTTGCATGTTGCACCTACCGAGCGTGTTAACAATTACTTCGTGTAGATAATCCACTCTTTACATCGGTGCCATTACGTTACTGGTAGTGTCCAGAGTTTTTCGCACTTTCGATCTTCCGTCTTACTCGGGAAGGTTGTTGGGTTGGGGTTGTTTTGCTCCGGGCCCCCATGGGGGCCCGGAGCAAAGCGGTCAGGCGATGGCCACGACTTCGGCCAGCCGTTCCATTTGCAGATAGCGTTTGGTTCCCCATTTGGTCGCGGCCACATGGCGTAGCCGCGCGGCCACCAGCATCAGCGCCGACTGGCCGTCCGGGAACGCGCCCACTACCCTCGTTCGTCGCCGGATCTCCCGCATCAGCCGTTCCAGCGGATTGTTGGTCCTGAGGCAGCGCCAGTGTTCCGGCGGCATGGCGTAGTAGCTCAGAGTTTCGTCGATGCCGTTCTGGACGATCTCCGCAGCCTTGGCCAGCCGCATCGCTCGCAGCTTCTCGACTACCTGGTGAGCTTTTTCTTTAGCGGCCTTGGCATCTTCCTGGGCATGGATGGCCTTCAGCATCGCAGCCACTTCCTTCACCTTGCCGGTGGGCACCGCGGTCCACACGTTGCGATAGAAATGCACCACGCAGCGCTGCCACTTGGCCTCGGGGAAGAAGTCCGCCAGGTTCTCCACCAGCCCCAGGCACTTGTCAGAGACGAACAGCTCGATGCCCTTGAGGCCGCGCTGCTTCATCTCGCGCAGAAAGTTCGTCCAGCTGGCCGTGTCTTCCTTGGCGCCTTCGCTCACCGCCAGAATCTCGCGGTAGCCGTTCTGCGCCACACCAATGGCCACCAGCACCGAGACGTTCTTCACCTCGCCGCCCCAGCTGCGCTTGAGCCAAAGACCATCCAGGAAGACGTAGGGGAAATCGCCCACCAGCGGCCGTTCCCGCCACTCGTTGATCTTGCCGTAGATCTTCTGGTTCAAATCGCTGACCGTGCTGGCGCTGACGCGGGTACCCCACAGTGCCTGCGTGATGTCTTCCACCCGCCGCACGCTCACGCCGGCCAGGTACATCTCGATCAGAGCCTCCTCCACCGATGACTCTCTCCGGCGATAGCGCTCGATGATCGCTGTCTCGAAGGGCAGGCTCCGCAGCTTGGGCACCGTCAGCGTCACCTCGCCGGCCTTAGTGTGAAGTTGCCGGTCATAGCTGCCCGCGCGGGTGTCCTTGCGGCCTTCCGTGCGCTCGTACTTGCGCGCCCCGCACAGCCGATCCGCCTCGGCATCAAGAAGCCCGTTCAGCGTCTCCTCAACCGTCGCCCGGACCACCTCGTCCAAATGCGCCTGAATGCGCCCTTCGTCGATCTGCACTACCGGCCCAGGCACCGCCTGCATCCCGCCGCCAGGCTCCAATCCCGCTTCCATGGTTGGCTCCATCGTCCTCGCCTCAGAGGTCTCGCTCCTCCTGCTTGTACCAACCTCCCAAGCATAAAACTCCAATCAAATGTGCGAAAGAAATCCTACGTTATCACGTTACTTGCCTACAGCTTGATCAAGGCAGATACCTGCCGCAGAATGATTTGCTTCGCTGAGCATCCAATCATTGGATGTAGCATTCAGGACGATCGCTGGAAGATAGGTTTCGTGTGTGGTGGCAATCTGAAATATGCCGGTGCGGCTCGGAGACATGAGTTCGGAAAACCCGCCCGCTAACCCCAACAAAAGAATCGATCATAACAGCCTGATCCATCCGTGCCAAAGAGTCAGAGTTTTGAAACAGCGTGTTAGCAAAACCTGGACCGGACTGCAGGCATCTGGTGATTCCGGCGTCACATCTCGGACAAAAGTAGTAGCTTTCGCTACGAATAGGCATAGTCCCATCGGATTTTTGCTGGGGACTGTGTCTGGAGATGGTGAACCGAGATGACCGGGTGTGAACGTCCAGATGACAATATGTTCATGTTGGTAGAATCGGCTCGTTTGCGCTCTTTGCTTTGCCCAGCCAAAAGGGGGCGACCTGTAAAGGTCAAAGCAAATGAACTAATATCCTCTCATGCGTCTCCTGCTAGTTGAAGACGAAATCGACATCCAAAGTTTCCTGCGGCGCTCACTTAAGGAAGCAGGATACGAAGTGGAAGTCGCATCGGACGGAAGGACGGCCGAGCGGCTTGCCGTAGAAAGTGCGTTTGACATACTTATTGTCGATCTTGGGCTGCCCGATCAGGACGGAATCGGCTTGATTCTTCGCTTGCGTCAACTAGGAGTGAAGGCCCCAGTTCTGATCCTGTCAGCGCGCCGCTCAGTCGACGATCGAGTGCGCGGACTGGAGCAAGGCGGAGACGACTATCTGACCAAGCCATTTGCGTTGGCTGAACTGCTGGCGCGACTTCGCAACCTGCTGAAGCGCAACAGCCCTTCGGCAAGCGATGCAACCCGGTTGCGAGTATTGGACCTCGAATTGGACCTGTTGCGGCGTGAGGCATTACGCGGCGGACAACTCCTGCAACTGACTCAGCAGGAATTCGTGCTCCTCGAGTATCTATGCAGAAATGCCGGGCGTGTCGTCACACGTTCGATGATCCTCGACAAGGTATGGGGCATGCGCATCCAGCCGGATACCAATGTCGTCGACGTGCATATCTACAGATTGCGCGGCAAGGTTGACGGCGCGGGGCAGCAGCCACTGATCCGAACCATGCGAGGGGTGGGCTATGTCCTCAAGGACCGCTAAGCCGCCAATGCGCAGCGCCGCCTGGCGCATTTCGTTATGGGCGACCCTTGCCTTTGCCTGCGGAACCATGGTGGTCTTCGTCTTTCTGCAGAGCTTTGTGGCCGCCGATATTCAGCGCCGCACCGATGCGTGGTTGTCAGGCGAAGTGGAAGTGCTTGCCGACGTCGCAGAACGGACACCGAAGGATGCACTCTATGACCGCGTCGTGGGCGAAGTGGCAGAACTGGCGGCGAGAGAGGTGCCGAATAAACTGCCCTCAGAGAGCGGCGTGAACGACTCAGTATTCTTTCTTCAATCGGGCACTGACGGATCTCTCATGCTGTGGGTTGGCGCGGGCAATGGCGAGGTCCACTTGAAGGCTATCGAGGCGAGCGCAGTTCCTGCGGAACATCCAACTGACCTGCACGTTCCCGGATTTGCGATTCCCTTTCGCGTGGCTTCTGTCCTCATCGGAGATGGCAGCCATATCTTTCTGGGCTTGTCGGAGCGAGATGAGCTGCGAGTACTGAAAAGCTTACGCCTGCGCTTCCTTCTGCTTTGGCTGCTGATTGTTCTGCTCGGCTTCGGCATTGTGTTTCTGACTACTCGGCGCATGTTGAGCCACGTGAGGGAGATTACTGAAGCGGCTTCGAGAATCGGTCATTCCGATCTGAACGCCAGAGTGCCGACAACCAAACGAAACGACGAAGTCAGCCAGCTGGCCCTGACTCTCAATCGCATGCTCGACCGCATCGAGAGTTCCATGCATCAGCTACATACCATCACGGACTCGCTCGCCCATGATTTACGCAGCCCCCTGACAGCCATTCGCGGAAAGCTTGAGATGTCTTTGTCGACGGTTTCGGATGGGGAGCAGGCGGAGCCGATTGTCTCCGCGATCGACGAGTTGGATCGACTTACTGACTTTCTCAACAAATCGTTGGACGTCGCCGAAGCCAAAGCGGATGCGCTTCGGCTCACGTGGAACGCGGTCGACTTGAACGACTTGTTAAAGGTCATGATCGATCTCTACGAACCCTCCATGTCAGAGAAGGGATTGCGAGTGAGGCTGCACAGTGACGGCCCGGTGAGAATCGTCGGCGATGCTGCGCTGCTTCATCGCATGGTCGCTAATCTCTTTGACAATGAATTGACGCACTTGCCTCCCAACTGCAACCTCACGATCGAACTGCGTGGCGAAGATGATGCCGCATTGCTGTTGCTCGAAGACGATGGACCAGGGTTTGGCCCCGAAGTGCTTCTGCATGTGTTCGAGCGCCGCGTGAAGGGCCGGGATTCGAACGGGCATGGGCTAGGCCTGGCATTCGTCGACGCCGTGGCGCGTGCTCACGGTGGGAGCGTCTCAGCTTTGAACCGCGAGTCTGGCGGCGCCCGGATTGCAGTTGCTCTGCCGCTCGTTTCAGAGCGAAATACTGACTCGCTGGTTCCAACGATATTTGGCTCGAATTAACGCAGAGGAATAGTTGCTGGTATTGATCTTCCCTGGACATTTTGAATCTCAGTAGATGCTGATCATTACCCGGTGCCGGCCGCACGCCGGCGATGATATTTCATGGGTAGACTGACTCGACTCGGAGCAAATTCCACAACAAAACGCAACCCCGGCGCAACCAGAAGGCTCCGGGTTAGAAGGTGAAGTTGCGGAAGTTGTTCATTCTAATTTGGCTGCCCCCCAGGGATTCGAACCCCGATATGCTGATCCAGAGTCAGCTGTCCTGCCGTTGAACGAGGGGGCAACAAGCGCGCGGTGCGGCTCCACTTGCAGCCGTGTGGCCCGGCCCCGTTGCAGGGCGCATAAAGCCAACTCCTTCATCTTACGGGGCATTCCCAGCCCGGGTCAACGGGCACGGGGGCGATGAGAATTCACCTGCCACAGGCATTGTTTTGACGCTGCGAGCACGATAGCCAAGCCGAGAATCTCAATCAAAATGCTTGCGGAAGACGAAGCAGCTGCTGAATCCGCGCAGCCGCCTCCGCAGGAGTCCACACACTCGTGTCGATCGTGATCGCTGGGATGGGCATAGCTGGAGCGTCGAAAACCCCTTCAGCAAGGAGTTGCTCGAATAGGGACAGCGAGGTCAGCTTCCCATGTTCTCGCCGCGAAGGCTCGACAATTCGGCGTTTCAACTCCGGCATGGGGCAAGTAAGTTCGACGAAATCTATTGCGCCGCCCGCCCCCGTCACCGAGTTGAACGCATTCGCAAGAAACTGCGGGCGCACGGTCCTCTCCGGAGCGAAGGTAAAGATCAAACCCCGCAGATTGCTGCGAGCCGATTGCTTGAAGATCGAGAGCCAAATCTCTTCGCGCAGCTCCACAAACGGCGCGCTGCCAAACTCAAAAACCGAAAGCAGAAGGTCGACCGCAAGATGATTGTGGAAGAGCTTGTAGCCGCATAAGGTTGTTAATTCGCGGGCAAGAGTCAGCTTGCCCGTTGCAGGCAATCCGTAAATGAATACCAGTCTCACTGTTTTCGCGACGCTGCTCGGCTCCGCCTTTCACTCTTCACGCAAAACCTGCAGCGGCCTCAGACCAAGAATTCGGTAGCTCGCGATCCAGCCCGTTGCCGTGGCCAGGACTGCCGTTCCAACCAGCGCCACGAATGTGGCCATCCACTCGATGTGAAATACGATGTCGAGCCGATGTAGAAGCACGCGCGTAAGCACGTTGGCGAATACCACTCCAACCGCGCCCGCCAACAATCCCAGAACGCTGAACTCGACGCTGAAGGTACGCACAATCCGCATCCGAGTAGCACCAAGCGTCTTAAGCACCACCGCCTCCTGCATGCGGCGGAAGCGCGTGCTGGCAATGCTTGAAGCGAGAATCGTGAGCCCGGCCAGAATCGAGAATCCGGCCAGCAGCCGGATCACGAAGGTGATCTGATCCACCACGCTCTCAATGCGCTCCAGCACGTCGGCCACGTTGATGACTGTGATGGTGGGATAGGCCGAGAAGAAGGCCCGCTCCATTGTGGGCACCTGATTAGGGTCCATGTGGATGCCGCCGTACCACGTCGACGGCTCATCGGAGATCATCCCCGAAGGCACAACAAACTGCACGCGTGCGCCCAGGTGCTGGCCGTCGGCACGATAGATCGCGGCCACCTTGAGCGACCGCGTTGTTCCGCCGGTTTCCAGCTCCATTGCGGAGCCCACGTTGATGCGCAGCCGCTTGGCCACCCCATCGCTCACCGCGATCTCTAATGGGCTACCGCTTTTCCACCACGCGCCCTCGGTCACCTTGTCACCGTCAGGCGGCACATCGGCCCAACTGAGCTCGGCGCTCTCGAGCATCCGCCGCGGATAGTGCTGCCCTTTCATCTGTTCCACTGGCTCGCCATTGATGGAAATGAAGCGGCCCATCACAACTGGGATGAGATTGAGCGGCTGGCGCACGCCCTGTTGGCGCGCGAAAAACTCTTTGACGCCAGAGACCTCATCGGTCCGCACGTCGACCAGGAAGACGTTAGGCAAGTTAGGAGCGGCCGTCTCACGGAGATCCTGCAGGAGATCTTTCTGCATGAGGAATACGGCGAGGATCAGCATGACTCCGGTGCCCAGCGCCGCAAGCACCGCAGCGGATTGATTGCCTGGCCGATAGAGGTTGGCGAGGCCGTGGCGAAGCGATGACGGCAGGCGCAGACGCGTGCGATCGAGAAGAAACCGCAACGCGCGCAGAGCCGCGGCAGCCATAGCCAGCAGGACGACGAGAGCGATGGTGAACAGAAGAGCAAACCACGCGCCGACTTTAGGTGAGTCCGAGAGCGCCCAGGCAATGGCGCCCAGCGCGACGATCACCGTCGCGGCGATGCCGAGTTGCAGGCGACGCGCCCACCAACGTGCAAGAAAGTCGCCGATGCCGGTTGGTCCCTGCTCAACGAGCCTGCGCAAAACCAGCACCGGCCTCACGGCACGAACGTCAAGTAACGGCGGCAGGCAGAAGAGCAGAGTCGTGAGCAGGCCCGTTCCCAAGCCGGCCAGCGCAGACAGCCATGGAAAATGCAGGATCACATGCACTGGGAGCAATTGGCCAAAGGCCGCAGGCAGCACCGCCATCACACCCACGCCCGCGGCGACACCTAATAGTCCTCCGGTCAGGCCGAGGCCTAGTGTCTGCAGGAGAAAAATGCGCAGCAAATCTGCCGAATCCGCACCCACGGCCTTCAGAATCGCCAGCATGTCCATTCGCTGCTCAAGGTGTGCGTGCATGGCCATTGCGACGCCGATGGCGCCCAGAACCATCGCAACCAGGCAGATGAGACTCAGGATAGAGGTCGCATTGTCGAGGCCACGGCTAAGCGCCGGATTGCCCTCGCGAAAGTCAATGACCTGCGCATCGGGCAACGCCGCTTCAACCTGCGCGCGTACTGCTGCGGCCCCAGCGTCGGCGGTAAGCCCTTTTGGCGGTGCGTCCGGAAGCTTCACAAGCAGTCGCCGGCTTGCGCGACTGCCGGGCGCCAGCAATCCCGTGCTCGCCATCGAGGCCTGCGAGATCATCACACGTGGCCCCAATCCCGCGCCCGCGCTAATCCGATCTGGCTCCTGTTTCAGCACTGCGGAGATGCGGAAGTCCCTGCCGCCCAGGCGTAGCGTATCGCCGACATGCGCATTCAGGCGTATGAGGAATTCGTCCGCTACCACGGCCGAGTCGCCCTGAAGTGCCTTCTGCAACGGCATCGCCGGGTCCAACTCGGCTGTTCCGTAGTAGGGGTACTCAGAGGGATCGACCGCCTTGAGCGAAACCAGCAGCGGCAATGGATTTGTGGGGACCGAGGCCATTGAAATCGTCTCAATAACCCACGTAGAGCGGATTTGGCCGCCGCTTTGGGCCGCGATGGCCGCGATTTTGTTCAACTCTTCGGCTGTAGGCGCGCGGAACATGCGTGCACTCAAATCGCCGGCCAGCAGTGAACGCGCCTCCGTGTTCAGTGTGCTGCGGAAGCTGTCGCTAAGCCCGCGGACGCCCACCAGCGCGGCAACTCCCACTGCCACTGACAAAACGACAAAGCCGAACTTGCCGGGTGCAGACCTCAAATCGCGCCAGCCGATGGCTGCCGCGCGTTTCCAACTCAATGCGCGCTTGGCCATTCTTCTCCCTGTGTCGATTTTGAAGCGGTTGGAAACGGGCCCGGATTTGAATCTTCGACCACCATGCCATCTTTGAGGACAATCTTGCGGTCGGCACGGCTGGCCACTTCCGGGTCGTGGGTCACTAGCACCAAGGTGGTCCCCGCATTGCGATTTCGATCGAGCAGCAGATCCAGCACAAGCTTTCCATTCACTGAGTCGAGATTGCCAGTCGGTTCGTCGGCCATCACAATCGGCGGATCGGCCACGAAGGCGCGCGCCAGTGCCACGCGCTGCTGCTCGCCGCCCGAGAGCTGCACTGGATAGTGATCCATGCGCTCCTTCAGGCCCACTTCATCGAGCAGCCTGCGAGCCTGCGCCAGTCCACTGCCCTCGACGTTGAGCTCGTAGGGAAGCAGCACGTTCTCCAACGCCGTGAGCGTTTGGATAAGCTGGTAAGACTGGAAGACGAACCCGATTTTGCGCCCGCGCACCGCGGCCAGCTGCGTTTCCGCCAGATTGTGGATGGGCACTCCATCCAGCCAGATTTCGCCTTCGCTGGGCGCGTCGAGGCCGGCAAGCAGTCCCAGCAACGTGCTCTTTCCGCTGCCGCTTGCGCCCACAATTGCCACAAATTGCCCGGCTGGTATCTCCAATGAAATCCCTTGCAGAATCTCCACGCGTCGCGCGCCATTCTGGATCCATTTCTTCGCGCCCTTGACTTGAATCAATTCGTCCTCCCGCCACTCGCAGTGTATATGGCCGGTCTTTGACCGGCTCGGAAACACTGTAGCCCGTCAAGGCGCAGGCTAATGTCAGCGCTTCCTGGGGTCGCCGCTCCCAATGGCATGCGGCTACACTGTATACGTGGACGTTCGGCGCGCGGTTCTTGTCGCATGTTGCCTCCTGCTTTTGCCGGCGGGACCGCTGCATGCCGCCGATCGGCCGCTCCTTGTCTGCTACGGCGACAGCATCACTGCAGGACTCGGCCTTCCCGATGGCCAGGCTTATCCCAACTTTCTGCAGAGGAAACTCGACGCGCAGGGATACCACTACAAAGTTGTCAATCAAGGCACCAGCGGCGCGACCACAAAGGATGCGCTGGCAGGGCTGCCTTTCGTGCTGCACATGCACCCTGCCATCGTGATTGTGGAATTTGGCGGCAACGACGGGTTGCGCGGACTGCCTGTAGATCAGACGCGCAGCAACCTGGACCAGGTGCTCACTGCGCTCGAGCGCGCGCATGTAAAGATCCTGCTCGCGGGCATCACGCTTCCGCCCGATTATGGCCCCGATTACATCCGGTCGTTCGATCAGATCTTCCGCGATCTCGCCGCGCATCACCACGTGGCCTTTGTGCCGATGCTCTATAAGAACCTCATCAGTGTCCCTGGAACCATCCAGGGCGACGGCATCCATCCCACCGCCAAGGGTTCCGCCATCATTGCCGGCACGCTCCTTCCAGTGCTCAAGCCGCTGATGCGCAAGGGGCCATAGCCAAGATTTCCCCTAAAAACAGCAACAGCCGGGATCGCTCCCAGCTGCTCTTCATCTGCCGAAATTGTTTTGCTTATCTCGAAGGGCCCGCCGGCCTACGCTTTGGCTGTGCCGAGAGCCTTGAGGCGCGCGTTCAAGCGGCTCTTGTAGCGGGAGACCGTGTTGGAGTGCAAAACGCCTTTTCGCACGCCCTTGTCGAGCGTTGAGACGGTGGCGCTGTACTGCGCCTTGGCGGCCTTCACGTCGCCCTTTGCCAGCGCCTCGCGCAACGCCCTCAGGCTGGTCCGCACGCGGGCGCGGTTGGAGCGGTTCACTTCGGTTCGTGTTTCGGTCTGCCGGGCGCGCTTGAGCGCGGATACGTGGTTTGCCATGGTTTTGCTTCTATCTCCCAGCCTGAATTTCAGGGGTCTCATCCTGCTTTTCAGGTAAAATGTTGCGGGGTCAAAGGCGGCTTGAGCCGCATCCCTCGCAATCTCTAAGTGTACGGGAAGCGCCGTGGCCGGTCAATCGGCCGAAAGCGGCTCGGAGGGATACAACTCGACGGGAGTTCATCGCAGCCCTCAACGAGAATCGCCACATCCTGAAGGAGATGGGGTCAGATTGACCCGGTTTCGGCGGCCCGGTATACTCAAACTTGCGTCAAGCGGGAGTAGCTCAGTGGTAGAGCATCGCCTTGCCAAGGCGAGGGTCGCGAGTTCAAGTCTCGTCTCCCGCTCCATTCCGACTCCGCTGTTCCAATCGAACTGGGCTGAGAACGGTATGGGACGATCCGCAACCGGTGACGCAGGCGGCCCGAGGCGCGGTACCCAAGTGGTAAGGGAGAGGTCTGCAAAACCTTTATGCGCCGGTTCGATCCCGGCCCGCGCCTCCAAACTCTCTCGATCAAATTCAATCCTCAATCTGGTCTAACCGTCCTTTCGCGCCTGGTCCCTTCCCTTCGCTAATCACCCGAGATGGACGAAAATCATGCCCGATGGGCACAAAAAGCCGGCCCGGAACTGGCTGGCGCATTCACCGGAACGGGGTTGGAGACATGGGCATCGTACTCGCTAGCAACGCAGGCTGAAACCGCTGCGAGAGCGCCTATCTTCTAGCCTCTTCTTGCGATGCCAATTCCGCTAGACTTCGGCCCGCCATAAAGAATGCAGAATAAAGAATGCCGAGCCGAGTCGGGGTAATGCCTTCAACAGGTTTCGGTTGATATCATCATCGCGATGATTGATCGTCGCACTTTCATTGCGTCTCTTTCCCTGCTGCCTTCCGCTTTGGCCGGAGCTGAAAGCCGCTTGCCCGCGAATGGAAACATCAAATGGGCGCTCTCCTCCGCACTTTGGAACCACCAGCCACCATGCCCTTTCACGAACATTCTCGATGTGATGAAGCAAACAGGCTTCATCGGCATTCGCATCGCGGGATTCCCGCGTATTTTCGATCGTTACGGTTTGACCGCGGCGCAAATGCAGCAGGAAGTCTCAAAGCGTAATCTTCACGTGGTAACGATCTCCTGGGGTGGCCCTTTGTACGATCCGGCCCAGCGCCAGAAGGTTCTCGACAGTGCGAGAGATGCAATGAAGTTTCTCGCCGATTGCGGCGCCAACCATCTCGTTGTCTTCTCGCCGAACCGTGCCGCACCCGGAGCCGGCACACCAGCTGCCTTTCAGGAATTGTGCGATCGCTGCAACCAGATTGGTGAACTTGCGGGTGAAATGGGATTTACCGCAGGTCTGCACAATCACATGGGCGAAATGGTCCAGACGCAAGAGGAGGTCGATCGCTTCATGTCGATGACCGATCCTAAACTCTTCGGGCTCTCACCAGACACGGCCCACCTTGATCTCGCCGGCTGCAACGTCGTCGGCACCATCGACCGGTATAAGCATCGAATACGATTTCTCGACTACAAGGATGCCAAGTGGACCGCTCCCAGTGCCGACTGGATTGAGCCGGACGGCAAGGTGCTTCCCAAAGACTCAACGGAAGCGCGCTTCTTTTCCAGCATCTACGATCTGGGCGATGGTGAAGTCGATTTTCCCGCGTGCCACAGGGTTCTAAAGAGTGTTCGCTACCGCGGTTGGATTTGCGTCGATCTCGATACGGCGCGCAACGGCCCGCTTGACGACTTTAAGCGATGCGGCGCCTACATAGTTAAGAAACTGGAGCCGATTTACTCATGAATCGCCGGGAATTCTCTTTTGCGGCTTTCGCAACAGCGCTGCCGGCAACGGCGCTGAAATACCGCATCATCGACCCTCATGTTCATGTCTGGGTCAATGATCCGCGCTACCCATGGGCCTCCGAAACAACTGACGCTCCAAAGTCCGACCGCACGCCTCCGATGCTTCTCAATTTGATGCGCGCCAATAACGTCCAGCGAACGGTTCTTGTGCAATACATTGGCTACCGCTGGGACAACCGCTACACCGCCGACTCCATGAAGAAATACGCACCTTACTTCATGGCCGTTTGCCGCGTTAATCCGGTTGACCCCGCTGCGCCTGACCAGCTTTCCGTTCTCACCGCGGAGGGATTTCACGGTGTCCGGCTCAGCCCCTCGGCCGATGCAACCGGTGATTGGATCAACGGCCCGCTTATGCCGCCGCTTTGGAAGTGTGCGGAATCTCTCCACGTTCCGATGCAGATCTACGCGCCGATCACGCGTATGCCGGACCTAGTTCCTTTGATTGAACAATGCCCGACTCTCGATGTAGTAATCGACCACATGGCCGATTGCCCCATCGACCAGCCTCAGCAACTCAATAAGCTCATCGCGTTGGCGCGCTATCCGCGGGTATTTGTCAAAATCTCCCACACCTGGTCAATCTCCCGCCAACCCTATCCCTGGCTTGACGCGCAGGAATACGTCAAACGGCTCTACGCCGTCTACGGCCCTCAACGCCTCATGTGGGGTACGGACTGGCCCGTGCATGAAAAGTGGACCACGTATGCGAAGACACTGAACGTGGTTCGCGACGAGATGAAGTTTCTCAACGACGAGGACAAAAGCTGGATCCTTTCAAAAACCATCGAGCGCGTTTGGTCCTTCGCCTGAGGACTGTTCCGCTCCATGCAAGAAGGCCTGCAAACTTCTGTGTTGGGGGTCAAACCTCACCCACGCTTTGAATTCCCCAACCCCAATACAATTGATGATGCGCACTATCTTCAGTCTCGGTTTTGTGTTTCCGTATGTTTTGGGAATGAGGGCTTAATCATGAATGGCATTGATGCGGCGAGCCTCCAGCAGCAGTTTGCGAGCGACAACTACGCGGGCATCTGTCCTGAGGCGTGGCAGGCCATGGAAGCCGCCAACCGCGGGCACGTGACATCGTATGGCGACGATCCGTGGACGGCCAGGGCGGCTGACGCGTTTCGCAACCTGTTTGAGACAGATTGTGAAGTCTACTTCGTCTTCAATGGCACGGCTGCCAATTCGCTGGCGCTGGCGTCACTTTGCCAGTCCTATCACAGCGTAATCTGCTGCGATCAGTCGCACGTTGAGACCGACGAGTGCGGCGCTCCCGAGTTCTTCTCCAACGGCTCCAAACTGCTGGTGGCGGCAAGCGCTGAGGGCAAGCTGACGCCGCAGTCCATTCACGAGCTTGCCACCAAGCGCCACGACATTCACTATCCCAAGCCGCGCGCAGTCACGATTACGCAGGCCACTGAGACCGGGCGAGTCTATACCCTTGCAGAGTTGCATTCCCTGGCCGACGCCTGCCGTGCGCATAGACTTTCACTGCATATGGACGGCGCACGCTTTGCCAACGCATGTGCGAGCCTGGGCTGCTCGCCGGCGGAGATGTCTTGGAAGAGCGGTGTGGACGTCCTGTGCTTCGGCGGCGCGAAGAACGGAATGGCCATGGGAGAAGCTGTGCTGTTCTTCGATCGGGCGCTCGCCACCGATTTCGACTACCGCTGCAAACAGGCGGGGCAACTGGCGTCGAAGATGCGCTTCCTTTCCGCGCCATGGGTGGGAATGCTCGAGAGTGGAGCGTGGCTGCGCAATGCGGCACACGCCAATCAATGCGCACGCCAGTTCGCCGCACGGATTGAGGGGATTCCAGGCGTCAACCTGGCGCAGCCGGTCGAGGCGAATGCCGTGTTTGTCGAGGCGCCGGAGGAGATCCTGAACCAACTGCGTTCACGCGGCTGGACCTTTTACACCTTCATCGGCGGCGCGGCGCGGTTCATGTTCGCGTGGGACAGCGATCCAGGGCGCGCGGACGCGCTGGCAAGCGATCTGAAGGAGTGCGCTGCGGCAGTGCAAGCTGCATAAGCGCAGTGGCAGCCTGATCGTTCGGCGAACAACCCGCTTCTATCGTTCCGGAACTTCCCAGTTGCCTGTGTTTGCGGAGCGGAAGATTGCTTCAATTACTGCCATGTTGGCGATGGAGTCTTCCAGCGGCACGGGCACCTCAGTATTCTCCTGGATCGCTTTGGCGAAGGCGTCGCCTTGCAGCGTGTACTGGTCGGCAGCGGGAAATATCTCCGTTGTGATGCCGCTGAAGTTGAGGTCGCCGGTCGAGTCTACAAAGAGGCGGGTCGGCCGATCGTTGGGTGCGTTAAAGGGAATCTCGATCTCGATGCGGCCGCGCGTGCCAAAGAAATTTACGCGCTGGTATGGGATTAATTGCGTGCTGCAGGTGAAGATGGCGTGGCCTGAGGGAAATTCGAGAATTGCGGAGGCCAGCCGGTCAGTGCCGAGTTGCGGATCGTGGTCGAGGGCGGCAACCACACGCACTGGGTTTTGGCCGAAGGCGTAGCGCGCGGAGTGGATGCAGTAGCAGCCGATGTCGTATACGCCGCCGCCGCCAGTTTCCACCTGGTTGCGGATGTTGGCCGGGTTGACGTTGAAGTAGCTGAAGTGGGCGGTGACCGAGCGCAGCTCACCGATGCGGCCTTCATCGAGAAGCTGGCGCAGGCGCAGCCATTGTTCGGAGCTGCGAATCATGAAGGCTTCGCAGATTTTTACGCCGGTGCGGGCGCGGACGCCGAGCAGGGTTTTGGCCTCGGCGACGTTCATGCTCAGCGGTTTTTCGCAGAGCACGTGCTTTCCTGCTTCGGCGGCCTTCGTGGTCCAGGGCACGTGAAGCTGGTTGGGCAGTGGGTTGTAGACGGCATCGATGTTCGGGTCGGCAAGGAGCTCTTCATAGGAGCCGTAGGCAGTGGGAATGCCGAGTGCCCTGGCTGTTTCGCGGGCTTTGGCCACATCGCGCGAGGCGATCGCAGTGACCGCAGTCAGCTTGCCCTGCTGCATGGCAGGGATGACTTTTTTTACGCCAATGTTGGCAGTGCTCAGAACGCCGATTCGCAGCTTCGCAGACATAGAGGCATGATACAAGCCGGCGGCTGGGTGACGGCGTCGGTCTCTGACGGCGAAATTTCAAACGTAGCGATTGCCAATCCCAGGTCTCAAAATCGAGATCCTTCGGCTTCGCTCAGGACAGGCTCTGGGGCACCCCATTTGGTACAGCAGCAAGCGGTCAGGGAGGCCTTGCGAGTTACGCGCGGCCGACGGCCATGGCGAGCGCATCCGCCGCGTTGGCGGCAATGCGTATGAGGTTGCGATTCTTCAGCTCGATAAATCCGGCGGCAACGGCAGTATCGAGAAAGGCAAGCAGGCCATCCCAATAATTTGCGGTGTTCACCAGGATGCACGGCTTGGCATGCAGTCCGATCTGCGCCCAGGTAATGGCTTCCATCAGTTCGTCGAGGGTGCCGTAGCCGCCGGGCAGCGCAACAATGGCATCGCAAAGCTCGTGAATGCGGGCCTTGCGCTCGTGCATGGTGGAGACGATTTCGAGCGATGTGAGGCCGTTGTGGGCAATCTCGCGGCCACTCAGCTCGTTGGGCAGCACGCCGATCACTTCGCCTCCCGCGGCGAGAGCGGCATCGGCGATCACTCCCATCAACCCGCGGCAGGCTCCTCCATAGACGAGGCCGATTCCTGCATTGGCAATGCCGGTGCCGAGAGCCGCGGCGTCGGCGCGAAACGCGGGGTTGTTTCCAAAGGCCGATCCGCAGAAGACGGCGACGCGGCGAAGGGGTTTGCCTAGGTTGGTCATTGTTCTTCCAGAATAACGGGCGAGGGGCTGCGCTCCAGTGCAGAGTTGGTGAAGAAAGCAGCCTCTAGCTCCTATCTTTCAGCTGCGACTCCCTGATACCGACTTTCGTAGTGCGCATGAGTCTATTGGGACATTGTCCAACTGCGGCGTGTTTACTTTTCGGTACCCCTTTACCCCTACCCCCCGTACCCCCGGTTTTTGAGGTTAAGGGTTTTCCTTTCAATGGTTTGCAGCTTCGGTCCTCCACCGTAACCCGGTGATAACAAAAGGGTTATCGTGGATAATATTCAAAGGAAAGGACTTGGAGTCGCGTTTTTTCGAGCGCTGCACAATAAATTGTGCGATTCGTCACCGAGGGAGCAGATTCGCCGGAAAAACGGCAACGGTCCAAGGTTCGCTGGGCATGCTCGACGAGCGCCACTGAGCCGCCTCCAGACCTTTCGGAGATGTTCGATTGATCCATGAAACAAGTGTAGCGAAATGACAGAAATAACCTGCAAAGAAAAGAGGAATGAGGGAACAGCCGTCAGGGGTCAGAAAAAGAACGACTTAGGGCAGGTTTGGCAGCGGCATCGAGGAGGCGGAAAGCTTGACAACGGATTGTGATGAACCCCTTGGGTGAGACAGTTTGCATTTTGGAAGGTTGCTGTTGGCTGAAGATTAAAGATCGCCATGACTTACACTGCTCAAGATGAGAACTGTTTGTGTTCTGGTTCTTCTATTGCTGCTCGGCGGTGGGTGTGCGTTTTCTGCAGCTCACTCCGGCGCCGCCCAGAGAGACCCTTTCGGCGGTTCCACTCAGTTGATCGTGGTGACCACATCGAACTGGGACGCAGTCGAAGGGCGGTTACAACGATTTGAGCGCGGCACGGCGCGCGAGCCGTGGCGCCCGGTGGGCGAGCCAATTCCAATCGTTGTTGGCGAGCATGGCCTGGGATGGGATTCGAGCCTGGTTTCGCCTGAGGACGCCAACATCCGTGCGGCATCCGATCCCGTGAAAAAAGAGGGTGACGGAAGATCACCGGCTGGGATGTTTTCTCTGGGCACGGCGTTTGGATACGCGGCAGAGCCACTGGCGGGGCTGAAGTTCCCTTATTTGACGCTGACCGAATCGACCGAGTGTGTAGATGACGTGAATTCGAAGCACTATAACCGGATCGTGGATCGCTCCGCGGTTGATCCCGACTGGAACAGCTCGGAGCACATGCGCGACGTGGGTGAGTCTTACCGTTGGGGAATCGTGGTGAATTACAACGGCATGGTTGCGGGGCGCGACAAGAATGCGCCGAAACCGGGAGGCGGATCGTGCATCTTTCTCCATATCTGGCATAGCAGCGACAAAGGCACCGCCGGATGCACTGCAATGTCGCAGATGAACCTGGAGCCGCTGCTCGTCTGGCTTAATCCGGAGCGGAAGCCGCTGCTGGTGCAACTTCCGGAGCCTGCATACAAGCTTTTGACCAATCGCTGGAGGTTGCCGAAGCTGAGCAATGCTCCTGCGCATTGAGCATCCGCCGCATACCTACCGGCCGATGTCTTCGAATTTCACGTTCAGAATCGGATACGCTTTCCAATCCTTATAGTCAAAATGCCACCACTCTTCCGGGTTGACTTTGAAACCCTGCCTCTCCATGACTTCTCGAAGCAGGGCGCGGCGCGTGCGCTCGGCGGCTGTGCCGCCTGGGTAGTCGGCATAGGCACGATCTGTCATTTCGTCGTAGCCGCTCGGCATTTTCACCTCCAGGCCGGTTTTCAAGTCGTATAACGACAGGTCAACGGCGCAACCACGGTTGTGGATAGAGCCTGCTGCCGGATCGGCGACAAAGATCCTTTTATCGACGGGTGTGGCATCCCAGAAAATCTTCGTGACATACCATGGACGATACCCATCGTGGATCATCAGACCGTATCCATGAGCTTTGAGCTCGCGGTGAGCGCGAAGCAATGCCTCCGCAGCCGGCCGTTGAAGAAACGCCCGCGCCTGGGTGTAGACGGGCGTGCCGAGAAAATTATTCCGGGTGGCGTAACGGATGTCGAGCTTGATTGTCGGGTCGAGCTTGATTAACTCCACCAGATCGGGCTTGCGAAAAGGTCCGTGTTCGCGCGGAGGCTGCGCCGCGAGCGCCTCTGCCCGCAGCTCCTCAATTGGACGCAGCGGTGTGATGCGGAAGCTGACCTGCTGGGCGAGGCCGATAGGCAACAGAGCCAGGGGGAGGAGAAGACACAGACGATGATGAAGTTTTCGCGGGGAATTCATAGGCCTTGCCTCAACTATAGCGCTGCGCTCGATGGAGAAATCAGTCCATCTGCATCGAATCGCCATCCAGATGAACTTCTTGCGGAGGACCTTCGCGAGCCAAGTTACTGCGATGGCGTCTTTCGCCGCAGGATACGTGGCACGGCGATCAAGCGATGGAGTTTTGCGGCGCCTTCAGGCAGATGTGAGCGGGTTGGCAAGCAAATCGCGTTTAACCCGCATGAGCCTGTTGACCACTTTATAGCGGTCACCGGGATAGACTGATTTGACGTATTCCGCAGGGGTGCCGTTTTCAAGATACGAAAGGCGGGTAAACAAGAAGACCGGACTCTGCGGGGCGATTTGCAATAAGCGCGCATCATCCGCGCTTGCCTTTCCCACTTCGACCACTTCATCAGTAACCATCAACTGGATTCCGTACTGATCGGCTAGAGCTTCATAGAGCGATGTTGATGGGTCGAATGTCTCTATCAGGCCGGGGCAGAGTTGCGTAGGCAAACTACTGCTTTCGATTCCCATGGGGACCGTATCTCCAAACCGGACACGGCGAAGATTGAAAACCCGATCATCGCCGCCCAACCGCAAGGCCTCTTTAACTTCCTGACCAGGCACCTGTACACGAAACGAAAGAACCCTGGAACTGGGCGTGGCTCCGCGAGCTAATGTTTCTTCAGTAAACGAAAGCACGTGACGAAAATCTCTCTCCAATTTAATTCCGGAGATGAATGTGCCCTTACCCTGGCGGCTATAAATCACTCCAAGTTCACACAGGGCGCGCACCGCTTGCCGGACGGTCATTTGACTGACCCCCATGCGCGCGGCAATCTGCTGAATGGACGGCAAGGGCTTGCCTGGCTTGAATTCTCCGGATCGAATTTGATCGAGGAGGCGCTGCTGAATCTGGTGGTAAAGCGGGATGCCGCTTCTGCGGTCCAAGGGTGGCGCATGCGGTTTTGCTTTCCGATGCGTCAGCATCTCTGATGTGCCCACGGTCACGTCAACCTCCGGATCAATTGCGTACAGCACGGCATTCGCGGCCCACATTCTTGAAACTCGGCTTAAAAAACTGCCGATCGTTGCTTTAGAACATCCGACTACGGATTCAAGACCTCGATGAATATCCAACCACGAGTCAGGACGGCATCAGGCCCAGTCCCGGACCATCGGGAAGAAGCAGTTTTCCTTTCTCCACGCGCACGCCGCGCCACGGATCGTTGGCAACGAGAAGGTTCCCATCGAGATCAGCATAGTCAACCAGCGGCGACAGGTGCGCAGCCGCCGTAACGGAACATGAGCTGGAGACCATGCAGCCAAGCATCACCTTCAAGTTCATGGCGCGTGCCACTTCAATCCATCTGCATGCCTCAAGAATGCCGCCGGACTTATCGAGCTTCACATTGATGCCGTCGTAGGCGTCCACGAGCCTGGGAATCATGGCGACGTCGGTGCATGCCTCGTCGGCAAAGATCGGAAGGTGCACCTTGCTGCGCACATATCGTGTCTCTTCCAGCATGTGCGCCGGCATGGGTTGTTCGACGTATTCCACGCCCTGCGATTCCAGCCAGTTGATCTTTCGGATGGCTTCTTCCTTGTCGGTCCAACCTTCGTTGGCATCAACGCGAATGGGTTTTTTCGTCACGCTGCGCACGGCTTCAATGGTTGCTTCGTCGGTCTTGAGGCCGACCTTGACTTTCAGCACCGGAAAATCTTCCGCCTCGCGCGTCTTTTGGCGGGTGATTTCGGGCGTGTCAATGCCGATGGAGAAATCAGTAATCGGCGCATCGGCCGGATCGAGGCCGAGAAACTTGTAGAGCGGGAGGCCTAGTTTTTTGCCGAGCCAATCGAAGACGGCAATGTCGACGGCGGCCATTGCAGCGTGCTGGTGCTCGCCCAGAGCGCGGCGCACCTGGCCGAGGAATTTCTGATACATCCATGGTTCGCCCGCGGTGATTTGCGAGGCGATGGCCTGAATGGCCTGCATAGCCGACTCCGGAAATTCCTGGTAGCGAACGATGGGTGCGCCCTCGCCATGCCCTGCGATGCCATCGCGCGAGTACTCCGTCTGCACGGTGTCGCGAAACTCGCTGGATGACATGGTGGTCGTCCAGGTGTGACGCAACGTGAGACGCTTTAGCCCGACTTGAATTTTGCACGGCTCCTGCGCCGGCAATGGCTGCACGGTAAGCGCTTCCAGCGGCAAAAGCGCGGCTGCGCCCGCGACCTTCAGGCAATCGCGCCGATTGATGAAATGGGTCATTTGATTCTCCGAGCAGCGACGAATAGCTGCGTCCAGGGCATATCGTCCAAACGGCTGATCTGGACGCCGGGATGGCTGTGCGGCGTGTCGTGAATGAACTCGCCGTTGCCAATATACATTCCGGTGTGCGTGATTTTGGCCACGCTGGAACCAAAAAACAGCAGGTCACCGGGCTGAAGATTTTTGCGTTCCACTGGAACTACGCCGGTCCAGGCGGCTTGCAGGTCGGCGTCGCGCGGCATTTCAATCCCTCGCTGCCGGACCAGCATCTGCGTGAACCCCGAGCAATCGAAACCGAAGCTGCTGACTCCGCCCCAGGTGTACGTGATGCCAAGAAACCTGTGCGCTAACTGGAGCATTTCGTCGGCACTGAGCGGAGAGAAATCGCTGGTGACATCGCCGTTCTGCACCCAGCCGGTTCGCCCATCGACAAGCCGGACCTGGAGCCAGCGCTGGCCTGTTTTTGTCTGGCCGGGAACCGGCTCGAGACGCGACTCCCACGGGAGCTGAAGGATGGGCGCATGGCGGGTAACGTCGGGCTCGCTGTAGATGTTCGCGGTCAATTCGGCAACGCGAACCGCATTTCCCGCGGGAGCATAGGTTGCGCCATCAAGCACCTTCAGGTCCGATGCATCGACCCATCCAGTGTAGCCATCCGCTGTACGAATGTTCGTCCAGCCCTGGCCGGTTTTCAGAGTCAGCACGCCTGTGCCGTAGAGCGCCTGCGAAACCACATCGCTCGCCGCGGAAGCATCTCTATACATATTGACGACCGGCTTGGCCACAACCGCGTCGGGGTGATCCACGGGCTGCTGCGCTGCCGCCGCGGCTGCAATCGCGATGACGGCGAGGAGGGAGGCAGTTTGAAGAGCCGCGGCCGACATTCCGCGCCGGAATGGTTTGCATGCAGCGGCGCAGAACTGCCGCGACCGATAGTGCAATGAATTTGCGAGAATCACAACATCACTCCTCTCAGAAGACGCAATCAAGACCGTCGAAGTTATGGCGGGCCGGATAGACCGGCCACTGCATCGCGGTCAAGGCCTGTTCCGCGCATCGCGAGACCGGGAATTGAGACGGGCAATCGGCCATGAATCGGAATTTCTCCAAACAAAGCGCCGACCAGGCTCGATGCGGAGACTGCCGTGTTTGAGAATGTGCACACGTAGGACTGAATGCCGGATATCGAGCTGCCGGTATAGGGATCGCCAAATGCGACGACGATGGTCTTGGACGCCGCGGATTTTACAATCGCAGCGAGGAGCCGCAGCGGCGCCGAATCAAGGCTGACAGAGCCGTTGGCGTGGCCTTGCGCGGTCCGCCTGGGATTGGGAACCGACTCGGCGACGGCAATCACACTGGTGGCCTGGCGCACCTCGGAGAGCACTTCATCCGAAAGGAAACTGGCGGTGGACGCATCGACGAAAATGACAGATGCGCGCGGCGCCCGCTTGCGCAATTCATTGGAGAATGCGCGGGCGCCTTCGCTTGTACGCGCACGATCGGGGAACACAACAGCAACGATATGCTGAGTCCCTGGGCCGCGCAGGCCGGGCTGCGGAGGGGCCGCGGATTCCGGAAGATGCAACGGAACCAGGTGGCCGGCATCGGTCACCAGAGTCACGGCGCGATCTGCCACCTGGCGCGCGACAGCCAGGCTTTCCGGTTTCGCGATAGCTTTCTGGGTATCGGCGAGATCGACGTACCGATTTCGGTTCAGGCCTACAGAAGCCTTCATGCGCAGGATCTTCAGGACGCTCCGGTTAATCTGCGCCTGGGAGATTTCGCCGCGCTCGACTGCTTTGAGCAGGCCGTTATATGCGCCGTCGAGGTCGCCGGGGATGAGGATCATATCGTTACCGGCTTTAACGGCTGCTACGGCCGCGGCACTGGAGACAGCAGCCTCCGGCCCGGAAAAGACATGGGTAAGTCCGGCCATGTCCAGTGCGTCGGTGACTACCAATCCGTGAAAACCGAGTTGACCCTTCAATAAGTCTGTAATCACGCGCGGAGAAATACTGGCGGGACGATTGGGATCGGGATCAATGGCTGGAACGATCAGATGACCTACCATCACGGAATCCACTCCAGCGGCGATTGCACCCCGGAAAGGTACGAGTTCTACGGTATTGAGGCGATCCAGGCTGCCTGTTACGCGGGCGAGAGCGAGGTGCGAATCGGTGTCCGTGTCCCCGTGTCCGGGAAAATGCTTCACGGTAGTCAACAAGCCGCCGCTATGCGCACCCTGAATGTACGCAGTCACCATTTGGCTTACCTGCGCCGGATCCTCGCCGAAAGAGCGCGTGTCAATGATGGGGTTTGCGGGGTTGGAGTTCACATCGGCAACGGGGAACCAGTTCCACTGAATGCCAATCGCGCGCGATTCGATGGCACTGATGCGGCCGAATTCGCGGGCGAGATTGGGGTCTCCGGCCGCGCCAAAGGCCATCGCGGCGGGAAAGGCGGTGGCTCCTTCGAGACGCATGGAAAGTCCGCGCTCGAAATCCGCAGCGAACAGCAGCGGATACCTGGAATCCCTCTGCAGCCGATTGGTAAGGGCGGCGGCTTCCAGTGGCTCACTTAGGATTAACTGAGGGCCGTCCGTCGCATCTGTAATGCCGAAGCCGCCGAGGTGGTATTTAACCATCTCATCGTGCAGTTCAACATACTCGGGGCTGTCAACGTTCAAGAACTGAACCTTGGCCCAAACCATGATCATCTGCCCGATCTTCTCATCGAGCGTCATCTTGCTCAGCGTCCTGGAGGCCCATCGTTCGCCATTACGGTCGAGGTGGACGGGTGGCGCGGCGGCGCAGTTCGCTGCCATCAAGGCAGCCAGCAGCATCGGCCATACGCTCCGTCCGCTCGGTTTCATCTTCACTTCCGACTCCTTTTCCTAAAAGCGGCCAGAGCGCCGCGGCTCGCAAAATCAGTAAAGAAGATACTTCGCGCGCACCGCCTGGAAAGTCCTGAGCGCATCCTGCCAGTCCTCGGCAATGCGGCGCGGATCATCGCCCGCCATCAGCGCCTGGAGCGTGGCCTTGTTGCGCATCAAGCCATCGAGCGCGGCAATCTTGTATTCGCCGGGATAAAGATGTTGCAACGCCGCAGCAATCTCAATGCCGAGTTCCGGTGCATCCAGCGCATCGCGGTTGGTCACGATGATATTGACGCCGCCACATTTCTCGTCCCGGTAGTTCGACGCAGTAGGCGTGAAGTCGACCGGCACAAAGCGCACGCCGTCGATTTCTCGCGCATTCAGGTAGACGGCCAAAGTCGAGGCATCGATCCACGGCGCGCCCACCAGCTCAAAGGGTGTATCTGTTCCGTGCCCGACGGAGATGTTTGACCCTTCAATCATGCCGATGCCGGGATAGATCGCTTCTTCCGTGAGGTTGCGCAGGTTCGGGGATGGATCGATCCACACTCTGCCGGTGGAATCGAACCAGTCGCCGCGCATCCAGCCTTCCATGGGAACGACGTGCAATTTTGCGCCGATCGAGCGCTCGCCATTGAACATCCGCGCCAGTTCGCCCACCGTCATGCCATGGCGCACAGGAGTTTGCCAGTAGCTGACAAACGACTCGCGCCCCGTGTCGGCGATGGGTCCCTGCACATAGACACCACTAATCGGATTGGGACGGTCGAGCACAACCATCTCTTTGCCAGCCTTCGCCGCCGACTCAAGGAAGTACCCCAGAGTGCTCTCGTAGGTGTAGAAGCGCACGCCGGCGTCCTGAATGTCGTAGACGATCTCGTCCACTTCGGCCAACTCCTCCGATGTAGGACGCCGTTTGGCATCCGTGTCGCCGTAGACGCTGTAGATGGGAACGTCTGTGGCGGCGTCGCGCGAGTTGCCGATCGCGGTGGTGTCGAGATTGCCGCCGATCCCGTGTTCCGGCGTGAAGATCGCGGCCAGCTTGATTCCCGGAGTGTGCGCGAGGATGTCGGCTGTGCGCCGGCCATGCGCGTCGAGAGCAGTCTGATTGGTTACCAGCCCAACCTTGACCGGCCTGTTCAGGTCGGGGTGCAGTTCGCGGAACCCATCCGCTTCCAGCACATCGATTCCGACCTTTACGTCGCCGTTACGCGCGGTAAACCGGCGCTCAGCCATCAGCGATTCGTTGTATCCCGTGATGCGGGCGAGCCGCAGAGCGTCAGCTTCGCTAACGGTAAGGTCGAGCGCCTGCACAACCGCTGTGGCCACGCGCGAACGAAGCGCGACCACCGATCCGCCGCCGCGGGGATGCACGGCATTGGTAAGGATGACGATGTAGGTATCCGTGACAGGATCCATCCAGAGCGACGTACCCGTGAACCCGGTGTGACCGAAAGAGCCAACCGGAAGCAACTCACCTCGATTGCTGGAAAACGGGGAGTCGATGTCCCAGCCGAGACCGCGCAGGCTCGCGGCATTCGCAGGCTGCTGCGGAGTCGACATTTTTTCGATCGCTTCGCGAGTCAAAATCTTCGGGCAGCAGCTCAAAAGATTCTGCGCAAACTTTGCCAGATCGCTGGCGGTTGAGAACAACCCTGCGTGACCGGCCACTCCTCCCATGCGACGCGCCGTTGGGTCATGGACCACTCCGCGCAGCATTTTGCCTGCCTCGTCGTATTGCGTTGGCGCGATGCGCGGTATCCAACTGTCAGGAGGAAGAAACGTGGTATCTTTCATGCCCAGCGGAGCAAAGATCTTTGCCGCCGCATAGTCGTTCAGCGACATGCCTGAAACCTTTTCCACGAGGAATCCGAGCACCTCAAAATTGATGTCGCTATAGAGAAAGCGCGAACCGGGAGGATAGGCCGGTTTGACCTGCATGGCCATATCGAATGCAGTCGCACGGCCCTGCCAGGGCTGTTTCAAATCGAGATCGGGAGGAAGGCCGGAAAAGTGCGTCAATAGTTCGCGGACGGTGATCTCCTTCTTGCCGTTCTGCGCGAATTCAGGAAGATATGCGGCAACAGGATCATTGAGCCGTATGCGGCCAGCTTCAAACAGTTGCATCACCGCGGTGGTGGTGGCTATGCACTTGGTGAGAGACGCGAGGTCGAAGATCGTGTCGGCGGTCATGGGCTCGCGCGAAGGTTCAAGCGATCGCGACCCGAACGCTTTGCGGTACACCACGCGCCCATTGTGGCCTATGAGCACGACTCCGCCAGGAATCTTGCCGTTTGCGACCGCCTGCTGCATGATCGCGTCAATGGCAGAAAAATCAGGTTTGCGCTGGCCGATCTTGCCCCGGGGCGCCGGCGACGATTGCGCATGAAGCCTACCTCCGCCGCAAAGAGCCAGCATCACGGCCAGAAAGGAGACGAATTTGATGCAGCGCCGAACCATTGAAAGAGTAATCCGCATATCAGCCTTTAATCGCCTTGCGCACATTGCCGTTGGCTTTCCGCAATCGGCGCGCAGCTTCAACCTTGCTTGTTCGGGCTTTCAGGATGACGAGCGCAAGAGGCAGGCTCATGCCGGCCTTCTCAAGGGTCTTGATGGCGGTGGCAGAGTCGACGTTTGCCAGAGTCTCAAGAATCACAATGCCCCGCTGCAGCAGCTTTTGGTTCTTTAAATGAAGATTGACCATCAGATTGCTGTAGATAAACCCCATCCGGGCCATGGCGCCTGTGGTTAGCATATTGCAAACCAGCTTTTGCGCGGTTCCGGCCTTGAGGCGCGAAGATCCAGTAAGCACCTCCGGTCCGACTTCGACTTCGATGGCGATGTCGGCGGCTTTTCCCAGTGCTGAGCCGCGGTTGCAGGCGATGGCGACGGTGGCCGCGCCTTTGCTGCGAGCATATTTGATGGCGGCGAAGGTATATGGCGTGGAACCGCTGGCGGCAATCCCAACCACTACATCTCGTTTTCCCGGCTTCACTCCGGCGATGTCGCTCCTGCCTAATTCCGCGTCGTCTTCACTCGCCTCGGTAGGGTGTACCAGCGCGGGCTCACCGCCGGCAATGAGAAACTGCACCATCTCCGGCGGCGTGCCAAAGGTGGGTGTACATTCCGATGCGTCCAATGCGCCAACCCGCCCGCTGGTGCCAGTTCCGACGTAAATCAATCGCCCGCCCCCGGCAAGCCGTTCAGCGATAAGATCAACCGCCCGCGCAATCTCCGGCAGTGTGCGGCGAACGGCCGCGGGCACGCGGGCGTCTTCGCGATTCATCACGGTGACCAACTCGATCGCGCTCATGGAATCGAGATGTTCCGTCGCTCGATTTCGGCGTTCTGTAATCAACTTATAATTCTGCATTTCCGTTCCTTATCGCGACAGGTTCAGGGCGCCATGCCGGCGTGTGCCGGTAAGCAATACTCCCAACTGTGAAAGTGACAATGCTGCCCAGAACGACATACCAGGTGAACGAGATGCCGGTGAACAACCAGAGATAGAGATTCAACGCCAGGCCGCAGACCATGCCGACCATGGCCCCGCGCTCAGAGGCGGTGCGGGTGAGAACACCCAGCAGGAAGGCCCCGAGCAGCGCACCATAAGTGACCGACGCAATCGTCAACCCGACTTCGATGACTCTGCCGCCGTGGCGGGCCAGCAGCGCCAGCGCAAACAGGACCACCGCCCAGAACACCATGGCCCCCCTGGAAAGCTGGAGCCGGCGCTTCTCGCTCGATGCGGGAAAAAGTCGCGCATAGAAGTCGACAATCGCCGTTGATGAAAGCGAATTGAGCGCGGCGCTCAGGTTCGACATTGCTGCGGCGAGAATTGCCGCGATAAGCAGACCGCTCACCACATGAGGCATGTGGTTCACAATGAATTCCGGAAAGATGGTATCTGAGCGGTTGAACGCGCTCGCCGGGGGAAAGATACGGTAATACACAAACAGCATCGCGCCGATGAGAAGAAACAAGCTGAACTGAAACAGGATTGCTACGCCGCTTAAAAGCAGTGCCGCCTTCGACTGCCCTTCACTTCGAGCAGAGAGCAGGCGCTGTACGATCAACTGATCGGTTCCGTGGCTAGCCGTGGTGAGAAAAGCGCCACCGATCACTCCCGACCACAGGGTGTACCTGACGGTTGGATTCAGTGAAAAGTTGAAGACGCGGAATTTGCCTGCCTTGCCGGCCACGTCGAGCACGGTCGGCCACCCGCCCGGCACCATGTGCACGATGGCGAACAAGCCTACCAGTGTTCCCGTTATGTAAATTGACTGCTGCATCACATCGGTCCAAATTGCCGCCTTCAAGCCGCCTTCGAACGTGTAGATAAGGGTTAGCACGGTGACGAGTGCGATTGCAGCAAGGTCGCGATTGAAATCGCTCATACCCCCCAGCAGGCGGCCCATGGCTACGCGCACAACGATGGCCACGGCGAATACCCGCACCCCTTCAGCCCCAGCCCGTGTCAGCAGGAAGATCCCCGCAGTGAACGTGCGCAGCCTCTGTCCGAATCGGCGCTCCATCAGTTGATAGGCGGTGACGAGGTCTCCGCGAAAATAATGCGGAATGAAGAGATAGCTCACCACCACACGCCCGATCAGATAGCCGAAGACGAGTTGCAAGAAGCTGAAATCCTTGTCGTAGGCAAGCCCGGGCACGCTGATCACGGTGAGAGTGCTGGTCTCTGCCGCCACAATGGAAAACGAGATCGCCCACCAGGGAACGGATTTGTCTGCGAGAAAATAGCCTTTCAAAGTCTGCTTGCCGTTGCGGAAATGCAAGCCGAAAAGAGTCACTCCCGCCAGATAAACGGCGATGACCCCCAAATCGAGCCTATTCAATCCCATTGCGTGCGTCCTGCAGCGGAGGCAGTTCAAAGAACAAGGATTTTGTGCCGGGCATGTCGCCAAGCTCGCTCAGTTCCTCAATCATAAGGAACCATGCGAGCCTGGCGGGCTGCCCGGCAATTTATCAGAAGGTGAACTTGCCGGCGAACTGCATGATGCGGGCGTCGCGATACCCGGTGACCTCGCCGAAAGTTGAGGTAGAACCAATCGCGGCGTTGATCGACTGGACATTGGTGTGGTTCGTCGCGTTGAATGCCTCCGCGCGGAACTGGAAGTTCAGCCTTTCGACGATGCGGAAGTTGCGGTAAACGCCGAGGTCGAAGTTGCCAAATCCGGGTCCCTGGATGGTTCCGCGCTTCGCCGTGCCCGGCACCGAACTGCTTGGGCTGGGAGCAGCGAAAGCGCCCGAGTAGAACCAAAGCTGGTGGTACCCCTTGTTGTGGATCTTGACGCCGCTTTGTCCCTGGTTCGGATTGCCAAGCTGGTTTGGCCGGAGGCCTGCGTTGGTGCTGCCAAGGACGCTGAGGCCAGCGTTATCGGTCTCATAGCCGGTGTTGGTGCGGCCATTGAACACGCTCGCCGCTCCGTTGGGCAGGTTATACGAAGGCGTGTAAGCGCTGCTTGCGGAAACCGTAACCGGCAAACCGGAGTCTGCCGCATAGATCCCCGACAACTCCCAGCCGCCCAGAAGGCGTCCCGCCAAGCCCTTCTGTTCACGGAACCATGGCTCCTCCAACACCCCGTCAATGGTGAGTATCTGACCGCGATCAACCGCAGCGCGACCGTAGTCACCGTTGATGTTGTAAATGTTCTGGACGAAGCCTGAGTAATCCGCCTGAGCGTTGGTGAGATCGCGCGACCACGTGTAGTTTGCGTCGATGTAGGTTTTGCCTTTGAAGCGCTTGGTCACCTTGACCTGCATCGAGTTGTAGTTCGAGTTGAAGATGTTGCGCAGCGCGTCGATCGCAAAGTAGCCGATGTAAGGCTTGATCTGGTTCAAGACGCGGTCGCACGTCGAGTTCAGGAACGACTGTGCGTTGGTGTCGGGGTCGATGCAGGCACTGCCGGAGTTTGACGGCTGCACCTTTCCAACCCAGGATCCGGGGACGGGCTGGTTCATCTCCAACGCGCCGAGCAGGTGCGTGCCATGATCGCCGAAGTAGCCCACGTCGAGCATGAAGCTCGATCCGATTTGCTGTTGCAGGTCGAGCGAGAACTGCTGGACATAGGGCGTGACGTAATTGGTTGGGATAGCCTGAATACGATTAGGAGTTGTGGAGAGTGCGGTAAGGGCGCCTCCGGCCGGGCTCTCAAATGAAGTTTGGCCGATCGAGTAGGTCGCAACCGCGGGAGGATTGCTGAAGACCGTCGTCTCGTAGTAGCTGACTTCTGCATCGTCGAAGGCCCAGCCGTAGCCGCCGCGAAGAGACGTCTTGCCGTCGCCAAACACGTCGAACGCGAAGCCAAAGCGAGGCGCGAAGTTGGCCTTCTGTGCGGAGCCTACCTTGTTGCCGTAGGGAGAGGCCTGGTTGTTGTTCCCGCTTCCAGGCGCGTTGAAGATCATGCCGTTGATGTAATTGATGCCGTTGTAATCCGCAGAGGCATTGGGAGTAGTAGACTGCCCGGCATTGCTGCCTGCCTGGCTGCACGTCCCAGTAAAGCAAATAAGGCCTGTGGTCGCGATGGTCGGCGCGCCCGACGCGGTGTACTTTGAAGGATCGAAGTTGCTTAGCTGTCCTCTCGCATCCCACGGCTGTCCGTAGTAGGCATAGCGAACACCCAGGTTGAGCGTGAGGCGGGGTGTCGCCCTCCAATTGTCCTGGGCAAAGCCCTCGTACAGAGCAGACTTGATGTCTGTGACAGGATCTTTTGAAAGTTGGCTGAACCCGCCGTTTGCGTTGCCTATAAGGAAATTGGCGATGGCCTGTGACTCGGGCGAGCCAGTGTCGCCGCTGGCTTGGGAGTCGGGATACATCCGGAGGCTGAGGGCCGGTGGCAGGACAGTAATACTGCGAGTCGTTGGCGAAGGTGAAGGCGCCCTGCGTGCCGGTCGTATTGTTTTCGAGCTTCTGGTAGTGGTTGTATGAGAAGCCTGCGATCAGCGTGTGCGTGTGCAGGGTCTTGGTGACATCGCCAAAGATCTGGTGGTTGGTGCCGTGATCTGTATAGGCGACGCTGCCGTTCAGGGTGGTCATGCCGCTGATGCCAAGATTTGGAATCAGCCCGACCGTATTCGCGTAGGGGAGCGCCGGCTTGACGTCTGGAGACTGCGAGGAACTGAGGAAACCGGATGGCGTGCTGACAATATTGCCGTTGGAGAATGCATAACCGACGTTCGCCAGCATGGTCGGATTGATGATGTATGTGGCGTGAGCAAGATGCTGGGTTCCAGGATTGACCACGGTTGTCGTGTTCGCGCCGGCAATGTAAACCGTCGTGAACTGTCCCTGAGGAAGAACCTCAGGGAACGTGTCGTGCATATATCGATAGAAGACACTGAGCTTCTGGCCGACCTGCTGGTCGATGCGCACGTCCGAGTCCAGGTTGTTGAAGATGTCTTTGAAGTTGGTAAAGATCGTGTGCGGGTCAAAGCCGTGCGCAATGTCGTAACTCGGAACCGGCGTAGGCGCCTTGGCATACGCGTCCTTCAGGTAGGCCTGCGCCGTCGGCGAGATCGCGGTCACCTTCGTTCCGGTGGCAGTACAGCTATTCACCTGTGTTGATGGATTTGTCGTGTAGGCTGTGCAAACGGTAACCGGGCCCTGGGTCCATGCGTTGTTGACGTACTGGTAAGACTGGGTGAAGTCGCCCGTCAGTTCAGATGCCAACGGCACGGTAGCAGTCGCCTGCGACAGGACGTTTACAATTCGCTGCCACTCCTCGGAGACGAAGAAGAATGTCTTGCTGTGACCGTTGTAAATTTTGGGTATATACACAGGACCACCGAGCGAAAAACCGAAGACGTTGTACCGGTACGGCGGAATGTGCGTTCCGAGAAAGTTGTTGGCGTAACCATTCGCGTCGAAGTAGTCGTTGCGGAGGAATTCGTAGGCGCTGCCGTGAATGGCGTTGGTACCGGACTTGGTCACCACGTCCACCTGGCCGGAAGCGTTGCGGCCGAACTGAGCGCTGTACTGGCCGCGCAGCACTTTGAATTCAGCGATGGCATCGGGGCTCGGGTAGTTATAGAGCGTCAGGTTCGCGCCGCGGTCCAGGTTGTCGGCGCCGTCGAGGGTCCAACTGTTTGAGGTCGTTCGACCACCATTGACCGAAAATGCCACGGTGCTCGAGGAGCCGCTGAGACCGGCAGGGCCGCGCGTCAGGTCGTCGGTGGCGCCGCCGAATGCAACACCGGGCTGCAGGTTCATCAGGGCTTCGTAGTTGCGGGTGACCAGCGGCATTTCGCTCATTTGGGTGCTGTTGATGAGGCCGGCAGACGTGGCGTCTTCAAGATCGAGTTGAGCCTCGCCGGCGGTGACTGAGACGATCTCGTTTGCTCCACCGGGGATGAGAGTGCGGTTCACGGTGAGAGCATCGGCAGCGTGAAGCACCAGGCCCGTGACTATCTCCGTCTTGAACCCGGAGTCGGAGATGGTGACCGAGTAGGTGCCCAATGGCAGCGACCCCGCAGTGTAAAAGCCGGTCGAGGCGGTCTGCAAAATGCGAACGTCTTCGCCGCGATCGGTG
This sequence comes from uncultured Acidobacteriaceae bacterium, assembly GCA_963841095.1. Taxonomy (GTDB): domain Bacteria; phylum Acidobacteriota; class Terriglobia; order Terriglobales; family Acidobacteriaceae; genus Telmatobacter. Next base: position 225,760 of record CAWJBE010000009.1, read on the forward strand.
TTGGTCACTTTCACCGACGCACCGGAGATCACGGCGCCGCTCGAATCGGTTACCGTCCCGCTGATGCTGCCTGAAACGCTGCTCTGCGCGGATGCGAAGTTGCCGGCGAGCGCCAAGCCTATTGCAACGAACAGAACCAGAACACATTTCCCAAATTTGTACGGCATAGTGGTCAATTGCCTCCTAAAGTCTTATGTTGCGCTGATGTGAAGCTTTCTTCATTTCCTTCACAGGGCTCCGCGGCGCCGATTAGGTGCTCTTAGGAGCTCAGGTCTAAAGAAAGGTGAATCCGAGCCTGCGCTGTTTAGGGTGAGCCAAAAAAGGCGAACTCATTTCGTGGCTTTAGAGAGTCGGTTGTGCACACGGAGCAGTTTTCATCGCAATCCAGCAACGGTACAAGGGGGAGGGCTGCGTCCAGTATCTTCCAGGTTGAGAACTGCACTCAGATCTCCGGAGACACCGGTTATTCTCTTCCGGAATCGAAAAACGACTCTTGAGAGCGTAACTTCAACGGCGGCCAAGGTTCAGCATCAAGCGAACATGGCGTTCATGCCATCCGCGACCAGGAGTTCTACAACTCATCAAGTCATATAGATGACTGAATGAATCAAAAACTACCCTCAACGGCGGGAAATGTCAATGAAAATAATTGGCGGGAATCGTGCATCGGGGGATTTTTGTGCGTCGCAGTGCTTCCGGCTGCAGACGCAGCGCTCCATTTTTGGCCCGATTCCTGACAGAACGGCTGCGGCGTTTGTGCTGCTCAGGCTTGCTCGCTTACGGGTTTTGCCTGCAGCTTCTTCAGCAAAGGCAACAGCGGCAAGCCTGCCAGGATCAACAAGGTACCAATCAGCGAACCTTTCAGATTTGCGGCGTAGCTTGCAACGAGCACGGCCGCGGCGCACAGCACGAAGATGGCCGGAAGCACCGGGTATCCCCAGACCTTGTACGGCCGCGGCAGGTCAGGGCACCTGCGCCGATAAATAAAGACCGTGCTGGCCGCGAGCATATAGAAGAGCCACTCGGCAAACACTGTCAATTCGAATAGCTGCTGAAATCGGCTGAGAAAGAGGAGCAGCACCGTGGAGAGAACACCCTGCACCACCAATGAGGTGGAGGGCGACCGAAAGCGCGGGTGGATATGCGCGAACCGCCGGAAAAACAGCCCATCGCGAGCAGCGGCAAAGGGTACGCGCGCGCCAGACATGGTTGTTCCGTTCAAGGTAACGAAGATACTGATGGCCATCGCCAGGGTCACCAGTCCAGCGCCATGCGATCCGGCGGCCACTGAAAGCGCAGCCACCGCGGGACGTTCATTGCCGGCAATCTGCGCGGCGGGCAGAATATATTGAATTGCCGCATTGGTAGCCATGAACAGCGCGCCAACGATCACCAGGCCGCCGATGAGCGCGATTGGCAAAGACCTTCCCGGCTGGCGCACCTCGCCCGCCACCATGGTCAAGTCGCTCCAGCCATCGTAGGCCCAAAGCGTCGCAATCAATGCCAGCATGAAGCCGCTGAAACCACCTGTCACGTGAGGCAGCGTGGTGGAGAAGTTGCTCCAGGAACCGGACGCGGAGAAGAAGCAAAATGTCACCACGACAAGAATCAGAATCCCTTTCAGCACTGTGAAAGCGAGTTGAAAGTCGCCGGCTTTCTTGATTCCCAAATAGTTCAATCCAGTCAGGAGCCAGGTGACGCCGATGGCAAACACCTGCGACCAGTGCAAGGGAATCGGTACGCCCGCAATCGGATCGCCCAGCCAATGGAGGGCAGGAAAAAACTCCAGCGTTCGCGCGAGACCAACTGCTGCAGACGCGATAGAGCCGGGCTTGGCCACCGCAAACCATGTCCACATATTCAGAAAGGCCGTCCTATCGCCATAGGCTCCGCGCAGATAAACGTATTCACCGCCCGCATAGGGCAGCATGGAGCCTAATTCCGCGTAGGTCATGGCGCCAAAGAGCGAAAGCAACCCGCCCACAATCCAAGCCAGATAAACGAGCGAGGATGAGCCGGTGTCGCGCATCATCTCGCTGGGAACCAGGAAGATGCCGCTGCCAATAATGGTTCCGATGACGATGGCCGTAGCTTGACTCGCTCCCAGCACGCGGGGCAGGTCGGCTGGGGGGCATTCGATGGGCTGAGGCGGAAATCTCTTCATGCGTTGTCAGGTTGGAGAAGGTTGAAAAATCCTATTTTGCCGGGACCCATGCCGCAACTACAGCCCTGGCGAGTTTGGCCATGAGCGCTTCGGCCTGGTTGTCGGCAGTCCAACTGGTGTCAGCATCGTCGTGAGTGAACTCGGAGATGACGATGGTTCCCTGTTGGGTGAAAACCGCGCCCACATCGTTGCGCACGTGGTTGAGAGAGCCGGTTTTGTTGGCAATGGCCGTGATCCCTTTGGGCGCGTCGGCGCCTTCAAGATAGCGGGGAATGCCGTCGCGATAGAACTGAACTTCAAGCATGTGAAGCGCGGCAGCACAGAGTGCCTGATCGGTGGGGATTCCGGCGGTGGGGGCCGCAACATCAGGCACGGGCCCCAGGTTGCATGTTGCGAAGCGCTCCATCAGCCCTGCCATTTCGCGCGCCGTAGTTTTGCCCAGCCCGAAATCTTTCTGATCGGCGGGCATGGGGCCTTCGGCGGGTTGAGAAATCTTCTTGTAGAGCCAGGTGTTTTTCATGCCGAGGGAGACGAGGCGTTCGTCCACGTTCTTGATTCCCACATGATCCATCGACAGGTTGGCTCCGGTGTTGTCGCTGAGGGCGATCATCAGGGTAAGCGCATCTTTGAAAGTTATGGTCATGGGGGTATCGAAGAAGAGCAGCACGCCCGAGCCCGAAACCTGATCTTCGCGGCGGACGGCAAGGCGGTCTTCGAAGTGAACTCGGCCGGAGCGAATCTGATCGAGCGCCTCATAGAGAACTCCGAGTTTGATAACCGACGCCGTGGGAACGGGCTGATCGGCGTCAATGGCCACGGTCTTCCCGTTAGCCAGATCGTGCGCATAAAAGGAGACGTGGCCGTTAAAATCCGCAATCATCGACACGAGCGCCGCGCTGAGAGCCGTATCGTTCTGCGCCCTTGCAGCCAGGCCTGCAAAAGCCAGCAACACAATCACGAGCGCGGGGCAGAACCTTTGTATCCGGGACATGCAGGCACTCTACCATACCGCTGCAACTTCTTTTACAAGCAGAGCGAGGAGCTATGATCGCACGTCGCTTGATCCGGTTCGAATTTAGGGCAGGTCTTGAGAAGAGCGAATTCGCGACCGCCGGAACTCCGGAGTTCCAGCCAAAGGTGCCGCTTCGCATCGTCGATCCCCAAGCGCGCTCCGCACCCGATGACGCAGCCAGGGGTTGAGGGCAGAGCGCCGCTAATGTGGGACGAAGGCCGACGCGCCGGGGGCCTGCGGATTTACGAGATGGCCTTTACATTTTTTGTAGAGCTCGATGCCCAGGCGGGCGGGAGTGATATCGAAGTTTTCGGTCGGAAGATAGGACGTGAAATCGAAGTTCTTTTCCAACAATTCCGCGTGGAACAGATAGGCGATATCGGTAGCGATCCGGGAGAGATCTGTCCTGTTGGTGAGCTGCATCATCTCTTCCGGGGTGAAGATGACGCGAGCGGAGGGATGATCGTCGGTCGCCGACATGAGCTCGCGCGCCTTGTTGCACGAGGCAAGCAAGATGTGGCTCTGCGTGGGCGTGATGTTCACGAGCAGATCGACCAGAACCTGGTTGGAGTTGTCTACGGCGTCCGCGGCACAGGACGAGGCGAGAAGGCCCATCCATAGATGCTTGGTGAGATCGTCGAAGACCCATGAGCCGAATTTGAGCGCGCTGGCAACGAGCTTGGGGTCGGCGCGCATTTTTTCCGCATTGGGTTCCTGGGCGAGGAGCTTGTCTGCTCCGATGGCAATGTCAAATGCGGTTTCGGTCCTGGTTTCGTCGAGTTCGCCGCCGAGGAGCAGAACAGCTTCTTCCGCCTGAGCGTGGCAAAGACGGCAGAGGAACAGGACGGTGCGCAACATGCGGAGCGTGAAGTAAACCGTCTTGCGATCGGTGAGGGCAACGGCGTTGCGGACGAGGACTTCCCAAAGATGAGGATCGAGGCCCGGCGGCAAAACGAACGAGAATCCGACGCCGTTTTCGTCATGGCGGATGACCCGTGCCTGGATGGGAAGCTCGGGCTCCTGAATGTCGAGCTCGGGGGCGTCGGCGTTCTGAAGAATCCCCATGACGGGTACGGTGGAGAGAACACCCGCTTCAACCTGAATGATGAGTGGCAGCACCTTGCCGATGGGCCAGCGGCCGGACGTGATCAGGTAAAGCCCGGAGGCACTGATGTCATGGATGATGGCCGGCGTTGCTGCGGGGTCGCTCGCCTGCCGGGCTGTGAAGCCGGAGGGGATTCGCCTTTCGGCGCGTTCAATCTCCTGGTACCCGAGCCTCAGGAGGCGGCGTTTCCATTCACCTGGCTTGGCCATTTTTTGAAACTTCTCACTCAACTGGAGATGGCAGGTGCGGACGTTGCCCAACGGCCAGTAGCAACACGATTGGCAATGAAGCCCCTACCTTGAATCGCTTTGATGGATGGATATTACTACACAGCCGGGGAGAATTGAACCCCAGGAAGGTGCCGGGCGGAGGCATTCAGGGGCGCGTTGGGCGGGATTGCGATGGGTCGGGGGGACGAGGGGCGGCGGCCGGGAGTGCCGGTCACGGATTTCGTGGGGAAGATCGTCGGTCTACCGCGGACCGGCGCCTTGGGTTGCCACCGCGGCCTGCTTCGACTTGCGGTAGACGTTGGCGACGGCGAGCGTCCAGAGGGGAGCCAGATCGACTCCGGGGACGAGCTTGCCGGCGAACGATGGTAGGAACTCCCAGTGCCAGCCGAGAAGGAACGTGAGCAGACCGCCAACACAGAGGTCGAGGATGTCGTCGGCGGGCGATTCGGCCCCTTCAATGACGAAGGGAAGGACGGCGATCTGGAGCACGTCCGCAATGATGGCCAGGATCATGGCCACGCGCAGGCGCGGACCCGCAGAGATGGTAACGGCGCCCTGGTTCACGTGGGTGTGTTGAGGCACTGCGTCCATACACACAGTATCGTCCAGATGAGGGGTGGGCGGGAAGAGCGCGGATTGTGGATGCGGCGCGGGCGGGCCGGCGGGAGGGATGGCGCGCTACTTTGGGGCGGGTGCACAGACGGAGGCGATCTGCGCCGGTTGAGGGTCGGGAAAGTACCGGCGCTGGAAGAATAACGCCACGTTGACCAGGGCAATCATGACGGGCACTTCGACCAGGGGACCGATGACAGCGGCGAACGCGGCACCGGAGTTGATGCCGAAGACTGAGACGGCGACGGCGATGGCCAATTCGAAGTTGTTCGACGCGGCAGTGAAGGAGAGGGTCGTGGTTTTGGAGTAGTCGGCGCCGAGCTTGCGGCCCATGTAGAACGAGACCAGAAACATGACCACGAAGTAGACGAGAAGCGGCGCGGCGATCCTGAGCACATCGAGCGGGAGACGGACGATGTAACTGCCTTTGAGCGAGAACATGACGACGATGGTGAAGAGGAGAGCCACGAGAGTGAGCGGGCCGATGTGGGGGACGAAGTTATGGTCATACCAGGCGCGGCCTTTGGCGCGGAGCAGGACGACGCGGGTGAGGAATCCGGCGAGACAAGGGATGCCGAGATAGATAAAAACGCTTTGGGAGATTTGGCTTATGGAGACATGAACAACCGCGCCCTGGAGACCGAGCTTGGCCGGGAGAACCGTGATGAAGACCCAGGCGTAGAGCGAATAGAAAAAGACCTGAAAGAGAGAGTTGAAGGCCACCAGGCCCGCGGCGTATTCGGTGTCACCTTTAGCCAGCTCGTTCCAAACGATGACCATGGCGATGCAGCGGGCAAGGCCGATCATGATGAGGCCGGCCATGTATTCCGGGTATCCGCGCAGGAACACGACGGCAAGCACGAACATGAGGATCGGCCCAATGATCCAGTTCTGCACCAGGGAGAGTCCTAGCACTTTCTTGTTGCGAAAGACCTCGTGCAGTTCCTCGTAGCGGACCTTGGTGAAGGGCGGGTACATCATGACGATGAGGCCCACAGCGATGGGAATGGATGTGGTGCCGATGCTGAAGCGGTTGAGGAACGGAACGACGCCGGGAACCAGCCATCCGAGAGCTACGCCGGCCACCATGGCAGCGAAGATCCATGCGGTGAGATAGCGATCGAGAAAAGAGAGACGGCCGGTGATTTTCAAATGCGAACCTCGATGATGCAATACGCGGCGCGGCCGTAAAGTCTGACTGCGCAATTTCGAATTCAACCATTGCCAATCCCAGGTCTCAAAATCGAGACCTGGGGCACCCGTTTGGTGAAGAACCGGTTATCGGCACCTAACAAAGCAGCCATGTCCGCGCCGATTGTCAGGAGCGGCCGATTCTGTCGATTTCGCGCTGGATGGCGAGTTGATCGAGCGACGTGATAGGCAACGCAAGGAACAGGCTGATGCGCCGATCAAGGATGGAGAAGGCATCGCGAAAGGCGCGGTCAATTTCTTCGGGAGTTCCCTGCACTGCTGCAGGATCGGGAACTCCCCAATGCGCGGTCATGGGCTGTCCGGGCCAGTAGGGGCATGTTCTCCTTGGCAGCGTTGTCGCAGACGGTGAAGACGAAGTCCATTTTGGGCGCGCCCGGCGCGGCGAACTCGTCCCACGATTTGCTGCGCAGGCCGGCTGTGGGTATGTGCGCAAGGTCTAAGCTGCTTCAGCGCCTCGGGCCGGACCGTGCCGGAGGGATGGCTGCCCGCGCTGATAGGCAGTGAAAATGCCTTTGCCCTTACGATTCAGGATGGCCTCGGCCAGTATCGAGCGGGCGGAGTTGCCAGTGCAAAGAAAGAGGACGTTGTAACGGTTGGGCATGGAGGCTCCTATGCCGCCTCGCCGCTGCAGCAGCCGGGTGCGCAGCAGGAGGTTTGCGGCTTGACGGCGCGGATGAACGCGCTGAGGAATTTGCCCTCGACCGCGGGAGCGATCGCGTCCACATCGACGCCGGCCTGGGTGAGAAACTGGCGGGCATCTTCAACGTTGTAGATGCGCGTGGGTTCGACGGTCACGCCGGTAAAGCCGGCGCCGACGAGCCTGGCGCGGTAGTCTTGCTCCTCGAGCGCGCCCGCCACGCAGCCAACCCAAAGCATCATGCTCTGGCGCACTGCTTCAGGAACAGCGCCGCGCACGACCACATCAGAGACGGCAAAGCGGCCGCCGGGCTTGAGCACGCGAAACGCCTCGCGCAGCACGCGGTCTTTATCGGCTGAAAGATTGATAACGCAGTTGGAGATGATGACGTCGACGGAGTTGCCGGGGAGCGGAATGTTTTCGATTTCGCCCTTGAGAAATTCGACATTCTCGACGCCGGCCTTGCGCTGGTTTTCGCGAGCCAGTGCCAGCATTTCGTCGGTCATGTCGAGGCCGTAGGCTTTGCCGTTGGGCGCCACGCGGCGCGCGGAGAGAAGCACGTCAATGCCGCCGCCTGAGCCCAGATCGAGGACGATGTCGCCGGGCTTGAGCTCGATGAGCGCCGTGGGATTGCCGCAGCCGAGCGAAGCCATCACGGCTTTCTCGGGAATGAGGCCCTTCTCGCTGTCGCTATAAAGATTTGCGGTGATGGGATCGCAGCAGCGAAGGCCGGGATCGCAACAGGCCTGAACGCTACCCGACTCCGCGACGGCACGCGCCGCGCTGCCATATTTCTGCTTTACCTGCTCTTTTACTTCCGCTGGGGCTGCCATCGGCGTTCTCCTTGTATATGCTTAGGCAAATATATTCCCGGCATTCATATCTGTCAAGGCGTATATTTATAAACATGGGACGCGGCTTGAAATCCTACGACCTTGCACGGCTCTTTGCAGCTCTGGCCGACCGCACGCGGTTGCGCCTGCTGAACCTGATGAACGGCCGCGAGGTGTGCGTGTGCTATTTCGTCGAGATATTGCAGCAGAGCCAGCCAAAGGTGTCTCGGCACCTGGCGTATCTGCGCAGGGCGGGCGTGGTGAGGGCGCGGCGCGAGGGAAAGTGGATGCACTACAGAATCGAGCGGCCTGCGGACGCCGGCGCTGCCGCGATTCTGGATGCTGCGCTGGCATCATTCGGCTCAGACCGCGAGATGCAGGCAGACCGGGCGCAACTGGACAAAGCCTGCTGCCGGCCGGAGCGTTTCGTGACGCTCGGGGGCGCGCCTGTGCCGACGGGCCTGCAACAAGAGATCGTCTAATTTGCGTAAGATGGGTCGCGGCAGGACCGATGCGAGATCGACGGCGTCGCGCGACTCGCTGCCGAATCGAGTTAGCGGGGTCACGCAGGCGGCACCTGGGGCTTTTCACATGCGGCCTTCTGTGTCATGCTTGCACCCATGGGAAACAAAGATAGAGGCAAGAAAGAAGTAAAGAAGGCCCCCAAGCCGAAGCCGAAACCGGAGCCTGGGCGCAAACGCGAGATGTTTACCCCACCCGCGCCACCCAAATAGGCTGCGGCTTACGCTCCTGATCTCCTCCGCGGCTGAAGGGTCAGCGCAGGGGTGTAGTGTCGGCCTTGCCGGGCGCTCATGGAGTGGAATCTGCGGCGTGGATTCACAAGCGAAAAGGCCATCCTCACGGGGATGGCCTTTTGCATTACTTGATGCGGCACTCTGCCTACGGCTGCACGGGTGCGGCCTGGCTTGTTTCGTTACGGGCCTGCGCTTTTTCGGCAAGTACCTTGTGCGCGTGATCTTCCAGGGCCTGCGCCTCAGGCATATAGGTGAGCGCCTTGATCACCATGGGGTCGTTCTCGTAGAAGGTGCGCAACCCCTCCTGCTCGCCGAATTGAATGGTGAAGATGTATTTCTTGATTTCGGTTTTGAGCCAGTCGCTGACGCCGTTGATATCGGCATCGGTGAAGTCGATGTTCTGACCGGTGAGGTACTTCTTGAACTCGCCCATCACTTCGTCGTTGACCTGGAAATTCTTGTCGACGGTGTGGGTGGCTGTGTAGACCGGCGCGAAGTGGAAGAAGACGTCCTTGTAGACCAGCTCATCCTGGAAGCGGTTGGTCTTGGGAGGCTCGATCTTCTCGTCGGGCGTGATGCCGCCGCCGCCGTAGACTGTGCGACCCGAATCGGTAAGTTTGACTTCGCGATTACCGTTGTCGGAAGAGTACGTGCCGGCGTGGTTGTAATAGTCGTAGAGCGACATGCCCTGATAGTTGCGCTGAATGAGGCGGCCGGAGGGCGTGTAGTAGTGATAGGTGGTGAGGGCGAGACCGCTGTCTTCGCTGAGGTTGTAGACAGTCTGCACCAGGCCTTTGCCGAATGTGGTTTCACCCACGATGAGGGCGCGGTCGTGATCCTGTAGGGCGCCGGAGACGATTTCTGCGGCTGAAGCGGTGTCGCGATTGACCAGGACGACGATGGGGAAGGTTTTTCCGCCGTTGCCATGCGTGGCGACGTAGTTCTGATCGGAGTAGGCGCGGCCGCGCTGCGAGACGATGGTCTGGCCTTTGGCGAGCAGATGGTCGCACACGTCAACCGCCTGGCTCAGGAGGCCGCCGGGATTTTCGCGGAGGTCAAGGAGCAGGCCCTTGAGGTTGCCGAAGCTATTGATGGCGTCTTCCATCTCCTGGCCGGTGGTTTCCTGGAATTGGGTGAGATGGATGTAGCCGATGCCGGGCCGAATCTCAAACTTGAGATCGATGGAGGGATGGGGAATTTCGTCGCGAACGAGGTCAAAAACCAGCGGCTTGGCCTGGCCATAGCGAACCATTGTGACCTGTACGTGGGTGCCTTTGGGGCCCTTAAGTGCCTTGGCCACCTGGTCGGAAGTCCACCCGTCGGTAGGTTTGCCGTCGATGGCGAAGATCTGGTCGCCGGGGTGAATGCCGGCGCGGTATGAGGGCGTGTCCTCATAAGGCGTGACGACGTAGACCTTGTTGTTCTGCTGCTCGATCATCATGCCGACGCCGTAATAGTGGCCGCGCTGATCTTCGCGCAGGTGGGCATAGGCCTTGGGATCGTAGAAATGGGAGTGCGGGTCGAGGACCTGCAGCATGCCGGGGATGGCGCCGTCGTAGATGACGTCATCGGCCTTGTCCTGGGTGATGGGCTCGGCGTAGTTCTGCTCGACGAGTGCGTAGACATCGGTAAAGGACTTGAGGCTGTCGCGGAGCTGGCTTTCATCCTGCGAGGACTGTGCGCCCACGCGGCTCTGCAGGACGGTGCCGGCCAGCGCGCAGACGGCGAAGAAAAGGACGATGGTGAAGAGTGCGCGGCGAACGCGGGGAGTCATAGACAGACCGAACCTCCAGACGGTGTGCGCGACGGGCGCCTGAGGCGGAGATTCGATCGCCCGAGTGCAAATCCGATGGCTGCAGGATTGCCCCTCGATAAAAATTGACCTTGCCCGATACCGGCAAGGCCAGGGGGATCGAACAGCCGCTCGCGCAAACCCCGCGAGGCCGTCCTGGGCTAAAGTATAGCACCGTAGTATTTGACGCGCCTGGGGAGAGGCTGGTAGCAGCGGGGGCGAGGCCTTGCAGCGCGCGGCAGGGAGACGAACGGGAGATTCGAGGCGGCGGAGTTGAGCAGGAATCGCACGGCGGCGATGCAGTTCTGCTCTCCTGGGATTTACAATATCGTCTATGCATCAGGTGGCAAAAATCCATGCGCCAACCGCCCGGCAGGTTGCCGATTTTATGACTTTGAGACTTCTTCGCATCTCCGCGGCGCTGCTGCTGGGTACGGCACTGATTGTGAGCGCAAACTTGGCGCAGGGCCAGGCGAGCGAGCCGGCGAGCCCCTACGGCGGGACCGTGGTTGAGGGCATCGTGGCCCGCGTCAACGACCAGATCATTACCCAGTCTGATTACAACCGCGCGCTGGACGAGCTGGACCAGGAAGGGCGGCAGCACGGCGAGACCATGCAGGAGATGGCGGGGCAACGCAAGGATCTGCTGCGCAACCTGATCGACCAGCAACTGTGGCTGTCAAAGGGCAAAGAGCTGGACATTACCGGCGAGACGGAACTGATCAAAAAGCTCGATGAGATCCGCAAGCAATACAACATGAGCTCACTCGACGACCTGGAAAAGGCAGCCAAGGAACAGGGAGTGTCGTTTGAGGATTTCAAAGCCAACATCCGCAACCAGATCATCACCCAGGAAGTGATGCGGCAGGAGGTTGGTGCGCACATCGAGATGACGCCTGGCGAAGTGGAGCGGTACTTCGAAGCTCACAAACAGGATTATGTGCAGCCGGAGAGCGTGCGGCTGGGCGAGATTCTGATCTCGACAGGCCCTGCGGGCGCAGACGATCCGGCCAAAGTGGCGGCAGCCAAAGCCAAGGCCGACGATATTGAAGCCAGGCTGCACGCGGGCGGCGATTTTGCGCAGTTGGCGCGCAGCTTCAGCCAGGGCACGACGGCGGCCGAGGGCGGAGACCTGGGCCAGTACAAGAAGGGCCAACTGCCCAAAGTGCTGGAGGACAAAACCTTCGACCTGAAGGCCGGCCAATATACCGAGCCGATTCTTACGCGCCAGGGCTACATCATCCTGAAGGTTGTGCAGCACACGCCGGGCGGACCAAGGCCGTACAACGACGTGCAGCAGGATGTGGAAGAGGCTTACTACATGAGCCAGATGGAGCCGGCGATCCGCTCTTATCTGAATCAGATGCGAGATGATGCCTTCATCCAGATCAAGCAGGGATATGTCGACTCCGGAGCGACCCCGGCAGAATTGCATTCGAGCATCTCATTCAGCGCGTATGTGCCACCAGCGCCAAAGAAGAAGGCAAAAGTAGAGCGGACGCGGTTCCGCGAGAGCACGCGTACTTTCCGGCAGAAGTCCGCACCTGCAGCAGCGCCCGCGGTAGCCACGGCCTCGGGAAAAAAGAAGAAGACAAAGGAAAAGAAGGAAGAGGCGCGTACCGAGAAGCCCGGCAAGAAAGAAAAGATTCGCTTTGGGCAGGCGCCGCGCGAGACTTTGCCTGAGGCAACCACGAATTCGGCAACGGAGAATGCGGGTGCGCTGCCGGAGACGGCCGCGAACACGGATCAGCCAGCCAATCCTTTGGTGCCCACCGCGCCCACGGAAAAGACACGGTTCAGCGATCGCGCGCGCTCTCCCAAGCAAGCGAAGAGCAGCCGAAAGAAGGCGGAAGATGCTTCGCCGGCGCCTCCGGATGCTGCTGAAGTTGCCGACCGCGAGACGCAGTCGGCTCCTCTGGGTTTGAATGGCGCTACGACATCAAAGAAGAAGAAGAAACACACTGCCACGACTGGAGAAAAGACGCGATACAGCGAAGTGAAGAAGAGCCAGCAGGAGGCGGAGCCGAAGCAGGTGCAACAGCCTACGCCCATTCCTCCCGTGGCGGGAGCGCCGGCTCCGGCGGAGCATCCAGAGGCGCCGCAGCCGCAATAGTAGCGCCGCTCGTTGGGCGATCGCAAGAATGAGTCGGGCCTGGGTGTAAATCCCAGGCCCGCGATGTTTTTGCGGTGGATGACGGATCGCGATTTCGAGCGAGATCGGTTCGGCCGACATCAGTTCGGGCGATGCTTCTCAAAGACGAGCGATGTCTTGGTAACCCGGTAACCACCGCCGGCATAAAAGTGGTGCGCATCCAGGCGCGTGCTGCGCGACGTGACGCGGACCTTCTCAACGGATCGCTCCCAGCTCCAGGCTTCGGCGCGTTCGCAGAGCCTGCGGCCAATTCCCTGCCCTCGCACACCATCCTTCACCACCAGGCCGCCGATCAAGGCAAACGGCGCAGATTGCAGGCGGTGCTCGATCGACACTTCGATCCAGCCGACGACTTCATCGCCGAGGCAAGCGACGAAGGCTGCCTGCTCCCGATCGGAGCGAGTGTTCGCGATCCAGTCGACAACCTGCTGCGGCGAACGCTCGTAGCCGAGTTGCGCGATGAGTAGACTGACCGACGAGGCGTCGTGCGGCTGCATCTCGCGCACCAACAGTTGATTCTGATTGCTGATCTGGTCCATACCGATTCCGCTGAAACCATCTTTGCATAGCAGTGCAATCTCTGCGTTTGGAGGCGTCTCTCGCATGCTGTATTCTTTCGTGCAGAATGAAAGACATTTATATCGCCGATCTGATGGGCTTTGACGAAGGAAAATTCTTCGATAGTTTTTTCCTTGTGTTGGCCAAGCAGCAACGAACCACAAAAACGAATAAGCCTTACCTGAACCTAATTCTTGGCGACAAGACCGGACAGATTGAGGGCCGGGTGTGGGAGGTAAACGATCCACGCATCGCGAAGGATTTTGAGCGTGGCGACATCGTGAAGGCGCGCGGCAGCTTTTCGCGCTACGAGGAACGCGCGCAGGTAAAGGTAGAACAGCTGCGCAAGGCCAAGCTGGGCGAAGCCGACAAGATGGATATGCTGCCGGCGACCACGCGCGACGTGGCTGAGCTGTGGGGCGAGCTTGAGGCGAAGGTTGCGAGCCTGACGAATCCCGACCTGAAGCGGCTGCTCACGGCTTTATCGACCGACACTGCGATTGCGCAGGCGTTTCGCGAGGCGCCCGCGGCACGGCAACTTCATCATGCGTGGCTGGGCGGCCTGCTGGAGCACGTGGTGAGCCTGCTGGGGATGGCCGACCGTGTGGCGGCGCACTATCCGCTGCTCGACCGCGACCTGCTGGTCACGGGCGTGATTCTGCACGATATCGGCAAGATTCGCGAGCTTGAGTGGGACACGGGCTTCGACTACACCGTGGAGGGCGTGCTGCTGGGGCACATCCAGATGGGCGTGGACCTGGCGGAGAAGACGATCGCCGGTTTGCCGGGATTCCCAGACAGGCTGCGGACGGTGGTGCTGCACATGATTTTGTCGCATCACGGAAAGCTCGAGTTCGGCTCGCCGAAGTTGCCCATGATTCCCGAAGCGCTGGTGCTGAACTTCCTGGACGATCTGGATGCGAAGATGCAGGCTATGACCAGCGAGTTTGAGAAATGTGCGCGCGAAGGAAAGCCGCCTGACGAGTTGACGGGCAGGGTTTGGGCGCTGGATCAACGGCAGTTGCTGAATACGAAGGCGTGGCTGGCAGGAGAAGGCAGGGAATAGGGAGAAAAGCCGGCATCGGCAGGAACGAATGACGCAGGAAACCGCGATTCAGGAGTCGCCAGGTCGCCGGATTCTGGAATATCCGGCCGAAGGCCCGCCGCTCGGCAATGTTTCTTCTTCATTGCAGATGATTAGCACGGCACACAGCCAGCGAGCGGAAGTTGTGGCCGTCCCGGTTGAACGACTGGGAGACGGATTCTTCCAACTGCACAATGGCATCGCTGGCGAAGTTCTGCAGAAATTCGTGACGTATCACCTGCGCATCGCAATCGTAGGCGATATTACGTCTCTCAGCGCCGCCAGCAAAGCGCTGCACGATCTTGTGGTCGAGTGCAATCGTGGATCAGCGGTTTGGTTCGTGCGCAACTTAGAAGAATTGAATGACCGTCTGCGCCGAATTCCTTAGGCTACGAACCACTCCCACTGCTCTTTGGTGAGCGGGACGACGGAGAGCCGGCCGATGAGGACCAGCGGGGAGCGGGCGAAGAGTTTTTCACCCTTGATTTCAGTAAGGGTCTTTGGGTGCTTGAGGCGTTTGCCAGCCTTGACGCGGACGATGGGAACCTTGGGATCGGTTGCGTCAATGCTCAATACTGTTCCCGTGCCGACGGCGGTGCGCTCGTCGCCGGTGTGGTAGAAGATCCACTTCGTACCGGGTTTCATCTCACGCAGATGCTTCACGGCGGTTGGATTGGTGACGCCATCCCACACGGTTTCGCCGTCGCGCAGGAGATCGTCGAAGGAATAGACATCGGGCTCGGATTTGAAGAGGAAGTAGGGCATAACAGTGATCAGTGGTCAGTTCGGTGTCTGGAGTTCGTAGTTCTTAGTTCGCAGTTCGCAACGTACATCGGCCGGTTCGCTCCAAGCCATCACCGCGCTTTCGACGAGAAAGCGGCTCTTTCAAATCTTACGTCAGCGGTGTTGCCGGCCGATAGCCGTCCTGCCAGGGCGTTTCTGATTGGCGCAGGGGAACGGCGAGCATCGTGTAATAGTCGTCTGTAAGGAGGCCTTCGTAGCCCATCGCAGTTCCGTCCCAGCGGCGCCAGTCGTTCGATCGGCCTTTTGCATCGCGACCTTCAAATCCGCACTTGCCGTATTCGTCGAGCATGGGGAAGAGAATCTTGTCGGCGTCGGCGTTGCGCCCCAGGTCGTAGAGCGCGGCGAGAGTGAAGAACGCATAGGCGCCGGTAGCTCCGCCATTCTCGTAATTCTGAAAACCGTCTGAGTTGTCGGGCAGAACGCCGCCGCCATAGCGGCCATCGGGCATGCGGTGCACATAGTCCTTGAGCGGGACGGTAATGAGGTTGCCGGGCAGGCCAAGATTGAAGTTGTTGTAGCCGACCTCTTTCATCTTGGCGAGAAGCTTGTCCATGATGGAGTTGGCCTGCGGCCTGGGCACGAGCCCGTAGTGGATGGCGATGCCGTTGACGAAGAGGAAGTAGTAGTCGTGCAACTGGCCGTCGGCACTGCGCCAGCCGGCCAGAACGCCGGTGGCGGGATCGAAGAAGCGATCGTAGTAAACAGAGCGGAGTTTGTCGGCGGCGGCCTGGTAGCGCGCGGCATCGCTGCTGTTGCCGAGCTTGGCCGACATCATCGCCATATCGCCGTAGGCGCGATAGGCGAGTGCGTTGGCGTAGGCATCTTCGTAGCCAAAGCCGATCGTGTCCCACCAGTTGGACGGCCTGATTTTGGGCGATCCATTGGACCAAATGCCGGAGTTGCCGCTCTCGCTGTACTTGATGAGCCCGTCGCCATTGCTGTCGCTGGCGAGCATCGAATCGGCCCAACCGCGGATGCCGTCATAGTTGGCGGCTAGCCAGTCGTCGCTGTGACCCGCGCGAACGCAGTTGGCGGCGGCGATGACCATGGAGGGGAAGGTATCGGAGGTCGTGGTTGGATGGTCGGGAACGACGGCGAGGCCGTAGGCGAATCCGCCGGCCAGCATGCGGTCGAGCGTTTGGCGCACGATGTCGAGAGCCGAGAGGCCATCGGCTAATGGCGGCGTGAGAGCCGCGATGTCCGCAAACTCGTAATAGCAAAATGCGCAGGTATCGCTGGCAGTATTGTTGGCGAGCGCCCGCAGTTCCGGGTTGAGTTGGAGAGCATCGAGCCAGTTGCGTCGGAAAGCATCGAAACGCGGATCGGCGGCGATTCCCGGCTCGTCCGGGTGGATGGCCGTTACGTCGAGCGTATAGTCGACGCGCTGGTGCACGAAGTTGGCGCCAGGAAGCGAAAGCATTGCGGCCTGCCTTGGCCGGTCGGAGGTATACGTCAGCTCAAGCGCAGGGACGCTGGAGACGAGCCGCATGGAGCCTTGGCCGGGAAAATGCAGGAGCGCGGGCGCGGTCAGGAGTCCCGTCGGGGAAAACAGGCCGAGCACGGTGCTGTGGACCTTGTTCAGGTCGAAATGAAAGTTCAATGCGGGCGGATTGAAGTCACCGGACCATTGCGAGGTGAGCAGAATTCTGGTGTCGGAGATGACGAAGGTCCACATGGCCGGCGAATCGGCGGCAGCACCCGCGGCGCGATATTCCACGCGGTGGACACCGTTGGAGTCAGAAGCCGAGACGATGTAGCCGCCATCGCTCCTGGATGCACTGACGATGTTGGGGCCGCGCCGCCCTTTGCCGAGGCCGTCGATGTTCAGGCTGAAGAACTCGGGAGCTGTCGGGGATAGCTCAAGCTCCATGCTCGGCGAGGTAAAGGAAAGGCTGGCCGGGGAGTCGCCGGCTACTTGCGCGGCGATTGAATTGCGAGAAAGAAACACGGCGGTGGTTGCGCCGGCAGTCTTCAAAAAATCCCTGCGCTTCAACATCTCAACTTCCTTTACGGGTTTTCTGTGCGATTTCGGGCACGGGCTGGTTGGCAACAAGGCAGACAGGCGAGACTCCGGTTGGGGTGCGATGACGTGCGCATCTCAAGTATAGGGAATCGCTGACCATCATACTACTGCCAGGTCCCGGCTTATTCCCTGCCCCGCTTGCGGATCTCGATGTTGAGTCGCTTGATTTTCTGATTGAGTGTGGAGAGGGGAACGCGAAACTGCTCGGCGGCTTCAGTCTGGTTCCAGTTGCATCGCTCGAGCTTCTCCATGATGATGCGGCGCTCGATGACTTCGAGAATGTCAAAGAGCGAGGAGTTGGGATTGTGCTCGAGAAGCGCGTCCTGAAAGCTGCGGCCGGTGATTTGGCCGGGCAGCAGGTCGGCACCGATGATGGGGCCGGAAGAGAGGACTACGCCGCGCTCGATGGCATTTTCAAGCTCGCGAACGTTGCCGGGCCAGTCGTAATCCATGAGGGCACGCATGGCGTCGGCGGAGAGCCTGCGCGGAGTGAAGCTGTTTTCATTGGCGTATAGATCGAGGAAATGCTGCGCGAGCATGGGAATGTCTTCGCGGCGCGAGCGCAGTGGAGGCAGATCGACGGTAATGACGTTGAGGCGGTAGAAGAGATCCTCGCGGAAACGGCCATCGCGCACGGCCTGGCGCAGATCGACGTTGGTGGCGGCAAGGATGCGCACGTCCACCTGAATCTCCTGGATCCCGCCGAGGTGCATGAATCGCTTGTCCTGGAGAACGCGCAGGATCTTGGACTGCGTATCCATGCCCATGGTGGCGATTTCATCAAGGAAGAGCGTGCCGCCGTTGGCGACCTCGAAGAGACCTTTCTTTGATGCGACCGCCGAAGTAAAGGCGCCCTTGACGTGGCC
Source organism: uncultured Acidobacteriaceae bacterium (assembly GCA_963841095.1). Lineage (GTDB taxonomy): Bacteria > Acidobacteriota > Terriglobia > Terriglobales > Acidobacteriaceae > Telmatobacter. Next base: position 243,599 of record CAWJBE010000009.1, read on the forward strand.
GAAGAGCGTGGACTCGAGCAGCTCAGAGGGCATGGCGCCGGTATTGATGGGAACGAAGGGCTTGTCGCGGCGCGGCGAGTTGGCGTGGATGGCCTTGGCGATGATCTCCTTGCCGGTGCCGCTTTCGCCCTGGATGAGGACCGTGGAACGGCTGGGCGCGACCTGGGCGACGAGATCGAAGACCCGCAGCATGGAGTCGCTTTTGCCCACGATGTTGGCGAAGTTGTAGCGCTGCTTGAGGGTGCGCTTGAGCTGAAGGTTTTCTTCTTCGGCGCGGCGGCGGGCCACGGCGGAACGAATGTCGGCGAGCAGCTTTTCGTTGTCCCACGGCTTTTGGATGAAGTTTTCAGCGCCGGCGCGGATGGCCTCGACGACGTTGTCGACGGTGCCATAGGCGGTGATCATGATGATGGGCAGCTCGGGGTGGCGCTCCTTGAACTGGGGCAGCAGCTCCAGGCCGCTTTGGCCGGGCAACGCCAGGTCGAGCAGGATGAGATCGAATGTGTCCTGGTCAAGCCGGCGCAATCCCTCTTCGCCATCGGAGGCGGTCTTGACGGCGTAGTTCTCGAGGGAGAGCAACACTTCAAGCGATTCCCGAATGCTGGCCTCGTCATCGACTACAAGGATGGAGGCGGCGGGGCCATTGCCGTTGCCTGCGGGAGCGGAGACAGATGCATTCAAGGGCAGGTCATCCCTTGTTAGAGGCTCAGGCATGGACAGAATTCCTTAATAGGGGAAACTCTAGATGGAACGTGGTTCCGGAGCCAATAGCGCTTTCGACCTGAATTTTTCCGGCGTGCTCCTGAATGATGCCGTAGCTGACGGAGAGGCCCAGGCCGGTGCCGCGTTTGTCGCCGGGCCGGTTTTTTGTGGTGAAGAAGGGATCGTAGATACGCTTGAGATGCTCGGGCGCGATGCCGGAACCCGAATCGGTGACGAGGGCCTCGACATGGCTGTTGTAGACCGTGGCGACACGCAGGCGCCCGCCGCCGGGCATGGCGTCTTTGGCATTGAGCAGCAGATTGAGAAAAACCTGCTGCAGCTTGCCGGGATTGCCGTTAATGGGCGGAAGCTCGCCGGCAAGATCGAGATCGACAAGAATCTGCGCGGTCTTGAACTGGTGCTCAAGCAGCGAGAGCGTGTCGCGAATGACCTGGTTGAGGTCAGTCGAGCGGAACTCGGTGGTTGAAGTGCGCGAGAAGTTGAGCAGGCCGTTGGCGATTTCTGCCGCGCGGAAGCTCTGCTGCGTGATCTTGTCGAGCACAGGACCGAGTCGCGCATCGCCGCGCATTTGTTTGGCGAGCATCTGCGCATACGATGCGATCACGGCGAGCGGGGTGTTGATTTCGTGGGCAACGCCTGCGGCGAGCAGGCCGATGGAGCTGAGCTTGTCAGCCTGGGCGAGCTGCGTTTCGAGCGTTACCCGCTCGGTGATGTCATCGACCAGCACGATGCGGCCAACGGGTACGAAGTCGCGCGAGAGCAGCGGCGCGATGGCGATGTTGGCAATACGCTGCTCGCCAGCGCGCGTGGTGAGGCGGAACTTGTAAAGATGATGCACGCCGGGGTCGTTGCGGAAGCCCTCGAGAGCCTCAATGAACTCCATGGGAAAAACGGCACGAAGCTCCTGGCCGATGGCCTCGGCGCGGCTGAGGGCGTACATGGCCTCCATCTGCGCGTTCCAGCTCTCGATGCGGTCGTCGAGGTCGATGGCGAGGATGCCCACGTTGATTGACTCGACGATGTTCTCGTTGAACTCCTTGAGGCGCTCGAACTCGGTGATTTTTCCTTCGAGGCGCGCATAGAGGCTGGCGTTTTGCAGGGCGATGCCGATGTAGCTGGCGAGGGATTCGAGCAGCTCAACGTCTTCGCTGGAAAGGAAGTCGCCGCCCAGCGTGCGGCCGAGGCCGATAACGGCGATGGTACGGCTGACGGCCTGGCGATCCTCAAGCCGCAGCGGAGCGACACGGCAAGGCAAATAGTAGTTGAGATCAAGCAGGGCGGCTGCGTACTGCTGATCGGGCGGCAGGTGGACAGCCTGCTGCGCGTTCTCAAAGAAGATGTGGGAGTGGTCGTTGGCGAGGTCGAAGTTGAGGAACCCGAGGGCCAGGTCGTCTTGATGCACGCTTACTTCTTCCGGCAGGCCGTGCGAGGCGGCAAGGTGCAGGCGGCCTGAATCCTCCGTGAGGAAGATGGCGACGCGGGCAACCAGGAGGGTGCGCGGCAACTGCTCGACGATGGACCCGAGCAGCGCATTGAGGTCGGTTTCAGAGCTAAGCCCGCGGCCGAACTCGACCAACGCCCTGCGGTAATCGTAACGATGGCGATCGAAAGCGCGATCGACCCAACCTTGAATGCGGCGCTTGAGGGGATCGAAGACGGCTGCCGTAACGAGAATGGCAAGCACCAGGCCCCACTCTTTTACCGCTTCAGGCATGGCGTTGTGAACCATGACCGAGATGAGCGCGATGACGCCAAAGTAGGCGCCGAGAATGAGAGCGGTTGCCAGCGTGTAAGCCACGCCGCGCTTGAAGATGAGGTCGGTGTCCATCAACCGGTAGCGGACGATGGCCCAGGCGAAGGTGAGCGGCAGAAAGACCAGCGAGAGGCCGGCCAGGTCGGTGATAAGCCGCGGTGGGTCAAGGTTGAGCAGGTAGGGCACCGCGTAGAAGAAGGTGAAGGGCAGGACGGCGAGCAGGGTTCCGCGGGTGACCCACTTCAACTGCTGACGAAGCAGAGGCGTGTTGGCGCGCTTGTAGCTGCGCAGGAAGAGCAGCGCGGCGAGTACGTAGAAGACGGCGTCGTATGCGGTGGCGATCTGGTTAAGCCGATCGAGTAGGAGCTTGGTGGCCTCGCGGGTACCGATGGACCAGAGCCAGAGGCCCAGTACGGCCGCTCCCGGCGCATAGACCAGCGGCAAGAGCCAGCGGCGGCGAAGGTTCTTGAACCGCTCTTCAGGGAAGCTGAGCGCGAAGTGGAGAAAGAGCGCAGGCTGCAGCGCCTCGGCCACTACATTTGTCCAAAAAACGGCCCAATCGAGGGTATCGAATTTGGTGGTGTATTTAAGCGCGTAGAGCGCGAACGACACCAGGCAGAAGAGATAAAAATGCGTAGAGCGGGGCGCACCCCAGCGGCGGAAGAGAACGTAAAAACCGATGACGAGGTAGATGAGACCGATGATGCGCAGACCAAGCTGCAGGCTATGGTCGGGCGGCTCGGGAATGACCTTTACCGGCGCTTCAAGGGGAATGCCATCGCGCGTGATGGTGTAAAACACCTGGCCCCAGGGGCCGGTGGCGTAGAGTGCGTGCTCAAGGTCGGCGACGCGCGCGACGGGTGTCACCTGCTGCTGGTCGGAAGTCTCGCTCACTCCTGTCAGCAGGTCCCCGGGCTGGATGCCGGCGTGCTGGCCGGCCAAGTCGGGCAGGACTCGATCGGCGCGCAGGCCACCGTTGGTCTCGTGCCACCAAACGCCATCGTCGGCTTGCTGCCGGAAATCGCGCTCCTGCAGGAGGTTGAAGACAGCCAACACGAACAGAGCCGCTGTGGCCAAGGCCAGCAACGTAGCCTGAACGCGGCTAAGGAGGTTTGTCTCCATAGGAGGGATACTGTCTACACCGAACTTGTTAGCACGTCAGTTGCCACGCAGGGGTTATGCACAGGCGAGCGCAGTGCCGTACGCCAATCTTATGAGAATACGCATGATATGGACTAGCGGTTCCGGGGAAATGTCAACCGGATGTGAAGCAAATCACATACCGGATGCAGAAAACGGGAGCGGCAATTCTGAGAAGAGAATCATTCTATGAAAAATGGTAGATCGGTGAGCCGAGACAGGTTATCGGGCAATGGTGTGGAAATATGGGCGCTTCAGGCAGCGTTTCTACTGAATTCGGTTAAGCGGAGATGTGATGCAACCAAGCTGATGGTGCGAGAGGTGGGCGTCGGACCGGATCAGCGTTGGCCGTACGTCGCTTTCGGGCCGTGCTTCCGCAGGTAGTGGTGCTCGGAGACATGCCTGGGAATTCCGGCCTCGGGCGCTCCCAGAAGCACGCTGCGAAAGGCGAGGCGGGCGATGTATTCGAGAACGTCGGCGTGCTCGACGGCTTCAGCGGGCGTTCTACCCCATGCAAACGGGGCGTGGCCGGCAACCAGCACGCCGGGAACAGCGACAGGATCGAGGCCTGCGGAGCGGAAGAGGCGCACGATGACGGCACCCGTGTTGCGGACGTAGGCTTCGGCGACTTCCTCAGCGGTGAGCGGCTCGGTGACCGGGACCGGGCCGTGGAAGTAGTCGGCGTGGGTGGTGCCAAGGCAGGGGATGGGGCGGCCGGCCTGGGCCCAGGATGTGGCGAACTCAGAGTGCGTGTGGACGATGCCGCCGATCTGGGGGAATTCGTGGTAGAGGAGGGTGTGGGTGTCGAGATCGCTCGATGGACGCAGCGAACCTTCGACGATGTTGCCGTCGAGATCGGTGACGACCAGGTCGGCGGGCTTGAGCGCAGCGTAATCGACGCCGCTCGGCTTGATGACGACGAGCGGTTTGGCCCCTGCGCGATCGATGCCGCTGGCGTTTCCAAAGGTGTGGGGCGCAAGGCCGCGGCGGGCGATCTCCTGGTTGGCGTGGAGCACTTGTTCGCGAAGGGATTCGAGCAGCATGGCGTTCCTTGGCGTCGGCCAGTGCCGGTAAGTGGCGCGTTCGACCGTTCCACTTACACGATAACAGCGACAGGCGCCAAAGAATTCAGCAGATACCGATCACCCTGTATCCGAGAACGGGGTTAGAATGGGTGCAACTTCCAGGTTCCAGGTCTGAAAGAATCCATCTCTGAAAGGAGAGGTGCAATGCGTCGCGTCTTCTTATTTTCCTTTGTTGGGCTTCTGGGCTTTACGTTGCTTTCGACGATTGCCCATGCGGGCAGCCGCAATCCTGCCGGCTATCCCTTGCGGGTGCACATCTTCCAATTCAACGGTTATTCGCATTACTACCGCCCAGGCGGCGGCGTCTCTTCTTCGCTGGATGAAGTGGATGGGGAGGGCCGGGCGAACCTGTACGAGAACGGCCAGCCACGCGGCTTCGACTTCAGCTACGCGTGCAGCGAGCGCCTGATGGTGTCGCCCGGGTTTGAGACCTATCTGGCGCGCTGGAAAAAGGCGAACCGGGAGGTGGAGATTCTGCTCCCCGTAATGGGCGGAAAGCCGGGAGAGATGAACTCCTGCGACCTCAAAGTGATGATGAAAGACACCGTATATGTAAGAAACAACGGCTTAGTGGGCGAAGCACCGGCAGCCAAGTTCAAGGACTGGATGGATAAACACCAGTACGATCCGGAGCACGGAAAGAACGAGCCGGTAAACCTTCCCGCCGGACAGCAGACAGACGGTTTACCGTCGCCCGGGCGAAATGGAAATAGCCAGAACTCGCAGCCCTGACGACCCGCTTCTCCGCCTTCGGGATGTGTATGAAGAGGCAGCCCCCGCAGGCGGCCCGACGAGGCATGGCATGGCGATTGACCGCTGGCTTGGGCGCAGGTAGCATTCCGGGTAAGGTAATCGGCCTTTCCCTGGGAGGATTTCGATGCGCAGTGTGTTTTTGCCGCGGTTGAGTGTATTTGCAGTGTGCCTTTTGGTTGCGTTGCCGGTGATGGCGGAGAAATCTAAGCCGAGCGACTTTCCGTTGCGGGTGAATATTGTCGCTCGCAACGGCATTCGCCACTATCACGGTTTTGGTGGCGGGATTTCTTCGCTAGAAGAAGTAGATGGCCTGGGCCAGGCAAACCTCTTCCAAAACGGCGAGCCCCTGGGCTTCGATTTCAACTATCAGTGCTCGCAACCGATCGTTCCCACTCCGGGCTTCGAGACATTCATGGCGCGCTGGAAAAAGCCCGGGCGCGTTATCCAAATCGTGATGCCTGTGATGGGCGGCAAGCCCGGAGACATGAATTCCTGCGATCTAAATGTCAGCATGAAGCAGGACATCGTTTATGTGCGACACAACGGTTCGATTGGTGAAGAGCCTGTGGCGGAGTTCAAAGACTGGATGGTGAGACACCAGTACGATCCGGAGCACGGAAAAGATCTTCCGGTGAGTCTGAAGGCCGAGCAGCCGCCGGCCGCGCAATCTGCCCCTGCGCCTGCCGCGCAGCAATAATCGTCGATTTGGCAATTAAACGCGGAGCCAGTAAGGCTTGGGAACTACCGCGGCAAGCTCGCCGAATTCGGCGTCGCTAAGACGGAATGCGGCGGCGCTCAAGTTCTCCTCAAGATGCGTAACGTTGCTGGTGCCGGGAATGGGCAGCATGACCGGCGACCGGCGCAGCAGCCAGGCCAGCGAAACCACGGCTGTGGAGACCTGGCGGTCCGCGGCGATTTTTTCCACCACCTCATTGGCCTTGCGGCCCTGCGCCATCGGTCCCCAGGGCAGGAATGCAATGCCATTGGCCTCGCAATAGTCGAGCACAAAATCCCACTCGCGATCGGAAAAGCTGTAGCGGTTCTGCACGCATACGATGGGCACGATCTTCTGCGCGCGCTTTATGTGCTCGAGGGTGACGTTGGAGAGACCGACGTGGCGAATTTTTCCCTGTTCTTTAAGCCGGGCCAGGGCTTCAATGGATGCGTCGAAGGAGGTTGCAGGGTCGGGGACATGGAGTTGGTAGACATCGATGCGCTCAAGACGCAGACGCTTGAGGCTGCCTTCGATAGCTTCCTCGATGTGCCCGGGGGCGGCGTTGTGCTGCCAGACACCGGGACCGTGGCGCACCCAGCCGGCTTTGGATGCGATCACCAGTCCGGTGGGGTAGGGCCAGAGAGCTTCAGCTATGAGTTCCTCTGAGACGCCGGGGCCGTAGGAGTCAGCGGTGTCAATAAAGTTGACGCCCAACTCGACGGCGCGGCGAAGGGTAGCGAGGGCGGCGTCGACATCGGCGGGAGGGCCCCAGATGCCCTTGCCCGTGATGCGCATGGCGCCAAAGCCAATGCGATTGAAAGTGAGATCGCCACCCAGGTTGATGGTTCCGGCTTGAGCGGCCGGTAGTGCTCCGGTTGTAGTGGACATCTTCCTCTCTCTTATTTCCAGCATATTCGTTGGCTGCCGGAGGCGGGATCGGCGGCGAAGCGAAATGCAGCTTCTTCGACTCGTCACCGCGGCGACTCGCTCGGGATGCCGGTTCGGGAGTCTTGGACTCTCAATTTGAGAAGATGCAGATCCTTCGGCTCCGGTCGCCCGCAACAGCGGACGACCTTCGCTCAGGATGACCGTTTGGAAGTCTACGACTTCTATACGGTCACTTCCCAGCCTTTCTCGTAGGTCCGAGCCCAGTACTTCATCGCTTCGGGGTCGTCTTTGATGTGCGCGGTTTCAGGATCGATGCGCAACATCCGATTCACGAACCAGGCGATGTTCGAGAGCAGCAGCATGGTGACCGTGACATTGGCGACCGGGATAGGCGAGTTGAGCTTCTCCTGGCCGCGAATGGCGGCGATGAAGTTGGCAAAATGAGCATCCGTCATCGAATCGGCGCCGATAACGTCCGCCGAGGAGGCTGCATGGCCGATGCGGAAGGTGTCGATTTGCTTGCCCTTCCAGTCGTAGACGTCGTAGCCGCCGCGATCGATGACGACCGAGCCTTTGGTTCCCATAATCACCGAGCCGCGGTCGCGGTCGTAGAGGCGCATGCCCTGGCGGCTGCGGCCTTCCCAGGAGAGGAGCTTGTCAGGGTACTCGAAGTTGGTGATGAGCGTGTCGTAGAACTGCCAGTCGTCTTTGTACTGGTAGTTGCCGCCCGAAGCGGTAACGGCTTGAGGGAACTCAGCTTGCAGAGCCCAGCGGCAGACATCGACTTCGTGCGTGCCGTTGTTGAGGGTCTCTCCGGTGCCGTAGCGGCGCAGCCAGTGCCAGTTATATGGATGGATGTTTTCTCTGTACTCGCTGCGCGGCGCGGGACCCTGCCACAGATCCCAATTGAGCTGCGGAGGAGCGGCGCCGGGCTTGCCGTAGTGCGTGGCGCCACGTGTGTTGGCGTACCAGGCTTTGGCCATATAGGTGTCGCCGATGTAACCGTCGTGAATCTTCTGAATCATTTTGATGGTGTAGTCGGAGGAGCGCTGCTGATCGCCGACCTGGACGAGCTTGCCGTATTTCTTTTGCGCGGCAACGAGCAGCTCGCCTTCGCGTGCATTCTGGCTGGAGGGCTTTTCAACGTAGACATGCTTTCCGGCCTTGAGGCCGAGAACGGCCATGGGAGTGTGCCAGTGATCCGGCGTGGCGACGGTAATGGCGTCCACGTCCTTCGATTCGAGGGCCTTCCGGAAATCGCCCTCGGCCTTGGGCGCATATCCGAGCGCCTGCTCGGCTTTGGCCGCGAACCTGGCGAGAATGCCGGAGTCGACATCGCAGATGTAGGCGACGCGGGCGGTCTTGCTGTTGGCGCGCAGCGACGAGAGGTGCGCGCCAGCGCGGCCCTTGTGGCCGTTGCCGTGAATGGCAAAGTTCAGGCGATCGTTGGCGCCGAGAATCTGCGCATAGCTTTTTGCCGTGGATGCGAAAGCCGAGCCCGCAACACCTGCGGCCAGGCCATTGACAAATGTACGCCGAGAAATCATTCCGTTCTCCAATCCGCCCCAAATTATAACGTCGCCAACCACAGCCACGCTGCGGCACGTGCAGCTCTGCTGTCCGGCGCAGTAAGCGGTGGGCTGCATCCTGTTCAAAGCAGAGACTAATGGGAACATTCCTGGGGGCCTCCCACGTCTATAGGGTGAGCACGATTCGCGCAAAAATGGATTTGGGGGTTGTAAACTTGGCCGGAATGGACACGTCTACCAAAACGATGGCAGCCGGCACAGCAGTAAAGCCCATGACCGTGGCAGGGGCAGAAGAGATTGCTGCGCAGGAGTTTGCGAGCGTCGTCGCAAGCCACCGCCCGCAGATTTTCCGGTTTCTGCTGGCGTCCCTTAGAGACGTGGACCTGGCGGAGACGCTGACGCAGGAGTGTTTTCTGAAGGCGCATCGGAATTGGAAGCAGTTTCGCGGCGAGTCGAGCGCGATGACCTGGCTGATGCGCATCGCCATCAACCTGCAGAAGGATCACTGGCGCAACCGGCGGATGCAGTTCTGGCGGCATACGCGGGCCAATGCGGTGGATGTGGATGATGCCAGCGAGTGGCTGCCGAGCGGCGAGCGAAATGCAGAACAGCAGATACTGGCGCGGGAACAGGTTGCGCAGGTTTGGAAATCGGTAAAGGGCCTGAGCGAAAGGCAGCGAACGGTTTTTCTGCTGCGCTACGTTGAGGAGCGGGAGTTGAGCAGAGATTGCGCAAGCCACCGGGTTGAGCGAGGGTACGGTGAAGGCGCACCTTTCGCGGGCACTCGGCAGAGTGCGCGCGGAGTTGAGAGGAACAAGATGAATTTGAGGGATAAATTGGCGGGAGAGATAGACGATCCGGTGCTGGCGGAGGCGCTGAAAAACTTCAAGGCGAGCGTGGATGCCTGGAGCGATTCAGCCTATAGCCGGCCGCGGACAGCGGTGATAACAGTACGCCATAGCTGGCGGCTGGCGGCGACCTGGGCACTGGGGTGCGTGCTGGCGGCGGGCAGCCTGGCGGGCGGAGTGTACGTGAGCCATCACCGGCAGGAGACGGCGCGGATTGCGGCGATGAAGGCTGCGGCGCAAAAGGCCGCGCATGAGCGCGCGGCTGCTGAACGGTCTGCCGCGTCGGCGCAAAGCGCGTTAGACGAGCAGGCGGCAGTTGATAGCCCGAATGCTTCGGCCGGCGCTGCAAGCGCGACCGACAAGGATGCGGATTTGCTGGCAACGGTCGATAGCGACGTGTCGCAGCAGGTTCCGTCGGCGATGCAGCCGCTGGCACAGTTGATGGACGATAACGGAACGAAGTAAGGGGCAAGGTAGAAAACGGGAAGATTCCCAGATACGCACGGAGAGGGATAACGATGAGGACGATGAAGATTGGACAATTTGTTTTGGCGGTAGCGGGAGCTCTGCTGGCATGCGGATTTGCCGGCGCGCAAGGGCCTGGGGGAGCGGGCATGGGGCCGGGGTTCGGTGAGCATCGGCCACCCATGGAACGGGCGTTTGGCCCGGGCGGATTGCAGGGCAGGTACTGGAACAATCCGAACATCGTAAAGCAGTTAACCCTGACAGACGATCAGCGCAAGGCGATGGATGACATCCTGCATAAGCACCTGATGACGCTGGTTGACCTGCAGGCGAACCTGAAGAAGGCGGAGCTGGAGATGCAACCGCTGATGAGCGCCGATACTCCTGACCGTGCGGCCATTGAGGGCCAGATCAGCAAGGTGGTTGAGGCAAGGGCAGCTCTGGAAAAGGCAAATTCGCTTTTCCTGCTCGACCTTCGCATGCAGTTGAAGCCGGAACAGTGGAAGCAACTGAAGACCATGCGCATGGACCACATGCATCGAGGCGGGATGCATGCATGGGGACGCGATGGACGTGATGGAGAGCGGCCAGGGATGGGCGGGCCGGGCAGCCAGTTCCGCGGGCGCGGCGGGCAATTCCGCAGGCCGCAGCCGCCACCGCCGCCAAACGGCGCTGCACCGCAGGGAGCGCCAGCGGCTGGAACGCAGCCATCAGGAACGGGCGAAGAGCAGTAGCAGTGCGCGCCGCTGCATTGCGGCACACTGGCAAACTGACGATTTGAGCCGCGCAAATAAGGCGCGGGATTGAGAGTTTCACAAAGGGCAACAGCAGTTGACAGGCAAACTGGAGGCGGCGGGGAGAAATCTCCTTGCCGCCATTTTTTTGCTGGCGGCGTTAAAGAGCGTTTGTGGAGCCGCGGCTACCCGGCCGTTGGCTTCCGCTCGCGACACTGCGCCAAGTTGGTTCTGTAACATCAGGATGGAAGGAGCCGCTTGTGCCGAGTCTTGCAGCCGCTGACTGGCTGATTGTGCTGATCTACTGCTTTTTTGTGCTCACCTCTGGATTCTCGCTGCGGCCGTCCATCACGGCGAGCCGCCAGTATCTGCAGGCCGGGCGCGCACTTCCCGGATGGCTGTGCGGCCTGGCAATGATGGGCGCGAGCGTGGGCTCGCAGGAAGTGCTGGCCATGGGAGCCGCGGGAGCGCGTTACGGGCTGTCGAGCCTGGGATTCTTCGCGCTCGGCGCCATCCCGGCGATGATCTTCGCCGGGCTGTACCTGATCCCCGTCTACTACGGTGCCAAATCGGGACAGGACCCGGCGACGACTTCGGCACGATCGATTCCGGAGTATCTGGGACTGCGCTTCGATGCAAAAACGCGGGCGCTGAATGCCTGTCTGTTTGCGGCGATGGCCGTGTTCAGCGCGGGAATTTCGCTGTATGCCATGGCGCGCGTCTTCGCTACGCTGCACGTCTTCGACCAGATTTCGCGCACACTCAAGCTGCCCCCTGCGGGGTCTCTGCTGCTCGCGATCGCTCTGCCGGCTGCTTTGGTGCTGGCTTACGTGCTGCTGGGTGGGCTTGGAGCGGCTATGTACAACCAGGCGCTGCAATTCTGCGTGGCCGTCGCGGGATTGCTGCCGATGGTCCTGCTCGGACTGAGGAACGCTGGCGGATGGAACGGGCTGAAGGCTGCGGTTCCGGCCGGTTTTTTGCACGAGTGGAGCGGCGCGGCGCACGCAGGCGCGCATTCGCTGGGGATCGGCGGCATCGGCCTGGTATTTGGTGTGGGACTCGTGCTGGGCGGCGCAACGTGGTGCACCGACTTTAGGCTTTTGCAAGCTGCTATGGCGGCAAAGAATGTGGAGTCGGCGCGGAGGGCTCCGCTGATTGCTGCGGCTCTTTGGGTGTTTGTGCCGTTGCTGGCGGTTCTGCCGGGCGTGCTCGCCGTCGGGTTGCCTACGCCGCACACCACGGTTGTGGTTCACGATGAAAACGGGACGATCTATCACGAGATCACGGTGGTTCCGCCGGCAGCGGAGGCGGGGCACGGGCTGGTTCCGGCGAAGGCCGATGCGGCGACCGGGAAGCCCATCATGGGCGCGGACGGACATGCGGTGCTGGATTACGAAATGGCCACGCCGAACATGCTGCTGCAGTATTTGCCCATGGGTTTGCTGGGGCTGGGTATGGCGGCGCTGCTGGCCTGCCTGATGGGCGGAGTGGCGGCAAGCCTTACCGCCTTCAGCACCGTTTTCACGTGCGACATCTACCAGGCGTTCCTTGCAAAAGGACGCGAGCGACAGGCGGATTCTTGCAGTAGGCCGATGGGCGGCGGTGGGCGGCATCGTGCTGGCCATTGGCGCGGCGTGCGCAACCATTCGGTTCAACAACATGCTCGACGCCATGATGCTGGTCTTTGCGCTGGTAAATGCGCCGCTGTTTGCAGTTCTGCTCCGCGGCGCATTCTGGAAGCGCACAACCGGCCACGGCGCGTTTGCGGGATTGATCGCGGGCGCGATTGCAGCTCTCCTGAATCACGGCCTCATGCTGCCACTCGGCGAGCAGCGTGGCATACACGGCGGCTGGATCGCTGTCCTGGGTCATCCTTCGAACGAGATTGCGTTCGGATTGGGGACTGCGGGCATCGCGTTTCTGCGTGAGCCTTATCGTGACCACCGAGGTGAGCAGATTCACCAAAGCGCGGCCGGAGGCGGAATTGAAGGGGCTGGTGCACTCGCTTGTTGAGCGTGGCCGTGCGAGCAAAGCGTGGTGGAAGCGGCCGGAGGCGCTGGCGGTGGCGATCCTGCTGGCGGCGATCGCGGTGAATTTGATTTTCATCTGAGCGGAGAGGGGCAACGATGTTTTACGATGCGCGCATTTCCATGGGAATGATGTTCACGCTAATCGGAACGATCCTTGCGGCATTCGGTCTGGCCACGCGCAACAACGCGGATGTGTACGTGAAGAGCCTGGGAATCGACGCGAACCTCTGGTGGGGAATCGTGCTGCTGGTTTTCGGCGTGGCGGTTTTATTGCTGGGCAGGCGCGCGCAGGTGCGCATGGAAAAGGCCGGGAACAGGAAGTAGGGAACATAGAAAGCGGGACCTGCAGTGATTCCCTGCCCTCTTTAATCTCCCCGCACGCTGAAGCGCATGGTGCGGTAATCGAACGTATAGCTCTTGAGTTGATCGAGGGCGTCAATGCCGAGCAGGCCGTAGACGTCGTCGTGCGCAGCGGAGCCGAGCGGCTGCGTGAGCACGCTGATGTAATGCAGGCTGATGCCGGTTTTGCCGATGACGAGAGGAACGCTCTCCGCGACGTAGGCCGGCTGCGGCGGAGAATCCTCGCCGGGGAACGAGAACATGATCGTTTTCTGGCTGTTGAACTGGGCGGCATTTTCGTCGAACCAGCGCGAAGTGAGATAAGTTTGCTGGCTGCCTGCATCAATAGCAAACATACGCTCGTTCGATTCGCCCAGGTCGTGACCGCCAGCAGCCGCGCTCTGCGGAGAACCCTCCGTAGCGGGGTCCGATTCATTGCCGAGCGCAACGATGATCTCGTCGCCATCAAGATAAAACGGCGCACCGGTAGTGAGGTGGTCGTGGTCTATGTCGGTCTCAATCTCTTTTGAGGGGCGGACCTCGATGGCATTGTCAGAGACGGTGAGACTGCCCATGGCGGCAAGCGCGGGATAGCCGAGGACACCCTCAACCTGGTAGCCGGAGTTCTTGAAGTAATAGTCCGCATCGTCGAAAACGAAGGCCGTCATATTACGCAGGGTAAGGCGGCCGCCAATGGTGAACCGCGGAATGACGGTGACGTGGACCTGGATGGGCCGGCCGGTAAGAGTCCGTATGGTTGCGGCCTCGGCGGAGATCCGCAGGCCAACAGCCCTGGCGGTGGAGCGGGAGATCAGATTGAAGGGTTCAGTAGGATCAAGCATCCATGTGTGGGGGCTTGCGTCAACGAAGACGGGAATGTCGATCAGTCTCAGGGGATCGTCGCTGACCTGGAGGCGGAACGGCTCGCAGGGATCGACGGTCATGGGGGGATCGTCCTTGGCGAGAGGCAGCATCTTGAGCGGCATCTCGATCTCGTCGAGTTCGTCGGAGCTTAGGTTCGCATGCAGTCGTGTATCGAGGGTTTGATAGAACTGCGCGGCTTTTGCCCAGTCGCCAAGGCGAAGGTAGTCCTCTGCGAGCGCCATACGCAACAGCTTTTCGTGAGCGACGTTGCCGCTGGCGGTTACCTGGTCAACGAGCGGGGCCAATAATTCGACAGATGTCTTGAGGTCGTTGGAGCGGTTGGCGAGGATGCCGCGATAAAACTGTGCCTCGGCTGGCGGCAACTGGCCGAATTGCGCCTGGACGCGAAGGTACTGATGATCGGCGAGCAGGTTGAGCAAGCGTGCATCGGTGTCGAGACCGCTGCTGGTTCCGGTGTGCACCTGCGCACCTTCGCCGGGCTGCTGCGGCGTCCCAGGCGGCGATTGAGTTGCGGAAGCGGCCGGCAGCGGAGGGACAGGCTGCGAAGCTTGCTGCGCGGTAACCAGCAACGGATGCAGCAAAAGCGCAAACGCGACGGCTAAGCCTGCGATCGGCAACGGTGCGTCCCGAGCATCGTTCGCCGGGCCCCGGTTGCTTCTTGCTGCGAGTCCACTGGCGCGGTTCATCTCCACCTCGACGTTAACAGATTGGCCGGACTTGAGAGTACAGCGAAAGAAAATGTGCAGGGTCGCGCCCAGTGACCGGACGCATCGGACGAGATGTATCAATAACCTGCAGGCTTTAAGACGGTCTTTACGGAGTGGTGGGTAGACTTGGTGTAAGCGATGAAACGAAAGACGATTGCACATTACGAGATTCTGCGGCGGCTGGGCGCCGGAGGCAGCGGCGTGGTGTACGCGGCCAACGATACGCTGCTGCAACGGCCGGTAGTGCTGAAGATGTTGCACACCGGATTGCTGACGGCCGAGCAGATGCGGTCCACTGTGCTGCGCGAAGCAAGGCTGGCGTCGGCGATCGAGCATCCCAATGTGTGCGCCATTTACGAAGTAGGTGAGAGCGGCGACGAAGCCTACATCGCCATGCAATATGTGCCGGGTGAGTCTCTCGACAAGCTCATCGAACGCGGACCGGCTACCCCGCAACTGGTTCTCTCAGTGGGCATCCAGATTGCCGATGGACTGCAGGCGGCGCACGCGCTGGGGATCTTTCACCGCGACTTGAAACCGCAAAACGTGATGCTGACTGACGGCGGCCTGGTGAAGATTCTGGACTTTGGACTGGCGCGACGGCTGGCGCCGGAAGACGCGCAGTTCGACCCCGCAAAGCCGTCAATGGCGAAGGACTCCTCGGTTCCGTCCACCTACACGGCACGCGGCGGGACCATTCGCTACATGGCGCCGGAACAGTTTGTCACCGGGCACTCGAGCGTGCAATCGGACGTGTGGGCGCTGGGCGTAATTCTTTATGAGCTGACGAGCGGACGGCATCCATTTGCGCGGCCAGATGCCGAAGATTTTCAGGCGATTCGCGCGATTCAGTTTCTTGAGCCGGCAGACTTGAGCGAGATTGTGCCGGAGGTTGCGCCGGAGCTGAAGAGCGTGATCGCGGCGTGCCTTGAGAAGAATCCTGGCGCACGCATGGCTTCAGCGGCAGAGGTGCGCGAGGGGCTGAAGACCATTATGAAGGCGCTGCGCATTGAGACGGGAAGCATTCCGGGAGACGCGGCGGCCAACCTGCCGGCCAAGGGGCCGGAGGCAGAGAAGCGCGCGACCGGATTGCTCTCGATGCTGGCGGAGCGGTTTCGCGAATCGGCCGGAGAGCGCGCGGCGCAGAATTCGCTGGTGGCGCTGCCCTTCGTCAACATGGGAGCGACGGAGGCAGCGCCGCTCTACGGATATGCGCTGGCGGACGCGATTGCGGCGCGGCTGGCGCGGATTCCGGCGCTCGTCGTGCGGCCCTCAAGCACGTTGATGCCGTTGGCCGGCGCGCAGCGCCTTGCCCAAATGGATCCGCTGGCGATTGGCAAGCAACTGATGGTTTCTTTTGTGCTCGCTGGGAGCTTTGTGCGCTCGGAGAGCGGGTTCGACCTGAACTGGCAACTGCTCGACGTGGCTTCGCAGAGCGTGCGCTCGGGCGGCTCCATTCGCGTGGCGTCGCTGGATTTGATTGCTGTGCAAACCGAAATTTCAAACGAAGTGTTTGCCACGCTGCAGGGCGTGGGCGCCGGGGAGACACGCGAGTATAGCCAAACCGGGCAGAACGCCGGCCCGGCGCGCGGAGTTCAGCGCGACGGCTCGCTGCCGGGGCCGGTGAGCGAAAAGTATCTGCAGGCACGCGCGCTGCTGAGCTCGTTCATGGTGCGCACGGGGGCGCGCGCCGATCTGGATCGCGCGCACGCGCTCTTTACCAGCGTGACCACGTCGGACGGAGGGTTTGCCGCCGGATGGACCGGGTTAGGCATTGCCGAACTGCAATATGCGCGCCACGGATTCGGCGGGCAGATTCACGTGATGCACGCGCGCAGGGCTTTCGACGAGGCGCTCAAGCTTGACCCGGCGTCGACCGAGGCGAATCTCTACCGGATCTATATGCTGCTGTCGCGCGGAGAAAAAGAGTCGGCGCGGCATGGCATTGCCAATTTGCTGGCCGGCGCAAGCAACGACTGGAATGTGCACATGGTGGCCGGCCTTGCGCTGCGCGGGGATGGCATGTACGACGAGGCGCTGGGCGAATTCAGCCGCGCGCTCAAGCTGAATCCAGCTAACGCGGCGATTCTCTATAACCACCGCGCCCGTGTGTATCACTACCAGAACCAGATTGAGCTGGCGGGCGACGAGTTGGAGAAAGGCCTGGCGCTTGAACCGCGCCACCCGCTGCTGCGCACCTCGGCGGGCTATCAGCAGATGCGGCTTGGCAATCTCGACACGGCCGTTGAGATTCTGGAGGGAGTAATCCACGACGATGCTTCGCTGCGCATCGCCGTGCCCACACTGGCCATCTGCTATGTGCAGGCGGGCGCGCGGGAGCGAGGCGCAGCGCTGCTGAAAGATGACACACTGGCCGCAGCCGAGGCCGATAGCGAGATGGCTTACCGGCTGGCGACGTATTTCGCAGTCGACGGGGACTCCAGCGAGGCGCTGCACTGGCTGCGCCGCGCAATCTATCTCGGCAACGAAAACTATTCCTGGTTCCAGAAAAACCCGGCGTGGAATAATCTGCGAACGAACGCAGATTTCGAGCGGATTCTGGAGGACTTGAAAAAGAGCTTCAGGAAAAACCAGAAGACATGGAAGCGATTGCTGGAGCAGGTGCCGGCGGGCGAGTAGGCCAAGCCTAACAAGGACCTTCTATGCGCTCGTACGGCTTGTAGACCGGCTCCCACACATAGGCGCGAAGCTCCTCAGCGAATGCCCCTGCATCTACGGCATTGGCCACTCCATCACTCATCGCCTGGTTGCCCACAGCCTCAGCAACGACCATGCTCACCTTGCGGGAGTCAGCCATAGGCGGCAGCAGCGGGGCAGTTTTGTCGGCGCGGGCCGGCGAAAGCGAGGCCAGGGCTTTGGTTGCCGCCATGATCATGCTGCCAGTGACGCGCCTGGCGCGAGAGACGAGGATGCCGAGAGCGAGGCCGGGAAAGATGTAGGAGTTGTTGATCTGCGCGATGCGGACAAGCTTGCCATTGATCTCGACTGGAGCAAAGGGACTGCCCGTGCCCACCAGGGCGCAGCCTTCGGTCCAGCGGAGCAGGTCAGCGGGCGCGGCCTCGGATTGCGAGGTTGGATTAGACAGCGGAAAGATGACGGGACGCGGAGTATGGCGAGCCATCTCGCGCACAATTTCCTCAGTAAATGCGCCGAGCTGAGAGCTGACCCCGGCCAGCACCGTGATGCCTGCGTTGCGCACCACATCAAGCAACGAAATGACTCCCGTGTCGGCGCTTGCGGGCGAGAGCGTCCATCCCGCAAGGTCTTCGCGCTTGCGCAGCAGAGGCTGCTGGGCTGGGCGAATGCCTTTGCCGCCTTCCACGAGCAGGCCATAACGGTTGAAGGCGTAGATGCGCTTGCGCGCCTGCTCTTCGCTCAGGCCCTCTTCCTCCATAGCGGCGATGAGAAGATCGATGATGCCAATTCCGGCCGCGCCGGCGCCGAACATGGCAATGGTCTGCTCTCGTAGCACAATGCCGGTAGCGTTGACCGCGGCGAGCAGCGTGGCAGTGGTTACAGCCGCGGTGCCCTGAATATCGTCATTGAATGTGCAGAGGCGGTCGCGATAGCGCTCAAGAAGTCGCGCTGCGTTGGAACCAGCGAAGTCTTCCCATTGCAAAAGTATGTGGGGCCAGCGGCGTTCGACAGCCGTGACAAACGCCTCGAGAAAATCGTCGTATTCCTCGCCGCGGATGCGCTTGTGCTGCCAACCGATGTAGATCGGATCGTTGAGCAGCGCCTCGTTGTCAGTACCCACATCGAGCAGCACGGGCAGGCAATGCTCGGGCGGGATGCCGCCCAGCGCAGTGTAGAGCGCCATTTTGCCGATGGGAATGCCCATGCCTCCGGCGCCCTGATCGCCGAGGCCAAGAATGCGCTCACCGTCGCTGACCACGATGCAGCGCACGGAGTCGTAGCGGGGATTGGAAAAGATCTGCTCCATGCGATGCTTGTTGGGATAGCTGAGAAAGAGGCCGCGGGGCTTGCGCCAGATCTCAGAGAAGCGTTGGCATCCTTCGCCAACCGCCGGGGTGTAGACGACGGGCAGCAACTCCTCGATATTGTGTGCGATGAGCGAGTAGAACAGCGTTTCATCGTTATCCTGGAGATCGCGCATATTGCTGTATTTACCGAAAGCGGTGGGTCTGCCGTCGAGAACGCGTTTGCGCCGCTCACGCTGGCTTTCAAGGGTGCTGACGTGAGGCGGCAGCAGGCCGTGCAGAGCGAAAGTGTCGCGTTCCGCTTCAGTAAACGCGGTGCCCTTGCTCAAGCGCGGGTTCATGAGCAGATCGAGGCCGGAAAGACTGGTGCGAATAACGGACTGGCTCGACGATAAGGAATCGGATTTCACAACGGTCTTCTCCCTGCGTGCGGGAACGATTGGCCCATAATAGGCGCCTCTATTTGAATTCGAACAGAACAATCTCCGGCTGGCTGCCAACGCGCATGGGCGGTCCCCAAGTGCCTGCGCCGGTTGAGGTGTAAACCTGGAGCGTGCCGAAGCGGTGCAGTCCGCTGGTGAAGCGGCCGAAGATGCTGCGCGTGATCCACGTGTAGGGAATGAACTGACCGCCGTGTGTGTGGCCGGAGAACTGGAGACTGAAGCCGGCCTGCTCCACGATGGGCAGGCGCGTGGGCGCGTGGTTGAGCAGGATGCCGGCGCGGGCGCGGTCGAGATGGAGGCTCTCGAGCACGGCTTTCATGCGGATGATGTGCACGGAGTCGTGATAGAACACGCCTGCGATCTGCAGGCCGTCGATGGTCACGAGCTCGTTGGCGAGAACGTGGATTCCGGCGCGCGTGATGGCCTCAATGTAGTGCGCGGGGTTTGTGAACTCCTCGTGGTTGCCGGTGGAGAAGTAGATGCCGAAAGGCGGAGTGAGCTTCTTGAGTGGAGCGATCAGGCGGTCGAGGTCGGCGTGCGAGCCGTCAAACAGATCGCCCGGAATAAAGACGATGTCGGGATTGAAGCTCGCAGCAAGCGCGACGAGGCGGCGGCAGAAGCGCGCTCCGTTGATGGGGCCGAGGTGCAGATCGCTCAGCATAACCGCGCGGCGGCCGCGCCAGCTCGCCGGCAGGTTAGGCAGCTGGACGGCGATGCGGCGAATGCGAATGACACGTGCGTTGAAGAGGCCGTAGATTCCAGCGAAGGCGGCGATTGCGTAGAGGACTGTTGCGAGCAGCGGCCGGACGACACCGGGATTCGCAGCCAGGTTCGAGAGGCGGAGCGCAAACCAGGCGATCCAGACAAGGCACGAAGCCCAGAAGAAAAAGTTGAGCAGGCCGAGCCAGATGGCGGCGATCCAGTAGAAGAAACGGACCGCTAGATTGGAGAGACGGAACGTGAGCAAAGTGGCTGCGACAAAGCTGAAGGCAAGGACGAAGATCGTGATCCGCAGATCAGCGGACGCAGCGGGAGTGAGACCCGGCCAAAAGGCGATCCAGGTGGAGAAAATGAACCAGTGCGCCAGAAAAAGAATGACCTGAATGACAAAGATGGCTAGGATGGGCCAGGCTTTCAAACCGAATCTCCCTCGTCACATGATTGCATGAGCGGGGGCGGAGATTTTCCGCGATGCGGGCGGTTTGCGAAGGCGCATGCAACAATCTTTTCATGACCGGTAACAGCGGCAACGCGCTCGGAATTTACATTTCCATCCCCTTTTGCCGATCGAAGTGCACCTATTGCAACTTCGCTTCGGGGGTGTATCCGGCGGCGGATCATGCGCGCTATGTCGAGCGGGTGATCGGGGATCTTGCCGGCGCGGGAGAGTCTGCTGCCGGGCTGGGATTGGAGCTGCCGCGGCGCGTGGATACCGTTTATCTGGGCGGGGGAACACCCAGCCTGCTGGCGCCGGAGTTGCTGGCGAAGCTGTTTGCCGCGATGCGCGCTGAGTTCCGGCTCGATGCGGATGCCGAGATCACGATGGAGTGCGCGCCGGGACAGTTGGCCGGCGCGATGCCTGAAGCCATGGCGGCCGCTGGCGTGAATCGTGTGAGCCTGGGCGTGCAGTCGTTTATCGATGCCGAGGCGCAGGCCAGCGGGCGTCTGCACAGCCGAGAGATAGTCGTGGAAGATTTGCGGCGGCTGCGCGCGGCGGGCATTGCCAATCTCAACGTAGATTTGATTGCGGGATTGGCTGGGCAGACGTTTGCCTCATGGGAAGAGTCGCTGGATGCGCTTGTGGAATCAGGCGTGCCACACGCCAGCGTGTACATGCTGGAGGTGGACGAGGACTCGCGGCTGGGGCGCGAGATGCTGAAGGGTGGATCGCGATACCACGCCGGGCTGGTTCCGGGCGACGATGCAATTGCACGAATGTATGAGCGCGCGGTCGAGCGGCTGGAGGCAGCGGGGCTGCGGCAATACGAGATCTCGAACTTTGCGCGAGCGGGATTTGAGTCGCGGCACAATTTGCGCTACTGGCAGCGGCGGCCGTATCTGGGCGTGGGGTTGGATGCGTCGACATTCCTTCGGTGCGATCCCACCCTGGCGGCAAAAACAACGACGCCGCGAGGGTGGGGCACCCACAGCCTTGCGCTTCGCACGACGACGACCGACGATCTGCAGGCGTATCTCGCCGGGACGGGCGTCGTGGAGACGACTTGGCTGAATGCCGCGCGGCAGCATGAAGAGGCGTGGTTCCTGGGGCTGCGGATGAACGCGGGCGTGGATGTGGCTGCACTGGAGCGTGAGTTTGGGCGCGCGATGGTCGAGCCGGCGATGGAAAAGGCCGCGCGATTGGTGGAAGACGGACTGCTGGCCTTCGGTGGTGACAGGGTGCGGCTCACGGCAAGGGGGCGAATGATTTCGAACGACGTGTTTCAGCAGTTTTTGGACATGGAGACGGAGGTTACGGCTTCATAGCAGAACATTTTTCATTCCGAGCTGCCAGCAATTGCTACTTCCGAATGGGCGACAATCCAACCAATTGCGGCCAACTGGATTGTGTCTCTAGCAGGCACTGCGAAATAATGAACTCATGGAATTGCCCCCCTCAGAACTTACGCCTCTCATTGAACAACTCAGGAGTAAGCACTCCCCAAAGAGACGTTCGGCTGCACTCAGGTTGAGAAAACTTGGAAACCCTGCAGCAGGGCCTGCCCTCTTGGATGCATTGAAATACGAATTAAATGATCCGCGAACGTGGGAAACGCAATATCAAATGGTCATGGCTCTGGGGCAGTCAGGCACCATCGAGGCGATTCCGCTACTCGAGATTCTTGCCCATGAAAAGTTCCTGGAAGGACCATGGTGCTCGTTGCAGTTGGCGATGCTCTCGTGCGACTTAGTCGCTCCTCCGACGCAGATGCGGATTCAGTGCTAAAGGTACTTTCGATTGCGAATGACGGGACACTTCATGACGGAGCCTTGCGAGCGGTTGCGATGCTGCACATGCATTTCAATGATGCCGAGACGGCGAAAATCATCCGTGTGGTTGATGAAGCAGCCGATGAAAGTCGTAAGTTCTGGCTCATCGCTGCATGCCCCGGCTGGTTCGGACCCGAAGTGGATCGTTTTGTTGAGCGGTGCCTGACGAGCAGCCGGGAAGATGTTCGGGCAGCAGCCGCTGATGCGAAGCTGAAGAAGTACCGCAACTGGCGTCCGCTTTAGCCCGCGTCGCATGAGTGCCCTGAAGGATGTCACAGAGCCCGCAAATCGTGTTCCGAGTGAGTCACCGGCAATCCGGAAGTAATTCTTAATTGGCGCCCGCTTTCGCACTACCACGCCAGCAGCTCGTCACCGGAATCCGCGGAAAAGAACGTCACTGGCGATGCTGCCGGTTGCGTCGGATTGCCGAAGCACTGAATCGACTCGGGGCCTGACGCCTTGGCCCATTCCAGAGCTTTCTCTGCTTCGCGAAGGACGACAACCGGAGAGCGGCCGCGGCTGGCCGCGATGCCGAAGCACGCGGAGAGGCGAACGGCTTCGCCGGCCACTTTGAAGGGCACGGCAAAGACATCGACGCGCAGGCGCTCGGCCAGGATCATGGCGCTGGCGGGACTGCAGGCGGGCAGCGCAATAAGAAACTCATCCATGCCGGGCCGGCCCAGCAGATCGTAACTGCGCAGCAAGGCGCCGGTGCGGGTGGCCACCTGGCACAGCAGCTCATCGCATGCGTCCACGCCAAGGCGCGAGTTCCAGTGGCCGAAGTCGTCGATATCGAAGAGCACAAGGCCCATGGAGCTGTTCATGCGCTGCACGCGATCGGTTTCGCGAAAGAGCATGGCGAGCAGTGTTTCGCGATTGTAGACGCCTGTGAGACGGTCGAGCTGGGCACTGCGGATGGCTGCATCGCGCAGGGTGTCGAGCTCGCGCGCCATGCGCTGGTTGCGCAGCACCAGGTCGAGGCGCAGCTGCCAGTAAGCAGGCTCCACGGAACGCAGGATGAGGTCGTCGACCACGCCCTCGGCGAGGCGGTCAATCCATTCCTGCGTTACGGTCTCCGCAATCAGGACGATGGGGATGCGCAGGCCGTCGGCTTGAGCGCGTGCGGCAGCGAGCAACTGGCCGGTCGCCATGCCGGGCAGGCCGGCATCGAGGAGCCCAAGGCTCGGAGGATTTGCGCCGGCAATTGAGGTGAGCGCGGCCTGGGCAGAAAGAACAACCTCAACGCGGGCGCCAGCCGAAAGCAGCAACGGCTCAATGACGCCAAGGAGCGCCGGGTCAGGCGACGCGAGCAGAAAAGTGAGGGACGTGTGCGAAGGCATCCAGCGAGTTCTCCCGTTGGATGTATCGGCTCAAGTTAGAAAAATCTTAAGAAGCGGCGATAGATTGTTAGGCCGAAACAATGACCTTTGAGTAAGGCCGGCGGTCCGAAGGTACTGTGTCCGCGACAGGACATCAGAATAGCCGGTTGACGGTCGAATCCCAGGTCTCAGAAGCGAGACCTGGGGCACCCGCGGTCCCTCGATTGCACAAAGTGTGATGGGCTAATCTACGAAGTCGACTTGCGGCGCGATGGGAATGATGCCGCGCTCGTGGCCCATCGCCAGCAGTTTACGAATGGCCTCGCGTCCGTCGGCGCCATAGTCGAGAGTGCGCTCGTTCACATACATGCTCACAAAACGGCTGGCCATTGAAGCGTCGAGGTCGCGGGCAAACTGCATGGCGTATTCGAGCGCCTGCTCGCGGTGCTCGATTGCGTGCAGAATGCTGTCGCGCAGAGCCTTGGAGATGACCTTGTGCGCTTTGGCGCCCAGCGAACGGCGAATGGCGTTGCCGCCCAGCGGCAGCACCAGGCCAGTGGTCTCGCGCCACCAAATGCCGAAATCGATAACCTTGTAAAGGCCGCTGGTGGAGTAAGTAAGCTGGCCTTCATGAATGATGAGACCGGCATCGTAGTTGCCGGCAAGAATTTCGGGAATGATGGCATCAAAAGGGACGGTGACGGTTTCAATCGCCGGATTGAAGATTTTGAGCGCGAGATAGGCTGTAGTGAGCTCGCCGGGAACAGCGACACGGATGCGGCTGAGATCGCCTGCCTCCATTTTGCGGCTTGAGACGACCATGGGGCCGTAGCCCTCGCCCACGCTGCCGCCGCAGCCCATCAGCGTGTAGCTCTGCTGCAGGTAGGGGTAGGCATGAAAGCTGACGGCGGTGACGTCGTAGAAAGCTTCGTCGCGGGCG
This sequence comes from uncultured Acidobacteriaceae bacterium, assembly GCA_963841095.1. Lineage (GTDB taxonomy): Bacteria > Acidobacteriota > Terriglobia > Terriglobales > Acidobacteriaceae > Telmatobacter. Next base: position 267,845 of record CAWJBE010000009.1, read on the forward strand.
CGGCGGTTGAGCGTCTCGATGTCGCAAAGTTTATGGGTAAACCGGTAGCCGGGCACACGAATCTTGTTCGTCGCCAGACCGTAGAACATAAAGGCGTCGTCGGAATCGGGGCTATGGGCGATGGAAATTTCTATCGGGTCTGTAGGCCGGGCACGATCCGGAACTTGATTACTCACAACGGGGAGAAATCCTTTCGGCAATAATGACTGCAATCAATTCTAGTCGCGGCGGGGTCCTGGCGGATGACCACAGAGTGATGGTGATCTTTTGGAGGCCTTGCCTGATTGATGTATCAGCGCTTCAATTCCAGGTCGGACTCCTCGAATGATTCGAGGGCCGCCGGCAATTCATTCCTTGCTTTCGTACGCTGCAGCCAAATGTGACGAGCTACACCTGCGGCCGCAAAAAGGAGCGCTCCGAGCGATACGAGAAGTGCGATCAGGAGCCAGCGCATGGGGTGAACCTTCCCAAGCATAGCAGAGCGCGCGGGCGGAGTCTGGAGGTCATCTGCACATTCGTAACTTGACGGCAAGTCACGCGTTTGTGTCCTCATTCGCGCCGAGGCAACTGCTCAACCATGCCAGGTAAGGATGGCTGCCCGATTCGACTGCAAGCACCAGAAATTCGGGGGTTTCATAGCTGTGGAGCACGTGGAGCCGGGACTCCAGAGCGGGTAATTGATCCGCGGCCGTTTTCAGCAGCAGCATGGTCTCGGCCGACGACTCGATCTTTCCTTGCCAACGAAAGATGGAATGAATTCCAGGAAGCAGCGTGGCGCAGGCGACGAGGCGCTCCTCAACCAGCGCTCGGCCAAGGCGGGTGGCTTCTTCGGCGCTTGCGACCGTGGTCATGACAATGCGGGCAGACGACGTGGTTTCGAGCAAGAAGCACACTCCGGGATGAAAACGATTCTGCAAATAATGTACGCCGGGGTCTGGAGGGCGGAGCGGAAGTTCGCTGAAAGGCGTTGCTCGAAATTTGATTTGCGAGCGAGTATGGCACGGGCGGGGCGCTGCGTGTGAGCTTGCCCCGCCCTGTGTTGTTCCAACCGAACTCGACCGGCTTTAGTGAACGAGCTCCGCGAGGACCTCGATCTCCTCACGCCGAGTTGTGCCGGGAATATCGAGCGATCCGAGAACAAACGGCTTGCCCTGGGCCGCTTCTGAAGTTTCATCCAACGCGGTTTGGCGAATCACCGGATCCTGCGCGCTGCCCGCCGATTTTTCGTCTGCGAGACTCGATTGCTCGACTCTCGTGCGCAGATTGAGTGCATCCGGAGATCCGTTGACCGTCGCTTCGATGTTCAAGCCCACGTCCTGATACTGCACTTGCGTGTTGCTGTTTCGCGCTTCAGAGTCATATGAGCCTGTGACGATAGGCACGCGGCTGCCCTGCTTGAAGGTCGATTTTTGTCCCGCGGCGGCGAGAATTACAAAATGCTGCGAGCCTGTTTTCTTGCCGTCGTCCATGTCAGTAATAGTGAATGTGAGGCGATAGACCTTCTTGGGGCGGTCGAGCTCGGCGATGAGCTTCTGCGCTGTCTCAAGGTCTTCTGCAGTGCCTCGTACGGTGATGGCATTTTCGCTTTGAACGCCGAAGATCCTCGCCCTGGGCAGAACATTCCGCAGATCCGTTTGAATATCGTTCAGGTCATTTTGCTGAGCGGCATTCGCCAGAAAGAACGTCTGAACCGTCTCAGGTCCGGGTGGTGGCGGCATGCCGGGTCTCGCTTCGCCGGGCCTAAGCTGATCCGGATTCGCCTGAGCGCTTGCGCCTTGCGGAAGAATATTGAAAGCCAGCCCAAGCCCAACAATCATGAGAACGGCGGCCATCGCTCGCCGTCCGATTGCATTTTCGATTGATCGCATCTCTCCCCCTGAAGACTGTTCCGAAGAACACCACGCTGTAGTTTTTCAATTGGCCCGGAACGTCTTCTACCCAACAAGACGGCGGGTGTTGGATTCCGCTCGACAATATTTTGCGGTGACTCCGGGAATGAGGCGACGGCGGGCCAACGGCGTCGGGGCGAACTGGCCAGCGTTGATCCAGCCAGATTGTGAAACCATAAGCCGCCGGGTACGATGGCATCATGCGCATTCGAAGCCGGTCCTGCGCGTTTCTTCTGCTCGTCCTGAGCATCGGGTTTGCGGTCCCGCTCAGGGGCCAGTCCGATCAAAAGGGCGCGGCGACAGCCACTGCGTCGGCAGGCGAGGCCAAGCCCGTTCCCAAGCGTCAGCCCGCCCCCAGCGACCTTGGCGCTCCCATCCCAACTCGGTATGACATGCTGCGGGGCGCTTACGGACCCTTTCGCGCCAACAACGACCTGCTCTATTACCACCTCGACATTCGCGTCGATCCCGACACGAAATTCATCAGCGGAAAAAACACCATACGCTTCAGGATGCTGAAGGACGGCACGCGCATCCAGATCGACCTGAGCGACGCGCTGCACATCGACAAAATTCTCTTTGGAAAAACGGCGCTCGAATATACCCGTGACACTGGCGCAGTGTTTATCGATTTTCCGCAGACTCTGCGTGCGGGTCAAGTTTACTCGATCGATTTTTATTACTCCGGTCATCCGCTTGAGGTTGGCCGCTTTGGCGCGTTCACCTTCAAGCGCGATTCCGCAGGGCACGTTTGGATCAACACCGCCTGCGAAGGCACCGGCGCCAGCATCTGGTGGCCCGACAAAGACCAGTGGCGCGACGAGGTCCAGAACATGGACATCAGCGTTGCCATCCCTGACGGACTCGTCGACGTTTCGAACGGCAAGTTCATGGGCAATATCGATCTGGGCGACGGCTACACGCGGTGGGATTGGCACGTGAGTTACCCGATCAATAGCTACGATGTCGCACTGAACATCGGGAACTACGTGCACTGGTCAGAGAAGCTGGGCGATCTGCCAATGGATTTTTACGTGCTGCCCGAAGATCTGGACAAAGCGAAGAAGCAGTTCGCGCAGGCGCGCGGAATGCTTGAGGCATTTCAACATTACTTCGGTCCCTATCCGTTTGCGCGTGATGGCTACAAGCTGATTGAGGTTCCCTACGCCGGCATGGAACACCAAAGCGCCGTTGCTTATGGCAACTTATTTGAGAATGGCTACCTGGGCCGCGACTGGACGGGCACAGGGATCAGCCTGCGCTTTGACTTCATCATCATTCACGAGAGCGCACACGAGTGGTTCGGCAACAGCATCACGGCCGCCGACCCAGCAGATATGTGGATTCACGAAGGTTGGGCCACGTATCTCGAAAGCCTCTACGTGGAATACCGATGGGGCAAGGCCGACGCCATCCGCTACCTGAACGGATTGAAACCGAAGATTTATAACCTGCGGCCCATCGTTGCCGAGCGGGGCGTGAACGCCGATCCCACGGAGGACCAGTACTTCAAAGGCGCGCTCATGCTGAACACGCTGCGCAGCGTGATTGACAACGATCCAAAATGGTTTGCGCTGATCCACGGCTTCTATCAGCACTTCAAATATCAGAACATTTTGACTGGGGACGTGGTGGCGTATTTCAACCAGCACGCCGGCATGAACCTGACGCCCATTTTCAACCAGTATCTGCGTCACGCGCACATTCCGCGGCTCGAACTGCTGTTTGGCGAAGCGCCAGGCATGGTGATGTACAAATGGGACGCCGACGAAGAAGATTTCGCAATGCCGGTGCGTGTGGGCGCGCCGGATCACTGGCAGATCATCCATCCCACGACAAAATGGCAGTGGATGCAGACACCGCTGACGAAGGACCAGTTTCAGGTGGCGACGGATTTGTATTACGTGGATGTGAACAAGCAATAGCGACCGCGGACGCTTGCCGATCCCGCCCCGGTGTTGCAGTATGGACCTTGCGGCCAGCAGGGCGCCGCGCGTGGAGAAACCAATGAGCACAGCAATCAAATTTGGCACCTCGGGATGGCGCGCTATTGTTGCGGATGAATTTACGGTCGCCAATATCCGCCTGGCGGTTGCCGGAATCGCAGCGTACGTAAAGACGTTGCCCGAGCCGCATCGAGTGCTGGTGGGGCGCGATCCGCGTTTCCTGGGCGAGAGCTTTGTGGCCGAGGCGGCGCGCGTACTGACCATGGCGGGCGTCACGCCCATCGTAATTCCCGAAGCGGCGCCTACGCCGGCCATCGCTTATACGGTGCGCATGCTGAAGACTTCGGGGTCGATCAACTTTACCGCTTCGCACAATCCGCCGGAGTACAACGGCATCAAGTACTCTACGCCCGACGGCGCACCGGCACTGCCCGAGGTGACAAAGCAGATTGAGGCTGCGATCGAAAAGCTTGCGGGCGGCGGAAGCGGAGGCGTCCCCAGCCCCTTTGCGGAGAAATTTGAGACGGCCGACGTGAAACCGGCCTTTCTTAAGCGGCTAGCCGAATTGGTGGACCTGAAAGCGATTGCGAAGTCGGGCATCAAGGTGGTCTACGACCCATTCTGGGGAGCGGGGCGCGGCTATCCATCCGATCTGCTCCGCGACGCGGGCGTGACGGTAGAGACCGTCCACGACTTCCGCGATGTGCTGTTTGGCGGACATGCGCCCGAGCCCGACGACCATTTGCTGGGCGACGCCAAAGCCAGGATGAAAGAGATCGGCGCGGCGCTGGTAATTGCCACCGACGGCGATGCGGACCGCTTCGGCATTGTGGATGGCGACGGAACGTTTATCCAGCCGAATTACGTTATCGCGCTGCTGTTTGACTACCTGGTTGAGACGCGCGGCTGGAAGAACGGCGTGGCCAAGAGTGTGGCGACGACGAACCTTGTTAACGCACTCGCCGAACACTACAAAGTCCCTCTCTACGAGACTCCGGTGGGATTCAAGTACATCGGTGCGCTCATCGACGAGGACAAGATCGCGATCGGCGGCGAGGAATCGGCGGGGCTGACCATTCGCGGCCACGTGCCCGAGAAAGACGGCGTGATTGCCGGACTGCTGGTGGCGGAGATGGTGGCCACGCGTGGCGCGAGCCTGGGCGCGCAGCTCAGGCAGCTTTTTGCCAAGGTTGGTTCCTATTATCCGGTTCGTGAGAACTTCCACTTGACCGCGGAGCAGAAAGCCGCGTTCACTGAAAGATTGAAGGCTGATCCGCGAGAGTTGAGCGGACGCAGGGTGACGAGCGTGGTGCGGACCGACGGAATGAAGCTGATTTTGGAGGATGGCTCCTGGGTTTGCTACCGCCTTTCGGGCACTGAGCCGGTGGTTCGCGCCTATACTGAGGCGCGCAGCGAGCAGGACATGCAGGCGCTGCGCTCCGCTGCGGAAAAGTTTGTACTGGGCTAAGGCTTTTTCGCGGCCCATATTTGTGAATCGAGATCGAGATGCAGGAAGAGACTGTGCAAAACGAGAAGAAGGCGCGGGAAACAAAACCCGAGTCGTTGCGCGATTGGGCGCGGAACTGGGCGCAGCGTCTGTGGCGGCCGGCGGGAACCGTCGTCGCCGTGGTGCTGGCGCTGCTGGTTACTTGGCATGTTATTTACGGCAATCACGGTCTGTCAGTTTGGCAGCAGAAACGCGCGGAAGACCGCGCCTTGCAGCAGGAGATCAAAGACGTGCAGCAGGAAAACGCGCAGATGCGCGAGCAGATTGAGCGGCTCAAGTCAGACCCCGACGCGATTGAGCGCGAAGCAAGGGAAAAGCTGCACTATGCCAAGCCCGGCGAAGTGATCTACACGCTGCCAGACCAGCCGCAGGCGCAACAGCAAACGCCGGGTAAGTGAGCTATCAGATCTCGGCGTTCCGCTTTCGATTGATACCAGCCAGTTCCTTTTTTCCTGCTCTTTGCCCGCTCAAAAATCTATGTGCGCGCGTACTGTGCCCACGTAGACCGGCCCGCGATCGCGGTTGTAGCCGGGATGCGCGATGTAGGTTCCGCCAATCATGCCAAAGAACCCGCGCCAGATGTGCGCGTTGTAGTACCACTCCGTGATGTCTTCTCGTGCATAGTTCAGGCTGCCGTCGCCGAGCAGGAAGCCGAGCCCGCCATAGTGAAGATAGTTCTGGTGGTCTCGCTTGATGGCGTTGGAGACAAACGCGATGCCGAATTTATCGTTGGGGCGCGACCAGCTTCGGCCGTTGTAATCGCCGCCGAATTCGACTGTCTGCCCGACCTCGGTGTAGGCGAATGACTCGTGCTGATCTTCATCCCAGCCGAATCTCCCAAAGAGCCGCAGGCTTTCTGTCACTTCCTGCTCGGTGTTCAGGCCAAAGCCGTACTTCACCGCGCCAAAGCGCTCGGACTGCGTAATGTCGGGCGTGGCGATTTTGCCGGCGAGAAACTGCTCGACCGACTCGCGATAGTCGCCCATGTGCGCGTGATTCACAAAGCTCAACACGCGCACCGCGCCCTGCCGCTTTGCATTAAGCAGCGGCGCAAAGATCCCCTTGCGCAGCTCGAACTCCCAGTTCTGCCCGTTGGCGCGGCTGAACGCCCAGTCGAGGGTGATGCCGTTAGCGACTGTCGGCATGGCCGCAATGCCGTATCGCGCCGACCAGATGCGGTCGTCGTACTCCAGAATCCCACCCACCGTGTAGCCGCGCGTGTCGGCAGCGTAGTCCCACGCGCCGTTGTTGTCGATGGTCCAGTTGACGAATTGCAAATGACTGTCGGAGCCAACTGAATTGACATCAAACGTGTCGGGGAGGGTCATCTTGCCCACGCGGATCTCGAATCGGCGCAGCGGCACTTTGGTCGCCAGTGCGAGGGGGCCACGATCCTGGTCAACCATCTCATCGGTCAGCCCCACAATCTGGTGAATTTCTCCTCGAGCGAGATATGGCACTGTACTCAATGTGGGGTTGCGCACGACGTCGATGTTGGTCTCGCCCGCGAGGCCCAGCGCCTGCGAGATGCCGCGTCCGCCGGCATTCTCAAAGTCGACAATCAGGTCGGTGCTATAGCGAGTGTTTGGGCGCAGTTGATAGCCGAGATAGAGCGTTGCCACTTCCGAGGCTTTGGTCTCGAAGTCGTCGATCAGGCTGTTCGCGCCTTCATACGGCGAGTGGAAACGACCGTGCATCTGGAAGATGCTGTTCGCCTGGCCGGAAACCCAGTAGCGGGTGTCTTGAGAGTGCGGCGCCATGGTGAGGGTTGGCGAAGGTCCTGTCTCATCGCCGGCAGAATCAGTAGCGGTGCTGGCGCCGGCTGTTGTCCCCACAGGGCTGTCCTGCGGAACGGTGAACGCAGGTGGAGTCCGCGCTGCCATTGCCGATTGCGGCGTAGAGAAAGGCATCGGAAGGTGAGCTTCTCTCGCTGCTTGCGGCTGGGTCTGCGGCTGGGGCGCTGTGGGCAGCCCGCCGGGCGCCTTCAACTCCGCGGGCGAAGACGCGACAGTGCCGGCCCCTGCCTGCGCGCCAGCTTGCGCGGCGGCGAACAGAAGAAAGAACAGCGGGTGACGGAGAACCGGTCGAAGCGAATTGTGCCGGCAACAAGGCATAAAATGGGTCTAGGCTGACTATACCCCTACTCGGTTTATATTGTACCCCGGTATGGTATTGCCGAGCGAAGGAGCCGGAGTATGTCGCATCTGGATCGGGAAAAGTTGAAGCTGCTGCAACGGGTGAGAAAGATTCGCGGCCAACTGGACGCCGTTGAGCGTACGCTGACGGCCGATGAAGACTGCGGAGATCAGTTGATGTTGCTTGCAGCCGTCCGCGGCGGCGTCAACAGCCTGATGGCCGAGGTGCTTGAAACGCATATTCGTTTCCACCTGGTGGACGGCGCCAAGGAACAAATTGCTCCCGAGCTAGCCGAGGACCTGATCGACCTGGTGCGCGCCTATCTGAAGTGACACCATCTCCGACGGATCCACTGCCGAAGACCAGTGCGGCGTTCTCATGCTGGCGGCAGGCCGGTTCCTGCCCATGGTAACGGGCTCAGGGCGCGGGAATTGTGAACGCTGGTTGAATGATGAAGGCAGGCTGCAGCAGCACGGCGCGCCATTGCAGCCTGTGAGAATCTCCGCTATCCGTCAGCAGGCGGCTCCCGCTTTGGCCAGGTCTTCTTTCAAGCCCTTCATGCTGATGCGGCTCGACGCTTCGGCTACGCTCATGCCGGAGCCGGCCGGCGGCACGCCGCCGCGCCAGTGCGTTTCAAGGCTCACGGCGTAGTGATAGCCGTCGCGCTCAAACGCGCGGAACTGACCTACCCAATCGATGATGCCGCCGCCCACAGGAGCCCACGCAAATTTTCCGTCCTGCTGGCGAATCGTGTCTTTGCAGTGGCAATGGCCGATGCGGTGCTTGGGCAGCAGATTGTAGTCATCCGGGTACGGCACATCGTCCGGAAAAGTGGCTGAATTGCCGGGATCCCAGTTGAGCATGAAGTTGGGCTCGCGAACCTCTGCAAGCGTTGCGGCGGCTTCTTTGCCGCTGCCGGTATTGCACGCCATCTCGTTTTCGAGCAGCAGAATGAGTTTGTGCTGTGCGCAGGTGCGGGCGGCCTGGCGCAGCTTGTCGTTGATAGCCGCGCGATAGGGCTTTGTATCTTCGAGGCGCCAGAAGTCGAAACAGCGGATGCGGTCGGTCTGGAACGTCTTGCAGAGATCGATGCAGCGAGCGAGCACTTCGTCCTGCTGCTTGAAGTCGAAGTCAGCGTGGAACTCGTCGCGCCGTGGGCCTTCTTTTGAGACCGGCGCGCCGGGCCAATGGACCTTGAAGAGCGGGCTGGCAATGTCGGTGACGCGCAGCTTGTACTTGTCGAGAATCCCGCGCGAGCGGTCGATCTCGTCGGCGTTCAGATCGGTCACGTTCTTGCCCCACATGCTGCGGATCTCGATCCAGTGCAGGCCAAAGTCGTTGGCTGCCACTGAGCAGGCGTGATCGAAGTCGGGCGAGATTTCGTCGTTGATGACGGAGAGGCGAAAAGGGCATCCCTCAGCCGCACGAGCCGCATGCGGCATGGCTGCAAGCGCGCTTGCGCTCCCAATACCGGCTAAAAACTCCCGGCGCGAAGTAGACATAGGAGGTTCCTCCAGATCTTTAGAGCGCCGACAGACGGCGTTCTGATTGCGGTTGCGATTATAGACCCGCGGGCGGAGAGTTCTTTGATCCAGCGGCGGCGAAGGTACGAAACTTCGCGCCTCTCCTAATTGCGCGGATACTGCTTCGTCATCCCCGTTCGCGAGTTCGTAACCGAGAAGCTGCCGTCGGGCAACGCCACCACCTTCAAATAATTGCCGTCCCCGTCACCCTTGGGATTGGCGATGAGCGCTTCCGGGCTGTTGTGCGCGGCGTCGGAGTTCTCTGCGGTGTGGAGCTGCCACAAATCCTCAAGCCGGGGACTGTCATGCACGGTTTGCCACGCCACGGGCATGCCGGCCTTGTGAGCGCCGTTGTTCATGATGGCAACGCGCGGACGGATGGCGTCGACGATGGCGTGCGAATTGGAGAGATCCATGCCGTGATGCGTGACCAGATAGAGATCGACTGTGCCGATGGGATTGCGGGGGCAGACCAGCGCCACTTCTTTTTGGCCGGTGAGGTCGCCGAGATCGAGAAACTTGAACTCGCCGAAGGTGACCAGAATGCCGGCAGACCGCGCATTTTCCGTTGGATCGGTGGGCCAGGCGCGTTCCTTTGCGCAATAGGGATTGGGCGTGGGGACGATCCCGGGAACTTCAGAGATGTGTTCGCCATCCGCAGTGAGCACCACGACGTTGAGTCCCGCGATTGGGATCGTGTCGCCGGGATGAACGATGCGGCGAGCATGGCCTGCGATAGCCTTCAGATAGGCCTCGTATCCGGCCTTTGTTACGGGCGTGTCTTCGCGATTGGGGCCGTGATCGAGGAACTCACCCACTTCTACGCGCGACACCAGGTCGGGCACGCCGCCCACGTGATCGCTGTGGTAGTGCGTGATGAGCACGTGGTCGATGCGCTTGATGCCGGCGTCGCGAATCGCGGTCTGGATGCGCTCGGCGTCGCGGCCATTGTTGCCCGGCCAGCCGGTATCCACCAGAAGCGACTCGCCGGATGGCGCCACCAGCAGTGTGGATTGGCCGCCTTCGACGTCAATCGAGTAGATGAGCAGGTGCTTCTGCGACGCGCTTTGACCGGCGGCAGATCGCGGCGCGAGCGTGGCAGACAAAGCGAAGAACGCAAGCAGGGCAGCAGTGAATACGATGGCGAGCCGGGCGCGCAGCGAGTTCGCCTGAGTTTGCATGGAGTCGAGGAGTCTGTGTTTCATCGGCATCAGAAGTGTAATCGACGCATCGCGGTTCGGGGAAATGGTGCAACATAACTTTGAAGAGATTTTTCAACGGCCTCCTGGGCATCGTCGCAGCGTCTTGCATCCAACAAAAAGGGGACCAAGGGTTTAGATCCCAAAATTGTCAGCAGGGAGCGGACGGACATGCAACGTCTGGCGGGGAAGGTCGCGATTGTGACCGGAGCGGGCGCCGGGATTGGACAAGGAATTGCCAAACGGCTGGGTTGCGAAGGCGCGAAAGTGACTGTCGATTGTGTTGGCGATCCATCCGGCGCCGACGAAACTCGCCGCGCGATCAATGCAGCCGGCGGCGAAGGAGAGGTCGTGTGCGCGGATGTGACGAGCAGCGATGACATTCGCAAGCTTGTGAATGCCGCCTGGGGAAGATTCGGCTCGGCCGACATTTTGGTAAACAACGCAGGAATGAAACACAAGGCCGATTTCCGGGACACGGCCGAAGCCGACTCCGTAACCGGCGCGACGTTTGTTGTGGATGGCGGACTGATGCGAAGTTATCACGAACAATAAGACCTATGCCCTCAAAAATCGAAGACTACGCACTGATCGGCGACCTTGAGACGGGTGCGCTCGTCGATCGCAACGGTTCAATCGAATGGTTATGCTGGCCTGATTTTTCGTCGGGCGCATGTTTCGCCGCTCTGCTGGGCACAGAAGAGAACGGCTACTGGAAGATTGCGCCAATGGGCGCGGAATGGACCTCTTCACGCAAATATCGCGATCACACGCTGATTCTTGAAACGACATTCGAGCAAGCCAATGGCGCGGTTCGGCTCATCGATTTCATGCCTCAGCGTGGCAAACACTCCGACGTGGTCCGCATGATTGAAGGCCTGCGCGGTAGCGTGAAGCTGCGCATGGAACTGGCGCTGCGCTTCGATTATGGAAGTACCGTGCCGTGGGTAACAAAGACGAAAGATGGCGTGCGCGCGGTTGCCGGGCCGAATCTTGCCATCCTGCACGCGTCCGTTCCGGTGCACGGGCAAAACCTGAAGACCGTGGCGGAGTTTACCGTCCGCAAGGGCCAGCGCATCTGGTTCACGCTCACCTACGGGTCGTCTTACGAACCCGATCCGAAACGGATTGATTGCAGCCGCGAGTTGCACGATACGGTCCGCATCTGGCGCAATTGGAGTGGCCGGCTGAAGTACAAAGGCAAGTATCGCGAGGCGGTCGAACGGTCGCTCATCACGCTTAAGGCGCTCACCTTCCAGCCGACCGGGGGAATTGTCGCGGCGGTCACCACTTCCCTGCCGGAGTCGATTGGCGGCGTTCGCAACTGGGACTATCGCTACTGCTGGCTGCGCGACACCACGTTCACTCTCCTGGCGCTGATGAACGGCGGATACTTTGACGAGGCAAAGGCCTGGCAGGATTGGCTGCTGCGCGCGCTTGCCGGCAGCCCGGAGCAGGTGCAGATCATGTATGGGCTGCGCGGAGAACGCCGCCTGGTGGAGTGGGAGGTCGGCTGGCTGGCCGGCTATGAGAATTCGCGCCCTGTGCGGATCGGCAATGCGGCTTCAGAACAGATGCAGATCGATATCTACGGTGAAATGCTCGACTCTTTCTTCCACGCGCAGCACGGCATGCGCCGGCACAACGAGGACGACTTCAGGGTGCTGAACCTGCTGCTTGAGAATCTGGAGAAGATCTGGAAGGAGCCGGATCAAGGCATCTGGGAGACGCGCGGAAAGCCGCAGCATTTTACTTATTCGAAGATGATGGCCTGGGTGGCATTCGATCGTGGAGTGTTGCTGGCCGAGCAACTCGACTACGACGCTCCCATCGAAAAGTGGAAGACAATTCGCGCCGAAATTCACAAAGAAATTTGCGCGAAGGGTTTCAGCAAAAAGAAGAACAGCTTCGTGCAGGCGTACGGATCGCAGCAGCTCGATGCGGCGCTATTGCTGATGCCTGCGGTGGGTTTCCTGCCGGGCAGCGACCGGCGCGTAAAAGCAACCGTGCAAGCGATTGAGCGGGAACTGATGCCGAATGGGCTCGTCGAGCGCTATAACACATCGAAAGTCGACGACGGCCTGCCTCCGGGTGAAGGCGTGTTTCTTGCGTGCAGCTTTTGGATGGTGACCAGCCTGAAGGCGATCGGCCGCAAGCGCGACGCGCGGGCTTTGTTTGAGAAGCTGCTCAGCCTGCGCAACGACCTGGGCCTGCTTGCCGAGGAGTACGACGTCGAGCACAAGCGCATGGTCGGAAATTTTCCCCAGGCATTCTCGCATATCGCGCTGGTGAATGCGGCATCTCATCTTGAGCAAGATCAGCAAGTGCGCCGGCGTGCGCATCGGACGATGGGCCGCGAGGCTTTGAGTCCGCCCAGGCATGCGCCGGGCACATCGGCTCCCAAATAGCGTCTCCAGTGGCTGATGCCGCGCCAAATCGCCGCTGCTGGTAGAATGAAGAAGTGCCGCGACGCGCGGCGATTGACTGTCTTCCTGCTCTGTTTCCAGGCGCAATGCCAGACTGGGCGCGACACGGAGCTGCAAGACTCAAGTCGACGCGATCATCGCAGAGCGGCAACCCTGAACCGTACTCAACATGTCTGGTTTCGCCGTGGTTCCACGGCCTGAGCAACCGGATTTAAGCAAAGGAAAATCGCATTCGTGAGCCAGACGATACGCAATATCGCCATCATCGCCCATGTGGACCACGGCAAGACGACGCTGGTGGACGCCATGCTGCGCCAGTCGGGGACCTTCCGCGCCAATGAGCAGGTGGCCGAGCGGGTGATGGACTCGAACGAGCTTGAACGCGAGCGCGGCATCACGATTCTCGCCAAAAACACCGCCATCAACTTTGGCGGCGGAAAAATCAATATCGTAGACACCCCCGGACACGCCGATTTTGGCGGCGAAGTGGAGCGCGCGTTGAAGATGGTGGACGGCGTGATGCTGCTTGTGGATGCAGCCGAAGGGCCGCTGCCGCAGACGCGCTACGTCCTGTCGAAAGCGCTCGAAGCCAAGCTGCCGCCGATCGTCGTGATCAACAAGGTTGACCGGCCCGACGCGCGTCCGCAGGAAGTGCTGAACGAAATTTACGATCTTTTCATCGACCTCGATGCGGAAGAATCGCAGCTCGACTTTCCCGTGCTTTACGCGGTGGCAAAAGCGGGCACGGCGAGTACCGATCTGGCCAAGCCCGGCACGGATTTGCAGCCGCTCTTCCGGGCCATCGTGGACACCATTCCCGAAGCCACCGGCGATCCCGATGGCGCGCTGCAGATTCTAGTCGCGAACCTCGATTATTCCGATTACTTTGGCCGCATCGCGATCTGTCGCGTCTTTCAGGGCACGTTGCGTGTGGGCGACGAAGTGAATATCTCGCGGCGCGACGGTTCGCTGTACAAAACCAAAATCACCAAGCTCTTCACCTTCTCCGGCCTCAAGCGCATCGAGACCACCGAAACCACCATGGGCGACATCGTAGCCGTGGCCGGAATCGAAGGCATCACCATCGGCGAAACCATCACCAGCGTTGAGAATCCTGCGCCGCTGCCGCTCATCGTCATCGACGAGCCCACCATCGCGATTCAGTTCAACGTCAATACTTCGCCGTTTGCGGGCCGCGAGGGCCAGTACGTCACCAGCCGGAACCTGCGCGAACGCCTGGAAAAAGAATTGCTCACCAACGTTTCGATTCGCGTGGAAGAAACCGGTTCGCCCGATGCATTCAAGGTGCTGGGGCGCGGCGAATTGCAGCTTGCGATTCTTATCGAAATGATGCGCCGCGAAGGCTTCGAGCTGATGGCTGGCCGGCCCGAAATCGTGACCAAGATGGTTGACGGCGTTCGCATGGAACCGGTCGAGCACCTCACCATCGACGTACCTGAGCAGTACACCGGCACGGTGATTGAGAAGCTTGGGCCGCGCAAAGGTGAGATGACCAAGATGCACAATCACGGGTCGGGGCGCGTGCGCCTGGAATTTCGCGTGCCCAGCCGCGGCCTCATCGGCCTGCGCAGCGAAATGCTCACCGAGACGCGCGGCACCATCGTCATGAATGCGCTATTCGATGGCTACATTCCGTATCAAGGCGAGATTCCGCAGCGGCCCACGGGCGCGCTCATCGCCGATCGTCTGGGGAACACGACCACCTATTCGCTGAACGGATTGCAGGAACGCGGCATTCTCTTTGTCGGCGCGGGCGTCGAGGTGTACGAAGGGATGATTGTCGGCGAGCACTCGCGCGACAACGATCTCGACGTGAACGTGGTGCGTGAAAAGAAGATGACGAATATGCGCGCCTCCACGGCCGATGACGCAATCCGCCTGGTGCCGTACAAGACGCTCAATCTCGAGCAGGCCATCGAATTCATCGCCGACGATGAGTTTGTCGAAGTCACGCCCAAGTCGCTGCGCCTGCGCAAAAAGATCTTGCAGCAAAACAAACGTCCGAAGCGCTGGGAGAAAGCCGGGGCAGCGCTGTCGTAGCCTCAAGGGCCAGGCGGCTTGCGAACGCTCAGCTTTTCTTGCGCACAAATTAAGCATTGTCATCCTGAGCTCGTTCGTCCGCAGCGGCGCACGAACGAGTCGAAGGACCTGCGGTTGCTTTTATAGCCTCACAGCCTTCGCTTCGCCTCCAGCACCCGCTCCAGTGCTTCCTCCGCCGTGGCGCCCACGCTCGACAGATGCCCCATCTTCCGTCCCACGCGTGGTGTGTGCTTCTCATAGAGATGCAGGCGAACGCCAGGCACGGCAAGTGCGGCGGGAAAATCCGGCTGTCCGTTCAACCACAAATCGCCGAGCAGATTCACAATGGCTGCCGGCGCAACAAGCGATGTTTCGCCAAGCGGAAGATTGCAAACGGCGCGCACAAACTGCTCAAACTGGCTGGTCACGCAGCCGCGTTCGCTCTGGTGATAGCTGTTGTGCGGCCGCGGCGCGAGCTCATTGATATAGAGCTCGCCTTTGCGCGTGACAAAGAGTTCCGCGCAGAGCAGACCTTCAATGCCGAGCTTCGTCACAAGATCGGCCGCCAAAGCCTGTGCGCGGGACTCGAGTTCAATCGTTACGCCGGCAGGCAATACGCTCCATGCGAGAATCTGATTCTCATGGTGATTGCGGGCAGCGGGGAATGCGCGCACCTCGCCCGATGGGCTGCGCGCCGCCATTACGCTGATTTCGCAGTCAAGATCGAGCGCCTGCTCCACAACCGCGGGGCGCTCCCCTAATTGCTTCCACACCTCTCCAAGATGATTGGGTGCCCCCGGTCTCGATTTTGAGACCGGGGAAGGAGTCTCTGGCTCTGTTGCGCCAATTCTGACTTGCCCGCGCCCATCGTAGCCGCCGCGTCCGGTCTTTACAAACACGTCGCCGCCCAGCGCGGCCACGGCCTTGCGCAGTTCCGCTTCGCTGCCAACCACGCAAAACGGTCCAACGGGAAATCCGTTTTTCGCGAGCCATGTCTTTTGCAACGTCTTGTCCTGGATGATGCGGATCGGCTCAGCGCCGGGCCGCAGCGGCGCAATACGCGCAACGCCTTGCAGTGCCTCCACGCCAATTTGCTCGATCTCCAGTGTTACCACGTCTGCGCCGGTCGCGAGGCGGCGCGCGCTATCCGCATCGTCCCATCGGCCCACAATGGTTTGGTCCACAACGAAGCTGGCGGGGCAAGCGGGTTCCGGATCCATCACGCGCACGCGATAGCCCATCGTTCGCGCCGCCATCGCCGTCATGCGTCCAAGCTGGCCGCCTCCGAGAATGGCAAGCAAGCCGCCCGGTCTCACTACTTTCTCTGATTTTGAAAGAGAGGCGTCGCTCACTTCGGCGGTTCCTCGCCCAATGTCTGGTCGAGCACTTCCTGTGTGCGCGCAGCACGCCAGTCAGAAAGACGCTGATAAAGCCCGGCATCCGTTGCGGACAGAATCTCCGCCGCAAGCAGTGCCGCGTTCGCTGCTCCAGCCTTCCCAATCGCGAATGTCGCGACCGGCACGCCTTTCGGCATCTGCACAATCGAAAGCAGCGAGTCCAGGCCATTCAATGGCGTAGCGGGAACCGGCACGCCGAGGACGGGAACCAGTGTTTTGGCAGCCAGCATTCCGGGCAGATGCGCGGCGCCGCCTGCGCCCGCGATAATCGCCCGCAGTCCGCGTTCGCGTGCTGTTTCCGCGTATTTGAAAAGCCAGTCCGGTGTACGATGTGCGCTCACAATACGCGCCTCGTGCGGAATGTCGAGAGCGCGGAGAATTTCAACTGCCGCCGAGAGCGTTTCGTAGTCGCTCTTGCTGCCCATCACCACGCCCACCAACGGTTGGTTGCTCATGGGGAGATTATACGAGGCGCAGAAAAATCTGCGGCAGCAAACTGTCTAATGCCGGTGCCAGGCTTCGACGGCAACTTCGACCACCGCAAACAACACGCTGACGGCCGCAAGAAAGCCCTTGGCGCGCTGCCAGTTCTGCTCGTGACGGTCCATACGCCGTTCGAGTTCCGCCACGCGGCCACCGTTACCATCGCCCATCAGCCCGGTCATCTGTGCCTTGAGCACACTTAGATCGCTAAGCACCTGGGCCTCGAATTCATTCATCATGCGCATCCACTTCGCTCCGTCTGGCAGCTCATCATTAATCGCGCCTCCATTTACGAGCTCAACGGCAGGTTGATAAACAAGGCCGTTGAAAACTCAGAATAGTTGGGCGGTGTGGCGCCATCGTACATCCGAATGTAAAACCGGTCGCTTGCCGAAACGCGCGAGAAAGTCAGGTTCTGCTGCGAGCCGCGCATTACCAGTGTAGGGTCCTCGCCGGGCATAAACACAAAGTCACGCAGCCGAATCTCAAAGCCGCCCCCTGCCGGTGGAGTTACGCCTGTGTTTATCGTGACAGTGTTGCCGCTGAGCGCCGTCACGGTGAGGCCGGAAAGATTGGGGAGTACTGTAGGAGCAACAGGCGCCGGCAGCCACGCATTTTCCGGAACTGTAGCGCTGGTCTTGATGGCTAAGTCATCGGCCCAGTCATTTGCGAAAGCGGCCTCGTACTCTACTAAGTCAGGGTAACTTGCGCTATAAGTCACTCTTAAAGCGCGCACCACGACTTCTGTGTTCAGATTGGCAGACGGCGCATCGAGCAACAGCGCGTCGCCAGGCCAAACGTCCGCGGCAAAACTGGCTCGGTTGCCTTTATACGTGCCGCTCCACAGCGCGCTTACGCTCGCTGCCGCCTGCTCCATCGCTAACGCAGCGCTGCGGCAATCCGCCGAGCTGCGCGCCGGCGGATTGGTCACCGAGCCGATCCACACAGCGACTGCCGGCGAGCCTGCCTGGGCAAGCGCCTGCTGGTTGGCGGTGTTCACCGCGCGTCCCACGGCCCTGCCGACCGTGCGATAACTTACAGCGATGCGCTCTCTTGCGACAGGAATGGATCCGACATAGAAGGTAAGCTTGCCGGTACGGTCGATTTGGCACTCTCCGGCCTCAGCAGTCGTGCCAAGCCGCCGCGTGTACGGGCCCCCGTTAGGCGGTGTGCTTACTACCCACCCGGACCCTAAGTTAGTTAAGTTCAGAGCCCTCATCGTTCCAATCAGATTGATGCTGCTTGCCGGCGCGATCATACAGGTTCCGGGTAAGTGCGCAAGCGAGCCGCTGTAGAGAGTGACCGGTGTCGCACCGACGCCGTTAACAAACTCCTGTATCTCTATCTCGATGTTGCCGGGAGCAAGAACCCATTGGCCGCCGGTCGTGATCAGACCGCCATCTCCAAAGGAGTAATAGACCGCCTGCGCTCGCTCGCACTCCGGGCACCGCACCCGTATGCGAAGCGTGTATTGATTCGCGGGGTTCACCGCGAAGATCGCGCCCGCCGGCGTGCCCTGAACCATCGGCTGCAGCGTTACGGCCCCATTGCCCTGTTGCGCTGTGGCCTGGAAACCGGCAGTGCAATCGGCAGCGGTTTCAAGGCTGGTAAAGAGCCCTGCCAAAATGCCGGTGCTTCCCGGCGAAAGTGTCACGCCCGAAGCTTCAAGCAGCAGCGTTCCGCCCATTTCGATTGGATCGAGCCACGTGAGCACCGTCTGGCCATCGATCCCATTGCCGCCATTCATCGCCAGCCCGCCCGGACCCAGCGTAAGGTAGCCGGCGCCGCCGGAAACGCCCCATCGGGTCTGATCGATTTGTGCCTCGTTAAAGAGTTCTCTGATGATGGCCGACTCTGACGTCGCAGGAAAGTATGGGTCCGCGCTCAGGTTGAATTGGGTCGTGATGCCGTCTCCCAGAAAATATTCCGTCACATAGGCTACCGGCTCGTTCTCGCCGCAAACAGTCACATCGTTGGCCAGTGCGCGCCTCACTCCGGCGGTCAGCGCGAGGCTTGAAAGATTGAGGCTGCCATCGGTCTCGTTAAGCGGATGCACCGTCGCCTGCACAGACGAAAGCGTCAACGCGCCATTTACTGCGCGATAAGCTGCCCGTGCCATGTTGGCGATTTGTCCGGCGCTCTTGCTCCAGTTCGCGCCCGGCTCGGGGCTAAAGCCCCCCACCTGTGTGCTAAGCGAAAGCCCCTGCGTCGAGAGCGACGTCACGCCCGCATGAGCTACAAGAGAAGTAAGCAATGCGCCGGCGCTCTCGCCCGCTGTTCCCGCGCTCGGCGGCATCAGCAGTTGGTCCAACAGTAATTCATCGCTCACGGCCTGGATCGCTGTCCGATAACGTGGCCCTGCGATTCCCACTCCTGCATACTCCGGCAGCGGGCTCGCGGCGATGTACCCCGTAAAGTAAATCGTGCCATCGTCGCCTGTCACTTTTAAGGCTTGAAAGCGGGCAGGCGCAGCAAGGCCGGAATTAGCAGACACGCTAAGCCATAACTGGCACACTGAGGGCTCATTCAGTTTTCTGTCGATTGTCAGCGGACGTGGGGCGTCGAGTGCAGCCGTATAATCCTGCCCTTGAATCGTAATCTTCATTGTCGCTCTCTAACTGGATAACTCAACACTTCCTTAGGCCGTTAAACCAGCGCATTTGCCGCTGGGAGAAAACTGCGGTAGCAAACTACTTTTTCCCCATCCAACGGATCGGTCACGGGCAGCGCTGCAAATTCTCCCTTGAGTAACATGCTTGAGTGACCGTTCTGATTCTTCCCATTAAGTGGAGTCATCGCTTCTTCCGCGCCGGTCATCGTCTGCAGTCGTGGATAGTGAAAGAAGATTCGCTCGCCCTGGCTGCCTTCCATCGCAAACAGCGCCGACCATTCCTGGTAGAAACTGCCTCCTTCGCGATCTACGAATCCTGTGACTGCCTGCAGTTTCGCGCCCGCTGCCGGAGCGCCGCCAGGCAACGGCTCTGCGAGGTTCAACCCTGTCGAACTTACCTGCGACACCAACGCGACGTTGAAGGTGACGCGCCGGATATAATCCACGTCAGTAAGCGCCTGTCGCACGTACGCGCCGGCAACCGGCGCGCCTACAAATCCCGTCTGACCCGTGTAATCTGCATCTACGGCGACGATTGAACCAGCTGCGAACTTCGCCGCATCGCCTGATGCCAGCAAAATGGACGTACTCGTCGACCCGCTCTGGGGTATGACCGCGAGAATCGCCTGCGATCCATCCGCGGCCGGTGCAGCCCCGCTGGCGGGCGCCAGCAGATTCATATGCTGCGAACCTGTCGCCAGGGCCATCGTCAGCTTAGTCCAACTTAGAAACTGGAGGCTGACTTGCGCCTGGAGAGTCTCGCGTACCTGTTCCAGCGGCGCGGCGGGAATGCCCGCCAATAACATCGCCGACTTACTGGCTGCCTTACGCTCAAAGCCCTGGACCCATCCCAGGCTGATCCACGGCGCGGGCGGCACGTCGAGGCTGAACCGGCCTTGTTCTGAAGGATCGAAGAGCACAGGGGTCTGCGCGATCCGATTCACTGGCGCAAAGTATGCCCGCACTCGCCGCGACACGGGCGCCGGGGCGGAAAACCAAGTTGATGCCATTTATTCCCCCTGCTCCTGGTAGCTGTAAACCATCACACTCGCGCTGCGGCTCAGCCGGTCACGCTGAATCGCGGCTGGCGCAAACACGGGCTCGTCCCAAAACACGTGCGTCAGCATTGTCGCCGGCGGCGTCGCTGTGTAATTCAGCTTTGGCGTGTAGAAGGGCTGTAGCATTGCCATCAACTCCTCGTCCATCTGGCTAAGGGCGCGGCCGCGGTCCAGGCCGCCAAAGCTCTGCGTGCCGCATGTCTGGTAAATCACGTCACAAGTCACTGCAACTAAGGGGGACGCGAGATCGATGTCAGCCGCCAGTCCCAGCCATCGCAGAACAAACACATCGCCGGGGAACTGGCTGAAGGGAGCTTCGGCCTCCTCCACCAGGATCCCCGGCCGCACCGCGCCGCGCAGCAGGATCGTCCGCTCAGGATTGATCGCTGTCAGCCGCGTACGCAGAGCCATATAAAACGAATCTTTCGCATTTTGCATGAATGCTCCTGGAGCAGTTACACCGCCTGCTGCCGCGCCTCGCGCAGAAGCAGCCGGTAGAGATACACCTGACCGAAGGCTTCGTTGGAGGCGATTGACTCAATCAGATAGTCCTGCCCAGCCACAGTGACCGCCAGCGTCATGGCGAAGAGGGCCTGAGCAGAATTCATATCGAGTGCGTTCACCTGCTGCTGCACGCTTGTGGCAGATACGAGTAGCTCCCACTTCGACTCTTCGCCCTCTTGCAGCGCAGGCCGCAGTTTTCGCATGACTACGGGAGTAACCGTCACTTCGGCGAAAGTCGTTGCCACCAGGCCAACTTCCGACATGCTGTTGTCCGTGTTTGCTCCGGTCACGCGAAGAAGGGCCGTAGCTCCTGCCACGCTGCGCAGCAGTGCATCGGCCAGCATTCGTGGAGCTCCTGTTGGGTTGCGCGGCGCCGTATCGCTCATCGCTCACCCCAGCCTGTTCGCTACGTACGGATTCAGCCATGCCTGCACTGTCTCGTCAACCAGCGAACTTGAGAAATACTTCACCTGCATTGTGTCGATCCTGCTCATACTTGCGTTCAGTGCAGGCGTTGCCTGTGCATTACGCACGATCTGTGCGCACGCTGACTTTACGTCGTCACCAATCGTCAGCAAACCGGCCGTGTAAGTCACCTGTACCTCGTTGTAAGGCAGCCCCAGCACGTTGCAGGGCAGCGTAAGCTCTCCCGTACTCTGGTCGAAATCCACCAAGCTTGGATCGATCCCCGCCCATTGGCCGGGCAGAGAAAATGCGCATGCAATTTCGAACAGCGGCTCTTGCGGCGCTTCTCCTCGCCTGGGTCTTGCATAGCGGCCCTCTATAGTGACGATCGGCGTGGTCGCCGGCGCCAGAGGTGACAGAGGCAGATAGCTCAATCGCACCGCTTGCGCCCCTGCCGCTACACGCAGACGTTCGTTGTACTGAATTACGTTCAAGTCAGGCCGCCTGCAGTAACTGTTGATCAAAGCCGTCGCGGCTGTGGTCCAGTCCGCCGTGGTCCCAGCCGGCAACCCGTAGTTCGGATAATCCGCTGGCTCGAGATATGCCATTGCGCGTCCTTTCGCAGTTGTCAGTTATCGGTTATCAGCTGTCAGTTATCAGCCCCGGATCGGTTGCTTGAGTAACTTGCCTATAAGTCGCCGGACCGGGAGCTGATCACTGACTACTGACAACTGTTTTTCCTACCGGTCGACCAGCACCTGGTAATGAGCAAAATTCGCGCCCTTGACCACCGGAGCGCCGAATTTGACCGCGACATACTGCTGGGTCAACGAGCTTGGCAGGCCGAGCTGGAAGATGCGTGGGGCCGGATCGCCGAGCCAGTGATACTCAATTAGATCCTCGGTGACGATGTACGCCGGCAGCACTGCATTGCCCGTTCCCGGCGTGCCTGTGTAGGGAAGGCTCCAATCGGGAATCAGCGGCAAGTCACCGGCTTGCGTAGAGAGCATCTTCACGCGGAAGCCGCCGGTGATCTGGTCGGTATTCAGCACCACGTTGTACTCCGACTTCATCTCCTGGTCGATCAAATCAAGCAAAACCGGGTTGGCATAGATCGCCGAGGGCCGCACATAGTAGCCGGTGCTGGCCACCATCTGCGCCACCGTGCTCTTGATCGTGTCCACAATCTTCATCGATGTGGTCACGGTCACCGAGTTACCGCCCGCCGCAATCTGCGCTGCGCAACCCATGTATTGTGTTGTCGTCGGCGCACTCAGGCTGGTGTCGTTGCCGTTCCACAAGGCCACATCATGCGCCACCATCACGCCGCTTACCGTGTCTACCAGGTCCTTTGCCTGCAGGTAGGCAAACTGCTTTTGCTGGTCGCCCAGCTCGATGTCGAAAAGGTTGTAGTTGATCTGCGCTACAACAGCCTTTAGCGGCACGCTCAACTCAATTCGCGTCGGGCTCACCACGGCGGGATTGATGCTGCGCGGATTCACAAATCCGGCCGTCCCTGGGTTGGGAATTGCCGTCTCTTCAAAGAAGCGCGACGGATGACCCGTTGCAGGAACCTGCTTGATGCGCTGCCCGAATGGGCTGGAGCGCCGGCAGATGTCGAAGACTTCGGTCTGATACAGCGGAACCTCGATGGCGCCCGGCCCGATGTAGTCTGCTGCCGCATGAATGTCTGTAAAGGTTGCGTTCATAGGCTCTTTCCGCCCCCTCCATGGGGCCGTTCTTCAGTTGTCAGTTGTCAGTTATCAGTTCTCAGGGCCAGCGATCAGCAACAACTGATCACTGTTTTTACGCAATCGCTCCCGCCCGCAGCAGCTGTGTCTTGACCGCGATGCGCTGCTCCAGGCTCAGCCCCGACAACGCCGCGTCGAGAGTGCGAACGTCCACGGGCCCGTCGCCAATGCCGTGCTTGGCCAGCATTTCGGCCGTAGCCGCCGGCATGGTCCGGCGCAGCGGGTTCAGCGCATTCTGCGTCCCGGCCGCTTTCACCTCCGCCAGCTCCCGTTCAACAGCAGCCAGCTTTTCGGCCAGTTCGGCCTCTCGCCGGCTCTGCTCTACGGTTGCCGATATCTTCTCCACCTCGCCGGATAATGTGCTCTGGCGGTCTTCCAACCAGCTCACAGTCCTCTCCAGTAAGGTGGTTGCAGCTTCCAGCCGCTCGACAATGTTGTTTTCCGCTTTATCCATACCCTTCCTTTCGTGTTTGCGTGCACCCGCACAATAATTCACACCAAACGGTCCCTCACCAACAAAAAAGGCTCCGCAACGCGGAGCCTTACTCGACATTTGCCCACTTACTCACTTGCTAACTGGCCGGCCCGTTTTTCCTCTAACTCAACGAACTTCACCGGCCCGGTACGGCGCCTTTCTGCTCTTCTAACTTGCCATACGAAAACTTGTTCCCCGGTAAGCTGCCTTTTCCCTCAGCAGAATTGCCGCTCCGGTAAAGGTAACGCGCGTCAGCTTCCATACCTCGGCTCGCATATCCTCTACGCGCGCATCGGCCAGCTCGTAACTCATGCCCATCGTCTCTGGTGCGTGCGCAGCAATGGCATTCGCGACTTCGGGAAAATCGCGCGCGTAGAGATATCCGCGCACGATCAGTCGCGGCCCCACAACATCGGCTTCGGTAAGCAGGCCGATCTTGCGCCGCGCGTCGTGCCCATCCCAGCCCGGCCTGTAATCCACGGCCATGCCCAGCAGCGATGGCAGGGCCTTTTCCGCCGCATCGCGCGTCAAGAGCACGCGGTGCCCCCGCGCACCTGCCGGCGCTTTATCGCTGGCCGCATTTACCACCGTCAACACGCCCTCAAACGGCACCCGGTTGGGATGCCCATCCACATGAGGAATCTGTACCGCCATCGCTTCCAGTCGCATGCTCTCTCCGCTCGCGAAGGGAACAAGGGACCGAGGGAACAAAGAATGCAGGTTCGTCCACAATCTGCAACCTTGTCCCTCGCGTAAATTTTCCCCTCGCATCAGCCCTTCGACTCTCTGTTGTTCGTTCGAACCTGTGCTCTAGTTCCCCGTTTTCTCGTTCCCTTGTTCCCTCGTTCTCTCGTTCCCTGGCACCAGCGGCCCCAGCCCCCGCATCGCCCGCACTTCGTTCACCGTCAGCACCCCGGCCTGCAGCAACTGCACCTGCACCTGGAGCTCCGTCTCTTCATCGCGGGCGCTCAGCTCGTTAAAGACAAACTCGAACTCCCGCCAGCCGATACATTTCGCAAAGAGGTCGCGCGTAATGTGTCCGGCCAGTAGTACGGCCAGCGGCGAAATGGCTCCGCGAAACGCTTCGTCAGCCATCTCAGAGGCCGTCGACTGGTTCACATCGGCCTCCAGGCCCAGCATCAGCGGCGGCAAACCGAATGCGTTGGCCACCATCCGGATGAGAAACTCCTGCCATGCCAGCCGCAGGTCCGCATCCGTGCCCTGCGCAAAGCGCAATACCTCCGGCTTCTGCTCGGTCGAGAGCAGCGGCACGCGCCCGGTTCCTTCAATCTCGTCCTGCCACCAGCGGATCAGCCGGTCGTGCTGGACCGGCGTGGCTTCGTTCAGCCACAGTGCGTACTGCGCTACGGTGTTCGCCGCCAGCTTGCCGGCAAAACGATGCGCGCTCAGGAACTGGTTGACCGTTTCGAACGCCACCTCCAGCGGTCCCAGGCCAAACGGCGTAAAGCTCCGCGGATTCATGCGGACGTACATCAACTGACTGTCCAGCAGCTCCACCGCGCCCGATTCCAGCTGCCCCGGCATGGCCTGTGCGTAGCGCGGCGAATCCTGCTGCCCATCCCACATGGCATTGATCCGGATCGACGCTCCATCCACGGGCCACAACATCGCCGGCCGCTCCGGGTCGCCCGTCGCTTCCATCTCGATGGCGCCAAATCCGCCCGTCAGCGCGTCCTCGATCACCTGCTCCATCAAGGTGCGAAAGCTGTCAGCCGCGTTCGGTTCTTCCAGCATCCGGCGCAAGGCCAGCAACTTCTTTTCCGCAAGCGGAATCTCGTCCGGTCTCACGCCGCGCCGTACGCGCACCTGCCAGTCCATGGCCGCGATGCGATCCTTGATGACGTTGATCGCTCTCCGCACTACCGGCGTTTCCGCAAACCGGCGCAGGTTGGCCGGCGTCGGCTTGGGCAAATGCCGCCCCGCGAACTGCACCGGACTCAGGATCGCGGGCAACGCCAGCGTCTTCCGCGCCCCATCTGCTGCAGCCGCCAGCTCCGCACACTGGGCCGCTCCGCCGCGGCGCGTCGCCTGCCGCCAAATCTCCCGTAACTGCCCACTTACCTTCACGCGCACCTCTCTTGCTCCAAAAGAAAAAGGCACAGCCCGGAAGGCCATGCCCTTTTTCTGAAATCGTCCGTTATCCGCGGTCAGTTATCCATAACCGCGCTCATCCATCAGCCTGCAAACCTCGATGGGCGGCTCCAAACCAGCCAACTTCCATCAACAAGATCGATCCTACTCCAAAGGCGGGAAATTACATGCAAACTCTTTTCAGAAATTTTCAATCCCCTAAAGCGCGTGCTTTCAATCGTTCACGGGCAATTAGAGAAATATTCTGCGGCCGTCAACTCTTGCCAACACATTCACACCCTCAGTTCGCGGCGCGCCGTCTCCGCCACCCGGCCCATATCCGACGTGGTCAGCACGCGGATCTGGTGCTCTTCCATCGTCTCCACGCCAAAGCGGTACATCTCCAGCCGTTCCGGTTCTTCATCCGTAGCGCCGAGGCGCGCGGCAGGCTCAATCACCGCGGTCAGCTCAAGCTGGGCCTTTTCTACCCGCTCCACGCCGCCGCGCAGTGCGGCCGCGGAAAATGCCAGGACCTTCGCCGCTTCCAGGCCGGGGTCCAGGCTCACCGCATGAAACATGCGCACCTGCCCGTTCGGTCTGTAACCCATATCAATGCGCAACGGATCGCCAGGCCGGGTGTACTCCGAGGCGGCAATTCTCTTCCGCAACAGATCCCACACTCCGGCGTGCTCGAACTCGCTCCGCATCCGTGCATGGATCGCGGCTCGCCCGCTCAGGCGCGGCACGCGCTCCCTGGGCTGAGGCTCGACATAGAGCCGCATCAGCTCCTCCATCCCCGCGGGCAGGCTTTCAGCCAGGTAGGCTTTGGGCTCGGTCATCTGCAGGTTCAGTGAGAGCGACTCCTCGAGCAGCCGCATCAGCTTGCCTTCCGGCTCTTGTTGCAGCCGCAGGCGCAGCTCGCTCTCCATCCCTTCCAGCAGGGCCGTGTCCGCGTCGGGATCAAGGCACCGCACCCGCCGCCAATCGCGGGTGAAGCGCACCTCAGCGTGAGCGCCGCCCTGTTCGCGCAGAATTACGCCGATGTGCACACCCTCATTCCGCACCGCATCCGGCACGTACCGGAGCAGTTGAAACTCGCAGGTTCGTCTTTGCGTTCCGCCGGTCATGGTGTTTTCCAGTACACAGTGGTCAGTGGTCAGTGGTCAGTTCGCGGTGATCGGTGATTCGTCGCCAGAAAGCCTGGCAAGGCTCCCTGTTCCCTCTCCTCAATTCACTCTCCCTTCGATCGTAGGCCTCCATCGCCCCTTCCAATCCTCTTCCTCTTCTTCTATTCCCGCCGCTCCCCATTTAGGGAATGGCTTCCGGTCCGAGTTCCCAAATGCCTCAATCAACTCCCTGATGCGGCTGCGCCGCGCCAGCAGCCTCTCCACCAATACTTCCATGTCGTTTTGATCGCCGCCGTACCACTCCGGCGGAACCTCGTTGGCCGCCGCCCACACCGTCTCCGCCGGCATGGTTTCCAGCCGCGTGAGCCACGGCTCAAACGAAGCCCATCCCGCGATCTCTCGGTACACGTCGTTGCGGTAGTAGACTCCGCGCAGCGGCGCATCCTCGAAGCGCCACTCCCCGGCATGAAAGCAGTAGCCGAAGTCGATGAACACGGCCTTGTACCGCCGCTCGCGCTGCCGCCGCGTAAACACCGCCTGCCGCCCGTTGGCGTTGCCCGTCCACTTGTCCAGCGCCAGTATGCCGGCAAACTCGCCCAGGTTCTTCACCTCGCCCAGTTGTTCTTCAGGCAAAAAATCCACCACCTGTCCCGGCATCAGTCCGCCCGCGAACCGCGAACCGAACTGCAACCCCGGCTGGCAGCGCACGTGCGTCCGTCCCAGGTCGATCTCGAGTTCCGGCGTGTTCTCGACCAGCCAGTTCGAAACTTCCACCAGCTCCGAATCCGGCACCGTAAGCCCTGCCGCTGCCGCCAGCCGCGATGCCAGAAACTCATTCGCCAGCACGCGCATGTGCTGCGGATTGTTCTGGAACTTGACCACGTAGATCTGGCCGTCCGCGCCCAGCATCAACTGGCCCTGCGCTCCGCCCCGCATGCGCCGGATCTGCTGCACCGCCAGAACCGCCAACCCGTCTCCCACCTTTTCTGGTTCTCTTTCGAATTCTAAAGCAGCCCTTAGCCTTTAGCTTGCAGCTCTTTCGCGCGAGTGCGCGAAGGAATAATGACGGATCCATGGCGGAGAGCGTCGGCGCGAGTTTTCGCCAGCGCAACCATCAGAACCGGGAACGGGCAGGCAACCGGCTGCAGGCTACGAGCGACAGGCTGACCGCTAAGAGCTAATCGCTGCCTTGTCCCCCATCCGCTTCGCTTCTTCCTCGCCGTCCAGCACGCGCAACACGCCCTCGGCCAGCGCCCGCAGCTCATCCTCGCCGGGATACACCGCGACCGGCGCAATCCACTCCACATACTCGCGCAGCCGCGCCACCAGCCGCTCGCCATGTGCCATGCCTCCGGTCAGCAGCACCGCGTCCACCTTGCCTTCCAGCACCGCCGCCATCGCGCCCGTCTCCTTGCCGATCTGGTAGGTCATGGCCTCGAACACTGCCGTGGCCTGACCGTCGCCCGCATCCATGCGCCGCTCTACTTCCACCAGGTCGCGCGTTCCCAGGTAGGCGAACAGTCCGCCATCGCCAAAGACATGGCGGTCGAGTTCCATCTCAGTCATCGTCCCGCCAAAGCACAACTTGATCAGCTCGCGCACCGGCAGCGATCCGGTACGGTCGGGACCGAACGGGCCCTCCTCGATCGAATTGCTGTCGATCATCCGTCCCCCGCGATGCGCTGAAACGGTCACCCCACTGCCCATGTGCACCACGATCAGCCGCATCTCCGCGTAATGCCGCCCCTGCGAGCGCGCATGGCGCCGCGCCACCGCTTTGGTGTTTAACGAGTGGCCTATATACGACCGCCTGACCAGCGGTGAGCCCGAGAATCGAGCGCAGGGCTGCCATTCGTCCGCCGTCACCGGATCCACGATGTACGCATTCACGCCCGCCGCCCGCGCAAACTTGAGCGCCAGCACCGCCCCCAGATTCGACGCATGCTCCCCGCGCCGCGCACGGCGCAGCTCCTCCACCATCGCATCGTCTACAAGATAAGTCCCGCACTCCATCGGAGGCAGCAATCCGCCGCGTCCGGCCACCGCAGCCCAGCATTCGACGCCCTTACCGCTTTCGTTGTATCCCGCCTCGGCGAGCGCCGTCACAATGAGCTCAGCCCTGTACTCCAGCCGGTCCAGCATGGGCCTGCCGCGAAACCGCGCCAGCTCCTCATCGCCGTGGTGAATGTTCCGCGCCATCTCCTCGCCCGTGCGCGTGTAAATGCCGAACTTCGTCGATGTGGTTCCGGGGTTGAGGACCAGAATCCTGCCTTGCGCTTGGCTCAAGCTGTACCTCTCTGGCGACTCTAGAGTCTATCCTGATATCCCCTCTGTACGCAGGCCAGGCAGCTGATTCTAAAGGCAACCCGGCAAGCCGGCCGCCACCACGTTGAGAACAAATGTATTTCCTGCCCTTGCCCAATCCGTGCTACACTCTATGTAATCGTAGAATTCGATCTGAAGTTCTTGCCTGTTCCGCGTTACCGCCTACTTGCAACACTCCACATTGCGTTCGGCGGTAAATCAGTATTTTTGAGGAGCAACACAATGGAACAAGGCACAGTGAAGTGGTTCAATGACGCAAAGGGATTTGGATTTTTGAGCCGTGAAAACGGCGAGGACGTCTTCGTCCATCACACCGCCATCAAGTCGACCGGCTTCCGCACCCTGCAGGAAGGCCAGCGCGTCCAGTTCGACGTGACCAAGGGCCCCAAGGGCTGGCAGGCAGAAAACGTTCAGGTTCTCTAAGCAGAACTCTGATCCGGTTCAGAACACCCAAAAAGTTCGGAACTAAAAACGCTAAGGGACGGCAAACCTGCCGTCCCTTTTCTGCGTCGGATACTCCCAGCTCTACGCTCTGTTCCCTGTCTTCTTACGCCGCCGGCTCCAGCTTCACGGGCGCAACGGCTGGATGCAAACCCGCCTTCGACGTATCGTGGGTGCCGAGGTATTGCAACACGTCGTTGATGGAGTCTTCAAAACGCGAACCCGATTTGTGGGTGGCCCTTACGCCTTTTGAGACCAATTGACAGACTTCGAACCGGTTAATTCCATGCGCAAGCGCGCGATGTATTTGATCAGAACGCATGACGAACTCCAACGAACAGGGTGATTGCTGCGTGGAGGAGCGAGGCTCGTCAGGAGCGTCAGGTCAGCCGAAGCCGAGCAGGCCGGGCATTGAAGGTTCTGCTTCCATTGTACGCTGTAAATCCCTCGCGTCCGCGGACTCACTCCGCAGCGCGTCGAATCTCGGCGCTTGGCTTTCGCTGGCCCCTGTCACCCTGTTACCATGGATGTCGCGAAGCCCGCCTGGCGGGAATTCCTGAACACATTTGATTGAAAGAGGTTAACGTGGCCGACACCACAAAGATCACCGACAAAGCCGAGCGGAAAAAGCTGAAGCGCACGGCGCGCAAAAAAGCGGCCCCCAAGGCCAAGCGAACCACACCGCGCGGCTCGCAAAAGAAAAAAGTGAAGAAGATGGTCCGCGGCCAGTCGAAGCGATAAAAGAAACGAGTGATCAGTGGTCGGTGATCAGTGGTCAGCTATTGCGAGCCCTGATCGCTGATCACTGCTCACTGACCACTGTGTTCTCCGAGGAGTCCTTCACTGCCCAGTCAACTGCTTGCCCGCAAGTCGATCGACAAGCTCATCAGCGACTCGGAAGAGCCCGAGCACTCGTTAAAGAAGAGTCTGGGCCCATGGTCGCTCACTGCGCTGGGAATCGGCGCAGTCATTGGCTCGGGCATCTTCACAGTGATTGGCACCGCCATCTCAGGCGAGCAGTTCGACACCTCCAGCTTCATCAACACCCCGCTTCTGCACTGGCTCATGTACCACACCGCCCTGCCCGGCCGCCCCGGCGCGGGGCCGGCCATTGCGCTCTCCATGATTCTGGTGGCCACCGTCTGTGCGCTCACCGGCCTTTGCTACGCCGAGCTCGCTTCCATGATTCCCATCGCCGGCTCGGCCTACACGTACACCTACGCCACAATGGGCGAACTCATCGCCTGGATCATCGGCTGGGATCTGATCCTCGAATATGCCGGCTCCAACATGACCGTCAGCGTTGGATTCGCCGCGCACGTCGTCGATCTGCTCGACTGGTTCGGCCTGCACCCCGCCGCAACCTGGATCTCGCCCGCCTACCTTCCCGAGGGACTACAGGATCTGGCCGGCAACACGATTTATCGTCCCGGCTGGCACTTCGGCTTCAACATCCCCGCCTTCCTCATCGTCCTCATCCTTACCGTCATTTTGGTCCGTGGTATCCGCGAGTCGGCCGGCGCCAACAACGCAATGGTCGGGCTCAAGCTCATCGCCATCGTCATCTTCATCATGGCGGCCATCAGCTTCATCCACCCCAGCTACTACCACCCCTACATGCCCAATGGCTGGTCCGGCGTCCTCACCGGCGGCTCTATCATCTTCTTCACCTACATCGGCTTCGACTCCGTCTCCACGGCAGCCGAGGAGTGCCGCAACCCGCAGCGCGATCTGCCCATCGGCATCATCGCCACGCTGGTCGTTTGTACCGTTCTTTATGTGGCCGTCGCCGTCTGCCTTACCGGCCTTGTGCCCTGGCACTCCATGGTCGGCGACGCTGCACCCGTGGTGAACGCGCTCAAAAAGCTCTCAATGGCCCGCGGCGGCGGGGGCGAGCTCCACTGGGTGCGCCTCATCGTCCTCTTCGGCGCCCTCCTCGGCATGATCTCCTCGATTCTCGTCTACCAGCTCGGCCAATCCCGCATCTGGTTCTCTATGTCCCGCGACGGTCTGCTCCCCAAAGTCTTCTCCAACGTCCACCCGCTGTTTCGTACACCGGCCTTTTCAACCTGGGTCGCCGGCGTCGTTGTTGCCGTTCCCTCCGGCCTCTTCGACATCGGCACCCTCGCCGATCTCTCCAACATCGGCACGCTCTTCGCTTTCGTCCTCGTCTCCATCGGAGTCATCGTCCTGCGCGTTCGCGAGCCCGAGCGCCGTCGCGGCTTTGTCGTTCCGGGCGGTTCGATTATTCCCATCCTCAGTGTCGTCTTTTGCTTCCTCCTCATGGCGGGGTTGCCCATTATTACCTGGTTCCGCTTTATCATCTGGCTGGTCATTGGCCTGTTTATTTACTTCTTCTACAGCCGTCACCGCTCCGAGTTCGCCAGGGCCCGGTGAACGCGCCACATCGGAGGCGCCGTGAAAAACTGGCAAAAAGCTCTGCTCATCACGCTCGTTACGCTCGCTATTGGCGGCATCTACCTGTTCAATGTCTTTGAGCAACGCCGTAACCCCGGGGCCATCTCCCCAACCAGCCCCGACCAGAATCTCTCCCCCGACGACGTCGCCATCGTCCGCATGAAGTTCATGACTTCATTCGACGACGCGCTTACCCTCGAGAACACAAGCGTGTGGATGAAGAACGGCTATACCATCCCCTACTTTCCGTACCAGGGCGAACGCATCGAATTTGCAAAACCGTCCGGCGTCATTCCATCCGCCCAGCGCCTCGACATCAAAAAAGTGCTCAAATCTGTTCCACCGGCCCAGGTGGACGACGGCATCTCCCACGGCGACCGCCAGGTCTTCGCTGTCTTCGCGCTGCCTGGCAGTCCGGACCTTTACGCCACCGCCATCGGCGTCATCGGCGACGGCCAGGAGCAATACTTCTGCGACGTCCTCTTCTACTACGATGATCCGCATACCATCTATAACGACTGGCCCAAAAACGTCTGGGCCGCCATCGACGCTCACCAGGTCATCCCCGGCATGAGCGAACTCCAAACCCGTATGTCCATCGGTCAAAAGTCGCAGACTGACGGCTCGTCCGAGGGCAACCGCACCGTAACATTTAACCAGGCAGGCAAACAATGGACCGTCACCTACGTCAAAAACCACGCGACTGCGATTAAAAGCCACTAGCCGGACAAGAATCCAGCCCGATGGAAAACTCGATGACCTCCGATCAACGCGAGCTGACCGACTTCATCCGCCGCCTGCCCAAGGCCGAGCTGCATCTGCATCTCGAAGGCACCATCCAGCCCGCGACACTCGCTGAGCTCAGCGCCCGCCATGACGCGCACCCCATCACCCTCTCTGATGCTGAAGCTCTCTATCGCTTCACCGATTTCACCGAGTTTATTGAGTGCTTCAAGGCCGTCACGCGCCGCCTCAAGGAGCCTGAAGACTACGAACTCGCGGCATGGCGCATGATGCAACAGCTTGCCGCGCAAGGCATCGTCCATGCCGAGGTCTATATCTCCGTCGGCGTCATCTATATGTGGCGCAACTTCGATCCCCGGGCCTTCGAGCCCATCTTCGCCGGCCTTGAACGCGCCCGCGAACGCGCTGCACATGAATTTGGCCTCTCGCTCTACTGGATCTTCGACGCCGTTCGCCACTTCACGGTCGAAGAGGCCGAGCGTGTCTTCCGCAAAGCCGCCGAACTGCGCGCCCAGTACCCCTCCATCATCGGCATCGGCCTCGGCGGAGACGAGCGCCGCACCGGCTCAGAGCCATTTCGCGCGCTCTATGACGATGCCCGCGCGGCCGGGCTGCGTCTTACCAACCACGCCGGCGAAACCACCGGCCCCGAAGCAATCTGGGAGGCGCTCTCCATCGGCTCCGAGCGCATCGGCCATGCGCTGTCGGCTATCCACGACGCTGCACTTCTCCAGGAACTGAAAGTGCGGAGCACCCCGCTGGAGCTGAACCCCACCTCCAATGTTCGTACTGGCGTCTGCGCCTCGTTCGCCGCCCACCCCTTGCGCCAATACTTCGATCGCGGCCTGCTCGTTACCCTCAACTCCGACGACCCCGCCTTCTTCGGCTCCGACCTTGCCGGCGAGTTCCTTCTCGCCGCAGTCAGGCAGGGCTTTACCCGCGAAGAACTGCGCAGGCTCGCCGCCAACTCCATCCGCGCCAGTTTTCTTCCCGAAACGGAAAAAGCCGCATGGCTCACCCGTATTGGAACGTCAAATTGAGTTACTTCCGTGTTTTCCGCAGCCGTGCCGCCGCCGAAGCCGATCTAATCTGAGCTATCATAAGAGCACGGGAGGGTGCGCTAGATGCCCGTTGAATCTGAATCCGATCTTACTGTCGATGAAGCTACCGAGGCAGAAAAAGTAGGCTCCGCTGCCCTGCGCGTCATTACCTGGTTCTCTGTCGGGATGGCTGTGGCTGCAGTCGGCATCTACGTTGGCGCCGAGCTGCGCAACCGCTACAAATTCAAAAAGCGCACTCCCTATGACTTCTACTCGAACGCCGGCGAGCAGCAGGCGAGCGAGTTTGGCGTGGGCGTCTGACTCCTCGCCAACCGTCTTCCAGATTCTCGATGCCGCCTTCCGGGCGGCATCGCTGCCTTTGCGATGAATCGCGAACGCCCTCTACCGGCGAAACCGCGAAATCAAATACAAAATCGCCGACAGCACAACGCTGATCACAATCGACGTCCCAATCGGAAAATAAAACGAGACGTTCTTGCCCTTGTAAGAAATGTCGCCGGGCAGCCGTCCCAACGGCAGTCCAACTCGTGAAGCCAGCAGAATCGCTCCTCCGATTCCCGCAAGCACCAACCCAATCGCCACGAGCGATTTCCCTAAATCCAGCATCCGCTCCGCCCATTCAACATGGAAGTCCCTCAGTCCCCAGCCCCTGGTCCCTGTCTCTCTCACTTCGTCCCGATCAGCCGGATCCGCGCCGTGAAGGCCCGTCCCTGAAACTCGCTGAACGTTCCAAATGCAGGCGAATCCACCACATTGTTCACTTCAACAGGGTTTCCACTGTTCGTGGCATTCTCCAGCACGCCGCGCAGGCCCCAGTACTGCCCGCGAAAATGAAATTTCCACTCAAGGCCCGGACTGAAGTCGACAAAATCAGGAAATCGATGGCCTCCCGCTGCTCCCACCACTTGCTGCGATGCATTCACCGCGGTGTAGGGGAATCCAGTGTGCCGGTCAAAAGAGTAGACAAAGTCCCAGCGATGCTTGAGCTTCGCAATCGGGATAGGCAGCCACCCCCAGGAGATGATGCGATTCGGCGTGTCCCAGGCGAGCGGCCCGCTTTGCTGCGGCCCCAATGGTGATGGCGTAGGCAGGTAGTCAAGCGCCGCATTGGTGCGTGCCGATGAGTGCGTGTAGGCAACATAAAGCGTGTACCCGTTCGCAAACAGCCGCCGCGCATCGAACTCTTCCGAGTCATAGTGGTCCTGCCGTCCATTCGTCAGCAGATAGTTGCCTGCCGGCGCCGCCGCTCCGCTCTCATTCGCAAACGTGAAAACATTCGACGTGCGCTTCTCCACGAAGTTCGCTCCCGCAAAGATCGACCACGGCAGCTTGCGCTCTACGCCCACACTCCAATTCAGCGCCCGTGCCTCGTGCAGCGTGCTGTCGTTGGCGGTAAACTCCGTCTCCTGCGCCGGACCCGCCGGCGTCACTCCGTCCGCCGCGTAGTAGGTATCGTAGCGAACTCCCGCGAACGTCTGCGCCAGATACTCCAGTTGCGTGTGCTCGTAATAAAGTCCAATCCCCGCCGATATCTTCGTTTGGTCTTTGTCTCCCGGCGGCGAATACACTGCGGCCAGCCGAGGCGAAAGCAGCGGCCGCCGCACAATCTCGTCCCAGTCGAATCGCAGCCCCGGCTCCAAAAGCAACCCATTCCCTCGCCCCTTCCCCGGCTGCCAGCGATCCTCAAAATACGCGCCGAGTTCTGCGTTGTGCAACGCAAATGCCGGAGCCGGTGCAAACACGCTCTGGCGCAGCAGCGTTCCGTTCTCGCGCAAATAGCTCACCGGCGTCCGCGACTGGTTCTGGTTAAGCGCAACATCGTCCAGATCGAGGCCTGCTTTCAGATCGTGCTTTCCCATCCAATGCCGCGGCCGCAGATACAACGCCGCAGTTCCTTCCAACCGCTGCGAGCGCCCGGTCAGATTCTCAAAGTAGCTGCCTTCAGGCACCTCCGGCGTAATCTCATACGGCGTATTGCCGTGCGGCTCATACCCGTCGCGTATGCGCACGTACCCGATTCCCAAATCCAGCAGCGTGCCACCGGCGAAGCTCTGCTGGTCCCGTAGGTAGGGCAGCCACGCAATCGTGTTGCGCTTTACCGTGCTCTGCTGCGGCGTCAATGAAGAAATGCCGTCGTAAGGCGAGTGATAGTTGTTATACAAAAGGCCCGCGGTGAGAATATTGGCCTCGGTCACGTTGTCCTGCATCTTCACCAGGTTGCTTCCGCGGATCAGTTCGTCCGTATCGGCGTTAGCCGGCAGCTCGGAGATATAAATATTGTCGTATTCCGTCTCCAGCCCGTCGTACCACCACGCGTGGCCGCGCTTCAGCGGCCCTGAAAATGTGAATCGCGGAACAAACTTGTCGAACCGAATTCCGTCCAGATCGCGGAACGATGGAATGAAATTCGTCGCGTTGAAGCGAAACTTGTCGTCGCCCATTCCGGTAAAGAGCGCAATCACGCCACCGGTGGCGCCGCCAAATTCAACCGGATAGCGCGTCGTCTCTGACTCAATCGAGCGCACCGCGTCGGTGCTCACACGCAGGCTCAGCGTGCCGCTCACTGGTGAGCGAATATTGAATCCGTCCATCGTATCCAGCGTCTCCCACGTCTCGGAGCCGGCCACGTGCACCTGCCCCGCCGCATCCTGCACCACGCCGGGATTGAACGGCAACACATTGCGGATGTCGCGGCTCGTTGGATAGGGAATGTTCACGATCTCCGGCGTGTTCATCGTGTTCTTGTTGGCAACCTGCTGCGTATCGATGCCCGGCGCCGACGCGGTGACGTTCACCTGTTCGCGCACAATCTGCTCGTGAGCCAGCACCACCCTCACGCTGCTCTGGCTCGCTTCGATTCCGCTTTCATTTGTCTCGTAAAATCCAGCTTTGTCTACGTGCAGCAGGTACGGCTTCTGTTGCCTCAGCGCATAGGTGCAACTTCCCGCGTAGTCGGTCCACACGTGCGCCGCAACCAGTCCCGGCTCGCTGATCGTCACCTGTGCATCCGGAACCGCTGTTCCATTCTCGTCAACCACCGTCACCGTGACGGTCGCGCGCGGGTTTTGCGGTTGGCCGGCTGCAACCACAGCGCAAAGCAGAAGAAGCAGCAGCCCGGAAATTGCGCGCCTGGCGCGTTCAGGAACCAGCATGAAGAAATCGGAACTTGAATCTGGCGTTCCGCCTTGCCGCCAGTATAGCGCCGGACGTTCGCCACGAATCATATGTAGGAATAGACGAAACAGCCAGATCGCAGTTGTGTCGGATGAACAAAAGTTCATCCTCTCGGGCTCTGAGCGTTCACTCCGCTGCTTCAATGCGAAGCCTGTTTCACGGGACGCAAATCAATATTTGGGCGGCTCGTACACGCCGAGCCGGATCGAATCAATCAGTGTCGCGCGCGACCGGATCCCAACCATTACGTCCTCGTGAGCAGACGATGGCTCCGGCCCCTCGGTGGAATCCGGCGTCGCCGGATGTTCAAAAGCAGCCATCGCCTTGACATCGGCCCGCTCGCGGCCCGCAAGCCTCAGGTAGCCGATCTCATCGGTACAAAGTGAAAATGCAATCGCCAGCATCGCCAAAGCCAGGTACCAGTTGTCGCTGAGCAGTGGCCTGCCCCGACGTTGCAGAAATTCCTCGACCACTGCGGTCCACGCGAAAATCAGCATCAGCGCACCATAAATGGTGTAACGTGACGACAGACCTTGCGTCAGTCCCAGGTCCGAGCGCATCCCGGCTACTCCCACTGCCGTTAGCAGCAAAAACAGCACACAGTAGGAAACAAGTGGATTCCGTCGGATGTATCCTCGCCACGCCAGCCAGCCGAACAGCAGCACAATTACCGTGCCGAGTGCCAGGCAAATCTCCACGCTGGCGGCCAATCCGGGGGTAATTGCGCCGGCATTGCCGGCGAAGACGACCGCGTAGTCCGGTCGCACATGCAGTAGAGTGGCAAACACTGAGCTGTGAGGCCGCGCCTGGGACGACATAGGGTTGTAATGGTAAGCGTATGCGGCAATGCAAACCGCGGAGACTGCCAGCCATCCTACAACTCGGAGGAATTGACGCTGCATCGCCAGAATCAAAAGGCCCACCGGCAACAGCACAAACCCTTCGCCAGAGGCTCCGATTGCTAGCGCATACAGAATCAGCGCGCCAGCGTATGCCTTTCGCGTAGTCCGCTGAAGGCAGAGGATCGCTCCAAGCCAAAATACAATAACCCACAAGTTCTGCAGTGCAGCCATGGCCCAGTTCAGCGTCTCGAAATATTCCAATTGGAAAAGCAGCCACGCCACGGGCACAAACAACGCCAGCCGCCTGGCAAGATCCTTTTCGCCCGGCAGAAAAATCGACCAAAGCAGGAACGCCAGCACCAGCACCGCGCTGTCTCCCAGCACGCAGAGTTGCGCAAAGTTCACGTGGCCCAGCAGCGAAAACTGTGCCCAGGTTACTGCGTTGCCGAAAAATAGCTTGTACTCGTTGTGCTGATCGCCAAGAAATGTCGAGAATTTGGCCGCCGCACCTTTGGCCTGGACCATCTCGTTAAGAAACCGCAGCAACGCATCGTAGTCGTCTGATACGGGAAGGTCGACAAGGTGATCGAACAGAATGCCGTAGAAAAACGTTGCAGGGAGCGCGATCAGGAACGCAGGAAATGCCACTCTGCTCCAGTGCTGTCTTCTCCACGTCCCAGCGCGCATCGCTTGCTTCATGAGCGCCGCGCGGCCTGCGAATAGTACTCTTGGGTCAGCTTACGGCCCCCGGTGCCGAACCGCGGCACGCGAATGAGTCCCGTCTTGTGCGCCACAAAACTTGCCGTCGTAGCCAGCACGCCCAATCCATACTCCACGCTGCGCCGAAAATTGATTGAAGAAGCTTCTTCAAAATATTTTGTCGGGCACGAGATTTCGCCGATGCGATAGCCAAACATCACCGCCTGCGCGATCATCTGGTTATCGAAGACAAAATCATCCGAGTTCTCAAGCAGCGGCAGCGTCTCCAGCAGTTCTCGTGAGAAGGCGCGGAACCCGGTGTGGTACTCCGAAAGCTTCACGCCCAAAAAAAGATTTTGAAAGGCCGTTAGCAGCCGGTTGGATACATATTTGTAGAGCGGCATGCCGCCCTTCAACGCCCCTGCGCCCAAAATCCTCGATCCCAGAACCATGTCGTAGACGCCGCTGGCAATCATCCCTGCCATCGCTGGAACCAGTGACGGCGAGTACTGGTAATCGGGATGCACCATCACCACAATCTCCGCGCCTGCCGCCAGCGCCTCACGGTAGCAAGTCTGCTGGTTGCGCCCATAGCCGTAATTGGCGTCGTGCACAAAAGTCTGTACGCCCAGCTTGCGTGAGAGCTCCGCGGTCTTGTCCTTGCTGGAATCGTCAACCAGGATCTTGATGTCCACTACTTCAGACAGCTCCCGCACCGTCTGCTCCAGCGTTTTCTCGGCGTTGTACGCCGGCATCACGACCGCAATTTTTTTTCCGTTAATCATTGCTCTCACTTTCGCGAGGCCTTGCTAACTTGACGGCTCGCTGACTCGCTGACCTGTTGACTCGCTCAATTTCCAGCCCGAGCCTCCGTCCCTGGGTACGGCGTGATTCGCGCCGGAATCGCGTCCGGTTCTACCAGCCAAACCGTCCGATTCGGGTAGTGTTGCATCAACTCTAAATTATCCGCAGTATCCATTTCCCTTGCCCATACGACTTTGGAACCATCGATATCAGCACGGTTGTAAACCCACTCGTCGAAAGGATAGTGCCGTGCCGAATAACGCACGATCGCCAGTTGGCCGCCGGGCAGATGTTCCAGTTGCTCCTCAATCCGCGCCCGCTCCACGCCGAAATGCTCCGGCCCGAACCAGGTGAAGTTCCAGTTGCTCGCCGGCCACTCCGGAGGCGCGATATGAAGCGGTTGCGCGAACAGGCGTATCCCCGCCAATGCAGCACACAGAAACACCATGAACCGGACCAGCGCCAGCCCGCTGGGCTTGCCCTCGGGCTTCCACACCCGCAGATGCCGCATCGCCTGCAGCCCGATTGCATAAAAAGCCGCGATAAACGGAGCCACATAGTGCGGCAGCAAAAAAATCTCGATCGACATTCCTGCAGCGAGAATCAGCACGCTGACCACGAGATACCGGATACGGCGATCGAGAAACACGCGGCGCACCATGATAAGTGGAATCAGGAGCGTAAAGGAGGCATAAAACAGGAACATGAATCCGATCTTCGCCAGCGTATGGGGCAAAAAGCCTGTGACCGAATGGATCCCCTTGTAATAGTCGAGCTCTCCTACATGGTAGAAATTCCGCATCACTGCGTACCGGTAATGCGGCTCAGGCCGCGGATTCTGCCAAATAAAATAGGGCGCAATCGCGTAGGTTGCACGATCGACCGCGTAGGGAGGCGTGAGCGGGTGGCCAAATGCGCGGTAGTCGTAGTAGCCCATCCACGCTACGGTGGCAATCCCAAACACCAGCGGAACCGCAGCCAGCCGCGCCATCGCGGCGGCGCTCGGCCGATTCTTGCCCTTCCACATCCAACGGCCCAGCACGAACGCGACCGGCAGGCAAAGCAAAAGGCCTTCGTACGGCCTGGTCAGGACAAGGATCGTGATGCCGGCGCCCATCAACATCGCATGGCGAAGCCGCGCGGTCCTCGTCAATCGTGGCAGTGCGCCCAGGACCAGCGCTCCGCCGAACGCCGCCAGCGTGCCCGCTGCATGGTAGGTGTTGATCCAGTAACTGAAAAATCCCAGGCGCAGAAAAGCGACGAACCCACCCAGTAGCGCCCAGTTCGCCGGCAGCCAGGCCTGAAGCATCCAGACCAGCGCCGCGCACATCAGCCCATCCATGGCGAGCAGGGCATACCAGGGATGTCCGAATAACACCGTCCCGGCGGCCAGCAACAATCCCTGCCCGGGAAAGTACATCGACTGGTAGGTTGGCTGCATCGTGACGTGGATGGTCTCGAAGTGCGTCCACAGTGCGGGAGTCGGGTTCGTCAGCCGCCCGTGAGCAAAAGTATCAGCCGCCAGCAGAAAGCTGAAGTCGTCGGGAGCAAAGGGTAGCGGAATTGGATAGAACGGCAGAATCGCCAGGCGCAGCAATATAGCGGTCAGCCCTACAGACACGGCTGCGAGTCTTTTTCTTTGAGCCAGGCGAGCAAACCCATGCTCAATGCGCGCAAATACTCGAGCGCCCAGTCGCGGCCAGGCAAACGCTAACGCAAACGCAATTGCCGTGAGGCCGCAATCGATTTCCAATAATGATTGGTTTGGCGTTGAAGCGGAGGGCAGCATAGCGTTTCGGTCCAGCGTCGATCAATCACAATTCTGCGCAGGTCACCGAAATTCTACGGCATATACGGCACAGTGTTTGTACAGGATTGAGGCTCCGAACCCGTTTCGTCACCCTGCAGTTCGATCCAGGTTGCAATCCGTCACACGCGAAGAATCACAGCAAACAACAATGCAGGCTGCGGATGTGCGCTGGCCTGCCGCTACCGTCCGATACCCGCTCAGGGAATTGATCTTTCGAATCGTCTCGCTGCGCCGTCAACCACAATCCGGTGTGGCGCATAAATTGTCGGTTATTGAAGCGAGCGGCCTACTCTGGTCAGCGCATCGCTGCCGCCGTCGATAAAGAGTCGTTGCTCGCCGTTGAGACCGGCGTCAGACTTTGCGGGGAGAGCTTGCCCCCGGACTGAATCCGGTTGCAAAGCTCTCCCGCGAAGTTGCTGATATCGTTGCAATGCTTCTAGTCGCCGAAAACTACGCCAGCGAGCTGCTGATGTTGGTGAACACGGTGGTTATCGCAGTCGCAACTTTGCCGACACCGGTGATGCAAACCAGTGCGATCAAGGCGACCAGCAAGGCATATTCAACCAGGTCCTGACCCTCTTCGGCGTTCTTCAGGCTCTGGAATTTCAGATACATCTTCAGGAGTGCGCTGTTCATCTTCAATTTCTCCTTACTTTGTTGTTGAGATTCCGGCCCGGGCCGGGATGTGCGGATCAAGCATCATTCCCTGATACGTTTTTCGCGTCGTTCAAATGTACGGGGAGAATCGTTTGAGGGGAAGATCAATCGTCATGAACAATATCGGGCTGCTTGCGTTCACCCGGCTGCTCATTGCAATTTCAATCTAAAAACTTGCGGGGAGAGCTTGCCCCCGGATCAAATCCGGCTGCCGAACTCTCCCGCGAAGTTGCTGAGGCCTTGGGGAAGTTTCTCGCTGTCAGAGACTACGCCAGCGAGCTGCTGATGTTGGTGAACACGGTGTTAACCGCGGTGGCCACATTGCCGACACCAGTGACGCACACGAGTGCAATCAAGGCGACCAACAATGCATACTCAACCAGATCCTGACCTTCCTCGCCGTTCTTCAGGCCCTGGAATTTCACATACAGATTCAAAAGTGTGTTGCTCATCGTTGTTTCTCCTGAGTGAGATTCCGGCCTGAGCCGGGGGCTTGCTTCACATCCACGGTCTCTTGTGGATTCTGTTCACGGTCCAATAGACAACCATCAAAGAATTACGTTGGCCTTCGTCCGGCTGTCCACTGCTCCGTTGAAGTGCTTGACCTGTGCGGGGAGAGCTCGGTCTGTGTCCTGCCAAGTCTCGATCTCTCCCGCCAAGGTGCTGAGGTGCTGGGTTAGTCTTACGTTGACAATTACGCCAATGAGGAGCTGATGTTGGTGAACACGGTGTTGATTGCCGTGGCAACCTTGCCTACGCCAGTTACGGCCGCCAGCGCGATCAATGCGACCAGAAGAGCGTACTCAACCAGATCCTGACCTTCCTCGCGGGTCGTCAGGTTCTGCAGCTTCACATAGAGCGTCAAAAATAGGTTATTCATTCGTCTTTCCTCTCAAGTTCTCGATTCCCCAGCCTCAGCCGGGCACCACTAACCTAGCACCTGGCGTGCCATTCCCTCTCGAAATAGCTGTAGATTTAGAATCAATACTTTGCAGATCGGTCAGCTTCGAACACCTGGAGGAAATGTATACTCCCGTTTACAGCCAACCCCGCATAGACCGGCCCCGTATACATTACTCAAGTTGTAGTCGCTCGAATCACTTGAGGCCGTACCCGTCCATCGATGGCACATCGGACCATGCCCGGCCAGCGCGTCGCAGCCCCGCGCGCCTGCCTCCTGCGCCCGAGCATTCCGCAACAAGGCTACCCGCGCCATCGAATTCAGCAGCTGCCGTAGAATAGCCTCCATGGCAAGCAAGCTGGATCTGCCTCATGCGCAGGATCGCCGTGATTTTGCGGATCTGTCCATCGCGGTTGTCGCCGGGCTGGCGTTTGCCCTCACCATTCTTTTCATCTTCGCCGTGCCTCTGGCCGGCAATTTGGCGGCCTCACGCGACTTCGTCTCCTACTGGGCCGCAGGCCGCCAGCTTGTCCGCCACGCAAATCCTTATGACCGCGACGCCATCTCGGCGCTCGAGCACTCTGCGGGATTCTCCTACAAGGCCGTTCTCATCATGCGCAACCCTCCCTGGGCGCTGCCGCTCGCTTACCCTCTGGGTTGGCTTGGGCTCCGGGTTGCCGCCGCTCTGTGGACCCTCCTCCTCCTCGCCTCTCTGCTCATCTCCGTGCGCATGGTCCATCAGTTGTACGGCTCTCCTCCCAATCACATCCACTGGCTTGGATTCGCGTTCACGCCCGCATTAATCTGCCTCACCATGGGCCAGACCTCGCTCTTCGCCCTCCTGGGACTGGTCTTGTTTCTGCGTCTCCACCGTCGCCGTCCCTTCGCAGCCGGAGCCGCGCTCTGGCTCTGCGCCCTCAAGCCGCATCTCTTTCTTCCCTTTGCCGCTGCATTGGCGCTTTGGATCGTCGTCTCGCGCAGTTATAGGCTGCTGGCCGGCACCGCCTCCGCCATCGCTCTCAGCAGCGCAGCCGCCTTTGCAATTGACCCCGCGGCCTTCGCCGATTACACCCGCATGATGCGTTCCCCTGCCGTAGAAAATGAGTTCATACCCTGTCTCGCGGATGCATTGCGCCATTGGCTCAGTCCACAGTCCGTATGGCTGCAGTACCTGCCTGCCGCGCTCTGCTGCGTTTGGGCGCTTTTCTACTTCTGGCGCCGTCGCACCGCATGGGACTGGCTCGCAAACGGCAGCCCGCTCATGCTGGTCTCCATTCTGGCTGCGCCTTACTGCTGGTTCTACGATCAGGGCCTGGCAATTCCCGCACTGCTTGACGGCGCTTACGCTACCCGCTCGCGCAAATTGCTCGCTGCTCTCACCCTCCTCATTCTTCTTGCCGACATCGAAATCTGCGTCGTCCGGGTAATCTCACCCCTTTACCTTTGGACCGCGCCGGCATGGCTTGCGTGGTATCTCCTCGCGCGCACCAAATTTGCCCAGCCGGCCATGCGCCCTCTTGCTGCGCAGCCATAACGTCGCGCTTTTCCCTACTTCCATCTGAAGCCAACTACCGTGGGCCATCTCGCCACCTGCTCGCAGCGGTGCAATCCTCGATCGATCCTTTGCGCTGGGTATAATTGCGCTATCGCAAAACCAGAGCAGGCGCTGCGTGAATTCGAGAGAACAGACGCCG
Organism: uncultured Acidobacteriaceae bacterium; assembly: GCA_963841095.1. Lineage (GTDB taxonomy): Bacteria > Acidobacteriota > Terriglobia > Terriglobales > Acidobacteriaceae > Telmatobacter. The sequence goes on from CAWJBE010000009.1 coordinate 311,983, forward strand.
CGGCACAAGCTGCTGGCGGAGTCCGGAAATCACTCGGTCACGATAGAGAAATTCTGGTTTTGCCGCAAATGAGAGCAGAAAGGTGTTCGCACCGTGAAGAAGGAGGGCGATGTCGTTGTTCTTTTGATCGCCGTTGCGTGCGCCGTGGCGGTTATCTTCACCACCCTGTTTCTCAGTGTCATGCCCTTCAATCGCAACATCGTCTCCCGGCGCGACTACATCACCTACTGGGCCGCCGGACAGCAGCTCGCCCACCATCAAAATCCATACGATCCTGATGCCGTCAATCGCCTCGAGCGCGATGCGGGATTCCAGGGCGGCGCATCGTACTACATGCGAAACGTGCCCTGGGCGCTGCCTCTCGCGCTGCCGTTGGGCTACTTCGGCTCGATGGCCGCGGCGCTGCCCTGGTCCCTGTTCATGCTGGGCCTGCTCGTCGCGTCGGTCCGCATTGTTTGGAAGATCTTCGGCCCCGCCGGGAGCCATCTCGAATGGCTCGGATACTGTTCCCCACCGGCACTCTTCTGCGTGATTCTCGGACAAACGTCCATCTTCCTGCTCTTCGGTTTAGCGCTGTTTCTCCGCCTGCACAAAACCCGTCCCTTCGCCGCGGGCGCGGCCCTCTGGTTCTGCACCCTCAAGCCCCACCTTTTTCTACCCTTCGGCCTCGTTTTGCTGGTTTGGATCGTCGTCTCCCGCAGCTATCGCATTCTGGCGGGCGCAGTCGCGGCCCTGGCGGTTGGCGGTCTTGTCACTGTATGCATTGATCCCTCGGCATTCGCCCAGTACACGCATTACATGCGCACTTCGGGAATCACTCGTGAATTCACCGCAAACCTGGGCGACGTCCTGCGCGATTCAATCCATCCTGCCTGGGGGTGGCTGGCATTCCTGCCGGCGATCGTCGGTTGCATCTGGGCCCTGGCCTATTTTTGGCCGCGCCGCCACACGTGGGACTGGCTCGAAAACGGCAGCGTGCTCATGCTCGTTTCTCTTTTCGTCGCGCCCTTCGGCTGGATCTTCGATCAATGTTTGGCGATCCCCGCCGTTCTCTATGCGGTGTCCCGCAATCCGTCCCGAACCATGCTGGCTGTTCTCGCTCTCGTTTACATACTCATCGAGATCGAGATCGTCTCTCCGTTTGGCCTGCACTCGGCTGCTTATCTCTGGACTGCGCCGGCATGGCTCGTATGGTATCTTTTCGCGCGCAACTCGGAGCGCCGTGCGCCCGCCCCCGTCGCTATGTGACTTATGAAACGTTGCTGGATTCGGTAGGGGCTGGCCCAATCTCCATGGTGTCCCCTCGCTCTGTGTGCGTTTCGCGAATCGTCCCCGCCGGAAGCTCCAGCACGCTCCGTGCCGTCAGGCATCCCGACAAGCGCCAGGGTCCCACGCTGCTCCTCACCTTCTTCACCGTGTGTTGCCGGTCAAGATAGACAAGATCGATTGGGAACTTCATAAAGAACGTGTGCACCGATTCGCAGGGAGTGATCCACAATCCCTCGCCGTGGCCAAGACCTTCGCGCCCAAGCAGGCCTTTCCTGCGCGATGATCCCGTGTGTGCAGCTTCAAGCCGCACCGCCAGCACTGTACCCCTGGTAACGTTGAGAACCTGCTGCGGACCGGCAAACGCCGCCTGCGAACTCGGCGCGAAAAACTGCCGCAATCCCTTCGCCATCCTCTGCAACGGATTCATCCCGGCGCCTCGGCCTCTTGGGCGTAGCCGCAATCGCTACTGCGGAGAAGTTCCCATTCCACCGGATGTTGAGGCTCCGGATCCCGCGCCTCCATTGATCGGCGCTCCACCCGTCGTGCCGAATCCGCCCGTCGCGCTCTCAATCACCAGCGGCTTTTCGGGCTTCATGCTCTCGATGAGCTTCTCCACTGGCATTGAAGCCGGCGCCGGCGGTAGGGTGTTTTCCGCTGTCTTCTCATCCGGGTGATGCATCGGAATGTTTGAATTGGGCGGCAGGAACTTATCCGGAAGATGAAGCTCGGGCAGTGGTGCGCCCGTCGCAATCGGCGCCACGATCTCCGGCGTCACAATAACAATCAACTCGGTATCGTTCCTTGTCTTATTCTCTGACTGGAAAAGTTTGCCGAGGATGGGAATATCGCCGAGGAACGGAATCTTATCGAAGGTGTCGGTCAGCGATTTGTCCAGCAGGCCGCCGATCATGAAGCTCTGCCCATCGGCAAGCTCCACTTCGGTATTCACCTTGCGTGTCGTAATTCCAGGCACCACGAATCCCGAGATCTGGACCTCATTGGTGTAATCGAGCGCGCTCACTTCCGGCGCCACCTGCAGCCGGATTGTCCCCCTTGGAGTAATCGTGGGGATGAAGTTGAGCCGGATGCCGTACTCCTTGAACTCAATGCTCACTGCTGCTGTGCCGCCCGACGTGCCTGACACCACGGGATAGGGATATTCTCCGCCCGCCAAAAAGCTGGCTTCCTTGCCGTCGGCCGCAATCAAATTCGGTTCCGCCAGCACTTGCACAACTCCCTTGGTCTAAGAGCGACTGGATATCCGCGCCCACGCCCAGGCCGGGGAAGAATGCGAGCAGATTCAACTCTTGCGTGAATGTTGCTGTCCCGCCTCCGGCTTGCGAGATCGATTCCGCACCCGAGCTCGAGCTGCTATTCGCAATGGAAGGCGGAGAAAGCTGACCGGTACTCACCCCGCCAATCGCATTTCCCAGGCCAAGGTTAAACAGGTTAATGCCCAGCGCAAGCGCCCTGTTGCGATCCACGCTCGCAATGCGAACCTTCAGCAGGATCTGCGGAGTCGACTTGGGTGTCGTCACGTCCAGCAGGTTCACCACTTTTCCTGCCGTCGACGCAATCTCCACTGCACGAGTCGAATTGGTCAAATCGCTGACCGTGCCGCGCAGAAAAATGTTGTTGTTGCTGTAGCTCACCTTGATCGATTGGCCCGGCAACTCCGTCCTCAGTTCGCGACGGACAGAATCGAGATTTTCGCTCGATATCGGCGGCGATCGGCCGCACCGTCACGTTAAAAAACTGGCGGCCGCCGCGGATGTCCCAGATAATCAGGCTCGTTTCGCCCGGAGCCTTGCCTTCGACCATGACTTCTGTTGGACTCACTGCCGTCGCTTCCGCTATGTCGCCTAATCCAATGGCAACACGCTGGATCGGCTGTGCGGTGTCCACCAGCACGGCCTTGCCTACTGCCACCGCGAGTTCGTTCGTCGAATCCTCAAACGTGGCTCCCGCGGATGAAGGCGTAGTCGGTGCGGCTTGAGCCAGCACGATCTGCCCGGCACAGAGTGCCAGTGACAGCGCGCTGCAAGATACGATGGTAACCCCAGCCTTCGCTCTCAATGCTGTCCCTCGGGTGAAGAAAATTTCTCTTCGGTGGATTTGGATCCGTTAATCACTGTGATGGAATACGTGGGTGCTGCTGCCTTGGGAGCCTTCTTCGGCGCTGCCGGACGATGATCGGTCGGCGGTGGCGGCGTTCCACCCAGCAGGGTGCCCATCGCCGTAGCCGGAACCTTCGCAATCTCTGTGTCCAGCGGATTGCGCAGCACCAACTGAATCTTCAACGAGTTGCTGGCCAGGCTCAGCATCTCCGCTTGTTCGGGAGTTACCAGCAGGTTTACAACCTGCACCTGCATCGGCTTGCCCTCTGAGTCCCGCTGAATGTCCGTACCCGCTGAGAGAACCTGAATGTTTTGTAGAATCGTCTTTGTCACTACGCCCTGCGCGGCTGCTTCTCCCGGCGGATTGCCGGATACCAGAACATCCACGTGCATGCCTGGTGATTACGAACCCCGCCACGCCGATAACTTCATCCACTCTCACCGCGCACGCACGCATGCCCGGCGGAATCGTCGGCGCCAGTCCACCGCCGGACCCGAGGCCCGCCAGGTGATCTTCCAAAATTGGCTCGCCCTGAGAGATCTGCGTGATCACGCCCCGGCCTATCGCATCTTCCGGCTTCAGAATCGCGCCCTTGGGCGGTGTTCCCGCTACCGTCATCGTGGTCAGGTCCGCGCCCGTCAGCACTGATCCCAGCGGAATATCTTTCGCTGCCGCCACCAGTCGCGTCGTCTCCACCGGCTTCGATCCCGCGATGCGGACGCCCACAAGGCGAACGACCAGCCAGGTGCAGACGCCGGCAATCAACAATGCGATGAGGAGGACTGTAATGAGTCTTCGATTCATCCCTTAGCCTGTTTGAGCCGGCTCTTCAGCCGGTTCTGCCTTTCTCGCGCCGTTTCGGTTGCCGTTCCCGCGTAATCGGCCGTCTTTTGCGCGCCTATCCCCAAAAGAAAATGCTGCATGATGTGCAAGAGGGCTAAGCGCGATCCCAGTGTATTCCTTCGCAACATTTTGCATGCATCCTGAATCAACCCATTCGCAGATGGGGTATCAAAAGTGCTATGAGCCAACTCGCTGGAATGCGCGATCCTGTAATTGACTGCTGGAGACCCGGGGATCGAACAATCCGGCTTCGTGCAACTCTCATTGTTGGCGGTCTGTTCTGCAAGTAGTGTACCGTGAATTTATCCCGTTTCTGGAGGCTCCGTTTGCATCTTCTGTGCTATAGCCACGGTGCACCGGTGGTGCGAAGGTGGGAGTATCGTCAGCACGATTTCTCCGTCTGCTCGCAGACTATCTCGTTGGTCGTTAGAAACGCGCCAGGGAGGGAACTCCCCAGTTGAAGACGTCTCCCCAAACGATCACTCTCTTTACACAGCAGGACGAACTCGGGCCGCGGCCCTTTTCGTTTGCCGCTTCCCTCGTCCTTCATTGCATTACGATTGCGGTGGTCCTCTTCGGCCTTGCCTACAGGCCACCCTTCACCAGAGTGATCACTGACCACTATATCTGTCCGCGAGCTCGATCTGCATGTGCCTGAGCAGGAGATGCGCGCGATTCGCAACAGCATCCCTCGCCCCACTTCACATAAGGGCTCGCACGCGCTTGCTTCCGCAGGTAGTCCGTCGCAGAGTCCGCCCGCGCCGATTCCGAAGGTGGAAGCCAAGGCCGGTCCGCAAACGATCATCCAGGCTGACCTGCTCAAGCCCGTCGTCATCAACGAGCGCATCCCTTTGCCCCAGGTCGTCATCTGGTCGCCCCCCAAGGTTCAGGTCAGGAAGATCGTTCCTCCGCTGCCGGAGAAGCCCACTGCAGCGAACGTAAAACCGAGTATCGAACGGCCCAACGAGGAAATGAATCTGGCCGACGTCAACATTGCGTCCAGCTTCCACCCCTCGGCCAAATCCGTTGTTGCTCCCAGCACCACTTCGCCCATCGCCATCCCGATTCCCCAGCAGATTCAGTTGCCGCCCATATCTGCCTCGCAGCCTTCCGCACAACCCACGCCGGCAGCCATCGTATCGCTCTCCGATTTGCGCATGAAAAATGGCACAGCTAGTTTGCCTCCGGTGAATGAGGCGGTTGCGTCCAATTCGCAGAGCGTACTCACGCCCAACCAGATGCGGGATCTCTCGTTGCCCGCGAAAGATATTCCCGTCGCCAATCCGGGCCAGGGCTCGGGTCAGGGCTCGGCTGGCAAGGCAGGCAATACCGGCGCAGGCGCCGGACAAGGTTCGGCTTCCAAGCCCAATAGCTCTGGCTCCGGCACAAGCCAGAGTCCGTCCGGCAAAGAGGGCGCTCAAGGCTCAGGCACGCCCGGTCAGGGCTCTCAGGGAAAACCGAATGGATCTGCCCCTGCAATTGCAGTTGGCAAACCCAACGCCGCTGCTCCGGCTCAGGGATCTCAATCGGGTTCAGACTCGAACGGCCAGCTCACCTCTACGCAGATTTCATTGCCCAAGGATGGAACCTTCGGTGCAGTGGTCGTCGGTGATTCGCTCCAGGACCAGTATCCCGATGTGGCCGACGTATGGAGCGGACGGATGGCCTACACGGTTTATCTTCACGTCGGCCTCGCGCGAAACTGGATCATGCAGTACTCGCTCCCGCATGCCGCTGATGCCGCCTCGGCCGGAACCGTCGTTCGCCTCGATGCCCCTTGGCCTTACAGCATTGTGCGGCCCAACCTTGCGGCTGGATCTGTTGATGCCGATGCGATCATGATCCACGGCTTCATCAATCAATCCGGCCGCTTTGAAACCCTCAGCATGATCGTCCCCCAGGCCTTTCCGCAGGCTCAGTTTGTCCTCGCCGCCCTCGCAAAATGGCAGTTCCGCCCAGCCTTGATGAATGGCCAAACGGCAAAAGTCGAAGTGTTGATTATTATTCCGGTGCAGTTCGATTAGTGCGCTTCCCCAGTCGCTGCACCGCGAAGCGCAATTGCTCAGTGGCCTCTTCATCAGGAAAAAGCCACCCTCGTCTCCACCAGAAACCCCACATGCTAAATGACAACCTTCAAGGCTGTTGTCGCCTTGCGGACTACGGTCTCGTCCCCAACTCGTTGAACGCCACTCCCACAGCCAGTGGAGTCACCACGGGCGCCGCCGCTCCCACAAATTCAGTCAGCGGTCCGCTGGTGTTGTCGCTTGCCACCCACACGTTTCCTGATGGGTCAACAGCAATGCCATACGGTTCGATCAGGCCGTTGCTTACGTAACCGTTCGAGCCCGAGATCGCATTGCCGCCGGAGTTGAATTCGCTCACGCTGTTGCTGTTTCCGCCGTTGTTCGCCGTCCACACGTTTCCCGCGCCGTCGATGGCCAGGCCGTAAGGAACGTTGATTCCTCCGCCGGTGAACCCGGCCGGATCTGGTGACATCGCCGTGCCGTCGCTCTTCAGTTCGCTCAGGCTCCCGTTTCCGCCTCGGTTCGTCAACCACACATGGCCGGATCCGTCGATGGCGATACCGTAGGGCGCGTTCAGGCCTGCGCCCGTGAAATCGTTAAATGTGGGCGGCATGCCGAGCATCGCGTTGGGAACGCTCTCGCCCACGCTCGACGTCGCGGCTGTGTAGTTGGTGAACCAGATGTTCCCTGAAGTATCGGACGCGAGGCCGGCCGGTCCCACAAGATCGCCGTTCGCATAACCGCTGCTGCCGGAAAGCTCTACGCCGCTGTTTTCAAATTGGCTCAAACTGTTGCCGCCAAAGTTCGATACCCATACGGAGCTCGATTGGTCGATCGCCACTCCGTAGGGCTCGCTTAGTCCCGCGCCCGTGTAATAGGGTGGAGGAAGTGTGATATTGACACCGCTCTTGTTGAACTCCGTCATGCTCGCGCTGGAGTAGCTTGCAACCCACGCGTTGAAGTATTTGTCGATCGCAATACTTGTCGGATTGATCAAAGTTCCTGTCGCAGTAAATCCCGAGTTGCCCGAAATTGGGGCGCCGACCGGGCTGAGCTCACTCACGCTGCTCGAAGCGTAGTTCGGAACCCAAATGTTTCCGGAACCGTCCACTGCAATGCCTTCCGGAGCAAATCCGCTGCCGTCCAGTCCGGCGCCTGTGTAGGTAATTGAAACCGTAAAGTCATTCGGCTCGGGGCTCAGCGATGGCTGGAACGGCGCGCTCGGCGTCTGCAATCCATACAGGTTGTCTAGGTTCGCGCCTGGGTTGTGCGCAATGTTGATCGCCGCTGTCGCAGTGTCCGATGGCTGCGTGCCCATCGTTCCACCCGACAAGGCGTTGGTGAAAAGCGTGTAACACGGTGACGGGCTCGCCGGCCCCGTGATCGCCCCGTTTGTGTTGATGCACGCGGCCAGAATGTTTGCCAGCGTGTTGATGAGAGTCTGCGGTGCAGTCCCATTACCCGAAGGTGTTGTCGCCAGAGCGGCCCCGGTGCTTAGCGTCTCCAGGTTCGCCACGGCGCCCAAGGCATTGCCCTTCGTGTCCAATGTAGCGCCAATCGCGCTTGCTATCCCGCTCGCCGCCAGCGCGCTGCTGGAACTTGATACATGCGTCGGGTCCGTCGCAAAGCCGGCGATGGCATACGCCGTCGCCACCGTCGAAACTTCATTCACGACGATGTATAACGAGCCAAAGTTCGCAGTGTCGCACGATCCCAGGCCGGCCATCAGCCCCGCTGCCGCATTCGCTCCCACTCCGGGATTGCCGCCAATCGAGTAAAGGTAAACCTGCGTGCTCGCGCCGGGGCAGGTGTAATCGCCGGAGATGCTGAAAGCGCCGTTTGAGCCCGTCGTCACGTAGTAGTTGCCATTGCCGTCTTTGGTGCCCGTGGCGCTGCTCAGCAACGAAGTCGATGCGCCGCCGTAGCCGCTAGTGTTTGCAGCATAGAGATATACGTGCGCGCCCACAATCGGCCCCTGTCCGCCATGCACCCTCCCCGTTAGCGCAGCGCCGGGGACTGGATTGGCTTCATTTGGGACCGTGACCGGCGCGCCGGAGCAGCCGGCAAGAAAAAGAGCACACGATACCGCCACAATCGGCCAGGAAATCTGCATGGGGGGAACTCCCTTCCTCGGTTGTGTCGCGATGCTACCTTGTTTTCTCAGTCGTTGTTACCGGTTTTTCTCTAATAAGTCAACCCCCCGAATTATGTAGCGCTGTTGGGAATCAGCCGCGGCGTGCTCATATTGTTGGCGATAGCACGGAAGATTGCCGTCAATTTGGTGATCGCCTGGTTCGTCGGCGCCGTCGCTTGGCAGCCGTTCGCGTCGTCGGAATAGAAATTCAATTGCGATGACGCCATCGCCGCCAGCGCCTGGCAGGCCTGCTTGCCCGGTGCCCAGCTTCCCCCGGCCGTCGTTACCGTCGTACTGTAGGTCTTGTCCGTCGCGCAGCTTCCCGACGTCGGCGAGCCGTAGCCGATTGTGTACACCGTCGTTCCCGAAATTGCAGCATATTGCGCAGCCAGCACTGCCTGCCCGCACTCCCCCAGCGCCGATGGGTACGTTGGATTGTTATAGCCGTTCTTGTTGCTCGAGCTCGTTCCGGTCCCGTTCAGCGTCCCTTCTGTCGCCACAATCTCCGCCTTCGTATTGCAGGCGCCGCCCGTTGTATAAGCATTCGAAGCGCACGCCGTCGCGTCGCCGTCCGTCAGGATAATCATCGCGTTTTTTGATCCCGGATTCGCCGCCTGCTGCGTGGCAAGCACCGCTTGCGCCGAATAAATGGCCTGCGCATAGTACGTGGCTTCGCCGCCGGGAGTCTGCAAGCCTGAGCAGCCGCTCACGCCTGAATCTCCAGCTGCGATGGCGAGTGCCGAGCCGCTATTCAACGTCGCCGCCGAGTCGCTCAGCTTGTAATTGTTCGCCGAGTCGATAATCTCGTACGTATCGCCGGATGGCAGCAGCAGGTTCGCACCGGGCGCTGATCCCGCCGTATACGCCGGCAGCGTGTCGGGAATCGTATACGCCACGATCGTCGGATTGCTCGTCTTGCACACGTAGTCCTTTGAGGCCGTCCCGGTGGTCAGGGCAGGGAACACAAACAAACTCACGCTGTCCACTGGGTTGGTGCTCGTTGCACATGTATCCCCCATGGCGCACGGATACAAATCGTTCAGCAGTGCCTGAACCCCCTGCAGCGCGCACGATTCCCGCGTGCCCGAACACTGCGTCCCGCTGTCTGAGCTGCCCATCGAGGCCGTCGTATCCTGGACAATGGCAATATTCCATGGCGAGTTTCCCCCGCCCCGCGTCGATGCAGTCGCGGTTGCCACCAGGTTCAACTGGCGCATGCCGAATAACCCGCCAAACCATAGTTTCACTGTCGCCGACTGCGTAACCCTCACCGCGTTGTAGCCGCCCGTTGCGCCCGTCGGTGTCTGGCACCCCACCTGCAAAGTGTTCGAAACCGTGCTCAGGCAAAGAAACGTCGGCGTCGCCGTCACATTCTGCAACATCTCGCTAGCGTTCAGCCCGCCCGTTTGAGAGCTGTAGAGAGCCACGTCGGTCGCTGCCTGGGTCGTGTTCGGCATCACTTGCGCTGCCGCCAGCGTTGCCGCGTTGGTTGACGCCTGCAGTTGCTCGTAGGCGTAGTAAACGTGCCCCGTCTCAAGGGATGCGCCGGCAAGCGCCATCATCGTGCTCGCCGTGATCATCACCATTACCGCTGTCTGGCCGCGTTCGTCCTTCAGGAACCTGCGCATCATCGAAATCCCAAATCGTTTCATGGGGCAAATTCCTCCTTTCACTCTGCCGGCGCCGTTATTTGCGGCACGGGGCTGTTGGTTGGGTTCAAATTCTGCGTTGTGGGCAATCCAAACGCGTAGCTCGCCGTCGTCGGATCGTCTGTTGCACGACCCGCCGCAGTGAATGCGATTCGATTTTGAGTAGGGGGCAATCCCGAAGGGCCCGCAAAGGCCACAAGACTCGGGAGACACATCCGGGTGTGCGTGATAAGCGCAAGAGGGTTGCCGCGTTCGTCTCTGAGCGATTCCATACGGCCTCGCGGACGCTACGGTGACCTCTTGGGGAATTGGTAAATTGACCTAATGATCTCTGATCGGAAGATTACCTAATATTGCACTTTCGTGCTAGTGGTTGTTACCTGCGTAATCGATGTGCCCGAAATTCACGCCGCCATGGGCAAGTTCCGCCCTCCACCTACCCCGAAATCGGCGCAAATTCCCTCATAAATAGGCAAACAAAAGACGAATATCTGCGGCGTACTCCTGACGGGCCTCCACAACCGCAACATCGCCGTGGCATCTCGCCTGCACCAAAAAGGGCGCGAGCTTCACGCCCGCGCCCTTCTCGTTCCCCGAGGAATCCTTCTCCCGAGTTGATGTCCTTTATGTCGCGCTGTTGGGAATCAGCCGTGGCGTGCTCATGTTGTCCGCAATAGCGCGGAAGATCGCCGTCAGCTTGGTGATGGATTGATTGCTGGGCGCTGTCGCCTGGCAGCCATTCGCGTCGTCGGAGTAGAAATTCAATTGCGATGACGCCATCGCCGCGATGGCCTGGCACGGTTGTTTGCCTGGGCTCCAGCTTCCCCCGTCCGTCGTCACCGTCGCGCTATAGGTCTTGTCCGTCAAGCAACCTCCCGAGGTCTCGGTACCGTAGCCGATCGTATAGACTGTGGTCCCCGAAGTCGCCGCATATTGCGCCGCCAGCACCGCCTGGCCGCACTCCCCAAGCGCCGATGGATAGGTTGGATTGTTATAGCCGTTCTTGTTGCTCGAACTCGTTCCCGTTCCGTTCAGCGTTCCTTCCGTCGCCACAATCTCCGCCTTCGAGTTGCACGCGCCGCCCGTTGTATAAGCATTTGAAGCGCACGCCGTCGCGTCGCCGTCGGTCAGGATAATCATGGCGTTGCTCGATCCCGGATTGTTCTTCTGCTGCGTGGCAAGCACCGCCTGCGCTGCGTAGATCACCTGCGCATAATAGGTTCCCTCACCGCCCGGCGCCCCAACTCCACCGCAGCCGCTCACCCCGGAATCGCCCGACGCGATTGCAAGCGCGGAGGCGTTGTTCAGCGTCGCCGCCGAGTCGCTCAGCTTGTAATTGCTCGAAGCGTTGATGATCTCGTAGGTATCCCCGGAAGGCAGCATCAAATTCGTAGCCGGCGCCGTTCCGTTTGTATACGCCGGCACCGTGTCAGGAATTGTGTACGCAACGATCGTCGGATTGCTCGTCTTGCACACGTAATCCTTTGAAGCCGTCCCCGTGGTTACGGCCGGGAACACAAACATGCTCACGTTATCCACGCCGGGGCTTGATGTGCAGGTCTGCCCAAGCGCGCAGGGGTACAGATCGTTCAGCAGCAACTGGGTTCCCTGCAATGCGCAGGAGATTTGCGTGCCCGAACATTGCGCACCGCTGTCATTGCTCGCCATTGACGCCGTTGTGTCCAGGACGATGGCAATATTCCAGGGTGCGTCTCCCCCGCCTCGCATGGAGGCGGTTGCATACGTCACCAGGGTCATTTGGCGCATGCCGAACAAACCGCCAAACCACAAATGCACCGTGCCCGTCTGCTTCACCCTCACCGCGTTGTAGCCGCCCGTCGCGCCCGTCGAAGTCTGGCACCCCACCTGCAAAGTGTTCGTAACAGTGCTCAGACAAAGAAACGTCGGGGTCGCCGTCACATTCTGCAGCATCGAGCTGGCGTTCAGCCGCCCCGTTTGCGCGCTGTAAAGCGTCACGTAGGACGAGGCCTGCGTCGTGTCCGGCATCGCATTCGCTCCCGCCAGCGTCGCCGCGTTGGTTGACGCCTGCAATTGCTCGTAGGCGTAGTAAACGTGCCCCGTCTCAAGCGATGCGGCCGAAAGCGCCATCATCGTGCTCGCGGTGATCATCACCATCACCGCCGTCTGGCCACCCTCGTCCTTCAGGAACCTGCGTATCGATGAAATTCCGAATCGTTTCATGGGACAACCTCCTCCGCTCGCTCAACGAGCGCCCCTACCCCGAATACCGCTCCCGTCAGCGGGACTGCATACTGTTCTGATCGCCATCTCAACGCATCGCCGGCGTCCACCTTCACGGTCTCGTTCGCGATCGCCTTCGCAGAATCCAAGGTGGCATCGGAACGAACCCCTGGCCGTTTGGGTCATCCGCTGTGGCCGCGCCGCTGGGGAAGTCAGCGCTTCGAGCTTGAAACTATCTCTGCTTTAACCTCAGAGTTGAGCCTCTGTACGGCTCCGCCGTTGGTTTTGCTTGCAACCACGACGTAGCTCTCAGAGGCGGGGAAATCTCACTCTATGATCTTGGATTGGAGGTAACCACGATATTGCACTTTAGTGCTATGTATGGTGACCTGCGTAATAAATGCCCCTCCTGCCGTCATGCGACGGTCCGGTGCTGCCGGCGATCTCTACTCTGCCGTTAACTCCAATTGCTGCAATAGATCCAGCAAAGAATCATCCGGTCAGCAACAACAAAAAAGGCACAGACCTCAAGTCTGTGCCTCCTCTTCCCACCCCCTCGGGCCTATCTCAGCTTCCCTCGGGGCTTCCTATGCCGCTCCGTTGGGAATCAGCCGCGGTGTGCTCATGTTGTCCGTGATGGCGCGGAAGATCGCCGTCAGCTTTGTAATGCTCTGGTTGCTAGGGGCCGTCGCCTCGCATCCGTCGCCATCGTCGGAGTAGAAATTCACTTCGGCCGACGCCATGGCCGCGATTGCCTCGCACGGACTGCCACCCGGACCCCAGCTTCCTCCATCGGTCGTCACGGACGCGCTGTAGGTCTTATCTGACAGACATCCTGACGTCGGCGAGCCGTAGCCGATCGTGTAAACCGTTGTTCCGTCATCCGCCGCGGCCTGCGCTGCCAGCACTGCCTGTCCGCACTCGCCCAGTGCGGAGGGGTAGGCGTAGGATTCATAGCCATTCGGGTTGCTTGTATGTGTTCCAGTTCCGTTCAAGGTCCCCTCCGTCGCCACTATCTGGCTCTTCGAGTTGCATGCGCCCGCCGCAGTGTTTGCGTTTGAAGCGCAGGCCGTCGCGTCGCCGTCGGTCAGGATGATCATGGCGTTCTTGGTCCCAGGATTGGCAGTCTGCTGTGCCAACAAGGCTGCTTGCGCCGCATAGATCACCTGCGCGTAATACGTTCCGTCGCCGCCTGGCGCCTGAACACCACTGCATGTGCCGCTACCGCCGCCTCCGCCCCGTCCGCCCCTCCCTCCATATCCACCGCCTCCCGCCAGAGCCGCTCGACGTACTGTCTCCAGCCGCAATCACAATATCCGAACTCGTGTTCAGGCTCGCTGCCAAATCGCTCGTCTTGTAATTATTTGCGAACCCGATCACCTGGTACGTGTCTCCTGACGGCAATGCCGTGCTTGTCGGTGGGTCGGGGAAAGTGTACGCCACAATCGTCGGGTCACTGGTCGGGCAGGTGTAGTCCTTTGAGGCCGTCGCCGTGGTCACGGCGGGAAACACAAACATGCTCACGCTGTCCACATAGTCCGATGCTTGATGTGCACGTGGCGCCCAGCGCGCATGGATACAAATCGCTGAGCAGCATCTGGATGCCTTGCAGCGCACAGGTGATTTGCGTCCCCGAGCACTGCGCCCCGCTATCCTGGCCGTTCATCGACTCCGTTGTATCCAGGACGACCGCAATGTTCCACGGTGTGTCTGTCCCGCCCCGCATCGACGCGGTCGCTTCCGACACCAGGTTCAGGCTGCGCACGCCAAACAACCCTCCAAACCACAAGTTCAGCTTCGCCGTCTGCTTCACCGAGAGTGCGTTGTACCCTCCCGAGCTGCCATTCGACGTGCTGCATGCTATATCCAGACTGTTCGATACGGTGTTCAGGCAAAGGAAAGTTGGCGTCGCTGTCACGCTCTTCAGCATCGGGTTTGCGTTCAATTTCCCCGATTCCGAACTGTAAAGAGTCACGTTGGTCGTCGCCTGGTCTGTGTCCGGCATGGCTTCCGCTCCCGCCAGCGCTGCCGCATTGGTCGATGCCTGCAGTTGCTGGTAGGCGTAATAAATATGCCCCGTCTCAACAGATGCGCCAGCTAAAGCCATCATCACGCTCGCACTGATAATCGCGACCACCGCTGCTTGGGCGCCCTCTTCCGTCAAAAGCCTGCGCATCAACCTCACTACCGATAGTTTCATGGGACAAGTCTCTCCTCTCGCTCAACGAGCGCGGGTCCGGGCGGAAGAAATCTGCCCGGCTGGCTTGACATCGCCTACTGGGAATTCTCAGTAAGCATGACGAGCCACGGCCGTGACGGATTCATCCCGTCTCACCTTCGCCATCCCGAGGCAAGGGAAAAACGAACTAGCGGTGGTAGAACCAAAGGTTGTTGCCGCGCCGCTGAGGAAGTTCGGATAACGTAGGATTTCTTTCGCACATTTGATTGGGGTTTTATGCTTGGGAGGTTGGTACAAGCAGGAGGAGCGAGACCTCTGAGGCGAGGACGATGGAGCCAACCATGGAAGCGGGATTGGAGCCTGGCGGCGGGATGCAGGCGGTGCCTGGGCCGGTGGTGCAGATCGACGAAGGGCGGATTCAGGCGCATTTGGACGAGGTGGTGCGGGCGACGGTGGAGGAGACGCTGAACGCGCTTCTTGATGCCGAGGCGGATCGGCTGTGCGGGGCGCGGAAGTACGAGCGCACGGAAGGCCGCAAGGACACCCGTGCGGGCAGCTATGACCGGCAGCTGCACACCAAGGCCGGCGAGGTGACGCTGACGGTGCCGAAGCTGCGGAGCCTGCCGTTCGAGACAGCGATCATCGAGCGCTATCGCCGGCGAGAGTCATCGGTGGAGGAGGCGCTGATCGAGATGTACCTGGCCGGCGTGAGCGTGCGGCGGGTGGAAGACATCACGCAGGCACTGTGGGGCACGCGGGTCAGCGCCAGCACGGTCAGCGATCTGAACCAGAAGATCTACGGCAAGATCGACGAGTGGCGGGAACGGCCGCTGGTGGGCGAGTTCCCCTACGTCTTCCTGGATGGCCTGTGGCTGAAGCGGAGCTGGGGCGGCGAGGTGAAGAACGTCTCGGTGCTGGTGGCGATCGGTGTGGCGCAGAGCGGCTACCGCGAGATTCTGGCGGTGAGCGAAGGCGCCAAGGAAGACACGGCGAGCTGGACGAACTTCCTGCGCGAGATGAAGCAGCGCGGCCTGAAGGGCGTCGAGCTGTTCGTCTCCGACAAGTGCCTGGGGCTGGTGGAGAACCTGGCGGAGTTCTTCCCCGAGGCCAAGTGGCAGCGCTGCGTGGTGCATTTCTACCGCAACGTGTGGACCGCGGTGCCCACCGGCAAGGTGAAGGAAGTGGCGGCGATGCTGAAGGCCATCCATGCCCAGGAAGATGCCAAGGCCGCTAAGGAAAAAGCTCACCAGGTAGTCGAGAAGCTGCGAGCGATGCGGCTGGCCAAGGCTGCGGAGATCGTCCAGAACGGCATCGACGAAACGCTGAGCTACTACGCCATGCCGCCGGAACACTGGCGCTGCCTCAGGACCAACAATCCGCTGGAACGGCTGATGCGGGAGATCCGGCGACGAACGCGGGTGGTGGGCGCGTTCCCGGACGGCCAGTCGGCGCTGATGCTGGTGGCCGCGCGGCTACGCCATGTGGCCGCGACCAAGTGGGGAACCAAACGCTATCTGCAGATGGACCGGCTGGCCGAAGTCGTGGCCATCGCCTGACCGCTTTGCTCCGGGCCCCCATGGGGGCCCGGAGCAAAACAACCCCAACCCAACAACCTTCCCGAGTAAGACGGAAGATCGAAAGTGCGAAAAACTCTGGACACTACCGAAGTTCGCGCTATGGGCTGAGGATCGTGCTGCATCAGCCCTGTGCAATCTCAACGTTTGGTCGAGCTGACTCCACAGCACCGTCTTTCGACAGTGTGGAAGCCCGCTCTCATAATCTTGGATGGATGGTAACCAAACCATTGCACTTTTGTGCTAATTGAAGTGACTAGAGTAACTAATATTGCCCGCAGAATGACTAGAAGCCGCGCTATTCCGCGCAGCAAAATAGCCGCCCGCAGGCGGCCTTTTTGCCAGGAGCTAGAAGCTAGCGGCTGGAAGCTGCTTTTTTCACCACCGCCCCCACGCCCGGCTCATGTAGTCGGTTAAAGTCATGCTGATAAGCACCAGAAAGACGAAGAAGCCCGCGGCCACCGTCAGTTTGGTGAGCTTCGCGCTGTACTTCACGTGCATGAAGAACAGCACCACCAGCGTCATCTTGAGCACCGCAATGGCCAGCGCCACCACTGCGTTGAAGACTCCCAATTCGATGTACGACACGCCCGCCGTGGTGCCCGTAAGCACCAGCAGCGCAATCGCGACCGCTGCGTAGATTTTGGGGCTGACGATGTGATGCCCGTGTTCGCCCTGCTTTGGTTGTTCGCTCATGCGGTTCCGTCCTTCACTGGTGTCTGCTGATCAGGTACAGCAGCGGATACAAAAAGATCCAGATGATATCGACAAAGTGCCAGTACAGGCCGAAATTCTCAACAAACGTGAAGTGGCCCGAGGTATAAGCTCCGGCCTTCGCGCGAAAGATCATGAAGATCAGGATCGAGACGCCCACGATCATGTGCAGCGCGTGCATGCCGGTCATCACGAAGTAGAGAAAGAAGTACATCTCGGTCTTTTCGGCCATCGGCGGCGCAAGGGGCTTGTCGTGATACTCGTTGTAGACCTCAGGATCCGAAGCGGGATTCAGAAAAGATGCATCGCTCCAATGCAATCCCGGCACATGGTGCTTTTCCCACTTTTCGTGATACTCAATGCCCTTGATTCCGAGAAACACAAATCCGAGAAAAAGAGTGAGTCCCAGGCAAAGCAGCAGCCCGCCTTTGCGCCCCGTCTCCGCGCACCACACACCCATCGCCATCGTGAAGCTTGAAGTGATCAGCACCGCCGTGTTCAGGGTGCCCCACAGGATCTCAACTGGTGCGAGCCCTCAACGAAAGCTGGGTAGTACCAGTTCCGCATCAGCAGGTAGGCCATGAACAGCCCGCCGAAGAACATGATCTCCGTCAGCAGGAACAGCCACATGGCAAAGTTGGTGGCGTCGAACTGCTGGTCGACGCTCTCGAAGTGATGGCGCTGGTAAGACGGATGCCCCCCGTGATGGGAATTGCCGGCTTCCGCCTGTGCGCCTTGCGCGATCGCGGTGCTATCCGACACTGGCTACCTCTTTCTGTTGCTGCCGCTCCAGCCACTCGTAGTCGTAGGCCTCGTGGTCCATGATCGGAATCTCGACAAAGTTTTCCGTCAGCGGGGGCGACTGCGTCTGCCACTCCAGTCCCGTTGCCTGCCAGGGATTGTTTCCGGCGATCGCGCCATACTTTAGCGACCACGTAAGGTAGAGCACCGGCAGCAGGTAGCCCACGCCCAGCACCGTCGCGCCTGCGGTCGAGAAAACGTTCAGCACCTGGAACTCCGGCGGATAAGCTGCATAGCGCCGCGGCATGCCCAGCGTGCCCAGAATGAACTGCGGAAAGAACGTCAGGTTGAATCCGATGAACGTGACCAGCGCCGCCAGTTGCGAGATCTTTTCCGGATACATGCGCCCCGTCCATCTTGGGCCACCAGAAGTGAATGCCCGACAGGAAGGCCATCAACATGCCGCCCACCATCACAAAGTGGAAATGTGCCACAACAAAGTAGGTTTCTGTCAGGTGAATGTCGGTGCCCGTGGCGCCAAGAAAGACGCCGGTCATGCCGCCGATCGTGAACAGGCCCATGAACCCGATGGCGTAAAGCATCGGCGTCTCAAAGGTGATGGACCCCTTATAGAGCGTGAACGCCCAGTTGAAGATCTTGATGGCCGAGGGCACCGCAACCAGCATCGTCAGCAGCGAAAACACCAGCGCCGCGTAGTTCGAGATGCCCATGATGAACATGTGATGGGCCCAGACGAAGAAGGCGAAGACCGCGATTGCCACCGATGAAAACGCAACCGCTGTGTAGCCGAAGACGCGCTTGCGGCTGAAGGTCGAGATGACCTCGGAGATCACGCCCATGCCGGGCAGAATCATGATGTAGACGGCGGGGTGCGAGTAGAACCAGAACAGATGCTGGAAGAGCAGCGGGTCGCCGCCCATTAGCGGGGTCGAAGACGCCGATGTGCACCGTGCGCTCCAGCACCACCAGCACCAGCGTGATCGCCAGCACCGGCGTGCCCAGCATCATCAGGATGCTGGCCGCATAATTCGACCAGATGAACAGCGGCAGCCGGAACCAGGTCATGCCGGGGCAGCGCATCTTGTGAATGGTCACGATAAAGTTCAGCCCGGTGAAGATGGAGCTGAATCCGGCCACAAAGACCGCCAGGCCCGCAGAGACCACATTGGTATTCAGATAATGGGTTGACAGAGGCGTGGTGAACGTCCAGCCGGTATCCACGCCGCCCGTGGCCATCGTGTAGAGCATCATGCCGCCGGCGATGATATAGAGATACCAGCTCAGCAGGTTGATCTTGGGCAGCGCCAGATCCTTGGCGCCCACCATGATGGGGATCACGAAATTGCCGATGGTCGCCGGCACCGACGGCACCAGAAACAAAAAGACCATGATCAGCCCGTGCATCGAGAACACCTTGTTGTAGGTGTCCGCCGCCATCAGGTCACTTTGCGGTGTCAGCAGTTCCAGGCGGATAAGTCCCGCCAGGGCTCCGCCAATGAAGAAGAAGAAGGTAATCGAGATCAGGTACAGCGTCGCGATTCGCTTGTGGTCGCCCGTCAGCAGCCAGCTAAGCAGACCGTTCTCCCTGGACAGGAAGTTCATCTTCGGAATCCTGGCCGTCGACGGATCGGGAAGGCTCACGATGGTGGCTGCGCTCATGGCTTGACCTCCTTCGGCGCTGCGGGTTTCTGGCCCGCTGCCGAGCCCGCTTTCTCTTCAACCTGCGGGGGAATTTCTGTGGTGTTCAATGTCTGCTGAATGCGATAGTCGGTGTCGAGATTCTTGATGTATTCCACCAGCGCGATCACGCCGTCCTCGCTGATCTGCCCCTGGTACGTGGGCATAATGGGCGTGTATCCCTGCGTGATGTGTTGCGCTGGATCAAGGATCGCCTGCCGCAGATAGGCGTCATCTGCCGTCACCGTTTCGCCGTTCGAGAGCCGCAGTTGCGACCCGTAAACGCCCACCAGATTCGGCCCGCGCGCATCCGGACGCGTGTTGTGGCAGGCGTTGCAGCTCAGGCTCGAGAACAGCCGCTCGCCGTCCATCGCAAGCGATTGCCCGCTCGTCGAGCCCGCCAGCCACTTCTTGAAGTCGTCCGGCGTCATCACCACCACGTCGCCGATCATCTGCGAGTGATTCGTGCCGCAGTATTGCGTGCAGAAAAGATGATAGGTCCCGGGCACCGTGGCCTCGAACCACACCGAAGTGTAGCGGCCCGGAATCGCTTCGCGCTTTACGCGGAAGGCCGGAATCGAAAAGCTGTGGAACACATCCTGCGAGATGATCGTCAGCTGGATGGCGCGGCCCGTCGGAACGTGCAGCGCGTTGATCTCATGCTGGCCGCCCGGATGCTCGATCTTCCACATCCACTGCTTGCCCACCACGTAGATGTTCATGGCGTTGGCTGGCGGCGTGTAGATCCGGAAGTAAAGCAGCGCGCCCCACACGAACATGATCAGGAACAGTCCCAGCGGGATAATCGTCCACGTGGCTTCAAGCAGCGTCGAGCCTTCAATCTGCACCGCCTGCGGATGGCGCTTCTTGTTATAGAGAATCGAGAACGCCACAATCAGCAGCACAACCAGCGTCAGCCCGACAATGCTCACCAGCACCATGAAGAAATAGAGCGCATCCGCCTCCGGCGCAATCTTCGACGCCTCAGGCGGAAAGAGGGAGAAGTGCGTCAACCATTTATCGAGGAACTGCCATAGTACTGGGCTGATGTGGTCCATTCCTTTATCCGTTCACCTTCTTTGGTGTCCCGTGGGGGCCTGCTCCAAATCCATGCTCGTGCCGAAAGTCCCGGCGAAACATCACCAGCATGAAACCGCCCAGAACTACAAGCGTGATCAACCCGCCCGCCGACACCACTCGGGAAATAATCAGGTCGTGTGTGTTCGACGCGGGATCGTAGTGGTAGCAGTAAGTCAGAATGTTGTCCACCGGCGACCCGATGTGGTTCGATGATGCTTCGTCGAGGCCCAGCAGCATGTCCTTGGGCGAGTACTCCACGCCCATGTAATACTGCGCCAGTTTCCCTTGCGGAGTCACAATCTCCAGTGCGCTGGCGTGCGCAAACTGCGTCAGGTTCGATCCCGGCGCCTTGATCTTCACGTACTTGAATCCGGTCGCCGTCGTAATCTTGTCGATGTTCGCCTGCGTTCCCGTCATGAAGTGCCAGCCGTCAGCCGTTTCCGGATGGCCATACATCTTCACGTATTCCGCTTTCTTGTCCGCGGCCATCGCCGTCGTCTCCGTCGGGTCGATGCTGATCACGATGATGTTGAAGTCCTTGCCGGGGCGGAAGCTGATCATCTTCAGCGCGCTCGTCAACCCCTCCAGCTCTTCTGAGCACAGCATCGGGCAGCGGTAGTAAACCAGCAGAAAGATCGCGGGAACTTTGCCAAAATATGTGCTCAGCGGAACCAGCTTGCCCGTGTCGTCGGTGAACGTCAGGTCCAGCGGCAACTGGGTGTTCAGATGCTGGTCGATGCCCACGCTCTTCAGGATGCCCGGCGTGGTGTCCACCTGCCCTCCGGCGGTGCTCATCGCCGAGGTCATCGCCGGCAGCCCCTTCGCTCCGTAGCTTGAAACCTGCGCGGAGGCGAACGGTGCGGCAAGCAGAATCACAATCGCGCCCGCCGTGGCCACCGCTGCGGCCCGCCAGCTCTTCCGGATTGTGCTATTCCACTGCATAATGCCTGCTCCCCTCTTCCGTTCCTCTTCCAGCCCTTTCAAACTCTCGCTGCGCTTTTCTGCGCCGCGTCTTTCACTCGATGCTGCCAAACCGGCAATCGCTATTTCTGCTCCCCGCGCTGCTCCTTCACTGCTTCTGACTCAGCCTCTGCCTGCTCAAACGCGGTCCGCGCAAATCCATCGGTCAGCGGCATCGTCACCTTAGGCACGCTATCGCCCGTCATCAGTGGCGGAGCCTGCGCTGCCGGCGCCACCGGCAGCCCGTGCTGCGCAATCAATTCCATCGCGCGCTCAATGGGAATTCTCACTGTCCCCTTCGACTGATCGATCCACGTGTAGTTGTTCAGCAGCAGGTCCTCGCGTGCATGCAGATCGGCGATATCCTGGTCGCCGTTGTCAATCTGCACCCTCGGCGTGGGAAAAGTCTGCGTCAGCTCCGCAACCTTGTTCTGCATCTCCGGGTTCGACGGCAGGTTCCCCAACTGGCGAATGTCCACGGTCTTGGTCCACTTGCTGTTGGGCCCGTCTTCCTTGTTCATGTGGGCGTTGATCACCTTGCCGATTCCGTAGCACAGCAACCCCGTCACCGCCGCAAAAATCGCCAGCGCCGTAAGGAACACAACAATTCCGGTTACGTTCGCATCGCTGCGCTCGTAACCCGACGAAATGTCGATCTTTTCCGGCTCGTGCCCGTGCGGCACGTGTTCGTCAGGCATGGGCATGTTCAGGCTCCAGAATCTCCGCCAGATGCGGATCGTTCACCTGCACCAGCGGCCTCGTCTTCAGTTGCGTGCAGAAATACGCAACCCAGAAGGCAAACATGGCCGCCGGTACCGCAACGTATTCGAGAATTCCCCAGCTGAAGTGCAGGTTGCGCGCTGCGTCTTTAAAGTTCGGCTCGATCAGCCAGAACAAGTTGAGCGCTACGGCGAAGATCATGATCCTGCACACCAGAATCAGCCGCTTCTTGTTGCGCTTCAGATCCCTTGACAGCAGCAGCGTGAACGGAACCAGCCAGTGGAAGATGAAATCCAGCGTGATGATCACGCCCCAGCCGCCCCATATGCGGTCGAGATACCAGTCGATCTCATTCGGAAGGTTCCCTGACCAGATGATGAGGAACTGCCCGAAGGTGAGGTAAATATTCAGCATCACAAACGCGAACGTCATCTTGCCCAGGTCGTGCTGCTCGGTCTGGCGCAAAAGAGTTTTGAACGGCTCGGCTTTCGAGAGCGAGAGTGAAACGATGATGGAGAAAGCCAGCACCTGGAAGCCCTGCTCCACGAGGTACAGCAGCCCGTAGACCGTCGAGAACCAGGTCACGTCCATCGACATCACCCAATAAATCGCCGCCGCCGTCATGGTGATGGCGTAAACAATAATGCCCGGTCCGCTGATGTTCTCCAGCTTCTTGATCCAGTACGGCGTGCTCTCCGGGCCCTGGCTGTCGCGCTTCAGCGCCAGCGTGTTCAGCCGCCATGCGTAAAATCCCCAGATGGCGAAGCACAGCAGGCCCACCCACCAGAACGAGAACTCGTTCAGCATTGGCTTCTTGAATTCGATGCAGTGCGCCTGCGCCTCGGTGATAAGACCAGCCTTGAGCGCCGCCGCCGCATCGGGAAACTTCGCCCAGATGTAAAGCCGCTTCATGAAAATGGCAACTACCGCCCAATAAACCAGGATCAGCGGCAGCGTGCGGCTCATGGCTTCCAGTGGCCGCCGCAACAGCAGTCCCCATTTGCCGCCCGAGCAGTACTGCACCATCAGCAACGCCAGTCCGCCCACGGCAAATCCGAACGTCAGCATCAATCCCATCGTCCACGCGCGCAGAAAATGATCCCAGCCCAGATGATCCGGGTCCTGTGCCTGCCCCAGCAGCGCCAGAATCACCGCGATCACCGAAAAGATCGCGCCCACCATCAGCGCGCGGCTTTTCCAGCCGTCTACAAAGGCGGGCGCGCCGAGTTCCGCGGGCAACTGCCGTGCGTGAGCTGATGCGTGCGTTTCGTTAGCCATTCCTTCCTACTTTTGCCCCGCGGGGGCTGGTTTCGTTGCGGGAATCGTAATCGTCGGATCCGCGGGATAAGCCGGCGCCATGCCCGGCGTTCCCTCACTCGCGATCGGTTTGTACGCCTGTACTGCCGTCGCCGGCATCGGCCATGGCTCCGCGTAATTCGGATGCCCCTCCGCCGCGGCAAGATCCTTCAGGTTCATGATCTGCTCACCGGCTGGAACGTCCTTTGATGTCGCCGCCTGGCTGAGCTGCAACGCGCGAATATACGCCGCCACTGCCCACCGGTCCGCCGGTGTAAGTTGCGACGAGTAGTCCGGCATCGCTCCGTAGCCGTGCGTCATTACGTAGAAGTAGTGCGATAGAGGCTGCGCCATCCGCACCTGGTCGTGCAGATTGGCCGCAGGCTTAAAGCCGCGCTGCACAATCTCGCCCAGCCCGTTGCCTACGCGCGAGTGGCACGGCGTGCAGTAGATGTTGAACCGCTCCTGTCCGCGCTCCAGCACTTCCATCGTCACCGGAATCTCGGAGGGCATCTCGTCCAGTTCCTTGCGGTAGCCGTTCGGCCCCTGCACCACGCCGGTATAGAAGTAGCTGTCCTCGCGCAATTGGCCGCGCGCCACTGTGTCCAGCACCTGCGGACGCGCCCCACGGTGATCGGCAAAGAAGTCCGTGCCGCGCTGCGGAATCATCTTGGGCTGGTTCTGCATATCCTGCCGGCATCCGGCGAGGAGGAAAATCGATGAAGCAGCGACGAACAACAGTGCGCTTCCACCCTTTCGCGATAAAGCCGCGAAAGGATGGGGCAACTGGCTCACTTGTTCCCTTGTTCCCTTGTTCCCTTGTTCTCTGAGGTGAATCATCAGTAGTTCACCTCCACAACCGAAGTAGGCGTGAACGCCTGCAGATACGCCTTGGTCTCGGCCAGATCGAACTTCGGATCCAGCGCCTCGAGACACAGAAAGAACTTGTCCGTCGTTGCGCCCTCGCGGAAGTTGGGCGCGTTAAACACCGGGTGGTAGAGCGATGGCAGTCCGCACAACGCCAGCATGCCAAAGGCTGCCGACAGGCCCGCCCACAAAATGGTCCACTCGTAGGCAGGCACAATAAACGCCGGCCAGGAGTACGTTGGCCTGCCCGCAATATTCAGCGGATACGCCAGTACCGAAATCCAGGTTTCCAGTGAGAACATCGCCACTCCGCCGATCATGGCTCCGATAAGCGTAAGCAGCGGCACCTTGTTGCGATGAAAGCCGATCGCCTCCGCCGCTTCCTCCACCGGATAGGGCGTATAGCAGTCCATGCGGCGCCAGCCGTCATGGTGCGCCTGTTGCGCGGCTCGCACCAGGTCGCTCGGCGTATCGAATTCGGCCAGCAGGCCGTATGTTCCTTCGCGAGCGGGCATATTAGTCACCAGCCTCCGCGGCCACCTTGGGCTTGATCTTGGCGCCCGGCAGCATGGCACGTATTTCCGACATTGGAATCATGGGCAGGAAGCGCACAAACAGCAGGAAGAGGAACAGGAACAGCGATACGGTTCCGAAGTAGGTCATGTAGTCCCACTTCGTCGCCCGGTATGTGCCCCACGAAGAAGGCAGAAAGTCGCGAGTCAAACTGGTTACGATGATCACAAAACGCTCGAACCACATGCCCACGTTCACCACGATCGAGAGGAAGAACATGTAGCCGATGTTGGTGCGCAGCTTGCGCGACCACAACGTCGTCAGCGGAATCGCCAGGTTGCAGGTGATCAGCACCCAGTACGACCAGCCCATGGGCCCGAAGGCGCGGTTCCAGAATGTGAACGCCTCCCAGTGATCGGCCGAGTACCACGACATGAAGGCTTCCATCCCGTAGCCGTAAGCCACAATGAAGCCGGTAGCCAGCATCACCTTGCCCATGTTGTCGATGTGCCGCTCGGTAACCAGTTTCTCCAGGTGATAGAACTTGCGCAGCGGAATCGCCAGCGTGAGCACCATCGCAAATCCGGAGTAAATCGCGCCGGCAACAAAGTACGGCGGAAAGATCGTTGTGTGCCAGCCCGGCAGAACCGCCACGGCGAAATCGAAGCTGATGACGGTGTGCACTGAAAGCACCAGCGGCGTCGCCAGGCCCGAGAGAAGCAGTGCCGCCGTCTCGTAGCGCATCCAGTGGCGTACCGAGCCGCGCCATCCCACGCTCAGCAGGCCGTAAAAATACTGCGCAAACTTTGATTGGGAGCGGTCGCGCAGCGTGCCCAGGTCCGGAATCATGCCGATGTACCAGAACACCAGCGAGATGGTGGCGTAAGTTGACACCGCAAACGTGTCCCACATCAGCGGCGATCGGAATTGCGGCCACACCGTCATAGTGAAGGGCAAAGGCAGCAGCCAGTACCCCAGCCACGGACGGCCCACGTGAATCACCGGGAACATTGCCGCGCAAATCACGGCAAAGATCGTCATGGCCTCGGCAAAGCGGTTGATCGAGTTCCGCCAGCCCTGCTTGAAGAGCAGCAAAATGGCCGAAATCAGCGTGCCCGCGTGGCCGATGCCGATCCACCATACGAAGTTGATGATCGCGAATCCCCAGGCCACGGGCTGCGAGATGGCCCAGATGCCTACGCCCTTCAGGAACAGCCACGTCAGGGCAACCATCAGCATGGTCACCCCCGCGCCGGCCACGCTGAACAAGGCAAACCAGCCCATTGGCGTGTGCGGCGTGAGCACAATGCGCGCGATCTTTTCGGTGATCGACCCGAACGTCTGCTCCGGCGCAATAACCCGGAATTCTCCGGTTGCCGGATCGATCGCGGGATCGTTGGGTTTCACTTCCCTGGTCGCCATCGTGAATTCAACCCTTTGCCGGATCGACTTCGACCGGCGTCTCTTCAAGTTCCTGGTTCGGATTCAGCACTTCGGCCAAATACGTTGTCCGCGGGCGGGTATTGATGTCGGCAATCACCTGGTAGTTGCGCTCGAGCGCGCGCAGCTTCGATACATGGCTGTTGGGATCGTTCTTGTTTCCGAAGACAATCGCCTGCGCCGGGCACGCCTGCTGGCAGGCGGTCACAATCTCGCCGTCGCGGATGTTGCGGTTCTCTTTATCGGCCCGGATCTTCGCTTCCTGGATGCGCTGTACGCAGTAGCTGCACTTCTCCATCACCCCGCGCGAGCGCACCGTCACGTCCGGGTTGCGCATCAGCTTCAGGCTTTCGGTTTCGTAGTCGGAGTAGAGCAGGAAATTGAAGCGGCGCACCTTGTAAGGACAGTTGTTGGAGCAATACCGCGTGCCCACGCAGCGGTTGTAAACCATCATGTTCAGGCCTTCCGGCGTGTGCACCGTGGCGCCTACCGGGCAAACCTGCTCGCAGGGCGCGTTCTCGCACTGCTGGCAGTTCATGGGTTGAAAGTGCGCGCGCGGCGACGCCAGATCACCCTCAAAATAGGTGTCGATCCGGATCCACTGCATGTTGCGCCCAATCCGCACCTGCTGCTTGCCCACTACCGGAATATTGTTCTCGGCATAACAGCTCACAATGCACGCATTGCAACCCGTGCAGCTGTTCATGTCGATTGACATCGCCCAGGCATTCGCTTCGTTGTACGGCCAGTTGGGAAACAGCGATGTATCGTACTTCGGCGTCTCGTGATTCTCGCCTTCATGCGCAAAATTCGGGTTGGCCTTGAACTCATCCAACGTGGCGCAACGGATAATGCCGCGCGGTCCCAGCGCCTCGTCGCCCTCGAGGGAATTGTTGCCGTTACCCTGCTCGCCAAAAGTCTTGCCGCGCTGGTCTTCGTAGTGGCTCTTGGTGATGGCAATACCCCACGTGCCTTCCACCTTGCGAATCGAACCCGTCGCGTAAAACGGCGCCCACGTGTTGCGAATCAGATACGCGTTGAAGCCTTGTCCTGAGCCCACCCGCCCCGCAAACTCGCGGCCGTAACCCAGGTACACCGTCACTGAGTTGTCGGGATGGCCCGGCGCTACAATCACCGGCGCCTTTACCTTGCCGTCGCCCACGCACAACTCGACAATGTCGTCTTCCTCAAGACCCAGCTTGCTCAGCGTCGCGCCTGAAACAATGGCCGCGTTGTCCCAGCTCAGGTTGGTCACCGGCTTGGGAAGCTCCTGCAGCCAGCCCACGTTATTCCAGCGCCCGTCGTATACGTTCGGATCGGGCCGGAAGATGATCTCCAGCGAATCTTTCGGCGTCGGAGTCGGCACCGTTCCGCGAATCGCCGCGCTCGCGCCGGGCTTCGAAGTTTTGTCGAACGCCGTGCCCTCAATCCACCCATCGTGCAGCGACTTCCGCCAGCCCGTTTCAAAGTCGCCCTTGATCACCGGCTTCCACGTCTCGCGCACCACCGCATACGCGCTCAGCAGCGGCTCGTTCAGCAGCGACTGAAAGACGTCGTGCGCAGTATGCCCGCCGTAAAGCGGATCGATCATCGGCTGCACAATCGAAATCGTTCCGTCGTACGCGCGCGCATCCGACCAGTACTCCAGATAATGCGCGGCAGGAATGTGCCAGTGTGCCTGGTGGCCCGTCTCGTCGTAGTGCGAGCCGAGATGCGCCACAATCTTCGCTTTGTTGAAAGCCGTCGCAAAATCCAGGTCCGCAGGCGCGTCGTAAATAGGATTGGCATTCAGAATCACCAGCCAATCCACCTTGCCCGCATTCAGGTCCGCAACCAGCGCCTTGAAATCGCCAAGCTGGTCGCTGGGCAGCGGAATCGCCGGCTCCGGCGCAACAAAAACCGTCTTGCCCGTGTTGCCCAGCGCTTCATTTATCGCCAGCGCCAGCGCTGCAAGCGACGCATCGTGATACAGCCCCGGCAGCACTGCGCTCTTGCCCGCGCTTGCCTTCAGATCCTTCGCCAGCACCGCCAGAAACTTCTGCTGCTCTCCGGTCCAAGCGTACGCCGGAGCATTCGCGCCGGCCGCGCCCACTGTCTGCGCCAGTGCAGCCGCGAACGCCGGAACCTCGCTCGCCCGCAATCCCAGCCGGTGATCGGCCTTCATGCCCGTCGTCGTCGGCGTGCTCTCCACCGCGTACAGCCGGTTCATTCCGTTTTCCGGCTTCTTGCGCCGGTCGGCGTAATCGCGCACCAGCCTGTGGAACCCCGGATAGGCCGCGCTCGAAAGAAAATCCGCATCGAGCGAAACAATCACATCGGCCTGCGTCAGGTCGTACCGCACATTCATCCCGCTGGCCAGCACAGTTCCCGCAAGCGCCGGGTCGTACTGCACCAGTTTGGCCTTCGGGTAAGCCTTCTGCACGTCCTGCCATTGCCGCGCCAGCGTCGGCGAAGTAAATGCAGCGCTCAGAAAATAAACGCCGGTTCCGTCCTTCGATGCAGCCAGCTTGCCGCGTAGCGCCTCGGCAAACTCTTCCCATTCGCGGCCCTCGCCCTCAAACGTCACGTGCTGCGAACGGTCGGGATCGTAGAGATCGAGCAGCGTGCCCTGCGAATAGGGATCGGACCCGCCCTGGTTGTACGCGTGCTCCGGATTGCCATCTACTTTGATGGGCCGAAACTCATCGCTCTTGATCAGCAGCGGAACTGCGCCCGTTGTGAATGGGTGCGCCGTGGCAAAATACATCGGCTTACCCAGAACCAGGTCTTCCGGCGCTTTCACATAGGGGTAGATCAATTCATCAGGCTGCTTGGTGCAACCCGCCATTCCCGCCAGCGCCATGGAGGCGCCCATCAATCTCAAAAATCCGCGCCGCGAAACCGGATCGATCCACTCCTGTGCAACTGAAGGAAACTCCCGCTCCACCGCCGCCTGAAACTCCGGCGTATTCGAAAGCTCGTCCAGCGACCGCCAGTACTTTCTGCCCCTCGCGCCCTTCAACTCTTGGCGCACCGCGTCCAGCGTCATAGGCTGCGGCTTCACGGGCTCCGCATTCACAACCTTCGCATCTTGATCGCACGCGCAAGAAGTGTCAGGGCACGACTTCAGTCGTGCCGAATCCAGCCCAGAAAGATCGAAGGCTTTAGCCCCTGAGAGATCTTCCTCAGCCACCCGCTTCATTGCCGGACTCATTTTTTCCTCATTCAAAGGCGCGCTCATCGGTGGCACACCTCGCAACTCGTCAAATCCTTCGGGGTGCGAATCTTGTATTGAACCAGCAGAAAATGGGCCAACTCATCCTGGCTCGTGAACTTCTCGACCTCATACTTCTCGGAGCTCGCACCGACCATATATCCGAGAGCCGGTGAGGGCGCCGGGGCGGTCATCGCTGCCGGCCGCAATAATGCCTCCGGCTTAATCGCCGCCATCAGTGCCGGGTTCCCGTTCGGGTCCTTCGTCGTACAGGCGACGCTCTGCGCCGTTGGCACATCCGCCTTGTCATTCACCGCCGAGCACCACACCGGATGATCATCCGACGGCTCCTCCCACGCCATGTCGTAAATCTGGCTTGTCGGACGCAGATTCTTCGACGGGTTGCGATGGCAGTCCAGGCACCACTCCATCTGCAGCGTGTTCTGCGCGTACATCAGCGGCATCTCGTTCACCTGGCCATGACAGGTCTCGCAGCCAATTCCCTTGTTCACGTGAATCGAATGGTTGAAGTAAACAAAATCGGGAAGGTCGTGCACCTTGATCCACGGAATGGATTGACCCGTATACCAGCTCTGCCGCACCGGCTCAAGCAGTTGCGCGTTCGTCCAGATCTGCGCGTGGCAGTTCATGCAGGTCCGCGTGGGTGGTATTCCCGCGTAGCTCGATTTCTCCACCGTCGTGTGACAGTACTGGCACTGCAGTCCCAGCCCCTCTACGTGGTGTTTGTGGCTGAATGGAATTGGCTGATCGGCGCGCTGGCCCTGCCGCGTCACCCACGGCGAGCGCTGCAGTTGATCCAACGTGACTCCCAGAGCGATCACAATCAACCCCGTCAGCACCAGGCTCATGCGAGCCAGTGCATTGGAGCTGCGGTCGAAGATTTGCGCCATGAACGATTCCCGATTTGACTTTTGTCAGTTTATGCGCCGCGTGTGCCGGCGGTCACATAGGTTATGTACAAGAAACGCTCTTCGGTAGTAATCAGGTGGAAGGGCGGGGAAGCCCGAAATCTCAATATATCAGCCTGCGGCCATTGCGCAACAACTTGAAAACGCAAAATCCTCAAAAAAAATTGCGGTAAAACTGCCTTGCCTGCGGATGGAAAGAAAATCCGTTGTGATAAGCGTGATTGCGAGGAAAACACCACCGCATCCCTGGAGACTTGCGTACCAGAGATTGGGATGTTCACCGAAAAAATATCACGTCGCACGGCATGTGCGCCATACTCGCGCAAAATGCCGATCAGCCCGCCCGCGTCGGGCCAGCCAGCGATCGCTCTTCCCGGCACGATCCACTGCAGCATTCGCAACACTGTCCCGCGCACGTTTCGCCAAAGTCGCTGTCTTGCGATGTGCGAGGCCAGCCCGCGATCACCAGAAAAACGTCCAGCACGAATAGCGCAATCGCAATGTCGTTGAAGAGCGTCGCCTGCGGCAAATTCGGCCAGTACTGATTCGCCGCCCAGAAAAGAAACGCAGCGGCCAGCATCATCGCTTTGGCAAACTCCATTCGTGCCGGCCGTCGCACAATCTGGTAGACAACGTACGCCACAGCGATCATCGTCAATGAAAAAGCTCCCAGAAAATCATGGCTCCCGGCAGGAAACTGTCTCGGAAAAGCGTCCCAGGCCAACAGCAATGCGACAGCCGCGAGCGTAATGACGCCGAGGATGATCGGAAGGAGTCTCTCGGTTCGGCCGAGCCGGATCTTCATAGGCCATTATTGCCCGCGACTTGAAAAGAAACCGTAAGGGTTCTCATTGCGCCTCAAGTCAGCAGCGCGCCTCTGGAAGCCGACACATCCCGCGCACGCTATCGTACCAGCCGGGTAATTTAGAATTCATAAGGATGTAACGACGGTCTTAAGGCAATCATTCTGCGCAGGTCAGCTTAAGTTCACTTCGATGGAGTTTCTCCATCCATCGCGGCTTACTCACTGCCCGTGCTTAGTCCGCTGACGAGCGATAAAGGATCGAAAAATGAAGTACGCCGGACTGCTCGTGATGCCCGCTGGATTCTTTCTCACCCTTGCCGCAATCGCTTTGTTTCCTGATCCGGCGCGGAGGGCGGCCTTCGTCCTTTGCGGTCTGGCCGTCGAGGCTATGGGCCTGGTCGTTGCGGTCCGCGGCCACATGCCGGCACGTGGGGCAAATCGCCCATGAATCCGCTAGCTCCCATTCCGCCCGAGTCCGTTCCCGCCATCAGCGACGCCGCATTCGCGCTTACCCTCGCAATGCTGATGTTGGCTCCGCTGGCCGTCGCCGGAGTCGCGCTCATTAATACCGGTCTGGGCCGTTCCCGCTCGGCCGCGCAGGCCCTCCTCGGCAATCTCGCCATCGTCGCGGTTTCCGTCATCGTATTTGCGCTCATCGGCGCATCTCTCACCGGCAGCCTGGCAAACACATCCATCGTCCTTCACGCTGCCGGCAAGCCCTGGAGCCTGCTTGGCCGTGGCCCGTTTCTGCTGCGCGGCCTCGGCAATGCAAGCCCGCAAACGCAGCTTGCACTCCTCTTCGAATTCATGGCAGTCTCCATGGCCGCTTTGCTGCCGTGGGGCTCGGGAGCCGATCGCTGGCGGATTTCGGCCGGCTGCGCCTCCGCTGCCATCCTCGCCGCCTTCGTGTTTCCTCTCGCTGCGCACTGGATCTGGGCCGGCGGATGGCTCGCCGAACTGGGCGTCAACTTTTCCCTCGGAGCGGGTTTCCTTGACTGCGGCGGCGCGGCCACCGTGCACGTTCTCGGAGGCCTCAGCGCCTTGGCCGTGGTCTGGATTACCGGACCTCGCCGCGGCAAATTCCCTAAAGAGGGCCTTTCCACCGCCATGCCCGGCCACAACGCCTCCTATGTTCTCTTCGGCTGCCTCCTGGCGCTGGTCGGCTGGCTTGCCTGGAACGACGCCGGGGCCATAATTTGGCTGCACGCGCCCCTCGCCGCGCTGCCCGGAACCGCCATCAACACCCTGCTCTCGGCCTCCGCCGCGCTCATCGCCACCTTCACGGTCACTCGCGTTCGCTTTGGCAAGCCTGACGCCAGCCTCTGCTCCAACGGCTGGCTCGCCGGTCTCGTCGCCTCCAGCGCCTGCGCCGCCATCGTCACTCCCGGTCAGTCCATCTTCATCGGCGGCATCGCCGGCATCTTCACGCCGCTCCTGGTTGAAGTGCTCGAGCTCGCTCTCTCCATCGACGATCCCACCGGAGCCATTACCGTTCACGGCGCCGCCGCAATTTGGGGATTGCTCTGCGCGGGCCTCTTCGCGCCGCAGGCAGGCCAGTTCCTCGCCCAGCTCGTCGGCATCGCCGCGCTGCTCGGCATTTTTCTGCCGCTTGTCTATCTGCTCTTCGCGCTCCTCAACCGCGTGGTTCCCTTCCGCGTCGATCCTGACGGCGAGCGCATCGGCCTTGACCTGCACGAGCTCGGCGGCGGCGCCTATCCCGAGTTCGTGATTCACCGCGACGAGTCCTACCGGTAATTCGCGATCGCTGTATCATCGTACCCACGAGAGCCTTTCGCGTCGTAAAGAAAGGACCGATCCGCATGGACCATGAATCAGACGACGCTGAAATCGTTGCGGCCTACTTGCGTGAGGTGACAGCAACCCTGGAATTGACACCGGAGCAAGAAGCCGAGCTGTTCCGGCAACTGGGCGGAGAAGCCGATTGGGATGAGCAACGCGAGAACATCGCGCGGCGATTGATTGAGAGTAGGCTCAGGCTCGTCGTCGCCATTGCGGAGAAGCATTCCTCGTCGAGAAAGCTCTCGATGCTGGAACGTATCGAAGAAGGCAACTTGGGCCTCATGCATGCTATCCGAAGCTATGCACTAAACCCGCGCGGTGACTTTGTCGCCTTTGCCAACGCGTGCATCGAGAATGCAATCATCGCAGCCGAGAAGCATTAGCTTTTATTCGTAATCCACCGCACAAATCCTACCGCTAAGGCCGTAACCCCCACCCGCCTGTGTAAACTGCCGTCAGGATCAAAAACCTTATGGGATTGCTTACCGGACTCTTTTTCACTTGGGGCATCTGGGGTATTCTGCTGCGGCTCGTTGCCATCATCCACTTCATCCGCCGCCGCCCCGACACCTATTGGATCTTCGTCATCCTCTTTCTCGGCCCCCTCGGCGCGCTGGTGTACCTCGTTGCCGAAGCGCTGCCCGATCTCGGCCTTCTCCGCAATTCGTTCAAGGGATTTCCCCGCCGTAAGCGCATCGCTCAGCTCAACCTGGAGATTCACGACAACCCTTCGTCGGGAAATTACGAAGAGCTCGGCGACCTATATATGGATGAGGGCCAGCTCCAGTCGGCCCGCGCCGCATTCGAAAAGGCTATCTCCGCTCGCTCCGATACGCTCGATTGCTTTTATCATCGCGGCGTCTGTGCGCTGCTCCTGGGCGACGCCGCGGGCTCACTGCCCGATCTCGAAATGACCGTGCAGCGCGACCCCAGCCATGACTTCTATCGCGCCGTCGGCCTGCTGGCCCACGCCTATGCCCAGACCGGCCAAAAAGAAAAGGCCGAGGCCCGCTTCCGGCAGGCGCTGGAGCGCTCTACCCTCTCTGAAACCTATTTGAACTTTGCCGATTTCCTGGCCTCCGAGGGCCGCAACGCCGAAGCTCGGCAATGGGCGCAGAAGGTTCTCGACAAAAAACCCACCATGCCCAACTATCTGCGCCGCCGTGAGCGGCCGTGGTTTCGCCGCGCTGGCGCCATCCTCAAGCGGCTCCCTGCGTAACAATCTACCGTTTCGCCAGCAGCAGCATCACCACAAACATCGCCACCGGGATCAGCGCCAGTCCTGCGTAAAGCAGCATCTTCTTGCCGCCGGGCAAAAATCGCTTGTGCAACGGCTGCCGCCGGCTCCCCGCTTCCACGCCCACCAGCTCCTGGTGCTCCAGCTCCCATGCCATCTCAACCGCGGTTGCATAGCGATGGCGCGGGTCGCGCTCCAGCGCCCGAAACAAAATCTCTTCAACCGCAGGCGGAATCTCAGGGTTCAGCTCCCGCGCCGGTGCGGGATCGATCAGCAGACGCTCGTTCATCACCGCCAGCGGATTCGGCCCAGTAAACGGTGGCTGGCCCGTCAGCATCTCGTAGAGCATCGCGCCCAGTGCGTACACGTCACTGCGCTGGTCGCCGCGCTGCCCCTTCACCTGCTCCGGGGAAATATAGTCGGGCGTGCCCAGTGCGGGCGTCACGCTGGCATGCGTAATTCGCCTCGCATCCTCTTTCATCGCGATCCCAAAGTCGATGATCTTGATGCGATCCTGCGCATCCACCATCACGTTTTCCGGCTTCAGATCGCGGTGCACCACGCCATGCTTGTGCATCGTATCCAGCGCATCGCAAATCGCCAGCGTCAGCGTCACCGCCCGCCCCACCGGCAGCTTCCCTGCTTCGTTCAGAATCTGCCGCAGCAGCCGGCCCTCCACCCACTCGATCACCAGGTAGCGGCGGCTCCGCTCTTCGCCGTCGTAGGTCTTCACCACGCCGGGATGGTCAATCTCCTGCCCAATCTCCTCTTCGCGGCGAAAGCGCTCCAGCAACACCGGGTCGGCCTCCATCTCCGGGTGCGGAACCTTCAATGCCACCTGCCGTCCGTTGCGCACGTCCGTGGCGCGGAAAAGCGTGGCCATGCCGCCGCGCGCCACCTCCGCATCCAGGCGGTAGTGGTCCAGCGTTTCTCCGGCGGCAAGGTGGGTTGTCACTTCGCAAAGCATCGCAACTTCGAGTCTTTCATGCAAATCGTAAAAATTCTGCAAGGAATACCAAAGTAAGCCATAACCCCGCAAAACAACCAGACCGCTCCCCTGCAATCGTTATGATGGTAGGCACGATGCCCCGATCGCTCTCATTCCTGGCGGCCTGCCTGGCCCTCGCCTTCGCGCTGTGGCCCGGCCATGCCCTCGCCTCCGGGGCCAAATCCCATCGCCCCAAACCCGAGCCGCCGCAGGAGACGGGATTCCTCAACCGCCGCATCGAACTCCACGACGTCGCCTACCGCTTTCAGGTCTATCTGCCCGAGGATTGGCGCCGCGACGACGGCAGGCAATGGCCCATCATTCTCTTCCTGCACGGCCGCGGCGAGCGCGGCTCTGAAGGCATGTGGCAAACCCAGATCGGCCTCCCTGAAGCGGTGCGCGATCACCCCGAACGCTGGCCCTTCGTCATCGTCATGCCCCAGTGTCCGCAGAACTCCCATCTGGACCGATCCCGCGATGCTCGACATGGCCATGGCCGCGCTCGACCAGGAGACCGCCGAATTTCACGGCGACCCCGCGCGCACCTATCTCACCGGCCTCTCCATGGGCGGCTATGGCGCATGGGAGCTGGCGCGCCTGCATCCCCATCAGCTGGGCAGCCATCGCCATCGCCGCCGGCGGCGTCTTCTGGAGCTATGCTCCCGAGCGCTGGCAGGAAGCCTCCACCCTTCCCGCCGAATACGCCGTCGCCCTCGGCCGCACCCCCGTCTGGCTCTTCCACGGAAGCCTCGATAACGTCGTGGCGCCGCGCCAAAGCGAACTGATGTACGACGCCTTCAAAGCTGCCGGCGGCAACATCCGCCTGTGGATCTACCAGGGCCTCAAACACGATTGCTGGACCCGCGCCTTTGACGAGCCGGACCTGCCCCGCTGGCTCCTCGAGCACCGCACTCCCGAACAGCCGCCGGCTTTTGCCGAGCGCATCCTCGTTCCGCTCCGCCCGCCTACCATCAAGCTCACCTTGGCGCAGCTTGACTCCCTCGCCGGAGAGTACCGCGAGCCCAACGGCCACGCCGTCGAAACCATCCTCCGCCAGGGCGACCAGCTCTTTGAAAGAAGTCTCGGCGGCAATGTCATCGCCCTGGAGGCGGAGTCGCCCGACACCTTCTTCCGTCCCGGCGATGCAACCGGCGCTCATAATATCCACCTCGACTTCGAGCGCGATGCGCAGGGCCGCGTCACCAGCTACCTTCTCCACGACAATCGCCATGAGGAGCGCTGGCTGCGGGTCGCGCCGGCTCCCAGGTAAGGGCGCGGGCTGTCTACGGAACAAACTCCAACCCGCATGCGTATCCCTATCTCGACATCGAGGAGGCGCCATGTTCTGCAGCGGCTGTGGTCGTGCTTTAGAGTCCGGTCAACCGGTCTGCCCGCAATGCGGCCGCCCCGCCGTGCCGCCCATTCCCGCTGTCCCCGGCTTTCAGTTTGAGCTCGAGCGCTACGCCGGCAAAGTCAAAGTGCTCGGCATCCTCTGGCTGGCTTATGCAGTTCTCTCCTTCTCTCTGGGCATGGCCGCGCTGGCCTTCGCAAGCTCGTTCATGTCAGGCGGCTTTGGACCCTGGGCAAACGGACCCTGGATGCACGGGCCATGGGCAAACGGGCCCATGCCGCCCGCATGGTTGGGCTCCGCATGGCTTCACTTCGCCTGGCTTCTTCTCTCGATACGTGCCATCCTTTGCGGCATTGCCGGCTGGGGACTTCTCGAACGCACGCAGTGGGGACGCATCATCGCCATCGTCGCTGCCATCCTCTGCCTCATCAAGTTCCCCTTCGGCATGGCTCTGGGCATCGCAACCCTCATCATCCTGCTCGGCTACCGCAACTCCGCGCTCTACGAGCAGTTATA
This sequence comes from uncultured Acidobacteriaceae bacterium, assembly GCA_963841095.1. Lineage (GTDB taxonomy): Bacteria > Acidobacteriota > Terriglobia > Terriglobales > Acidobacteriaceae > Telmatobacter. Next base: position 348,823 of record CAWJBE010000009.1, read on the forward strand.
AAGACGGTTTCAACTTGCTCTCCGGTTAGGGTGGGACCCAACCACTGCCATTCTCACCCCACCTTCGTCACCATCCTTCCGAGCGACCAAAGTCCGCGCTTCGTGCGGTTAGCGCATGCGAAAGATCTGCTTCTGTCTTTAGCACCAAAATAGAAAACATGGGGTGCCCCATTCTAACCGGCGCGTATTTTGCGCCGGTTAGGGTGGGACCCAACCACTGCCATTCTCACCCCACCTTCGTCACCATCCTTCCGAGCGACCAAAGTCCGCGCTTCGTGCGGTTAGCGCATGCGAAAGATCTGCTTTTGTCTTTAGCACCAAAATAGAAAACATGGGGTGCCCCATTCTAACCGGCGCGTATTTTGCGCCGGTTAGGGTGGGACCCAACCACTGCCGGGCGCCCCAGCTACATCCTTTGTGCCAGTTCAATTCTCAGCCGAACGTGACACACTCAAACCGTTGTGCTGGACTCAAAATGACGGAGCCGGGGAGGGCTTGGCGATGTCAGTTTTAGATACAGATCAGTTAGAAGGGTTGCGGAGTCGGGTTGAAGACGACTACCGCCGTGCAGAAGAGGACTTCCGCCGCGCAGAAGAAAACTACCGGCTCGATTTGGCCGCCATCGAACATCTTCAGCGCCGGTTCTTCGGCGCCGCCAGCGGTATTCCCACAAGCAATTTTTCTTCGCCCGGCAACGGGCTGGCCAGCGAGCCGGCCGCCACCACACCGCCTCCACAGTCCATCCCGGCAAAGCCGCAGAACGCCGATCTTGAAGACTCGCTCCGGTCTATGTTCAGTACCAGCCGCAGGTAGGACGCCTGAGGTTTGACGTGGTCGCCGGGTGCCCCATCCTCGCCGCGTCTCTGTTTTCGTGGCTAGGATGGGATCGCTGTTCTCCCCGCCCACACGTTTTCCTTCTGAGCGACCGCAGTCCGCGCTTCGCGCGGCAAGCGCATACGAAGGATCTGCTTTTGTCTTTAGCACCAAAATTGAATGCATAGGGTGCCCCATTCTAACCGGCGCGTATTCTGCGCCGGTTAGGGTGGGATCCAACCACCGCCAATCTCACAGTTGCCCCACCCTCGCCACGTCTCTGTTTTTGTGGCTAGGGTGGGATCGCCGTTCTCCCCGCCCACACGTTTTCCTTCCGAGCGACCGCAGTCCGCGCTTCGCGCGGCGAGCGCATACGAAGGATCTGCTTTTGTCTTTAGCACCAAAATTGAATGCATAGGGTGCCCCATTCTAACCGGCGCGTATTCTGCGCCGGTTAGGGTGGGACCCAACCACCGCCAATCTCACAGTTGCCCCACCCTCGCCACGTCTTTGTTTTTGTGGCTAAGGTGGGCCTATGAAGAGTACGCGCTTCAGTTGAAGGGTACGGGCTTCAGTGTCTGCGTGAGAACGTCGTTTGCCCGAGTTCAGCGGCGTTGCTGTTTTGAGTTGTCGTTACCGGCAGCTCTGTTTTTTGTTTCAAGCTGCTCGCAGGGCATGCAGCCGGGTGATGTTGAAGGCCAGCGTTGCCAGTGTGAATTCGTTGTTTACGTTTTGCAATCCACGGGTGCGAAATTGTCTCATTCCACGCTGTTGTTTGAGGACTCCGAAGACCGGTTCGACGACTGCCTTGCGCCGCGCGTAGGCGGCTTCGCCGGCCGGACTTCGCAGCTTGGCCCGCATGCGCCGGTGAGCCGGGGCGCAGGCCCGGGTGCGGCAGCGCCCGCCCAGGTTCAGTGCCCGCGCCATGTTGGAGTCCGGTACATAAGCGTCGATGTTGCGCTGTTCCATCTGTTCAAGGTTATCGATCGAGAAGAAGCCGCTGTCTGCCAGAACCGCACCCGGCGGCGCGCCGCAGCGCTGTTCGGTCTCGTCCAGCATGGGCACGAGCGAGCCGTTGTCGGTCACGTTCTGCGTCACTCGCTGAGCCACGATCAGATGATCGTCCGAGACGGTAATTTCCGCCGAATAGCCGAGCACGAACCTGTCGCCGCGCTGGCGCAGAAAGCGCGCGTCTTCATCGGTCCGCGACAGCTTTTTCAATCCGCTCTTCTTCAGCCGCTCCATGCGCCGCGGCATCTCGGCCAGCGCCTTGTTCAGCTCCCCGATGGCCACTTCCAGCCCGCCCGGCTCCTGATCGTCGCGATCGGCCGCCTTCTGCCAGGTCCGCACCTGACGGCGCAGCTGCGCCCGCGTATCGCGCAGCGCCTGCTCCGAATCCACACGATCCTTGCTGGCGTTGGCCGCGATGCGCGTCGAGTCGATCGCCACCCGGCCCAGCTTCACCATGCCCTGCTGCTGCGCCCACTCCAGCACCTGCGTGAACGCGTCGTTCAACGCGCGCCCGTGACGGCGGCGGAACGCGCTCAGCGCCCAGTTGTCGATCCGCTCGCCGGCAGCCAGATAGCGAAACGCCAAGTCCTCCACCAATCGCCGCTCCACCTGCCGCGCGCTGGTGATGCCCAGCGCGTAAGCGTAAAGCCACACGCCCAGCATCAACTGCGGAGCGTACAACTCGCCGCCCTCGACGCTGTAGCTCAACTCGAACTCGCTCATATCCAACCGCTCAATCACTCCACGGACGAAAAAGCACAAGTGCTTCTCGCCCAACTCGTCCCGCACGCTCGGAGGAAGCAGATACGCCTGGTCCGGGCTGTAAACCTTGAATCGCGACATGCTTCTCTTGTCGCCCAACTCCGATGTGAATTACAAGTACCTTGTGTAGTTCTCACGCAGACACTTTAGCCCATACATCCATCCCTTCCCACACAGGCATTGCCTTCCTGAGCGCAGGTCGTCCGCCGCGGCGGACGACCGGAGTCGAAAGATCTGCGGCTGCCTTTAGCCTTGTATCAGGGCATGACTTGCAGTCATGCCGAACGAGCTCACCCCATCTTTGAGAAATAAAGCACGCGGCGGAGCCGCGCCCCGGGTGCCCCACCCCCGGGGTCCCCACAGACAGGTCTTTGTCTGTGGGGTGGAGCTTCGCCACGTCTCTGTTTTTGTGGCTAGGGTGGGCCTATGAAGAGTACGGGCTTCAGCCCGTACATCCATCCCTTCCCACACAGGCATTGCCTTCCTGAGCGCCGTTCGTCCGCAGCGGCGGACGACCGGAGTCGAAAGATCTGCGGCTGCCTTTAGCCTTGTGTCAGGGCATGGCTTCAGCCATGCCGAAAAAGCTCACCCCATTTTTGAGAAATAAAGTACGCGGCGCAGCCGCGCCCCGGGCGCCCCACCCCCGGGGTCCCCACAGACAGGTCTTTGTCTGTGGGGTGGAGCTTCGCCACGTCTTTGTTGTTGTGGCTAAGGTGGGCCTATGAAGAGTACGGGCTTCAGCCCGTACATCCATCCCTTCCCACACAGGCATTGCCTTCCTGAGCGCCGGTCGTCCGCCGTGGCGGACGACCGAAGTCGAAAGATCTGCGGCTGCCTTTAGCCTTGTGTCAGGGCATGGCTTCAGCCATGCCGAAAAAGCTCACCCCATTTTTGAGAAATAAAGTACGCGGCGGAGCCGCGATCAAATCCCGCCGGGTGCCCCACCCTCGCCACGTCTTTGTTTTTGTGGCTAGGGTGGGCCTATGAAGGGTACGGGCTTCAGCCCGTACATACATCCCTTCCCACTCAGCCTCTGTCATCTTGAGCGCCGTTCGTCCGCAGCGGCGGACGACCGAAGTCGAAAGATCTGCGGCTGCCTTTAGCCTTGTGTCAGGGCATGGCTTCAGCCATGCCGAAAAAGCTCACCCCATTTTTGAGAAATAAAGTACGCGGCGGAGCCGCGATCAAATCCCGCCGGGTGCCCCACCCTCGCCACGTCTCTGTTTTTGTGGCTAGGGTGGGCCTATGAAGGGTACGGGCTTCAGCCCGTACATACATCCCTTCCCACTCAGCCTTTGTCATCTTGAGCGCAGGTCGTCCGCCGCGCGGACGACCGGAGTCGAAAGATCTGCGGCTGCCTTTAGCCTTGTGTCAGGGCATGGCTTCAGCCATGCCGAAAAAGCTCACCCCATTTTTGAGAAATAAAGTACGCGGCGCAGCCGCGCTCAAGTCTCAACCGCAAATCCCGATCGACCAGCAAGTCGCTCTCCCAGCCGGCAAGCTCAAAAATCGCTTCCCCCAAGCCGATCTCCGGGAGTAATCCTGGGTCAGGGCTCGCGGTCATCTGTTGGTCAAATAGTTATTTCCGGATTGCCGGTTATCCGCTCTCTAATCGATGATGTTGGTCGCCTGATTGACGTCAAACGTGGTCATTTTTGCTTGGATTGGAGTTCCGCTGAAGGCGCATCGGAATATGTAATTAAAGCGATCTCATTTCTCGGAATGAAACTAGCCTTCTTCTCGCCCTTGCCAGCGATGTACAGACCAGAGTCGCTCTCATCCAACAATTGCGTGCTGAGGTACTGCCCCGGCAAAATGGGCGACTCCTTCGCAAATAAAATCGTCACCGGCACCGGCGCTCCACCACCCCACGAAGCTATTATGTGCGGGTAGTAGACGCTGCCGAAATAAGAGAGTGCTAAGAGCAACTGGCTAACGAGGTAAGGGACACCTCTCGTGAGATTCTCTAGAACATCGCGCCCTTTGAATGTATTAAATACAAAGTTAGTTGAAACACCGACGAGCAAATACCATAAAAAAACCGCGCTGATTGTAACAAGGTGATATTTAAAGAGGTCGTAGAATCCCGATCCCGCCACAAGCAAGACTGTCCCTACTGCTATTGCCCATTTGATCGTCGTTGCTACTCTTCCCTTCCCAGAGATGACCAAAATTACGACGTACCCGAATATCACCGTCATAGGGATGAAGAATGAATGCGGCCCCACTTTAAGGAAAGAGAATTCAAACAAACTCGAAGTTCCAAACCCTAATCCCACTCCCCAGACAGCGTAGAAGCTATACGCGGCGGCTCCAGTTACCCAGCCAGCAGGTTTCTCCTTCCGTTGGAATGCAACTGCGGCTAACGGCACGCCAAGAAACAGGATGAACCAAGCACCAGCAGACGCAACCTTTGGGCGCAATGGAGCTACTTGGAAAAACCCCCAACTGAGAGAACTAACCGAGCTAACGAAATATCCGCAGCAATAGAGCAGGACTGTGAACGCAGCTAGGTATTTCAGCAGCGAATCGAATGACCCCAAGCCCGTCGAAGATTCCTGCACCGTCGCTGCGGATTGCTCTGTCGGTGTGGTTTGCACCACAGCTTTGGGCTGCTCCGTCGCTCCTGTAGGTTGTTCGACGCTGCCTGAACTCATTGTCATTGTGAAGGCCTACCTTGCAAATCTACAACGAAGTTGACAGAAACGCCGTTATGGGCACTCACCCTCCCATCATTGCGATCGCCCCGAAAACCACCAGCCCTGCCGCCTTCGCGAACTCCGCTGCCATTCATTGTCAAGCCCCACGCCCCCTCAACGCCACCGCCAAATCCACCCTAAGTCGTGACTTTTAAAGCCCCTGCCCCATTTTCCCCGTCCCCATCTTTCTTTGCAGGTTATATCCGCCATTTCGCTAGACTCGTATCAGGTGGCAAGTAGAGCGTTTCCGAAAGGGCTGGTGGCGGCTCCGGGATCGCCGGTCGGGCATGGCCGGTGCTCCTTGAGCCGCCACCGTTTTTAGCGGCAAAACGGGTCGGTGTTCCAACACCGCCCGCTTCGCTGACTCCGCGAGCGCCGCTAAGTGCTTATTTTTGTCAACTTTAGACTCTAAACCATTTGCTTTCAGTCGCCTGGAGCGAATGATCAAGTGTCTGTCCGTTCAAAACAAACCACTTAACCCAAAAATAGGGGGGCGGCCCTTAAGGGGATACCTAGAAAGTAAACACCCCGCCAGCCCCGCAAACACCGCAACCCGGCAGCTGGGAGCCGGCAGCTAGAAGCTGCTTTCCAGTTCCCTGATCACCGTCCACTGACCACTGTTCACTGTCCACTGATCACTGTTCTCTGTCCACTGATCACTGTTCTCTGTTCTCTGTTCTCTGTTCTCTGTTCTCTGTTCCCCGTTTCGGAACCGCCTTAACTCCTTTGTCGTCTCAATTCTGCAGGTAACCTTTTATCTGCCTATAACATGCAGAGATAGCATTCGGCATAGGCATGAAAACAAATGGCTTATCTTCAGAACCCAGGACACCGGGGTAGGGGCAAAGAGGTACCGGATAGTAAACACCACGCCGACTTGCCGGCGCACAAACTCCGCCAACCCCGCCAATCCCGCTGCCCCCAGCCGAGCGCCAGAAGATGGAAGCTAGGAGCTAGCAGCTAGAAGCTGCTTCTCTGTTCTCTGTTCTCTGTTCTCTGTTCTCTGTTTTCCCTGTCTTACAATCGAGCCATGACCTTCCCAGCCAACCGGATGCGCCGGCTGCGACGCACTGACTCGTTGCGCGCGCTGGTGCGCGAGACCACGCTGGAGCCCGGCGATCTGATCTATCCGCTCTTCATCTGTCCCGGCAAAGGCGTTCGTAACCCCGTAAGCTCCATGCCCGGTGTCTTCAATCTCTCGGTCGACGAGGCCGTCCGCGAAGCCGAGGAGGCAGCGCGCCTCGGAATCGCCGGATTGCTCCTCTTCGGCCTGCCCGAATCCAAGGACGAGCAAGGCACCGGCGCCTGGGAAGAAAACGGCATCGTCCAGCAGGCCCTGCGCGCGCTCCGGCAGTCTGAAGCCGCAAAGAAGCTCGTCCTCATCGGCGACGTCTGCCTCTGCGAATACACCAGTCACGGTCACTGCGGAGTAGTCGTCAAGTCGGGCGACGGCCCCGATGCGAGCTTCGACGTCGACAACGATCCCACGCTCGAGCTCCTCGCCCGCACCGCCGTCAGCCAGGCCAAAGCTGGTGCTGACGTCGTCGCACCCAGCGACATGATGGATGGCCGCGTTGCCGCCATTCGCCGCGCCCTCGACGACGCAGGCCTTGCCCATACCCCCATCCTCAGCTACGCCTCAAAATTCGCATCGGCATTCTACGGCCCCTTCCGCGAAGCCGCCGATTCCGCGCCTCAATTCGGCGACCGCAGAAGCTATCAAATGGATGGCGCCAACCTCCGCGAAGCCATGCGCGAAATCTCTCTCGACCTCGAAGAAGGCGCCGACATGATCCTGATGAAGCCTGCCATGCCCTACCTCGACGTGATCCACGCCGCCCGCGAGCGCTTCGGCGTGCCCATCGGCGCTTACCAGGTCTCCGGCGAATACTCCATGCTCCATGCCGCCTTTCAAAAGGGATGGCTCGATCAAAATCGCGCCATGCTCGAGTCGCTCCTCGGCATTCGTCGCGCCGGCGCCGATTTCATCGTCACCTATTTCGCAAAAGACGCCGCCAAACTGCTCGCCTGACCGTGCTTTCAAGAGCAGTTCACCGCGAGCCGGAAACCATTCGATTCCGCCAGATCTCTCCTCGCCATTCGTTAATATGAGTGCAACGGTGTCACCGCTGATCCCATGACCACTCTCGCAGTCCTCAGCGTTCTGTTCGCCATCGCGGCGCTCTTCGGATTGATCAGTGTCCGCTGGCTCAAGCTGCCGATCACCGTTGGAACCATGCTCCTCACCGTGCTGGTCTCGGTCATTCTTATGGCCGCTAACCAGGCCGCTCCTCATTTCCATCGCTGGGCCCTCGACCTCGTCCACCACATCGACTTTGAGAGCGTCATGCTTCACGGCATGTTGCCGCTGCTGCTCTTTGCTGGCGCCTTTCTCCTCGATCTGGAACAGTTGGCGCGGGAGAAGTTGACTGTCGCGCTCCTCTCCGTCGTGGGAACGGTTCTCTCTGTGTTTCTGGTCGCGGGGCTAATGTTCTCGATGTCGGCATTCCGCATCCCCTGGATGCAGTGCCTGATCTTTGGCGCGCTCATCTCCCCCACCGATCCCATCGCTGTTCTTGAAATGCTGCGCCGCACTGGCGTTCCCAAACACATCCAGGCTCAGTTGGCGGGTGAATCGCTCTTCAACGACGGCATCGGCGCGGTCCTTTTCCTCACCCTGCTCGATGTGGCTCGCGGCAATTCTCCCACTCCCCTGCATATTGCCGGATTCCTGTTGCTCAAAGCCGGCGGAGGCATCGTAGCCGGCGCACTTGCCGCCTGGATCACTTCTCACCTCATGCGCCGCGCCAACTCCTATCAGGTTGACATTCTCTTCACCATAGCCCTGGCCCTCGGTGGCTACGTCCTTGCCGATGCATTGCATCTCTCCGCTCCGCTTGAGGCCGTCGTGGCCGGAATCTGCCTGCGTTACTTCAATCGCCACCAGCCTGCCGATCGCGTCGCCCACAAGAACATTGGCGACTTCTGGCAAGTGATCGACGAGGTACAGAACTCCGTCCTCTTTGTCCTGCTCGGCCTTGAGATTATGGCCATCACCGTCGATGCGCCCGCGCTCTGGGCCGGTCTTGCGGCCATTCTCTCGGTAAATGTGGTGCGACTCGGTGCCGTCGCTGCTCTGCTCGCGCTCGTTCGTCTTATGCAGCGAGGCCACTCCAGTTCCACCTTTGTGCTCACCTGGGGCGGCCTGCGAGGCGGCCTTTCAATTGCCCTTGCGCTTTCAGTGCCCGACGCACTGGGCAGCTCCTGGATCCTCGGCGCAACCTACCTTGTGGTTGTCTTCTCCATCCTCGTTCAGGGCGCTTCGATGAATCCCCTTTTGTGCTGGCATAACAGAAGACATACCGCAGCCTAGCATCGGCGCAAGTCGCCGTCGCGCACAAACCGCTTTGCATTCAGCCGCATTTATGTTCTCCTGACAGGAACCGCTTGCAAATACCCGCCTATGCTCAAGCGCCTCGAAACCTACTTTGAATTTGTAGAGCTCGGCACCAACTGGCGCACCGAGATTCTCGCCGGCGTCACCACGTTTCTCACCATGGCCTACATTGTGCTGGTCAATCCAGCCATCCTGGCCGACGCGGGTGTGCCCTTGCCTGCAGTCACCGCGGCCACTTGCCTCTCGGCGGCTTTTGGCTCCATTTTGATGGGCATCATCGCGCGCTATCCTATCGCGCTCGCGCCGGGCATGGGCCTCAACGCTTACTTCACCTACACGGTCTGCCTCAAAATGCACATCCCCTGGCAGACGGCTCTCGGCGCCGTGTTTCTTTCCGGCATCATCTTTCTCGCCATCACCGCCGTCGGCATCCGGCAAATGATCCTGCGCGCCATTCCCCATCAGCTTTACGCTGCGGTCGCCGGCGGCATTGGCCTTTTCATCGCATTCATCGGCTTCCAGCATGCGGGCCTCGTCGTGCGCGATCCCAACACGCTCGTCGGTATGGGCAACATCCGCAACCCCACCGCCTACCTTGCGCTCTTCGGACTCATCCTCATGGTCGCCCTCGAAACCAGAAAGGTGAAAGGCTCCATCCTTATCGGAGTCCTCGCCGTCACCGCCATCGCATGGCCGCTGCACCTTGTGCATTGGACGCCATCGACAGGCGGCCTCCGCGCCCTGGCCGGCACGGCATTCAAGCTCAACATCATGGGCGCGGTCAACAAGGGCTTGCTCGAAATCATCTTCGTCTTCTTTTTTGTGGACCTGTTCGACAATCTCGGAACGCTCGTCGCCGTAACCAAGCGCGCCGGGCTCATCGGCGCGGACCACTCCATTCCCCGGCTCAACCGGATCCTCTTTGCCGATGCCACCGCCACCGTCTTCGGTTCCTTCGTCGGTACCTCAACCGTAACCAGTTATGTGGAGTCAACGGCAGGTGTGGCCGCCGGCGGCCGCTCGGGCGTCACCGCCATCGTCACTGGCGTTCTCTTTCTCTGCGCCATCGTTGCCGCGCCATTTATCGGCATCGTGCCCACCGCCGCCACTGCTCCAGCGCTGATCCTGGTTGGGTCGCTTATGCTTGCTTCCATCACGGAGATTCAGTGGCACGATCCCCTCGTTGCCGTTCCAGCGTTCCTCACGCTGGTGCTCATCCCTTTTACCTATTCCATCGCCAACGGCTTGGGCTTCGGCATCATTGCGTGGGCGGTTCTGCACCTCTTTGCTCTCAAGGCCCGCCGCCAGGATTGGCTCCTCTACGTCATTGCCGCTCTCTTCCTCGCCCGCTTCATCTATCTCGGCACAAGCTAGCGGATGCAAATTGCCTTAGCGCCACTCGCGCGAAAGCCTATGGCAGACTCCAAATTCTGCTACCATGCTGCCCGGTGATTGAAAGGAAGAGACCATGCATTGGTACGACTATCTGTCCTGCTTCTTCGCTGGAGCATTTCTGGCCAACGCCCTGCCTCACCTCATCAGCGGTATGTCGGGCCGCGCCTTCCAGAGCCCCTTCGCAAAGCCTCCGGGGAAGGGCCTCTCCTCTTCGACCGTCAATGTTCTGTGGGGCTTCTTCAATCTCGCTGTCGCATACGTGCTTCTGCTTTGCGTCGGCAGCTTCAGCCTTCACAACGTACCGCAGGTGCTCACGCTCAGTGCAGGCTTTCTGCTCATGTCGTTGATGCATGCTCGCCACTTCGGCCGTTTCCACGGCGGTCTGTTAGGGTGACACGTCAACTGCCCGCCAGGCTCATCAGCCTAGCCAAAGTCATAAACTCAACTCGTTCGCTCCTAGTAGTATGAGTGGGAGGTTGGTGACCCTCTCAACGATGCACGCCATCAACACGAGCAGGGACCGCCAGACGCACAACTCGCGGCAGTCTCAACCACCCCGATTGTTCCTGGCAGCTCTACTCTCGCTGGCGCTCGCTTTGGCGATCTCATCCTGCGAAAATGTAGCCACTTACACTCAGCCCAGCCTGGTGAGGTTCATTGACGCGTCTTATGCCGCTCCCGTTGCGAATGTCGCAGTTGCAGGTCAGCTTATTGCTGCCAACATCGGCCAGGGAGCCATTACTTCTTACGCCACGGTAACTTCCAATACTGCAGCCCTCATCCAAATCGCCGCCGCCACTGGTGGTGCGGCGCTGGTCTCCACCAATGGCGTCCTTCTGCCCGGCCAGCAGCACTCGGTTTTTCTTACTGACAACAACGCGGCGTCCAACGGTTATGCCCTGTCGGTGCTCGTGGATCAGCAACTGCCGGCCGCGAGTGGTCGCTCAGCCTTTCGTTTTCTCAATCAGGCTCCCAAAGCCGGAGCCGTCGACATTTACCTGGTCCCAGCAGGTGCAAAACTCGCGGACACCATTCCTCTGGTCACTGACCTGGCCGCGGGAGGAGCCACGGCGTATATCAGCTTCACTTCGCAGACCATCACCATGGTCGTCACGCCCACAGGCGCAACCACGCCGCAGTACACCGGCACACCCATTGCGCTCGCTGGCGGCGAGGTACGCACGGCACTTATCATGGATACGAAGTTGACCAGCAATCCACCCGTTCAGGTCACTTTGGCCGACGACGCCGGACCTGTAGATTGATTACGTAGACTCATCAATGCGCATTTCCCCTTTTAAACGCACGCTCGCAGCCCTCGTCATCCTCTTCGCATCCGCGTCGCTCGCCTTCGCCGCGGACGGCTATCGCGTCATCCACACCTATCCGCATGACCCTCAGGCCTACACACAAGGCCTTCTCTATCAAGATGGGCATTTGTATGAGAGCACCGGCCTCAACGGCCGCTCCTCGCTGCGCATGGAGGATCTTGAAACCGGCCGCGTCCTGCAGCGCGCCGACGTACCGGATAAATACTTCGCAGAAGGACTTGCCTCATGGGGCAGCACGCTCATTCAGCTCACCTGGCAGTCGCACATCGCTTTTGTCTACGACCGCTTTAGCTTTCGCTTGCTGCGCACCTTCCACTATCAGGGAGAAGGCTGGGGCCTCACGCAGGACGGCAGAAATCTGATACTGAGCGACGGCACCGCAAACCTCCGTTTTCTTGACCCGCAAACATTTCGCGAGGTCCGGCGTATCGTGGTCAAGGATCAAGGCGTCCCGGTAACCCAATTGAATGAACTGGAATATGTGCGCGGCGAGATCTATGCGAATGTGTGGCACACTGACCGCATAGCCCGCATCTCGCCCGCGACCGGCCGAGTACTGGGTTGGATCGACCTGGCCGGCCTGCTACCCCCGGATCAGCGCTCCGATCCTGAGGCCGTCCTGAACGGCATTGCCTATGATGCCACTCACAACCGGCTCTTCGTCACCGGCAAACTTTGGCCAAAGCTGGTTGAGATCAAGGTCGTCTCAGAATCAGTGAAGGCCGTTTCCGAAAACCGCGCGCCTTAGTCAATCGGAACAACCGATCCTGCCCTTATTTGTGGTTTACTCACGGTTCAGGCCATACTCCTAACAGAGATTGCGCCTCTTCATCTTGCCTTCCATCGATTCTGCTGGCTATCCCGCCTTCCTCGCATTCCAATCGCCCGCGCATCTCAGCAAAAGTGAATCAAACGTCGGAGCAGCAGCAGCAATGAGACGATGGAGTGAACCTGAATGAATTCCGCACTGGTAATCGCATTTATCGGCGCACTTATATTCGGCGCTCATCTTTTCGTCGGAATGTTCTCCAGAACCCGTGTGCCTGATGTTCTGCTCCTCATCGTCATCGGGCTCATTCTCGGTCCTGTCAGCCACCTCGTTAGCCCAGTCCAGTTCGGCGCTGTCGGCCCCGTATTTACTACCGTCACTTTGGTTTTCATCCTCTTCGAAAGTGGCACTGAAATTCAGATCGGAACTCTTCGCAACGCCCTCGGAAGAACTCTGATTCTGGCCACCCTTAACTTCGCCGTCACCATGGCGGTTGTCGCCTTGGCGGCTTGGAAACTCGCCCACCTCGCGCCGGTAATCTCCCTCATGCTGGGGGCGATCCTGGGCGGAACCTCCCCGGCAGTCGTCGTCCCCCTTTCCGCGCAGTTGAAGCTGGGGCGGGATTCCTCCGCACTCCTGTTTCTTGAATCCGCCGTCGGCGATGTGTTGTCCATCGTGATTGCCCTCGCCATATTGGATGGCCGGCGGGTCGGCAGCTTTCAATGGGGTTCCGTTGCGGGCTCGCTCGTGGCCTCATTCCTTATCGCAGCCGTGCTGGGCGCTCTTGGCGCCGTCTTTTGGTCGAATCTCCTCAGCCGCGTGAGAACCCTCCAGAATGGAATGTTCACCACCGCTGCCTTTGTCTTCCTCATCTTTGGCGCGACGGAACTGATGGGTTACAGCGGAGTTATAGCCGCTCTGGTGTTCGGAATCGGGCTGGGAAATGTCGCATGGCACGGCGCCATGCTCTCCAGGAAATTCCCTTCTCTGGCGCCTGTCGGACTGAACCAGCGAGAGAAAAACTTCTTCGCCGAGATCGTTTTCCTGCTCAAGACTTTCTTCTTCGTATATATCGGACTATCCGTTCAGTTTAAGAACCAATGGTGGATCACATTCGGCCTGACCGTTACCTTCCTTATTTTTATCGTCCGCATTCCCATTGTGAGGCTCGGAGTAAGCAAGTCCACGCCCCAACAGGACGCATGCCGTATGGCCGCCATGGCCCCAAAGGGATTGGCCGCCGCCGTGTTGGCCTCATTGCCCCTCCAGCAAGGTGTGCCGGACGGCGATCTGATCCAGAACAGCACCTATGCCATCATCTTGTTCAGCGTCGTCCTTACCTCTCTCCTGATCTTCCTGCAAGACAAGACCTTCGTCGGAAGGTTCTATCGTTACATCTTCGCTGGATTCGGAACCGGTCAAGTCCTCCCCGATGAAGAGCCAAGTGCGGAAGTTGCAAGCTCGGCAAACGGAACGTCTGGCACCTGACATGCCGTCCGGATGTTCGCTGCCCCTATTAACTAGGCCAGAAAACGCTGCCCTTCGCTTCCCTCCGCGGCCGTGGGTTGCAATTTGGGAATTCCCGATGGTTGCACGGCCGCCATCACAGCCCGTCCGTCGTTTGCACCGGTATACTTTCCGGCGAGGTGAAGTGTCCCCGCCATGGATTTCTCATCGATTTTGCTGCCGAATTCTCTGCAAAATGCCGCCATCCTTACCATTGTTCTCGCCTTTGCCGGATATCTCGTCACGTTCATGAGCAACCGCATGATGGCGCGCCGGGCTGATCGCTTGCGCCTCGTCAACCAGCGGCTCAATGAGTTCTATGGCCCACTCTATGTGGCCACCGTTGCGGGCAACATCGCCTATAACTCGCTTCTTCGCAAGCAGGGCAAAACACAGTGCCACCCCATCCGCGACGAGGATTTGAAGGAGTGGACATTATGGATGAAAACCATCTTTATGCCCCTCAACGATGTTCGAGAAAAGATCATCATTGAGAACGCTCACCTGATTGTCGAGGAGCAGATGCCCCAGTGTCTGCTTGACTTTGTCACTCACGTGGTGGGCTACAAGGCACTCATGTTGCAGTGGGCCGAGGGCGATTACACTGAGCGCCGCTCCACCATCGGCTGGCCGCCCGAGTTTGACATCTACGTCGAGCGGTCTTACAAAGCCCTCAAAGCCGAGCAGACGCGCCTTCTGCACAATGCCATGTCGCGGCTTTATCACCGCGTCAACGGACGCACGCGGAAGTAGTTACCACATCCTCTGCACTCACGTCGTCACCGCCGGGTTCAGCGAAGTTACGCGCGCCACGGCTTTCGTCAGCCGCGCCTCCTGCGGTCCCGCGTCCTTCGATTCAGCTGGCGTATAGATGTGCTCGATCGACTCCACCAGGTAGGCGCCGGGCAGAAAAGTCGATGCTTCGCCCATGCCGCCGCCGGGCAGCAATAGCACATCACCCTCGCGCGGCAGCGAGTGCAACGTCTCCAGCGGTACCAGGTTGATGCAAGTCCCGTCTCCGGCCACAAACTCCAGGCAGTTCCGGCTGTGCAGTGTTCCCTCGCGCGCTCGCCGCGCCTCCTGCCTTGCCTTCAGCGACTGATAGTAAGCGGCCATCACCGTCGGCAACGCGATCAGGAAGCCCACGACGCTGCTGTACTGCGAAATCAGTGAGAACCAATGGTGGGTCATCAGGTCTTTCGTCTCCCACGCAAAGATTAACCCATGCTGGATGCGCCTTCGCCGAAATTCCCCAGCCGCATCTCTCAGCCGCGTACCGGCAGTTCCAGGTTCTTCCACAGCCGCAGCGTCGGCCCGGCTTGGTTAATGGTGTAGAAATGCAGTCCCGGTGCGCCGCCGCGCAACAGCGTCTCGCACAGCCGCGTCACCACCGTCGACCCGAATTCCTGCAGCCCCGCCTTGTCGTCCTGAAGTTCTTCAAGCCGCAATCGGACCCAGCGCGGCATGTCGGCGCCGCAGCCGTTGCAGAACCGCAGCGAGTTGGCGTAGCCCGTGATGGGCATGATGCCCGGAACAACAGGAATCTTGATGCCCGCCTTTTCGCACCGCTCCATAAAATCGAAGTACGCGTCGGCGTTGTAGAAGAGCTGCGTCAGCGCAGAATCCGCGCCCGCCTCGACTTTGCGGCAGAAATTGTCGAAGTCCGCGCCGGGCCCCGATGCCTGCGGATGCATCTCGGGATACGCCGCGACCTCGATCTTGAACCAGTCGCCGTGGTTCTGGCGAATAAAAGTTACTAATTCGCTGGCGTAGTGGAATTCGCCCGGAGCTGAAGCACTCAACGCCGTGGCCGGCAAATCTCCGCGCAGCGCCACAATGCGCTTCACGCCGCTCGCCCGATAGCGATCGAGCTGCGCCGCCACATGCGCACGCGTCGAGCCAACGCAGGTGAGGTGCGGCGCCGCGTCAATGCCGGTCAGTCCAATGACCGACATGATGGTGTCATAGGTCCCTTCCTGCGTAGAACCTCCGGCCCCGTAGGTGACTGAGAAATAGTCCGGCTTGAGTTCGGCAAGCCGAGCAATCACTGCAGGCAACTTATCCGCAGCCTCGGGCGTGCGCGGCGGACCTAACTCGAACGAAAAACTAAGCGATGAATTCATAAGTTCGTACTCGAAAAACGATGTTGCATAGACAAATGCCGGCTGTCCCACTCAAGCGACAACCGGCACCTGCCACCTAATCCCTGTTCCCTGTGTTCCCTTGTTCTCTGCTTTTAGTACCGGTAGTTCTCCGCCTTGTATGGCCCTTCCACCGGCACGCCGATGTAGTCTGCCTGCTTCTTGCTGAGCTTCGTCAGCTTCACGCCGATCTTCTCCAGATGCAGCC
Organism: uncultured Acidobacteriaceae bacterium; assembly: GCA_963841095.1. GTDB lineage: Bacteria > Acidobacteriota > Terriglobia > Terriglobales > Acidobacteriaceae > Telmatobacter. Next base: position 364,855 of record CAWJBE010000009.1, read on the forward strand.
GCGCCACCTCTTCGTCCAGATGCTTGGGCAGCGTGTACACATTCACCTTGTAGCTATCCTTGTTCTTCCATAGATCGATCTGCGCCAGCGTCTGGTTCGCGAAGCTGTTGCTCATCACAAAGCTTGGATGCCCTGTTGCGCACCCCAGGTTCACCAGCCGCCCTTCGGCCAGAATGAAAATGCTGTGCCCATCGGGAAAGGTGTATTTGTCTACCTGTGGCTTGATGTTGATCTTCGTCACGCCTTTGGCCTCGTTCAGCCGGTCGATCTGGATCTCGTTGTCGAAGTGGCCGATGTTGCACACAATCGCCTGGTCCTTCATCTTTTCCATCTGCTCCAGCGTGATGATGTCGGTGTTGCCCGTGCACGAGACATAGATATCGCCTCGGCCCAGCGTGTCCTCCACCGTCGTCACTTCAAATCCTTCCATCGCCGCCTGCAGCGCGTTGATCGGATCGATCTCCGTAACCACCACCCGGGCGCCCATGCCGCGCAGCGAATGTGACGAGCCTTTGCCCACATCGCCGTACCCGCAGATGACCGCGACCTTGCCCGCCACCATCACGTCCGTCGCGCGCTTGATGCCGTCGGCCAGCGACTCGCGGCAGCCGTATAGATTGTCGAACTTGCTCTTCGTCACCGAATCGTTCACGTTGATCGCCGGCACCAGCAGCTTGCCCTGCTCCATCATCTTGTAGAGCCGGTGCACGCCCGTCGTCGTCTCTTCGCTCACGCCGCGCCATTCCTTCACCACTTTGTGCCAATGCTCCTTGTCTTCTGCAAACACCTTCTTCAGCAGGTTCTTGATCACCTGCTCTTCGTGGTTGCTGCTCGGTGTATCCACCCACTTGTCGCCGTTTTCCAGCTCGTAGCCCTTGTGAATCAGCAGCGTCGCATCCCCGCCGTCGTCGACGATGAGCTCCGGCCCTTTGCCGCCCTTGTGCGTGAGCGCGCGATACGTGCACTCCCAGTAGTCTTCCAGCGATTCACCCTTCCAAGCGAAAACCGGCACCCCTGCCGCCGCAATCGCAGCCGCCGCGTGATCCTGCGTTGAGAAAATGTTGCAGCTCGCCCAACGCACCTCGGCTCCAAGGTTCACCAGCGTCTCAATCAGCACCGCCGTTTGAATCGTCATATGCAGCGAACCGGTAATGCGCACTCCGGCCAGCGGCTTTTCCGCTGCGTGTTTATTGCGGATCGCCATCAGTCCCGGCATCTCCTGCTCGGCGACGACTATCTCTTTGCGGCCCCAGTCGGCCAGGCCAAGGTCAGCCACTTTGTATTCGGATTCGATCTTTTCGACGGTTGCGGTTGCCATGTAAATCTCCTCATATCGACGTATCGTGATATATTGATGTGTACCAGAACTTCGCCATGCCGTCAATCATCAAAACGTTGCGTGTGGTCGCAGATCCAATGCGCCTCCGTATCTTATTGCTTCTAAAGGGCGAGGAGCTCTCTGTAGCCGAGCTGCAGGAAGTTCTGGCCATGGGCCAGAGCACCATTTCCACCCATCTTTCCCAACTCAAGCAGGCCGAACTCGTCGAAGACCGCCGCACCGGCAAAAGCAATCTCTACCGCCTCACCGCTCCTGCAGACGGCAACCCCCTGAACCAGATTCTCGACAGGGCTGAGCCGGAGATCCCTGAAGCCGCGCACGATCAGGCAGCCATGCGGCGCGTTTTGCGCAAGCGCCAGGACAAGATGCGCGCGTTTTTTGATAGCGTGGCCGGTCGCCTCGGCAAGAGCTACGTGCCGGGAAAATCGTGGAAGAGCCTTGCTGAAGCCCTGCTGCGCCTGATGCCGCCGATGGTGGTTGCCGATCTTGGCGCAGGCGAAGGCGCATTTGCTCTGCTGCTTGCCGAGCGAGCCAAAAAAGTGATCGCCATCGACTCCTCGGCCAAAATGATCGAAGTAGGCCGCGAGCTCGCCACTCGCAACGGCGTGAAAAACATCGACTACCGCCTCGGCGATATGGAAGAGATCCCCATCGCTAACGCTGAGGTCGATCTTGTCTTCTTCTCGCAGTCGCTGCACCACGCTTTGCATCCCGAGCGCGCCTTGCAGCAGGCTGCGCGCATCCTCGTTCCCGGCGGCCGCATCGTCGTCCTCGATCTGCTCAAGCATCGTTTTGAAGAAGCGCGCGAGATGTATGCCGATGAATGGCTCGGATTCACTGAGGCCGAGCTCGAGGCCATGCTCCAGAATGCCGGCTTCGTCAACGTCCAAACCAGCATCGTCGACAAAGAGCCGGAAGCACCACAGTTCCAAACCCTCTTGGCGGTCGCCCATAGGCCAAGCTAGGGCCTGTTAACACTACCTGGACGGTGGCGACGGGAGCCAGTTTTTCTCAGTTCGAGGAATGAGGAGCGACGCATACCGGGGCCCCCGCGGACGCGCCCTTTGTCCGTGGGGTGGATACCGGGTGTCTGCTAGCGACGAGGGACGAAGATTTGGGAAAAACTGGCCCCGTCCCGAAGGGTTGCGGCGAAAATCCGGGGCCCCCGGCGACGGCTTTGTGTCGCCGGGGTGGAAATCCGGCCATACCTCATTCTCATCCTCGGTCTCGTCTATCCGGATTTTCGCGCGCAACGCCATCCGCCTTGGTAGTGTTAACAGGCCCTGGCTCCTGTCTCTGATCGCCTGATCCCGCGCCGCCAGATTCTCCTCTGCCCGACTTACAAAAGATGGTATGATCGCCTTCAATCAGCGGAAAGCCTGAAACAGCGGAAGCGAACGCAACCAACCCGTGTTCGGGCTCCATCCCTTGATCCAGGCTCCCCCCCGGCCAAATCGGAGGTACGTAATGAGTGCATTGCTCAGGTCTCTTGGGCCGATGCGGAGCCCATGTCTTCTCTCGCTTGTGGCGTTGACACTGGGTGCGGCTGCCCTTGGTCAATCCACAAAAAAATCGGGACCATCAGGTCCGCCGGCTGCCAGTGGCGCCGATTCCCAGAATCCATCGGGATTCGCAATCGAATCGGAGATGCTGACTTATACGGCGATGGACTCCGAAGGCACCGCAGTTGCCTGCGGCATCGGACGCAACGTCGGCGCGGCTGACGCAAATTGCACACCGCAGCCAATTACCGGTCCGCCCGTAGGCATTGTGGTTGTTACGTCGGGGTCGAGCGCTTTGAGTGAATTTCAGCTTTGGCGCACAGACATTTCTACAATGGACATTCTCACCCTTCGTGCCAATCAATACTGCCCTCAGGGCCCAATGGGAAGGGGCGCTACGACTTTGGGCGGCACCATTATGTCCATGTTCCCTGAGAGTCAGGCTGCCTCCTTTGCGGCGTCGCTGCTCAGTGCCACCGCTGAAGCTTCTCCGCTTCAAGGAAACATCCTCGATCAGACACTTGTAAATGATGTAGCCGGACATCTGAGGGCGCTTGGCGTCGATGTCGTCATCCCGGACACCTACATGCCGCGTTCGCTTGCCACCATTGACGAGGCTCACTCTCCGTTTCTCACAAAGCTTGTTGCGCTCGTCAAAGCTCGTGCATGCGTGGTCCCCGCCACAAAGGAAAAAGCTGAGAGTGGTGCGACCGCTGAGCCCGGCGCTCCAGGGGCAGAAGTGAACACAGCGGCGGAGGCAGACAAAACAGCGATTACGCAGGCCATCGACGCTTTCCTCAAATCGCTTACTGAGCCCGATGTCTTCGACGCGCCCAAGCCGCCATCAGGCGCGCCGGCTGCTCCACAGGCGCCGGTCATCTCTCATCTCAACGCCGTTCTCAGAGCCGACGGCATGGCGCTCGAGCTCGACGCAGCCTCGCCCGACGCTATGTCCGGAGCAAACGGTATCTGGTATGTGCTCTCTCTTGAGGCGCTGGAGTCCGGCGGGACCCTGCTGAAGTCCGGTAACGGCATCACGGGCACAAAGACCAGTTACAGCGGTGGGGCTGTGGGAACATATGCGATGTTTCGACTGAACGGCGACGTCGCGTGCTCGGGCGTCTTCTTTAACTATCAGCCGCCCACGCTGACCAGCAAGATCCCCGATCTGCTCAAGAGCAATCAGCCTGCAGGCGGAGGAAAACTGGTAGGCGGCTGCCACTAGATTAGGAACGGTCCCCATGGGATCTCGCGAATGATTCGGCGTGCTGAATCGGGATGGGCCTTTGGCTCGTCCCCGGATGCCGTAGTTTCTCAGTATGTCTTTGCATTTTGTTTCGCATCGCCCACCATTCATCAACCGCCGCGGCGGCCTTGAATCGAACCGATCTCCTCTTCGATCTAAAATACGTTCGAGTCTCTCTCGCAGAGAAATGGTCAAATGACGGAATCCCGAAAGTCCGTGCAAGCAGCTGAACCGGCGAAATCGGCGCGCTTGCCGCGAGCGCGTCAAACCGCGATCTTCAAGGCCCTCTCCGATCCGCACCGGTTCGAGCTTCTGCAGCAAATTGCCAGAGCAGGCTGCCCGTTGGGCTGCGCAAAGGCCCTCGCCGCCATTCCCATCTCCGCGGCCACACTCTCGCACCACATTAAAGAGCTTGAGACTGCAGGGCTTATCCAGGTCCGTCGCGAGGGCAAGTTCGCTTATCTCACTCTTCGGCCAGGAGTTCTCGAATCCGTTGCGGCCAGCCTCGCAGCTCTTGAAACTGCAGGTTGCGGCGTTCGCTGAGCCGCTCACTTACAAATTTCCACAAGAACCTTGAATCCTTTCTCCGTGCCCTCGAATCAATTCGACAGTTATCGAAATGTCGAACGAATGACATTCGATTCCGGGAGCTGAGAAATGAAGAATCTTGAGGGAAAAGTGGCGCTGGTTACCGGCGCATCCAAAGGCATCGGGGCGGCCATCGCCCGCGAGTTCGCCAGCCGCGGCGCGGCCGTTGCGGTCAACTACTCAGGCAGCAAGGCAGCGGCGGAGAAGGTCGTTGCGGATATCAAGTCAGCAGGCGGAAAAGCCGTTGCCATCCAAGCCGATCTAGCCAACCCCGAATCAATTGGCCCGCTGGTTTCGACGGTCGCAAAAGAGCTCGGCCCCATCGATGTTCTGGTCAACAACGCCGGCATCTACGAGTTCGGTCCACTCGATCAGATCACGCCCGAGCACTTCCACAAGCAGTTCAATCTCAATGTGCTTGGCCTGCTGCTTACCACACAAGCAGCCGTTGCGCACTTCAATCCGGCCGGTGGCAGCGTCATTAACATTGGCTCGGTTGTCGCTTCGGGGTTTGCCAACGCTGCTGTCTATAGCGCCACAAAGGGAGCAGTCAACACCATCACCGGTTCGCTTGCCAAGGAGCTCGGTCCCAAAAAGATCCGTGTCAACGCACTCAATCCAGGCATGATCGAAACCGAAGGAACGCGGGGCGCAGGATTCATCGGCAGCGACTTCCAAAAGCACACTGAAGCTGAAACTCCGCTTGGCCGCATCGGCCAGCCCAGGGACATCGCCGATGTTGCGGCCTTTCTGGCCTCTGAGGATTCAGGCTGGCTTAGTGGTCAAACCGTCTACGCCTCCGGCGGTTATACCGGATAAATGTTTTAGCCACTACTTCTCTTGGAGTCAGCGAAAATCGGGACAACATGCCCTCAGTGACCTCCCCAGACCTTGAATCCTGCGTTTTCGCGCCCCCAGTGAGCAATGCGGACTTACATCGCTCGTGTCCTGAGTCAGAAATTCGTTCAATAATAATCTGGTTATCCTGAGTGAAGTTTGGCCGTTTTTCGGCCAAACGGAGTCGAAGGACCTGCATTTGTTTTTTCAATGAACTTCGGACTATTCCCGCTAGCTCCGCGAACTTCGCCGCATGTCAAGCTTCCAGCCTCTTCAATACAGCCGCCAATTCATCACTAAGTCCTTGTTTTTCTGATCCCTGAACCCTGCTCCATGACCCCTGTTTTTCTTTGCATGTTAATTCCCCCATTTGGCGCACAATGGCCCTATGTCGAACTTTTATGCAGCATTCAATATGCCTGGCAACACCTGAGGCGCCATCCAGATCTTATCTGCCCATTGCTGAATGCTCGAAGCTAGAGGCTAGAAGCTAAAAGCTGCTTCTTAACCCCTTCGCCTGGACGAATTTGCAAATAACTCCAATGGTTTCATCGATCTAGAGCGGAAGGCGCACCGCAAACCGCTGCAAACAAAGAATTTCTTTGCTAAGCAGGGGTGGGGGATACCCAGACGGTAAACGGCATAGGAAATGCGAGCAGCGCCTTTTCCCATTACACCGAGCTGCCACCACCCACAGCGCTCCTAAAAGAAACACCTGCTCCCATTCAGCCTCAGGACGGCGTGAGCGAGAACTCCAGGTCAGGTTCTTTCCGCATCGAGCAACTGCTGCTTTCGCTCCACGCCCCAACGATATCCGGTCAATGATCCGCTCACGCCAACCACTCGATGGCATGGTACGAGTACAGCGACGCGATTCACGGCGCATGCGCGGGCCACGGCTCTCGTTGCTTTAGGATCGCCCATCTCGCGCGCCAACTGGCTGTAGGTGCGCGTTTCGCCGCGCGGAATCTGCCGTAGCGCCTGCCACACGCGGAGCTGGAAGACGGTTCCGCGCAAGTCGAGCCGCTCTTCGGAGTTCCGGTCTCGTGAAAGATCCGAACCGTCACGAACGCTCTCGAGTGCCGCATCCACAAGCCGCGACAATCCAGAATCGCGCCTCAGCGTCGCCGCGGGAAACTCTGCCCGCAGCGTGGCGTCAGCCTCAGCCCGGGTGCCCGCCAGCGAGAGCCAGCACAAGCCCCGCTCTGTCGCTCCCACAACCATCCAGCCAAACGGTGTCCGCACCGACGTGTAGGAAATGCTTTCTCCCCGCCCCCCCTGCGCAAAGCGCGCCGGCGTCATTCCCAACTGGCTCCCCTCGTAGGCACGGCTCGATGAGCCGAACCCAGCCGCGTAAATCGCGTCTGTCACTGGCTCTCCTTTCTTTAGCGCCGCACGCATTTCGCCCGCCCGCAGCGCGCGTTGATACTGCAACGGACTCACCCCCATCTCGCGCTTGAACAGCCGCTGCACGGTGAATGGGCTCAACCCTGCCACCCGTCCAAGCTCTTTGAGGCGCACCTGCCGGTCGAGGCGCGTCTCGATATGGGTTCGAATCTTGTCCAAAGGACTACCCCATGCAGTGGCTTCAGGTTGGCACCGTTGGCACGGGCGAAAGCCGGCGGCCCGCGCTTCGTCCGCCGATCGGAAGAATCGTGCATTCGCACGCAGGGGCCTGCGGCTCGAGCAACTCGGCCGGCAAAAAACGCCGGTGGTCGTTACACCGTAGAAGAACCGCGATTGCGGGTCACGCCCAAGGACCTGCTTCCATGCTCGCTCGGGGTCCAGGAGCGAGCCTGATGCGGCCGGCGAATTCGGGATCGGTTTTATGGTCAAATTGGTGCCGGGATTCACGTTTGCGATTTGCGGAATGCTGCTCATAAGAATCATAGTCGCCTATGCGCTCGCGGCGCGCACTCCGTTTCTTGCCAGCAATTCCTAACAATGAGGTGCATCTTTGTGCGGGCTGTGTGGACTACCCAGCCAAGCATTCCGCCAGCGTTCATGTCCTCTTTGCACCGCAGCGTGTATCCTCAATTTGCCAAGGAGTTGCGACCGGTCCGGCCGCACTCGGCTGAAGGCGCCAATAGCTACCAGCCGCTGATGGAGGCATTGCCATGTCATGTAAGTCCGTTGCTGTTGCAGCATTCGTAATCGTGTCGTTGCTCGCCGGCATTGCCCATGCACAGCAGGGTGGCCCTTACAAGGTTCTCAAGATCCAACTGGTCGGCGGAGAAGGCGGATTCGACTACGTCACGGCCGATCCCGACGGCCGCAACCTGTATGTGGCGCGGTCTGGCCCCGCCGGACATATCGGTGTCTTCAATCTCGATACGCTCTCACAGGTTGGCGACATTCCCGATACAAGCGCGCACGGCGGAGCGGTGGACGCCGCTACTGGCCATGGCTTCGCGACCTCAAAGCCTGTGACGATGTTCGACGCGAAAACCTTCGCGATTATCAAGAAGATCGACGTCCAGGGCAATCCCGACGGCTACCTGAACGACACCTACAATCACCACTTCTACATTCTCAGCCACTCCGAGCCCAACATCACAGTAATCGACGATAAGGACGGCACCATCCTCGGCACCATCGATATCGGCGGCGCGCCGGAGGAGGCTGCAACCGACGGCCATGGGAAGATCTATGTTGACATAGAAGACAAGGCAGCCATCGCCGTCATCGACGCCAACACAATGAAGATGGTCGGCCGCTACGATGTATCGAGCAAAGGCGGTGGCTGCGCGGGCCTCGCACTTGACGCGAAGAACGGTATTCTCTTTGCCGCGTGCCGCGAAAAGAGCAACATGATCATTCTCTCGGCGGCAGACGGACACATAATTACCGACTTGCCCACCGGCGTAGGCTGTGACGGTGTCACTTTCAATCCGGAGATGATGGAAGCTTTCAGTTCGCAAGGAGACGGCACCATCACGGTAGTCAAGGAGGCCTCGCCTACGAGCTTCGCTGTCGAGCAGACCGTCTTCACACCGGCGCGCGCCAAGACAATCACGCTTGATACGAAAACCGGCAATCTCTATCTGATTACGGCTGAGTATGGACCGACGCCTGCCGCGCCACCGCAAACGATGGCCCCTGCGCCGCCGTCTGGTCCTCCGCCCGAAGGCCGTCCCGCATTCATGCGCGGGCCTCGACCACCAATGATCCCGCACTCGTTCCAGATCCTTGAGGTTGGTAAGTGAGCGAACGGCGTCTCCAGAAAAGCACATAGCAATCTCGTTCACTATCAATTCTTGCTTACGGTTCGAAGCGACATTTCTGCTCGCGCCAGATCTTCTTCCGTGTCAACGCCGATGGTGTCGCGTGGCGCGTCTGCGACATAGATATCGATGCCGTTTTCGAGTAGGCGCAACTGCTCCAGTCGCTCCAGCTTTTCGAGCGGCGAGGGCGGCAAGGCTGCAAAGCGCTCTAGGGTCGCCTTGCGGTAGGCGTAGATGCCGAGATGCTTGCGGTAGCCGGTGAACTCAACCTGATCGCGATCGAATGGAATTGTCGCCCGTGAAAAATAGAGCGCGCGGCCATCAAGGGCAGTGACGACTTTGACCGCGTTGGGATTGGTGAATTCATGAGGAGGGCAGTGGACTGCGAGAGTGGAGACTTCTACTTCAGGTCGATCAAAGAGTTCGAGCAACGGCGGGAAGAAATCCGGCGTCAGTGTCGGCTCATCGCCCTGAATGTTGACAAAAATGTCGGCGTCGATCTGCCGCGCCACTTCTCTCACCCGGTCGCTGCCGCTGGGGCACGCAGGCGATGTCATCACGACAGGGATCGCCCGCGCGCGGCACGCCTCCGCCACGTCGTCCGCATCGGTGGCTACCACAACCGGATTCATCAGCCCACTTGCCTGCGCCGCACGCCACACCCACTCCACCATCGGCCTTCCGGCGACAGGCCGCAGCACCTTGCGCGCCATGCGCGTGGAAGCCAGTCGCGCTGGAATCACGCCTGCGATCCGCAGTTGACTCATGCAGTCGAGTGTACACGGAGCGTTGGCGTTAATATGCCAGAGCCTCCAACGCCCCCACTGCGTTGGCGATGCCTTCGGCCGCGGCTATCTCGCCTTCGCTTTGATGCCCAGCGTGGATGAATTCGATCTCCGTGAGGCCTATGACACCGAGAATCGCGCGCAGGTATGGCTCCTGATGATCGAGCGCGCGGAGTGGCGAGTTCGTGGGATATGCGCCACCGCGCGCAGTAAAGACATAGATTTTTTTGCCCGGCGGCACCAGCGGAACTACACCGCGCGGGGTGAATGCGAAGGTTCGTCCCTCACGCACAATCATGTCGATCCAAGCCTTAAGCGAAGCCGGAACGCTCAGGTTCCACATTGGCGCTCCAATCACTACCGCGTCTGCGGCGAGGAGTTCATCGACGTGCTGGTCGGAACGGGCGAGAGTGTTCCTTTGCTCAGCTGTCAACTCAGCGGCAGGCGTAAAGAATGCCTCAATTACTTTTTCGTCCAAATAGGGAACCGCTTCAAGCGAAGTGTTGTGATGGAGCACGGTTCCCGAAGGATTCCGTAGCTTCCACCGATCCACGAAGGCATTAGCAAGCTTGCTTGAAACCGATTCGGTACGAGGGCTGGAGTCAATATGCAACAGAGACGGCATGACATTTCTCCGCTGTGAAGGTAAAGGGGTGCATAAGGACATTGTTACAACAGGCGAATCATTATGGATACGAGAGGATCATTGTCAACATGAACGACGCTCGATAACGGCCGGATATGACTCAGTCTGCCGGAAGTCGATACTCGCGTTTGACCGAAAATCCCGCCTCACCGTATCATCAAATTTGGCCCTGCAGCGCGTATTTTGGCGCCGGAGCCGCCTCCGGGCGGAGTAGCTCAGATGGTTAGAGCGTGGGATTCATAACCCCAAGGTCGGCAGTTCGATCCTGCCCTCCGCCACCAGATTCACACGCAGTTCTTTCCTTACTTTTGCGATGGCGCTACCGGCGATCGCGCCGCCTGTATCTGGTCCATCGGTACTCCGATCAGGTCCGGGCCAAGCTCCACGCAGGTCCGCACCAGATCATCTGCAACCATTCGGCCGAAAACCATCTTCCCCGCCTCGTTCAAATGCGTCCGGTCGAGCGGCGCAGTTCCATTCTCCGCCCGCTGGTCGGCGTGGCCAATTGCATCGAACTCATCTGCCTGAGCCTGCGTCATCCTGCTCAACAGAGCATCCGAAAGGCCGAGAAGATCGACAAATGTCACATACTCCTGTTCCGCAACCCGTCGCGCGGCGTCGGCATAGAGTTGCAAATCGGGATTTGAAGGCTTGCCGTCGCGGAAGGTTCTTCGCGCCAACGGCGAAATGATTACCGGTATGGCTCCAATGGCGCGAGCATCGTCGATGTATCGTTTGAGGTTTGCCGCATAGGTGGTACCGGGGTCTGTATGGCGCGCTGCATCCGGCTTTTCGTCGTTGTGGCCGAACTGGATGAGGTAATAATCGCCATGCTGCGCCAGCGCCTTCTTCCATGCTCCTTCGTCGATAAAGCTCTTGCTGCTGCGGCCATTGAGCGCGTCATCGATGCAGGTGACGTTGGACATCATGTCCGCGCAAAAGGCCGGTCCCCAACCGCCTTCGGGAGCAACTGTTGAATCGCCCACCAGCACGATCTTGACCGGAGCACCGTTGAAGATGCGCATGGCCTTCACGCCTTCCGGCGGCAGCGGCGCCGGTTTTGTCCGCACATATTTCTTTATCCTGGGAACGGCCTTGCCGAGGCCCACGGCCACCATGCGCCCGAAGACATAGCTGCCCTGCCAGTTCAGGTGGGTTTTGTCAAAGATTGTTTTGCCGTCTGTGTCTTTCTTGGTGATCGCGAGTCTGTTCCCTTCGGCTTCGCCGATCTTGTCCAGGTAGGCGATGCTCTCGTCCTGGAGATCGATCAGTGGAACATTCATCTCGTGCGCAACACCGCGCATGGCGTCGCAATACTCCGTCAGGTCAGAGTGGATTTTGCCGTCCGCCCCGAAGTATCTGCGCGTCAGCGGCGTGACCAGCACCGGCGTGATTCCCGCAGCGCGCGCCTCGGTTACAAAGCGCTTCAAGTTTTCGGCGTAATTGGGCAATGGCACCTGCCTGGGAAGGTGCTGCTCCGTGACCTCATCGTTATGGCCAAACTGGATCACCATATAATCCGGCTTGGTCGCAAGCGCGCGCCCCCACAGCCCCTGTTCTCGATAGGTGCGTGTGCTCGCGCCCCCTTTTGCCATATTCACGCAATCCACCTTAGCTGCAAGGTTGGCGCAGAACCCGCGGCCATATCCCGCGTTATCGGTCTGAGTGGAGTCACCAATCAGGTCGACGCGAAGCACCGTTCCTGGCTTTCGCACAGCTGCCGTCTGCGGATCGAACCAGCGTCCGGGGTCGCCCTGCGAATAAGCGGCCAGCGTGCCGCCTAGCAGGATCGACGTTGTCGCGGCCCAGATCAACTTCTTCCGTCTCATTGTTTTGTTCCTCCGCATCGCTGCGCGGACTATTCTCGGATCATATGAACAACTGCACGAGATCACGAGTCCACCAATAGGCGCGCGGTCGTTGCGCGTGTCAATGCGCGCAACAATTGTACGTCTGCGCCGGCATCTGTTTAGGGGCCGCCGGCAGACTCTGCGCGCAATCGCCGCGCAACACCTGATCTGACTCCGGATTCCTGCGATCCCGCATGTTACAATTTGCCCACATTGAACGCCATGAACGAACATTCCCCAGAGTCAGAAACGTCGCTGGAAGTCATTGCCCCTGACAACTCGCGCGAGTACGTCACGATCGCGCAATCTCCGTTCTATATCGGTCGTGGCGGCGAAACTGAGAACATCCTTCAGCTCACCGACGGCCGTATCTCGCGTAAGTGCGCGGCGATCATTGCCGATGGATCCGGCCACCGCCTGGAAGACCGCGGCAATCGCTACGGCCTTTTTGTGAACGGCGCAAAGGTGCTGCAGCAGGAGTTGCAAGACGGCGATGTGATCACTTTCGGCGTCGATGGCTCTTACCAGATTGTCTTTCATGGGGCATCGCTTCCCGTTCCACCTCCGCGGTCGCAGGTTGAGAACCTTTTGACGCGTATTGGCACTCTTTCGGACTTGGCTGGTACGGCAACATCGGGTGGATTGAACAAGCTGAATCTTCTTTTGGAAGCAACTTCGCTCTTGCACTCCCAGCTTCCCCTCGACTTGGTTCTTGGCACCATGCTGGATCATGCCATCTCTATCACCCATGCCGACCGCGGATTACTGATTGAGCCAGACACCGCGGGCGCGCTGAAGGTTCACCTGGCGCACAGCAGCAAGGGCGAAAGCTTGCCTCCGGACACTCTGAACCCAAGCCAGACGGCGGTCCGTCAGGCGATCGATCACGGATCCAGCGTCATCACTGAAGATCTGAACCTGGCGGGCCTGGATTTGAAAGCCGCGCAGAGCATCGTGGTGCAAGGTCTGCGCGCCGTTGTCGCCATCCCGCTCTATTCCACGTCTCGAGCAATCTCTGACACTGGTGCGCCGCTGGAGCGCGGCCAGTTGCTTGGCGTCATCTATCTCGATTCGCGGCGCATTGCTGCATTCTCGGCGCTCGACCGCCAGATCCTCGATGCGCTCGGCGTGCAAGCTGCCAGCATTCTTGACAATGCGCGCCTCGTCGAGCGGGAACGTGAACGCCAGCGCATGGAGCAGGAACTCTCGATCGCCCGCTCGATTCAGCAGGCGCTTATTCCCAACGGCTTGAGCGCCTTTCCGCATCTTGCCGTCACCGGCATTCATTACCCTTGTACTGAGGTGGGCGGCGACTACTTCGACGTGGTCCCGATCAGCGAAGATCGCACGGCAATTCTCATTGCTGATGTCAGCGGGAAAGGCCTGGGAGCAGCGCTGGTTACCACTATGCTGACAGGGGTTCTCTCAGGTTTGACTACAGGCGCCGATCCTGTGAAGCTCTTTAGCCAGTTCAATCGGTTCCTTTGCCTCCATCCTGAAGTTGGCCGCTATGTCACCATGTTCATCGGCGCCATCGGGTGCGACGGCATGCTCGATTACATCAAGGCCGGCCATCCATCGCCGCTGCTTCTACGGCAGAACAAAGTCAGCGAGTTGTATACGGAGGGATCTTTCCCAGTCGGGCTCATTCCTGATGCGGAGTTCACTTTAGCAAAGATGCAACTCGAGCCCGGTGACACTCTGGTTCTATTCAGCGACGGCGTCACGGAAGCGGAGAATCCCAACCAAGACCTCTTTGAGGTTTCCGGCCTTTCCGCGGCACTGGCGGGCCAGCAGGACTTGCCGGTTGAAGCATTGCAACAGTCCATCCTCGAATCAGTGCGCGCCTTTACACGGGGCGCTCACCAGTCGGACGATCTCACTCTGCTCGTAGTGCGCTACCTTGCAACGGCCTGAAATGTGCGATCAACCGATCCTCGGCCCACAAGCTCGCCGGGAGTCGGGGCACCAGAGTTGACTTCTGCTGAAAACCTTTGCTGAGGGTTGGTACAATCCACTCCATGAACGTCCCCGAGGTCGTTGGAAGGTACGAAATTATCGAGGAGTTAGGCCGGGGCGCGATGGGCAGCGTCTTCAAGGCGCGCGACCCTGCGGTAGGCCGTACCGTCGCTCTGAAAACCATCCATGCGGCGGCGCTCTCAGGCAATCAGAGCGACGAATACCGGGCTCGTTTCTATCGCGAAGCGCGAGCCTCGGGCGTTCTGGCGCATCCCGGGATCGTGCCCGTCTTCGACGTGGGCGAGCACGAAGGCGCACCTTTTCTGGTAATGGAGTTCGTAGACGGCAGGACCCTCGCTGACGCCATCAAGAAGGGCGAGAGATTCACCATCGATCGTGTTTGCGAGATCGGCCAGCAGCTCGCTGAAGCCCTCGGCTACGCGCACCGCCAGGGCGTGATTCACCGCGACATCAAGCCCGCCAACATCCTCCTCACTTCCCGTGCGGTGTATGGCAGCGAGCGGCCGCGCATCACCGACTTCGGCATTGCCAAGCTCGCAGCCAGCGAAATCACGACGACCGGCCAATTGCTGGGCACGCCTTCGTTTATGCCGCCCGAGCAGTTCACGGGAGCGCCTATTGACGGCCGCGCCGATCTGTTTTCGCTGGGCGTGATTCTCTACTCGCTGGCCACCGGTGACCAGCCGTTTCCCGGCGAAAGCATGACGGCAGTCTCTTACAAAGTGGTCTACACAGAGCCCGTTCCACCGGCCAAACTCAATCCTGCCGTCCCGGCGCGGTTGGAGGGCGTGATCCTGAAGTGCCTGGCAAAAAATCCTGCCGAGCGCTATCAGACAGGCGAGGAGATCGCGCGGGACTTGGCAACGATCCGCACCAATACCACGGCCACTACCTTGCAACCCCTGGCTCCGATGCCTGTCGGCGACGGGTCCGACGACACGCTTGGGCCTGCGGCGATGACAGCGTCGCTTCCTCCAGCCCCGTCGACTACAGTTCAAAAGCCGGCGACGGCAGCACCATCGCCAACCGGTCCGAAGGCCGCGAAACAATCGGGCAAGCCCGTGCCTTTCGAGACAATCTTTGCCATCATTCTGCTTTCGGTTGCTGGTCTTGCGGCGGCTGCGGCGGGCGAGTGGTTCTTCCTGCAGCATCATCACAAACCAGCTGCTTCACCGGAACAGGAAGCCACGATAAGTCCGGCTCCGCAGCCGGCTGCGCCGCAGCAATTGCCAGCTACTCCCGCTGCTCAACCTGAATCAGTTCCTCCTGCCGCTGCGCCACTGCCAGCCACTCCGACGGCTGCGCCGCAGCCGCCGACCGACAAGCCGGAAGAGAGCAAGAAGCTGGTCAGTATTGCGGCCAAAACCAAACCGTCGGCCGCCAAGGCGCCAGCCGCTAAGCTGACGCCCGCAACTCCGCTGCCCGCCGCGCCAAGCACCACCGTTGCCAAGGTTGCGCCGCCTGTGCCTGCACCCGCAGCGTCAGCGCCTGCTGCTCATCTGGCCGCCTCTGGCTTCGATCCGCGAAAACTCGATCCAAACACAAATGCCAAACTGAGGATTGAGCTAACCCATTTGCCTGACGGCGTGCCATACACAATTGAGATGAACGGCAAGGCCTATTTGCGCGGCATCACCGGTGAAAGCATTGACCTAAGCAATCTCTTCGTTCCTCCTGGGGTACAGGAGTTCCGCGTAACGGTGAAGAGCGGAGGCCAGCAGAAAGTCTCGAACATCGTCAGCGACGATTTCAAGGCGAAAAAACGCAAGACACTGAAGATCGACCTTCTCGACGAGGCAGCCACGCCATCCAAATCCGGAGAGCCGATCAGCGGCGACGCAAAGATCTTTCTTTCGCTAAAGTAGGGGTACTGGCTCCTGATTCTGCCGTATCTGTAACAAGATTGTCACATTCCTCCGTTACGATCAGCCTGTCTTCCGCCAGTTCTTTGTCGACCGGGGATAGGATCTGGTTCGGAAACTTCCCTGCAGGGTCAGCATCGAGGTTCGCACCAGCGGCAGGGTTCAGCGCGTTTTTCAGGATCTCGTGGGACAAGAAGGAAGAAGGAAATGCAAATCTCGACGCAGGAAATGGACGGGGGCATCACAAAGGTAGACTTGGATGGGCGCCTCGACATCGCCGGGGCATCGGTTGTCGATCTCAAGATGAACGTGATTGCTGGCAGTAGCAGCAAACTGCTGGTTGACTTGCAAAAGGTATCGTTCCTTGGTTCGATGGGACTGCGGTCCATTGTTCTTCCCGCGCGGGCGGTCCTGGGCCGCGGCGGCAAGGTTGTTCTCTTCGCGCCAACAGAAATGGTGGAATCGGTTCTTAAGACAAGCGGCATCGATTCCATGCTGCCCATTCACCACGATCTCGGCACCGCGATCGCCGCATTGCAATGAGCTCTTACGAAACTGTGGCGGCAACCATGCCTGTAGGGGACAAAAACGGGGCTGCGTCCCGGCTCAACCTCGATAGCCGGCTCGCTGACCTGGAAAAGCTCTTGCCTTGGGTTGAGGCGCTGGCCGCCGAATACTCAATCCCCGCCGACACGCAGTTCGCCATTCACCTCTGTCTTGAAGAGGCGCTCTCAAATATCATCTGCCACGGATACCGATCGGAGCCCGGTCACCCCATCACAGTCGATTGCACCCTGGACAGACCAGAGTTGGAGTTCGCCGTCGAAGATCAGGCACCGCCGTTCGACCCTCTCGCACCCTTGGCGGTCCCCGATAGGGAGGCCGCTTCGCCCGTCGATCGGCTTCAGCTCGGCGGCCACGGCATCCGGTTCATGCGAAAATTCGCCGGCAGCATGGCCTACCAACGGCTGGCAAACGGCAACCGGCTCACATTCGGCTTCATGATTCCTGGCTAACTTCGCCGCGTGACCTGGAGTTCTCGCTCACGCCGTCCTGAGGCTGAATGGGAGCAGGTGTTTCTTTTAGGAGCGCTGTGGGTGGTGGCAGCTCGGTGTAATGGGAAAAGGCGCTGCTCGCATTTCCTATGCCGTTTACCGTCTGGGTATCCCCCACCCCTGCTTAGCAAAGAAATTCTTTGTTTGCAGCGGTTTGCGGTGCGCCTTCCGCTCTAGATCGATGAAACCATTGGAGTTATTTGCAAATTCGTCCAGGCGAAGGGGTTAAGAAGCAGCTTTTAGCTTCTAGCCTCTAGCTTCGAGCATTCAGCAATGGGCAGATAAGATCTGGATGGCGCCTCAGGTGTTGCCAGGCATATTGAATGCTGCATAAAAGTTCGACATAGGGCCATTGTGCGCCAAATGGGGGAATTAACATGCAAAGAAAAACAGGGGTCATGGAGCAGGGTTCAGGGATCAGAAAAACAAGGACTTAGTGATGAATTGGCGGCTGTATTGAAGAGGCTGGAAGCTTGACATGCGGTTGAGGTGAACCCGTTGGGTGAGACAGAACATCCGTGACAGCGGCCGGGTTGCGGATGACCGTTGCCCGGTGTAGCCAAAATGGCTACACTTCATGCAGGAGGGGATGAATGCGACAGGTTTCGCTCAGGGAGTTCAGGACACGGGGCGTGAAGGCGCTGAAGGCCGTTCCGAAGGGGGAGACAGTACTGCTGGCCGGACAGCAGGGGCCGGCGTATTTTCTGGTGCCGGTAATGGGAGACATTGCCGCGCAGGATATGGATTTGCGGCGGGCGATTGCGCGGGCGAGCCTGCGGGAATCCGCGGTGGCGGCGGCGGCTTTTCCCATCACCGACGACGAGATCGATCAGGAGATTGCAGCGGTTAGAGCGGAGCGAGCGGCTCGGGGCGAAAGACGCGTTGAACGCAAGAAGAAGATCGCCTGATGCGACTCGTCGTGCTCGATACGAACGTGATCGTCTCAGCCGGGTTGAAGCTCGACAGTGTGCCATACCGGCTGGTGATGGAATGGGTGCTTGCAGGGCAGGTGCAGATGACGGCTTGCCCGTCGATCATCAGTGAATATCGCGAAGTGCTCTGGAGACCCAAGTTCACGCGACATGGCTTTCCACCGGATTGGATCGAGCGCCTGATCGCAATGAGCCAGCAATTGTCCGATCCCGCGCCATGGCCGGACGAATTGCCCGATGCGAAGGATGCGGTGTTTTTGGCACTTGCCCGTGCGGCTGGGGCGTGGCTGGTGACGGGGAATCTGAAGCATTTTCCGAAAGCGATGCGGCGTGGGGTGACGGTGGTGGGGCCGGGGGAGTATTTGGGGAGGCTGGAAGGAAACCCACCCTAGCAAGGCTAGGAAGGGCACCCGGAAAAAGTGAGCCCGCCGTCAGTTTCAGGCTGCCCTGACCGTGATGCGCGCTGTGTGCGCTCTGGGCCGGGGACGGATCACAATCTCTACATCGTGGCCGAGATCAGTTAAAAAGCGCATCAGCCGCTCGACGGAAAACCCCTCGAGTTTGTAATGCAACAGGGCAGAGACCTTGGGCTGATTGATGCCGAGGACGGCGGCGACCTCAATCTGGGTGAGTTTACGACGCTCGACGATGCGGCAGATGGCGGCTCCGAGGCGAGCCTTGGTGTCGAGTTCAGCGGCGTCGGGCAGGCCCATGTCGGCGAAGACATTGCCGCTGCTGGGAATCACGGTTTTCCGGGCCATGGAGTTTCTCTCTCGAAGGTTTCAGGACTTTCTTCGGGTTTGCTTAGGGCTTCTCTTGCTTTTTGACTGGCTACCTTTAGACTTGGGCCGTTTCGGTCGAATGGCGGTCAGCTTCGGTTTCGCGTTCCGTTCGATGGCATCAACCCGGCGTTTAAGTTGCTCAACCTCCTCTGCAAAGTTTCTCATGTCGTTCTCCATGAGGTTGCTAACCATCGAAACCGTTGGGGCAAATGTGCCGATGTGGAGCAACGATGCGGACATCTTTGGGAGGTGAAGATGTTCCTCCTGAAGACGACCCGCGTTATCAATCCTGCGAACCTCCACGGGCTCATCGAATTGCGCGTGTCGCCTTGGAAATCGCCCTCTGATTGCGGCCCAGCCCTGTAGAACCAGTGGGATTAGTCCGAACAATGAAGCGACCGATCCCGCGACGTACAAGATCTCGAGCCCGGTCTCATGCTCCACCGCGAGAAGCTTCGTCTTCTTCAGGCCCAGGAGATATCCGCGACCTTGTAGATCACCATCGACTTCTTGATATTGAATACCGGCTTCGTGCTGCAGCGTATCGAGAAGTTCCCGATAGTCGTTATATGATCCGACGTTCTCGCGGAATTTCAGCGACACAATTCGATCAGAGCTGACATTCAAATGTTGAGCAGCGCTGCCGAATTTGCGCCTGAAAGATTCTTCGCGGTAATCCATAGCGGATCTCCGTTCGCATATCTCGGATCGTCTGAATTATACCTTTGGTGGATGATGGGGCACTCGGCGAGGCCCTCGTCTAAAATGACCAGGTGGACTGGCAGTTGTCGCAGTGCGCTTGGGTGAGGGCCTCTTTTCGGGAAAGCCCTGTTGCCAGCATCGAGACGCCGCTGGTCAGGATGGCCGCCGTTGCCTTTCCCCCTGAGATGCCTGCCTTTTTCTTGATGGGTTTCGTTCTGACCGTCCCTTTCCATTGGCAATGAGGACAGATGATCTCGGGGTTTACCGGACCATACATGAACTGTGCCGATGCCTCTCGACTCCTCCTTGCCTTCCCCTCCTTGTAATTTGCTTGTTCCTCTGGCGACATCGCCGCGATCTTCCGTCTTTCGGAAATGCTTGCCGAGACCATTAGTGCAAGGATGGAGATTCCGATTAGCATTACGACGAACCAGCCCATCGGATCTTCCTTTCTGAATTGAGGTAGCGCTGAAATTTCTGCTGTGCTCTTGAAAACGGCAAGCGGTGGTTATTCTTCCTCTTCGTCCACGGGACGTTTTGCGTTGGCCAGGATTTTTTCGGCTACCAACTGCGGGACGATGTCGTAGTGGTCTACTTCCATGTGGTAATTGCCTTTGCCCTGGGTCATCGATGTGAGCTGGGTGCCGTAGGTCAGCATTTCGGCCATGGGGACCTGGGCGTTGATGACGGTGGTGCGGCCTTTGGATTCCATGCCGCCGACACGGCCACGGCGGCCGTTGAGGTCGCCCATGAGCGCGCCGGCGAACTCGTCCGGGGCTTCGATTTCAACCTTCATAATGGGCTCGAGCAGGCAGGGCTTGCATTGCTCCATGGCTTTTTTGAAGGCGAGGCGGCCGGCGGTTTTGAACGACATTTCGTTGGAGTCGACGTCATGATAGCTGCCGTCGTAGACGGTGACTTTGAAGTCGACGACGGGATAGCCGGCGAGGTATCCGCGCGCGGCCGTCTCGACAATGCCCTTTTCAATAGCGGGAATGAAGTTGCGGGGGATGGCTCCGCCGAAGACTTCGTTGCCGAACTCAAAGCCGCCGCCGCGAGGCAATGGCTCCATGCGGATCTTACAGTCGCCGAACTGGCCGTGGCCGCCGGACTGTTTTTTGTGCCGGCCTTGCGCTTCAGCCTTGCCGCGAATGGTTTCGAGGTAGGGAACCTTGGGCGCCTTGAGGGTGACCTCAGCGTGGTAGCGCTTTTTGAGGCGGCTGACGATGGCCTCGATGTGCGGCTGGCCGGCGCTGGCGATGAGGAACTCGTTGGTTTGCGGATCGCGGAAGAAGCGGATGAGCAGATCCTCTTCCATGAGCTTGTGGATGGCGGGTGCGAGCTTGTCTTCGTCGGCGCGGGACTTGGGCTCGATGGCGTACGTCATGGCAGGCTCAGGCAGCGCAGCGAGGGTGACCTGAATTTCCGCGCCCTTTTGGCCGAGGGTGTCGCCGGTGAGGGTGTCGCGGAGCTTGCCGATGGCGCCGATGTCGCCGGCGTGGAGCTCGCCGACTTCGACGGGCTTGCGGCCCTGCATGACGCTCAGGTGCGCCAGCTTTTCCTGGCCGCGGCGCGTGTAGTTTTCAAGCGCGGCATCGTTTTTGATGACGCCGCTGATGACCTTGAAGAAGCTGATGCGGCCGGCGAAGGGATCGGACATGGTTTTGAAGACCACGGCGGCGGCAGGCTCGGCGTCGGCGACTTTGCGCGAGATGGCAGGCGCGTCGGCCGCGGCGCCGGGTGAAGTGACGGCGATAGGCGCGCGCTCAGCGGCTGAGGGCGCGTAGACCTTGACGAAGTCGAGGAGATGATCGAGAGCCATGTTGGAGAGGCCGCTGGAGAAGAGCACGGGGAAGATGCGATCGTCGCGAATGGCTTCATGGAGTGCGGCAATGAGGTGGTCTTCGGGAATGGTGCCTTTCTCAAAGTACTCTTCCATCAACTCGTCTTTGCCTTCGGCAACGAGCTCGACGAGAGCTTCGTGGCGGGCCTTGGCATCGGCAGCGAGCGAGGCGGGAATTTCCGCGGAGACTTTGCCGCGGCCGTCGCCGCCGGGCGTATAGGTGTATGCCTCCATGGTGACGAGATCGACGACGCCGTGAAAGCCCTGGGCATCGGAGATGGGCAACTGGACGGGAACGCAGCTGCGGCCCCAGCGATCCTGCAGGTCGTCAATGAGGGCGCTTAAACCACCACCGCCGCCGGCTTTGGGGTGGTCCATTTGATTGATGAGGACGATGCGGGGGATGTTGGCCTCTTCAGCGAAGCGCCAAACGCGCTCGGTGACGGGCTCGACGCCGTTCTGGGCGTTGACGACGATGATGGCGGATTCGACGGGGAAGAGAGCGGCGCGGGCTTCGTGGGTGAACATGTGGAAGCCGGGGGTATCGACGAGATTGATTTTTGCGCCCTGCCACTCTGCAAAGGCGACGGCGTTCTGCATGGTGATGCCGCGGGCGACTTCTTCTTCGTCGTAGGCGGTGGCGGCCGAGCCGTCTTCAACACGGCCCTGGGTGGGAGTCATTTTGGCGGCATGCAGCAGAGCGGCGATAAGGGTGGTTTTTCCGCTGTGTGCATGCCCCACTACAGCGACGTTGCGGATCTCACTTCCCTGATACGTTTTCATGAGCTACTCCTTCAATCCTGAGAGGGTTTGCGGGGTTACCGCGAAAGTTTGGCAATGAGGCGGGATGGTGCAGGGAATTCGGGGCGACGCCCAAGGGGGCGTTCAAGCGGCCGGATTGCCGGGATCGAGCCCCCGGTGTGGCGTCTTCCTCATCCATAAGGAGCGTCTCTTAATATGCGGGGCGGACGTATATAGAGGGATTTCCGCCGGGCTCCTCGCCAAAAACCGGATGCTATCACAGCGGGAGTGTGAACGTCCTGTGACTGGAAGCACAAAACGGGGATAGGGAGCAGGAGCCGGCCCGTATGGTGAGGCGCGTGCGTAGGGGCAGTCACGAAAAGGTGAAATGGAAGCGTGGTAGACTCGTTGGGTTCGGAGGGTCGCGCATGAAGAGTCTGGTCCGGGTTGGGGCTCTGGTGGCGGTTTTCGCAGTAACGTTGGCGGCGCATGCAGCGGATGCGGGCGGAACGTGGAAGGGGGAGTTCGATTTCAATGGCAGCAGCGTGCCGTTGACGTTCCACCTGACGGTGGCGAGCGGCGCGGTGACGGGGACCGTGGAAGGACTGCCGACGACGCCGGCGGAGATTCATGACGGCAAGGTGGATGGCGACAAGATTACATTCTGGGTGAATACGGACTACCAGGGACAGACGTACCGGATCGTGTACACGGGGAAGGTATCGACTGCCGGAGACGAGATTGCGTTCAGCTTTGGGACGGATGACGGAAGCTGGAGCGCGCAGATGACAGCGGCGAAGAGCTCGGAGACCGCGCCTGCGACGGCGCCTTTGCCTGGCGCGCCAGCACCCGTGGATTTGACCGGAACGTGGAAAGGCGCGTTCGATTACAACGGAAGCAGCATGCCGATTACGATCCATTTGACGAGTGCGGCAGGCGCGGTGACGGGGACCGTGGAGGGACTGCCGACGACGCCGGCGGAGATTCATGACGGCAAGGTGAACGGCGAGACGGTGACATTCTGGGTGAATACCGATTACCAGGGACAGACGTACAAGCTGATTTACACGGGGAAGATTGCGGCAGAACAGATCGTGTTCACGCTGGGGACGGATGACGGAAGCTGGAGCACACAGTTGACGGCGACGAAGGGGACGTAGGGAACGGCGAACGGGGAACAGAGAGCGGAAGTTATTCCGGGGCGCGGGAAGTACGCAGGTATCTTGCGAGGCGCCAGAGATAGATGCCGAGGTTGAAGGCGCAGACGGCGACGCCGATGAAAGTGACGAGCCAGCCGGGAAGGTTGGGATAGACGACGGCATCGAGCGTGTGGAGCAGGAAACTGCCGTGCCAGGCGGCCACGCCGGCGCGGGTTTCAAAATAAGTTTCGGCGAGAGTGAGCGGGCAGGGCCACGGGCCTGCTTCGACGGCGATTCCCCAAAGTAGAGCGAGAATGTGAAGGGCGCTCAGCAGCGGACGGCCGCGCGTGACGAGCGCGCCGAAGATGACCAGCACAATCCAAATGAGATGCGCCAGCAGGATGAGGATGGCAGCGGTAGCCATAGCGCGCAGCCTGTGTTGATGGTAGCGCGTTGATGTCGATGCGGGGAATTTGCCAGATCTCGGATGGAACGCGCTGGCGATGAAACGGGCCGCGGAAGAGCGACGACGGCGCATGTGGTACATTGTGCACACGGCTTTGCCGTTTTCGTTCCCCGCATTTTTCTAATGCAAATTGCGATCTGCACGAGGTGAGCGCCGATGGCTGCTTCCGATCCCGCGCACGATGTGTTTGCGACGACGGGAGCGCCGGTCGATGAGGAGCTGCGCTTGAAGCAGATTGGGGAGTCTGCACAGCGCAAAGCCGGCCTGCGGCTGCTTCCGGTGCTTGCGGTGGGCTACGGTCTGGCCTTCATGGACCGAATCAACATCAGTTTTGCCGCGCTGCAGATGAACAAGGACCTGCACTTCAGCGCATCGGTCTATGGGTTTGGCGCGGGACTGTTCTTTATCGGGTATGCGCTGTGTGAAGTGCCGTCGAACCTGCTGCTGCTGCGGTTTGGAGCGCGGCGTTGGATGGCGCGGATCATGTTCACCTGGGGATTGCTGGCGGCGGCGATGATGTTCGTGCGCACTCCGCTGGAGTTCAATGTGCTGCGGCTGCTGCTGGGCATAGCGGAGGCCGGGTTTTATCCGGGGGTGATTTATTACCTGACGCTGTGGTTCCCGGCGCGCATGAGAGCGCGGGCGGTGAGCCGATTTTATGTTTCGTTGCCGCTGGCCTCAGTGGTGATGGGCGCGCTGGCCGGGTGGCTGATGGGGCTTGGCGGCAAGCTGGGACTCTCGGGCTGGCAATGGCTGTTTCTGGTGGAGGGGTTACCGACGGCGGCGTTCAGCCTGGTGATCCTGAAGATGCTGCCGGACGGTCCCGGCAAAGCAGCGTGGCTGACCGAGGAAGAAAAAGATTGGCTCGCACGCCAACTCAAAGCTGACGGCGAAAAGGCGCATCTGGGGCATAGTGCCGGAGTGGCGCAGGCGCTGCTGTCGCCCAAGGTGTGGATGATCGGCGGCTACTTCTTTTTTGCGCTCATCACGAGCTACGCCTACGGCTTTTCTGCGCCGGCGATTCTGCAGGGCGTCACGGGGTGGACCGTAACCAATGTTGGGTTCCTGGTGGCGTGCTTTGGATTGGCGGGCGCGGCGGGAATGCTGCTGAACGGCGCGCACTCCGATCGCAAGGGCGAGCGGGCTTTGCATTGCATCGTTCCCTGCCTGGTGATGGCGGCAGGCTTTTTGGCGGCGAGTTATGCGAAGGAGCCGTGGGTGGTAGTGGCGGGGCTGGCGGCAAGTTTCATCGCGTTCATGGCCATGCTGGGACCGGCGAACGCAGTCCCCATGCAGTTTTTGGCGGGGCGTGCTGCGGCTGCGGGCATTGCGGCGATGAACACGATCACGATGTTTTCAGGATTTGTGGGGCCTTACTGGATGGGCGTGATGAAGGATTACACGGGGAGCTATGAGGCCGGATTGCGAGGACTGGTGCTGCCGTCTTTGCTGGCGGCGGCAATGATGTATGCATTGACACGGAACCTGGCGCGGAGGCCGGTTGCCGCGAGCGCGGGCCTGGCGCAGGAATCGGCGTGAAGGAGTGGCAGCAGCGGTATTTGATCGGGCGGCCGCGGCGCGCAATGCTGACCGCGACCGACAATGTTTACCGGGGAACGATCTTCACCACAGAGACCTGATCGCTGACTGTGAGCGAGGTTGAGTTCCCCTGCATGGACTGGCTGAAGGGCGTGACGTTGCCATTCGTATCGAACTGATAATCGGTACTCGCCTGGTAGCTACTGCTCAGGTTGATGGTGATGTCTTCAGGGGTCACTGCGATCGGCACATCGGTTGCGGGGTTCCAGCTACTTTGCTCGAGCCACAGAACGAGCCAGAACGAGCCATCCTGCTTTTCCAACAACAGATGATTCAGCGTTGAGTCTCCGCCAGAGAGGGAGAACTGGAGCGATCCCGGAGCGAAGGAACTGTTCGCCCTGTCGTTGAGAACGGAGAGAAGGTTCTGAACCGCAGTAAAGGCAGGCTTGGGTGTCAGGTCGCTATTGAGGAGGCCATAACCGGGAGATGAAGCCTCATCGAGCAACTCATAAAGATAGGTTTTCTGAAAACCGAGGTTGTAGGCAAGGAGCAACGTGCGAGGTATGTAAGAGGCCTCGACGCTTTCGGGCAAAGTGTAAGGGGTGGTGGTTGAAGGGTACGCCATATACCCGGTCTCGGTGATGAGCGAGGGAAGTCCGGGCGCATCGATCGCGGCCTGGTCGAGCCACCATGCGAAGCTGCCGTATGCATTCCCTTTCGCATCCTGGCCGATGCCCCAGCCTGAATTGCCCGGATTGCGTCCATCGAAATAGATGTGCAGGTTGTTGACGGTCATGTCTGAAGAGAGAATGCCGGCGGTAAGGTAGGATGCCTGCTGCGTGAGTGAGGGGCCGAGGAGCGGAACATTCAAATTGTCGGCGGCGGCTTTGATTGTGGGGAGAAAGGCAATCATATTCAGCAGGCCGATGGCGCCCGTAACGCCGCAGTTGCCATCAAGATCGCACTCGTTGGGTGCTTCGAGAGATTCCATGTCTCCAACTTCGGGAGCAAAGCTTTCAATCGCCTGAGCAGTTGTAGCAGAGTTGTAGGAAACCACGTAATCGCACTTGATTCCGGCGGCCGCCAACTGATGATGGGCCTGGACGACCGGCGAGGAGGCAGGCCAGGGATAATAGCCGTCGCGGATGTGATGAACACCGAGAGACTGGAGCGCAGTGAGGATCTGAGGGAAGTCAGTGTAGTAGGGAGTATCGGTGTAGCTGAGGTGCGTCACCACGCCTACGCTATCGATAAATGACGCGGCTGCGGAGGCCTGCACCGTGGGTAGAGAGCTGACCGGGTCCGTTGGCTGCGTTGGCGGATTAGACGGCGGATTCGATGGTGGATCGGTTGGAGGATTAGTCGGAGGATCAGTTGGAGGATTAGTCGGAGGATCAGTTGGCGGATTGGACGGAGGATTGGTTGGCGGATTGGACGGAGGATTGGTTGGCGGATTGGACGGAGGATTAGTCGGAGGATTGGTTGGAGGTGTGGATGGGGGATCGGTCGGCGAGGCAGCGCTCGCGACCGTAACGATGCGGCCACTACAGCCGGTGAGGCCGGCCAGCAGGATGCCGGCAACAAGGCACACTACTGGAACGCGGCGAAACCGCAGCCGGCAGAGGATTGAGGAATCAAAGGATTGTTGACATC
Source organism: uncultured Acidobacteriaceae bacterium (assembly GCA_963841095.1). GTDB lineage: Bacteria > Acidobacteriota > Terriglobia > Terriglobales > Acidobacteriaceae > Telmatobacter. The sequence goes on from CAWJBE010000009.1 coordinate 391,566, forward strand.
TATCGAACCCCGGCGCGATAAGCCTGGGTGCCTGCAAATCTATATAAAGACGCACTACGACCTACCTCTTGCTGCAGAGGCGCGAGATCGAGAAAAAGAGAGCGCATCTCGATTCGCGGACGAATTCCGCAGCTTGAATCGATGACCCTAGAACGTGCATAGGGGAGAATTGGATCAAGCATAGCATGAAATTCGGTGATCCAATGAGCAGCGCGGTCGAAACGAAAGTCACGAGCCCAGGTATTCACGAACGAGATCAGCCAACGCGAAGTGGTTTGTGCGAGATGCGGGGAGCAAATTGGCGGTATATAGAGAATCTTCGCGATCCGATAAGACTAATTGTGCAAATGGTTCTAATACCGGTTACATAAACGATCCGGCGTGGTTCAAAGAAATCTTTCCCAGGCGCTAAAGAGGCTGCGGAAGAATTTGGAACAGAGGGCGAATCTGCGTAAGAATATCCGTAAGGGCCTGAAGGCCGGATTGATTCTGTTTGGCTTACGGCGCGGGTGAACTCGTGCCCTGCAAAACCTCGACTCTGCCGCAGCCTGCAAAGCTCCGCCATTTATGCGGGTTTCACGGCGCCCTTCGACAAGCTCAGGACAGGCTAAAAGCCGCGCCTCTTCAAGACGGGAATTTGTGCAAAGAATTCTAGAGACTCGCGCCGGCCGGAAGAATCTCTTCCACATCGACCCACTGCGTGGGGTAGTTGCCGGTATAGCAGGCGGTGCAGTAGCCGGTTTTGTTCTGGTCCTGGACTGACTGGAGCAGGCCGTCTAAAGACAGGTAGGCGAGCGAGTCAGCCTCAATGAACTCACGGATCCCTTCTACGGAACGATTGGCGGCGATGAGTTCGCTCTTGCTGGGCGTGTCGACGCCGTAGAAGCAAGGCGAGATGGTGGGCGGGCAGCTGATGCGGAGATGCACCTCGGTTGCGCCTGCGCCGCGAACCATGCGGACAATTTTGCGCGAGGTGGTGCCGCGGATGATGGAGTCGTCAATGAGGATGACGCGCTTGCCGGCGAGCAGATTGTGCACGGGATTGAGCTTGAGGCGGACTCCGAAGTCGCGGACGCGCTGCTCGGGCTCAATAAAGGTGCGGCCAACGTAGTGATTACGGATGAGGCCAAAGCGGAAGGGGATGCCAGCCTCTTCAGCGTAGCCGAGCGCGGCGGTAACGCCGGAGTCGGGGACGGGAACAACCACATCGGCGGACACGCCGGACTCGCGCGCAAGCTGGCGGCCCATCTGGTCGCGCGACTCCTGCACCCAGCGGCCGAAGATGCGCGAATCGGGGCGGGCGAAGTAGACGTGCTCGAAGACGCAGCTGGATTGCGGCACGCCGCTGGCGTACTGGCGGCTGGTTACACCGTCTTCAGAGACCATGACAAGCTCGCCGGGGAGAACGTCGCGGATGAACTCGGCGCGAAGCAGATCGAAGGCGCAGGTTTCACTGGCGAAGACAATGCTTTCCTGACCCTCGGCATGTTTTATGCGACCCATGGAAAGCGGACGGAAACCGCGCGGATCGCGGGCGGCGAAGATGCGGTCGCGCGTCATCATGACGATGGAAAAAGCACCCTCGACTTGCGAGAGCGAATCGGCAATGGCGTCAACGAGCGAGCCGGCGTGGGAGTGGGCGATGAGCTGGACGATGATCTCGGAGTCGGATGTGGTTTGGAAGTACGCGCCGTCGCGCTCAAGGCGCGCGCGGAGATTGCCGAGGTTGACCAGGTTGCCGTTGTGCGCGATGGCGATGAGGCCCTTGGTGGAATCGACGCGGATGGGCTGCGCGTTGAGCAGGGCCGAGTCGCCGGTGGTGGAGTAGCGCGTGTGGCCGATGGCCATGCGGCCGGGGAGCTTGGCGAGCACATCGTCAGTAAAGATTTCAGAGACGAGGCCCATACCCTTGATGTTGGCGAGATGATGGCCGTCCGCAGTGGCGATGCCGGCTGATTCCTGACCGCGATGTTGAAGGGCGTAGAGGCTGAGATAGGCTTCGCGCGCGGCGTGCGGATGGTTGTGGATGGCGACGACGCCGCATTCTTCGTGAAGCTTGTCGGCGGAGCCGACAAGCTTCAGGGACATAGGGGCTAAGCGACCAGGGACTAAGGGAAAAGCAAGCGCAGATCCTGCGACTCGTCCTCGCTTTGCTCGGGCTCGCTCAGGATGACAATTGCTTGAATCAGGATGAAAACAGTTTGAAGTGATGCGCAAAGAATCAGAAATATCCGGAACGCCGGGAACACCCTGGAACAACAGCCGCGTCATGCGGGGACCTCGTTATGGAGATTTGCTTCCAGGGCAGAGGCCCAGAGTTCTTTGAGGCTTTCAAGAGTGGCAGAGACGAAGATTTCGCCGTCGACTTTGATCTCAAGCCGCTTGCCGCCGGTGGTTCCGATGCGTGCGGAGAAGAAGTTGTATTGGCCGGCCATGGCATCGATCTCAGAGAGAAGTTTGGGATCGGCCGTGACGAGAACGGTGGAGGCGGGCTCGGCGAAGAGGCCGAAGAGCGGATGGGCGAGAAGCGAGGGATCCTGTTCGATGATTGCGCCGATGCCGTTGGAAAATCCGGCTTGCGCAATCGCAACGGCGATGCCGCCGTCTGAAATATCACGCGCTGAGTGGATGAGTTTGCGCCAGGCGAGGATGGCGAGCAAGTTGTGGAGGCTGGCCTCGGCTTCGAGATCGAGCGGTGGCGGGGTGCCCCAAAGACTGTCGAGCACGACTTTCGCGAACTCAGAAGAGCCGAATGCGGTGAGATTCGCGGCGGCGTCGGCATCGGATGCATCGGCCTGCTCGCGCGTGCGCGGTTCGCGCTCAAGCGCGGGGAGCGGGTATTGGCTGATGGGCGGAGGATTGAGCGGAACCTTGAGTTTTGGATCGGGTTCCTCGCCGCGCGGAATGGGCCAGAGGAGGACGATGGCGTCTTTTTCGCGCTGGAAGTGCGCGGGGACGGCGCGAGTGACGTCTTCAAGGATGCCAACGATGCCGAGGACTGGCGTGGGATAGATGCCTTCGCCGCGAGTCTCGTTATATAAGGATACGTTTCCGCCGGTGATGGGTGTTGAGAGCGCGGTGCAGGCTGCGGCGATGCCGTCAATGGCCGTGGAGAGTTGTGCCATGATCTCGGGCTTTTCAGGATTGCCGAAGTTGAGGCAGTTGGTGGCGGCGACAGGGGTTGCGCCGGAGCAGGCTACTTTGCGCGCAGCTTCAGCGACGGCGTGCATGGCGCCGAGTTTGGGGTCGAGATAACACCAGCGGCCATTGCCGTCGAGTGCCATGGCGAGGCCGCGCTCGAGGCTTGGTTCGCCGTCTGCGCCGGGCTTGCCTGTTCCCTTGATGCGCATGATGCCGGCTTCGCCGCCGGGGCCGATGACGGTGTTGGTTTGCACCATGCTGTCGTACTGCTCGTGAACCCAGCGCTTGGAACAGATGTTGGAACTGGCGAGGAGCTTCTTCAGATCGGTAGTGAAGTCGCGGTCTTTGGACAGCTCGGCGAGAACTTCGGCTGGCGGGTCGAGCGGGACGGGGGCTTTCCACGTGCCGATGGGGCGATGGTAGAGCGGTGCGTCGTCAGTGAGCGACTGATTGGGAATGTCGGCGACAAGCTCACCGTGATGGCGGATGCGCAGGCGCGGCTCGGGCTGCACCGTGCCGACGATGACGGCGTCGAGTCCCCATTTGGCGAAGACGCACAAGACTTCGTTCTCGCGGCCATTTTCTGCGACGAGCAGCATGCGCTCCTGGCTTTCAGAGAGCATGATTTCATAGGCGCTCATGCCGGTTTCGCGCTGGGGCACGCGGTCGAGCTCCACATCGAGGCCGACGCCGCCGCGCGCGCCCATCTCGCAGGTGGAGCAGGTGAGGCCGGCTGCACCCATGTCTTGAATGCCGACGATGGCGCCGGTCTGCATGGCTTCAAGGCAGGCTTCGAGGAGGAGCTTTTCCATGAAGGGGTCGCCGACCTGAACATTAGGACGCTTCTGCTCGGAGCCTTCTTTGAACTCTTCGCTGGCCATGGTTGCGCCGTGAATGCCGTCGCGGCCGGTCTTTGCTCCTACATATATGACAGGGTTGCCGGTGCCGGATGGCTTTGGCGTAAAAGATTTCGTCTTTGCGGACGAGGCCGAGGGCGAAGGCGTTCACGAGTGGATTGCCGCTGTAACAGGGCTCGAATTTGGTTTCGCCGCCGAGATTGGGTACGCCAAAACAGTTGCCGTAGCCGGCGATGCCGCTGACAACGCCTTCGAGGATGGAGTGATTTTTTGCAGCTAGCGGTCTTCGCCTTCGGGCGCCGGGTCTCGATCGGGCCGAAGCGGAGCGAATCCATAACGGCGAGCGGGCGGGCGCCCATGGTGAAGATGTCGCGCAGGATGCCGCCCACGCCGGTGGCCGCGCCCTGGTAGGGCTCGATGTAGCTGGGGTGGTTGTGCGACTCGATCTTGAAGGCGCAGGCCCAGCCGTCGCCAACGTCGATAATGCCGGCGTTCTCTCCGGGCCCCTGCACGACGCGATCGCTTTTGGTGGGCAGGCGCTTGAGATGCACGCGGCTCGACTTGTAGGAGCAGTGTTCGCTCCACATCACGCTGTAGATGCCGAGTTCGGTGAGAGACGGGATGCGGCCGAGAGCAGCGAGGATGCGCTCGTACTCCTCAGCAGTGATGCTATGCTGCGCGAGCAACTGCGGAGTGATGGTGACTGGCTCAGGGACGGCTGCGGAGGAAGCAGTGGACATCGCGGTTGCCTCCATTCTCGCACAGGCGTTGCATGCGGGCCGTGGCGGATGTGGAAAGGCCGACCGATACTGCGCCGGCCTTGCGGGAGTTTGGAAAGCGGCTGGTGGTGCGGGGGCTTGCGTGCACTGCGGGCAGGCATTGGATATGTAGCGGATAAGGCGAAGGCTATGCGATACTTTGGGAGCAGGTCCACCGAAAGCCGGGATGGCGGAACTGGCAGACGCAGCAGACTCAAAATCGGCTTACCAAGAATCAAATCCACTATAAACAATTGAATATAAACGGCTTACTTTGATGCCGTGCACGGCGCAGGACTTGCGCAACTCTTGCACACTTTTGTGCTTCTATAGAGAAGCAGGAGGTGCAGCCGCATGGCAGAGCATCACACCATCCTCGGTGGCAAAGTTCACGTCTACAAGCGTCCGAACAGTTCGAGTTGGCAATGCGCGACCTATCTGGCCGGAAGGAACCGGCGCACGACGACCAAAGAAGACAGCCTGTCGAAAGCGAAGGAGTTCGCGGAAGACTGGTATTTGCAGTTGCGCGGCAAACTCCGCGACGGTGAGTTGAAGACCGGCAAACTGTTCCGCGACGCTGCGAAGTTGTACCTGCGCGAATTCGACATCATGACGCAGGGACAGCGCAGCGCGAAATATGCGAGCGGACAGCACGCGCGCGCCAATGGCTATCTGATCCCGTTCTTCGGCAGCATGGTGCTACCTGAGATCACGGCGGGCAAGGTCAACGAATATCGCGTCCATCGACTTGAAGAGTGCAAGGCCTTGCGCGGCAAACCTCCAGCGCGTAGCACCATGCACCAGGAGATCGTGACGTTGCGCCAGATTTTCAAAACGGCTCTGCGGCACGGATGGGTCGATCATCTTCCGGATTTTTCAGCGCCATATCGCGCGTCCGGCAAGATTTCCCATCGAGCATGGTTCTCACCGGAAGAGTACAGGCAGCTCTATGAGGCAACGCGGAAACGCGCGCAGGACCCCAAGCAGCCCCGTTTCCGTTGGGAGGCGGAACAACTTCACGATTATGTTCTGTTGTCCGCCAATACCGGACTCCGCCCCGACGAGGCGAGGCGTCTTCAGTTCCGCGATGTCACAGTGACAGAAGACGAGGGGAGCGGCCAAACCATCCTTGAGATCGAAGTACGCGGAAAGCGAGGCGTTGGCTATTGCAAGAGCACAACAGGTGCCGTGCATCCGTTCGAGCGGCTGAAAGCCCGCCCACGTCCAGATGGAGGGCCGGGAAGATCAGGCAGCCGTACCGCATCAATGGCCAACGGTGAGTGGCACGCTCCCGGACCCACCGATCTCCTGTTCCCGAAATGGCCGCGCGAGTTGTTCAACGCAATCCTTGAGGAAGAAAAGCTACGCACCGACCGTGACGGAAGGCCGCGAACGGCGTATAGCCTTCGCCACACCTACATTTGCTTGCGCCTGCTTGAAGGTGCCGACATCTATCAGATTGCCAAGAACTGCCGGACAAGCGTGGAGATGATTGAGAAATACTATGCTGCGCATTTGAAGACGCAGCTCGATGCTTCCGCCATCAACATCATGAGGCCACGGCCGAAGAAAAAGACGGTTCCCAGGAAAGGTCCCGCACGAGTCGAGGCCGTCCGTTTGGCCGAGGAAGCGTAGATCAGCACTGCTTGCTTTCTGACGACCGAAACACCGCTATCCAGTGAGCCAGGATGGAACCATCCTGGCATGGTTTTTGGGCCGGAACCGGCCCCACTCCGGCCCGGCACCGGGCCAATATACTGGGGCAAGAGTCCCGGAGCGCAGATCGATGACTGAACCGAGTCGTGAATGGTACGTGTACGTTTACTACGACCCACGCAACTTCCAGGCGTTTTACATTGGCAAAGGCAAGGGCAAGCGGCTGTCCTCCCACGGGTCCGACCCACAGGACACAAAGAAGACGGCCACGATACGCGCAATTAGAGCCACGGGGTTGGAGCCTACGATCCGAGTCATCGCTAACCATCTCACGGAAGAACAGGCTTTTCTTGTTGAGAAGACGCTGCTCTGGAGTACTCGCGGATTGACCAATATGGCACCGGGGAATTTTAAGGAAAACTTTAGGCCCGACAACACCCTGCATCGCGCTCTCCCCGGTTTCGATTTCAGCAATGAGATTTATTACTTCAACGTCGGACATGGCCAGCACCGGCTCTGGGAGGAAAACGTTCAATACGGCTATGTGAGCGCGGGACAGGGCAAACAATACAGAGACGCGATCCGCCGTTTGCACTCTGGCGACTTGATTGTTGCGCGAGTGAACGGACCTGGCTACGTTGGGGTTGGGCGCGTGGTATCTGAACCTGTGCCCGCACGTTCATTCTTGGTGCCATCGTGCGCGGCATACAGGGCAGCGCGCGGGAAGCCGCTTGTGCAGCTTGGGCTTAAGGCGGACATAAAGGACAACATCGACGACGACCTGAGATGCGAGTGGATGGCGGGCGTTGAATGGCTGATGACCACGACTCGCGAGAAGGCGCATTGGAGAGCAAAATTCGGGCTGTACGCACCGCGCGGCGTGACTTGCTGTTCTCTCGGCAAACAGCCGAAAACGCTTAAGTACATTGAACACGTCTTTGATTTGAGATTTGAAGAACTGATGCCGCTACGGTATGCAGCAGCGAAGGGATGATCACGGTGAAGGTTTCCGATTATTTCGCTGAACTTCACGTTGCAGGACGCCTTGCAGACGCAGGATGGGACATTTACTTCCCGCACCGTGACAAGGGATTTGACTTTGTCATTTCCAAGGTTGCGAACGGGTCGCCAATCCTCCGGCCTGTGCAGGTAAAGGGGAAATATCCAAGCGCAGAGAAGATCGATAAGGCCGTGTACGGATACGTCGGGAAGCTCACACAAACGCATCCGGAAATGGTGCTGGCGATCCCCTACTTCTCAGTCTCATCGCCCGATACGCCGGTTTACATTGCCTTCATGCCGTGGGCGACAATCAGGCCACATTCGCGCGGTTTCCGCTGTCAACCTGCTACCTACTGTGACGGAAAGCCGAAACCACGACGCGAATATCAAAAGTTCTTCGACGAGGCAGGAATTGCGCGGCTGGAATCCTTGACGTGGAACAAGGAGTCTGCCTCTTCTTAGTTTTTGAATCGTCGCCGATGGCGTTTCGGCTCACGATGAAAAGTCGCTAGCCAAGGGAGGCCAATACGTCATCTGGCGACAGAACAGTGATGTCGCTGAACCGGCGAAAGTCCTTGGCATTGAGTGTCAATAAATTCGCAATTCTGTGCACGCGCATAGCGGCCACCATTCGGGCGTCGTGGACCTGAATACCAGAGACGCCCGCCGCAACTACGATTTTGCGCCACTCTTGATGTGTCGCTTCGCTGTCGGCGGCAAAAGAGAATTTGGATTCGATCAGAGCTGCGCGTTCATCCGTCTCTGCGACAGAAAATCCGAACCCGTTCCGATCAGCCGGTCGAGTGCAGACGTTCCAGAATTCAGCCAAATTTTGGGACGTGTAGAAAAGGTCCGCTCCACCTGCCCAAAGACGATCCGTGCATTGCCGGATGGTTCCATATTCGGGACTGTCCGGCTGTACGAGGCGGAGCAAAATGTTCGTGTCCACCAGGTAGGACGAGCTGGGCATTAGGCGTGTTCACCGTAAATCATTTCGCGCGAAAAAGTCTCGGTTCGCAGTTGAGGAACATTCGGCGCTTTGCTCGCGAGAGCATCCAGAAAGGCGCGAAATTCTTCCTGGGTTGCGCGTGCATGCCCTTTGCCCCTGGAAGCGATTGCTTCCTGAAGAAGCCGCTGCGCATACAACTCCAGCGCAATACCGCGAGCCAATGCTTCAGCGGTAAGCTGTCTCTCCATCTCCGGGTTAAGTTCTACACGGATGGTCATGGAAACCTCACACCTATATCCATTATCGGATGACTGCGAGCGAAAGTCGATCCCAACCCTATTTTCGTCGGGCCGCACGGTCACCGCGAGGCCGTACCTTGCGACGGCGCAGCTTTTCAGAACGCACCGGTTGGATCAAGCGGGAACACCATCCTCGGTGCAGCCCTTCGGGTTGCGGCCCGCCCAGTTCGGCCTCGATTCCTTGTCCAACAATGATAGGGTGGAACTTGTAGCCCCCTCAGCGCAAAGGAGAAAAGCATGATGGTAAGAGCTACCGTTATGGTTTTGTGCGCTTTCTTGTCATCTATTCAAGCCTTGGACGCACAATCAGCCACCTTTAAGCCATCGAAGGAGGATGGGCGTTTTCAACGCATCGTCGCGCCGCTGGAGCTGGCTGGTGAGCCTGGACCGATACCAACCCCACCAAGCCCAGCCTCTTTGCAGTTCATACAAAGCAAAGCAATCACCGCAGCAGACCCGCATGACATCAAGAGCCTTGACCCGGCAATCCAAGAACTTACCACACTGATTCATCTTGAGCCGACGAACTCAGACTTCTATTTATTACGAGCAACTTTTTCGTGTTACATGGGCGCAAATTCCGCAGAAATCCTCAATGACATCAGCCGGTCTATCTCGTTACACGCGCAATCGACATCCGCCTATCCCACGCTCAAAGACCACTATGTTTTGAAGGCGAAGATTGAGCTCGAGAACGGGCATCTTGAGGACTCAATGCACGACCTAGATGTTGCGATTACGCAGAATTATGAAGATGCCAAGGATGTGTTTAACGACGGGAACACAAAGCCGACTACGACCACGGAGCCCTGTGTATGGACTCAGGCGGATTTAGAGACACTGGAACGACAATTTCCGCAAGATTATCGCCCGCCTCTATATCGCGGACTCTATCTGACTTTTTTCTACAGCTTCGATTTGGACTCCGACTACAGCCCGGTGTTCGACGCCTTCCATCGAGCGGCCACTCTCAATTCAGCCTCGCCACTGCCGGAGTTTTATATGGGTGAGCTGTACAGCATCGGTCGCTTGGGCGGCCTGATGTCTACTAAGAACGCGCAGTGCTTGGACGAGGTCGTGCCCAGGACTCCCCAGTGCCTTGCCCTTGACGAAGTCCATCGCTCTGCGGTGCGATCACTGACCAGAGCAATCGCGTTAGACACAAAATTCGGACCTGCGTACGCGCTCAGAGCAATTGCCTTCGCCGATTTAAAAGAATATCGCCAAGCGATACGGGACTACGACGAGGTGTTGGAACTAAAACCTGAGCCCGAGACTGCTCGGATTGCTTACAACGACCGTGGGCTGGCCCATGTCTCTTTGGGGGAATACCAATCGGCAGTTCAGGACTTCACCAAGTCGATCGCAATGGGATGCAAAGAGTCGTGCGGTTCATACGAGAACCGCGCAAATGCTTACATTAAATTGCACGAGTATCCGAAGGCCATTGACGACATTAGCGCCGCAATAAAACAGTATCTTTCCTCTGCGGTGTTCCAGATGAACATTGACCAGTTTCGTCGGATATATCCCGAGTTTGACGCAATGCCTGACGATGTACTATGCGAAAAGTTGAGGGCGCTGTTTTTCCCTCAGATGAAATACGCGGATTTTGCAAAGCAGTTCCTAATGGACGCGAAGGACTTTGAATCAACAGTCCTTCCAGATTTCTATCTGAAACGTGGCGATGCATATGCCTCGATGAAGCAGCTGCAAAGGGCGAATGCTGAATACGACCGTGTTTCGCGCGGATTCCCTGAATACGCGCGTTATGCGTTTGACCAAGTAAACGGAAGACGTGTCAGGAAGTCGCAATGACCGGACTCCGCTGCGACAGTGCCATATCCGACTCCAGGAGTCTTCGGCGAGCCGGATGACCGATACGGGAAACCGACACGGACATGCGGCTGCGCCAGATGATCCGCATGCGGTCGATTGGAATGTTGCGCCAGGTAAAGCCAGGCCTGTCGATAGTGCCAACCCGGTAGTATTTGCGTCGGCCTCCACGGTCACCCGTTGGACCCTACGCGCGGCTTCACGCGCAAAATCTCGGTTTGCAGTTGAGGGAAATCGGGCGCATTGCTCGCGATGGGGTCCAGAAAAGGCTGAACTGCAAGGGATTACTACGATAATCGATGTGTGGATCAAAATGCCAACGAGGTCTGAACCGTATATGCCCGTACCGCAAGATTGGCCTCAAAGACAACAGAAGGTTTTGGAAGAGTACAACCAGAGCCCGGATAGGTTTGGACGCCCCTATGACGAACTTTTTGGCAAGCTGATTTGGACTGAACCGGCGAAATCCTGGGAGGACTTTCTGACCTGGATGGGGCAACTTCAGGATTCTTGGTGTTTCCGTGGTCAACGTGAATCGGCGTGGACGCTCCGAACCTCACTGGATCGAGCGGTAAGAGTGCGCTATGAAAATGTAAAAGTGGAGACGCCTGATGGTCACCACTTCGTCCATAGTGGGCACTATCACCTAGATCGCTTCGAAGAAGAGAGCAATTTGCTCTTTCGATTCAAGCAACAAGCTCATCAACTCATTCCACACACTCCTCCTCCGGATGACAAAGCCAGTTGGTTTGCGTTGATGCAGCACCACGGTGCGCCGACTCGCCTTCTGGATTGGACGGCGTCACCCTATGTCGCTCTTTACTTTGCAATAGAAGATAAGCCCCAAGAGAAGAGTGATGGAGATGAAAAGGCCGACGGTGAGGAAGATGACGGATACTCAGCAGTTTGGGCGATTGATCTAAATTGGTTGGAGCTGAAAAAGCAGAAGCATCTCGAATCGATTGACGCCAAGGAAAGAACGGCATATTTGAATGGCTTGCTTGAGCAACGCAACGAACCGCTAATTGTCAAAATCGACCCACCGCACGGCAATGAGCGGATGTCTGCTCAACAAGGGTTTTTTCTCTGGAAGCTCTATGAGACCACGCCTTTCTTCGACCAGATTTTGATCTCAATGATGCTGGACCCCATACAGGAGCGACCAGTCATTAGGAAACTGAAGGTCGGCGGGGATTTGAGAATCGAGTTTCTTGAAAGACTTCGACACATGAATATCCACCGAGGGTCGTTATTCCCGGGCCTCGACGGGTTCTGCAAATGGCTTACGACAGATTTGGAGCTTAGAGTCGCAAAACAGACTCAGCAGGAATAGTGTTGAGTTAAAAGGAGCAGCAATGGCGCAGTGATTCAGGCGCTAAAAAGGACGCGTCAAAGGTTGGGATGCATGGCTTACCTAGCTGACCTATACACTTTCTCTACTTCGTCGGCTAGGTTTGCCAAGTTGTTCTGTCCAGTCGCTGCGGTCTGCATATCAGCGCTGATTGCCTCGTCAACCTGAGGAATGATGCTTCGATAACTTGCAATCAAATGGCTGTCGAGGAAACCGTCTGGAGGAAGCGAGGTCAGCTTCTGCAATTCTTTCTGGCAAGCGCCAACGTCTTTTGCGTAGGGGCAAGCGGACTTCACCCGATCTAGCACCTTCGGGAACTGACTCTGCGCCGCGATGATCCTCGCATCCAGGCCTGCAATGGTGTCTTGATTCTTCCCTTGAAGGTCTCGAATTGATTGTGTTTCCTGGTCACGATAATACTTATCGTTTTCAACGGCTAGGGCACAATCCTGCCAATGCCAAGACGGAATTCCCTGAGCGGCGAGCAGGCGAATCGTTTGCAAGCACTTTGTGTAGCGCGTCGCGCGGTCAGCGTACCAGTTGCGAACACCTGACACGTGGTTAACCCGTTCCTGACCCCACGCGATATATTTTGTCAGGTCGGCATTGAGCTGTTGATCGTTCGTCTCGATTTCCTGTATTGCTCCGGAGGCTTGCCGAACCAATGCAACACGGTGCCCGGCCTCGTCCAAACCCGCAAGCACCGCGTCGTATTGCTTCTGCGAGGTTTCGTAGAAAACCTCCGTCTGGTTTCCCGCGCTGAGCGTTAGCGTTTCCCCTCTGAGGCTACCGACCAGGTTCGTCGAGGCTCCAAAGAATTCCGCCAAACCGACCAACCCACCCTCAAGCTGCAAACTCACATTCGGCCTTGTTATTGTGCCGGTGACATCATAGGTGGCGTCTTTCTTTCTTGAACCATCGGCGTTGAGAGAGGAAACGACCAACGAGCCGCTGAGGTGGCCTGGCGGGGATTCGACTAGGCGGAGCATATCGACCTCCACCGGGTTGTCATGATTGACGAATTGCCCAGATAACATCGACTGGGCGCGCCCCGAGTTGCCAACCACTGCCAAGCAGATCGTCACCGCAAGGGCAGCGGCACGAGAGCGCATTCGAAGCGTCATTTCGTACCTCATCGCAAAAGCATTCTTACATGCCCTGAGCTGAACTGACAGCGAGAGCATTATCGGACCCGCCATCAAGCCATTGAATGACGTTAGGTAGGCGCTGCACTGCTTCAGCGAAACCGCCATACCAAACTGCCACGCGATGCTGAGCATCAACTTCAAACGTGCCTCGTATGGCAAGTTCAGCAGGAATCGGATCGGACGGGTTGCCGGGTTCCAGAAAAAAGTGGCCCTGCGTACCGGTGCACAGCGACACACCTAGCTCTCTGGCCCATAGGTCGTCCCGGCGTCTCATCGGCTTGGTCGTTTCATCTGCCAGGGTAAACACCATCACAGGCGGTCTGTCCTTTATACGCAGTCCGTCCTGGGTAAGACTGACCCGGTTGCGAAGCGCGAAATTTATGTGAGCATCGCCGAAACCGTACCCGCCAATCAGGATCGCATCAGCAGCATGAACATGCCGTATTAGGGAGGCATGGTACGACTGAAATGGCTCGAAAAGCAGTTGGTCCAGCTTGAAACCGCCCGCGACTAGGGTTGTCCTCGGAATCTTGATGCCATTCGACCTCGGTTCGGTCCACTGGCCTTCGGGACCGTCGAAGAACTCATTATCCAGGCTCGGCCTCCAAACTATCTGGTCGCCATACCGACGGTTGAGAGAATGATGGACGCTTCCGTGCAGGTGATACAGGAAGTCCCAATCTCCTCTCTCATGAACGACTCTCGGCTCGAAAGTGCCTTTTTCGCCGAATCCTATATATGCGCCCTGCAACGCGTCGAGCGCAGCGGTGTCGTAGTTGAGGCTGTAAACGCCGATGTCGAAGCTCTCACGCAATCCGCCGAGCAGTCTTCTATATTTGTCATTCTCTGGGGAATTGGCCAAGCTAAACCGTTGGGACTCGGCTCGCATGTGTTGGGCCAGCTTCTCGAGCAGGAAGCTGTACTCGGCCATTAGCTCGATCTGCGCGCCGTATTTTCCCCTCCAATCGTCCTCACCGTGATCCGCTGTGGCTTCGACCTCCCGGAGAGAGCCAACCCCAACCGACGATTCACGGGCCACCTCGTCTTCGTCGCATACCACGCCCGTGGACGGAAGGGCTGCATCAGCAACCTCATCCTCCAGTTCCTTGTGATAGCGAAATTTCATGTGCGGAGGCGGCGTGCCGCCGCACGCCGCCTGCCTCAGCGTGTTTCCCCACGGCGACGGTTCCATCCAGTGCGCCATCGCCACGATGTCACTCAGGACCTTTTCAAAATTCAGTGCAGGGCGGAGCCCGGCGGAGCCGCGCTCATAGTAGGTTTCTGCCGATTGCCGAAGCTCCCGAAAATGGTCCGTCGTTCCGGGTAGCCTGGCCCACTCGGTTCCCCAAAGCTCCATGAACTGGTCGAGGCACTTCACCGAAGGCAAGCCAACTGCGCTGGAACTACCCGCTCCCAAAATAATGAGAAGTTTCTTCTTCATTCCGTGGCCTAACTTTGGGAGTAATTTCTTTGCTGAGAATATTATATGCAGCCGTTGGAGAAAGGCAGACCGCCTCTATGCGATGGTGCAATGATTCTGTGAGGCGAGACTTAAGAACGGCGCTGCCTTCGGCATCGGCAAGAGTGGAGACACGTCACCCCGGCTCGGGTGCTGCAAGGTTACTGGAGGTTCCTGCGGCGGGAACCTATTGAAAGTGCAGCGATTGATCGCAAAATGTCCTGCTAGCGGTTGCTGCGGGAGTAACCTGCGGCTGCCACTCGGGGAACCTCTTGAAAGCAAAAGTCAAGAGGCCGAAACCGGCATCCCGGCGCGCTCACGCGCGTGTAGCCTCCGCTCCGCCGTCCGTAAAGGCTCTCCGCTTCGCTCCGACCGCTGCGCGGCGTGCTGCGCACGGCCTTGACCGACGGCTCCGCTGCGGCTGGTTGGCAGCTATGAGAAGAATGTCTTCTTCTCATGTTCCACATGACAAGTGCCACAATGCCGATCTTGGGCTGTTCTGAGGCGGAGCCGGCGACTATAAGGATAAGGCGGCAAAGCACGCGGGCCGGTGTAGTAGCTCAGACGCGAAGAGGCAAAATTTCTGAAATCGGGTTACTCTGGTAGCAACCAGCGGTTGCTGAAGGGGTAACCCGATGACTCCCCTCCCTTTAGCAAGAAAGCGGCTCGGCACGGCCCCGTGTCCTGTACGTTGCGGCGCGCAGACAGCGTGCGGCCCGAATCCCCAACACAATCGAGCGGGCGGTGCGCGATGAAGGCTCCGCTGCGCACGAAGTCCATCGGCACGAAGGTGAGCGAGGAGGAATTCGCGGCGCTGGAGGAGTGCGCGCGTCAGGCCGACATGACGCTCTCGGAATGGGTTCGGGCGGTGTTGCTGGCCGCGCCGGGCGTGGAACTTCCCGACGACGACGCGGCGCTGGCCGGGCGGGTGACGCTGGCCGAGGTACTGGCGTTGCGGACGCTGTTCCTCAATCTCCAGTTCCGGACAAGTAACGGCGGGCAGGCGCAGGGGCCGATGACGGAAGCCGAGATGCGGGGGCTGATCGAGCGGGCCGACGCGGTGAAGGGAGAGCGGGCGCGGGAGCGGATCGAAGCGGCGCGGAGTCAGGCCAGGAAGCAGGCCGGTGTCCCGGCTGAAAAGCCGGAGGCCGGAGAAACACAGGCGGAGGAGGGTTAAGTATGGCGGAGTGGGGCCGGAAACAGTACGCAAAACCGTGGCCGAGCCGGGCGCATGTGTGGACGTGGGGAGCTTTTCTCCTTAGCTGCCTGTTCTTCGTGTTCATGACGTGGCGGGACGGGCAGGTGAACTGGACGGCGGCGGAGCGGCTGTACCTGAGTGACTATCTGAAGAGCGGCGCACGGTCGAAACTTCCGGCAGCGAAGGCGCGTTACACGCTGCTCGAAGGGGTAACGGCCAAGGGCGAGCAGGTGCTTGTGACTGGCGACGAAATCGAGGCTGTGAAGGGCCAGGACGGGCGCTACGGGTACGTGCTAACCGACCAGGGAATCAAGGATGGACTGACGCGGTTGCAGTGGACGACGGGGGTGTTCAACGACCGTGGGCTGCATGAGCTGATGGGAAGTTATGTCTTCCAGAACCAAACGCTGTGGGACTTCGTGAAGCGGCCCACGTACTGGACGCTGGCGTTCTTCGCCGTACTGCTGTTCATGGCCGTGCCGAAGGACCGTGCGCGGCGGATGGTCTGGAAGTTCGGGCGGCGGCTGCGGGGGCCGGAACTGGTCACGACGGCGGAGTTCAACGAGAAGCTAGGCCGGAAGAAATGGCTGACGACTTACTACCCGGACGGAATCGCGCTAATAAATTTGGAGCAGACGTGGGTTGACCGGCTGATGCGCCGGGACCGGGGCCGTTGGGTCCGCATCCCGAAGGAGCGCGAGGCGATGCACTTCCTCATCGTGGGCGACTCGGGGACGGGCAAGAGCGCGGCCATCCGGCAAGTGCTCGCGCAGATCGCCGACCGGGGAGAGACGGCCATCGTGTACGATCCGGCGCTCGAATACCTGCCGCAGTTTTACTCGGAATCGCGGGGCGACATGGTGCTGAATCCCCTGGACGCGCGGTGTCCGTTCTGGACGCCGGGCGACGAAGTGCCGCATGAGGCGGAGGCGCTAACGGTAGCGGCATCTCTGTTCCCGGATCGAGGCCGGGAGAACCAGTTCTTCGTCGATGCGCCAAGGAAAATCTTCGCGCACCTGATCAATCTGAAACCCACGCCGGAGCAGTTGACGTACTGGATGTGCCACGAGGAGGAGATCGAAAAGCGGGTACGGGGTACGGAGCTTGCGGCGATGATCCACGCCACGGCTCCGCCGCAGAGATCGGGAGTGCTGGGGTCGCTGAATATGGTCGCCGGCGCGTTCAAGCTGCTGCCGCCGGAGCGCGAAACGGAGCGGCGCTGGAGCGCGTATGCATGGAGCCGGGAGCGGCGCGGTTGGCTGTTCCTTACGTCGAAGCCGACGATGCGCGAGCGGCTGCGTCCGCTGATGAGCCTGTGGCTTGACCTGTTAGTGCTGCGACTAATGAACGAGGGTGGAAGCGGGGCGCGGAAGACATGGTTCGTGCTGGACGAGCTGGCGACGCTGCAACGGTTGCCGCAGTTGACGACGGCGATCACGGAGGGCCGGAAATCGAATAACCCGATGGTTCTGGGCTTCCAGGGCAAAGCGCAGGTAGAGGCGCTGTACGGGCACATCGCCGAGGCCATGCTGTCGCAGCCCGCGACGAAGTTCTTCTTCAAAACGAGCGAGCCTCATGCGTCGGAGTGGATCTCGAAATCCATCGGCGAACTGGAGGTGGAACGGTTCCGGGAGAGCCGGACGCGGGGCGTGTTCCCGCATCAACGGGAGAATGAGCAGCGGGAGATTACGCGCGAGCCGCTGGTGATGGCTTCGGAGATCGGCGGGCTTGAGCCGCTGCATGGGTACTTGAAGCACGGCAACCTGGTTGTGCGGATGCGGATACCGTATCTCAAGCTAGAGGAGCCAGCAGAGAAGTTCATCGAGCGGAAGATGACGACGCCGGCGATGCTGACGACAGAGCTGGAGCCGGTTGCAGCACCGGCACGAAAGCCGGTGCGTTCCGTCCAAAAGAAGCAGGAGCAAGCACAGCAACCAGCGGCGGTGAACGAGCAGACGCCGTTCTTCGAGTGAATCGATGATTACACTGTCGAAACCGATCAGCTCCGGCCAGGCGCAGGCGTATCACAAGGAAGAGTTCGCCAATGCACGGGAGAACTATTACACAGAGGGCGAGCGTGTGCGCGGAGAGTGGCAGGGCCAGCTTGCTACTCGCTGGGGCTTGCAGGGTGAAGTACATGAGCAGCAGTTCGCGCGGCTGGCCGAAGGCCAGCACCCGGAGACGGGCGAGCAGTTGGTTCGGCATCAGACGGCCCGCGAGTATGTGAACGCGCAGGGCGACATGGTGCGCACGATGGAGCACCGGGCGGGATGGGATGCGACGTTCAGCGCGCCGAAGTCGGTATCTCTGACGGCGCTGGTTGGCGGCGATGATCGAGTGCGAGATGCCCATAGGGAGAGCGTGCGCACCGCGCTTGACGAAATGGAGAAGTACGCGCAGGCGCGCATGGGCGGCAATGTCCCGGCGCAGACGACGGGCCAGTGGGCCGTCGCCAAGTTCGAGCATGACAGTAGCAGGCCCGTGGACGGCTACGCCGCACCGCAGTTGCACACGCACGCGGTGATCTTCAATATGACCGAAATGGCAGACGGCCAGACGCGGGCGTTGCAGCCGCAAGAACTTTACAGAACGCAGCAGTACGCGACGGCGGTGTATCGCTCGGAACTGGCGGCGCGGTTGCAGGAGCTTGGTTACGAAATCGAACGCGGCGCGCACGGGCAGCCGGAGATCAAGGGTTACACGCGCGAGTATTTGGAGGCGTCGAGTCCGCGGCGGCAGCAAATCAAAGAGCATATGGAAAAGGCAGGAGTGCGCGGGGCTGGCGCCGCGCAAATCGCCGCGCATCAGACGCGCGACGCCAAGCAGCCGTTATCGCATGAAGATGTGCGAGCGCAGCATCAGCGACTCGCAGCCGAACACGGCCAGCAGCCGCAGCACGTTGTCAAAGATGCGGCGCAGCGGCCAGGTGTGGAGCTGAAGCCGGAGCAGGCGGGAGTTGCCGCGCACGAGGGCGTGAGCTATTCGCGCGAGCGCGGCATGGAGCGCGAGGCCGTAGCCGATGAAAGAACGCTGATGCGCGATGCCCTCAAGCACACTATGGGCGAGGCAAGGTTGCCGGAGGTTCGCGCCGAGTTCGAGCGGCGTGTGCAGTCGCACGATCTGGTCGAAGTCGAGCGCAGGCCAGGACTCGCAGGCCGCGCGTTCACGACCGGCGAAATGCAGGGTTTCGAGCGCGAGCTAATCGAGCGGATGAAGCTTGGCCAAGGCACGCGCGAGGTATTGGCAGACGGTCAGGTACGGCAGCAGACGATGGAGCAGCATCCGCACTTGAGCCTGAGCCAGCGGAACGCGGTCGAGGATGTGCTGACGAGCCGCGACCGCATGATGGCGCTTGAAGGCGTAGCCGGGGGCGGAAAAACGACTTCTTTAGCGGCTGTCCGTGAAGGGGCCGAGCGTGCGGGCTATCAAGTGGAAGGACTCGCGCCGACATCGAGGGCCGCGCAGAAACTCGCTGAAGCGGGCATCGAGACGCAAACATTGCAAAGGCATCTTGCACGGGGCGAGCAGCAAGACGACGGACAGAAACGGCTCTACGTCGTCGATGAATCGAGCATGGCGAGCACGAAGCAAATACACACGTTCGTCGAGCGGCTGAAAGAAAACGACCGCGTGCTGTTCGTAGGCGACGTGCGCCAGCATGAGGCGGTCGAAGCAGGACGGCCCTATGCGCAGTTGCAGGAAGCGGGAATGCGCACGGCCAGACTGGATGAGATCATCCGGCAGAAAGACCCGGCGTCTGAAAGAGGCCGTGGAGCAGCTTGCGCGCGGCGAAGTGCGCGAGGCCATCGGCAATCTGAACAGCCAGGGCCGCGTGCATGAGATCGGCGACCGGCAGGAACGCATCAGCGAAATCGCCCGCGAGTACGTGCGCTCGCCGGAGCGGACCTTGGTTGTGTCGCCGGATAACGCATCACGCCGCGAGATCAACGAGGCCATCCATCGCACGATGCAGAACGAGGGCAAGGTCAGCAATAACGAGCAGCGCGTGCATGTGCTCTACGCGCGGCAGGACGTGACCGGCGCGGACCGGCAGCACGCGCAGAACTACGAGCAGGGCGACGTACTGCGCTACTCGAAAGGCAGCAAGCCTCTCGGCATCGAGCCGGGAGAATATGCGCGTGTGTCGCACGTAGACCGCGAAAGCAACACGCTCACAGTGAAGCGGCACGGCGGCGAAGAGCTGAGCTACGATCCGCGCCGCTTGCAGGGTGTGACGGTCTACCGCGACAGCGAGCGCAAGTTCGCGCAGGGCGACCGCGTGCAACTCACGGCCCCGTACCATGAACAGAAACTCGCTAACCGCGAACTGGCGACCATCGAGCGGATCGAGGGCGACGGCAATCTGAAACTCCGCACGGACTCGGGGCGCGAGGTCGAGTTCAACGCGAGGCAGCATCCGCATCTCGATTACGGCTATGCGGTGACGAGCCACAGCAGCCAAGGCCAGACCGCAGAGCGCGTGCTGATCCACGTGGACACGGAACAGGCTCCCGGCGAACTCGTCAACAGCCGCATGGCCTATGTGTCGGTGTCGCGTGCTCAGTTCGACGTGCAGATGTACACGAACGACGCGAAGACGCTGGGATACGAGTTGA